>JBPOGH010000012.1:0-135097 GCA_051252135.1 Verrucomicrobiaceae bacterium | reverse complement strand
CCACTCGCTCGTCATGCCTTGCCATTCCAGAAAATCGTTCCGGCATTTGGCTCTTTTGAAACTCTACTTGGTATAAGTCAGGCGATGGGGTCCGGGCAGGTGGAACGGCGCTGGCATTTTTGGCAGAAGTCGCCGAGGTAAAGTTGGTCGACCCATTCCATGAGGGGGTCGAGGTGGCGGGATTCGTCGGTGACGAAGCCGGCCTCGAAGTTTCGGCGCAAGGGGCTTTTGGCGCCGACGCCGGCGCCGGTGAGGTTGGCGGAGCCGACGAAGGCTTCTTTGCCATCGACGATGAAGGTTTTGGTGTGGATGCGGGGGCAGAGGATGCGTTCGAAGAGATCGGACTCGATGAGGGCGGGGTATTTGTCGAAGTCCGCGCGGAAGCGGGGGCCGGGTTCCTTGGCGTGGAAGAGGCGGACGGCGACCCCGCGTTGGACGAGATCGGAGAGGATTTCGAGGAAGGGGACGAAGCGGCGGCCTTTTTTTACGTGGAGGTCTTTGACGTCGGCGGTGACGACCCAGAGGAACTTTTCGGCGCGGGGGACCATCTCGACGATGACGCGCTGATGGATTTCTTCATTCATCACGAGATCGTTCACGGGAGGAGTGTAGAGTGGGCGGGGGTAGTTTTGAAGGGTGGATTTGGAGTGACAAAGGGGCTTTGGTGGGGAAAGGTGGCGGGGTAATGACTCAGTTGGCCCTGCTTCTTGGATTGCGACTCGGACTTTGATCCGAGTATTTGTGTTTATTTGGCCAACTTCTGAACCCCGATTAACGGGTGGATTGCGTCCAACGAGCACTTGCCAAGAAAGGGGTCGGCGTTAAAACCTAACAGCCGAACGATGAACCCAGACTCCATCACCAAATACCGCCCTTTCCCGGCCGTCGACTTGCGCGACCGGACGTGGCCCGACCGTACGATCACGCAAGCTCCCATTTGGGCTTCGGTCGACCTCCGCGACGGAAACCAGGCCTTGCCGATTCCGATGTCGGTTGAGGAGAAGCTGGAGATGTTTGATATGCTGGTGGCGGTGGGCTTTAAGGAGATCGAGATTGGGTTTCCTTCGGCGAGCGATACGGAGTTTGCGTTCATGCGTCGTCTGATTGAAGAGGGTCGGATTCCTGATGACGTGACGGTGCAGGTGTTGGTGCAGACGCGGCGGCATTTGATCGAGCGGACCTTTGAGGCGATCAAGGGGGCGAAGCGGGTGATTGTGCATATTTACAATTCGACGTCGACGCTGCAGCGACGGGTGACCTTTGGGGATGCGTCCCGCGAGGATATCAAGGCGATCGCGGTGACGGGTGCGGAAGTGGTGAAGGAACTGGTGCCGACGATTCCGGAGACGGAGATTGTGCTGCAGTATTCGCCGGAGTCGTTCTCGGACACGGAACTGGACTTTGCGTTGGAGTGTTGTGAGGCGGTGATGGAGGTGTGGGAGCCGACGCCGGAGAAGAAGATGATTCTGAATCTGCCGGCGACGGTGGAGTGGACGACTCCGAATGTGCACGCGGACCAGATTGAGTGGATGTGCCGCAATATTTCGAAGCGGGATGCGGTGATCATTTCCCTGCATACGCACAATGATCGCGGGACCGGTGTGGCCGCGACGGAGCTGGGCCTGATGGCGGGTGCGGATCGGGTGGAGGGAACGCTCTTTGGAAACGGGGAGCGAACGGGAAACCTGGATATCGTGATCGTGGCGCTGAACATGAACAGCCACGGGATTGAGACTGGTTTGGACTTTTCCAACCTTTCCCACTTGCGTGAGGTTTACGAACGGACGACGCGGATGGTGGTGCCGGAGCGGCAGCCGTATGCGGGTGAGCTTGTCTTTACGGCGTTTTCAGGGTCGCACCAGGATGCGATCAAGAAAGGGCTGGATCGGCGGGCGAAGGAAGAGGGTGAGCGGTGGGGCGTGCCCTATCTGACGATCGATCCCCATGATATCGGGCGGAGCTATGAAGCGATTGTGCGGATTAATTCGCAGAGTGGAAAAGGGGGTGTGGCGTACATCATTGATCAGGAGCATGGCTTTGATTTGCCGAAGACGATGCATCCCCAGGTTGGGAAGCGGGTCTATGAGCTCGCTGACGAGCGGGGGGAAGAGCTGACTGCCGATGAGGTGGGGAAGGTGTTCTTTGAGGAGTTCACGAATGTGGAGTCGACGATGGTTTTGCGGGATTATGAGCTGGATCACCATGCGGGTGAGCGTGGGGAAGTGCTGTGCAAAGCGGAGATCGAGGTTTGTGGAAAATCGCTTTCGGTGGAAGGGATCGGGAACGGTCCGATCAACGGGTTTGTGCACGCGCTGGAAAAGGCGGGGCTGAAGGATTTCGTACTGACGGATTACCGTTCGCACGCGGTGCGCGGTGGGTCGAGCTCGGATGCGGCGGCGTATGTTCAGCTGCGGCACACGGACGGGCGGATTCTGTGGGGCGTGGGGGTTGATCCCTCGATTGAGATGGCGGGTCTCAAGGCGCTGGTGAGTGCCTGGAACTTACTGAGAGAGTAATCCGAGGTCGGTCAGCTGCTTGGTTGCGGTGCCTGCGAAGTCGCGGTTGGCTGCCGGGCTTGCAGGTGACGGGTGGAGGATTTTACCAAGGTGGTGGGATCCATCGCTGGCGGAAGCGAGTTGTTTTTCGGCGAAGGCACCGACGCCGACGAGGTGTTCGGGCTGGAGGATTTCGATGACTTTTTTGAGGTGCTTGAGGCAGGCTTCCTCGACGGGGACCATGCAGTCGCGCGGGAGTTTGTCTGGGGTGAGGTTGGCTCCGGTGTCCTTCATCCAGACGAGGGGGCAGAAGTTGGCGACGAAGTGATTTTCAAAGAAGGAATCGGCGGTGCCGTGGAGTTCTTTGAAGAGGCCCCATAGGCGGCGGCCGGAGACCTCGGAGCGCTCGCAATCGAAGCCGGTGACGGGGCGTTTTTTGTGTTCGGGATCGGGTTTGGTGACGGGGCCGGAGATGCCCATCCAATCGCGGACGTGGGGGATTTCTCCGAAGGGGACGCCGGTTTGGGCCATGCCGTAGGGGCCGGGGTTCATGCCGAGAAAGAGGACCTTTTTATTGCCGGAACCGAAGCGGGTGAGGTAGTCGCAGTGACGATCCCAAGCGTATTCGAGCGGGTTGTAGGTGGTATGAACGGGCTCGGGGAACGGGAGGTTGCGGAGTTCTTTGCGGAGGGTGTCGGCAGCTTTAACGAGCGGGTTCATGATGCTTGGGCGGCTTTTTGGAGAAGTTCTATCCAAGGAGCAAGGTAGTGGCCGTTATCGTGGTAGGTGCGGCCGGAGATGAGGTTCCCATCGATGACGCAGGGTTGGTCGACGAAGATGCCGCCGGCGACCTCGAGATCGAATTTACATTTGGGGACGGTGGCCATTTTGCGACCGCGGACGCAGTCGGCATAGGCGGGGATTTCGACGCCGTGGCAGACGGAGGCGATGGGTTTGTTTGCGGCGAAGAAGTGCTTGGTGATGCGGACGAGGTCTTCATCGTAGCGGATGTATTCCGGAGCGCGGCCGCCGGAGAAGAAGATGCCGAGGTGGTCTTCCTCGTTGACTTCCGAGAAGGCGAGGTCGGCCTCGAGGGTGTAGCCCTCCCATTCTTTGGTGATGGTCCAGCCGGGTTTGACCTCGTGCATGACCATTTGGTAGCGCCGTTTTTCGGGGGCGATGACGACCGGGGTGATGCCTGCTTCGATGAGGCGGTAGTAGGGGTAGAGGGTGTCGAGGGTTTCGGAGGCGTCTCCGATGACGATGAGGGCGGAAGGGGGCATTGTTGCGGGTATTTATTTTCCACCTCCGCCTCCGACACCGAAGTCTTTGGGGAGGAGGAGGTCGCGTTGGGTGCCGGATTCGACTTGGGCCCAGTGGTCGACATCGAAATCAATGATGGCGATGCCACTGGTGGGTAGGTTCATGAGACATCCGCCGGTGAATCGGTTGATGACGTTGGTCCAGGTGGGGTTGTGGCCAATGAGGAGGGCGGTGTTGATTTTGTCATCCAAGCGGTTGGCGATGGCGACGACCTCGCCGGATGAGGCTCCGTAGAGGGAGTCGACGATTTGGATTTCGGAGGGGTCGAAATCGAGCTCGGCGGCGAGGAGTTCCGCAGTGGTGCGGGTGCGTTGTGAGGGGCTGGCGAGGATGACGTCAGGATGGTAGCCGAGGCGGGCGAGCTCGCGGCCCATGACGGGGGAGGCGCGGAATCCGCGTTTGTTGAGCGGTCGATCGATGTCCCGAAGGTCGGGGTGATTCCAGGAGGACTTGGCGTGGCGGGAGAGGATGAGACGTTTCATTGATGGTTCCGGTAAGGGCTATTGAGGCTGGCGGAGGAAGGCTGAGAGTCTGGAGAGGTCCCAGTCGAGTTCAACGAGCTTGGCGGCGAGGGTGGTGAGTTGACCGGCTGCGGAGAGGTCGGTCCCGGTGTAGCCGAGGCTGGGGACGAGAGGGGTGCCGAAGTGTTCGGTCCAGAGCCAGTTGGCGGCGGCGCGGGCGAGGAGATTGGAGTCTTCCCCGATGAGAGTGGTGACGAGGCCGAGGCGGTCGACGGCATCGAGGCACTTGGGGCCCGAGGTGCGGGGAGTGGCGGGGGCGACGGCACGGGGGAGGCTTTCCATGACGGGGATTTCGGTGAGTTGGTCCTCGAGAGTGACGAGGTGGCGGCGTTTTTCAAGGAGGGTCGCCTGGTAGATGCGGTATGCGGGGTTGATGGCACCGCGGTAGTAGGGGCGGAGTTGGGAGGGGTCGGCTTCCGGGTCATCGAAGGTGGCGAGGAGGGTGCGACCATTGCAGAGGGTGCTGATTTCGATGGGGCTGAGGGCGCGCTGGAAGAGGTTGACCTCGTCAATGACGACGCCTTTTGCCAGGGGGTCGCCGAGGGTGAGGGGTGGAGGAGGTGAATTGGCCCAGATGCTTTTTACGAGGGAGTTGGCATCGATCAACAGTCCATCGGCAAGGGAGCCATTGAGGTAAAAGGTGAAGCCGCGTGAGGTGCGTGAGCCATCGTAGGTGACGGCGAGGTGCTGCCAATCGGTGGAGATGACAAGGGGTGGGGTGCTGACGGCGAGGGCGTTGCCGGGCCAGTAGCGGGTGAAGCGGGCGGCGATCCGGCCGTTGTTGAGTGAGAAGTCGAACCCGCGGCCCTCTTGTTTCTGGCTGATGAGGGAGAAGGTGGCTTTGGGGTCCGGGGTTTTGATCCAGAGGGAAAGGGAGAAGGGCGAGGTGCTGAAGAGCCGGAGGTCGGTGGGGAGTTCGAGGGGGAGGTGGGCGGGAGTGCCCTTTCCCTGAACGCCATCGACGGTGGGTATGGGGGTGGCTCCTGTGTCTTCACGACCGAGGGCGGTATTGCGATTTGTTCCACCATTGAAGGAGAAGATGGAGACCAGGTCCGGGATTTGGGGGAGGGTGTCGCGGTCGCCGAGCCAGGTTTTGAATTCGACTTCGGTTACGGGGACGAGGAGTTCCTCTTCCTCGGGAGGAGTGATTTCACCTGCAATGTAGGTTGGAGGGTGGAGGGGATGGGTGACGTGGAGGTGATCGTAGGGGGTGGTGAATAGGTGGAGGAGGCGGGCGTGATCAGAGTTGGAGATTTCCTCGCCGGGGTTTGGAGAAAGGAGAGGGATGCCGATCCAGTTGGAGAGTTGGTTGAGTCGACCGGCGGGAGTGTCATCGCCCTTTCGAAGGGCGTGGGTGAAGGCGGTTTTTCTGCCATCGGGAAGAAGGTCGCCGGCGAGGGTGTTGCGGAGGTGGGCGCGGAAGTCGCCCTCGGGGAGATCGACAGGGAGGTAGGTCGATTTTTCGGGGATGATGAGATCGTCCCCGTCACTCAGGGGAGCGAAGGCCCAGTGGGGATCGACCTGGGCCCCTTGGGTTATCCATTTGGCGAAGAGGGCCTCCTCGTCGTTATCGAATCCGCCTTCCTCGGGATGGGGGAGGCTGAAGGTGTCGGGGATTTCGGGGTTGGAGAGGGAGAGGTGGAAGTTGTTGTCGTTTTCGGGGTCGGCGTGGCAGGCGGCACACTTAGCGGCGAGGATAGGCCGAATTTCGCGGGAGTAGGAAACCTGTCGCTCGGGAGGGGGAGCGGGTTCGTCTTTTTTGCATGAGGGGATGACTCCGATAGAGAGGAGGGAAAGAAACGGAAGCCAAACGCGCACGGGTTGAGCTAAGGGACAATTATCGCAGGGGTCACGAATTTTCCTGCGGTTGGCCGTCTTTCTCAGCTTCTACGAAGGACGAGTCTGGCGATGAGGAGGACGGTGATGAGCGAGGCGAGGAGGGCCACGGGCTCGAAAGGCCATTCATCGGGGTGGGTGTGTCCGGCAGGGCCGGGGTGGGCGGAGGCCTTTGCAATGAGTGCGGTGGTGACAGTGAGCAGGGTTTTTTTCATGTTTGCTGGAGTCTTGGGTTGAAGGGGTGGTTAGGAAAAATGGGGTTGAGAGAGGCGCGGATATCGCGGAGGGCCTGGCGAAGGATGATGCTTCGAGGGGCGAGGAGGCGGATGACGGCGACTTGGTCGGAGAGGATGGTGAGGCCGCAGTGAAGGTCTGTTTTTTGGATGGAGCTCTCGATGGCCGAGAGGGTGTCGAGGTGGCTGTGGAGGTCGTCCTTTACGAGCCAGACGGCTCCAAAAAGGGCGACATCCCATCCGGGGACGGTGAGGGGCCAGCCGTTGAGGTGGGGTTCGAGGACCATGCGCTCGGCGACCCGGGGAATGCCATCGTAGGAGAGCGAAAAGGAGGTGGTGAATCGGCGGTAGAGGTATTGCTCGCCGTGCTTGAGGCGGCCGGGGGAAAGTTGATCGAGGAAGATCATTTCGGCTCCGGAAGCGAGGTCGATCCTGATCTCCTGATCGACGGCGGAGCCGCGTTGGGGGACGGTGAAGTTGGGGTGGTATTCGAGCCAGCCTCCGGCGCCGATGGTGAAGTGCTGGCGGACTTTGGCGCTGGATCGATCCATGGTGTAGAACCGGTTGGCGCTGGGCGAGGTGAGGGCGACCTGGGCACCGGCACGGACGTGGACGTCGAGCTCCATGGAGTCGCCATCGAAGAGTCCGGCGGTGGGGTTGACGATCTGGAGGGAGAGGGTGTCGCCATTTCGGTAGGGTTTACTGAAATGGAAGAGACCTCCGGCGCGACGTTTGGCGAGAACGGTGCGGCCGAGGTCGTCGAGGCGGAAATCGAGTTCCGCGCTGCTTTGGAGGCTACCCAACATCGGTGAAGAGAACGTGGTGATCAAACCAGGCGATGAGTTCATCGACCTGACGGCCGGTTTTTAGATCGGTGAAGAGGAAGGGGCGGTCGCCGCGCTTTGAGAAGCAGTCGGCGTGCATTTGGTCGAGGTCGACCTCGACGTAGGGGGCGAGCTCGGCCTTGTTGATGACGAGGAGGTCGGCGCCGACGATGGCGGGGCCTCCTTTGCGGGGGATGTCGCCGCCTTCGGTAACATCGATGACGTAAATGAAGACATCGACCAATTCGGGAGAGAAGGTGGCGGTGAGATTGTCGCCTCCGCTTTCGATGAGGATGAATTCGAGATCGGGGAAGCGCTCCTGGAGGTCGTCGACGGCTTCGAGATTCATCGAGATGTCATCGCGGATGGCGGTGTGCGGGCATCCTCCGGTTTCGACTCCGAGGATTCGTTCGGCATCGAGGGCGGAGGCGTTGATGAGCATGCGTGCGTCCTCCTTGGTGTAGATGTCATTGGTGATGACGGCCATGTCGCGCGACTTGCCGTAGTGGCGGCAGAGAGTGAGGCAGAGGGTTGATTTTCCGGAGCCGACGGGACCGCCGATTCCGACTCTGATGGCTTTGCGTTCGTTCATGGTGGCTAGGAGATAAAGAGGCGTGCGTCGGCGCGTTCGTGTTGGCTGGCGGCGATGTCCCAGAGAGGGTTGAAGGTGCCGAGTTCGTCATCGGTGAGGGCGAGGATGGCGTCGTTTTGTCCGGACAGGGCGGCGAGGGCATCGGCGAGGATGGTCTGGGCGATGGTGGGGCCGATGGGGAGGAGCTTGAGGGCGCTTTGGACGAGGGCGGAGAAGGTTTGGTAGGAGAAGGCGCAGAAGGCGTCGGCGAGGGGGACGGTGGATTCGGCGAAGATGACTCCGGTCACGATGGGGTGTTGAAAATGGGGAAAGTGCTCTTTTCCGGAGAAGAGGCCGAGTTTGCGCCAGGTTTTTTCGTAGAGGAGCCAGCTCTGGCGGCCGATGCGTGAGGCGGCGTCGCGCAGTTGGCGGGTGGGTCTCATGGCGAGGGCGATTTGGTCCCAATGAGTGAGGGCGGGCAGGTCCTGATCGAGAAGGGCCTGATAGGCGCGGAGAAGGAGAGGGAGGTCGCCGTTGATGAGGGAGTGGGAGACGTCGCGGAGGAGGAAGGCGCGGAGGTCATCGCCGGTGGTGAGGTGGCCGGACTGCACGAGACCTTCGAGCCCAAACGAGTGGGCGTAGCTTCCGACGGGGAGAGCGCTGTCGGTGAATTGCAGAAGGATTCCGGTGCCGCGAGGGTTCATCGTTTTTTTAATGGCGGTGGTCGCTGGAGTGGGGGCGGCAGTTCAGGATTTCCTGGCGGCGGTTCCAGGCGATGCCGATGCGGTCGAGGGAGTCGGTGAGGGTGGGGAAGTCTTCTGCGATGATGGAATTTTTTCGTACTTCGATGGGGATGTGGCGGTTGCCGAAATACCAACCGATTTTTGCGGCGAGGTCGGGTTGGTCCGGTATGGCGATGGTGATGACGGTTTCAGGGAGCTGGGAAATTTGGAATGAGCGGTCATCGTTCCAGAGGAATTCCCCGTGTTTGGCGGGGGCATCGAGGGCGACGGCGATCTCGGAGCCATCGGATGCGGTGGCGCGCCAGCGGCGTTTCCAGAGATCGACACGGGCCACCGGAAGCGCGATGGCTTCGGGAGAGGCGGGGCCGATGCGATTGAGGAGGAGCGCCATTTAAAAAAGGAAGTAGCGTTGGGCGAGGGGGACTTCGGTGAGGGGTTCGCAGGTGAGGTCCTCGCCATCTGCAGTGACGCGGTAGGTTTCGGGGTCGATCTCGATTTCCGGGCAGCTTTCGTTGAAGAGGAGGTCGCTCTTGGTGATCGAGCGGGTGTTGCGGACGGCGACGAGTCGTTTGCTGAGATTGAGAGTTTCCTTGAGGTGATCGAGAGAGGCGGCGCTGACGAAGGTGACCGAGGTTTGGGTTTTGGCGCGCCCGTGGGCCGCGAATTGGGGCCGGTAGTAGGTGGGTTGGGGGGTGGGGATGGAGGCGTTGGGGTCGCCCATGTTGGCGCAAGCGATCATGCCACCTTTGAGAATGAGCTCGGGTTTGACGCCGAAGAAGGCGGGCTTCCAGAGAACGATGTCGGCGAGTTTTCCGACCATGAGTGAGCCGACCTCGCTGTCCATGCCATGGGCGATGGCGGGGTTGATGGTGTATTTTGCGACGTAGCGAAGGGCGCGGAAGTTATCGGCAGCGGGGTGCTTTCCGGTGGGGTCGGGAAGGGGACCGAACTGGACCTTCATTTTATGAGCGGTTTGCCAGGTGCGGATGACGACCTCGCCGACGCGGCCCATGGCCTGGCTGTCCGAGGCGATGATTGAGATGGCTCCGGAATCGTGCAAGCGATCCTCGGCGGCGATGGTCTGCGGACGGATGCGGGAATCGGCGAAGGCGACGTCCTCGGGGATTTTTGAATCGAGGTGGTGGCAGACCATGAGCATGTCGAGGTGCTCATCGAGAGTGTTGACGGTGAAGGGGCGGGTGGGATTGGTGGAGGAGGGGAGGACGTTTTGGAAGGAGCAGACCTTCATGATGTCCGGGGCGTGGCCTCCGCCGGCACCTTCCGAGTGGTAGGTGTGAATGGTGCGGCCGTTGATGGCGGCGAGGGTGTCTTCGAGAAATCCCGATTCGTTGAGGGTGTCGGTGTGGATGGCGACCTGGACGTCCATCTCATCGGCAACAGTGAGGCAGGTGTCGATGGCGGCGGGAGTGGTGCCCCAGTCCTCGTGGAGTTTGAGTCCGATGGCTCCGGCGCGGACTTGCTCGCGGAGGGGCTCGGGTTGGGCGCAGTTTCCTTTGCCGAGGAAGCCGAGATTAACGGGGTATTCCTCGGCAGCTTCGAGCATGCGGTGGATGTTCCAGGCGCCGGGGGTGCAGGTGGTGGCATTGGTGCCGGTGGCGGGTCCGGTGCCCCCTCCGAGCATGGTGGTGACGCCGCTGGCGATGGCTTCGTCGATTTGCTGTGGGCAAATAAAGTGGATGTGGGCGTCGATTCCTCCGGCGGTGATGATGGCTCCCTCGGCGGCGATGACCTCGGTGCCGGCGCCGATGATCATGGCGTCTTTTTCACCGGTCAGAGGATCGGGGATGGCGGAGCCGATGCCACTTTGGATGCCGGGGTTTCCGGCGTGGCCGATGCCAACGATACGTCCGGCGCGGATACCGAGGTCGGCTTTGATAATGCCTAGTTCGGCATCGATGATGGTGGCGTTGGTGAGGACGAGATCGAGGGATTCGGCGTCGAGGGCAGAGGAAGATTGTCCCATGCCATCGCGGATGACTTTTCCGCCACCGAATTTCACTTCGTTGCCGTAGCCTCCGCCTTCGGCGATGAGGTCGCGTTCTACCTCGATAATGAGCTCGGTGTCTCCGAGGCGGACCTGATCTCCGACGGTGGGTCCGTAGTGCTCGGCGTATTGGGTGCGGGTGACTTCGAGAGGCATGGTTTAGAGTGGTCCGTTGATTTTTCCGGCGAAGCCCCAGACTTCGCGTTGGCCGGCGAGGGCGACGAGTTCGACTTCCTTTTCATCGCCGGGCTCGAAGCGGACGGCGGTGCCGGAGAGAAGGTTGAGGCGGAATCCGCGAGCGGCGTCGCGGTCGAAGTGAAGCGCGGAATTGACCTCGAAAAAATGGTAGTGGCTCCCGACTTGAACGGGGCGGTCACCGGTGTTGGCGACGATCAGGGTGATGGTTTCCAAACCTTCGTTGAGGACAATGGGCGGGGCCACTTTTGGGATGATTTCTCCGGGATTCATGAGGGTTCAGGAGATGGGGTGGTGGACGGTGACGAGCTTGGTGCCGTCGGGGAACGTGGCCTCGGCCTGGACATCGTGGATCATTTCGGGGACGCCCTCCATGACATCGGCTCGGGTGAGAATGCGGGTGCCGTAGTCCATCAGTTCGCTGACGGATTTGCCATCGCGTGCGCCTTCGAAAATTTCATAGGTGATGATGGCGACGGCTTCCGGGTAGTTGAGCTTGAGGCCGCGGGATTGACGTCGGCGGGCGAGATCGGCCGCGACGACGATCATGAGTTTGTCGCGTTCCCGTGGGGTGAGGTGCATATTTAAACGGTGAGGTGTTTGGTGATGAGGTCATCGGAGAGTTGGGCGATGGGGCCTCCGGTAAGCATGGTGCCACGGTCCATGATGTAGAAGTGGTCCGAGACGGCCTTGGCGAAATCGAGGTATTGTTCGACGAGGAGGATGCTCATGTCGTGGGTCTTTTTGAGGTAGAGCAGGGCGTCCTCGATCTGGTCGATGATGGAGGGCTGGATGCCTTCGGTGGGTTCATCGAGGATGAGGACCTTGGGGCGGGTGAGGAGGGCGCGTCCGATGGCGAGTTGTTGCTGTTGTCCGCCACTGAGGACTCCGCCTTTTCGGTGGAGCATTTCCTTGAGGACGGGGAAGAGCTGATAGACTTCGTCGAGGCGGTCGGCGGATTCCTTTCCGTAGATGGAGATGCTGACCTTGAGGTTCTCCCAGACGGTCATGGAGGAGAAGATGTCGCGGCCCTGGGGGACGTATCCGAGGCCGAAGCGGGCGCGGTTTTCGGGTTTCATTTTCCCGAGGGATTTTCCGTCGAGCTGGATGTCGCCGGCGGTGGCGGAGACGAGTCCCATGATGGTCTTGAGAGTGGTCGTTTTACCGACGCCATTTCGGCCGAGGAGAGAGACGACGGATTTGGGCGGGATATCGAGATCGATTCCCCGCAGGATGACGGATTGATCGTAGGCGGCTTCGACGCCCTTGAGTTGGAGTAAACTAGTCATGTTTTTGTCTTCCGAGGTAGACTTCGATCACCTGTGGATCTTTCGAGACGTGTTCGAAACTGCCCTCCTTGAGGACGTGTCCCTGGTGAAGGACGGTGACGCGACGGGCGATTTGGCGGATGAATTCCATATCGTGTTCGACGACGACGATGCTGTGTTTTCCTTCGAGGCTGAGGAGGAGTTCGCCGGTGCGTTCCGTTTCCTCATCGCTCATGCCGGCGGCGGGTTCGTCGACGAGGAGAATGCGTGGTTTTTGAGCGAGGAGCATTCCGATCTCGAGCCATTGTTTTTGGCCGTGGGAAAGGAAGCCGGCGAGTTCATCGCGGCGGTCGGTGAGGCGGATGGTTTCGAGAATTTCCTCGATGGCTGCTTTGTCCTCCGGGGTCATTTTGTAGAAGAGTCCCTGAAAGACGCCGCGGGGTCGGTCGAGTGAGAGGAGGAGGTTATCAAAGACGGTGTGTTGCGAGTAGACGCTGGGGGTCTGGAACTTGCGGGCGATGCCGAGGCGGTTGACCTTGTATTCGGGAAGACTGGTGAGATCGATGTCGTGTCCGTCCGATTCGTGAAGGACGATGGTGCCTTCATCCGGACGGGTGCGCCCGGTGATGAGGTCCATGAAGGTGCTTTTTCCGGCGCCGTTTGGTCCGATGACGGTGCGGAGTTCTCCTTCACCGAGGTAGAAATTGAGATCGTTGATGGCCTTGAAGCCATCGAAGGAGCGGGTGACCCCCTCTGCGGAGAGGACGAGGTCGGTATCGCGATGGAGAGGGTTCATGCGTTGGCAGGTTTGAATTTGGCCCAGAGGCGGTTGGCGAGTCCGACGATGCCATCGGGCATGAAGAGGACAACGACGACGAAGATGCCCCCGAGGATGAGGAGCCAGGATTCGGGGAAGGCGGAGGTGGTGTAGCTGCGGAGGAGGTTGACGAGGACGGCGCCGATGATGGGGCCGAGCTTGGTTCCGCGTCCTCCGACGGCGACCCAGACGACGATGTCGAGGCCCTTGGCGGGCCACATTTCCCCGGGGTTGATGATGCCGGCCTGAGGGACGTAGAGGGCCCCGGCGAGTCCGGCAATCATGGCGGAGATGACGAAGATGAAGAGTTTGAAATGGGTGGTGGAATAGCCTGAAAAGCGCACGCGGTTTTCCGAGTCGCGGATGGCTTGCTGGACCTTGCCGAGCTTGGTGGTGAGGAGCCAGGCGATGAGCCAGTAGACGCTGAGCAAGAGGATGCCCGAGGCGACAAAGAGCCAGCGTCCGGTGGAGGCGGAGCGGATGTCGGCTCCGAAGATGAACTTGAAATCGGTGAAGCCGTTGTTGCCTCCGAAGGTGGTGTCATTTCTGAAAAAGAGAAGAGCGGCGGCGTAGGTGAGGGCTTGGGTGAGGATGGAAAAGTAGACGCCCTTAATGCGTGAGCGGAAGGCGAGGAATCCGAAGATGAAGGCGACGGTTCCGGGGACGACCATGACCATCAGGATGGCGAACCAAGGGCTGTAGAAGGGTTTCCAGTGAACGGGTAGTTTTTCGTAACCGAGGAAGACCATGAAGTCGGGAAGGGAGCTTTGGTATTGGCCGAGCTCTCCGATCATGAGCATGAGGTACATCCCGAAGGCGTAGCCTCCCAAAGCGAAGAAGAGGCATTGGCCCAAGCAGAGGAGGCCGGTGTAGCCCCAGAGCATGTTGAGGCTCATGGCGACAACGGCGTAGCAGAGGTATTTCCCCCAATTGCCCAACTGATAGGAGGAGATGGCACCCGTGCTGTTGAGCAGGGGCATGGCGATGATAAAGCCAATTAAGGAGAAGAAGATGATGAGTTCGGACTTCTTCTCGAATGGTTTCAGTGCGGAAATCATTAGTCGTCGAGGCTGCGTGAGCGTGAAGGGAAAAGGCCTCCGGGTTTGAACTGGAGGAAGAGAATGATAGCGAGGAGAACCGTGATTTTACCCATCACCGGTCCAAGGAAGGGCTGGAGGATTTGTTCGGTCATTCCGATGCCCATGGAGGAAAGGGCGGCTCCGAGGAGATTGCCGACACCTCCGACAACGACGACCATGAAGCTATCGACGATGTAGGTCTGGCCCATGGAGGGTCCGACGTTTCCAATCTGGGAGAGAAAGGCGCCGGCGAGTCCTGCGAGGCCCGATCCGTAGGCGAAGGTCATCATGTTGACGCGGGTTGAGTTGATGCCGAGGCTGGAAGCCATGAGGCGGTTCTGCATGGTGGCACGAACGTGAAGACCCCAGTTGGTTTTGTTCAGGAGAATCCAAGTGGCGACGATGACGAGGAGGGCGAAGGCAATGAGGGAGAGTCGGTTGTAGGACATCGAGAGTCCGGCGGCCTGAAAGCTGCCGGAAAGCCATTCGGGGGAGGAGACCGAGACGTTGGCGGCTCCGAACTTTAAGCGAATGAGTTGCTGGATGATCATCGAGACTCCCCAGGTGGCGAGGAGGGATTCGAGAGGTCGGCGATAGAGGAATTGGATGACACTTCGTTCCAGAAGGACTCCGCAGAAGGCGGAGGTGAGGAAAGCGCAAGGGAGTGCGACGACGAAATACCACTCGTAGGCCGTTGAGCCGACGCCATAGAGGTCAGCGAAGAGTCCCTGAATGACGAAGACGGTGTAGCCTCCGATGGCGATGAATTCTCCGTGGGCCATATTGATGACGCCCATGAGGCCGAAGGTGATGGCGAGGCCGTAGGAGACGAGCAGAAGAACGGATCCGGTGCTGAGCCCGTGGACGAGGGAGCCGTAGAAGTCGCGCCATTTTTGTGCGGAATCGATCTTTTTGAGGGCGGAGACAGCGGCGGCTTGAATGGCCTCGTCTTCGGTCTCCAGGCGGAGGTTTTCGATGAAATCCCGGGCGCCGAAAGAGCGTTGTTCCCCAAGATCGGCAACGGCTTTGAGTTGTTGTTCGCGGGTGCCGTGTTTGAGGTGAAGGATGTTGAGTGCCTCGTGGAAAGCGGCGAGAACTTCGGGGTCCTTTTGACGATCAACACGTTCTTCGATGACCTCGATGAGATCGATTTTTTGAGTTTTGGCGAGTTTGAGAACGGAGTCGATTCTCTCTTGCGGATCGTTGGAGCTCAGGTCGAGGAAGTCGACGACCCGGCGGAGTCTTTTCCTGAGTTTGCGGGAGGCCCGGTTGATGGTTTCATCTCCGGTGGCTTGTTGGATTGAGCCGCTGAGGATGTCTTCGAAACTCTCGCCACGTTTGAGGAGGGCGACTTCGGTATCGCCTTGTTTTAGAGTGAAGACTTCGCCAATTCGCCATCCGGCGATGGTGTCCTTGATGATGGTGTCTCCGTGGTCGTAGAGCGGGGTGACGCGGTCCACCTCTTGTGAACTTTGATCGAGAATGAGTTCGGAAAGCAGTCTTCGGGCCTCGGTTTCCTCGGCTTTTCCCACGCCAACGAGCGTGAGGATGATCAACGCTCCAAAGAGGTGCTTAAGGGGAACTGTTAGATTCATCGGGCTGGGCTATGCAGATGAGGTGCCAAGAAGTTAAAAAAGTAGACCTGCTTCGGGATCGGTGGCCGAAGCAGGTCTGGTCATGAAAATCCCACTTAAAAAGTAGAACCGATCGGATGTCCTGTCTGAGTTTATTTCTTGAAGGTGCCTTTCAGGAATGGCTCTCCAACGACGTTCTCGAAAGATTCGATGATGTCGAATTGACCGGTCTCAAGGGTCTCGCCGATGTAGACGTTTTTGGTCAGGTGGTGATTTTCCTGGCTGGTGACGGTGCCTCCGGGGCCGGCGAAGGAAATGCCGCTCTTGAGAGCTTCACGAACCTTGTCGACATCGAAGGAGCCGGCTTTTTCGACAGCGGCCTTCCACAGGTAGACTCCGTCGTAGGAGAGGACCATGGGCGAGCAGGTGACGCGGTCTTCCTTGATCACTCCGGGAACGTCTGTTTTGGCGAGCCATGCATTGAAACCATCCTTGAACTTAGTGTTCGCGGGGGAGTCGATGGACATGAAGTAGGTCCAGCAGCCGAGGTGTCCGACGAGGTCCTTGGCGGGGAGGGCCCGGAATTCGTCCTCGGAGATCGAGAAGGAAACGACGGGGCAATCCTCGGAAGTGAGGCCGGATGCAGCGAACTCCTTAAAGAAGGGGACGTTGGCATCTCCGTTGATGGTGTTGATGACACAAGCGTCTCCGGAAGCGCTGAACTTTTTGATGTCAGCAACGATTTGCTGGAAGTCAGAGTGTCCGAAGGGAGTGTAATTTCCGGCGGAAATGACCTTACCGGTGGAATCCTTGCGGAGACCGCCACCGATGTTTTCAACAGGAATACCTTTGGAAAGGAGATACTCGAAGAGAACAAGGTTGGTGGTCTGAGGGTAGACGTAGTCAGTTCCAATGAGGTAGAACTTTTCCATGCCTTCCTTAAGGAGGTAGTCCACGGCGGGAATGGCCTGCTGATTAACAGCTTCTGCGGTGTAGAAGATGTTAGGGGACATTTCCTCGCCCTCGTATTGAACGGGGTAGAAGAGGAGTCCGTTGTTTTTCTCGTAAACGGGAAGGACCGATTTGCGGGACACCGAAGTCCAGCAGCCGAAGGTGACGGCGGTCTTTTCCTTAACGAGGAGCTCCTTGGCCTTTTCCGCGAAGAGGGGCCAATCCGAGGCGCCATCGACGACGACGGGCTCGATCTTCTTGCCGAGGACACCGCCTTGGGCGTTGATCTCGTCGAAGGCGAAGAGGAGAACGTCGCGAAGCGATGTTTCCGAGATGGCCATGGTGCCGCTCAGGGAGTGAAGGACGCCGACCTTGACGGTGTCCTCGGCCGAGGCGGTCACCCCGGATATGAGGGCGGCGGCACCCAGGAGGGAGCGTTTGATTAGTGAATTCATAGTAAGTCCAATTGGATGATTCAGAGGTGACCTAGAAACTGAAGGAGACGCCGGCGTTGTAGGTAACGAAGGAGTCCTCGGCGTTTCCGACGACTCCGGAATCGGTGTCGTAGTAGGTCATGCCGAAGTTGAAGGCAGTGGTGTCGTTGATCGCGTAGCTGCCCTGGAGGCCGACAGAAGCGTATCCGTAACCATCCTGGACGGTGTGGAATTCACTGAGGGCGAATCCGACGGAGACCGGAATGGAGACGCTGAGCTTTTCGTTGATGTCGAAGGAATGTTCTGCTCCGAAGACGAGGAAGCTGCCGTTGAATCCGCCGCTGGCACCCGGGTCGAGACGGTTGTGCCAGGTGATGGACGGGCTCAGGAAGGTGTCGAGAGCGAAGGAGACGTCGAGGATTTGCTCGGTGTCACCGGCATACTGCCAAGACTGGTAGGTGGCAGAAACGGAGTAGATGTCCTTAGAGTAGGCGAAGCCGATCCAGGTGTCTGTTTCCTGGGTGCGGAAGGAGCTTCCGGCGGGCTTGTCGTTGACATCGAGCCAGAATCCGGTGTTCAAGGTCCAGCAGTCGTTGAGCTTGTAGTCGAGGCTCAGGCTGGGGTTGAAAAGGATGTCCTGGTCGTCACCGGCACCCCAGACATCGAAGCCGTAGGAGATGAAGTGGGAGTTGGCATCAAGCGAAAGCGAGGCGGAGAGATCGCCGGCTTGAGCGGTGGAGGCTGCGACAAGGCTTGCTGCGCTGAAGAGTCCGAGGGTTGTCTTTCTGATGATGGTCATGGTGGTGTCTTTAGTTTATTTGCTCGTTATTGATCGTTGTGAGCGTCAGGCGGGAAGCACCAGTCAGGCCAAGAGGGGGTGAGGGGGAGACATGGGGGGGATGTGTGGGATTCATGATTGGGGTTGTTTTGGGACTTTACAGAGGGGAGGGATTTGAGAGCGGGGCACTTCAATGTTCTTGCGACCGATGATGGCTCTGGTTTACTGATGTGATGAGGATCGGGAGAGACGGGTGGCCTGCGCTTTTGGGGAGTGTTCTGGCGTTGACGTTGGTGATGCTGGCGTTGGGTGATGTGCCTATTGTGGAGGTGCGATGGATCGCCTGCGGGGTGGGTTTGATGTTGGTGATGCTGCTGGTGACGGGGTGGGGGAGACCGAGGCGTCAGGAGCGGGAGTTGCTGAGGAGGGCGCGGCGGGCGGAAGCGGAGCGGGATGAGGTGGAGCGGTATTTTGTGTCGCTGATGGATTCGGTGCCCTCGAATATTTACTTCAAGGATTTGGACTCCAAGTTTCTGAGGGTGAACCAATCGATGGCGCATTGGTTTGGAGCGGGGCATCCGCGGGATATTATCGGGAAGTCCGATCAGGATTATTTTGGGGCGGAGCATGCGGAGCAGGCACGGAAGGATGAAATCCAGATCATTGAGACGGGAAAGGGGATTGAGGGGTATGTGGAGCGGGAGACGTTTCCGGACGGGTCCGAGGGGTGGGTGCTGAGTGCGAAGTTGCCTTTTCGCAATAGCAAGGGGGAGATTGTGGGGACCTTGGGGATATCGAGTGATGTCTCGGAGATGGTTCGTACTTCACGGTCGCTGGAGCGGGAGCGCAATACGCTGCGGTCGTTGATCGACAGTATGCCGGACAATATCTATATCCGGGACCGGGAGGGGAGGTATGTGGTGGTGAACAAGGCGCTGGCCAATTTTGTGGGCTGCGATGATCCGGAAGATGTGATTGGGAAGAAGCCTTCGGCGTTTTTTGTGGATGAGGAAGCGGCCCGGTTTCTGGAAGAGGATCGGGTGGTGATCGAGACGGGGGAAGGGGTGGTGAACCGGCGGAGCCAGTTGAAGAATTCGGAGGGTGAGAAGCGGAATTTACTGGTGTCCAAGATTCCGGTGCGGGATGACGAAGGGACGATCTTTGGGATCGTGGGGTTGAACCGGGACATCACCGAGGAGTTGAGGGCACGGCGGAAGCTCAAGCAGACGGAGCGGCAGATGCAGGAGATCATGGACAACAGTCCGGCGCCGATTTATGTGAAATCATTGAGCGGGCGGTATTTGATGATCAATCAACGTTTTCAAGATTTGTTCGGTCTCACGCAGGAAGAGGTGATCGGGAAGGATGATTATGAGGTGTTGGGTGATGAGGAATCGGCAAGGCGGGTGAGGTTGTTGGATAACGAGGTGGCTGAGAAGGGGGAGCCGCTGCAGATTGATGCGCAGCTGCTGGTCCGGAATGAGATTCACACTTATATGATGTCGAAATTTCCGATGCGGAACGCAAGGGGGGATATTTATGCGATTGGGGGGATCTCGTTTGATATTACGGAGAGGAAGGTGGCTGAAGAGTCGATCAAGAAGATCAACGGAGAGCTTCTGGAGGCCAATGAAAACCTCACGCGGGCCCATGAGCAGCTGACGATGGCGGCCAAGATGGAATCGGTGGGTCGATTGGCGGCGGGAGTGGCGCATGAGGTGAAGAATCCGCTGGCAATGATTGGGATGGGGCTGGAGCTGCTTTCGCGCCGGTTGCCGGAAGGGGATCAGAAGGCGGCGGATACGGTGGCGCGGATGAAGAGGGGGATTGATCGGGCAAAGAAGATTGTGAAGGGGTTGGTGGATTATTCCTCGGATCGGGCATTTGATATTCGGCCGATGTCGACGGTGAAAATTGTGAAGGAATCGCTCGAGTTGGTGGAGTATCAGCTGAACAAGGCGAAGGTGGAGGTGTGTCTGGAGGTGGGTGAGGATTTGCCGGATATTCTGGTGGATCAGACGCGGGTGGAGCAGGTGTTGGTGAATCTCTTCATTAATTCGATGCATGCGATGGATGGTCCGGGGACTTTGACGATCCGCGGGAATGTGGTGTCGCGCGAGGGGGTTACCTTTGATGCGGGGTCCCGGGAGCGGGAGCGTCCCCGGGAGGGAGAGGCGATGATGCGGATTTTAATCCAGGACACGGGGAGCGGGATTCCGGAAGAGGCGCTTGATAAGGTTTTTGATCCTTTTTTCACGACGAAGGAGACCGGAAAGGGGACGGGGTTGGGGCTGGCGGTGTCTCATAAGATTGCGGAGTTGCACGGAGGAAAATTGAGTTTGAGAAACCGGGAGGATGGTTTGGGAGCGGAGGCGGAATTGTTGTTGAAAGTGGCTGCGCACGACGATTGATTCTTGCCTTCAAGAGTTCCTGTGCCGAATGTTTGCTTATGGATGGTGCCAAAAAAGTTCTCCTGATTGACGATGAAGTGGATTTCACCGAGTTGCTGGCTGCCAATCTGGAGGAGGCCGGAGGATATCTGGTGATGCAGGTCAATGATCCGACGACCGCGGTCGAAGTGGCTTCGAGTTTTCGCCCTGATATTTGCATCATTGATTTGGTGATGCCGCAGATGGACGGAGGAGATGTGGTGAGTGCGCTCAGAGCGAATCCCAATTTAACGGAGGTTCCCGTCCTGATGCTGACCGCTTTGGTTGAGGAGAGTCCTTATGCGCCGGACAAGCCCCAGATGAAGGGTGGTCTTCCGTTTGTGAGCAAGACTTCGGACTTGAGTGTGATTTTGAAGGCGATCGAAGAGCGCGTTTGATTGGACTGATTTTTTAAGTAGCGCCTGTGCCGCCGCCGTTTGCGGCAGCAGCCTGTTGGGTTGCTTCGTGAGCGAGGATGTTGACGGTGCTCTGTGATCCGGTGGCAAAGATGAGGGAGCCGTAGCCGAGTCCGGTGAGCGGGTTTCGCCAGAGGATTTTTCCGTTATCCTTACGCAGGCCGAAGAGCTCGCCCTTGGTGTGGGCGATGATCAGGATGTCGTGGATTACCAGGTTGGTGATGTAGCTGCTCTTGAGGTGGGTCTTCCACTTTTCGATTCCAGTTGCGGGATCGATGCAGACGACGTGGCCTTTTACGCCGAAGTAGAATTCATTATCCATGGTTGGGATCATGGCGGCATTGTTGACCTAAAACCATGATAAAGGAAGTTGTGGCTTCCGGGTAAAGTGGAGGGAGTTTGACACTTTCACCGGCCCTTGTTAATCAGGTAGTCGATGAAAAAGGGGAGTTGTCTGGAATATTTGGTCCCATTGTTGGTGATGATGATGGTTGGGAGCGTCGCTGGTCTTGAGGGACGTTTTGTGATCGATTCGATTGAGAGGGAGTCGGAGAGCGAGGTGAGGGTGAGGTATCCGGCGAGTGAAGCGTATTATTATTTGTTGGAACGAAGCGAGGGTTTGGAGGGGTTTGATGACAAGGTGGGGATGGTGTTGGGGGTGGATGGGCAGGGTGTTCTGGTGGATGGCGAGGTGTCTTCGGGAGAGTCGACTTTTTACCGGGTGCGGCGGTTTATCAGGGGAGCACCGAGGGATCAGGACGGAGATGGCATTGATGATGTTTATGAGCTGGAACGTGCGGGGGAGTTGAATCCGCTGGATGCTTCGGATGCGGGACTGGATCCGGATTTGGACGGGTTGAGTTATCTGGAAGAATATCTGCGGGCAACGGGAGGGGTGATTTATCCGGAGATGTCGACCTCGCCCATTGATGGTGAGGATGGGGTGGCGTTGACGCGAGAGACGGTGTTGCGATTTGAGCGGCCGCTGGCGGCCGGGGTGTCGGTGTTGGCGAGTGATTTTTTTGCGGAGTTTGCGGGGGTGCCTTTGCCGGGTCGGATTGATGTGTCGATGGATCGTCGCGAGGTGAGCTTGTTTTATGCGGAACCGCTGCCGGCGGCTGCGCGGGTGCGGGTGCGGGTGAGGGGGGCGGCGTTGCTTGACGAGACGGGGGTGGCGTTTGATGTGGACGGGGATGGGTTGCCGGGAGGGGATGCGACGATTGATTTTGATACGCTATCGCTGGCGACGCTTGAGGGGACTTCGGTATGCGGGCGGGTGTTTGCCTCGAATCCGGAGACGGGGGCGGATGGGACGAGTTTTGTGAACGAGCCTCTGGCAGGGGTTCGGGTGACGGTGGATGGGATGGAGGACGAGCTCTTTGCGGTGACGGATGCGCTGGGGAATTTTCGGCTGGAGCCGGCGCCGGTGGGTCGTTTTTTCGTTCATATCGACGGGCGGCAATCGACGAATGACATTCCGGAGGGAGCTTACTATCCGTTCGTGGGGAAGTCGTGGACGAGTCGTCCGGGGGAAGAGGTGACGGTGGGAAACATTTTCCTGCCGTTGATTGTGGATGGGACCTTGAAGAATACGAGTGCGGTGAGTGACACGGAGGTGCGGTTTCCGAATGAAGTGCTGGAAGATTTCCCGGAGTTTAGCGGGGTGAAAGTGGTGGTGCCTGCGGATGCCTTGTTTGCGGATGACGGAACGCGAGGGGGGATGGTGGGGATTGCTCCGGTGCCACCGGATCGTTTGCCGGGGACGCTGCCGCAGGGGCTGGATTTGCCCTTGGTGATTACGGTGCAGACCGATGGGGCGACGAATTTTGACCGGCCGGTGCCGGTGTCATTTCCGAATCTTCCGGATCCGAAAACGGGGCGGGCTTTGCCGCCGGGAGCGAAGACGGCAATCTGGAGTTTTAACCACGACAGCGGAAGGTGGGAAGTGGCGGGTCCGGCTACGATCTCGGAGGATGGTTTGTTTGCGGTGTCCGATCCGGGAACGGGGATTCGGGCGCCGGGCTGGCATGGGACGAATCCGTTGTGCCGGGTGAGGGGTGGCGGATTGACGGAGGATCGTGATTCCTGTGCGACGGAGCGGGCGCTCTTGCAAAGCGGGTATGTGCAGGGGGTGTTGGGTGGATTGTTGACGCCCCTGGAGGCGATTCCGGTGATTGGAGATTTTGTGGGAACGGGCTTTAACTTTTTGGGAGCAGGGGTGGATTGCTGGATCAATGGCGGGGACCGGATGGCTTGTGCGACGGGATTTGCGCAGGCGGGCGAGATGAGTCTCATTGCGGCGGTGGCGGGTCCGGCAGGGGATCTTTACACAAACAGCCTGTTGTTTCTGGATGTGACGGCGAGGTCATTTGCCTACGAGGATTGCATGGCTCATGCGGAGGCGCTGAAGCAGCTGCGGACGCGGGCTCCGGTTTTGCAAAAAGAGGTGATCGATAAGGCGAGGGCCTTGCAGGATCTGGTGACGGGGGATCCGGTGTGGTCGAGTGCGGGACCGGGTGGGTTGAGGGCCCGTCGTATTGTTTGGGATGAGGTGATGGAGGCGGCGGCGGATGGTGATTTGACCGAGGAGGAAGAGGAGGAGATCGTGGAGGATGAGACGCGGGTGCTGCCGCCGGATTTGACGGAGGAGGATATTGAGCAGTTGATCGAGCGGGTGAGATCGGTGATCGAGAATGGCATCACGGTCGCCGAGGGCGAGGTGATCCGGCGGGCGGCGCGGGATTTGCAGGACGTGCTGATCGAGGTGAGGGATTCGGGCTGGAGGACGCCGCTCTTTGTGCGTTATGAGCTCTTGCCCGAGCTGCAGCGGGAGCAGGAGATGGCCCTGCGCAATCCGCAGCCGATCAGGACGCGGGTGCGGTATCGGTTGATCAACCGGAGCACGGGATTTGTTCAGCGAGGCAGTACGTCGAGTCAGGGGACGTTTGATCTTTTGGTGCAGCCGAACACCTCGTTCACCATCGAGTATCTCCATCCGGATACCGGCGAAACAGGGAGCGCGAGTTTTGTGACGGGTCGGGCCGGCGGATCGATCCAGATTCCTCCCTCGCCGACGCTGGCGGGGTCGGTTTTTCCGGACTCGGATGGAGACGATCTCAATAATCTGGCGGAGCTGGTGCTGGGGACCGATGTGAATGACGGGGACAGTGATGATGATGGTATCTTGGATGGAGCGGAGATTTTTCAAGGGGGCGATCCCTTGGGTGGTTTGCAGGTGCGGACGGGAATCATTGCGACGGCGAAGACACCGGGGACGGCTCTTGATGTGGATGCCCGCAATGATGTGGTGGCGGTGGCCAATGGAAACGGGGGGGTGAGCTTGTTTAATGTATTCAGCGGGATGGATCCGACGGTGGTGGCGCAGGTGGGGACGCCGGGATCGGCAGGGGCGGTGGCGCTGACGAAGGATTACCTTTTGGTGGCCGATGGCGGGGAAGGGGCGGCGATTTTTGACATCACGGAGGTGCCCGAGGTGACCTTGATCCATCAGATCGCGCTGGGAGAGAGCATCAGTGTGGCGGCGACGGCGGGGACGGGATATGTGGGGTTGGCGAGCGGGTTTTTGGTGAAGGTGGACCTGAGGACCGGGGCGGTGTTGGACGAGTTGTTTTTGGGAGCACCGGTTCATGATCTGGCGATGGAAGGTGATTTTCTGTATGCGGCGACTCCGGGGACGGTTTATTCGGTGCCGCTGGATTCCTCGTTTTTGAACAGTGTGGGTTCGGTGGCGGTGACGAGTGGCTTCAACACCTGGAACGGACGGATGCGTCTCGCGGTGGGGGGCGGGGTGGGGTATGCGGTGCACCGTCGGGGGTATGACACGGTGAATCTTTTGGACCCGGCGGCTCCGGTGGGGATCACGACGACGGCGACGGCCCAATTCGGGTGGAAGGATGTCGCGTTGAACGGGTCGGGCCTGATGATCGCGGCGCGGAGTGTGAACCAGAGTTTTGACGGGGCGCATTCGGTTTGGCTTTACGATGCGAGCAACCC
The DNA here is from genome assembly GCA_051252135.1 of Verrucomicrobiaceae bacterium. Lineage (GTDB taxonomy): Bacteria > Verrucomicrobiota > Verrucomicrobiia > Verrucomicrobiales > Akkermansiaceae > SW10. Next base: position 110,591 of record JBPOGH010000012.1, on the reverse strand, counting down.
TGCGTTGACGGATGTGCCGATCACGGAGCTTGCGACTCCGGGAGTGGCCCGTGCGGTGTCGTTATTCAACGGCATTGCCTACGTGGCGGACCACACCGAGGGGATGCAGGTGATTAACTATTTGGCCTTTGATTCGCTGGGGCTTGATCCGGCGATTACCTTGACGAGCAATGCGTCGGGCGGGGTGACCGAGGAGCGGAAGGCACTCCGGATTACGGCGGATGTTTCGGATGATGTGCAGGTGAGGAACGTGGAATTCTATCTTAATGATGAGCGTTTGGTGACGGATGGAAATTTTCCGTTTGAGCATCGTTTTATTGTGCCGTCGCTGGCTGATGCCGGAACGCTCACGCTGAAGGCGCGGGTGAGTGATACGGGAGGGAATGCGACGTGGAGCGGAGATTTGGTGCTGAATGTCACTCCGGATTCGACTCCTCCGGAGTTGGGCGAAATTTCGCCTGCGGATGGTGCTTATGTGGGAGGGTTGGCCGCATTGAACCTTGCCTTGAGTGAGGCAGTTGATCCGTCAACGGTGACGACCGGGAGTGTTTTGGTGACGAGAGCGGGAGTGGACGGGATGTTGGGGACGGGGGATGATGTGGTGGTGACTGAATATTCGGTGGGTCTGAGTGAGGATGGCAATGTGATCATCGTGCAGCCGACAGTGGAGTTTGAGGATGATCTTTATCGGGTGGAGTTGCTGGATACGATTGCGGACCTACGGGGCAACCGGTTGGCGACGGGATTTACGACGACCTTTCGGAAAGGGCCTCTTTTGGCGGAGGCGCTCGTGGGGACACCGCGGGATCGCTTTTCGTCATCGGCCAATGTGGGCCAGACGATTTTTGTGACGGGTGCGAATTTTGACGGAGCGTCGCGGGTGACTTTTCCGACGATGAGTTCGGGAGGGTCGTTGGGTAGCGTGGAAGTTGGGCTAACTGAGATCGCGGGTGACGGGAGGTCCGGGAATGTGTTGGTGCCGGACAGTGCGGTGACCGGAGAGATTACACTTCCCGATGGGACGACCAAGCTATCGCTTCAGATTGTGCCGGTGGTGACGGAGATTAGCGGGGGAGGACCCAAGAGGTCGGTGACGATTTCGGGATCGGGCTTTGTGGAGGGGCGGAGTTCGGTGCGGTTTGGAACGGTGGCGGTGGTGGATCGCGGGCCGTTCACGAACGACGGGATCGATGTTTATGCTGGCAACATTGCGAACGGCAGGCTTGGGACGACGGTGCCGGAGAATGGAAGTTTGCCCTATGTGGTGGTGACGGACGGGGGTTCCTCGGGGGTGACGGGGGATGTCACGGCGGTGATCGCGGTGTCTGAAACAGGGACGCCGCTGGACGCCGGTGAGGCTTCGGCAAATGTGAGTCAGGAAGTGAGAATTGAGGGAGAGGGATTTGGAGTGGAGACGATGGTGGTGGCGGAATTTGTGTCGACGGGAGGGACGCCCTCGATTCAGACCATTGTTCCGGATGAGGTGGGGCCGCTTGGGGACTTTGTCCACTTCACTCTGCCGTATGGATCGCGCACGGGGGTGGTGAGTGTGGTGGGAGCGGCGGGAGGTGATTTCCTTCAAGTGGTGCCCCGGGTGACGGCGATCAGTGGCGGGCGGGGGCGGACGACCACGATCTCGGGGAGCGGGTTTACGGAAGGTCTGGTGACGGCGCGGTTTGGGTCTGTGGAGGTGGTGGATGGTGGGCCGTTTACGAATGACGGGGTGGATGTGTGGTCGTCGGTTGAGAACAGTGACCGGATTTCGGTGTTTGTGCCGTTGGATGGAGATTTGCCATATCAAATCGTGACCGAAGGAGGGGCCTCGGGGCGTTTATCGGATTTGGTTGTGATGAGCTCGGTATCCGAAACGGGGACGCCCGCGATTGCGGGGGAGGATTCCGCGAATGTGGGGCAGACGGTGACCTTGGTGGGAGAGGGTTATCAGGAGGGGGTGACGAAGATTTCCCTGGAAGCGATGAACTCGGGAGGGACGCCATTGATTACGACGATCGATCCGGAGTCGGTTAGTGGCGACGGGACGACTCTGATATTCATCGTACCACCGGAAGCTCGCACGGGGCAGGTGGCAGTGATCGACGGAGGGAGAGGGGAGTTGCTGCAGATTGTTCCCCGGGTGACGGCGATCAACGGGGGACGGGGGCGGTCGACCACGATTTCTGGCAGCGGATTTATTGAAGGGTGGGTGACGACGACGTTTGGCGGGTCATCGGTGGTCGATGGCGGGCCCTTCACGAATGATGGGATTGATGTGTGGGCATCCGTGACGGCGAATGACCGGATATCGGTGTTTGTGCCTCTGGAAGGTGATCTGCCCTATCAGGTGATCACGGAGGGGGGATCATCGGGGCGGGTGAGCGATGTGACCCAGGTGGTGGCTACATCGGAGACCGGGACGCCGACGGATGGGCTGGAGTCTTCGGCGAACGTGGGGCAGACGGTGACTCTTCAGGGAGGGGGCTTTGCGGCGGGATTGACGAAGGTGACTTTGGAGTCGATGAGCTTCAGCGGGACGCCGTCGATCACGACGATCGATCCGGCGACGGTGGCTCCCGATGGGTCGAGTCTGACCTTTGTGGTGCCTTTTGAAGCGCGGACGGGGGTTGCGACCGTGATGAACGGTGGCGGTGGCGAACTTTTACAAATTGTTCCCCGGGTGACGGCGATCAACGGGGGGAAAGGGAAGACGACGACGATCTCGGGGACGGGATTTATCGAAGGATTTGTGACGGCGAGATTTGGTCCGGCTTCGGTGGTGGACGGAGGGCCGTTTACGAATGACGGGATTGATGTGTGGTCTTCCTCCGAGTTTAATGATCGGCTTTCGGTGTTTGTCCCGGCGAACGGAGAATTGCCTTATGAGGTGATCACCGAAGGGGGATCCTCGGGGCGGGTTACCGATGTTTCGGATTTGACGGTGGTGGCGGCCAGCGGAACTCCGGCGTTGGGGGGTGAGGCCTCTGCGAATGTGGGTCAGGTGGCGACGCTCACCGGAGTGGGTTTTGTGGATGGAATGACGAAGGTGACGGTGGAGGGAATGAGCTCGGCCGGGTCACCGTTTATTATCACAGTGGAGCCGACCTCGATCAATGGAGCGGGAACCTCGTTGACGTTTCAGGTGCCAAATGCGGCGAGGACCGGGAAGGCGACGGTCCTCAGTGGTGGAAGTTCCAAGCTGTTGCAAGTTGTGCCGACGTTGACCGCGGTGTCATCGGCAACGCCATCGACTTCGTCGACCTTGACGGGGTCGGGATTTATTGAAGGGCAGGTGAGTGTTTCCTTCGGGGGAGCGGTGGTGACTGATGGCGGGCCGTTTACGAATGACGGGGTCGATGTTTGGTCCTCGGTGATCGACAATGATCGGATTGGGGTCTTCGTTCCGGCGGCAGGGGGAGCCCCGGTTTCGGTGACGACCGAAGGAGGGACGAGTGTGAGTGTGAGCCCGTAGGTTTTTTTGCTCCCAAGCAGCGATCCATTTTTCTCGATTTGCGGTCTGTAAAATGCAGGATCAGGTTTCCCCGTCCCCAAAAACTCTCCCATGCATTCCCCGTCGTTGGTCTTTCGAGGCCTGGTATCCTGTTTACTTTTCTGTGCTCCGGCGCTTCCGCTTTCGGCGACGAATTATACCGTCTCGTCGGTCGCAGACTTTAACTCCCTTCCCACGACTCTTCAGGCAGGGGATACGGTTGAGATTACAGGGGGGACTTACGCGGGGCTGAACACCAAGATTTTTCGCGGAACGGGTACGGCCGGAGCGCCGATTGTGATTTACGCGAATCCGCTCGGGGGGGCGAAGTTTGAGGGGAAGGCAAGCTTCGTCCTCGATGGTGAGCACATCACCCTGGCGGGGCTTGTTTTTGACGGGAACGGTTCGCCGAGCACCGGCGATGGGGTTTTCATCTTCAATGACAACTCGCGGAATTGCCGGATTACGAACTGCCGGATCCATGACTTTGACGATGGGTTTACCTACGGGCCCTGGGTGTTCATGGAAGGGTATGAGAACCGTTTTGATCACAACACGCTGGAAGGAAAGGTGAGTGGGAACACGACGATTTTTGTGAAGCCCGATCCGAGCAATGAGAACGATCCCAACACGAAGCGCCTGCACCGGATTGATCACAACTACTTTGGGCCTCGCACGGTCATCGGGCCAAATGGCTACGAAGCGATCCGGGTCAGTGACAGCAGCCGTCAAGGGTATGACATGAGCATCACGGTGGAGCGCAACTATTTCTACCAAACGATTGTGAGCAGCGCGGGAGGTGAACCCGAGGTCATTTCAAACAAGTCGAAGGGGAATATCTATCGACACAATACCTTCCGTGATTGTGATGGGCAGCTGACGCTTCGCCACGGAGATGCGTGCCTTGTGGAGGGGAACTTCTTTTTCGGGACAGGTGGGGATCGGGAGTCCGGGGTGCGGATCATTGGTGAGGACCATATTGTGAGGAACAATTACTTTGAGAACATCGGGGGTACGGGTCTTCGAGCTTCGTTGGTTCTGATGATGGGGGACAGTGATTGGCCGAGTTCGGATATCTCGACCGGTTATGAGACTCCGCACAATGCGTTGATTGCGAACAACACGTTCATCAACTGCGAAGTGCCGATCAATCTTGGCGAGGACAAGTCGGACAATGTTTCACCGACGGGGACCCGGGTGATCAATAATTTGGTGCAAAGTGATTCCTCGGGTTCCGATGTGATCAATCTGCAGATGTCAGCGAGTGCGGTTAGCTTCGATGGGAATATCGTTTACCACCCTGACGGGACGTATGGGGCGACGGGGCTCAACGGGGTGACCTACGGGGTGGATCCGAATCACGGCCTGAGTGGTTCATTGGGGTATTTCGTTCCGGGTGCTTCGAGCAACTCGGTTGACGCCGGGAGTAGCTACAGCCCGGCGACGACATCCGATGCGATTGGGAAAATCCGGAGTGATGGAAACATTGATGTGGGAGCGCTGGAATATGGGGCAACTGGAGCGGCGATTGGAGAGCCGCTGGTGCGTGGTGATGTGGGACCGTCTTATGATCTGGGGCCTGCGGGCAGCTTTACCGCTCCGGGTGCGGCGGATACGACTCCGATGCTGACGACGACTTCATTTCCGAATGCATCTGTCAATGTGGCCTACTCGGCAACGGCTGCCGCGACGCAGGGGAATGCGCCGATATCATTCACTCTCAGCTCGGGGAGTTTGCCGGGCGGCTTGTCCCTGAATACGGCGACCGGCGAGATCAGCGGGACGGCGACCGCGGCCGGAGTTGCCACCTTCACGTTGCGGGTGACGGATGCGGATGGTGATTTTGACGAGGACAATTTTTCGCTGACTGCGGAGGTGGTCGATCTTTTCCCGACTGTTGCGACGACGTCCCTCGCCGGTGTTCACTACAACGATTACTACTCGCTCGGTCTGGTTGTTGACGGGGGGGATGCTCCCTTTACCTGGTCTTCTGCCGGGAATCTGCCCACCGGGATCCAACTGGGGCCCGATGGGGTCTTTTTTGGTCGGTTGCGTGAAGTTGGGGTCTTTAATTTCGTAGTGACCGTGACGGATGCCGACGGGGATACGGATCATCAGGGGCTGAGTCTTACGGTCACTGATTCGAGTGTCGGCTTTGGATCCTATCTTGAGGCGGGCGGGCAGGTCGTGATGGAGGCGGAGGGTTATACTTCCAAATCCGCCGGGGTGGGTAAGAGCTGGGATGAGGTTACGGTCAGCGGGGCATCCGGGGCGGCTGTGGACAATGCGCTGCAAGCTCTTCCCAACTCAGGAAATCGTGAAGATCTCCCCGGGGAGGGGCCATCGGTTTCCTACCAGGTGTTGATCTCAAATGCGGACGATTATGTGGTCCACGTGCGGGCCCAAGGATTGGATGGGAGCAGTGACTCGCTGTTTGTGACAGTGGATGGGAACACGAGCAATTTTCGTTCCTTGAATCTTTCGAGAAACCAATGGGACTGGGAGCGTTCTACGAGCACTTTTGCTCTGGATGCAGGGGTGCACACGATCGATATCTGGATGCGTGAACCGGGGGCGATGATTGATAAAATTGTCCTCAATCAGTCGACGACGAATCAAAGCGGGACAGGTCCTGCGGTGAGTGCGGATCCGGTCTATCCTCTGACCTTTGTTTCGTGGAAGAACGATTTATTGGGGGCGGACAACCAGCCGGACAGTGCTGATCCTGATGGGGATGGCTACACTCTTATTGAAGAGTATTACCTGGGGCTCGATCCCACGGTGGTGGATGCGCCGGGGGCGCGCTTGAGTCTTGATGCCAGTGCTGATGGTGCGGTGGTGGGTTTCCGCTACAATGCCGATGCTTCCGACCTTCGTGTGATTGTTGAGGCGAGTGACGATTTGATCAATTGGTCGACGGTCCTTGTTGACTCGAATTTGGCACCCTTGCCGCCTCTGAATAATGGCTGGGCCTATGTTTCAGAGGTGGACCCGACACCGGAAACTCCGCGGTTTTTTCGGGTGGGTTTTGGTCTGCAGTAGGCTGCGCGGTGGAGTTGTTTGGTAGTGGAAACTTTCAGCAAAGCTCGACATTTTAGCGAGATGTGATTGAGTAGAGTCCGTTCCTTCATTTTTAAGCTCCTATGAAACCACGATATTCGATTCTACTGGCGGTCTTTTTTTCCCAATCGTCTCATGCGGCAACGACCAATTATTGGCGTTTTGAGGAGGGGACTGCGGGGAATGCGGCAACGGGTTCCAGCACCGTGATCGACTCCGTAGGGGGGAATCATGGCACTCCGGCGGGAAGTCCATCCTATATTGGGGCGGTTCCGGTGAGTGCGATTCCCGCAACGGGAGCACCCAATACGGTGGGATTGGGATTCAATGGTTCCAGTGCGGTGGTCACTGCGCCAAGTCCCGCATTTATGAATGGGGCAGGAGCTGCCTTTACGGTGGAATTTTGGATGCGAAGTGCTGCGCCGGTAGGAGGCGGGCAGGAGCTTTTGGTGGATAAGTCGCATGGGTTCGGAGACAACACGGGTTGGTTTTTTCAGACGGGAGCAGGGAATGGGGTGCTTGCCTTCGGGATTGGAAACGGGAGTAGTTTTCCAGGGGTCGCAAGCGTCACTGATCTCTATGACAATTCCTGGCACCACGTCGCGGGAACCTACGATGGAAATGAGATCGAACTCTTTGTCGATGGCACTTCCCAAGGAACTCTGGTAGCCGGAACGTCGGCAGCGAATACGCGGGAGCTCGAGTTCGGGAGAGCGAGGAACGGTGGGCGCTTTTTTGGCGGGGATCTCGATGAGATTCGAATTTCCGATACCGTGCTTAGTCCCAGTGAGTTTTTATCGGTGCCCGAACCGTCGACGAGTTTGCTGACGGTATTGTTCGGGTTGGTGACGTTGGGTGTTCGCCGCCGGTAGCGGATGTGCACAAAAAAACCGCCGAGGGGCGGCGGTTTGGGAGGGCGGCGCTCAGGGAGCGCCGCTTTGATTAGACAGGGAGTTAGTCTTTGTCGTGATCATGACCTTCGCCCTTGGCGTGGTCGTGGCCTTCGTGATCGTCATGGTCGTGGTCGCAGGTGCAGGCGTATTCGAGGTGGTCGCAGGTGGGGCAGTCGGCCATGTTGACGTTGAACTTGATTCGCTTGTTGGCACCGTCGTGAGAGAAGGTGAGAACGATGGGGACGAGGTTGCCTTCGGGGAGTTTTTCGTTGGAGAGGAAACCGGTGGGGGTTTTGGCGAAGGTGAACTTGGTGGGCTTGGCGCGCTCGCCGCCGATGGCTTTGACGGTTTGATCTGAAGCGATGCCTTTTCCGTCGTCATCGACGAAGGTGATTTGGACTTTGCGATCCTTGGTGATGAAGAACTCGGCGTGGGGTTCGACATCGTGGATGATGCGGCCGCCGTTGGGCGCTTTGATTTGATGGGCGTGCTCTTCGTGAGCTTCGTGATCGTGATCTTTCTCTTCGGCGAAAGCGGAAGGGGAAAGGAGGAGCCCAAGAAGGGCGATGGTGGCTTTGGTGGTATTTTTCATATTCTGATTTGTTTTTGTTTTATTGGGAAGCGATGGGCTTGGCGAGGATTGCTTTGGCGGCTGATTTTTCGCCAAAGAGCCAGAAGACGGCCGGGGTGACCAGCAGTCCGAAAAGGGTTGAGGTGATGAGGCCGCCGACGATGACGACAGCGACGGGGTTGAGGATTTCTTTTCCGGGTGCGGTGGAGGGGTCACCTGGTTCGACGAGTGGGAGGAAGCCTAAATTCATGGTGAGTGGTAAAAGGGCGACGCCGGCGGAGATGGCGGTCATGAGAACGGGGACAAGGCGTTCGAGGGTTCCGCGGGTGATCATCTCGCGTGAGAAGCTCTCGTTCTCATGGGTCATGAGGTGGAGGTAGTGGGAGATCATCATGATGGAGTTGCGGGCGGAGATGCCGGCGATGGCGATGAATCCGACGAGGGTGGCGATGGAGACGTTATTGAGGGTGAGGCGGGTGAGGAGGATGCCCCCGGTGAGGGCAATGGGGATGTCGATGAGGACCTGCAGGGTGAAATTGACGCTGCGGAAGTAGGAGTAGAGGAGGAAGATGACGACGAGGAGAAGGATGAGGGAGGAGAAGAGGATTTTTTCGGTTGCTTCTTTTTGGGCAAGGTAGTCGCCCTCGTAGGTGATGAGGTAGCCATCGGGAAGGTCGAGCTCGGCGGCGATTTTTTCTTTTAGCTGGTCGACGAGTTCGACGAGATTTTCCGAGGTGGGGTTGATGGAGACGACGAAGCGGCGCTGGGTGTTCTCGCGCATGATGTTGTTGGGTCCGCTGGCTTGGCGGATGTTGGCGAGATCACGGAGTGGGGCCTGGATGCCGGATTGGGTGTCGAGGTAGAGGTCGCCGAGTTTTTTGGGGCTTTCGCGCCATTCTTCGGGGAGGCGGACGACGAGGTCGTAGGTGCGTTGGCCATCGTAGACCTGCGTCATGACTTGTCCTCCGATGAGGCTTGCGAGTTCGTCATTGAGCTTGCCGGGGGTGAGTCCGTAGGCGAGGAGGCGGTCGTGATTGGGCTCGATGCGGAGCTGGGGGATGGCGGACTGGGGTTCGGGGCGGGCTTCCTCGAGGCCGGGGATTTCGCGGGCGATGCGGGCGACTTCATTCCCGAGGGAAGAGAGGGTGTCGAGATCGGGCCCGGTGATTTTGACGGCGACCTTGGCGGCGACGCCGGAGAGCATGTGGCCGATGCGGTCTCCGAGGGGAGTGCTCATGGCGGAGAAGGTGCCGGGGAGGCCTTGCATGGCGAGGCGGAGGTCTTCGATGACTTCTTCCTTGGGGCGGTCGAACTCTTTGTGGAATTCGACCTCGAACTCGACGGTGGAGACGGGGACGACGTGGTCGCCATTTTCAGCGCGGCCCGCGCGGAAGCCGACGGATTCGACCTCCGGGATTTCGGCGATGAGGCGCATGGCGGTGTGGGAGATTTCGCTGGTTTTCTCGAGTGAGGTGCCGGGGCTGGCGGCGGTGGCGATGACGGTGGTGGGCTCGCGGAAGGTGGGGAGGAAGTTGCTTCCCATGGTGGGGAAGATGGCGGCGCCAACGACGACGAGGAGCGCGGCGAGGGCGAGGATGACGAAGGGCTGGGCGAGAGTGAAGCGGAGGAAGGTGTGCTCGAAGGTTCCCTTGATGAGGCGGAGGAAGATGCCATCGCGGTGTTCCTGGTCTGGCTTGGGACGCAGAAGGAAGGAGGCGAGGACGGGGATGACGGTGAGGGAGACGAGGAAGGAAGCCGCCATGCTGATGATGGTGGCGAAGGCGATGGGGGCGAAGAGTCGGCCCGCGACTCCGGAGAGGGAGAGGAGGGGAACGAAGACGAGGATGATGAGGACGGTGGCGTAGAGGATGGAAGAGCGGACTTCCGAAGAGGCGGCGGCGATGATGGGGAGGCGGGGCTTGCCGGGGTTTTCGCGGAGGCGGCGGTAGACGTTTTCGACATCGACGATGGCGTCATCGACCACCATGCCGATGGCGACGGCGAAGCCCCCGAGGGTCATTGAGTTGATGCCGAGATCGAAGAAGGAAAAGACGAGAACCGAAATCGCGAGTGAGAGCGGGATGGCGGTGAGGGTGATGAGGGTGATGCGGAAGTTGAGGAGAAAGAGGACGAGGACAAGGGCGACCATGATGGCGCCGTGGAGGAGTGCTTCCTGGAGGTTGTGGAGGGAGAGGTTGATGTAGTCGGCCTGGCGGTAGGAGACCTGGAGCTTGGTGCCTTCGGGAAGGGTGTCGCGGAGGTCGTCGAGGGCGGATTCGAGTTCGGTGGTGAGAGCGAGGGTGTCGAATCCGGGGGCTTTGGTGATGGAGAGGATGACGGCCGGATATGATTTTAGACCTCCGGCTTCGCCTGTGGTGGGAGCTTCCGGGGATGCGTAAGTCGCTCCGGCGTCGCCACGCATGGGTTCGGTGCCCCAGACAACTTTGGCCACGTCCTTGAGTTGGAGCGGGCGGTCGTTTTTGAAGCGAACCACGGTTTGGGCGAGGAGGTTGAGGTCGGTGGTCATGGCGAGATTTCGCACCATGATTTCCTGTGATTCGTTTTCGATGTATCCACCGGTGGTGTTTCGGACGGCTTGGGAAACGGCGGTACGAAGTTCATCGTAAGTGACGCCGAGGGCGAGCATGCGTTCGGGGTCGGGCTGGACCTGGATTTGGCGGATGCCGCCGCCCATGGGGAGGACTTCGGCGATGCCGGGGATGGATTGGAGACGGCGGGCGACGACCCAATCGGCGAGGGTGCGGAGCTCTTGCGGTGAGGTTTCTCCGGAGGGGTCGATGAGGGAGACGAGCATGATATTTCCCATCAAGGAAGTGGCGGGAGTCATGTAGGGGCTGACGTTTTCAGGGAGCTCGGCGGAAGAGAGTCTTTCCTGGACGAACTGGCGGGCCTGATAGATGTCGGTGCCCCAATCGAACTCGACAAAAGTGAGGGAGAGGCCGATGTCGCTGATGGTGCGGAGGCGGTTGAGGCCATTGACGCCCATGAGGGAGGCCTCGAGGGGAAGGGTGACGCGGGTTTCGACTTCCTCGGGAGAGAGTCCGGGGGCCTCGGTGAGGATGGTGACGGTGGGCTTGGTGAGATCGGGGAGGACGTCGACGGGAAGCTCGGTGGTTTGGCGGATGCCCAAGAGGAGCACGATCACGGCGAGCGCGATGATGAGGGCGCGCTGAGCGAGGGAGAAGTTGATGAGCTTGTTGAGCATCTTGCTAAGGCTGAAGGGTGAAGGGGAGGGTTGCGACGGTCATAGACCGACGTTACAATTTGGGTTTGCGGAGGGAGGAGAGGATCAGGAGGGTGAGGAGGATGATGTTGGTGGCGATGAGGATTTTGGTGAGGGAGGAGGAGCCGTGGTGGTCGTGATCGTGTTCGTCCGCTGAGGCGGCTTTTTCGTCCTCGGTGATTTCGGAGCCGTCCTCGTTGTGCTCGTGGCCGTGGGCGGCATCGAGGACTTCCTTGAGGGAGAGGTTTCCGCCGCCGCTGAAGCCGAGGAGGTAGGCGCCGCTGGTGACGACTTCATCGCCGGGGAAGAGGCCTTCTTTGATTTCGATAAACTTGTCATTTTCCTCGCCGGTGACGACGGGGGATTTGATGAAGGAATTGGGGAGGTCGAAATCGCGGATGTAGACGACGCGGTTGGAGAGGTCGCCCTGGACGGCTTCCTTGGGGACGACGGTGACATCGGGGCGGGTGGAAGTGATGATGGCGAACTCGGCGCGCATGCCGGGGCGGAGGATGAGTTCGGCGTTTTCGATGAGGAAGATGGCATCGAAGGTGCCGGAGGCCTTGTCGGCTTCGGTGCCAAAACGGATGAGTTCTCCGGTGACGGATTGTTCGCCGAGAGCGGGGATGCGGATGCGGGCTTTGGAGCCGATTCTGATGCGTCCGGCCTCCTGTTGGGGGACGCGGGCGACGGCCCAGAGTTGGCGGAGGTCGAGGATGTCGAGGAGCTCATTTGCGGGATCGACGGGCTCGCCGAGGCGGATGTGGCTTTCGGCGATGATTCCCGAGGCAGGAGCGTTGAGAGTGATGGTGGGAGGCGGGTTGCCTGCCTGACGGGATTCGACGGAAATGAGGGGGTCGCCTTTTTCGACGAAGTCGCCTGCGATGACCTTGAGGTCGATGACGCGTCCGGGGATGCGGGAGGAAACGACGCTGTGGTTGCTGGGAATTTCCCGGAGGTGTCCGATGGAGAAGAGGGTGGTCTCGAAGGTGGTGTCCTCCGATTCGACGACCTCGATGGCGAGGTTTTTGATCGCGGTGTCAGTGAGATTGATGCGCTCTTCTTCAGCGAGGAGCGGAGAAAGGAAGAGGAGCGGGAAAAGGGGAGAGATTTTCATTGGGCGATGGCGGTGAGGTAGTTGGCGTGGGCGAGGTGGAAGTCGCGCACGGCTTCGAGGTGGGAGGTCTTGAGAGAGAGGCGTTGTTCCTGGGCGCGGAGGACGTCCTGAAGGGGAGCTTCGCCGCGCTCGTAGGAGGCTTTGGTGAGGTTGATTTGAGAGTCGGCGAGGGGAATGAGCTTGGTTTCAATCTGAAGGGCGAGGGCGCTCCATTGGGCCATTTCCTGATAGTAGGCTGCGGCCTCGGCGCGGATGCCGAGAGTGAGGGCGCGGGCTTCGGCGGTGAGGCGTTGGTGGCGGGCTTCGGCGGCGAGGATGTTGCCGGTGTTTTGATTGTTGGTGGCGAAGGGGATTTTGACGCGGAAGCCGATGATTTGTTCCGACTCAAGTCCGTTGGGGGCGTCTTCCGCCCGGCCGAGGCCGGCGAAGACTCCGGCTTCGATGTCATCGAGCTTCCTGGACCGTTCGAGTTCGGTGGCGGAGGCGGCGCTTTGGGCGCGGAGTCGGGCGGCTTCGAGATCAGGGCGGTTGGCACTGCCGACGAGCATGGGCGGGAGGGTGGTGGGAGGGAGGGATGCGTCGGTGGTGAGGGTGTCGGTCGGGCGAAGGCCGAGGAGGGGTTTGAGTTTGGCGAGGGCGAGGTCATGCCGGATGGCGACCTGGCGGGCTCGGTTGGCGAGGCGGGTGGCCTCGAGGAGGGCGGTGCCGGCTTCGAGCGAGGAGGCTTCTCCGCGGACGGAGGCGTCGGTGATGAAGCGGGCGAGCTGCCGGGATTTTTCCTCCTGTGCTTTGATGAGGTCTTGTTCGCTGCGAAGGGCGACGAGATTGGTGAAGGCGAGGCGGGCTTCGCCGATGAGCTGGCGTTCGACATCGCGGATTTCAGCGGCGGCGGCCTGAACGAGGATTTGGGAGGTGCGTTTTTCGAGGAGGAGTCGGTTGGTGCGGGGGAAGCGTTGGGAGACGCCAACGGTGAGCATGAGGTCGCGGAAGCGGCGGTCGGCTTCGAACTCCATTTCGAGCTCGGGGTTGCTCTTCACGCCGGCCTGGATGAGGTGGCCATTGGCTTCTGCGATGAGATTACGGGCGGCGGCGAGCTGGGGGTTGCGGGCGCGGACCTTGGCGGGAAGGTTATCGAAGGTGAGATTGGTAGTGGTTTCGCTGTGCTTGGTGGCGGTAGCGATGAGGTCCTTCACGGCGACGATGGGGACATCCGGCGACGGGGTGGCGCAGGAGATGAGGAGGATGGGAGCAAAAAGGAGAATCGTTTTCACGGGAGACGTGGGTAGGAATTGATGAATCGGAGAGAAAGATGAGCACGCGTGGATACGGCTCAGAGGAGGAGGCAGGGAAATGCCAAAGGCGGAAGCTGACGGGAGAGGTCAGTCCGCGGTGCGTTTCATCAACGTCTGATCACCGAGTGAAGACGGAAGAGCGGGGTGCCGGGAGGTGGCGGGGGACGCGGGGCGTCGGGAGAGGTCATCATTTTTCCCAAAGCCGCAGGTGCGGGTGAGGGTCCGAAGTCCGGAGTGATGAGAGATTTGAGGGGAGCCTTTTGACTGCTGTCAGTGGCCCAGAAGAAGTCGTCGATATCCAACGAAACGAAATGGTGGCAATCGTCGCAGGGAGATTCGGCCGGTTCTTCGTGGTGGTGTGTGCAGTCGTGGCAATCGTGGACGGGAGGTTCCTCGACGCACTCCGGGGAGGTGAGGAAAAAGGTCTGCGAATGTTGGCAGAATCCGAGCACGGGGGCTTGCAGGCCGATGAGGAGACTCATGACCGAGAGCAGAAAAGAAGCTGCCGTTTTGCGAAGCACTACGGGACAGGTAACAGTGAAACGATGAGAAGTCAATGAGACGCGAAGATTGGTCTTTGGGCGGAAGTGAGGTAAAGGGGGGCGTGCAGAATCGGTTTTATGGAGCGTTTGATCTGGAGAGAGCGTCGGGACGAAGTGATGAAGAGGACTTTCGGAGTCCGTTTCAGATTGATCGTGACCGGGTGTTGCACACGCCGACGTTTCGTCGGATGCAGAGCAAGACGCAGGTGTTTTGGAGCGGGGAGTATGACTTTTACCGGACGCGGCTGACGCACTCGCTGGAAGTGGCGCAGGTGGGGAAATCGATATGCCGGTGGCTGAAGCACTCGAGTGATTTGTTAGAGGATGATTTTTTTGTGGATGAGGATTTGATGGAGGCGATTTGCCTTTCGCATGATCTGGGGCATCCGCCATTTGGTCATGCGGGGGAGCGGTCGCTGAATCATTTCATGGCGGACTACGGTGGCTTTGAGGGGAATGCGCAGACGCTGCGTTTGTTGAACGACCGGATTTTTTCGCAGAGCCGGACGGGGATGGATCCGACGCGGTCGTTTGCGGACGGGGTGTTGAAGTACAAATCGCTGTGGAGTGAACTCAAGACGACGACGGGAAAGAATCCGGGGAACCATTTTCTTTACGACAGTCAGGTGGGTGATTTGACGTGGGCCTTGGGCGAGCAGGATTTTCCAGCGGAGCTGGTGCCGGGGAAGGTGCGGGATTCGTTCAAATCGATCGAGTGTCAGATCATGGACTGGGCTGATGACACGGCGTACTCGCTGAATGATTTGGCGGACAGTGTGCGGGCGGGATTTTTAACGGTGGAGAAGGTGGAGCGTTGGGCGGAGAAGGCGGGGGTGGATTGTTCCGATGAGAGTCCGATGGGCAAGTTGGTGCGGGCGATCCGGGGCGGGCGGATTGAGCGATTTGTGGGGAGCCGGATCGGGAAGTTTATTCGGGCGGCACGGCTGGAGAGGGATGTGAACTTTTTGAGTGAGATGTCCCATCGCTATGGCTTCAAGGTGACGGTGGATGAGGAGGTTCGGGAAGAGAGTGAACTCTTCAAGAAGTTGGCCTACGAGGTGGTCTTTTTATCACCGCAACTGAAGCAGCTGGAGCACAAGGGGAGTTTGATGTTGCGGCGGTTGTGGGAGGTGCTGGAACAGCGTTATGTGAAAGGGGAAGCGATTGACGGGCAGAATTTCCAACTTTTGGGCGATGGCGATGTCGCGGAGATCGAAGGGGCGGGAAGCGAGAAGGAGCGGGCGCGACTGGTGTGCGATTTCCTGGCTGGGATGACCGATGGTTATGCGGTGCGGATGTATCGTCGGCTTTTTGAGCCGGGATTTGGAAGCATTGGGGACCTGGTGAGTTAGAGGCCGTCTGAAAGATGCCCAACGAGTGTTCTGATTTTGGGGTTTGAAAGACGTGCAGCTTCGCTGAGGAGGCAGGAGGTGAACCCTGACGGGCTGCGAGTCCTTTCACTTCAAGCGGCGTTGGTCCTCAGTCGTTGGTGTTTCCCAACTTCCTCTTAAATCAGCGCTTCCTTAGCGTCTGGTCAGGACGAAGGCACCCAAGGAGATGGCGAGGGCGAGGGTGGCGAGGGCAGGAGTGAGGCCGAGGGCCATGAGGAGGTAGGCGAGTGATGCTCCGAGGGCGGTGATGAGGGCGTAGGGGAGCTGGGTGATGACGTGGGACGTGGGGGTGCAACCGGAGGCCATGGCGGAAACGATGGTGGTGTCCGAGAAGGGGCTGCAGTGGTCGCCAAAGACGGCACCACCGAAGACGGCACCGATGACGAGGGGGATGGTGGTGGCGTCGGCACCGAGCTGGAGGGCGATGGGGAGGACCATTGGCATGAGGAGGCCCATGGTGCCCCAGGAGGATCCGGTGAGGAAGCTCATGAGGGCTCCGAGGAGGAAGACGGCGAGGGGGAAGTAGGCGAGGGTGAGGGATTGTTGGAGGAGTCCGGCGAGGAGATTGGCGGTGCCGAGTTGATTGAAGACTTTTCCGAGGGACCAGGCGCAGAGGAGGATGAGGAGGGCGGGGGCGAGACTGGCGGCTCCCTTGAAGATGTGGTCGGGGAGATTTTTGCGGTCGGCCTTTGGAAAGGAGAGGCAGGCGGCGAGGAGGGCGACGAAGCCGGCGGTCATCATGGCGTAGGGGACGCCGGGGGAGGAAAAGGCGTTTTGCCAGGAGCGCTCGGGTCCGCTTTGCC
This sequence comes from Verrucomicrobiaceae bacterium, assembly GCA_051252135.1. GTDB lineage: Bacteria > Verrucomicrobiota > Verrucomicrobiia > Verrucomicrobiales > Akkermansiaceae > SW10. The sequence goes on along the minus strand of JBPOGH010000012.1, from coordinate 94,194 downwards.
AGAGGTAGATGAAGCCGGAGAGAGCGAGGACGAGGACGGCGAGTGGGATGAGGGCGCTTTTGGCGGAAGAGGTGACGGGAGTGTCGAGGGGGGTGGCGTTTTCGACGGGTTGGGCCTTTTTCATGGGGCCGGGGTGCCAGGAGCGGGCGATGACGAGGGGGATGAGGAGGAGGGTGAGGAGGCAGTAGGGGTTGGCGGGGATGGAGGCGAAAAAGAGTTCGGCAGGGCTGGTGGTGATGGCGGAATCTTTGAGACCTTCCCGGATGAGTGAGAGTTGGGTGGCGATCCAGGTGGAGATGAAGGCGACGCAGGCGACACAAGAGCTGGTGGAGTCGATGAGGTAGGCGAGGAACTGGCGTGAGATGCGGAGGGCATCGGTGAGGGGGCGTGAGATGCGGCCGAGGAGGATGGCATTGGCGAGGCCATCGAAGAAGCAGAGGAGGCCGAGGCCGTAGATGCCGAAGAGGAGGCGTTTTTTGGGGTCGGAGGTCTCTTTTTTGAGGAGTCGGTGGAGGATGGCGGTGAAGCCTCCGCCTTTCTCAAGGATGGTGGCGAAGGAGCCGAGGGTGAGGGTGAAGACGATGGCGCTGATGTTCCAGAGGCTTTGGAAGACGGGAATGAGGATGTCTTTTAGAAGTCCCTGAAGGGCGGGGAGGGGGGATCCGGAATGGATGATGAGGATTCCGGTGAGGACGGCGGAGCCCAGGGAGAGGGCAGCGTTCTTAGTCCATAAGATGAGGACGAGCGCGACAATCGGGGGGATGAGAGGGATGACATCCACGGGACCGTTTTAGGGGAGGACGCCAATCAATCCAGTTTTCTTTCCCTGATGGGGGAATCCAGGTAGACGCCGCGAAGGCACCGGGAGGGGGAGCCCTCCGGTGTGTGAGATGTCTCGACGAGGCCCTAGCGGATCCGCTGGAGGAGCCATGGGAGGAGGTCGCTGATGGCGATGCGTTCCTGTTCCATGGAGTCACGATGGCGGATGGTGACTGTGTCTTTGAGCGAAGCGTCTTCTTCGCCGAGGGTTTCGAAGTCGATGGCGACGCAGAAGGGAGTGCCGACTTCGTCCTGGCGACGGTAGCGGCGGCCGATGGCTGCGGAGTCATCGTAGAAGACGTTCATGAAGGGCTGGAGGAGGTTTTTGACTTCCTTGGCCTTTTCAACGAGCTCGGGCTTGTTCTTCAAGAGAGGGAGAATCGCGACCTTGATGGGGGCGACGCAGGGCTTGAAACGCATGACGGTGCGGATGTCCTGCTTGCCGCCTTCTTTGGTGAGGTCTTCCTCGTCGTAAGCTTCGCAGATGAGGGCGAGAATGGTGCGGTCGCATCCGGCTGACGGTTCAACGACGTGGGGGATGAAGCGCTCTTTGGTTTCCTCATCGAAATACTCGAGGGGTTTGCCGGAGTGCTTCTGGTGCTTGCCGAGGTCGTAGTCGCCCCGGTAAGCGACGCCTTCGAGTTCCTGTTGGCCGAAGGGGAAGTCGTACTCGATATCGTAGGTTTTCTGCGAGTAGTGGGCGCGCTCGCCATCGGGGATGTCGAGGACGTGGAGTTTTTCGGAATCGAGTCCGATTTCCTCGTAGAAGGCGAGGCGGTTGGCGAGCCATTCGTCGGTGAGGCGGAGGCCGTCCTCGGGCTTGCAGAAGTATTCCACTTCCATTTGTTCGAACTCGCGTGAGCGGAAGGTGAAGTTGCGCGGGTTGATCTCGTTACGGAACGATTTACCGATTTGGGCGATGCCGAAGGGGAGTTTGACGCGGTTGGAGTCCATGACGTTCTTGTATTGAACGAAGATGGACTGGGCGGTCTCGGGTCGGAGGTAGGCGGTGGCGTTGGGATCGTTCTCGTCAGCCGAGGCACCCATTTGCGTTTTGAACATGAGTTCGAAATCGCGGGGCTCGGTGAGGAGGGATCCGTTATCGGGATTGAAATTGGTGACGTCCTTTTCCTCGGAGGTGGACTCGCCCTGAAGGTTGAGTTTTTTGGGCGAGATTTGCTTATCGCTGAGGAACTGGGCGTAGAACTCCCTGGCGGTTTTGCGGGCCTTGTTTTCGTCCTGATTCGGTTGATTGAGGAGGACGGAGTAGGGGCGGTCGACGGACCAGCCTGATTCTTCGTGGGAAGCGCCGGTGAAGTGGTAGGCGGTGCCGGACTGGGGTTCGATCTGGTCGGCGCGGAGGCGGGCCTTGGTGAGGAGGCAGTCGCACATGGGATCGGAGAATCCGCCGATGTGACCGGAAGCGGTGAGGACGGCCTGGTGGGTGAGGATGGAGCCGTCGAGGCCGAGGATGTCATCGCGCTCCTGGACGTTTTTACGCCACCAGAGTTCCTTGAGGTTGCGTTTCACCTCGGTGCCGAGCGGGCCGTAGTCCCAGCAGCCATTGAGTCCGCCGTAGAGTTCTGCGGACTGGAAAATGAAGCCTTTGCGTTTGCAGAGGGAAACGATTTTTTCCATGCGGGCGGTGTCGGTTTGATCTTTGTTGGCCATGATTTCAGCGAAGCTGGGATTGCGGGGGGAGGAAACGCGATGAAGGCGCGTGGGGAAAGGTTTTTTTGGAAAGGTTGCGAGGTTTCAAAAAGTGGGGAATACTACGGGTGAGAGGGACTCCCATCCCTGAAAGCGCAGTTATGAAAGGATTTTTAATCGGATTAGGAGTGATCGGGGCGTATTTTGCCCTGCAGCTGTGGATTCTCCCGGCGATGGGAGTTTCCACATGAATGAGCGGCAAGAAATCCTCAGGTGGGGGATGAGCAAAGACGCAAACGACACTTCCGGTCGGGAGTGACACGAAGGCAGAGGAGGAGGCCGAGGGCTCCGAAGAGAATTAGCCCAACCCGGGAATGTGCACCTTGACGTGGACGCGGGATCGCCCGGGGAGACTTGAGGTGTGGTTCAACCGCGACGAGAAGAAGGCGCGACCGGTGGCCGATCCGCCGTCGGTTCGTGAGGTGGACGGGGTGAATTTTTTGAGTCCACGTGACCCGCAAGGCGGGGGGACGTGGATGGTGGCGAATGAGCATGGGGTGGTGGTGTGCCTGCTCAACAAGTGGGAGCTGGATGATCGGCCGGTGAAGGGGCCGCGGAAGAGCCGGGGATTGTTGGTTTGGAAGATGGGGGTGGTGCGGACGGTGGATGAGGTGAGGGAGATGTTGGTGGAATTGGAGGGATATCCGGCGTTTACGATGGTGGGAATCTCGGCGGAAGGTGAGCGGGCTTGGGAGTGGGATGGGGATGTTTTGAGGGAGGTTGGGATGGGGCAGCCGCTGACGTCATCGAGTTATTGCTTTGAGGCGGTGAAGGAGTCGAGGGAGGCGGCCTTTGCCGAAGGTGAGGGGGGAGATGAGTATCATGGTTCGGTGGGTCTGGAATCGACGGCCTATACGGTGCGGATGAATCGGCCCGATGCGCAGACGTGGAGTCGGAGTCGGGTGGTGGTGGATGAGGAAATCACGTGGAGTTATTTGGGAGAGAAGCTGGATTTGGCGGGAGAGCCGGAGCGAACTGTTGCTAAACTGAGACGAAGATGAATTGGGAGAGGCGGCGGATTTTGTGGGGGCGCTGGCAGCGGCTGGTGCGTTGGGAATTTTGGCCGGTGTGGGCGGTGTATCCTCCGGTGTTTTTGTGGTGGGTGGTGGAGGCGATCCGGTGGGGTGGGTGGACGCTTTGGACGAATTGCAATCCGGGGATGAAGGCGAGCGGGATGGCGATGGAATCGAAGGGTGAAATTTTGGATGCGTTCTCAGGTGAGGATGGGTGCGTAAAGATTGCGCGTTATTTGCGGATGAGTGGAGGGGGAGATTTTGAACGCTTGAAGGGGTGGATGGCCGAGGAGGGGCTGACTTTTCCGGTGGTGCTGAAGCCTGATTTGGGGCTGCGGGGTCAGGGGGTGGAGATGGTGAGGGATGAGTCGGCGGCGCGGCGGTGGATGTCGGAGTGCGGGGAGGATGTGATTGCGCAGGAGATGATCGGGGGGCTGGAGTTTGGGGTGCATTGGGCGAAGGGGCCGGGGGAAGAGAGGGGGCGGATTGATTCCTTGTGCGGGAAGCATCCGCAATCGGTGCGAGGGGATGGGGTGGCGAGCTTGCGGGAGTTGATTTTGCGGGATGATCGGGCGGTGATGATGACGGGGTATTATTTTGCGAAGTATGAGGGGGAGTTGGGGCGGGTTTTGTCAGAGGGTGAGGAGTTTGTGTTGGCGTCGATCGGGACGCATGCGCGCGGGGCGGTGTTTACGGATGAGCGGGACTTGGTGACCGAGGAACTGGTGGCGGTGTTTGATGAATTGGGTGCGCGGTATGAGGGGTTTTGCTTTGGGCGATACGATGTGAAGGTTCCTTCGGCGGCGGATTTTCAGAAGGGGGTGAATATTTCGGTGCTGGAATTGAATGGGGTGACCGGGGAGCCGGCTCATATTTATCAGCCGGGTTATCCATGGTGGAAGGGGATGCGGGATTTGTGCCGGCACTTTTCGCGGGCGACCGGGATTGGGTGGGCGTGGAAGGAGCGCGGGGTCGAGCCGCCATCGATTGGGGAGCTTTGGGCGTTGACGCGCGAGCACGCGGAGAAGGATTATCTGGAGGTGGATGAATTCCGGAAAGGGGGTCGCGATGCCTGAGCGATTTGCGGATATCACGAAGCATGTGCCGTGGTTTGCGAAGCGGCGCGGGCTGGCTCATGTGGTGGAGAGTTTTTTGGGGTTTGTGGAGATTCGGGAGCTCTTTGCGGACTCGGTGGCGGAGGCTAATCCCTTTGCGGGAGTGGCGCGGCGGGCGGGAGTGGAGATCGGGCTGGATGGCTTGGCGGATGAGATTCCCAAAACTGGTCCGGTGGTGATTGTGGCGAATCATTCGCATGGGGGGCCGGATGCGCTGGCATTGGCGGCGAAGTGTGTGGAGGTTCGGCCTGATACCTTGATTCTTTGCAATCGGGAGCTGATGGCCTTGCCGGGGGTGAATCGATTTTTTCTGCCGGTATCGATTCTGGAGTCGGGCAATGCGGCGGAGAATTCGGCGACCTTACGGAAGATGCTCAAGCATGTGAAGGGGGGCGGTGCGTTGGTGGTCTTTCCGGCGGGGCGGGTGGCGTACTGGCAGGAGGGGGTGATCAAGGATCCGCCCTGGAACGATCATGTGGTGAAGCTGATGTCGCGGATGGAGGCGACGGTGGTGCCGGTGTGGTTCTTTGGGGGGAATCCGGCGTGGATTCAGATTTTATCGAAGCTTTCGGCTTTCATCCGGACGGCGCTGATTCCGCGGGGGCTACTTGAACTCAGGGGGAGAACGATTGTGGGTCGGGTGGGGAAGGCATTTTCGAGTGATCGGCTCAGAGAGGGCGGTGCCGTTTGGTTGAGGGGGCAGCTGGAGGAGTTGCGAGATTTGGGGAATTGAATCGACGTTTTGACCTCTTATAGGAAAATTAATGGAAATGGATCAGCTGATTGGCGCAAATATTCACTTTCTCGATCAAGCGGAGGCGCTTTTGGAGAGGTTACAGGATGATGAGTATGGATGTGCGGTGGAGAACTTTTACGGGTCCACCCTGGGCCAGCATGTGCGGCATTGTCTGGACCATTATCGCTCTTTTCTGAAGGGGTTGGATGATGGCCGGATTGATTACGATTGCCGGATGCGGGAGGTGGCGATTGAGTCCTCGACCGAGGATGCGCTGGCGGTGCTGCGTGAGGTGCGTGGTGGTCTCGAGGAGCTGATCGAGTATGAGAAGCCGATGAATTTGGAGGTGAAGATGGATTGCGGGGGAAGCGGGGAGGATTGGCAGCCGTCGAGTCTGGGGCGCGAGTTGCAGTTTTTGGTGAGCCACACGGTTCATCATTTTGCGATGATCGGCGGAATGTGCGGGTGCTTGGGGCTGGAGGTTGAGGGAGGTTTTGGAGTGGCGCCATCGACGCTGCGCTTCCGGGAGAAGGCGGGTATTGATTGAAACGATTTTGTGACGCGGTTTTTCGATGAGACGGGAATCGCGTTTAGTAGGTAGATTCACGTAACTCTAAAAAATATCGTGATGATGAAGACCGAGCGAAAAGAAGTAGCCCCATCGATTCCGTTGCCTTTGCAACTGGAGGAAATAGCCAGCCTTGGTGAACGGGGGAAGATTGCCCAGCAGGCAAGTCTGGATGTCTATTTGGCGTCCGCCGATGCGATTCCAAACATTCTGTTAGAGATTGGACGGCTGCGTGAGGTGACTTTTCGGGCGGTGGGTGAGGGAACGGGGAAGGAGCGTGATCTTGATCGCTTTGATGAGTATTATTACCATCTTTTTTTGTGGGATCGGGAGACGAAGAAGATCGCGGGGGCTTATCGATTGGGGCGGACGGACATGATATTGGCGGAGTTTGGGTTTGAGGGGCTTTACAGCTCGATGCTGTGCAAGTTCGATTCGGATTTATTGGAATTTTTGAATCCGGCGCTGGAGTTGGGGCGGTCGTGGGTGGTGCCGGAGTATCAGAAGTCGTTGAATTCGCTGCTGGGACTTTGGAAGGGGATCGGGGCGTTTGTGTCGCGTTATCCGCGTTACAGTAAGCTTTTTGGGGCGGTGAGTATCAGTGATGATTATTCGTTCATCTCGCAGAATCTGATCGTGCGTTATTTGCGGCGGACGAAATCGGACGTGACGTGGGGCGAGCGGGTGCGGGCGTTGATGCCCTTTAATGACAAGCCGGAGGAGTTGAGCGGGAGTTTCCGGAGCATCGAGGAGGTGTCGGCCTGTGTGGCGAGTCACGAGCCCGACGGGAAAGGGGTGCCTGTTTTGTTGCGACAGTATTTTAAGATGAATGCGACGCTTCTGGACTTCGCCTTTGATCCAACGTTCAGCCACTGTCTGGATGCGATGGTGCTGGTGGATTTGAAGAAGGCACCGGCCCGCTTGCTGACGAAGTATATGGGCAAGGAGGGGTATGCCCGGTTTGTGGCGGAAGGGTAGAGGCCGGAGCACAAAAAAGCGCGACCGGTGAGGGTCGCGCTTTTGGAGAGGGTGTTGCTTACTTGGCTTCGGCAGCCTTTTTCAGGTGCTCGTCAATCTCGGCACGGGTGACGGGGTCCTTGCGGTCCGCGTATTTGGTGCGCCATCCGGCAACCTGGGCTTCGGTGATGAGGTCCTTCTTTTCGGAATATTCGTTCCGAAGGTAGGTGAGGACACCGGCAAGGTCTTTGTCGTTCAGGCCGGCTTCGAGAGGGGCCATGACGCCAGCGAAGGCGGTGCCTTCCTTTTTGATGCCCTTCATGATGACGAGAGCGAGAAGCTCGGGGTCACCATCGACAACGGCTGAGCCTTTGTAGGCGGGAGCCATCATCATGGTCGGTCCGAGCTTGAGGCCGGCTCCGTCCATGCCGTGGCATGCGGCGCAAAGCATGAATTTGGTCTTCCCGTGAGCGATGACTGCGTCCTTATCTTCAGCGTGAGCGAAAGAGAGGGCGGAGATGGCGAGGGCGGAGATCAGGATAGGAAATTTCATATGATCGTAGGTTTTGGTAGCTGCGAAATAAGTGCCACAGCAAGGGGTGATACGCAAATCGAAAGCGTTTTGTTCATTTCGATGGTGAATTTATTTTGTAAGTTCTTCGAAAGTGTTGGGTCTGTAGCTGGGGAGGGCGGATGCGTTTCCGAGGAGGATAGCGCATTCAGGGAGAGTTTTCAGGCGATGAATGGGCGGAATTGCTTTTGGGAATCGCAGAAGGGGCTTCGTCATGCGAAGACTCCCATCGTCATTCCTGCCTTATGAAATCTCTCCTATCAGCTTCACTTTTTATCGTTGCTCTTACGGTCTCTGCTACTGCCGCTGATTGGCCGCAATGGTTTGGCCCGCAACGCGATGGGGTTTGGCGGGAGACCGGGATTATTGACAAGTTCCCCGGTGGTGGCCCCAAGATTCTTTGGCGTACTCCGGTCAACCGGGGATATGCAGGGCCCTCGGTGGCGGGTGATCGTGTTTTCGTGATGGACCGGAAAGCGCTCGAGACACCCGAAGCAAAAGCCGAGGGCGCGCGCACCGGTCAGAAGCAGGGGGACGAACGTCTTCTTTGTCTTGATGCGGCTACCGGCGAAGTGATTTGGGAGAAGGCTTACGACTGCCCGTATACGATGTCTTATTCGGCCGGTCCCCGAGCAACGCCTACGGTCGATGGAGATCGCGTCTATACCCTGGGCGGAGAGGGGAATCTGGTATGTCGTTCGACAGAGGATGGGGCAGAGAAGTGGGCTCACGATTTTAAAAAGCTTTTTGGGGTGAAAACCCAGACCTGGGGATTTGCGGCAGCTCCTCTGGTGTATGGCGAACTCTTGATCTGTCTTGGAAGTGGTGATGGTACGACGGCGGTGGCTTTTGATAAGTTGACAGGGAAGGAGGTCTGGCGATCCGTATCGGCGAAATATCCCGGCTACTGTCCGCCGCGGATCGTGCAACATTCCGGGCGCGATCTCCTCATCATTTGGCATCCCGAAGCGGCCAATGCGCTCGATCCACTGACGGGTAAGGTTTACTGGAGCATTCCCTGGAAGATCCGTGCCGGTCTCACCATTCCAACTCCGCAGATGATTGACGAAGAGCATCTTTTCCTCACTGGTTTCTACAACGGTTCCATGCTCCTCAAGCTCAAGGAAGATGAGTCTACTCCGGAAATTGTTTATCGCACGGAGCGCGCGAGCGAAAGTAAGACGACGCATCTTCACGGCATTATGAATACGCCTGTTTTGCGTGACGGGCATCTCTTCGCCGCCTGCAGTTACGGGCAGTTCCGTTGTATGGAAGCACTCACGGGGAAGCGGTTGTGGGAATCGCTTAAGCCGATCGCGATTGATGAACCGGTGCGGTGGGGCACCGTCTTCGTCACTCCCCATGAAGATCGCTACTTTCTCTTCACGGAGAAGGGGGACCTCGTGATCGCGAATCTTTCGGTGAAAGGATACGAGGAAATCGATCGCGCCCACGTCATCGAACCCAATGGTCTTGATCTGCGGCAACGGGACATCGTGTGGTCACACCCTGCCTACGCAAGAAAGTGTGCCTTCATTCGGAACGATACCGAGGTGATCTGCGTGTCGCTGGCGAAGTAGAGCGAGACCCGCCATTCGCGAGGACGGTGGGAAAAATCACCAATTTTTAACGCGGCTTTTACCGCAAGGTGGCGTGAACGCAGGAGCTAGCCTTGGTAGGATTTTGCTGTTTGGCTTGATTCGCCGAGGCCTTGGATGCCGAGTTCGATGAGGTCGCCGTGTTTGAGGTATTGGGGTGGGTCGAAGCCGAGGCCGACGCCGGCGGGGGTGCCGGTGGAGATGACGTCGCCCGGTTCGAGGGTCATGAAGCGGCTGAGGTAGGCGATGACCTGGGGGATGTTGAAGATGAGGTTGGCGGTGGTGCCGTTTTGTTTGAGGTCGCCGTTTACCTTGAGCCACATTTTTAAATCGTGGACGTCGGCGATTTCATCGGGGGTGGCGAGGAAGGGGCCGAGGGGAGCGAAGGAGTCGCAGCTTTTTCCCTTCACCCATTGGCCGCCCATTTCGAGTTGGAAGGCGCGCTCGGAGTAGTCGTTGTGCAGGCAGTAGCCGGCGACGTGGTCGAGGGCGTCGGCTTCACTGACGTGGAGGGCTTTCTTTCCGATGATGACGGCGAGCTCGACTTCCCAGTCGGTTTTGTGGCCGTCCTTGGGGATGATGAGGTCGTCGTTTGGTCCGACGATGGAGGAGGTGGCTTTGAAGAAGACGACGGGTTCGGAGGGTGGGTCCATGCCGGCTTCTTCGGCGTGGTCTTTAAAATTGAGTCCGATGCAGACGATCTTGCCGGGACGTTTCACGACGGGGCCGAGGCGGGTGTCGGGATCGACTTTTGGGCAGGAAGAGAGGTCGGCGGATTGGAGGGTGGCGAGGCCGTTGTTGGCGAAGAAGTCTGAGTCGTAGTCGTTGACGAGAGAGCTGACATCGATGCGGGTGCCGTCGGGCAATTGGAGGCCGGGTTTTTCGTGGCCGGGGATTCCGAAGCGGATGAGTTTCATGAATTTTATGGAAGATGATTAGCGAGAGACCTTGATGAAGCCGCCATCGATGGGGAAGTCGGAGCCGGTGATGAAGGAGGCTTCTTCGGAAGCGAGGTAGAGGGCGAGGCCGGCGATTTCGGAGGGTTGGGCCATGCGGCCGATGGGTTGGGTGGCGGAGAGTTTTTTGAACATCTCCGCTTCCTGGCCGGGGTAGTTTGCGGCGAGGAAGCCATCGACGAAGGGGGTGTGGACGCGGCCGGGGGAGATGGTGTTCGAGCGGATGTTTTCGGAGACGTAGTCGGTCGCGATGGATTGGCTCATGGTGAGGACGGCGCCCTTGCTCATGGAGTAGGCGAAGCGATCGGGGAGTCCGATATGGGCTGCGACGGAGGCCATGTTGATGATGGAGCCGCCGCGTCCTTTCATGTGGGCGACCGCCTCCTGAAGGCAGTGGAAGACGCCTTTGACGTTGATGTTGAAAATGCGCTCGAAGTCATCGGAGGTGCAGACATCGACATTTCCGATAGCGGCGACGCCCGCGTTGTTGACGAGGATGTCGATGGGGGAGTGGTCGGCTTTGATTTGCGCGAAGACTTCGGTGACGCGTGATTGATCGGAGACATCGCAGGGGAAGAAGACGGCTTGGCCGCCGGATTTTTCGATGAGGGAGATTGTCTCCGCGCCTTGGGCTTCATCGAAATCGAGAACGCAGACGAGGGCGCCTTCGATTGCGAAGCGTTCGCTGATGGCGCGTCCGATTCCGGATCCTCCGCCGGTGATGAGGGCTACTTTTCCGAGCAATTTTTGAGACATAGAGTGATTCTTTGAGGTGTGATCTTAGAGAGAGACGCCTCTTTTCCAAGGGATGAAATCGTCCTGTCCGAGGAGGACGGCCTTGGGGGTGTAGCGTCCGGAGGCGGTTTCGATGATGAGCTTGAGGAGGTTTTCTCCGGCTTGGGCGATGGTTTCGGTGCCGCGGATGATGACGCCGGCGTCGTAGTCGATGAGGTCGTGGTGCTTGGTCGCGGTTTCGGTATTTGAGGCGACTTTAATGACGGGGCAGACGGGGTTTCCGGTGGGGGTGCCGAGGCCGGTGGAGAAGAGGATGAGGTTGCACCAGGACGCAGCCATGGCGGTGGTGGACTCGACATCATTTCCGGGGGTGCAGAGGAGGGTGAGGCCGGGCTTGGTGCAGGGCTCGGTGTAGTCGAGGACATCGACGATGGGGGAGGTGCCGCCTTTTCGGGCTGCGCCGGCGGACTTGATGGCATCGGTGATGAGGCCGTCCCTGATGTTTCCGGGTGAGGGGTTGGTGGAGAAATCGGAGCCGACTTCATTGGCGCGGGTGTTGTAGGTGCGCATGAGGGAGACGAAGCGTTCGGCGAGGGGTTTGGACTGGCAGCGCTTGATCATTTCGCCCTCGACTCCGCAGAGCTCGGGGAATTCGGAGAGGATGGATTTTCCGCCGAGGACGGCGATGAGGTCCGAGACGTGGCCGATGGCGGGGTTGGCGGAGAGTCCGCTGAAGCCATCCGATCCGCCGCACTCGAGACCGATGGTGAGCTTGCTGAGGGGGGCGGGTTTACGGGTGAAGGTTTGATTCGCGTTGACGAGGCCATCGAAGGTGGCGCGGATGGCGGCTTCGAGGAGTTTTTTTTCGGAAGGGAACTGCTGTTGTTCGAAGGTGAGGAGGGGGCGGTTGAATTGGGGGCAGCGTTCTTTGATGAGGTCCTCGAGGAGGGAGACCTGGGCGTGTTGGCAGCCGAGGGAGAGGATGGTGACGCCGGCGACATTGGGGTGGGTGGCGTAGCCGGCGAGGAGGGCGCAGAGGGAGTCGGAATCGCCGCGGTCCGATCCGCACCCGGCGTTGTGGCGGAGGAATTTGAGGCCATCGATTTGCGGGAAGATGCGGTCGCAGGGCTCGTCACTGGCTTCGGAAAATTCGACGGCCCGGACATCGCCTCCGCGGAGGTGGGTGGTGATGATTTTTTGGGTGAAGGCGGCGTAGGGTGAGGCCTTCCCGTAGCCGAGGGCGTTGACGAAGCTTTCCTCGAGGATCTTGAGGTTGCGATTTTCGCAAAAGACCATGGGGATCACGAGCCAGTGGTTGGCGGTGCCGACCTGTCCGTCCTCGCGGTGGAAGCCATCGAAGGTGAGGTTTTGGAAAGCGGAGGCATCCGGGCGATTGTGCCATTGGAAGCCGGAGTCGGGGAGGTGATCGGCGCTGAAGTGTTCGGCCGCGTGGACGAGGTTGTGGGTGTGGAGGAGTCCGCCTTTTTTGACGAATTGGGTGGTCTTTCCGACGAGGGAGCCGAACTGGTAAACGAGATCGCCTTCGGCGAGATCGGTCAAAGGAACCTTGTGTTTGGCCGGGACGTCAGTGACGAGCGGGAATTGGGATTGACCATGCTCGACGACATCGCCCTTTTTTAAGTCGGTAAGGGCGACCAGGACGTTGTCTCTGGGATCGAGTTGGAGCACGTTCATGGTTGGAAATCGTGCCGGGGGCTAGGATTCCTCGTGATTGGTGTAGCGGCCGATGAGGGGGTATTGCTCGAGCTCGAGGACGGAGCCGGTGATGGGTCGGCTGGAGCGGGAAGCCCAGTAGACGGCGGCTTCGGCGATTTCCTCGGGGGCGATGATGCGTCCGGAGGGGGCGGCATAGGCGGGGAGGGTTTCGGGCCAGTTGGTGGGGAGGCCGTCGTCGAGCTTCACCTGGTATTCGTTTTCGGTGAGGGTCCAGCCGACATTGAGTTGATTGAAGCGGACTTTTTTTGAGCCGAAGGCATCGGCGAGATTCCGGGTCATGGTCATGAGGCCGCCCTTGCTGATGGAGTAGGCGAGGAGGTTGGCCTGGCCGCAGTGGGCGAGGACGCTGCCGATGTTAACGACACAGCCTTCGCTTTGCTCGAGGGCGGGCATGAGGGCGCGGATGAGCTGGAGGGGGGCGCGAAGATTGACGGCGATGATGCGATCGAAGAAATCGACGTCGGTGTCCTGGAGGTGGCCGCGGGTGGTGAAGGCGGCGTTGTTGACGAGGCAGTCGATGCGGCCGAAGCAGGCGAGGGCATCGGTGGCGAGTTGGGCGGGGGCTTCGGGGGATTGGAGGTCTCCCCGGACGAAGGCGGTGTTATCGTGGCCGAATTCTTCGCGGAGGGCGTTTGCGCGATCGAGGTCGCGGCCGTGGAGGATGACCTTGGCTCCCTCGGAAACGAAGAGGCGGGCCATGGCGGCTCCGATGCCGGTGGTGCTGCCGGTGATGAGGATGATTTGGTCCTGGAGTCTCATGGTGGATTGAATTCATGCTACTCTCTCGCCCCGTATTGTTATTTCAAGAATGGACTCGGAGAATTGACATTTGGAGTGTTGTTGGCCTTTGGATTGGAACGAAAAAGGAATTGCAAGGTTTGGGGCAGAAGGCAGGATGCGCGCGCGCAGGGAGAACCTGTTTTTAAAGTTATGAGTCGTAAAATTTGGTTGGACGGAGAAATCGTGGAAGAAGCACAGGCCAAGGTCTCGGTCTTTGATCACGGCTTGCTTTATGGGGACGGGATTTTTGAGGGGATTCGTTTCTACGAAGGTCGGGTTTTTCGGCTGCGCGAGCACATTGAGCGCTTGTTCCTGTCGGCGAAGGCAATCTTGTTGAAGATGCCCTGGACCGTGGATGAGGTGATGCAGTATACGATTGATACGATCCGGGCGAATGGCTTGAGGGAGGGATATGTCCGGTTGGTGGTGACACGCGGGGTGGGTGATCTGGGGTTGAATCCTTATCTTTGTCCGTCGCCGTCGATGTTCATCATTGCTTCGGGGATCAGCCTTTATCCTGAGGAATTTTACACGAAGGGGCTGGAAGTGGTGACCTGCGGGACGCGGCGTCCGACTCCGGCGAGCTTGAGCCCGCAGGTGAAATCGCTCAATTACCTCAACAACATCATGGCGAAGATCGAGGCGCTCAAGGCGGGAGCGAAAGAGGGTCTGATGCTCAACGAGCAGGGCTACGTGGCCGAGTGCACGGGTGACAATGTGTTTTTGCTTAAGAAGGGAGAGGTGCTGACGCCTCCGATTTCAGATGGAAGTCTGGACGGGATCACGCGGCACGTGATTTTTGAGCTGTGTGAGAAGCTGGGGATCACGATTCGTGAGGCTTCCCTGACGCGGTATGATCTTTATACGGCGGACGAGTCCTTCCTGACGGGAACGGCGGCGGAAGTGATTCCGATGGTGAAGCTCGACGAGCGCGAGATCGGGGACGGTAAGCCGGGAGAGGTGACTCTTAGGCTGATCGAGGCGTTTCGTGCGCTGGTGCGCAGCGAGGGCGACGAGATTTAACTACGTCACTTACCGGGTGACCACGGGCTGGATGTGCTCGCTGGTGATGCGGACGACGACGGAGTATTTCTGACCTTCCTGTCCGGTGCCGAGAAGAACGGAGTGTCCTTCGTCGGTGTGCCAGAGGTGGGAGCAGAGAATGAGGCCATCCTGGAGGTCGTCAGTGGAGGGGTAGTCGCCGTCCTGAACGGCTTTTCCGTGAAGTTTGGTGAGGAGGGAGCTGAGTTCCCGCCAATTGGATTTGAGGCTGCTTCCGTAAGAGGAGCCTTCGAGGGTCTTGGAGCGGAGGGTGACTTCCCGGAGAAGTCCGGAGGAGGTCCAATCGAAGTAGAGGTGGCAGTGGAGTCCGCCGATGGTTTGTTTGGTGCGGTAGATGCCGTTGAGGCCGGTGCGGGTGAGCATGGACTCGGCGGCTTCGCCATCGACTGCGGGGCTGTTTTTCAGCTTCTCGAGGACTTCGGGTCGGCTGTCGCCGAATTCGAGGTTGGCGAAAGCGGCGCCTTTTGGAGGGGCGGGGGCGTCGGTGGCGGAAGGTTTGGCGGCGGGGTGGTTTTCGAGGATCCAGGCCTGATCGTCCGGATGAAGTTTCTCGATGGCGAAGGTGACGATGCGTCCGTTTTTCCGGAGGGTGACGACCTTGCCGTCGTTGGAGATGTGGTCGGCCTCGAAGCTTTGGGTGCCGGTCTGATTACGCCATGGGCGGGCTTCTGCGAGGAGAAGCGAGAGCGAGAAGACGGTAAAAATGATCGGCTTTATCATGAAGGTCAGTAGTGAAACGTCCGGGAAGGATGTTTTTATTCTAAAATTTTCGGGAAAAGGTGTCATGGTTGGTAGCAATGAGTAACTCGGAGAAGGGGAAGACGATGAGGGAATGGCTGGGCAAGCTGAGTGAGGCGCGGTCTGCTTATGAGACGACGGGAAACCGGGTGGAGTTGTTTTTTGACGGGGATCGGCTCTTTGAGGCGATGCGTGAGGCGATTGCAGGAGCTGAGAATTATGTCCATCTGGAAATGTATATGTTTCAATCCGACGAGGTGGGTTGGCCGATTGCGAAGGCACTGGGAGATGCGGCGAAGCGGGGTGTGGAGGTGAAGGTGGTGTATGACGCGATCGGGTCGGGGGAGGCGGATGAGGCGATTTTTGCGTCGATGAAGACGGCGGGAGTGAAGGTTGAGATTTTTCGGCCGGTGGCTCCGTGGCGAAAGCGGAGTGGGTTCTTGGGGCGCAACCACCGGAAGAACTTGATTGTGGATGGGAGAATCGCCTTTACCGGCGGGGTGAACCTGGGTCGTGAATGGTCAGATGAGGCGTCGGGTGGCGAAGGGTGGCGGGATACGCATTTGTCAATGGAGGGTCCCGGGGCGGCCGCGTGTGATCATTTTTTTGGGGAGACCTGGGCGAAGGTGCATGGGCGTCCGGCGGGTGTGGTGCCCCGGTATGCGATGGATGAGGAGGGGCCTTGGGAGAGTGATTGTTTTGTGGTGGGGGGAAGCGGGTTTGCGAAGCGGAAGGCGATCCGGACGCTCTACACGCAGATGTTCTCGCGGGTGCAAGAGCAGGTGTCTTTGACGATGCCTTATTTTGTGCCTCCACGGAGTATGTTGAACCGGCTGAGGGCGCTATCGGCAAGAGGGGTGAAGGTGGCGCTTTTGGTGCCGCGGAACTCCGATGTGGCGATTGCGGATTGGGTGCGGGAGGGGCTTTATCCGGCCCTGATGGAGTCGGGCGTCGATATTTGGGAGTACACGAAAAAATTGCTGCATGCGAAGACGGTGGTGGCGGATGACCGGTATGCGGTGGTGGGGAGTGCGAACTTTGACTATCTTTCGATTGCGATGAACTGGGAGTTGGCGGTGGTGGTGGATGATCCGCGGGTGGTGGGTGAGTTGCGTGATCAGTATGACGCTGATTTGGAGGATAGTGAGAAGGTGGGAGAGAATTGGGAGCTTTCGCGTCCCTGGTGGCGTCGGTTTTTTGGCTGGCTTGGGGGGAGCGTGTTGCGGAGGATGTGAGGTGTTATAAAAGAATTGTCAGGCGGGGGGATCGTGAGACGATGCCGCCGTGCTGACAAAAGAAGATGTAGCGACCTTTTTGAAGGGCTTTGCGATGGGTGCGGCGAATGTGGTGCCGGGAGTGTCCGGCGGAACGATCGCGTTTATTACGGGGATTTATGCGCGGTTGATTGAGGCGATTAAATCCTTTGATTTGGAGGCGGTGAAGCTGGGGATGCGTTTTGAGATCGGCGCGCTTTGGAAGAAGATTGACGGTCGTTTTTTGATGGCACTGGGGTTGGGGGTGATTGTGGCGTTTGCGACGCTGGCGCGGGCGTTGAAGTATGGATTTGAGCATCATCCGGTTTTGATCCTCTCGTTGTTTTTTGGGTTGATCGCGGCGTCGATTCCCTCTGTGGGCAAGTTGATCCGGAAGTGGACGCCGGGAGTGGTGCTGGTGTTCGTTCTGGGATTGGGTGTGGCGGTGTCGATGGCGTTTATGAGTCCGGCGAATGAGAATGAGAACCCGGTCTATTTGGGGGTGTGCGGGGTGGCGGCGCTGTGCAGCATGATCATCCCCGGTTTGAGCGGGTCGTTTGTGTTGTTGCTGATGGGGAATTACGAGCTGATCATGTTGAATGCGTTGAGTGATCTGTTTTCGGGGAATCTGGGGGCGGCGCTGCCGATCTTGATTCCAGTGGGGATCGGGGCGGTGATTGGTCTGTTGGGCTTGTCGCGATTTCTGAGTTGGTTGTTTCGCGAGCATCACGACAAGGCGGTGGGTGCGATTACGGGTTTTGTGGCGGGGTCATTGGTGATTATTTGGCCCTGGAAGACGGCGGTGACGCAGGAATTTATTAAGAATGGGGAGCCGAAGCTGAAGACGATCGGGTATGAGAACTGGAGGCTGCCGGACTTTTCCTCGGGGAGTGTCTGGATGGAGCTGGGAGCGGTGGCGGTGGGGATCGCTTTGATAGCGGTGGTGGAGTTGAGCGCCCGCAAAACCCCGGGAAAAGAATCATGAGTGCAGCGATTGGAATTATCGGAGGAAGTGGCGTGAGCGGCTTCGACGGAATGGAGAATGTGGAGCGGCGGAAGGTGGTGACGCCTTTTGGGGAGCCCTCTGCCGAGTTGATCGGGGGTGAGTATGCGGGGCGTCAGGTGTGGTTTCTTTCACGCCACGGTGAGGGTCACACCATTTTACCGACGGAGGTGAATCATCGGGCCAATTTATGGGCACTGAGGTCGTTGGGGGTGCGTTGGGTCATCTGTGCGACGGCGGTGGGCAGTCTCAAGGAGGAGTATGCGCCGAGATCGGTGGTGTTACCGGACCAGTATTTTGACCGGATGAGCCAGCGTGAAGATCATACCTTTTTCGGGAGGGGATTGGTGGCGCATGTGGGATTTGCAGAGCCGGTCAGTGCGGGTCTGCGGGCGATTCTCAAGGAGGCCGGGGAGGCTGAGGGGGGAGATGTTCACGATGGCGGGACCTATGTGGGGATGGATGGTCCGGCGTTTTCGACGAAGGCGGAGTCTCATTTTTACCGGCATTTTGGGTATGACATTATCGGGATGACCAATTTGCCGGAGGCGAAATTGGCAAGGGAGGCAGAGATTGCTCTGGCGACGCTGGGGATGGTGACTGATTATGATTGCTGGCGGGAAGAGGACGAGTCGGTCACGGGTGCCTCGGTGGTGGAGCATTTGGCTGCGAATGCGGAGATGAGTGCGCGGATCATGAAGCGGGCCATTCCGATGATTCCGGATGAGCCGGACTGGCCGGAGCACCGGGCTCTTGATTCGGCGATCTTCACTCCTGAGGAGCATTGGCCAGAAAAGGTGAAAAAGTCACTTTTCCCGATTCTCGAGGGGCGCAGATTACGACCGTGACATTTGCTGGAAACGCAGGCATCCTTCATCAGACCTTTATGAAGCGACGCTCTTTACTGAAACTAACCCCTGGTGCCATGGTCGGATTTTCGGCCTGCTCGTCTGACGACAATGCGCCCGTTTCTGCAGCTGGAACTCCGAAAGTCCCTACTCCTGAGTCACTTAAAATGGAGGCGAATACCCAGTATCGTTCTCCGGCTTATGCCAGCCAAGGATTAAGGAATCCTGATATTAACCTCCCGAGTAATTTCTCGGGTTCCCAAGTAACTTATTCCCGAGGTTCATCTGCCGCGCCCTATGTGGCGATGACCTTCGACGACGGGCCGCATCCACAGAATACGCCCCGACTTTTGGACATGCTTCGGCAACGCAATATCAAGGCGACTTTCTATGTGATCGGCGGAAATGTGGACCGTTATCCCCACATCGCCCGGCGGATTGTGGCGGAGGGCCACGAGATTGGGAATCACACCTATACTCACCGGAAGCTGACATCCCTGAGTGCCAGTGAGGTGCGGAAAGAGATGCAGCGGACCCAAGATGCGATCGCGCGGGCAACGGGGGTGAAGCCCCGGACGATGCGCCCTCCATATGGAGCGCTCAACCAGAGCCAGCGTCAGATGATTTCCTCGGAGTTTGGCTATCCAACGATTCTCTGGTCTGTGGACCCTCGCGATTGGCAGCGCCCCGGACCTTCGGTGGTGACTTCGCGGATTCTCTCGGGAACTGGAAATGGTGCCATTATTTTGGCGCATGATCTCCATGCTCCCACGGTCAGCGCAATGCCGGCCACCTTTAGCGGGTTGTTGAGCCGCGGTTACAAATTTGTGACTGTGTCCCAGCTTCTTGCCCAGACGGCCTAGCGGATTTCGCTGGTCCCAAACGAAAGATTTCACCCCTGATGTTTGGCGAACGTTACTTCGCGACCCGACAGCGCCTCACCGATGTGGTGGTAGGCGTTCGTACACTGGGTGAGGAATGTGATGCCGATGTTTCCGCTTTGGCGGATGAAGGGGAGTATCTCAAGGGGTTAAGGAGTCCCTTTCTTTTTGTGGTGAGCGGAGAGGTGAATGCCGGGAAGTCGACCCTGTTAAACGGTTTGTTTGGAGAGGATCTTTGCAAGACGAACGTGTTGCCGGAGACCGAAAAGGTGCATTGGTATCGCTGGGGGAAGGTCGAGAAGGATATTGATGTGACCGAGACGCTTCAGGAGCGGTATCGGCCGATTGAATTTCTGCAGGATTTCAATATTGTGGATACGCCGGGGACGAACTCGGTGGTCAAGGGACATCAGGCCATTACCGAGCGTTTTCTGCCGGTGGCCGATCTTATTCTTTTTGTTTTCCCCATCAGCAATCCGTGGGGAGCGGCGACCTGGGATTTCATTCTCAAGCTGGGGAAAGATCATTTGGATAACGTGGCCTTTGTGTTGCAGCAGGTGGATCTACGGGAGAAGAAGGACGTTGATTTGATCATCGAGCATGTGAGGTCGCTGGCCGAGAAAAAGATTGGAGCAAGTCCGGAGGTTTTTCCGGTGTCCGGTAAGCTGGCGGTGGAGGCCAAGAATTCACAGCCCTTCAGTGACCGCCAGTTGAGAGAGAGCGGATATTCGGCATTGGAGGCATTTATTTCGAAGCGTGTGGCGGAGAGTCCCGAACGTCGGGGAGTTCTGCGGGATGTTCGGGATTCCACGCAAGTGGCGTTGCGACGAATTGAGGAAAAGATCGAGGAGAAGACGCTGAGTCTAGATCGCGATCAATCATTTCTGAGGGAGTTGGAGTCCGAGGTGGATGCACGTCGTGAGAATCAGGCGGCGGCGTTTACCGAGAAGTTTTCCGGGCTGACGGAGGTCTTCATGAATGAAGCCAAGGAGTCGGTCGATCTGCTTTCTAAAAATGTCACGATCATGAAGAGCTTTTCATCGCTTTTCAAAATGGAGAGGCTGCCATCCGAAATTGAGTTGGCTCTGACCGAGGCGGTCAAGTCGGCAGTGGAAGATCGGGCTGATTTTGACGGTCGTGAGTTGGTGGACAATTGTCGGGCCCACTGGAAGACCGTGGTGCCCCGAATCAAGGAGCGGCTGGATGTTCCGATCCCGGATTTCGAAAAGGAAACCGAGTCGATGTCAGGAACACGTGAGCGTTTTGTCAGGCGATTGGGGAGGGCTTCAAAGCAGGCCGTGGCAAACCTGAAGTTACGGGGGAATCTGGATTTGCAGATGGAGGCGCGACGAAGTGTGCTGCGCCGGTATTTGGCGGGAGCGTTGTCTCTGGTGATGACAGCCGGGATTTTAGGCGGACTGGGCTTTCATCCCTGGCCTTTTGTTGCTCTGGGGTTGGCGCTGTTGACGGTGGCAATCGCGGGGGTTTATGCGGAGCGATCGAAGAAAGAGCTCTGTCGGAATTTCTCGGAGCGGGTGGCCAATTGCCGTCAGCCTTTTGCGGATGCGCTGAGCAATGATTACAAGGACGGGGTAAGGGAGTTTTATTTGGAGTATGGATTACTTTTTGAGAGTGTCCGACGACACATTGCGGAGCATAAACTTTCCCTCAAGCCCCGCCTTGAGCGTTGGAATGATCTCTTTTTGGAACTCAAAGGAATTGAACAGGAGATTTGAATAGAGCAATTGCGATTGCTCTAACCCACCCTAAGCCCCTATTCTCGACCGTGCGACCGATGCCTCAAAATCTGCTTCCGATCTCCCCGCCGGGAGAGATTTTGGATGGTGAGTTGGTGTGTCGTGTTTTGAGAGCCATGATTTCGGCTCGGACGCTGGAGGCGAAGTTATCGAGCTTGTATCGGGCGGGGAAAATTGTCGGGGGTGTTTATCTTGGAACCGGCCAAGAGGCATTGAGTGCCTCGGTGGGAGCGTCATTGAAGAGGGGGAGGGATGTCTTTGCACCGTTGATTCGTGATCAGGCGGGGCGGATGGCGTTTGAGGAGGATATTTTGGATGCCACGCGGACTTATTTGGGTTCGGTGGAGGGGCCGATGCGTGGGCGGGACGGTAATATTCACCGGGGTCGTCCTTTGGAAGGGATGCCTGCGATGATCAGTCATTTGGGGACCTCGGTGTCCTTGGTTGCGGGGATGTTGATGGCGAAGCGGATGAAGGGAGAGTTGGATGGCGTGGTGGGTGCGGCTTGTTTGGGCGATGGAGCAACTTCGACCGGTTCGTTTCATGAGGGATTGAATCTGGCGGCGGTGGAGAAGTTGCCGTTGGTGGTGGTGGTGGCGGACAATCAGTTTGCGTATTCGACGCCCCGGGACCGGCAGTTTGCGTGTGAAAGTCTTTTGGAGCGTGCGGCGGGCTATGGTGTGGGAGGAACCGAGGTGGATGGAACGGATTTGAAGGCTACGCTGGCCGGAGTTCAGCGGGCGGTGACATCGGCCCGTGAGGGATACGGTCCGCAGTTGGTGGTGGCGCGATTGCTCAGGTTATGCGGGCATGGCGAGCATGATGATGCTTCGTATGTTCCGGATGAGCTTCGGGATTCTTTGATTGGCCGTGACTGCCTGGATGTGGCGATCGAGCAGGTGATCGGCGACGGTCTGGCAACTGCGGAAGAGATTGATTCGTGGAAGCAGGAAGCGGTGGAAACGGTGCAAGAGGCGGTAGCGATCGCGCAACGGGAACCGGGTCCCGATCCTTATCGTGAGGATTGGCGGGCGGTATCGGTAGAAGGGATGCAATAGGGTGAGTCTTACTTATATTGACGCCATTCATCGTGCCCTAGAGGAGCTCTTGCGGGATCACCCCGAGGTCTTTCTTTACGGTCAGGATATTGGCAAGTTTGGAGGAGCGTTTAAAGCGACCAAAGGTTTTCAGGAGAGATTCAAAGGCAGGGTGTTGGATTCGCCGATCAGTGAGGATGCGATGGTGGGGATGGCGATTGGTGCGGCAATCAGCGGAATGCGTCCGATTGTGGAGATGCAGTTTGCGGATTTTTCCTCGGTAGCGTTCAACCAGATCGTCAATCACGCGGGGACGCATTATTATCGAACCGGTGTTCCGGTGCCGATTACGGTGCGGATGCCGTGTGGTGGAACTCCGGGATCGGGGCCATTCCACAGTCAAATGGTGGAGTCGATCTACGGGCATTATCCGGGTTTGGTGGTGGTGACTCCGGCGACAGTTTCTGATGCCTATCATCTCCTCAAGGCGTCGGTTCTTCTCGATGATCCCGCAGTCTATTGTGAGCACAAGTTCCTTTATCGGTGGCTGAAATCGAAGGAGATTAAGGAGGAGGAGCTTCCGTTGGGATGTGCGCGGATTACGCGACCGGGAAAACATGCGACGGTGGTGACCTACAGTGCGATGGTGCATGAGGCGGTGCGGGCAGCGGACCGGTTGGCCAAAGAGGGTTGGGAGATTGAGGTGGTGGATCTTCGAACGGTGAAACCGCTTGATATGGATACGGTGATGGCGTCGGTGGCCCGGACGGGACGAGTTTTGGCCTTGGGGGAGGGGTTTCCATGGGGAGGCGTGACTTCCGAGGTGATTTCGCGAGTGGTGGCCGAAGGGTTTCATTTGCTGGATGCGGCTCCGCTTCGGTTGAATGCGAAAGATACTCCGATTCCCTACCATCCCGATCTTTGGGCGGCCCATCGTCCTACTCCCGAATCCATCGTGGAGAAACTCCGTGAACTTCTAAACCTCTAAGAGATATGCCCCAGGTTCCCATCATTATGCCCCAGTTAGGCGAATCCATCGCGGAGGCCCGTGTTATTAGGCTCAATATTGCGGTGGGTGATACGGTTTCCGCAGATCAGGAAATCATCGAGGTGGAAACCAACAAGGCAACGATGGGGGTGACGACCTTATGTGGTGGGACGGTGTTGGAGATTCGGGCGCAGGAGGGGGAGAATTATGCGGTGGGAAGTTTGCTGGGGATTCTTGAGGCCAGTGAGGACGAGATTCAATTGACCGGTGCGCCGGTGATGGGGTCTCCGGATGAGGTGGTCGAGCAGGAGGGTGGAGCTGAGGAAGAAGAGGAGAATCTTCATTTTCGATCGAATGAAAGCAGCTACGAGGAGCCCAAGTTGGTTGAGCCAAGTGTGCGCGGACTACCGGTGCCGGCGGGAATGAAGGGAGCGCATTATATTTCACCGAGGATGCGGGCCCGGATGGATGAGCTGGGGTTACGGGCGGCAGATATTTCGGCCATTGCGGGAAGTGGTGCCGGGGGCCGGGTCACGGTGGAAGATTTGGAGGCCTTTCTGGAATACATTGAAAAATGGCCATACAGCACGGCCTCTCCGATGCGCTTGGCGGTTGCTGATGCGATGAGCCGGAGTTGGACGCGTCCATTGGCTTCGGTGGGTTTGCCGGTTCCGATGGACAAGTTGTTGGATTATCGTTCCCGGCAGAATCCCAAACCCGGTCTTACGCTTTATGTTCTGAGAGCTTTTGCGATTGCACTGGCGGAGGAGCCGGCGACGGCGGGATTTTTGATCGGAGAGAAGATTGTCCATCCCCGTGCGTTCGATATCGGGGTGGCGGTGCAGGTGGATGACGGGGTGATGGTTCCGGTTCTCCGGAATGTGGATCAGCATAGTGTGGAAGATCTTGCCCGGGAATATGATGAGCTGGTGAAGGCGGGGCGGGAGCGTCGGCTGACGGCGGATCAAACCTCGGGTGGAATTGCGACGGTGACCAATTTCGGAACCTTTGGTTTGAAGTGGGGAACACCGATTCCTTTGCCAAACGAGACTCTTATTTTGGGACTTGCGGCTGGAATTAAGATTCCAAAGTGGAGTGAGGAGGTGGGGGCGTTCATTCCGATCACCGAGACAGAGCTTTGTCTGACTTTTGATCATCGGGTTGTCGATGGGGGCGGGGCCGGGCTCTTGCTTCAGCGGGTGGCCCAGCTTTTACAAAGTCCCGAGAAGCTTTAGAGTTCGTCTGAAAAATGGCCAACGAGTGTGCTGATTTTGGGGTCTTGAGGGAATTGCAGCTTCGCTGAGGAGACAGAAGGTAAACCCTGAAGGGCTGCGAGTCCTTTCGCTTCAAGCGGCGTTGGTCCTTTGTCGTTGGTTTTAGGAGGAGATCTTCCGCAGGCGGATTGGTGAAGGGAGATTAAGGTAAAGCGGGCACAAAAAAGCCGCTCGATTGAGCGGCTTTTTGAAATCTGGAGTAAATCCGTGGAGGATTACCACTTCTGGGTCCGGGAGTGGCCGAAGTAGGATTCCGCACCAAGCTCGGGTGGGAATTCGGTCAATCCGCGATCAGGATTCATTTCGATCCGGTCATCAGAACCACAATGGGTGTAGGGTGGTTTGAAGGTGCCGTGATAAGTCGGGCAGTGGAAAGTGACGAGCTCGTAGAATCCGTAACCGAGGCGGCGGAAGGTGCGACGGACGCCATCGACAGCTCCGTAGGAGTAACCGACTTTGTTTCCTTCGGCATCGGTCCTGCGGACGATTTGCTCGGGAATTTCTACGATTCCGTAGAGAATGTTACCGACTGCGCGGCCGAGCTTACGAGTAGAGGTGTATTTGGAGCCTGGAGGGGCCTGGATGTCTGCGAACGCAGGAGCAGCCATTCCCAGTGCGAGTGTGATCAGTAGGAGCTTTCTCATTACGCAGACCAGTCCACCGGAATTCCTGAGGCTTGGCAATGGAAAATTGACCTTTCATCATGAAATCGTTCATGGAGAGGTAGTGAAGGTGTCTTGGATTCGGGATTGTCATCACTCATCTTCTCACTAGAGTCGCGCTGTTTCCGATGAAGTTGCTCCAGCAAATCACGTTTTTCGTCGCCGCAATCTCCCTGATTGGCGGTTCTTTGGTCCGTGCCCAAGAGAGCTATGTCGCGGTGGAGGCCCACAGTGGCAAAGTACTTCTGGAGCTAGATGCGGACCGGAAGCGTCCTGTTGCAAGCTTGACGAAGATTGCGGCATCGATGCTGGTGCTTGATTGGTCGAAGGCCAGCGGAACCAATATGGCCGAAATGGCGGTGGTTCCTTTTCAAGCGGCGGCACTGGGTGGTGCGAATCCGATGGGGATGGTGCCCGGAGACCGGATTGCTCTGCGGGATGCGGTGTATTCGATGATGTTGGGTTCCGACAATGTGGCGGCTTACACGGTGGCTGATCACGTGGGGCGTTCGATTATTTCGCGGGGAAGTTCAACCAACGATCCGATTCAGGCGTTTGTGATTGAAATGAACAATCTGGCGAAGGCGCTTGGGATGACCCGGACGCGTTTTTACAATCCCCATGGTATGGATACGGCTCGCGAGCGCGGGTTTTCAACGGCGAGGGACATGGCCAAGCTTTGCATTTATGCGATGCGCAATACGGGATTCCAGTATTATGTGAAGCAGGAGAGTCGGAGCCTGAGTTATTTTCGAGGTAACGAGAAGCGGGGGTTTCGGGTAAAGAACACCCATGCTTTGGTGGGTAAGGGGGATGTCAATGGGATCAAAACCGGGACGACGGTGCTCGCCGGGCCTTGTTTGGCGACCAGTGCGAGCAAGCCCAATGTGGTGCAAAAGATGCCCGACGGACGGACTCTTCTCACTCCGCGTCAGTTGATCGTAATTACTTTGGCAAGCCCCGACCGATGGGGACGGACGCAGTCGATGATTCAGCAGGCCTGGCCGCTCTATCAGGCCTGGATGCAGCAAGGGAGCCCGATTGTGAATCAGGCGCGTGAAATTCTCGTCGTGCCCAACCCGTGAGAGGGATTTTTAGCAGAACAATTTCTGACACCACACTGACACACTATATATGAAGCGAATTGGAATTTTGAATAGCGGGGGCGATTGCCCAGGACTTAATGCGGTGATTCACGGAGTAGTGGGAGCCGCGACCAGAAACGGCTGGGAGGCAGTTGGCTTTTATGATGGATTTGAGGGATTACTTGATCCGGAAAATGGTCATGTTTTTCTTACGCCCCGTGAGACCGAAGGGATTCTCAAGCTTGGTGGAACCATTCTTGGGACGACGAACAAAGGGAACTTTGCGGCCAAGATCGGAGAAGGAGATGTTGCCGCGGTGCCCCAGCACATTGTGGATAAGGCGAAGGCTACCATCGACGGACTTGGAATCACTGCTTTGGTGGTAGTCGGGGGCGATGGTTCCCTGACGACGGGACAGCAGCTGTTTGAGCAGGGCTGGCCGATCATTGGTGTTCCCAAGACGATCGACAACGATCTTCAGGCGACGGCAATGACCTTCGGTTTTGATAGTGCGGTCTCTTCCGTGGTTGATGGGTTGGATCGTTTGCAAACAACCGGGCAAAGTCACAAGCGGGTGATGGTGCTTGAGGTGATGGGACGGCATGCGGGTTGGATTGCCCTTTGGGGTGGGATGGCCGGATCCGCGAATGTGATTTTGCTTCCGGAAATTCCATTTTCCTATGAGAGAGTGGCGGAGCACATCAACGAGCGTGAGGCGAATGGTTACACGAGCTCGCTTGTGGTGGTGGCGGAGGGGGCGAAGTCTCCCGATGGACTCCTATCGACGATTGACGATAATGAGGGCGGGGAAGTCCGTCTTGGTGGGATTGGCGAGCAAGTGGCTGCCGGGATTGCCAAGTTGACGGGCAAGGAAACCCGATGCACCACTTTGGGCCATGTTCAGCGAGGGGGAACTCCCACGCCGTTGGATCGAATTCTTGGATTGCGCTTTGGGGCGATGGCGGCCGAGTTGGCCAAGAAAGGGAAATTTGGTGAGATGGTTAGCTATCAAAGCTACCATGTGGATTCCGTTCCCATCAAGGAGGCGGTGGACAAGCTGCGTCTTGTGGAGCCCAATTCGGAGGTGGTCACGGCAGCGCGCTCGATCGGGGTGTGCTTTGGCGACCGGATTTAATTTAGAATAGATATGAACGAACTTCTCACGCTTCTTCAGGGAAACGCCCGGCTCTCGCTTGAAGAGTTGGCTGAAAAACTCGCGTCCACACCGGAACAGGTGGCGCAAGAGATTGCGGAATTTGAAGCCGACGGGACGATCCGGGGCTATCAGGCAATGATCGATCCGGCGAAGCTCGCAGGGAACGGGGTCAATGCGTTCATTGAAGTCCGTCTGACACCCGAGCGTGGTGGTGGTTTTGATCGTTTGGCGCGACGGATTGCGCGATTTGATCAGGTGAAGAGTTGTTACCTGACCAGCGGGGGATTTGATCTTCTGGTGTTGGTGGAGGGGACGGATCTGATGAATGTGGCCAATTTTGTGGCCGAGCAATTGAGTACCATCGAGGGTGTGATTTCCACGGCGACCCATTTTCGACTTAAGGCCTATAAGGAAAAAGGATTCCTCTACGGGGTTTCCGATGATGTCGAGCGGCTCCCTGTTTCTCCCTGAAGTCAATGAATGTGGAGGATAAATTAGCCGGTCATCTCAAAGCGATTCCACGCTCCGGCATCAGGGATTTCTTTGAGTTGGTGATTGGGCGGGATGATGTCATTTCGCTGGGAGTGGGTGAGCCTGATTTCGTGACTCCGTGGCGGATTCGTGAAGCTGCGATCCTGTCGTTGGAGCGGGGTGAGACGAGTTATACGTCGAATCTGGGCTTGTTGTCCTTGCGCAGTAAAATCGCGGAGTATGTGGAGGATTTTTTCCATGTGACCTACGATGGGGCGGGTGAGGTGCTGATCACGGTTGGGGTTTCCGAGGCGCTTGATTTGGCGTTACGGGCATTGCTTAATCCGGGCGATGAAGTGATTTACCATGAACCGTGCTATGTGTCGTATTCGCCCAGTGTGGCGATGGCGCACGGGGTGGCGGTAGCGGTATCGACGACGAAGGAGGATGGATTTTCTCTGAAGCCGAAAGCGCTTGCGGCGGCGATCACCGACAAGACGAAGGTGGTGATGCTGAATTTCCCGACGAATCCGACGGGGGCGGTGGCCTCGCAGGAGGATTTGGAGGGGATTGCGAAGCTTTGCGTGGAGCATGACCTGATAGTGCTGAGTGATGAGATTTACAGCGAGTTGCGGTATGATGAGGGAGAGCATGTCTCGATTGCGACCTTACCCGGAATGCGTGAGAGGACGATTCTGCTTCATGGGTTCTCGAAGGCGTTTGCGATGACCGGTTTCCGGTTGGGGTATGCGTGTGCACCCAAGCCCTTGATTGAGGCGATGATGAAGATTCACCAATACGGGATTCTTTGTGCGCCGATTACGAGTCAGATGGCGGCGCTGGAGGCCTTGAAGGGAGGCGAAGAGCTATATCTGAATATGAAAGAGGAGTATCGGGCACGCCGGGACTTTCTGGTGGAGCGGCTGAATGGGATGGGGATTGATTGTCATTCTCCCGGTGGGGCGTTTTACGTGTTCCCTGACATTTCGAAATTTGGTCTGAGCAGTCAGGATTTTGCGATGCGTCTGCTGGAGGCCGAGCAGGTTGCGGCGGTTCCGGGAACGGCTTTTGGAGCCTGCGGAGAGGGATTCCTGAGGTGTTGCTATGCCACGGGAATGGATGATTTGAAGGAGGCGATGACGCGTCTGGAGAGATTTATTGCGACACTGTAAATTTAGGATGAAGGAGCAATTGGCACTTTGGAGAAAGGATCGGACCTTGGCACATGTGGTGCCGTTTGGGGTCTTCATGGTGTTTTTGTTAATCAGCCAGTTTGTGGGTGAGGCGATTCTTTGGGAGCATGATAATGCGCCGTGGTATCGTCATTATCCGGAGCAATTGTTTTATCCCATTCAGGTGTTGGTGACGTTGGTGACGCTGGCATTTTTCTGGCACCATTATGAATTGAGGTGGTCCAACAAGGTTTGGATCGGGGTGATTGCGGGGTTTGTGGGGATTGCGATCTGGTTGTTGCCGACGACGCTCTATGATTTTTACGGGATGACCGGGAAGCCGGAAACCTTTTGGCAGAAGCTGACGGGGCTGGCCCCCCGGAAGGATGGGTTTGATCCTTACGTTTTTGAATCGCAGGCCGCCCAGATGTTTTCGCTGGTGATGCGTGTTTTCCGGGCGGTGGTGATTGTTTCGTTGGTGGAGGAGATTTTTTGGCGGGGATTTCTGATGCGATTTCTCATCGATATGGACGGGGACTACTGGAAGGTTCCATTTGGCAAGCCGGCGTGGATTTCGTTCATTGTGGTCACTCTGGCTTTTACAATTGCGCATGCGCCCATCGATTATTTGGGGGCGATTTGCTATGGGGCGCTGACCTATGGGGTGGCGGTTTGGACGCGGAGTCTTCTTGCCTGTGTGGTGATGCATGGGGTGGCGAACGCTTCGTTGGCAGCTTATGCGCTGGGATATGGTAAGCTGGGACTTTGGTAGGGATCGGTTTTTGAAGTTGGCCCAAGGACAACAATAGTGCACACCAACGGCCCGATGACTTCCCCCCCGTCACCTACACTTACCCGGGAACAAGCTCGAAAGCGGATTGGCTTAGGCAGACGTGATCGTGTTGCTGATTATCTGCCGCAATGGCTCAAGGCAGAGGAGCGTCTTGCCAGCCTTGTGGTGAGCACTGAAGATCCTGAAGAGCGTGCGGGCTATGAAGCCGATCTGGCATCCCTTCGTGAGATTATTCAGGTCTTGCGCGATACTCCCGAGCGGAGTCGGACGGCGTATGGGATGTGGATATGGGCATTTGTTGTAGCGGCGTTGCTTGGGCTTGGATTTTGGGGCTACCAGCAGTGGGCTGGTGCGGGTGGAGGGTTTGGCCAGTCTGAGGTTTCCTATGAAGCCCAGAAGGAGGAATTTGAGAGGGTGCTTGAATTGCGGAAGTGGGATGAGGCTGCGGAGTTGGTGGATTTTCTTGAGGGCAATGGGATTGACGGAGAATGGACCGGCGAGGCGCGGAAGAGAATTTCAGCGGGGCAGGAAGAGGAGCGTGGCCAGCAGGTGGGATTCCTGGTGGGGAATGCCCAGGCAGCGCTGGAGGCGGGACGACTGACTGATGCGTCGAAATTTTGTGATGAGATTGAGGCTCTTCAGCCCGATCACGAAAAGTTGTCCGAACTTCGGGAGTTGATCAAGGAGGGCCTGATGCAGGTGAAGAGTCTGATGGTGATCAAGGCGACGCAGAAAGCGGTTGATGAGGGGGATTGGACGCTGGCGGAGAAGAATCTGGGGGAGTTGATGAAGATTCATCCGAGGCATGCCGAGATTCCGGGTTTGAAGAAGAGGATTGCGGAGGTGAAAGAGCGGATGGAGAAGGATCGGGCGGCAGCGAATGTGCTGCTCTTGAAA
This sequence comes from Verrucomicrobiaceae bacterium, assembly GCA_051252135.1. Taxonomy (GTDB): domain Bacteria; phylum Verrucomicrobiota; class Verrucomicrobiia; order Verrucomicrobiales; family Akkermansiaceae; genus SW10. The sequence continues at coordinate 63,822 of JBPOGH010000012.1, read as the reverse complement.
GCACGGGAGCTCGACAAGGGGGTTTATTCGACTGAGGCACTGGGCTTGTTGAAGGAGGCGATGCGGCTGGATCCGAATGACGAGGTGCGTGAGCTTTATCAGAAGATGTCCGCCTATGGGCGTGTCTTGCGTGTGCCGGGAGAGTTTAAGACGATCAAGGAGGCTCTGGCTGCAGCGAGGGCGAATGATCGGATTCTGCTGGCGAAGGGAACTTATCAGGAGTCGTTGGTGGTTCCGGCGGGGATCGAGTTGGTCGGGGAGAGCCGAAAGAGTACGATTATTGAGTGTGACGGTGCGGATGGGTCAGTGATTACGATTGGGAAACCGGGACCCCGGGTGCGGATTGCATCCCTGACCTTGCGTCATCGGGGATTGGTCAACGATAAGGAGCGTTTTCCGGTGGTTGCGGTGGTTGGAGCCCGTCTTCAGTTGGAGGATGCGCTGATCAGCAAGGCCAGCGGCCACGGTTTGGCAATTATTGAGGGAGGGAAGGCGCAGCTGGCGCAGTGTGAGATCAGTGAGTGTGGCTGGGATGGGGTGGCGGTGAGAGGAGAAGAGGCTTCGGTGACGCTTGATAACGTGATTTCCCGGGAAAATCTTCATCATGGAGTTGATTTTTGGGATGGCGGATCGGGTAGGATTTCAGAGTCCCAGTTTTCGAAAAACGGGCGTGCGGGTTTGGTGGCGATGGCTCCGAAGATGGCTTTGGAAATCCGCTCGTCGCGGAGCGAGAACAATCGCGAGGTGGGTATTCTTTTTTCCGGGATGACGGTGGGTTTGATCGATGATTGCGATATCCATGAGAACCAGCTCGGGGGGATTGTGGTGCAGGATGAATCGAAAGAGACCTCGATCACGGGGAATCGGGTGACGAAGAATGGGGAGGCCGGGATTGTGATCGAGGCCGGGGTGACACTGGTTGCGTTTGAGAAGAACTCAGTGAAGGATAATACCGGCAAACAGGTCTGGGAAAATGCGGTCTTCCCGAAGCGTGCGGAGGCGGAGATTTCCTCGCCCCCGACGCCTGCTCCGCCATTGGAGGAGTGAGGTTAGGAGCGTTTGGGGAAGAGGTCGTATTTATCCAGTTTGTCGCGGACGGTCATGCGGGAGACTCCGAGCCATTTGGCGATATTGGATTGGTTGCCGTGGGACATTTCCACGGCTTGGCGGTAGAGTTCTTCTTCCAGATCGGCGCTGAGGGCGGCGAAGGCTCCATCCGGAAGTTCGCCTTGGCTGGCGGCGCCGAGTCGGGAGCGGACATGGTCGGCAAAACTTCCTTTTTCACTGACTTGCGTTTTAAGGGGAGTGGCGAGGGCCTGCTCCATGGTTTTGCGTGAGATGGTGAAACCGCGGGATTCGATGAGGGCGCGTCGGACGACGTTTTCGAGTTGGCGGACGTTTCCGGGCCACTCTTGTTCGGAGAGGAAGGTGATGGCATCTTTTTGGACGGAGGGGGCCTCCATTTGGAAGTCGTGGACGTATTTGCCGAGGAAGTAGTCAACGAGGGGAGGGATGTCATCGGGCCGTTCGCGGAGGGGGGGGAGGTTGACGAGGGAGGCGTTCAATCTGAAGAAGAGGTCTTCACGGAAGGAGCCGTCCTCGATCATGGCAGCGAGATCCCGGTGGGTGGCGCTGATGATGCGAACGTCGATGGGGATGTCGTCCTTGCCCCCAACGCGGGTGATGACCCGTTCTTGAAGGACGCGGAGGAGTTTGACCTGGGTTTGCCAGGGGAGGTCACCGATTTCATCGAGGAAGAGGGTGCCGTTGTGAGCTTGTTCGAAGCGGCCGATGCGCTTGGTGAGGGCTCCGGTGAAGGCGCCGCGCTCGTGGCCGAAGAGCTCGCTCTCGATGAGGTTGTCGGGGATGGCGGCGCAGTTGATGGCGACGAAGGGCTGGTCGGCGCGATCGCTGTGTTGGTAGATGGCGCGGGCGATGAGTTCCTTGCCTGATCCGGTTTCCCCTTTGATGAGGACGGAGATGGGTTTGTTGGCGACTTTTCCGATTTCCTTGAAGACGAGTTGCATGCCGCGGCTGGTGCCGATGATGGCGTCTTTTCCGGGATCGTGATGGCCGATGGAGACGGTGCGGGCGGAGGGTTGTGAGGAGGCGAGGGCCCGCTCGACCACTTCGATGAGCTCGGACATTTCGAAGGGTTTGAGGAGGTAGTCGAAGGCTCCTTTTTTGGTGGCTTCGATGGCCCGGTCGGTGGTGCTGAAAGCGGTCATCATGACGACCGGAAGGTCGGGGTGATTGTTGTGGAGTTCCTCGAGGAGTTGCATGCCGCCCATGCCGGGCATGCGGTAGTCGGTGATGACGAGGTTGAAATTCGAGGATTCGATTTGAGCGAGGGCCTGGGCGCCGTCATCGAAATGGGTGACCTGATGTCCCTGGCTTTCCAGAACGGCGGAGATGGCGTCGGCGAGGGAGGTGTCGTCGTCGACAAGGAGGATGTGATTTTCACTCATATCTTAGGCGATGGGGAGGGAGATGGTAAAGGTGGTGCCCCGGTCTTCATCACTCTCGAAAGTGAGGGAGCCGTGGTGGGCTTCGATGATGTTTCGGCAGATGGCGAGGCCGAGTCCGGTGCCGCCCTTTTTTTTGCTGAAGAAGGGGTCGAAGACCCGACTGCGGTGCTCCTGCCGGATGCCGCTGCCATTGTCGCTTACCTGGATATCGACGCGGTTGGCGTTGCGGGAGGAGGAGAGGATGACTTGTCCGCCCTCGGGGAGGCATGCTTCTGCGGCATTGCGAAGGAGGTTGAGGAGGACTTGTTTGAGTTGTTCGGAGTCAGCGCGAAGGGGGGCGGGATCGAGGGTTCCGAGCTGGAAGGCAATCTCCCGTTGGTTCATTTCGGGAGTTACGAGATTGTGGATTTCTTCGAGGAAGTGGGTGAGGTCGAGTGACTGGAGTTCAGTTTCGGCAGGGCGAGCGAATTGGAGAAAATCCTGAATGAGGCGCTCCATGCGGTTGGTTTCCCCCTGGATGGCATCGACTTGGCGGGTGAGGCTTTCATTTCCGCGTGAGAGCTCATTCATGGCGAAGAGGCGGGCCTTGATGGTGGTGATGGGGTTTCGGATTTCGTGGGCGACGCCGGAGGCGAGGGTTCCGATGGTGGCGAGGTTATCGCGGGTGGAGACGGATTTTTGAGCTGCGGCGAGGCTGTCTTGAATCGGGCGGAGGAAGGCGGCGCGAGCGAGCCAGGCGATGACGAGAAGAGAGAGAATCAGGGAGACGAGGGCGATGGGGATGATGACGCGGACGCGATCGACCAGAGATTTGTATTCCTGAACGGAGGTATTGAAGGTGGCGCGGCGGGAGTCTCCGAGTTGCTGGATGCTTTCGATAAGCTCGTCCCGGGTTTCCTGGATTTCGGCCGAGAAACGGGGTTGGTCGGCGGGAGTTTGCTCGCGGAGGTGGTCGAGCTGGCCGAGAAAGAGGGTGAGCTTGCTGCGGAGGGCTGTGTAGAGCTCCTCTTCGTCGCCGTGGTTGAAGCTGGAGGCTTTGCTTTCGAGGTAGTCGAGGAGTTCGGACTTGAGGTGGAGGTAGCGATGGGAGGGAGAGTCCTGGTGCTCGAGGAGGTCCCGTTGTGCGGCGGCGTGGAGGCGGTAGATTTGGGAGCGGAGGGAGGGGGCGAATTTGAGGTTTCGTTCGTCGAGTTCCTTGGAGGCGGCATTGATTTCATCGATGCGGCCGATGGAGCGAATACCCACGATGGAGGTGATGGTAATGGCGACCAAGAGGAGGAGCAGGAAGACGGAAACGAGGAGTTTTAGAGGCTGACGGGAACCGGGCACGGGCACATTGTAAAGTAAGGGCGCAGCTTGCCCACTCCCGATACATGAAAAATTGTGGTTGGGTTGGGGGTAATGTTTGGGATGTCTTTTAGAATCAAGGATTTTGGAGTTTTTAAGAATTGGCACCGGGAGTGCAAAAGTGAGGTATGAAAGCTGATGTGACGGAGATATTGGTGGTGGATGATTCCACCAGTTTCGCTGACTGCGCGGTGGAGATATTCAATGCAATGGGATATCATGCGGTGGCGCTGGAGGATGCCGAGTCGTGTCTGGTGACATTTGGGGTAGTGAAGCCGGATTTGTTGATCATCGATTCCAATTTGCCGGGGATGCGGGGGGAGAAGGCGGTGAGGGATCTACGGAAGAAGTTCCGGAAGCTCCCGATCATCGGGATCAGTGCGGAGGATCGGCAGGAGGCGATGGTGGATGCGGGTGCGAATGTGTTTTTACAGAAGCCCTTTGAGTTTCCCGAGTTGCTGGAAACGGTGGGGCGGTTGCTGAGTCAGCAAGAGGGGGAGCGGGGGACGGAGGTTTAGTCCGGATCGCAGAGGTGGCTCAATAGGGAGGAGAGGGTGTTAAAGAGCCGGGTGCGTTGGGGGGATTTTTGGGCGATGAGGGCCTGGTTGATCTCGAGTTCGATACCGAGGTAGGCGGAGGGGAAAGTTTTGCGGAGTGCGGTGGTGAAGCCATCGGCGGTGCCCCGGTAGGGAAAGTTTTTGCGGAGGCGGAGCCGGGGTTGTTTGTGGTGGAGCTCTGCGAGGAATTGGGAGGAGAGGTTTTTCTCTCCGATTCGGGAGGGATCGTAGAGGAGGGCGAGGTCACAGGCCCTGATATGTCCGTTGAGTTGGGGGGTGAAGGAGTGAAGTGAGAGGTGGAGGACGTGTTCTCCGGCTTGAATGAGGGTGCGGATGTCTGTTTGGACGGCGTTTCGGTAGGGGAGGTAGTGTTCGCCGATGAGGGTTTGTTTTTCGGCTTTGGAGAGGTGCGTGGTGTGGGATGAGAAGAGCTTGGGGTGATGGAGTGAGCGGTTGGCCTCGATGAGGAGTCGGCTGACGGAGGTGCGGTGGTGGTGCGGGGTGAGGGGGGCGAGGTGGTCGAAGAGAGCGGCGGTGCCCGGATCGTAAGCGAGGTGGGTGTTGAGGACGCTTTGATCCGGGAAGAGGTGCCGATATGGGGGTGGGATGATGTTTCCGGCGTGTTCGGCACTCAGGACGAGCTTCATGTGCCGGGGGTGAAGATTCGGTTGTGGATGAGGCAATCGGCGAGCCTGGAGTAGGTGAGGTGGAGGTCGTCGCCATTGGCGGCCAGGTCACGGAGAATGCGTTGGGCGAGATTTCCGTTTTCGAGGATGTCATTGATGACCTCGACAGCATTGCGTGAGATGGAGCCCTCGAGTTCACGGGAGAGGTGGGCGATGATGTCACCGATGGTGAAGTGGGCTCCGGGTTTCATGCCCCAAAGTGGGAGGAGGGATTCGTGCATGATGGGAGCGTTGAGTCCTTCGTGGATGGCGGCGCGGTAGAGTTGGGCGAGGGCGATGGTGGAGGTTTCAGCCTGAAGGGGGTGGTCCGGGGTGCGGGCGACGAGCCATTTGAGGAGACCGACGACGAATTCCGAGATGCCGAGGTCTGCGCGGGGGCATTCCTGGCTATCCATGACGCGGATTTCGATGGAGCCGCGGTCAAAGCGGGCGATGGCTCCACGGGAGTTGAGGAAGTCGACTTCGAGCAATCCTTCGGGATCGTGCAGGGCCATGGAGGAGCGGATGGGCTCGTAGATGAGTCTTTCGTAGTCGGCCTGACTGTGGACGATTTCGGGGATGATTTCTCCGGTGATGGCGGGGATGGATCGTTGATTGTTCCAGTAGAAGTCGAGTCGGCAGTCGAGATCGTCCCCGGGGTCACCCTCGATGATGGGGGAGCTGGCGCAGATGGCGGGGAGGAGGGGGAGGATGATGCGGATGGCGGCGTGGAGTTTGGCGAATTCCTCGTCTCCGATGAAGGAGATGTTGAGGTGGGTGCTTTGGACGTTGGCCCAGCCGTGGGAGTGGCAATAGAAGATCTCGTCGTATTTTCGATAGATTTCCCGGTGTCCGAGGGGCCAGAGGACGGTTTCCTTTTTGGGGTCCATCCAGGGGTGCATGGAGGTGGGAAGGAGGCGGGCATTGGAGAGGGCAAGTTGGCCATTCATCCAGCGGACTTCATCCTCCATGCGCCGGTGGACTCCTTCGAGGGAGGGTTCGGGGTCGGAGGTTTTGAGTTCGAGGACGTGGTTGGTGAGTTCGTTGGACCAAGTGAACTCTCCGCGGACGAGGTCGCCGTTATCGTCGGCATCGAGATCCAGAAGGACGGTGTGGGCGATGGGGAGGATCTGGAGGGTGTCCCGGTCGACAATCATGTATTCGATTTCGATGCCGAGGTATTGCAGCAGGTGGAACGACATGGGTATGGTGGTGTTTTTGTTGTTAACGTGATTCTAGACGTGAGAGGAAAGTTTTGGCGAGCTGATCCCAAAGGGAGCGCCGGAGGAGTTTGTCCTCGATATCCGCATCGAGGTTGGGGTTGTCATTGACTTCGATGACGATGGCGTTGGTTCCGATTTCCTTGATGTCGACTCCGTAGAGGCTGTCTCCGATGACGGAGGTGGCGCGGAGGGCGGTGTTGATGACATGGGGCGGGACTTGATCGAGGGGGATGCACCGGAAGCCGCCTTCCTTGGAGCGGGAGGAGGGTGAGTCGTTGTTGTAAATCTGCCAATGGCCGCGTGCCATGAAGTATTTACAGGCGAAAAAGGGGCGTTGATCAAGGATGCCAATGCGCCAATCGAAGTCGGTGGGGAGGTATTCCTGGGCGACGAGGAGGTCGGACTGCTTGAGCATTTCGAGGGTCAGGGTCTCGAATTCCGCGGGGGAGGCGGCCTTTTTGACTCCGAGGGAGAATGCGGAGTCCGGGAGTTTGAGGATCATGGGAAGGCCGATATCCGCGAGGACTTCGTCGAGGTTTTCGCGGTGGAGGATTGCGGTCCTGGGGGTGGTGATCTTATGTCCGCGGAGGAGTTCGGCGAGGTAGACCTTGTTGGCGCAACGGACGATGGAGGTGGAGGAGTCGATCACGGTCATGCCGAAGGCTTCGGCGGAGCGGGCAAAGCGGTAGCTGAAGTGGTTGACCGAGGTGGTGGTGCGGATGAAGAGGCCATCGAAGTGGGGGAGGCGGCTGTAATCTGCCTTGGTGATGAGCTCGGTCCGGATGCCGGCCCTGGCTGCGGCACTGCCGAAGCGTTTGAGTCCCCGCTCGTTCGAGGGGGCGTTTTTTTCGGAGGGATCGACGAGGATGGCGAGGGTGAAGCGAGGGGTTTTGGCGTGGCGGGATTTTTCCGGTTGCCGGAAGTAGAGGGAGGCGGCGCGGTGGATGAAGGGCCAGTGTCCGGGGGGGACATCGGCGGTGGTGATGGCGGAGATTTCCGCCATGCGCCAGATTCCGCGGGTGCGCTTGAAGGTGGCGCGGATGAAGGGGGAGGGGAAGCGGGAGGCGAGCTTGCGGGAGAGGGTGTCGTATCGTTTGGCGAGGTTTTTTGCGAAGTAGACGGAGAGAGTGAAGCGGTCGCTTTTTAGGGTGGCGAGTGAGCGGGTGATGAGGTCCTGAAGTCCGCCGGAGAGTGAGCGGGCGAGGGATTGGAACTTGAGGTCCTGAATGGTGGTGATGCTGGGGCAGGGGAGGTGCCCGCGGGCTTCGGCGAGAAGGGAGACGTAGTAGCCGGTGCTTTGGTAGCGGTAGGAGTGGCAGAGGTTGTAAACGCGTGCGCGGCGGAGGGCGGCGAGGGAGTCGTCCTTGAGGTATTCGGATGCGGAGATGATGCGCGCATCCGGGGTGGCTTCCGGCCAGTCGTCGATGCGATCAACGACGATCAGATGAGTGGGCATGTTGGTCGCAGGGTTGGATGACCAGGAGGTTTGCGTCGTAGGTCAGGATGCCGAGGAGGACGGCATTGGTGAGGCGCATGAGGGGGACGGAGTAGCGTTGGCCTGTTTTGGCGGAGTATTCGAAGGGGTCTGCGATATGGGCTTCGTGAGTGGAGGGATTGTATCCGTTGATGACGACGAAGTGTCCGGCAGGAGCGCCGTGGATGTCATCCTCGAGGCAGGTGACGGGGTGTTCGCGTTTCGACTGGTAGAGCCAGGTGGAGGAGAGGCCGGTGAGGATGGGTTGTTTCCGGGAGAGGTGACGGATGAGGAGGTCCGGAGAGAGGTCTTCCATGATGACCTTTCCGCCGAGCTGGATAAACTCGAGGTAGGCTTGAGCGGCGAGGTTTCGCTTGCCGTCGGGATGGATGCGGACCTGGGTGCGTAGTTTGGCGGCGAGGTCGACGATGGGTTCGGGAGAGAACCAGGAGGGATCGAAAAAGCGGAGGTTATAGGTGTAGAGAGTGGCCTGGAATCCGTGTCTGAGGGCGTGAAGGCCCAGCATGACGGTGAGGGTGCCGCCGTGCTCAAGGGTGGGGATGTCCCGAAGGAGGTCATCCATTTCAACCGGCAGTCCGTAGTAACGATAAACCGCCTGAAGGCAGGTGGGCCCGCAGGTGGTATCGTTTGGCTGCCGTCCGATCTCGAAGGAGAAGGAGACGGCGCCCGGTTCGCTGAGTGGGGTTGATTCCACGGGGTTGCCCTGAAACGGGAGCCGGGGTTTTACTTGGTTTTCTTTGGCTTCGATTTCACGGGGATGGCTTCCTCTCCGCCGAGTTTGGCGAGGAGTTCCGCAGCTCCGGTGAAGAGCGACGCCGGGATCTTCACAACCTTGTCACCTGCCTCGACGAGGGCGTTGCCTGCATTGCGGAGGCCAAGGATGGAGTCCTGTTCTTCGGCGTTGAGTTTTTTGCCTGACCACTTGGCGGTGTTTTCGAGGTAGAAGGCGCTGCGGGTCATGGCTGCAGCGGCATCTTTTTTGTTGCCTTTCTTGTGCGCAGTCTCCGCAACCTGAGTGTAGTAACTGGCGAGGTTTTTACTGGCTGAGGCGAAGGTGCGGTCGAGGGTCTTGCCGTCCTTGATCTTGTTGTTGTCGACCTTTTCCGCGAGTGATTCAAGTTTGTTGGCGGTGTTGACGATTCCCTTGGTGGGGAGTTCGTCGGCGGTGATGAGTCGCTTGTGGATGAGGTCGGTGGCCTTGTAGATGTGTTCGGCAGACTCGCCTATTTTCTTTTGATCGAAGAGGGCGCGGGCCTTGACGAAGTGTGCGTCCACGGGGTTGTTTGCCGATGCTTTGGCCTTGCCGTCCCCGGCCGCTTTTTGGGCGGACAGGGGAAGGGTGGCGAGCGAGCAGAGGAGGACGAGCGGGAGGTGGATTTTCATTGATTTAAGGGGGGGGTGTTTTTTTAGGTTAGACCATGGGCTCGGGGTGCGAGCCGCCTTTTTTGGGGCCAGCGCTTTGGAAGAGGCGGAAGCCAATGTCCGAGCGGATGAAGCCGAAGAGGGAGAGGAGGATGCCGACGAGGATGCCTCCGGCGAGCCAACGGTTGTAGTCGACCTTGCTAAAGACACTGGCATTGCCAATGGCCGGGGTGATTTTTGGGCTGAGTTCGATATCGAAGCTTTCAGCGAGGTCGTTGATGTTGACGAGGTGGATGACGGGGGTGCCTTCGACAATGAAGCGGGACATGAGGCCATCGACCTTGCGAACACCGAGAGGGGCACGCTTGTTGAGGCCGGGGTTGAAGAGGTGCTTGCCGACGGAACGTCCGTTGGAGATGGCGCCACCACCGATGTTGATGTAGGCTTTGATAGGGGCGCCTTTGGCCTCGGAGTTGTAGATTTTGAAGCGTTCGTCCACCTTGGCGGTGAAGTCGAGCTTGGGGTCCAGGATGGTGAATCCGTTGCGCTCCATTGCCTTGTTGATGTCGGCTTTTCCGGCTGCGGTGAGGCCCATGCCGCTATCTTCGAAGCCACCCATGGAGGCCGCGACGGAGCGGAAGGAGAATTTACCTTCTTCTTGAAGGATGCGCTCCATATCGATCCAGAGAAGCTCGGGAACATTGGCACCCCACTGGGAGGCGGAGGCGGAACTTACGACGATGGGCTTGGCCTTGAGGGTCTCGAGGGCGGCGTAAACGCAGACGTTGAGAGCGGGGAAGGATCCGGAGGCTCCGACGGCGACAGTGTCACCTTCATTCACGCCGGCGCGACGAAGGTATTCGAGGACGACGGCGGCGAAGTTTGGGTTCACGCTGGTTTGCTTTGCTTCAAGAACGCCGGAGACGCTGGTGACGCTGGACATGGGGAGTCCGATGAGTCCGGATTGGGAGGGGTCGACGGTGGGGTCGATCTCGTAGCCGGCCTGGACGCGTGCGGCACGGAGGCTTTCCATGGCGGAGAGGGCGAGCCGTGAGGCTTCCATTTTTTCCTCGAAGCCGGATTGCTTGTTTTCGGATTTGAAGTTCTCGACGACGATGGCTCCTCCAACAGAGAAGACGGCAACGAGGGCGAGGGCTTTGACGGAGACGGCTTGGGGCCGCCAGTAGAGTTTTTTCATTTCAGTAGGAAAGGTAGAGGCTGGGAAGGTTAACCGAAGACGATGGCACCACCGAAGAGGATGATGAGGATCATGCGGACGGCTACCGAGGCGGCGGCGAGGGTTGCGAGGGTTTGGCCGACGCCCTGACGGTCAAACCAGAGGGCGATGAGGCCGGGGATGATGTAACCGATGACGATGAGTCCGGCGTCATCTCCGAGGGCGTAGGTCGCGAAGGTCTCGGCAAGGGTGTAGTCGAACACGAGGCGGAGCAAGTAGGCGACAAGGATGACGAGGACGGTGCGGCGTTTGCCGAAGAGGATCATCATGGAGCCCAGGAGCTTGACGATGAGCCAGGTGGCCACCGCGATAAGAAGGGTGGTGATGATGACGATGGGTCGGTCGATGAAGAGGGCGACGTAACCGGGGACAACAAGGCCGCCGGCAGCGAGGCCGAAGAGTTCGGAGAACAACAAGCTCACGGCGAGGCCGACTCCGATGGCGACGGTGAGAATTTCTGGATCAATCATTTGTTTGTTAGGAGAGTTTGTTTTTTGAGAAACGGGTTGGTTATTTGAAGGCGACGAATTTACTGCGGTTGGCGAAGAAGCGGACGAGTTCGAGTCCCTGGCCACCGATGTTTGCCATGCCCATGATGAGGGCGGATTCTCCGGCGACCTGGACGCAGGCTTCGAAGATTTCTTCGGTGCGGCGGTCCTCGGCGAAGACGATTTTCATGGGGTCGACTCCGGATTTGATGGCCTCTTTGGCGAAGATGTAGGTGCCGGTGCCCATGAGGACGTAGTAGTCCGCGGGCGGCCATTGGCCTACGGCTTCACCCAGCTGGCGTGAGCGGTCGGGACGGTCGGCGCGGCAGTTAAAGACGGCGACTTTGGTCTGAGCGTCAGGGTAGCGGTCGATGGCCATTTGCCAGATGCGGAGGGTGGACTCGGGGTCGTTGGCGGCGAAGCCATTGACGAAGTGAAGTTGGCGGCCGAAGAAGTCCATGTCGTAGGCGGTCATGGCACCGGGATCGGGCTCGGCGGCCCACATGCCTTTGAGGGCGGTTTGCTTGTCGACTCCGAGGTCACTGCAGATGCGGAGGGCGAGGGCGACGTTTTCGGCGTGCTCGATGTAGGGGAATCCGGCGAGGTCTTCGTCGGTGATGGTGGCGACATCCTCGAGTGTGGTGGGGATGACCTCGGTTCCGCGGTCATCGCAGGCATATTGGAAGATGCCGAGGTGTTCGCGCTCGGCGGTGTAGAACTTGCCATTTTGAGGAACCATGGCGGCGAGGGCTTTGGCGACGTCTTCTTCGCCGGGGCCCATGACATCGAGGTGGTCCTCACGTGCGTTGGTGATGACGCCGTGGGTTCCTCTGACGAGTGAGTCCTCGCAAAGCCACTGGAGGCGGGGTTGGAGGGCCATGCACTCGATGACGAGGACGTCGGTATTCCACTGAACGGCGGTCTCGACGATGCGGATTTGCTCGATGACGTTGGCCTTGGCCGGACGGAAGACGGGGAACTCCTTACCGTCGGGAAGGATCATGCGGGGAAGGGTGCCGGTGGTCTTGGCGCAACACTGGACACCGCCAGCGCGGAGGCCGGAGGCGATGAGCCGGGTGACGGAAGATTTGCCTCGGGTTCCATTGACGTGAACGCGAACGGGAATCTTGGCAAGATTGGCACGGTGGCGTTTGCGCTCCATGTAACCCAGGAAGGTCAGGAGGGCGATGGTGCCGGTGAGAATGAGGATGCTTGGCATGTTGGAGCACGCTATTTGCTCGCGTTATGCCAAGTGGGCTAACTTCCTCTCAAATGACTTAAAATCAATGAGTTTTGATGGATTGGGGTGCGGTTTTGAGGGAGGTTGAGAGGGGGTGTTTGGCAAGTCGATTCTCAATGTGTCCAGTGAGTTTGCAATGGGAGGTGTTGGGCCTGGGTTTTAAGTGAGGAGGTGGGCCGGAGCTTCGAGCACGGAGGTGGGGAGGGGGATGAAGATGCGGTCCTGCGGGGTTCTTTTGACGATCTGGCCGCCGGTGAAGGAGCCGAAGGAGGGGAGGATGAGGGTGGTGCCGGTGAGGTGGAAGCAGGGGGTGCGGAGGGAGCGGCGGGGGCCTTCTTTGATTTTAACGGAGGGGTGGAGGTGGCCACAGATGGTGAATTTGTCCGGGGAGGCGTCGGCCGGGTCGTGGACGATTTCGATGCCATCGAGGATGAGGGAGGGGCTGGCTTTGGCGGGGAAGTCTTGGGGCAGTCCGCGGAGGTCGTGATTTCCGATGACGAGGGTGAGATCGGCGGGGCATTGGGCGAGCCAGGATGAGAGCTCGGGGCAGTGGCCTTGGGCGGAGTGGAAGAGATCTCCGGCGATGATGAGGCGGGTGGCTTTTGTGTGGGCGAGGAGGGTGGAGATGCGGGCGAGGTCGCGGGCGTTATCTCCCTCAGGAATGGCGATGCCGTGGGCCTGGAAGGTGGCGGCTTTTCCAAGGTGGACGTCGGAGAGGACGAGGGCGGAGGAGGCGGGGAGGTGGACGGCGTGATCACTGAGGAGCTCGAGCTGGTGGCCGTGGAGGGTAAGGTGCATGGGGGTTATCCGGCGGCGGTTTCGAGCGAGGTAAGCATTTGTTCGAGGCGGGTGGTGGCATCCTGTCCCTGGTAGTGGGCCTGGAGGCGATCGGCCCAGAGGGGGAAGGCCATGGGGGTGAGGCGGGCGCAGGTCTGGAGGTGAAGGGGGCGGTGGGCGAGGGCTTCCATGGTGGCTTTGAGGCGGGTGAGCTCGAGTTGGTTATCGAGGATTTCGCGGCGGGCCTGGACGAGGAGGAGGTTGTCGGGATCGTAGCGCTGGAAGACTTCGTAGAGAAGGCGGGAGGAGGTTTGGAGGTCTTTTTGGGGGCGGGCGCCGCGGCGAGGGAGTTGTTGGAGGACGAGACCGGAGACGCGGGCGATATCGCGAAACTGCCGGCGGGCGAGCTCGGCGGTGTTCATGCAGGCGAGGAGGTCCTCGAGGAGTTTGTCGGTGGTGAGGAGTTCACGCCAGAGGTCGGGCTCGAAGGGGAGGTCGCCATTGGTGGTGAGTCCGAAGCCGTAGTCATTCATGGTGACCTGGATGAGGAGGTCGGCATTTTGACTGATGCGCCAGGCGATGAGTGAGCCGAGGCCTTCGTTTACGAGGCGGCCGGCGAAGGTGTAGACGAAGAGGTGGGTTTCGGAGCGGATGTCGACTTTTTCGAGGAGGAGGATTTCGTCGTGCGGGATACGGGACCACTTTTTCTGAATATCCAGGATGGGGGCGATGAGCTTCATCTCGGGGCCGGTGGGGGCGTTCTCCTTGAGGCGTTGGGCGACGGCGTGGGAGAGCTCGCTGGAGAGGGGCATACGGGCGCCGCCCCAGATGGCGACCTCGCCCTTTGCTTTCTTATCGGTGCGTTTGACGGTGGCTTTGTTTTTGTGGATGCGGATGAGCTCGAGGCGTTGGCCACCGAAGATGAAGACGCCGCCGATGCGGATTTTGGAGATGAATGATTCCTCGACGGAGCCGAGTCGGCGGCCGCCGCGGAAGGCGAGGGAGACGGTGGGGTGATCGGTGATGGTGCCGATGCTGAGGCGGTGGCGCTGGATGAGGCGCTTGTCGGTGATGGTGAGCTTGCCGTCGATGAGGGTGGCTTTTTTAAAGTTGGGATAGGCGGCGAGGGCCTTGCCTCCGATGGTGACGAAATCGAGCGCCCACTGCCATTCTTCTTCGGTGAGATTTTGGTAGGCGAAGGTGGAGCGGACTTCGTGGAGGAGGTCGGAGGGGGAGGTGGGTTCGCCGATGCAGATGGTGACGAGGTGCTGGACGAGGACGTCGAGGGGTTTGTGAAGGGGGAGGCGGGCTTCGATGTTTTTTTCGGCGATGGCATCACGGGCGGCGGCGAACTCGACGAGCTCGAAGGCGTTTCCGGGGACACAGTGGAGGCGGGAGGTGCCGCCGGGTTGGTGGCCGGAGCGACCGGCGCGTTGCATGAGGCGGGCGATGCCCTTGGGGCTACCAATCTGGATAACCTGGGTGACGGGGGAGAAGTCGACTCCAAGATCAAGGGAGGAGGTGCAGATGACGCAGCGGATAGAGCCATCGCGGAGGCGGTCTTCGGCGAGGGCGCGCTCTTCGCGGTCGATGGAACCGTGGTGGAGGGCAATTTCATTTTGCCACTCCGGCTTTACTTCGAGGAGGGCCTGGAACCAGATTTCGGTCTGGGAACGGGTGTTGGTGAAGAGAAGGGTGGTGCCGTCTTTTTCGAGGAGCTTGATGACCTTGGGGAGGAGCTGGATGCCGATATGGCCGGACCAGGGGAAGCGGTCGATATTGCGAGGGAGGACGGTTTTGATTTGGAGTTTCTTGGGCGAAGTTCCGGAGATGGTGACGGCGGCGTCCGCTGAAGAACCGAGGAGGACGCGCTTTGCTTCGTCGATATTTCCGAGGGTCGCGGAGAGTCCCCAGATGCGCAGGTTGGGGAACCATTTGCGAAGGCGGGCGAGGCAGAGCTCGGTCTGGACACCGCGCTTGGTGCCGATGAGTTCGTGCCACTCGTCGATGATAATGGTGTCGAGGTCGGCGAGATTGGCGCGGAAGTTATCGTGAGTGAGAAAGAGCGAGAGGCTCTCGGGGGTGGTGATGAGGCAGAAGGGGAGGGATTTGTTGAGCTTGGCCTTTTGGTAGGCGGAGGTGTCGCCGGTGCGGATGCCGACCTGAAGTTTGAGACCGAGGTGATCGAGAGGTTCCTGAAGTGACTTTTGGGTGTCTTGGGCGAGGGCGCGAAGGGGGGTGATCCAGAGAACCTTGCAGCCGGGTTTTTGGGAATCAGCGGCTGCTTCCGCAACGGGGCCGAGCCAGACGGCGAGAGTTTTGCCCATGCCGGTGGGAGCGTGGAGGAGGCCGGATTTGCCGGCGAGGGCGGCTTTCCAGGTCTCTCTTTGGAAAGGGAAGGGGCGCAGGCCTTTTTCTTTGAAAAGTGAAGAAAGCAGCTTGAGTGGGTCCACAGAATATCAGTAGCCCATCGTGGAGACTTTTAAACCCGAGAATCAGAAAGTCAGGAAGGGAGGGAGGCTTGCTTGCTCAACCGGCCTGGGAAGAAAATCCGGGGGCCGGTCCGGGGGCCGGATCTCCGCTTTTGATCGCGGGAGTGGCAGGTCCGAAGGGAGTCGAACCCCTATCTATGGTACCGGAAACCATTGTTCTATCCATTGAACTACGGACCCTCCTTGAAGGTGTGGGGACGCTAGCTTGAGGAACGGTGAAGTCAACACCTGAAGAAACGAGATTTTTTCTGAAAGATGGAAGGCGATCTAACTGTTCATATTTCTGCTGGCGTTGTCGTAAATTGCACAATATTATCGCGCCGCCATGCCGTATCCTGAGGATAATTCCCATCTCCTTCTTCCCGGAAGACGATCATTTTTAGCCAAATCCGCTGTGGCGGTGACTGGTCTGGTTGCTTCCACGAGTGTCAGCAGCGCATTTCTTTTCCGGAAGGAGCGCCCGCTTGATTTGAGCTTTTTGCCCCGGGATTGGGTCCGGCAGGAGGGTGAGCGGAGTGTTCAGTCATATGGCAGTTATTTGAAAAGCCTTCGTCTGAAGTTCGTGACTCCCGAGCAAGTGTTGAAGGCTCATGCCAAGCGCAAGGGTTCGCTATGGAACAGCCTTCCCGAGCGGAATACGTGGCGTGCGATGGCGAATTCCCTGAAGGTTGCCGACCGGATTGGTGCAACTCTTGGAATGCCGGTTGCCGAAGTGACCTCGGCCTATCGCAGTCCTTCCTATAACCGACGTTGCCCAGGTGCGGGATCGAACTCCTGGCACATGCGCAATTATGCGCTGGATCTTAAGTTCAAGACTTCTCCCGGAGCGGTTGCTTCGGTTGCGCGGAGAATCCGAAAGAGCGGATACTTCAAGGGAGGAGTGGGGCGCTACAGCACCTTTACCCATATCGACACCCGCGGTCAGAACGTGGATTGGTGATTTGAATCCAAGGATGATTTTTTTTCAGCGTCGGCTCGATTTCAGGGTGCGGCGCTTTTTTTTGGACCTTGACTGATAGGTTGATATCTAGGAATTCTTAACAACGCCATGGCTGCCACGTACACGGAAGATGACATCAAAAGTTTGGACTGGAGGGAGCATATCCGACTTCGTCCGGGGATGTACATCGGCAAGCTGGGGGATGGGTCGTCGCCCGAGGATGGTATTTATATTTTGTTGAAGGAGGCTCTGGATAATTCGGTGGACGAATTTGTGATGGGCCACGGGAAAGAGATTCGGATTGAGATTGATGACGAGGGAAGGGTGGAAGTTCGGGATTTTGGTCGGGGGATTCCGTTGGGTAAGCTGATGGATTGTGCGGCGAAGATCAATACGGGGGCCAAGTATGACAGTGAGGCATTTAAGAAGTCGGTGGGCTTGAACGGGGTGGGCATCAAGGCGGTAAACGCGTTGAGTGATTTCTTCGAAATCCAGGCGTGGCGGGAAGGGAAGACCAAGGCGATTGAGTTTAGCAAGGGCGAGGTGGTCGAGGAGATGAAGGAGCCCATTGCCGACAAATCGGAGGAGGGAACGAGGTTGGCCTTTGAGGTGGACAGGTCGGTGTTTCCGGCGCGCACCAAGTTTCGTGAGCCTTTTGTGGCGAAGATGTGCCGGTACTATTGTTATTTGAATCCCGGGCTTGCGCTGGTTTTCAACGGCAAGAAATACAAGTCCAAGAACGGGCTTCTTGATCTGCTCAAGGAGGAGATGGATGATGAGGCGCTGTATGCTCCCATTCAGTTGGCGGGTAAGGATATCGATGTTTGCTTCACTCACACTGCGGGTGGAAGCGAGGATTACTATTCTTTCGTGAACGGGCAGAACACCCATCAGGGGGGGACGCAC
This sequence comes from Verrucomicrobiaceae bacterium, assembly GCA_051252135.1. Taxonomy (GTDB): domain Bacteria; phylum Verrucomicrobiota; class Verrucomicrobiia; order Verrucomicrobiales; family Akkermansiaceae; genus SW10. The sequence continues at coordinate 46,625 of JBPOGH010000012.1, read as the reverse complement.
CTGGCGGCTTTTCGAGAGGCTCTGGTGAAGGTGATCCGCGATTTCTATAAGAAGAATTATGACCCTTCCGACATCCGGGCGGGTATTACGGGGGCAATCTCGGTTCGGATTGAGGAGCCGGTTTTTGAGAGCCAGACCAAAACAAAATTGGGATCGGCCACGGTGTCTCCTGATGGGGAGACGGTGAGGACGTTTATCGGGAATTTCCTAAAGGAGGAGCTGGATAACTATCTTCATAAGAATCCCCCGGCGGCGGAAGCGATTCAAAAGCGGATTTTGGCTGCAGAGCGGGAACGCAAGGAGCTGAGTGGGGTGAAGAAGCTTGCCAGAGAGCGGGCCAAGCAGGTCAAAGTTCACAATAAGAAGCTTCGTGATTGTCGGGCGCACTTCAACACGAAGCACAAGCGGGGACCCGAGACGACGGTTTTTCTGACCGAGGGGGACAGTGCGAGTGGTTCGATTACGAAGTGTCGTGATGTCGAAACCCAGGCGGTTTTTTCGTTGCGAGGCAAGCCGCTCAATACCTTTGGTCTCTCCAAAAAGATTGTTTATCAGAACGAGGAGTTCGCCTTTCTTCAGGCGGCTTTGGGGATTGAAGACGATATCGAGGGGTTGCGGTTCAACCGGGTGGTGATTGCGACCGATGCCGATGTGGACGGGATGCATATCCGGCTTTTGTTGCTGACCTTTTTCCTGCAGTTTTTCCCCGAGTTGATTCGGGAAGGGCACGTTTTTATTCTTCAGACTCCGTTGTTCCGGGTGCGCAACAAGAAGGAGACCCGTTATTGCTATGATGAGGCGGAGAGGGAGCAGGCGATGAAGGATCTTGGGCGGAATCCCGAGATCACGCGATTCAAAGGTTTGGGTGAGATTTCCCCGGATGAATTCAAACACATGATCGGAAAAAGCATTCGTCTTGATCCGGTTCAGATGGAAGAGGGGAAGGGTCTCAAGGAAATGCTGACATTTTACATGGGGAAAAATACTCCCGATCGTCAGGGTTACATCATCGAAAATCTGCGGGAGGACGTTGATACGGCGGAGGTTTAGGCTACGTGACGGCACCGCCGCAAAGAAGTGTTTGGCGAGAAAGGCGGGCGGGGGTATAGATGGCGCGGATCGTGCAGACGGTCTTCAGAAATCTCCCCATTCCAAATTGATGAAATTATTCTATGCCCCTTTCATTTTTGCCTTGGCAGGCAGTTCGCTCTCCGCCCAATGGGTGATCAACGAAATTCATGCGGACCCAGCTGCTGATATTACCGGTGATGCCAATGGTGACGGGACCCGAGATAGCACTAACGATGAATTCGTTGAGTTGATCAATAATACGGGAGTCTCGGTTGATATTGAAAATTGGACGATTACGGATGGGTTTGGCCTGAGGCACACTTTTAGTGGTTCAACAGTGGTGGCAGATGGTCAAGTGGTGCTTGTTTTTGGAGGAGGAGCTGTGACAGGAACATTTGGGGGCGCAATTACCCAGATTTCGAGTGAAGGCGGTCTGGGTCTCAACAATGGTGGTGATTCCGTTACCCTGTCTGATGCGAATTCCAACATCATTGTGTCTTATACCTACGGTTCGGAGGGTGGAAATAACCAGTCCATTACCCGGGATCCAGATGTGACTGGAACCGACCCACTGGTTGAGCATTCCACAGCATCCGGAGCAAATGGTTCCTTGTATTCGCCGGGGACGAAGGTGGATGGCAATCCCTTTGCGGGTGATAGTCTGACTCTGATCATTTCTCCCGACACTTTTTCCGAAGCAGCTGGTGCGGCGGCGGCGACCGGGACGGTGAGCAGGAGTGGAGATACTTCCGCGGCGATCACCGTAAATCTGGCAAGCAGTGATACTTCCGAAGTGACGGTTCCTGCATCGGTTCAAATCCCAGCGGGACAGCCTTCGGCAACTTTCGATGTCGATGCTGTGGATGATGGTGATCAGGATGCCAGCCAAACGGCGACAATCACGGCATCTGCAAACGATCTTTTTTCAGGGAACGCCAGCGTGACCATCGAAGATGATGAGGATCCGGTTCCGACTATTTCTCTGGATGCCGATCCGCTTTCGATCTCTGAAAATGGCGGAAGCTCGGTAGTAACGGTTACGATTAGTGCTGCTAGTCCGGATGGCTATACCTTTGATGTTCTAAACTCTGATTCAGGAGAGCTTACGGCACCGGCATCTGTATCAATTGCGGCCAATGAGACTACGGCAACTTTCACGGTGAACGCAGTGAACGATGCTGACGTTGACGGTGCGCAGGGAGTTGATCTTACTGTGAGCGATCCCGACGGAATTATTCTCTTTGCGGACATTCGGATTGTGGTGACAGACGATGAAGCATTCGCGGCACCAGACATTGTGATCAACGAATTGCGAACTGATAACGTGGGGACGGATACACAGGAATATTTGGAGATTTTTGGGGCTACCCCCAATTACGATCTTACCCGGATTTGGTTGATTGTGGTGGGGGATCGCGGAGGAAGTGACACTTCGGGAAACATCGATCGGGCCTATGATCTCTCCGGAAGTACGGTGAATGGAAACTATTTTCTGATTGCGAATGACGGAATCATTGGGGCCACACCGGATTATTTTGCCGGAACAAATATTTTTGAGAATGGGGACACGGAAACATTCTTGCTGGTCACTGATTTCACGGGCTCGATTAACGATGACCTGGATACAGACAACGACGGGATGATCGATTCAACTCCGTGGGGTTCAATCATTGATGCCGTGTCGATTGTTGAGCCCGGGGAGGCACCGGGGACGGTAGGCTTTGGATATGCCGCGTCACTTGGATTTACCGATGTTCTTGGTGAAGGAGGATTTGTCCCGGCACACGTTCTTCGTTCTCCAAACGGAACAGGCGCGTGGGTTCTGGGCCCATTTGGTTCCGATGAAGTGCCTGCGATCGATACTCCCGGCGCGCTGAATTCGGATGAGATTCAGCCTCCTGTGGGGCCGGACCCGAGAATTTTGTCGCTTTCGATTGATCCGACGACCGGAGAGGCCGACATGGTTGTGACCGGTTTGGGCACCTTGGTGTGGGCGATCGAGCGGACAAATGATTTGAACAATGAGGATCCATGGTTGGTTTTGCCAGGTGGGTTTACCGAAGCTGACAATCCGGACGGAACGGTGACGTTTAGCTTTACCGATACGATCGCTCCGACCCTTTCGAAGCGTTTCTATCGGATTGTGGAAGCTCCCTGATTGGAAACGGGTCGGGCTCCATTTTAACATTGGCACGGGAAGGTTGATCATTCAATCTTCTTAGGTATCTTAGCTGCCCATGGAAGAAATCGATGAACCTCGCGAGAACCTGACATTGGGGGGGATGTATTCGGATTACTTTCTGGATTACGCCAGTTATGTGATCATGGAGCGTGCGGTTCCGCATTTGGGAGATGGATTGAAGCCGGTGCAGAGGCGGATTCTGCATTCGATGAAAGAGTTGGAGGATGGTCGCTACAACAAGGTGGCCAACATCGTGGGGAACACGATGAAGTATCACCCCCACGGGGATGCTTCGATTGGTGATGCGATGGTTCAGTTGGGCCAGAAGGATTTGTTGATTGATGCCCAGGGGAACTGGGGAAATGTTCTCACCGGTGATCGGGCGGCTGCTCCCCGATACATTGAAGCCCGACTGACTCCCTTTGCGCTGGAAGTCGCATTCAATCCCAAAACCACGGAGTGGACGCGGAGCTATGACGGCCGGAACAAGGAGCCGGTTGTGCTGCCGATGAAATTTCCTCTTCTTCTGGCACAAGGGGTCGAAGGGATCGCAGTGGGCTTGGCTTGCAAGGTTCTGCCTCACAATTTTTGTGAATTGATTGAGGCCTGCATCAAGGTGCTCAGGAAAGAGAAGTTTGAACTCTTCCCGGATTTTGCGACCGGTGGTCTGATCGATGTCAGTGACTATCGAGATGGAATTCGGGGCGGGAAGGTACGGGTGCGCGCGGAGATTGAGATAGAGAAGAAAAAACTCCTTCGCATCAAATCAGTTCCCTATGGCGTCAATACGGTGAGTCTGATGGAGTCGATCGTTAACGCCAACGACAAGGGGAAGATTAAGATTTCCAAGATTGACGATAACGTCGCTGAGGAGGTCGATATTTTGGTTCATTTGCCGGCCGGGGCTGATGCCGAGACGACGAGGGATGCGCTGTATGCCTTTACCGATTGTGAAGTCAGTATTTCTCCGAACTCTTGTGTGATTGCGGATGGTCGTCCCCAGTTTCTTAGGATGACAGAAATTCTTAAGTCGTCGGCTTTTGCGACGAAGGAGCTGCTGCTGCTGGAGCTGCAGATTCTTTTGGGTGAGCTTCAGGAAAAGTGGCATTTTAGTTCATTGGAGAAGATCTTCATCGAGAACCGGATCTACCGTGATATCGAGGAATGTGAAACGTGGGATGCGGTGATTGAGGCAATCGACAAGGGGTTGACGTCGTTCAAGAAGCTCTTCAAGAGAGAGATTACGGTTGATGATATCACTCGTCTCACGGAGATCCGGATCAAGAGAATTTCGAAATTTGATTCCTTCCGCGCGGACGAAGAGATCAGTGGACTTGAAGATCGGATTGCTGAAACGGAAAAGAATATCAAGAACATCACGCGATATTCCATTGCTTACTTTAAGGCCCTCCTCAAGAAGTACGGTAAGGGGCGGGAGCGGAAGACCGAGATTGCCGAATTCGGAGTTGTGAAGCGTTCAGCGGTGGTTGTGGCGAGTGAGACGCTTTACCTTGATCTCAAGAATGGCTTTGCCGGTTATGGCTTGAAGAAGGATGATCCGATTGAGAAGTGTTCCACCTTGGATGACATTATCGCATTTTCCCAGGATGGAGAGATGAGGGTGATGAAGGTGACGGACAAGGTTTTCGTGGGTAAGCGGCCGGTTCATGTGGCGGTATTCCGGAAAGATGAAGAGAAGATTTACTCGATGATCTATCGTGAGGGTCGGGATGGTCCGGTTTATGCGAAGCGATTCCGTGCCGGTGGAGTGACCCGGGATAAGGTCTACGAGATGGGGAAGGGGACGAAGGGGTCACGGGTGCTTTATTTTGCGGTTCATGATTCCGAGCAAGCGAGTGCCGACAATGTGGTGTTGGTCCATCTCAAGCCGGTTTTGAGGCTGCGGAACGTTTCCCGTCAGTTCCATTTTGGAGAAATAGCCATCAAGGGGCGGGCCTCTAAGGGGAATCTGGTAACGAAACATGTCGTGGATCGGGTTGTTAGGACGAGTTTACCGGAAGCGGGAGAAGATTAAGGCTTGTAAAGGAATCGCGATCCAATAAAGTGTTCCCATGAACACGATAAAGTGGAAAGTGAAATTGGTCTGGATGCGTTGGCAGCTTGTTATGTTGCGTCGGGGAGTGTGGAGTCTTAAGCGGACACTGAGGCTGCGGGAGCCGAATTCGAATCAACAGCTCGAACTGCCATTTCAATAGGTTGGCGGAAGAGGGGTAATTTTCGTAATTTTCGGCTTACGGTAGAGGCTGATCCCCGTTATACCGAAGCCTCCTACGATATGGGTGGATTGAAATATTTTACCAGGCGTCTCCTCGTCGCCTCGATTCTTACGTCCGGATGTTCACTTTATGCTCAAAGTGGTGCCGAAGATCGTGAGGTCCAAAAGCGGGCCGCAGCCAGTCAGAATGCTTCCGAGCTTCTGGTGCAGGGCGACGCCTCCTACCGTGAGGGAGACTTCAAGGCAGCGGTTGATCATTACCGGAATGCCGTGGGCGCGCTCCCGCGGCAGGCTGGAGCCGCCGCCGAGTTGCGCGCTGCTGCGGTGCAACGATTTTCCCAGGCTTCTGTTGAGCAGGCTCGCATTCTTGCGCGGACAGGAGACTACGCGACTGCAAATGATCTCCTGGATGCCGTCGACGCTGAGACAATTGATGCCGGTAATCCTCATGTGGAGCAGCTTCGTGATAAGCTTGACGATCCGATACGCACAAACCCTGCGTTGACGAAGGAGCACAGTGCAAATGTGGATAAGGTCCGCCGGCTTCTGTATGAGGCCCAGGGGTTTATGGATTTGGGTCAATTCGATCGGTCGCAAATGACCTACGAGGATGTCTTGAGAGTTGATCCATACAACAAGGCTGCCCGCCGCGGGATGGAGCGGGTCAATTGGTACCGGTCCGATTATACGGATGCTGCCCGCGATCAGACCAAGGCAAAGCTCATGGCGGATGTCGAATCCCAGTGGGAGAATTTGGACCATCAGGAAGCACCTCCGGAAATTGGTGCCGGCCTCCTTTCCAATGGAGGAATGGTGGCTGTTTCGACTCCATTGCTCAAACTCCGGTCGATCAATGTGCCTGTGGTCGACATGCAGGATACAACGATCTTTGAAGCGATCGATTATCTGAAAAGTATTTCCGTTCAAAACGACACCACCAATCTTGATGGTGTTCCGAAGGGAATCGATTTTATCGTTCAACTCGGGAGTGAGGATCATCCCCTTGTTCAACAAATTCGTAATGCGCGGATTAATCTCCAGGTGAATAATGTTCCTTTGGAGCAGGTTCTCAAGATGGTTACCGAAGCGACACGGACCCAGTATCGGGTTGATGAATTTGCGATCGTGATCCGCCCGCTGGGTGCCACTGATCAGTCGCTGATTCGTCGGGAGTTTCGGGTGCCGCCGGACTTCCTCACAAGTAGCGCAATCGGAGGACAAGGAGACACCGATGATCCATTCGCCGAACCGTCAGCAGGCGGCTCGCTTTTGGCCAGGCGTTTGACTGCGCTTGAAAAGTTGAAGTCGATGGGGGTGACCTTTCCCGAGGGTTCGAGTGCGAATTACAATTCGTCCACCAGCACTTTGGTAGTTCGCAATACGACAGACAATCTCGATTTGGTTTCCCAAATTGCTTCCGCTCTTGCAGAGACCGAACCGGTCAACGTGATCGTGAGAACGAGTATCATTGAGGTGACAAATGAGAATCTCCAGGAGCTGGGATACGATCAGATCCTGAATGCCATCAATGTGGGAGGGGGAGTCTATCTTGCGGGTGGGTCCGTAGGAAGTGGCTCCGATTTGGCAGATATGATCTCCGGAAGTCCGGTCACTTCAGGTAACCGGAGTGGTTCCGAGGCAGTCACTGTTGAAGGTCTGGATTCCCTCCTGACGCGAAAGCCGCCCACGCTGCCGGCTGGAAGACTCACCGGGGGTTCCGCCGGTTTGTCGAGTACTTCAACACTCATTATTCCTCCGGCCGGAGGAGGTGGTGAAAACCGGGCTCCGGGAGCCATTTCAGTTCAAGGGATTATCAGTGGAAGCTTGCATCAGATATTGCTGAGAGGGTTTTCTCAAAAGAAGGGGGTTGATTTGATGACCCGTCCCGAGGTCATTACAAGGTCCGGTCAGAATGCGGTTATCAAGTCGGTGAGAGAACTTTTCTATCCCGATGAATACGAGCCCCCCGAACTTCCCAACTCCGTGGGAAGCACGGATTTTGTCGACCTGGTTACCGGTGAAGGTGCCAGTGCTTCGGGCGCGGTTCCGATTGTCCCTTCGACGCCCACGAGTTTCCTCCAGACCGAGCTCGGAGTGACTCTGGAAGTGGTCCCTACGGTTAGTGCTGACAGGAGAACGATCGAGGTTTCCGTGAAGCCGCGTGTTCGGGATTTGCTGGGTTTTGTAAACTACGGCACTCCGATTATTGGTTCAAACAGCAGCGTGGTCAGTAATTTGGCCGGAGGTGGAGCTGGAGGCGATAGTTTTACAACCACTACCGATGTGGGGGAGGTGACTCCGAATGCAATTCTCAAGCCGCTTATCCGCAGTATCGAGGCGAATACCACGGTGACGATCGCCGATGGTCAGGCGATTGTGATTGGTGGACAGGTAAGAGAAACGGTGCAAAAGTTTGAAGACGGGACTCCGGTTCTCAAGAATCTGCCTCTCATTGGGCGATTTTTCCGTTCAGAAGGCCTTTCCACTATTAAAAAGAATCTTATTATTTTGGTTCAGGTGGAGCTAGTTGATCCCGCCGGAAAAACATACCGTAATCGCTAGATGACCAACGTACCGCCTCCGCAACCAGGCCGTTCCCCCGAGTCAGATTCCAATCCCGAGGAGGGGCAGGAGTCTCAAGAGAATTATTCCCTGGATGAAATTATGCGGACCCTTCGTGAAGGGGAGCGTCAAAAGGAAGAGAAAGGCGAGATCGTTACAAGGGACGATGGCACAGTTGCCCGGAGGGTTCGTAGGAGAAAGCGGAGGAGTGAGCAGCCGGAGAAAGAGGCCAAGGATCCCAAAAAGGAAAAAAAGTCCTTATTGGTTAAGGTGAGTCTCTCGGTTGGTGTTTTCCTGTTATTTTTGTTAGGGAGCTTATTCCTGTTGTTAGCTTTTAACACCAAGTCCTACGAAGAGAAGTTGGAGACGAGGATTGGAGATTGGACCGGAGCGGAGACCGAATTTACGAAAACAACCGTATTTCCCGGTAGTATTTCAGTGGAGCAAGCTGATTTCAATTGGCCGGATGCTTCCCATTTGGACACATTACATCTCCGGAAATTGACCGGTGATGTGAATGTCACCAGTTTCCTGGGCGGCCGTCTTGGAGGGCAGGGTTTTGGTGCAAAATTCGGGACTTTGACCCTTAAGTCGCCGACAGATTCCGGAGATGTCGGTCTGGATTTGGAACCGGGTGAATTTCCTTTCGATTTTCAGCGATACTATTGTGAAGGATTGGATGTCAATTTTGGTAAGGACGGACAAGCGCGCGTGAAACAGGGCGAGGTGAGCTTGCGTCATCTCCCGGGTGAGGGGTTTAGAATTACGGTTGGTGACGGAATCCTGCAATTGAAGGGCTGGGAAGATTTCTCAATTGATAACGGCCTGATTAAGTTTCCGTCAGGTGAGTTGGATGTGGTTTCTCTCCGCTTGCAAGATCCGGCGAGGGCCGGGAAAGGGCTGGAGCACTCTATTTTAGTTGCGGGAAAACTTTCGCTTACTCCCGGTGAAGTGTCGCAGTTGGAGATTTCATCTGATAATTTTCCGGTCAATTATCTTGTGGGAAAAGACCTGGGACAATTTTTTCTGGGATCGGTGAGGAATGTCGATGGCGTGGTGCGGTATCGCATGGGTAGTGATCAACTTGATCAGGTTGTGCTGCCATTTGAGAGTGATAATCTTCAGCTTCTGCGATTTCCCCTCTTGGCAGATTTGCTTCGGCTCTTCCCCGAAACACAAGACGATGAGTTCGTATTCAGTGATGGAGCATCGGGTGTATTTCGCTGGTCTCCAAAGGGAGGGGCGATTGAAAATCTCAAGATGACGAACAAGAATCTGAGAATGGAGGGTGATATTCTCATCAGTTCCGAAGGCCAGTTAGGTGGAAGATTTCGGGTTTGGATTTCTTTGGGATTTATCAATGGGGATCCAAAGTGGAAGAACCATCCCGGTTTCGCCCGTCGTGAAGGGGGATTTGCGGTCATTGATGTCAAGCTGGGTGGAACAGCGGAGTTTCCCGATGATGATTTCCGTGTGAAGACCGGGATCGAGCCCATTCTGGATCGGGGGACCGAGGAGAATGTTGATTCGATTGATGATTTGTGGAAAGAATTGACCCAACCGGGCGAGTAAGGACTGGGAGGATATTAAATCCGGCGGTAAACCCTTGTCGCTCCAGACTTCGGTCCTTATGCTTTCGAAAACCCCCTTGTTTTGAAAATGCCTAACCCTTTCGGATCCAATTTTGAGTCTTTTGGTCCTCCTCGTGGACCTCTAGTTGAGACAGTTCATCAGGAGCAATTTCAGCAGTTGTCAAACCTCCTGGACAGCGGGGAGGGGCAGTTGATTTCCTTACGTGCACCGCGGGCTGGCTACGGCAAGACGATGTTGCTCTCGCGCCTTCGTCAATCCCGGCAGGCCCAGGCGCTGTTTGTGCCAGTTCATCTCGCCGATGGGCGACGTGTGGAAGGGGAGGTGATCCTCGAAGAAATTTTAACGTTGATGGCCGAGGTTCTTCCGGCCGGTGGTGGATTGACGCGTCTCGATCTTCATACCCGCAATTTATTTGCCCAAGGTCTGATGCCTTTGGTTTATTCCGGAGAAGTCCCCTGTCAGGATCGTGATGGGGCATTGGTGAGCTTGAGGGATCGACCGACGGAAGCTTTTGATTTTCATCATGAGGGGGCGGCCATTGCCCAGTGGAGCAGGGAGCAATTTGGTTTACTCGGGCCACGGCTCTCTGCGGTCCTGAGCAAAGCAAGCGGGACATCCGGGCGCGATGTGGGCTATTGGGCTGATCTCTTTTTCAATTATGCAATACGGCCTCCAAGTGATGTGGCGCGGACCGCAGATTTGATGGATGCGGTTTTTGGCCCGAAGAGTCGGTTCCACACGGGAGCGGGATTCCTGGAGGGTTTGGGGTCCTTCTTAAATCTGATCACTTTGGTTGAGCCGGTGATTCTGGTTCTGGATGAAGTGGAAGGACTCTCGAGTGATTCGGATGCGGCATTGCGGGCTGCCAGTTGTTTGACCTCTCTTTGGGAGGCGGCACCTCGCCTGAGTGTGATCCTTTCAGTCAATGATGATGTCTGGGAATCGGCGTTTGTGCCGCGTTTGCCATTGGGGTTGAGGGATCGGCTTGAAGATGTGGTTGTTCGACTCAACCCGCTCTCCGAAGACGAGGCAAAGGCTTTGATCACTGTGCGGGCAGGGGACGAGGCGTCCAAGATTATCGACCGTATCGATTTCAAGGACGGTCATCTTTATCCCCGTGGTGTCTTGCGGGAAGCGCGTGATCTTTGGGATCGAAGAGATGAGGCGATTCCAACGAAGGAAGTGTCCGAGTTATCAGCTTCGCGCGGGGAGGAATCAGAAAAAGAGGAGAGCACAGGATCGGAAGAATACATTCCGGAGGCAGCCGAACAGCCAGTTGGAACATCGGAAGTCGCGCCTGACCCTGATCAGAATGCAGGGGTAAGCCCTCCAAGATTTGGAACCCATCCTTCCCGAAAGATTGATGATGATTTGTTGGACGATGAACTTGAAGGTGGGGATTTTGCGAATCCCGCCCCGGTTCAGAGTCAGCCGACCCCGGGTGCCAACCCTTTTGCCCAAGCAAGTCCTTTTGCGGTGGCAGCAGCGGAATCGACCGGTAATCAGGGATTCGAAAGAGAAGCTGAGGCCGTTAAAGCACCGAAGGTCGAGTATCCTCCCGCTCCGGTAAAGAGGGTGACAATGCCACGTCGTTTTCCGGTTCAGCGATTGATCCCCGGGATCACCCGTCGTCAAGAGGCGGTTGGTCATCAACCGGTCGCGTCGCCGGCAGAAGCTGTTCCGGCCTATCCCTCCAATCCGGCTCCGATATCTCCCTTTACGAACGCTCCTGTATCAGATGCGGCTCATCAGCAAGCGCTACCTACGGCAGGGCCCGATCAGCCAGCAGCTCCGATAGCGTCTCCATTTTCGATCAACCCTTCCCCGGTTCCTCCTCCGCAGCCTGCCCCGGCTGCACCGCAGGGACCACCGCCAATAAGCCAAAGTCCGTTTGGGATGGTGGAACAAGTCCAGCAAGTTCAACCCCAGCAGCAACCGGTCCAGGCGGTGCCGCCAAATCCTTTTGGACCTCCACAAGGGCAAGCCCAGGCACCTCCTCCTTCCCAACAAGACCGGTTGGCGGAGAATGCGGACGCGATTGATGATTTGTTGAGGCAGTTTCGCTCTCGAAACGAAGACTAAGGGAGCTTCCACATGGCCCGTTTAGCGGTGTATTCCGATTGGGGAAGCAGGATGTAGATTGGTTTTTTGGTTGGGTCGATCCAGCCAACAAGTTGTTTGAGTTTGTCTTCTGACATGGTGGTGCATCCTGCGGTGGGTTTGGAGCCCCCGCCGCGCCAGATGTGGAAGAAGACGGCCGAACCCGCTCCGGGGACCGGCTTTGGCGGGGCGTTATGGGCGATGAAAAGTTTCAGAGAATGAGCGTAGTCGTTTTGCTTCATTTGCTGCTTTTTTTCCCAAGGCGTGCGTGGAGAGTGTTCTAATACCAAGTGTTGGTTGTAGTAGGGGGATTGGGAGTCTTCGACCCAGAGATCGTTCGGGGTTACTTTTCGATACGGAAGGCGGGGATGGCGTCTGATATCCGGTGCGTCCCCCCAAGCGCCTCCGATCCAAAAGATGCCGGCGGGTGATTTTTTGTCGCCTTCCCGTTTGGTGGCTGCTCCGACAGGGACCGGATGAATACCACGACCCCAGATGGATCCTGTCCTTCCCAGTCTGGTTTTCCAAGGGCCTGCGATTTTCACCCAGGTGCCCTTTTGTTTTTCGTAGAGGAAGAGGTTGGCAGATGACGAGTTCCAGTCGGAGGATATGGCAACAACCGCCTGTTGGCTTTGATTAGTCAGTGCGCCCAGGGGCGCGAGGGCGATGATCAATAGGCAAAGGATTTTGGATACCATGGCTTAAATTTAGCGAGCCTCTCAAAGAGTGCATCAAAAATCAGCGGTCATAAATCTTCTGAAGATACTGGAACGATTGAGTTGCGATCTCTTCCGGGGAAGGATCGTAGCGGAAGACTTCGACCGAAACCCAGCCGGGGTAGGATATTTCGTGGAGGGCGGCGGCGACGGCGGTGTGATCGATGTCACCCATGCCGGGGCCGAGAAGGTTGGGATCGTTGGCGTGGAAGTGGGCGAGGTGATCTTTGAATTCTCGGACGATGTTTCCCATGTTGGTATCGGTCTCCTGCCGGGTGGGGGTGGTGCCGTGTGGTGTGGGAGAGACTGGGGTGAGGGCGTCGAGCTCATAGGACATGGCTTTGACATCGAGGTGGAGGCGGCAGTTCGGGTGATCAACTTTTTTAAGGAGTTCCACGGTTTCACGCGCGGAGGTGAGGAAGTTTGTTTCGGGGTGACCGAGTGGCTCCATGGCGATGGTGATTCCTCGCGGGGCGCAGTATTCGGCGGCTTCCCGCAAGAGGTCGGCGGCGCGTTCGGTGACGTCATCGGCAGACCAACCGGGCTCGAGGCTTCTTTGTTGGGGGGAACCCCAGACCATGATGCTTCCATTCATGGCCTGGCAGAGATCGGCGAGGTGCCTGGTGTAGTCGAGAGTGGCGGACCGGAGTTGGTCGTCAGGGCTGGTGAGGTGGAAGCCGCGTCCGCCATTGAGGTGATCGGTTTTGGCGAGGAGCCAATGGAGGCCGATGATTTCCAGACCATAGCTGGTTGCTACCTTGAGGAGTTCTTCGCCGACGGAGGGATGGAGGCGGGTGGCGTCGCTATCCGGCGCGATGGTGAAGGGGGCGATTTCAAGGCCGGAATAACCCAGCCTGGCGGCGGCTTCGCATTGCTGCTCGAAGGGGCGGTCCTGGAAGGTCTCGTTGCAAATGGCGAATTTCATTGGTTGAAGAGGATTAGGGAATTCAGGTGGTGGTTTGTTCCAGGACTTTGAAGGCTTGGAGGGGAAGGTTGTTGGGCTGAGAAAGGAAATCGGCCTGAGTATGGAGGGAGGTTTTGTTGAGGCCTATTTCGTTTCCCCAGTGGATGAGGTCATTGAAGTTGACGTCGAAGGTGAGGTCCTGATGTCCGGGGTTTTGGTAGGCTTGGGGTGGGGCGAGGAGCTGGTGGTGGAAGTAGGCGCGGAGGGTGCCGAGGGGGCGGCGGTGGTAGTTTTCTTCAGGGGTGCCTCCGTAGTCGATGGTGAGGATGGCTCCGGTCTCCAAGAAGGAGAGTTCCTCGTGGAAGAATTCACGGATGGATTCGGCGACCTCGAGGCGTTGGCCAAGGGGCCAGTCTTGGTTGAAGAGGGTTGAGGAGGGGAGGGCGGTTGGGGTTTGCCAGATTTCTGCGGTGCCCTGGAGGGAGAGTTCTTCGAATCCGGGGTCGGCTTTTCGGAAGATGCGGACGGGGAAGGCGTCGAAGAATTCGTTGGAGATGATGAGGGCTTGGTGGCCGGTTGTTTCGAGGGCGGCGATGAGGGTGCTGTGCCAGGTGCCTTTTTGGGAGAGGGTTTTCTTTTGCCGTTGGCGGAGGTGTGGGGAGATCTCGACGAGGTGGTAGTCGAGCTTGCGGCGTTTGAGAAAGGGGAGGGCGGCGCGGATGTCGCGGGCGAGGGTGCCATCTCCCGGGCCGCACTCGATGACGGGGAGGGTTTTTCCGAATGCCTTCCATTGGAGGGTGATCCAGCCCGCGATGGCGGTGGCGAGCGATTGGTCGAGCTTCGGGGTGGTGGTGAAATCCCCCCGGTGGCCGAGGATGGGGCGGGGGGAGGTGTAGTATCCGCGCGGGCCGTAAAGCGCGTCGGCCATGAATTGGTCGAAGCGGATGGGGGAATTATCGACGGTCATAGACCGCCGCTACCCATTGGGGCGGAGTTCAGCGACGAGGTTTTCGCAGGCCTTGATGTCGAGTTTTCCGGAAGCGAGGACGGGGATGTGGTCGACGGGAAGGATGACCTTGGGGCACCAGAGTGAGGGGAGGCCGTCGTCGAGGAGCTTGTAGCGGATGTCGAGTGCTTCCTGTTCGAGTGCTTCGCCGGCGATGGTGGAGAGGAGGAGGATGGCTTCGCCTTTTTTGTCATCGGGGACTCCGACGATGGCGATCTTACGCTCGGATTCGTTATCGAGTCCGAGGACTTTGTTGACGGCGGCTTCGACCGTTTCGTGGGGGACCATTTCGCCGGCGATTTTGGAGAAGCGGGAGATGCGGCCTTCGATGTAAAGGAAGCCATCGTCATCGACGCGGCCGACGTCACCGGTTTTGAACCAGCCGTCTTTGAGGACGTCATCGCTGAGTTCGGGTTTGTTGAGGTAGCCTTTGAAAATGTTGGCACCTTTGAGCCAGATGATGCCGGACTCGTCGAGGCGTGCGGGTTTTTCGGTGGCGGGGTTGGTGATCTTCATGGCGACACCGGGAAGGGGAGGTCCGACGGAGCCGAAGCGGTGGGCGGGGATGAGGGGGGTGCCGTCGCCGGGGTCGTCGAGGGGGAGGTTGACGTTTGAGCCCGGGGAGGTCTCGGTGAGGCCGTAGCCTTCCATGGGGAGTTTGCCGAACTTGTCCTCGAAGGAGTTGGCGAGGTTATTGGGGAGTTTTTCGGCACCGGCGATGACGAGCTTGAGGGAGGCGAGTTGTTCGGGCTCGATGCGGCGCATGTAGCCACGGAGGAAGGTGGGGGTAGCGAGGAGGAGGTCGACCTTGTGCTTTTCGATGAGCTCGGCGAGGCGTTTGTTCTCGAGCGGGCTTGGGTAGGTGACGAGGTCCAGTCCTTCGATGACGGGGAACCAGAGGGTGACGGTGCAGCCGAGGGAGTGGAAGAGGGGGAGGCAGCCGAGGAGCTTGGCGTCCTCAGCGAGGCAGAGTTGGGTGCCAAATTGGGTGACGTTGGCAAGGAGGTTGCGGTGGGAAAGGGGGACGCCTTTTGGTTCGCCGGAGGAGCCGGAGGTGAAGAGGAGGATGGCTTCGTCGTCGCCTTTTTTCTTTCCGATTCCGAGGATGTTGACCAGGACGGAGGTGGGAAGGAGTTTGGAGAGGACGACCCATTTGATGATGCGTTTCTTGATCCGGGGCAGGACGCGCTCGATGAAGATGAGGTCGCGGTTGGGCGGCCAGGGGAAGTCGGGGACTTTGCGGACGAAGGGGTCGGCGGTGATAAATTTGTCGATATCAGCCTGACGGATGCTGGATTGGACGGCTTCCCGGGAAGCGGTGAAATTGAGGTTTACGGGGATTTTACCGGCGAAGAGGACGGCGAGGTTGGCGACCATGCCACCTTTACCGGGGGGAAGGAGGATGCCGACGCGTTCCTTTTTGGTGGCGGCTTTGATTTCCTTGGAAAGGGCGATGGAGGCACCGAGGATTTTGTCGAAGGGGAGCTCGGAGTCGTCTGTGCCGTCGAAGAGGGTGGTGGATGCTCCGTGTTTTTTGAGGCCCTGAAGGAGGGCGACGGGGAGGGAACCATTGAAGAAATCGCGGGAGGAGAATGCTTCTTCGGCTGCGCCAAGGAGGGATTCGCGGTAGGCTGCGACGGAGGTGTCTGCGGCCTTGATGGGCTGGCCGAAAGTGAGAACGGCGGCGGGAAGCTTGGCGGAGTTTTCGATGGAGAGGCTGCACTCCGAGGGGACCGAGATATCGACGGGAGTGATGGGGAGGGCGAGGGAGCAGAGGGCTTTGAGGGTATCGGAGGGGATTTGGCAGGAGGTGGCGGGGCGTGCGGTGGCTTTTCCGGGTGCGAAGACGAGGACGCCATTGCCTTCGAGTTTCTTTTTCAAGGTTTGGCCGACCTCGGAGAGGGACGAATCGGATTTTGAAAATGCGGATCCTCCGAAGCCGCTTTGCTGGAGGAAGGATTCCAGGGTGGGGTCCAGGGCGGTGGAGTCTTCGGCAAGCCAGGTGATGGTGCGACCGGAGAGGGTTTCAACGAGTTTGGCTGCTTGGGCGGCGTTGAGGCGGCCGGGGATGACGATGGACCCCTCCTTTGGGAGGCGCTCAAGGGAACGAACTTGAATGGGGCTGCTCATGGGTTTGGGATCGTCCATTGGGGAAGACGCATAAGAAATACACGAATCCCGCTGAGAGGTAACGAAAAAGAGGGTGGAAAAGGGTTTCTTTCTTCCTGCCGTCCATTCTGATTGTTAGAGGGTTGGGGCAAGAGATACATCATGAGCGATAAACGGCTGAAGGGCTATGCCCAAGATCATTACTGGAAGTCCAATTTGCGTTGGTTGATTGTTCTTTTGGGGACGTGGTTTTTCGTCTCCTTCGGCTGCGGGATTTTGTTTCGCGAATGGCTGGATGCAAAATTTCCAACTGTGGGGACGGCGCCATTTGGATTCTGGATGGCACAACAGGGCTCGATTATCTGTTTCATCCTGATTCTGGTGGCTTACGCCTTTATTATGAACCGCCTCGATGAGCGTATTGCGGCAGAAGAGGAGGAAGAAGTATGAGCCAAGACATCTGGAACTTTATTTTCATTGGGATCTCGTTTGCGATCTATATCGGGATTGCGTTCTTCCAGCGGGCGGGCTCGACGAAAGAATATTACACTGCGGGCGGCGGGGTGTCTCCGTTTGCGAATGGAATGGCGACGGCGGCGGACTGGATGAGTGCGGCGACGTTTATCTCGATGGCGGGAACTTTGGCGAGCAGCGGGTATGACGGTTCGAGATTTTTGATGGGGTGGACCGGTGGTTTTGTCCTGTTGACGGTGCTGATGGTGCCGTTTTTAAGGAAATTCGGGAAAGCGACGGTGCCGGATTTTGTCGGTGATCGATATTATTCCAAGGCGGCGCGTTTGGTGGCGGTGGTGTGTGCGATCTTCATCTGTTTGACTTATATTATGGGGCAGATGCGAGGCGTGGGTGTGGTGTTTGGACAGCTTTTTGAGATTGAGATTTGGAAGGGTGTGATCATTGGGGCAGCGATTGTGTTTTTCTATGCCGGTCTCGGCGGGATGAAGGGGATCACGTACACGCAGGTGGCGCAGTATTGTGTGATGGCCTTTGCTTATACCATTCCGGCGATCTTCATCGCGATCGCACTGACCAACAATATGGTGCCCCAGCTGGGGCTGATTGGGGAATACACCCAGGGCGGGGAGGCTGTTCCCTTTCTGGAGAAGCTGAATAATATCAACGAGGAGTTGGGGTTCAGCAAGTATACGGACGGGTCGCTCTCGAAGATCGACATGTTCTGTATCACGGCGGCGCTGATGTTTGGCACGGCGGGACTGCCCCACGTGATTGTGCGCTTTTTTACGGTGAAGAATGTGCAAGCGGTGCGTAAGTCGGCTTGTTGGACGCTTTCTTTTATTGCGGTGATTTATCTGACGGCTCCGACGATTGGAGCCTTCGCACGGGTGAACCTAATTGGGGAGCTGCACGACACGCCGTACGCCGAGGCGCCGGAGTGGTTTAAGGATTTTGAGGGGACCGGTCAGATGGCCTGGGTGGATAAGAATGGCGATGGGCGGATTCAGTATTTTGGTCCCGGAAAGTCCGAATCAGGGAAATCGGGTGCGGTTTTTGAAGGGAAGGCTCCGGAGTTTGCGGAAGGGCGTGGTGCGAGCGGTGAGAGGTTACTTGCGAGCAAAGCGGTGGCGGATAGTCCCAATGAGCTGTGGTTTGGAAATGATGTCATGGTGATGGCGAATCCGCATATGGCTGGACTGCCGAAGTGGGTGATTGCTCTTCTGATGGCGGGATGTATTGCGGCGGCGCTGTCGACGGCGGCAGGACTGCTGCTGGTGCTTTCGACCTCGATTTCCCATGACTTGATGAAGCGGATCATCAAGCCCGATTTGAGTGACAAGGAGGAGATTCGCTGGGCACGTATTGCCTCGTTGGGCGCGTTGATCGTAGCGGTCTTTTTCGGGATCAATCCACCTTCCAGCTTCGTGGCGAAGACGGTAGCGTTTGCGTTCGGGTTGGCGGCGTCGTCCTTCTTCCCAAGTCTTCTAATGGGGATTTTCTTCAAGCGGATGAACAAAGAGGGAGCGATTGCCGGAATGGTGGGCGGGATCACCTTCACCTTCAGTTACATCATTTACTTCCAGTTCATGGGTGGCACGCCGGACCAGTATTTCCTGGGGATTTCTCCAGAGGGGATCGGTTTTGTCGGGATGCTGATTAACTTCGCGCTCGCCTTGGTGGTGAGTCGGTTTACTCCCGAGCCTCCTGAGGAGATCAAGGCTCTGGTGGACCGGGTGCGACGCCCGTAGGTGGTCTCTAGGCAAGGACGGGAATCCGCCCGTCCGGGGTGAGGGCCTCCGATGGGGGGCCTTCGAAGTTATCGCGGACGAAGCGGTCCCACTGATCGCGGGTTGACTCCGAGATGCGTTCCTGAAGTTGGGCTTCGCAGCCACCGCAGATCATGCGGGGGAAGGGGTCGAAGACCATGTCGGTTCCGAATCCCATGGCGGCGATGGAGTATTCGCGGAGGTGATGGACTTCCGTGCCGCAGGTGAGGCAGCATTTTAGCCAATCGAGGTGGTTGTCGTTATTGGCGAGCTCCTCGGAGCGTTTGTCGATATCGGCCCGCTCGGTGTAAAAATTTTCGAGTGAGATTCTCGACTCCTCGGAAAACGATTGAACCATGTCGAGGTGGCAATCCTGGCAGATGGCGTACTCGAATACGCACTCGGGTCCTTTGAAGGTTTTGCTGACGATGTAAGGGGCGGAGATTTCGTCGAATTTGGCGCTGCAGGTGAGGCATTTGACGAAGGGTCCATCGAACTCCACGGAGTTAAAGAGACGGGGCAGGTCGCTCATGTCCTGAGGATATCCCGAAAAGCGCGGAGATCTAGTCCGGTCTCCGGGGAATGGTAAAAAAAGCAATTGGGAATGATTTTTTCGATGGATGGACGCGTTTCAGAGGGTAGTTTGGGTGTAATTATGAAGAAGAAGCATATTCTGATCCTTTCCGGAATCTACGTTTTTATTCTGGGTTGGCTTCCCGATCCGTTGCTTCTGGTGGATGAGGGAGTGGCGTTGGCGATTTTTCTGAAAACGCTTTCCGATATTCTGAGGGAGCGCAATGCCAGGAAGAAGGGGAAGGAACCTGCAAGGGGGCCGATAATTGAGATTGATTAAGTGCTTCGAATCGAAAGACTGTCTTACAAGTTCTCGTAAGAACGACCACACCCATGGCTGAAGATCATCATTCCCAGGAAGAAGAAGTTGCCGCTGCCCGTGAAGGGAATGTCGGCCTGATATTTTTAACCCTTTTTGTCCTCGTTTTGGTAGGGGCGCTCGTCGCTTTGCCGTTTTTTGGGGATAAAGAACCGATCGCGAAGTTACTCGCCGAACCCAACCTGGTGACCGAGGTTTTGGGTAACATGCACCCTCTGGTGCTGCACCTGCCCATTGGTATCGTTTTTCTGACGGTATTTTTGGAGGTTTGCGGTTGGATTTCCTTCGGGAAATATCGTCCCGTCACGACCGTGGGGTTATTTTTGGCAGTCCTCACCGGAGCGGCAGCTTGTGTCACAGGGTACATCGACATGGGGGTTGATGGATATGCGGGTGAGGATTGGACGAATCACATGTGGGCCGGGATTGCGTTCGTGGGCTTTTTGAGCCTTGCGTTTTTAAGCCGCGTTTGGGGTGGGAGAAAGGGAGGACGCAATCCGGTTTATGCCATACTTTTGGTGATTTCGGCAGGAGTGATGGGTCTAGGTGCCCATATTGGTGGTGAGAAAATCCACGGCAAGACCGGCGTTGAGCAGCTGGTGAATACCTGGATGGGGAAGGAAGCCCCTGTGCCGGAAGAGCAGGAAGATGCGGCTCCCGGGGTGACCAAGCCGGTGGCTGACCGATTGGCCTATGCTGATGTGGTGGTGCCGATTCTGGATAACAAATGTTACGCGTGTCACTCGGTGAAGGCCGATAAGAACAAGGGGGACCTATACATGGACAGCTGGGAAGCACTTCTTGAAGGTGGTAGCGAGGCTGCAGCTTTGGTGCCAGGCGACGTCAAGGAGAGTTACATGATTGAGGTGATTCATCTTCCGAAGGACGATGATATGCACATGCCTCCTCCGAAGAAGGAGCAGCTTGAAGAGCACGAGATTGCCATTCTTGACTGGTGGGTCGCTTCGCTTCCGAAGAGTGACGAGCTTGTGGATAAGACATTGACCGAGATGGGAGCTCCTCCTGAGATTCTTGAAGCGGTGGGCAAGTTGGTAAGTCCGGAAGAGCTGGCTGCGATGAAGCAGGCGGAGGAGGACGCCGCGAACAAGGTCGAGGAAGAGAAGCGCAAGAAGCGTGAATCCCTTGATTCTGCTTTGGGTGAGCTGAAGCAAGACGAGCAACTCAAGAATGCCATCAACTATGTTTCTCAGAAATCTTCTGAGCTCGAGTTTACGGCAGTCAGTCTCCGTCAGTCGATGGGTGACGAACAACTTGCGAAGCTTGAGCCTGTGGCGGAGTCACTGACCTCGTTGCAGCTTGGTTCGACGTCGGTTACTGAAGCTGCGCTTGAGGCGGCGTTGCCCAAAATGCAGAATCTTAAGAAGTTGAATCTGAGTCAGACGGCAATTACGGACAAGGGGCTGGATGCGGTTTCCAAGCTTTCCAACCTGGAGTCCCTGAACCTCTACGGGACGAAGGTGAGTGACGAAGGAATTAAGAAACTGAAGTCGCTCACGAATCTGAAGAAGCTGTATCTTTGGGATTCCCAGGCAACTCCCGAGGGCGGTGAGGCGCTGAAGAAGGAGCTTCCGCAGTTGGAGCTTAATTTTGGGATCAACTAGGGCGACCGGCGCCTTACTTTTCCAAGCCCTGCGTTTTGAGAAACGCGGGGCTTTTTTTATGGAAGTTCTCCGTCCGGATGGCCTTTTGAGAGCTCCAGGGCGTAGAAGCGGGTTCCGAATTGGCTGGGATGGACGAGGGTCTGGAATTGGCGGAGCTCGGAGGGAGTGGGAGGGTTGCCGGAGACGAGCCATTCCTTGGCGCAATGGGTGAGGAAGCGGCTTTGATCGAGGATGCGCAAGGATTCAAGTCCGTGGGAGCGTGCGGCGTCTTCCACGGCGGTGAAGTTGACATCGGCAGTGAGATCCTGTTCGCCCGGGTGGTCGAGCGGATGAGACTTCATCGAGTGATTTCGGTAGCAGCGGAGGGTCCCTACGGAACGGGTGGGGTGATAGAGGGAGTTCTGGTCGAGGCCATAATCAATGAAGGTCATGAGTCCCTTTTCGAAAAGGCTTGAGAGGGGGGCGAAGAAGTCGGCGAGGTTGGGAGTTCCCTCGGTGACATAGCCCTCGGGAAAGGTGCCGGGGATTTCGAGCGGGGCGGGTTCGAGAGTCCAATTGAAATCTTCTTTTGCGCGGTCGAAATCCACAAGGACCTTGTGCCATTGATCGTTGGAAAAGGTGAGAATGGGAAGGGGGAGGGCATCGAGAACCTCGTTGGCGATCAGGGCACCAAAGGGAGCGGATTGGGGAGGGGGGGATGCGAGGATGGTGGCTTTTTGCCCCAAGCGGTCTTGAAGGGCTGAGCGTTGGGCTTCGAGCGGTTCGATGATGTGGTAGTGAAGGGCGGAAGCGAAGGATGTGCTGAGTTGATCGGCGGCGGCGAGGATGTCGCAGGCGAGGGAGCCGTTGTGGGCGCCAATTTCGAAGAGAGCGAAGCCCGAAGGAGAGCCATTTTTTTTCCAGAAGTGGAAAAGGCGTCTGGCGAGCAACGCGCCGAATACCGGGCCGACCGAGACACTGGTCATGAAATCGCCCTCTTTGGAAACGGTGGCACGATTAGGCCGGGAATAGTAGCCGTGGACGGGGTGGTAGAGGCAAGTGGCCATGAACTCGCTGAAGCAAATGGGGCCGTCCGTAACGATTTGTTGTTGAAGCTCCCGCCCCAAGACGGTGGTTGCTCCGTGGCCTGATTGAGGGTAAGGAAAGGCGTGTCGGAGACCTTCCAAATTGGGGGCACGATCTGAATTCATGTTTGGACGAAAGAACAGGCCGCAAAAGCCAGCAATTTACAAGCGCAAGGGCTTTTGGATTTTTGTGTTTGGGTGCCTTATCATTTCGGTGATTGCCTTGTTTGTGGTGAATCAGAAGCTGAATCCCTACCGTGAAATTGCGCAGAATTATGATCTGGCGCGAATCGGGGAGGTGGAGAAGCCGAGTCTCATTTTGGACCGAAAGGGTCGAGAGATCGGACGGATGTTTGTGGAGAACCGGAGCATCGTGAAGTTGGATCACGTTCCCCCGGTATTCATCGATGCGATGCTGGCGCAAGAGGATCAGCGCTTTTATGAGCATGATGGGGTGGATTGGGTTGGGGTGGCGCGAGCGGCCTATTTGAATGCCAAGAGCGGAGGGGTGACCCAAGGTGCGGGGACGGTGACGATGCAGTTGGGGCGAAATGCTTTTGATTTGTTGGGGGAAGCGAAGCGGAATGACCAGAGTGGTTATGAGCGCAAGATTGTGGAGGCTTTTTTGGCATTGAGAATTGAGCAGGCGATGCACAAACAGTTCGAGGGAAAGTATCCCGACGAATCGGAACGGAAGAAGGTGGTGAAGAACCAGATTCTGGAATATTACATCAATCGGGTTCCCTTTGGTTCGGGGTATTACGGGGTGCGTTCGGCGTCGTTGGGTTACTTTGGCAAAGAGCCGATGGAACTGGAAATTCACGAATGTGCCTCGATCGTGTCTTGTCTGAAAAATCCAACCGGGCTGACTCCTTTGAGATTTCCGGAGAAGAACAAGGTGGCCCGGGACCACGTGCTCAAACGGATGGCTCTCGAGGGGATGATCACTGATGCCGACCGTGACCGGATGCTGCGGCTTCCGGTGATTCTCGATCCGAAGCCAATTTTACGAGGGAAATCCCATTTGTATGAGCGCATCGCCCGCACGGCGCACGAACTGGTGGGTGAGGAGGCTCTGTCCCAGGGAGGGTATACCATTCGGACGACGATTGATCTGGATATTCAGCAATCAGCGGAGCTGAAGCTCGATGAGCAGTTACGTGAAGCCGAGAAAATGCCCGGGTATGAGCATGAGAAGCATGCTGATTTTGTCAAAAAGGGGACCAACGCGCCGGAGTATCTTCAGGGAGCCGTGTTGATGGTTGATCACACATCGGGTGAAGTATTGGCGCATGTGGGAGGGCGTGACTACAGGCATTCCCAGTATGACTTTGTGGAGCTGGGCCGCCGCCCGCTGGGGACGGCGTTTTTCCCCTTTGTCTATGCCGCGGCGTTCGAGAGAGGTTGGAACCCGGCAGCGCCCTTGTTGGACGAGCATCTGAACAATCGACAATTGATGGTAGGGGGGACCGAGGGAGTGGTCGGAGAGTGGGGGATGGAGGTTTCGCCCCCTCGGTATGAAAAGCAGGTCACGGCTCGTCGCGGCCTAAATTCCTCCAAAATTGGGGCCACGGTGCGCCTTGGGATTGAAGTGGGGCTGGAGTCGGTTGCTGAAACGGCATCGGCCTTTGGGCTTGAGGCGGCTGAAGATCGTCTTTTGAACAGGATGTTGGTGGGTTGGGATGGGATGAGCCTGCCGGAAGCTACTCTGGCGTATACGGCGTTTCCGAGGGGTGGAACACGGCTGACCGAGACTTCCTATATTCGCGAAATTCGCGATATTTTAGGTGAGACGGTTTATACGTCCGAGCATGTCGGGCAGTCCGCTGCCAGTGAGTTTGCTTGCAGCGATGCAACGGCATTTCAGATTCACTCGATTCTCAATGATACTTTAAAAACAGGAAATCTGGAGGACGTTTCCGGGGGGCTGTCCGAAGCTCCTTTCGAAGGTGGCGGTAAAAGTGGAACGCCTTATGGGTTTAGCGATGCGTGGATGTTGGGATACAACAGTCGGATCACCTGCGGGGTCTGGATTGGTTTTCATCAGGGGTCCCGAAAGCAGATTCATCATGACGCCTTTGCCAAGAATCTGGCTTACCCCGTATGGCAAGAGGCGATGAATGCGGCGATTCCTGATTTTCGAGGCGGGGAGATTGTTCCTCCGGATTCAATCGTGGAGGTTACGGCGTGCCGGAATTCGGGGATGAGGCCGACACGCTATTGCAATGAGCCGGTGGAGAATTTGGAGACGGGCTCGTTGAGTTTTAGGTCGACCAGCTATCGCGAGTATTTTCGGAAGGACGAGCAGATCGGGATTTGTTCGGTCCATGGAAGTGGAGTGAGCCAGTCCTCTCCATTGGTCCAACAACGGCCTCCGCGGAAGGCGCTTCCGGTTGCTCCCATTAAGTCAAAATCTCCCCTGTTGTTGGGGTTCGATCCCTATCAAAGTGAGGTGCCAACTCTGGCGCCCGAGGACGAATCCGGGGACGGGTTTTTACAGAATCAGAATACTCTGGTCGTGGAAGACCGTGTCAAGGGCGAGCGGGAAGCGTTGCTAAAATTACCCAGACCGCCCAGGTTTCAACTTCACGATCACGAGTAAGAACAGTCATGTCCGCCGAAACTTCGTCTTCACGCCCTCCTGCGAAATGGCTTCCATTTCAATGTCCGTCCTGTTTCGGGTTATTCCGTGTTACCCGGGAGAGTGCCGGCGAACATGGAAGGTGTCCGGCATGTGCTGCGCGCCTGTTGATCCCAACGCTTGATGAGCTCCGAGCCTCCCAGGGTCCATCAAAAGTGGCATCTCCGGCCGCTGAGGCCGAAGAGTCGGATCTAAGCCAGGAAGAGAAGAAGGAGTTTGCCAAGGCTGAGATTGTCGATCCCAGTCAGATGGAGGAGGGCAAAGCCGATTGGAACGACAGCTCGAGAAGGCGCCGCAAGTTTTCAGGAGCAAATGCGGACAAACTGGATTGGGAGGAAGGGGATCCCGTGGAAGAGGCCGGATTTCCCTGGATGGTGGTGGGTGTTGTCTCGCTATTGGCGGTGGCGGCGATCGGAGTAGGTGTCTACTTTGTGAAAACTTCTCCTGCGAAGGCGAGAGTCGTCAGTGCAGCGGGGCCGACTCTGCTTCAGCAAGCCCAGGAAGAGATTGCGATGGGCAGTGAAGCCACTCCGAGAGCTCCGGAAGATGACACTGCCCGGGAGTTGGTTGAAGAGTTTGACAAGTTCGATCTGGAGGCAACCGAGGAGGCTGTGAAAGGTTTTTTGAATGCAGCCACGATTACGGAGAAGGCGAAGTGGATACGTGACAAGGAGAGGGTGAAACCGCTGATGGAGAATTATTACGGGAGCGAGGATATCGAGCCCGAACGCCTCAGGAATTTTGATAAGAGTCAGGTCACTTACCGCGGAAATCTACTTTCGAGCTACGTTCAATTGAACGATTTTTCCTCCAAGCCGATCGCCATTTTGAAGGTGAAGGACGAGTACTTCGTCGATTGGGAAAGTTGGGTGGGATATTGCGAGGTGCCCGCGAACAAGATGATTCTTTTGAAGCCCAAGGGAGAGGTTCTGATGCGGGCTTACGTGACGTCCCAGAAGTACTACAATTATGGATTTAGTGATGACCGGAAGTGGTATTCGGTAAAATTGTTTTTTCAGGATCAGGACCGGTCACTCTGGGCATATGCCGAAAAGAACAGTCAGTTGACCGAGCGGCTTATCCGGACTCTCAGTTCGAGGAGCGAGATTCCGATGGTGGTTTCGGTTCGCTATCCCGAAGGGGGCAGAGCGGATGATCAGGTGATCCTGACGAGGGTATATACCGATGGTTGGATTTACCCAGCCCCTTCAAAATCTGACGATGAATGATATTCCGCTATCCGCCGACGATAAGGCCCTGATGATTAATCTCGATCCGACGATCTACGGGACGTTTGCCGAGATTGGGGCGGGGCAGGAGGTTGCCAATCGATTCTTTAGGGCATCGGGTTCGGCAGGAACGGTGGCCAAGACAATCTCCGCCTATGATATGACAATCAGTGACGCGCTTTATGGTAAGTGCGAGCGCTACGTGTCCCAGGAGCGATTGGTCGATATGATCGACTATGAGTATGAGTTGCTGGAGCAACGGTTGGAAGAGTCACGGGGGGAAGCTTCCCGTTTTTTCTCCCTGAGCAATACCGTACGAGCCAGGGGCTACATGGACACGGGAGAGTGTCATGGTTGGATGGGGATTCGGTATCAGATCAAGCCGGGTGCTCCCGCGGGAACAATCTTGTTACACACCCGGCTGCTTGATGCCGAGAATGTGGATCAAATGGAAGCGTTGGGGATTTTGGGAGTGAATTTGGTCTGGGCGGCCTATCATCATTCGAGGGATCTGACTCTTTTTGTCAGATCATTGATGGAGTTTTTGACTCCGGGGCGGGTTGAGATCGACATGTTGAAGTTTCTTGGAGAGCCGTTCGGCATGGTGGACAACCGGTTGTGTGCCCTGGAGTTGGTTCATCAGGGGATGACTCCGGCGACGGTGTTTATGCCCGATGGTGAGGTGGTGCAACCTGCGGAAGCCTTTTATAAAACCCCCTTGCTGCTATTGCGGGGAAGTTTCGTGCCGGTGACAAATCTTCATCTTGATATGCTTAAGCAGGCGGGGAACTCATTCCCGCCCGAGAATACGCCGGAAGATGCACGCCCGTATCGCGAGGTCTGCGAGGTTTCCCTGAGCAATTTGTTGAGAGACGGGGGGATTGATCTGGTGTCCTTCATTGACCGCGTGAATACGCTGCAGTCGCTGGGTAAAGTGGTGATGATCTCGAATTGTCCGGAGTTTCATCGGGTGGCCGGGGTGCTCCGCCGCTACACCCGGCAACCGGTGGGGATGGTGCTTTCGATTGGGCTTTTGAATGAGTTGTTCAAAGAAAAATGGTCTGAAAATCTGGCCGGGGGAATTCTGGAATCCTTCGGGCGGCTCTTTAAGGCGGGGGTGACCCTTTTGGTATACCCGTGGAAAAACCGTGCGAACGGTGAGTTGGTGACAGCGGAGAATTTTCGTGCGCCCGAGCATTTGCGCCATTTGTATGCCCACTTTTTGGAAAGCGGGATGATCCGGGGAATTGAGTGTGGTGATCCGGTGCTCCTGGAGCGAACGGGTCGCGATATTCTCAAAGCCGCCAGAGAGGGTGGGGATTGGGAGCAATGGGTGCCCGAGGAGGCTCGACCTTTGGTCCTAAGCCATGCTTAATCACGCGGTATGAATCTTTTGGATACTTCGGCAGTGCTTTTGGCGTTGGCTGCCGTTTTCGGATATATCAATCACCGGGTCTTCAAGCTGCCAACGAGTATCGGCATTATGCTGATTGGATTGGTGCTGAGTGCGGTTCTATTGTTGGTGGGGCATCAATGGCCCGGGCTCGTGGAGGTGAACGTGATTGACCGGTTTGTTACGCAGATCGATTTCAACCGAACGGTGATGGATGTCTTGCTGAGCTTTTTGCTTTTTGCGGGAGCTTTGCACGTCAATTTGAGTGATTTGCGCGACCAGAAGATGGTGGTGGCGATTTTGGCGAGTGTGGGGCTGTTGGTCTCGACGACGCTGGTTGGGGTGATTTCTTATTTTGTGTTCGGGTGGTTCGGGATCAATCTACCGTTCCTGTGGTGTCTTGTCTTTGGGGCGCTCATTTCGCCGACCGATCCGGTGGCGGTTCTGGGGATTCTCAAGCGGGTAGGGGTGCCGAAATCCCTGGAGACAAAGATCACGGGTGAGTCTTTGCTTAATGACGGAGTGGGGGTGGTTGTTTATCTGGCTTTGGTTGGCTTGGCGGCGGGAACGAGCGAGGCGACGGTGGCGAGTGTGGCGGATCTTTTTCTGAAGGAAGTGGGTGGCGGAGTGCTGTTGGGGGCGGTGTTGGGATTGATTGCCTATTGGATGCTCAAGACCATAGACAACTATCAGGTGGAGATTTTGATCACCTTGGCGCTGGTTTTGGGTGGTTACCGTTTGGCTAATTCGTGGCACCTGAGCGGGCCTCTGGCGATGGTGGTGGCGGGGTTGCTGATTGGAAATCACGGGAGGTTGTTTGCGATGAGTGACACGACCCGGCAGCATCTTGATTTGTTTTGGGAGCTTATTGACGAGTTGCTGAACGCGTTGCTCTTTCTTTTACTCGGGCTGGAGATCTTTGTCCTGAGCTGGAGTGGTCCTGCGTTTACGGCGGGGCTGGTGATGATTTTTGCGGTGCTTGGCGCACGGATGGTAGCGGTGAGTCTGCCGGTGATTTTACTCCGCAAGACCCGCGAATTTTCACCGGGAGTGATCCGGATTCTGACGTGGGGCGGGCTACGGGGAGGGATATCGGTTGCGCTGGCGTTGGCGCTGCCGAGAGATGCTTTGAGTGAAGGAATGCGGCAGGCGATTCTGATGTCGACCTATCTGGTGGTGATCTTCTCGATTGCGGTGCAGGGACTTACTCTGAAGCCGGTAGTGACGCGCTTGATGAACGAGCCCGAGGCCTAGCGATGGCCCCCGATGGGGTCGGTGACGGGCTTGAGAAAATCGTAAGGAGTGCCGCAGTACATGCAGCGCAGGCGCTGCGTGAAGATGGTGCGCACAGCGTTGGTGTTCCCATGGTTCAGTAGGGGAAGTTTGTAGGCTTTTTCGTGCAGGTGGGCTCCGGTGTTCAGGAGGGGAGTCCCCTTGCAAAGGGGGCATCGGGCTTCACGGCGCTTGAAGAGGGAGGCGCACCAGGTGAGCAGGGTTGCGGCCATGATGGCAACGAGGAGGTAGGCCGAGGCTTTGGTTTGCACCACAGCATAGACGGCGGCAGAGGTGAGGAGGGCGACCAAGAGGAGATAGAGGATTGCCATGTACGTGGCTGCCACGAGAAACGGTTTCTTAAAGGGAACCGAGCGGGCGCGTTTTTCAAAGGGGAGTTTTTTCTTGGATGGACCGGCCATGGGGAAATTCGAAGGTAGCGATTATGGATACGGGTCTATTCGCCGATTTCTTCAGTTTGAGGGGATTGTTCCTCTTTGACGGGAGGATTCCAGTTTGGAAAGGATGCTGCGAGTTCCGCATTAAGTTGTCGTGATAGAGTGAGGTCCCCGAGCTTTTCGGCGGCAAGTGAAGACCAGTATAGTGCTTCGGGGGTGACGACCGGGTCATCGACAGCAATCCTGCGGGTGGCGTCGAACTCGGAGAGCGCGTCCTGATAGTTTTCGCGGGTGAAGGCGATTTTTCCAAGGATGAGGTGCAAGCCGGCGGTGTGGGTGCCCGGGGCTTTGATTGCCAGTCCATCCTGCGTAGCGCGGAGTGCCTCCTCGATTTGGTTGAGGCCGAATCGGGCGTGGGCGATGTCGAGGAGGGTGTCGGCTTTCCAACGGGGGTCTTGTTCCATTTTCAGAACGATTTGAGCGGACTGGAGAGCTTGCTGGTGCAGGTTGAGTTCGTTTTGGCCCTTGGCAAGGGTTCGCCAGACGCTGATATCCACTGCGTCCGGACGCTCGGGGTTGGCGGCGCGACCGAGGTATCTCACTGAGTTCTCAAAGTCCCCGGTATGGTATAACTGAAGTCCAAGCCAGGTGAGCATGTGGGAGGGAATTGATTTTCCGGGGAAATCTTCGAGGAGGCTGGTGAGGACGGAGTTCATGGCTTCCGCATCAGCCTGAGAAAAGGTGAGCATGACGAGGAGGTTACCGGCGGGTTCGTTATAAAACTCGGGGACGAGATCGCGGGATTTTTCGAGGTAAGGTTTTGCCTGCTCCAGTTTTTCGAGTTTGAAGTATCCCCAGCCAATCCAGTAGTTGGCATTTGCGACGGTATCGGCAGGGAGATCGGTGAATTCGGCGAGTAGCCGCCGGTAGCGCTCGACCATGAGCGGGTAGGATTTTTCGGCACGGAGGGCGCGGGCGCTTCCCTGCAGGGCAAAGGAGATCAGCCGGGGGGCGGAGGTTTCGTTCAAGAGGTCTTCGTAGTCCTTGAGGGCGGAGGTGCGATCGCCCAATCTGAAGTAGGCTTCGGCGCGCTTGCCGAGTGCCTCTTGTCGTCTGTCGTCGTCAGGGAAGGCTTCAAGAAAACTGGTGAAACTTCTGGTGGCTCCGTTGTTATCTCCCATCTCGGCCAGGGCCCAGCCAGCCTTGTAAAAGAGTTCCGACCGATGTTGGCGAGGAATAAGATTGGACTGAACTTCGCTGAATGCGGTGGCTGCCGCTTCGAAGTCTCCGAGATCGTAGAGGCTTTCGGCTTTGAGGAAGCGTGCCATTTGGATGTTTTGGTGGCCGGGGAACATTCCGCGATAGAGTTCTTCGAATGCTTCCACGCGCTCGTCGAGACTGGGTTGGCCCATTTGAAAATCACAGAGGAGGCACCGGAAAGCCGCATCGAATGCAGTTGGGGTGTTGGGTGTGGAGCGGTCGACCCGGCGGAACGATGAGCGCGCATCCTGATATCGCTTGAGGGCATAGAATGCTTTGCCGGCGGTCATGGACCGGCGCGCTTCGGTTCTGCCGGTGGCACCGAAGTCACCCAGCCGGTAGAGGCGAACGACTTCGTCATGGTCTCCATTGGCGGCGGCGAGATTCATGAGGGCGGTTTGCGCCAATGTTTTGTTGTGGGCGATTTGGCGTTTCTGTTCGTTGGTGAGTCCCGGGCTGTTGGATGGCAGTTCGAGAACCTGTTGAAGATAGCTTTGGCCGCTGTCGTCCAAGCCGAGTTCGGTGGAAGCCAGTCCGGTATAGAACATGGCCTGCGAGCGGTAGTTGTTTCCGACTGATTCGGAGAGAAGGGGTTTGAGGGTTTCGATGGTGAGCTGGAATTTTTCGGCCTGGTAGTATTGATAGCCGAGCATGAAGCGGGCCCACTGGGCGTGGGGATGGCCCGGGCTGTTGAGGATTCCTTTGAGGGCATCGATGACATCGAGATCACGATCGAGCTTTATGAGGCATTCGACCCGTTTGGTGAGGGAGCTGAATTTTGTCTCACGGCGGGTGACTTCCTTGGCGGCGAGCTCAAAGTAGGCTGCGGCCCCGGCCCAATCTTCGGTGGTGTAGGCGAGCCAGGCGATTTGACGGGCGGCGAGGCCGACCCAGTTTCCTCTGCGGTAGCGGTCGATGAGCTGGCGATAGATGCGGGAAGCTTCGTCGATTCTTCCGAGAGATTGTTGCGCTTTCCCCATGTGGAAGTAGACGGCAGGGGCATTTCCTCCGTTGGGGAATTGGTCGAGGTAGGATTTATAAAGTCCGATGGCGTAGTCCATGTAGCGGGCTTTTTCGAAACGGTCACCGACTTCGTTGCCAAAATTATAATAGCGTTCGGCATTGGCGAACGCCTGTTCTTCTTCGCTCACAATCTGGCTGTGAGCGCAAACGATGAGCGATAAGCTCAGGATAAGAAGCCGTAAGGCTTTTGAGAGAGGCATTTGAGAGTTAAGAAAGGCTGCTGAGGGGGTGAGACAGCAAAAAAATCTGTCACAGCACGGAGGAAAGATCAACCTTGAGAATGCATTGTCGGCTCTTGCTTGAAAAGGATTGGTCCCCTACAAGCGCCGCCATGGAACACCATGTGTATTTTTGGCTGAAAGAAGAGCATCGTAATGAGTCGGACCGGGCACGCTTTGAAGAAGGGCTGCGTGCGCTGACGGAGTCTCCCAACATTGCCTCCCATCATTGGGGAAAGCCGGCACCCACTGAAGAGCGGCCTGTCACCGACCATTCGTGGGACTATGCGATTTCGTTTAAATTTGAGTCGATGGAGGCTCACGATGCCTATCAGGCGGGAGATGAGGTCCATGATGCCTTCATTTCAGGATTCAAGGAGTGGTGGTCCAAGGTGCTTGTGATGGACCTTGCCTGATGGCCGTGGGGGGAAGCACAAACGGAGGTGCGGGATTGGGACCCACACCTCCGTCTGATTGTCTGCGAAAGGACAATGTAATTACCACATCACATTGTCCGTCTAAAGAAATAGGCGGAATTCAGAATCGCACAAGAGGAAAATGCTGAAGGGGCAAAATTCGCCCGGAATCAAGGTCTTGAGCTTGATTCTGTTTCTGACTATGGTTTGGCCATGCTTCTTAAGTGGCCGCTGCTTCTGACCATTCCGATTGGATTGGGGCTGGTTTCCTGTTCTTCGACCAAGACGGAAGAGTCGCCCGCGCCGGTCGCTAAGAGCGGAGGGGAGTATCATTTGAACGAGAAGAATCCGTTTGAGTGGAGTGCGAGTGATGTGATGCAAGGGAAGGATGGCACTTTTGAGGGTGGGAAGCGCAGTCATTTTGAGAATCAGGCTGCTTCGAGCTTTAACCGGAAACGTGATACGCCGTCATATTTTTCGAGAGAGTATCATTCCAAGAAGTGGAATGGGTCGAAGGATTACAGCACGGGTTCCTATCAGGTGAACCAAACTCCAACCGAGACCGGCAAGCGGTCGTGGTTTGGAGGTAAGAAGTCGAGCTCCAGCGGGAAGTCGGCGACCGGGGTGGATCAGTCCTACGCGACGGGCAGCTACCGGACGGGGACAGCGCGGGAGACGGGGAGCTATATCCAGAAAAAGGACGATCCCTATACGGCCTATCGCCAGAAGACGGGGGCGCGACCGATCGCGATTTTTTCGAAGAAGAGCTACCGGAATCTTTCGGTCAACCAGAGCCGAAGCCTGTTGGGGAAACCCTAGGGAAAATAGCGGGTGCGCTACAGACCTGAGGCTGGTTTGTAACCCCGGGATGTGTTAGGAGATGTCTGTGGCAGAGCAGGAACCGGATCCGAGCGATTCAAGCAATTCATTCAAGGAGCGCCTTTGGCGTGTGGTCTTCGAAGCCGAGACCCCTACGGGGAAGGCGTTCGATGTCATTCTCATGTGGGCGATTGTGTTGAGTGTGGTGGCGGTGATGTTGGAGAGTGTTGACGGGGTGGCGGCGCAATGGGGTCCGCAGTTGAGGGCGGCAGAGTGGTTTTTTACGGGGCTTTTTACCTTGGAGTATATTTTACGAGTGTTCCTGGTGCGGCGTCCGCTGCGTTACATGACTTCGTTTTTCGGGGTGGTGGATCTGCTGTCCTGTCTGCCAAGTTATCTTTCGTTCTTTCTGGTGGGGACGCAGTCGCTTCTGGTGATTCGGATTCTGAGGTTGCTACGGATGTTCCGGGTTCTGAAGATGATGAGCCATGTGAGGGGGAGTGAGGTGATCATGCGTGGGCTGGCGACCAGCCGGGCCAAGATATCGGTCTTCTTTTTCTCGGTTTTGCTCTTTGCGGTATTGGCGGGAACCCTGATGTATTTGGTTGAGTCGGGAGAACCTGAGACCAAGTTCACCAACATTCCGGTTAGTATTTATTTTGCCGTGGTTTCGATCACGACGGTGGGGTATGGTGATATGGTGGCGACGACCGTGCTGGGGAAGGTTCTCACTTCGTTTTACGTGCTCGCCGGGTATGCCATCATTGCGGTGCCTACGGGGATCGTGACGGCGGGGATGCTTGAGGCCAAGGGGAACATGACGACCGATGCGTGTCCGGGATGTGGGGCGCACGGCCACCTGCCGGATGCAAAATATTGCCGGCGGTGTGGCGAGAAGTTGGAATAGGGCGTTGCGCCGCGGTGGAGTTGGGTTGATGATTCGGCCATGTGGAAGACCGCCGCTGAGTTTGAAGATATTCGTTACGAGACGACCGAGGATAGGCAGATTGCCAAGATTACGATTAATCGTCCGGAAGTGAGAAATGCGTTTCGGCCGCTGACAGTGACGGAGCTCTTGCAGGCTTTTGAGCTGGCTCATCAGGATCCGGAGGTGGGCGTGATTATTCTGACGGGAGAGGGGGAGAAGGCATTTTGTTCCGGAGGTGATCAGAAGGTGAGAGGTCATGCGGGGTATGTGGGAGATGACGGGGTGCCCCGGTTGAACGTTCTCGATCTTCAGAAGAAAATCAGGGGTTTGCCCAAGCCGGTGGTGGCGATGGTGGCGGGCTATGCGATTGGCGGTGGCCACGTTCTTCATATCGTGTGTGATTTGACGATCGCGGCGGACAATGCCCGTTTTGGGCAAACCGGTCCGAAGGTGGGGAGCTTTGATGGAGGGTTGGGGTCGAGTTATCTGGCGCGAATCGTGGGGCAGAAGAAGGCGCGGGAGATTTGGTATCTCTGTCGTCAATACGATGCGGAACAGGCGCTGGACATGGGCCTGGTGAATACGGTGGTTCCTCTTGCGGAGCTGGAGACCGAGACGGTGAAGTGGTGTCGTGAAATGCTGCAGCATTCCCCCTTGGCACTGCGTTGTCTGAAGTCGGCCCTGAATGCGGATTGCGACGGGCAGATGGGGCTGTTGGATTTGGCGGGGAATGCGACGCTTCTTTATTACATGAGTGAGGAGGCGAAGGAGGGGAAGCAGGCTTTTGTGGAGAAGAGAGCGCCGGACTTTTCGAAATTTCCCCGGGTGCCCTAGAAAGAGATGACGGTTCGCCCCTGGATTCTGGCCGCCCGGCCCAAGACGCTGCCGGCGGCGATTGTTCCGGTGTGGGCGGGTTGTTTGTATTCCTGGAAGGAGGCGGAGCTCTTTGATCTCCGACTGGCCTTGCTCACGGTTTTGGGCGCGATTTTCATCCAGATTGCGACGAATTTTTTCAATGATGTCATTGATGCGGAGAAGGGGGCGGACACCGAAAAGCGGATGGGGCCGGTGCGGGCGACTGCTTCCGGATTGCTTTCCCGGAGGGCGGTTTATCTGGGTGCGATGGTGATGTTGTTGGCTTCGGTTGCGGTGGGGGGAGTTTTGTTTTTGGAGCGGGGGTGGTGGATTCTTGCGATTGGGATTCCTTCGATGTATTTGAGTTTTGGATACACGGGAGGCCCGTTTCCTCTGGCTTACCGGGGGATGGGTGAGGTGTTTGTGATTTTGTTTTTTGGGTTGGTGGCGGTGGGGGGGACGGTATTTATCCAATGTGGGGAATGGATTCCGGGGTCTTTTTTACTGGGACTCCAGATTGGGCTGCTTTCGGCGGTATTGATCGCGGTCAACAACTTCCGTGATTTGGAAGAAGACCGTGCTGCCGGAAAGATGACGATTGTGGTGCGGTTCGGGCGGCCTCCGGTTCGTTGGTTGATCGTGATGATGACGATCTTGCCCTATGTGTTGATTCCGCTCCACGGGTGGGCGGGTTGGCTGGTTTGGGCCCTGCCCGCCGGAGTGCTTTTTACGATGGTGGTTTATCGGATGATTTCACGGGAGGATGTTCCGGGAGCGCTTCTGGGGCTATCGGCGCTTCACCTGATGGTCTTCGTGATCCTTCAGAATGTTGTCATTGGATTGACCTAGGTGACAATTCGAGGTATTCTAAGGAAAGTAGCCCCAAACGCATTTTGAAACAGAACGGTCAGGTCTTCACCCGCCACTTTGAATCCATTTTTTGGGTTCGCCCCGAAGGAAAAGGAACCTTCATGATTAGCCCAGCCATTAAAGAGGCTGTAGAGGCTGAAATTGGGAATGGGACGTCCGAAATTGTCGTCGATCTGGCGGGTTGTACGGGGATGGATTCCACCTTTATGGGGATGCTTGCGGGGATCGTGAATACGTTGAAGAAATCCGGGGGAGGAACGCTTTCGATTGTGGAACCCGGGGAGAAGAACAAGGCGTCTCTTGAAGAGCTGGGGCTGAGCCGGTTGATGGAAATTGCGCCGAAAGAGGGGCCCTGGGTGGGGAAGCTGGAGGAGGTTCGTAAGGGGCTGAAGCCGATCGGGCGTGGCAGCAATCCGGGCAAAGAGGATCACATTTTGGAGTGTCACGAAAATCTCTGTGATGCCGATGACGACAACAACGCCCGATTTCAGTCGGTGCTGGAAGTTCTCCGTGCCAGCGGGAAGTGAGAGGTTAGCGCGAGGGGTAGATAAACCTGACTTCGCTCATTGAGACAAACCCGCTTTGGTCCGAGTCCACTTCGGCGAATCCTTTTGTCCGAAGCTCCACGTCTTCCTTGGGGCCGATTTTGATGAATTCCCAGCGTTGGAGCACTCCGTCCTTGTTGTAATCCTTTTCGGCAAAGAGATCTTCCGGGGTGGGTGGGAGGTTGAAGCGTTCGGGGAAAGTGGCTTCCTTGACAGGTGGTGCCAATTTTTTATCTGTCTCGGGTTTTCCCTCTGATGGAGAATGGTTGAGAGGCTGATTTTGATCGTCGGGGTCCGAGGACATCATGATGGCTCCGCCAACGAGGAGCATGATGGCGAAGGCCACGCAGAGCCAAACCCAGGCCGGGGTGGAAGAGGAGGCGGGCTGGACGAGAGAGGTTTGATAAGTGGGAATCGAGCCGGTGGTGGGAAGGTGCACCTGAACTGTCGTGGTGACGAGAGGTGGTTGGGTGGCAGCTTCCGCTTTAACGGCGATGGGGTGGGTGATCATTTCGACACCCTGGGGTTGGGCGGGAGCGAAGGTTTGGTTTTGCACTCCCTGAAGTTGCTGGAGGGCCAGGTGGGTGTCTGCGGGGCGGTTGTCAGGGCTGTGGGCCATGAGGGACATGACCCAGTTGCAGAGGGCGGGGTTGAGGTCGGCGCGGTATTCGCGGAGGTCCTTATAACGTCCCTGGAGGTGAGCGGCCATGACCTGGGCGACGGATTCACCATTGAAGGGGTATTCGCCGGTGAGGGCGTAGTAGAACATGCAGCCGAGGGAGTAGAGGTCGGTTCGGCCATCGAGGGGTTTTTGCTCGAACTGTTCGGGTGCCATGAAGTAGATGGAACCGAAGAGGGAGTTGCCGTGGGCGATGGTCTGGATGGAGGGTTCGAGGGTGAACTTGGCGAGGCCGAAATCGAGGAGCTTCACCTGCATTCTTCCGCTGGGGAGCCAGGTGACCATGAGGTTGCATGGCTTGAGGTCACGGTGGAGGATGTGGGCTTCGTGTGCGGCGAGAAGGCCTTCCAGAGATTGTTCGGCGACAGTGAGGAAGTCCGATTCGGTGAGGGGGGCGCGGCTGATGAGGGCTTCGAGGGTTTCTCCCTCGAGAAGTTCCATGACGACGAAGGGTCCGTCTTCATCCTGCCCGATGTCGAACACGCTGACGATGTTGGGCGAGCTGAGGGCGGAAAGGGCATGACACTCTTTGAGGAGGTCGTCGAATTGGTCTTTGGATTCGGCCTCTCCGGTGAGCAGGCGTTTGATGGCAACCTTTCGTCCGAGTTGGTGATCACGACCTTCGTACACTGCGCCGAGCCCGCCTTGGCCGAGCTTGCGGATGATTTCGTATCGTTCGTCGGGAGTCATGGAAGGCCGGGTGAGAACCTCGTCAAGATGGTGGATAACCCATTTAGGGAGAATAGGAAGTCCCGATCAGCGGGATAAATAAAAATTTCGGTTGCCAGATTTCGAGTTGGTGGCTAGCTTGCGCGCCCGACCGAGACCCCCTATTACGGACAGATGGCAGAGTGGTCGAATGCGCACGCTTGGAAAGCGTGTGAGGCAGCAATGTCTCCGAGGGTTCGAATCCCTCTCTGTCCGCCATCAGCCCTGATTAGCTTGCTAGTCAGGGCTGATTGCTTTTTGGGGAACGAGCCTTTTAGTAGCTCCGGCCCCAGAGGGCGCGGGAGGCGGTGGGCTTACCGGTAAGGATGCAGGGAGCCTCAGGCTCGGCTTGTTTGTCGAGGGGGAGGCAGCGCACGGTGATGCGGTGTTTTTTGGAGAGTTCTTCTTCTTCCTCGCGGGTGCCGGCCCAGGGGGTGAGGATCCAGCCGGGGTCTTCGGTTTCCCAGTGGGATTCGAAGGCGGCGAGGTCGGTTGATTCGGCGATGTTTTCTTCGCGGAAGGTGCGGGAGCGCTCGAGGAGGGTTTGGTGGACGGAGTCGAGGGTGTCCTCGACGTCGCGAAGGAAGTCTTCTTTTTGAAGGAAGGATTTTTCGTTGGCGCCCTGGTCGCGGCGCTGGAGGCAGACTTTGCGTTCTTCGAGGTCGCGGGGGCCGATCTCGATGCGGAGGGGGACGCCTTTTTTGACCCACTCCCATTTTTTCACGCCGCCTCCGAGGTCGCGGTCATCGACGTGGACGCGGAGGGGTTCGCCGCCGTAGGTTTTTTCGTTGCGGAGGGTTTGGGCGAGGGCCTGGCAGGCGTCGATGATGGCGTCGCGGGATTCGGGTTTGGGGGTGACGGGAACGATGACGATCTGGTGGGGGGCGACGCGGGGAGGGAGGACGAGGCCGTCGTCATCCGAGTGGGCCATGATGAGGGTGCCGACGAGGCGGGTGGAGACGCCCCAGGAGGTGGTGTGGACGTGCTGCTCTTTGTTATCGCGATCGACGAAGGTGATGTTTTGGGCCTTGGCAAAGTTTTGGCCGAGGTAGTGGGAGGTTCCGGCCTGGATGGCCTTGCGGTCCTGGACCATGGCTTCGACGGTGAGGGTCATGTCGGCTCCGGGGAAGCGTTCGGCCTCGGTCTTTTCCCCCATGATGACGGGGATGGCGAGGAGGTCGCGGAGGGCGTCGGAGTAGAGTTGGTGGATCATGCGGGTTTCCACGATGGCTTCGTCCTTGGTCTCGTGGGCGGTGTGTCCTTCCTGCCAGAGGAATTCGGCGGTGCGGAGGAAGAGGCGTGGGCGCATTTCCCAGCGCATGACGTTGGCCCACTGGTTGATGAGGAGGGGGAGGTCACGGTAGGATTCGACCCAGCGTGAGAAGGCGGCGCCGATGATGGTCTCGGAGGTGGGGCGGATGACGTAGGGCTCGGTGAGTTTGCCCCGGGGAATCATTTTGGTTTTACCGGTGACGGGGTCTTTTTCGGCCTCGAGGCGGTGGTGGGTGACGACGGCGCACTCGGTGGCGAAGCCCTCGGCGTGCTCGGCTTCTTTTTCAAGATAGGAGAGGGGGATGAGGAGGGGGAAGTAGGCGTTTTGGTGGCCGGTGGCCTTGAAGCGGACGTCGAGGTAGCGCTGGATGGCTTCCCAGATGGCAAAGCCCCAGGGCTTGATGACCATGCATCCACGGGTCTCGGAATTTTCGGCAAGATCGGCAGCGCGGACGACTTGCTGGTACCACTCGGGGAAGTTCTCGGAGCGGGTGGGAGAGATTGCGTTTTTGGGCTTGGCCATGACGTGCGGAGGATCACGCAATCGGAGGAGAAGGCAAAGCGAAAACCGGTTAGCGGTCTTTTTTCGTGATCGAGATGGAGGGGAGGGAATCGAAGAGGAAGTGGGCGGTGCGTTTGGCGTCTTTTTCGAGTTCGCGTGCCTCCTGATGGAGGGGGGAATTGGTGACGAGGGAGAGGTCTGTTTCTTCTACGGGGATCGTTTTTTCCGGGTCTGCGGATGCCTGGGGAGCGGGGGCGGGGGAGTCCGAGAGGATGGCGAGGAGGGTGAGGGCGGCGAAGGGGGTGGCGAGCCACCAGCGTGAGCGCCGGGGTTGGATGGTGGGTTCCGTTTGGTGATGGGAGAGGGCACGGAGGCGGGTCTCGAAGCCGGGGCGCGGGGTCTCGCGGGGGACGGGGTGGCGCAGGAGTTGTTCAAGGGGATCACTTTTCATCACGAAGCGGGGTTGGAAAGGTTGAGGGGGTGGCCGGGGAGCCAGGCATCCGAGGTGGATTCGAGTTCCTTGCGGAGTTTTTTACGGGTGCGGTGGAGGATGACCTTGGTGTGGGTGACGGTCTTTCGAAGGACGCGGGCGACTTCCTTGATGGAGAGATCTTCCTGGTAGTGGAGCCAGAGGGCGGTGAACTCGTCCCGCTTGAGGGCGTTTTTGGCGATGGTCCAGAGGGCGGCGGAGTCGTGCGTGGTGCGGTCCTTGGTGGCGGGGTGGTCGTCGTCGAAGAGAGGAAGGGTGGGCTTGAGGCGGCGCCAGTGGGCGATGGTGAGGCGGCGGGCGATGGTGAAGAGCCAGGGGCGGAAGGGGAGGTGGGGCTTGAAGGTGGCGAGTTTTTTGCGGGCGTGGAGGAAGGTGTCCTGGGTGAGGTCCTCGGCGTCCTCGCGATTTCCGGTGAGTTGGTGGAGGAAGGCGTAGATCGTTTCGTGGTAGCGGTGAATGAGTTCGCCGTATGCCGAGGAGTCGCCCCTGCGGGAGGCGAGGACGAGATCGGAATCTGACTGTTCGGGAGGCACGATTGGTTTCAGTAAACAGGCAATGCCGGGAGGCTGCAAGGAGGGTTTATTGTCCGAGTCCGGCAAGAAGGGCGATGGCTTGGTCGACGGGGAGGGTCATGGTCATGTGGACTTTTCCTTCTTCGACGGTGGTTTGGTGTTCGATGCTGAGTTGTTCGAGTTCCTCGCTGGCGAGCATGCCGAGGGCCATGAGGCCGTCCATGACCTTTTGGAGGCGTTCGGCGTTTTTAGCCTCCTGCGGGGAGACGATGAGTTGGGCTTCGACCTTTTCACCCGATTCGCGGATGGTCATGGCGAGGTGCTTGGCCTTGCGGACGATGGCTGAGCCGCCGTCGTCCTTGAGCTTGATGTTTTCGACATTGGCCATGGCGAGGACGACGGGGTTTTCGGCGGGGGAGCTGACGGATTCCATGGGAGGTTTGCGGCCGCCGAAGACATCGAGCGAGAGTTCGACGAGCGCCCGGTGTTCGCTGACGATGGCGAGGTCATCGGCGTGGAAGGCGGCGAATTGTTTTTTTTCGCCATCCTTGTCCGTCCAGGTGTGGACGGTGGCGCCCTGGTAGAGGAAGGAGTCGTAGTCATCGGCATAGCCAATGACTTGCTCCAGGTGCTTGCGATCGATTCCGCCATCGATGAGGACGGCGGCGCGGTTGGGGGCGCCATCGCCGAAGAGAGTGACATTTCTGATGTCGCGGGAAAGGTCGACATGGAAAGTCTCCTGGATGTGGAGGAGTCCTTCCTTGTGATCGGCGCGGATGGCCTGAAGGGCGGTTTTACCGACGGTGGTCTTTTGAAGGGCTTCGAGATCGGCGTGGAGGAACCATTGGGCGTCGCCGGAAAGGTGGGAGGGGTCGAAGGGGGCGGCGTGAAGGAGTGGGGCGGCGAGGAGGGAAAGGAGAAGCGTAGACGATTTCATCACCGGGGGTACGCCGGTGATGAAGGAAAGGTTACATCGGCGATGAACCTTTTTAGAGGGCGTCGAACTAGCGGCGTCTTTTTGAGACACCGAAGCAGAGAGCCAAAGCAGTCAGCAGGGCGCTTGAGGGCTCGGGGACAGCGGTGAAGGGGGTGACGTCGGCAAGGGTAGTGCCGAGGCGGATTTCATCGATGAGTCCTTCTTCTTCGCCACCAAGGCTGAAGACAAAGCTGGTCATGTCCTCCCAGGTTCCGGTGGCGGTGCCCGTCATGGTGCCGGCAGCGGTTCCGGAGACGTTATTGAGATTGGTAGGATTGACCCACATGGTCATCACTTCGGTGTCCATGTTCAATTCACTGACGACCAAATAGAGACCGGTGGCACTACCAGGTCCGGTGCGGGCGTCGATACCTGCGCCATCGGAATAGGCACCGTAGTTACTTGAGGTTGAACGGAATGCGGCTTCCAGGCTTGCGGTAGGGCTGGCGGAGTTGGTCACCTGGCTGTCCTGAAGTCCGATTTGGATACCAAAGCTGTTCACGGCGGTGACATTGGTGAGGAAGCTCATGTAGATCGTTCCGGTATTGGTGATCGTGCTGGAGAGAGTGAGCTGGAGATTCTGGGTGCCGCTGGTGACCGCATCCATGCCGCCGGATTTACCGGTGGTCACGAGGACGTTGCCCAATCCATCGGTGTAAGAGAGTCCGTCCTCGATGTCGTGGCGGAAGTTGGTGTCCCCGTATCCGCTGAAGCCGCTTCCGGTGACGCCAACAGTGGTGACGTCGGTGCCATTGGCCGAGGTGGTATTGAATCCCTCATAGGCGATCACGCTGGCCATGGCAGAAGGAGTTACAGAAGCCAAGCAGGCGGAAAGGGCAAAGTTGAGTCGGAATTGTGGAGCTTTCATCGGAAAATACACCTTTGGATGAGGGGAACTCGCTGCAAAGTAAAGTTAGAATGTCCGGAGATTGCCATCTCGCCACCGGTGAGGGGGCAGTCCTGCGGGGATGCCATCCGAAAAGCGGAGAGTTTGGGCCCCGGAGATTTACCTTCCGAGGGTGACCATGATGGCGCGGTGGTCGGAGGCGTCGTAGTAGTCGATGGGGTCGACGATGTAGCTGTTTTTGAAGTCCATTTCGGGCTTCATGGAGCGGGAGAAGAAGACGTAGTCGAAGCGGGCGTATTGGTCCTGATATTTCCAGTAATGGGTCCAGAATTCCCGGCGGGAGTCCTTGGCCCAGACGTCGTCGAGGAAACCGGGGGAGTCCCGGAGGCCGCGGACGGCGGCGATGGGGGCTTCGCCTTTGGTTTCGTTGAAGTCGCCGTAGACGATGAGGCGGGCGTTGGGATTTTTAGAAATGATGGCGTCGCAGTGTTTGCGGAGAAGCTGGGCTTCGTTGAGGCGCATCATGGCTTGGTCGGCATCAGGGATTTCGCGCTTGGACTTGAGGTGGACGCCGATGAAGTGGGTGGGGCCGTTGGGGAGGTCGACGGTGACATCGAGGATGCCGCGGCTCATGACCATCTCCTTGCCTTCGAGTTGGTAGGGAAGGTTTTCGGCTGAATTGCGGGCGGAAATTGGGAGATTGGAGAGGAGGGCTAGGCGGCGGGTGGGGTCGGCACCGCCTGCGTGCTCGAGGTGGGGGAGGTCGAGTCCGGCTGATTTGAGTCTGGACTGGAGATCGAGGAGGTCGTCCATGGTGCCGATCTCGCAGATGCCGAGGATGTCGGGTTTTTCGGCGACGATGAGATCGACGAGGGCGATGATTTCCTCGTTAGGCTTGCTGCGTTCGCTTTTTGATCCATCGCGGCGGATGGAGGTCATGGTGAGGTAGTTCCGGATATTGTAGGAGAGGAAGCGGATGGCTTCGTCCTTTCCCGCGCGGATGGGCTCTGTTGATTTTGGGGGATCGGGTTGGGTTGCGGCAGGTTGTGGTTCGTCGGAAGTGACCTGTTGAGGGACTTCGGGTTCGACTTCCGCAGGGGCGGACTCCTTGGGCTTGCAACTGGTGCACAAAAAGAACGCCCCGAGAAGAATCAGCGGAGCGTTACGAAAGGTTGTTTTCGATAAGAGGGACATTAGGGAAACATTGATTAAAGATGAAGCACGCTGAAAGGTTTAAAGGGTTTTTTAGCCAGGGAAGCTTCGCTTCCGAGGTGAGAGGAGCTGCAGCCCTTTTTGGAGTCTGGCGGCGTTGCTCAGGGAGCCGCTGATCATCAGCGTCGCCCTTCGCGCCTTGCCAGACTTCAAAATGACTTGCAGCAGCGAACTCCCTCTTTCATCAGCGCTTCCCTAGCTGTCGCGGGGTTCTTTGCCTTTGGCTTCCTCAACCTCGAGGTCTTCGGCGCCTTTGCGGATTTCGTCCTCGAATTCCTCACGGGCTTTG
Organism: Verrucomicrobiaceae bacterium; assembly: GCA_051252135.1. Taxonomy (GTDB): domain Bacteria; phylum Verrucomicrobiota; class Verrucomicrobiia; order Verrucomicrobiales; family Akkermansiaceae; genus SW10. Next base: position 2,974 of record JBPOGH010000012.1, on the reverse strand, counting down.
CGGAATTCGCCGACGCTCTTGCCGACGCCGCGAGCGAGTTGGGGGAGTTTTTTGGCTCCGAAAAGAAGGAGGAGGATCAGGAAGATGAGGACCATCTCCTGGGTTCCGAGGGTGCCGAGAAAGGCGATTGGTAAATTCATGGGGAAACGTTAGTAGTGTTTTGCCGAGGAGGCAACGGATTTAACGCACGATGAGAGAGTGACATTTCATCAAATCTCCGCTCGCGGGAGATTGTTTGGGCTGCTTTTCTTCCGGGGTGAGATTGCCGGTGCATGAGGTCGAAGGGGAAATCCGCGCAGCGATGCGTGGGGACGGGGGGAGGTTGTTGCTGAAAGCGCCTACGGGATCGGGGAAATCAACGACGGTGCCGTCGATGGTGCGGGGTGAGGTGAATGGGCGGGTGATTGTGGTGCAGCCGCGTCGGATGGCGGCGCGCTTGCTGGCGGAATATGTGGCGAAGCTTGAGGGGACGCGGTGTGGTGGGGGGGTGGGGTATGCGGTGCGCTTTGAGAGCAAGTATGGGGCGGAGACGGAGATTCTGTATGTCACGGACGGGGTGCTGCAGCGGATGTTGCTGGATGATCCGGAGCTTGAGGGTGTGGGGGCAGTGATTTTTGATGAATTCCATGAGCGGCGGCTGGCCTCGGATTTGGCCTTGGGGCGGGTGTTGGATTTGCAGGAATCGTTGCGGCCGGATCTGCGGGTGGTGGTGATGTCGGCGACGCTCGAGATCGGGGGGCTGAAGGAATATCTGGAGCCGTGCGCGATGGTGGAAGCGGGGGGGCGACTTTATCCGGTGGAGATCGAGCACAAGGGGGAGGCGCAGGTGGTGAAGGGGAGGCGGCAGGAGATGCGGAATGACGTGTGGGACCGGGTGGGTCGGGCGGTGCGCGGGGTGGTGGATGAGTTGGGGTCGGGGGATCGGATTTTGGTTTTTTTGCCGGGGATGTTTGAGATTCGGCGTTGTGAGCGGGTGTTGATGGAGGCGGGGTGGATGAGTGGCTGGGAAATTTTGCCACTGTTTTCGGCGTTGAATCCGGCGAAGCAGCGGGAGGCGATTCGGGCGGATGGGTCGAAGCGGGTGATTCTTTCGACGAACGTGGCGGAGACCTCGGTGACGATCGAGGGGGTGAAGGTGGTGATCGATTCGGGGTTGGCGCGGCAGTCGCAGTATGATGCGGCGCGGGGATTTGATTCGCTGCGGGTGATGAAGATTTCGCAGGCGGCGGCGGAGCAACGGGCGGGACGTGCAGGCCGGACGGGGCCGGGGAAGTGTGTGAGGCTGTGGAGTGAGACGGATCATCGGTCGCGATTGGAATTTGAGATTCCGGAAGTGCGGAGGGTGGACCTGGCGGAGGCGACGTTATTTTTGAAGAGGTTGGGGGTGAAGCGGGTGGAGGATTTTCGATGGTTGGATCAGCCGGAGCCCTTGCGACAGCGGGAGGCGGGTGAGTTGCTTTTAAGAATTGGGGCGTTGGATGGTGAGGGTGGATTGACGAAGGCGGGTGAGGAGATGGCGCGATTTCCGATGCATCCCAGGTTGGCGAGGTTGGTGCTGGCGGGGGTGGAGTTGGGCTGTGTGGGTGAGGTGCTTTTTGTGGCGGCGGCGGTGCAGGGTGAAGGGGTGTTTATGGGAGGGGACCGGGGGTCGAAGTGGGTGGATTATTTGGAGGGGGAGCCGGGGTGGAAGAATGATTTTGGAGGGGAGTGGTTGGCGTTGCAGAGTGCGATGGCGGCGGATTTCAATCCGAGGCAGTGCACGGCGCTGGGGGTGATGGCGCGGGGGGCGCGGGAGACCTTGAAGAGCTTTCAGCAGTTGGTGGGGATTATGGGGAAGCGCGGGGTGCGGGTGAAGGAGCCGGACTTTCGGCAGCGGGGTGAGGCGTGTGCACGGGCGCTGTTGTTATCGTTTGGAGATCGGTTGGCGGTGCGGCGCGATGCGGGGACGTCGGTGTGCGAGGTGGTGGGGAAACGGCGGGGGAAGGTGGATCCGAAGAGTGTGGTGCGGCAGTGTCCGTTGTTTTTGGCGGTGGATATGATCGAGATCGAGGGGCGGGAGCGGGCGGTGAAGTTGTCGCGATGCGTGGAGATCGACGAGGGGTGGTTGGCGGATCTTTTTGAGGATGCGGTGAAGGAAGAGAGTGGGGTGATTTTTGATGAGATTGGTCGTCGGGTGGTGGCGGTGAGGCAGCGGACGTTTCAGGGGTTGGTGCTGGAGGAGAAGCGGGGAGGTGAGGTGGATCCGAATTTGGCGGGCGAGTTGTTGGCGGAGCGGGTGAGTGCGGGTGAGCTGAAGCTGAAGAAGTGGGATGGGCAGGTGGAGCGGTGGATTGCGCGGCTGTGTTTTTTGAGCGAAGCGATGCCGGAGCTGGAGCTGCCGGGATTCAGTGCGGATGATCGGGAGAGCGCGATTGCGCAGATTTGTGAGGGGGCGGTGACGTTTAAGGAAGTGCGGGATCGTGAGCCGTGGTCGATTTTGAAGGAGTGGCTTTCGGCGGCGCAGGAACAGGCGTTGGATTCTTTTGCGCCGGAGAAGATCAAGCTGAGCAACGGGCTGATGACGCAGGTGAAGTATGCGGAGGGAAGCGAGCCGTGGATCGAGGAGAAGGTGCAGCGGCTTTACGGGGTGGAAGAGACGCCGACGATTGCGAACGGGCATCGGCTGGTGGTGAAGATTCTCGCTCCGAATCAGCGGCCCTGGCAGACGACGAGTGATTTGCCGGGGTTCTGGGAACGGGGGTTTGCGCAGATGAAGAAAGACTTGGCGGGGCGGTATCCGAAGCATGATTGGAGGTAGGCCGCCTGCGAGGCCGCCTGCGGCGGAGTTTTCAGAGTTCAGGATACAGTTTACAGTCTTGGGTTGAGGAGGCCTTGAACGTTGGACAGTGGACAGTGGGCAGTGGGCAGTGGGCAGTGGGCAGTGGGCAGTGGGCAGTGGGCAGTGGGCAGTGGGCAGTGGGCAGTGGGCAGTGGG
>JBPOGH010000011.1:0-160499 GCA_051252135.1 Verrucomicrobiaceae bacterium | reverse complement strand
GGATTTTTAGCCAGGGAAGCTTCGCTTCCGAGGTGAGAGGAGCTGCAGCCCTTTTGGAGTCTGGCGGCGTTGCTCAGTGAGCCGCTGATCATCAGCGTCGCCCTTCGCGCCTTGCCAGACTTCAAAATGACTTGCAGCAGCGAACTTCCTCTTTAATCAGCGCTTCCTTAGGGAAACCCTGCTTCAAGATGAAGCACGCTGAAAGGTTTAAGGGATTTTTAGCCAGGGAAGCTTCGCTTCCGAGGTGAGAGGAGCTGCAGCCCTTTTGGAGTCTGGCGGCGTTGCTCAGGGAGCCGCTGATCAACGGGAGGCGAGGTAGTTTTTGACGACCTTTGTATTGAGCAGGAAGTAGGTGAGGAGGGGGTAGATGCCGATCAGGACGGGGGAATAGATCGAGATGGTCATGGTGGGGCGCAGGATTTTGAAGACGGCGGGGTTCATGCCGGAGATGCCATCGAAGAGGCGATCATAGGCGGGGGCCAGCGTGGTGATCGCGAGGATGAGGAGGGCGACTTTGACAAGGATGGAGAGCCCGGAGTAGAGGTTGGAGAGTTTTAGTGACCAACTTGCGGACCGGAGGAGGGCGATGCCGCTGACGAGGAGGAGGGCGCAGAGAATGACTTGAGCGATGGTGATGGGGATTTGGGTTTGCAGGATGGTGTCGATGGCGGCTAGGGCATCGTCGCTGAACTCCGCTTTGGGTTGTCCGGGTTGATTGAAGGCGGCGATGAAGGCTTCCTTGGGGTCACCCTGAAAGAGGTTTACGGCGAGGCCGGCAAATCCGATGACGGCTCCGACGATGTGGATGATGCCGAAGACGAGCATTCTGGCGGGCTTGGGGATCATCGGTGGGGGCATGGGTGGGGTGACCTGGCTTTCGGGTGAGGAATAGGGATCGAGGGACATAATGCGGCGATTTAATCGTTCTGTCGGGGGGAGAGGAAGCAATAAGCGCGCATGGCGCTTGAAATGAGGGGCGGGGGTCGCTTTGATCCAGCCCGCATGAGTCACGAAGACGCCCTGGCCCAACTCGTCGGAGGCACCGCCAAGGTGCTCTCCGAGAAGGAACTTGCCGATAAGCTTAAGGAAGGCCGCCCGCTGAGGATCAAGTTGGGGGTGGACCCGACGGCTCCGGATATTCACTTGGGTCATTCGGTTGCGCTGGAGAAGCTTCGTCAATTCCAGCAAATGGGCCATCAGGCGGTACTGATTATTGGGGATTTTACGGCAACTGTTGGTGATCCGACGGGGCGGAGCACGGCTCGTCCGCCACTGACCCGTGAGGAGGTGCTTTATAATGCGGAGACGTATACCGAGCAGGCATTTAAGATTTTGGATCGTGAGAAGACGGAAGTTGTTTTCAACGGCGATTGGTTCCGTTCGATGACTTACGAGGAAGTTCTCAAGCTGAACTCCCGGGTGACGATGCAGCAGATGCTTCAACGCGAGGATTTCAAAGAGCGGGTTGCCAAAGGTCAGGAAGTCCGGCTTCACGAAATCCAGTATCCGATCATGCAGGGTTGGGATTCGGTGAAGGTGAGAGCTGATGTGGAGATCGGAGGGACAGATCAGTTGTTCAATATTCTGGTGGGGCGTGATTTGCAGAAGGAGGAGGGGCAAGCCCAGCAGGTAGTGATGGTGATGCCGCTTCTAGAGGGGCTGGATGGGACGAAGAAGATGTCCAAGAGTTCGCACAACTACGTGGGAGTGTCGGAAGAGCCCAATGAGATGTATGGGAAGCTGATGAGTATCAGTGATGAGCTGATGGACCGTTACTACCTGTTGCTTCTGGGAGAGAAACGGGACGAGTCCCTTCATCCGATGGAAGCCAAGAAGTCACTCGCGCAGAAAATCGTGGCCCGTTACCACGATGAGGAAGCGGGACAGGCGGCGCGTGCGGATTGGGATACGCGATTTTCGAAGCGTGATCTGAATGCGGCGGACCTGCCGGAGTTGGCAGCGGCCGATCTGAACGGTAAGTCGATCACGGAGGCGGCCTCTTTTGTATTTAAAGAAGCCTTTGGGATGGAGAAGTCGAATGGTGAGCTGCGGAAGCAGTTTATCACGACGGGAGCGGTGCAGCTGGACGGGGAGAAGCTGAGTGATCCGCAGGCGGTGTTTGCGGGGGAAGCGGGGCAGATTCTGCGGCTGAGCAAGAAGCAGAGTGTGCGGTTGGGGTAAAAGAAAAGCGGGCTTTTGGGCCCGCTTTGTCTCTGAAAAGTAGCGGGCGGGAATGCCCGCCGGTCCTATTTATTTTACGGCGACTGCGGCCTCGTGTTCTTCCTCGGCTTTTTCGAGGTCGTATTTCTCTTTGGCGATGACGCGAATGAGCTTGGGAAGGGATGCCTCCCAGTTATCGAGGATTTCCTTGGCGCGGCTGGAGTTGGTTTTCCCGAAGTGGAGTTCGATCATGGCCTTGAGTTCTTCGATGTCGCGCTTCCGCTTGACGGGAAGGGCGACGACCATCTCGGGGTTGAGGCGGGACTGGAACTTGCCATCGAGGTCGTAGATGTAGGCGGTTCCGCCTGACATGCCGGCTCCGAAGTTTTTCCCGGTGAGTCCGAGGATGACGGCGAGTCCGTTGGTCATGTATTCGCAGCCGTGGTCGCCGACGCCCTCGCAGACGGCGGTGGCACCGGAGTTCCGGACGCAGAAGCGTTCGCCGGCGCGGCCGTTGACGAAGAGGCGTCCACCGGTGGCTCCGTAGAGGACAGTGTTGCCGACGATGGAGTTCTTGGCGGCGACGAAGTCCTTACAGATGTTCTCGGGCGGGCGGACGATGATTTCACCGGCGCACATGCCTTTTCCAACGTAGTCATTTCCTTCACCGATGAGGGTGAGGTGGAGACCGCCGCAGAGGAAGGTGCCGAAGGATTGTCCGGCGGAGCCGCGGAAGGTCAGCTTGATGGTATCGGCGGGGAGTCCGGTGTTTTTGTAGATTTCGGCGACGCGACCGGAGGTGCGGGTTCCGATATTCCGGTCGGTATTGACGACGACGTATTCCTTTTCGAAGGGGCCGCGGTCGAGGAGTCCGGCGGTGGGGTTTTCGCCCTCGGCGGTGCCGGTGTGAGCGGCGAGGTCCTTGAGGATTTCGAGGTCGAGAGCGGGCTTGTGGATGCCATCGTTCCGATCCTGGGTGCAGGTGCGGACGGCGTCTTCCGGCGCTTTGTCGGCGAGGAGGGCGGAGAGGTCGATGGTGTTGGCCTTCGGGTGATCCGGGACGTGGCGCTGCTGGAGGAAGGTGGTGGGACGACCGACGAGCTCGTTGATGGAGCGGACGCCGAGGGTGGCCATGATTTCCCGGGCTTCGGTAGCGACGCCCATCATGAAGTTGACGACGTTGTCGGGCGTTCCCTTGAACTTGGCGCGCCATTTGGGATCGGTGGTGGCGACGCCGACGGGGCAGTTGTTGAGGTGGCACTTGCGGACGTAAACACAACCCATGGCGATCATGGCGATGGTTCCGAAGTTCATCTGCTCGGCTCCGAGGATGGCGGCGATGATGACATCGCGCCCGTTGCGGAGTCCGCCGTCGGTCCTAAGGGTGACGTTGTTCCGCAGGTTGTTGAGCATGAGGACCTGGTGGGCTTCGGAGATTCCGAGTTCCCACGGGAGTCCGGCGTGCTTGGTGGAGGAGAGCGGTGAGGCGGCGGTGCCGCCATCGTGTCCGGAGATGAGGATGTTATCGGCGCTGGCCTTGGCAACGCCGGAGGCGACGGTGCCGACACCTGACTCGGCAACGAGCTTGACGGTCACCTTTGCACGGGGGTTGATCTCCTTCAGGTCATGAATGAGCTGAGCGAGGTCCTCGATGGAGTAGATGTCATGGTGGGGCGGAGGTGAGATGAGCTGCACGCCGGGCTGGGTGTTCCGCAGACGGGCGATGAGCGAGTTCACCTTGTGGCCGGGGAGTTGTCCTCCTTCGCCGGGCTTGGCGCCTTGGGCCATTTTGATTTCCAGTTCGTCGCAGTTGACGAGGTAGTTCGCGGAGACACCGAAGCGTCCGGAAGCAACCTGCTTGATGGAGGACCTTGCGAGGTCACCATTTGCGTAGGGCTGGAAGCGGCGGGGGTCTTCGCCGCCTTCACCGGAATCGGATTTTCCGCCGATGCGGTTCATGGCGATGGCGAGAGTCTCGTGAGCCTCGGGGGAGAGGGCTCCCATGGACATGGCAGCGGTGGTGAAGCGCTTGACGATGTCCTCGGCTGGCTCGACTTCATCGAGAGCGACCGGACTTGCGGCGACCTTGAACTCAAGGAGATCCTTGATGGTGATGGGGTTGTTATCGAGGGAGGCTTTGACGTATTCATCGTAGTCCTCCTTCTTGTTATCACGGACGAAGGTGTGGAGGTTTTTGATGACGTCGGTGGTGAGGGCGTGGCGCTCACCGGCCTTGCGGTAGCGGTTGTAGCCGGGGTCACCAAGGTCGAGTGATTGCCCTGCTTCGACCTCCGGCTCCCAAGCAGCGCGGTGGCGGATGAGGGATTCCTCGGCGATTTCCTCGAAGCCGACGCCGCCGATGCGGGAGTGGGCGCCGGTGAAGGCGAAGTCGACAACATCTTTTCCGACTCCGAGGGCTTCGAAGATTTGAGCGCCCTGGTAGGAATTGAGGACGGAGATGCCCATTTTGGACATGATTTTGAGGATGCCTTTTTCGAGAGCCTTGCGGTAGTTGGACATCGCCTTCTCGGGTGTGAGGTCATCGCCGAGTTTTCCTTTGGAATCGGAAGAGACGACCTGGCGAACGGTGGCGTAGCCGAGGTAAGGGCAGACGGCGGTGGCGCCGAAGCCGAAGAGGCAGGCGAGCTGGTGGGTGTCACGGGCTTCGCCGGTATCGACCACGATGGAGCAACGGAGGCGTTTTTTGCAACGGTTGAGGAAGTGGTGGACGGAGCCGGTGGCGAGAAGGGACGGGATGGGGACGCGGTCCTGGGAGCAGGCGCGATCCGAGAGGATGAGGACTTCGATTCCTTCGTCGACGGCTTTACCGGCCTGCTCGCAGATGGAGTCGAGGGCGTTTTTGAGGCCTGCGGTTCCTTCAGAAGCGGGCCAGGTGGTGTCGATGACGCGGGTGGGGAAGCCGTGCTCATTCCGGTCACGGATGGCTTCGAGCTCCTGTTCGAAGAGGATGGCGGATTCGAGGGCGAGGATGCGGGCGTGCTCCGGAGTTTCGGTGAGGAGGTTGCGCTCGGGTCCGAGTCCGGCACCGAGGGACATGACGGCCCATTCCCGAATGGGGTCGATGGGAGGGTTGGTGACCTGGGCGAAGAGCTGCTTGAAGTAGGTGAAGAGGAGGCGCGGGTAGCGCGAGAGGGGTGCGAGGGGGATGTCATCTCCCATGGAGAAGACGGCTTCCTGGGCGCCTTTGATCATGGGCGGGAAGACCATGTCGAGATCCTCGGCGGTGACGCCTTGAGTGACCTGGTGGCGCGAGAGTTCGGTGGTTTCGAAGTCCTCGGCAGGGACGTGGGGTTCGTGCGAGACGAAGCTGCGGAGTTCGATGCGGTTGTCATCGATCCACTTGCCGTAGGGCTTTTGGGCCGCGAGTTGTTCCTTGATCTCGCGATCGTAGAGGATTTCTCCGGTGAGGGTGTTGGCGGAGAGCATTTGGCCGGGGCCGAGACGTCCGCGGCGGATGATTTTTTCGTTGGGGAGAATGACAGCTCCTGATTCCGATCCGATGTAGAGAAGTCCGTCCTCGGTGAGGGTGAATCGTGATGGGCGGAGTCCGTTCCGGTCGAGGCCGGCGCAGATTTTCGTTCCGTCGGTAAAGACGAGGCCGGCGGGGCCGTCCCAGGGCTCGGAGAAGGAGCGGATGTAGTTGTAGAACGAGCGGACGGATTCCGAAATTTCCTGGTCGTGGCGGAAGGCGGGGGGGACGAGCATGCACATGGCGTGCTCGATCCGGCGTCCTGAGAGGGTGAGGAGCTCGAGGGCGTGGTCGAGCGAGGAGGAATCGGATTCCCCTGCGCGCATCATGTCCTTGAGGAGTTCGACGTCGTCTCCCCAGATCTCGGATTCGAAGAATTCTTCGCGGGAGGCCATCCAGTTGCGGTTGCCACGGACGGTGTTGATCTCACCGTTATGGCACATCATGCGGAAGGGTTGTCCGAGAGGCCAGGCGGGGAAGGTGTTGGTGGAGAAGCGCTGGTGGTAGAGGGAGATGCCAGTCTGGAAGTCCGAGTCCTGGAGGTCGGAGTAGAAGGCCCGCAGGGTGGCAGGCATGGCGAGTCCCTTGTAGCTGATTAGGCGGCCGGAAAGGGTGGGGATGTAGAAATTGGGGACGTCCTTGAAGTGGCGTTCGATCTCACGGCGAACGAGGTAGAGTTGGCGCTCGAAGTGGTCGCCATCCCAATCGGCAGGCCTGGAAGCGAGGAGGTGGGTGATTTCGGGCTGGGTTTTGCGTGCGAGATTGCCGAGTTCGTCGGGATTGACGGGAACTTCACGCCATCCGACGAGGGGGATGGAGCGCTTGGTGAGGACGGATTCGGCGAAAGATTTGATCTGGGCGGCGGCGGCGGAGTCGTCGCCGGGGAGGAAGAAGACGCCGACGGCGAGGTCATCGGCATCGCCGGTGAAACCGAGGGATTTGGCGGCTTTGGCAAAGAGGGGCCGAGGGATTTGGCAGAGGACACCGGAGCCGTCGCCGGTTTTCATGTCGGCATCGACGGCACCACGGTGGGTCATGTTGCAGACGGAAGTCATCGCGTAGTCGATGATCTGATAGGATTTTTCCCCGTTCAGGTGGGCGATGGCACCCATGCCGCAGTTGGCGGTTTCGTTGTCCCACTGGTGGAGGGTTCCGGAAGAATCGGGAGTGTAACTTGGGTGATATGGACTCATGAACGTGGTTGGAAAATGGTGGAACGGGAGGGAATCAGAGGCGGTGAAGCATATTCCCTGCCGAGGGGGCGGAAAAATAAGCGTGAACGGGTGTAATTGCCAAGCGCAACTTGCTTTGTGGAAAATGGCCCGAGGGTGCGTTTTGCTTGAATAACTGAAGCATTGGATCGGTCATAGATCAAATGAGACTAGAAAAACTGTCGATGTGCCGTGCTTTGGGGCTGATTTTGCTCTGGGGATGTTTTTTACAGGTGGCCCAAGGGCAGGGGTTGAGCCGTGAGGTGGCGGCAAAATTGATTGCGGAGGCGGAGCAGGCGGTGGAGCGGGAGATCACGGTGGGGCCGATTCATCCGGTTGAGCGCAAATTGGCGGAAGGGACGGTGGCGACAGAGGCGATGTGTGTGGCTTTTTTAAGTCCCAAGGTGGTGGGCCAGACGCGGCGGCGGGTGGTTTCCTACCGGACTTTTTACCACGACCGGGAGTGGGGGTGGTATTTGTATGCGGTGCGGGAGATCCGGGGGGGCGAGGTGATCGAGGTGGTCAGTGAGACGAAAGGATGTTTTGAGCTGAAGTGAGGGGGATTCAGGCGGGGGATTTCGCGGCGGGCGGGGGCATTTCGATCTTTCGATCCCAGAGGTAGCGGCGGAAGATGACCTTGACGGCGGCGGTGAGGGGGACGGCGAGGAGGGCACCCAGGAAGCCGCCGAGGATGAGGGACCAGAAGAGCATGGAGAAGATGACGGTCATGGGGTGGAGGCCGACGGAGTCTCCGACGATCTTGGGGGCGGTGAGGAGGGAGTTGATTTGTTGGACGACGACGAAGATGGCGACGACGCCGATGACGAATCCCCAGGGAGGGAGGTCCCAGGGTGGGTTGTTAGAGGAGGCCTGGAAGTAAGCGATGATGCAGGCGGGGATGAGGCAGATGATGTTTCCGAGGTAAGGGATGATGCCGAGGAGGGCCATGAAGACTCCGATGAGGAGGCCGTATTTGAGGCCAAAGATGGAAAGTGCGATTCCTACGAGGATGCCATCGATAAAGGCGACGAGGACTTGTCCACGGAAGAAGGAGATGAGGTAGCCATTGATCTCCTGAAGGACGGAGACGACTTCATCTTTGAATTTGGAGGCTTTGAGCGGGATGTAGTCATGCCATTGGGACTGGATGCTATCGCTCTCTTTGAGGAAGTAATAAAGGTAGATGGGGACCATGGCGAATCCGATGAACATGCCGAAGAAGCCGAGGATTTTTCCGGAGGAGCTGAGGAGCCAGCCGAAGGTGCGATCAAGGAGGATGGTGTAGCGGTTCCCGATTTGGGTGAGGGGGAAGTTGGCGACGGCGACGACGCTTTCGGCATTGTCAGTGGTTCCGACGGTGGTGGGGGTGGACCAGTCCGAGCGGAGGAGTTCGGCGAGCTCCGGGGGGGCTTGCTGGCCTCCCGATTTAAAGGTGTCGGTTGCGGGGTCGAGGTACCAGCGTTTGCCGTTGTTCCCGATGAGGGCGTCTCCCTTATGGAGGTGGGTGTTTGTGGCATCGAAGTTTTTTTCGAAGGCGATCTTGGCAGCCCAACCCAAGACGGGATGTTTTTTGATGTTGCTGACGCTATCGGCGGTGAGCATTTCGCGGAAGGCGTTGGGCTTGTTTTCAGAGGGTTTTTGATCCTCTTCCGAGGTGGCGACGGGCTTCTCCGGTTTGGAGAGTTCCTTGCCGACAAAGGCGAGGAGGACGCCGATGAAGAGAATGAAGGAGCAGAAAACGGCGATGATTCCTTTGATTCTGCTGATACCTTTTCGCTGAAGAAAGCGGACGACAGGTTCGAGGAGGTAGGCGACGATTCCGGCGACGGCGAGAGGGACGAGAACGGGTTGGAGGTAGCCGAGAACGGAGCTGGCGAGCCAGATGAGGCCTACGAGGAGGGCGCCGAGGATGACGATGGCGATTCCAGTGAGCGCGCGCCAGAGGGTGCGCCGTTGAAATTCGCTGGGAAACGAAGAGTCTTGATCCACGGACGAATTCTGCCGAAGTGGAACCCGGTGTGCAAGGCCGGGGATTTAGGCCGGGGAGTGATCTTTGGCGATGCGATCGAGGAGGCCGTTGACGAAGGCGGCGGAGTCTTCCCCGGAGAAGGCGCGGGCGAGCTCGATGGCTTCGTTGATGGCGACGGGATTGGGGACGTCCTGCGCGTGGGTGATTTCCCAGGTGGCGAGACGGAGAATGGAAAGATCGACACGGGAGAGGCGGCCGAGGTCGTAGTTCTCGGCAGCGGTCTCGATGGTTTTGTTGATCCCGGGGAGGTTGGCGGTGACCTGGGCGATGATTTTTTCAGCTTCCTCGCGCAGGGTTTTCATTTCCTGCTGCGTTTTGTGGAGGTGGGCCAGTTCTCGTTGTTCGGGGAAGCGCGCGGGGTTCCGCGTTTTTTCGATGCGTTCGTCGAAGGTGTCGAGTTTGGCGAAGGTCTTGTCGATCGCTTCCTTTTGAAGAGGGGGGAAGGTGACGAGGTGGACGCTGAGCTCGGCGCGGAGCTTTTTGAGCTCGGGAGATTGCTGGAAGGCCTTGTAGAGGTCCTGGCGCCATCCGCCGGTGTTGGCTTTGGCGAGAGGGGCGAGGTTTTCGAGGAATTCAGCGAATTTGATTTCCTTGTCGCAAAGCGTTTGGAAGTCCCGGGCGGCTTTGCCGGTGGGGTCGGCGACCGAGACGGCGGTGGAGGCTGCGGCCAATTCCTTGTGCAAGGTCGCGGCGGTTTTGGCGCGTCCGGTTTGCCAGTGGGCGAGGACCTTGACGCGGGCGCGGTCGAAAGTGAGGCCGGCGCGATCGTTGATGAGGTCCCAAAGTTCCTCATCACTTTCGGCACCCTGTGAGGATGCGCGGGCGTAGAAAAGCTGGACGGCAGCTTCTCTCACTTGGTGTCGGGAAGGCATCAGGCGTTGCTCGGGTGGAGGCGAAGCGACTGGTTGGCCTTCGAGATTTCGTGCATCACGTCGATGATGCCGAGCGCGCTCCGGGCGGCTTCGCGGCCGCGGTTGAGTTTTTTGCCGATGCAGCGTGCGTAGGCCTGCTTTTCGTCTTCGACGAGAAGGACCTCGTGGATGATCGGAGTGGTGTGAGCAACGGAAAGCTGTTGAAGGCTGTTGGTGACCGAGGTGGCGACGAGATCGGCGTGGGAAGTTCCACCGCGGATGATGCAGCCGAGGGCGATGATGCAGTCCGGTGCTTCTTCCTGCATGATGGCTTTGGCAACGACAGGAATCTCAAAGGCACCGGGGACGCGGACGAGGTCGACTTTGGCTCCTTCGGTCAGGCTGGCGATTTCATCGACGGTATTTTCTACCAAGGCATCGGTAAATTCCTGATTGAATTTAGCGGCGATGATGGAGATCCGAATTTTCCCGGTTGTGAGAACACGAGGTCTAGGTGGAATGATGGCCGACATGCGGGCGGAGGTATGGATTGAACGAAAAGTTTTGTCAATGAATGTCAAAGGCGATGGCCCATCCGGGACCGCTTTGTTTCAAGATACTTCTCGTTGTGGGGATTGGAGGGAAGTGATAGCGGAAGTTGTTCGACAATTTCAAGGCCGTATCCGTCCAATCCGATGACTTTTTTGGGGTTGTTGGTGAGGAGCCTGATCTTACGGATTCCCAAATCATAAAGCATTTGAGCGCCCATGCCGTAGTCGCGCAGGTCGGAGGCGAAGCCGAGTCGTTCGTTGGCCTCGATGGTGTCGAGGCCTTCTTCCTGGAGTTTGTAGGCGCGGATTTTACCCCCGAGGCCAATGCCCCGGCCCTCCTGGCGGAGGTAAAGGAGGACGCCGCCTTCTTCCGCGATGCGGGCGAGGGCGGTGTGCAGCTGCCCTCCGCAATCGCAGCGACGGGAACCGAAGACGTCACCGGTGAGGCATTCGGAATGCACGCGGACGGTGACGGGCTCGTCAGGAGAGATGTCTCCGCGGACGAGGGCGAGGTGCTCGGAGTCATCCGTGCTGACGCTGTAGAGGTGGCATTTGAAGTCACCGAAATCGGTGGGGAGGGAGATGACCTCTTCACAGGTGACGAGGCGCTCCGACTTGCGGCGGTACTCGATGAGTTGACCGATAGTGCAGGCCTTGAGGTTGTGCTCTTTTTGGTATTCGCCGAGATCGCCCACGCGGCCCATGGTGCCGTCCTCATACATGATTTCGCAGATGAGTCCGGTTGGCGGAAGTCCGGCGAGGCGGACGAGGTCGATGGCGGCCTCGGTATGGCCTGCGCGGCGGAGGACTCCGCCTTCCATGGCCTGAAGGGGGAAGATGTGTCCGGGTTGGACGAAGGAGGAGGCGGTGACGGATTCGTCAGCGAGGAGTTTGATGGTGAGGGCGCGGTCTGCTGCCGAGATGCCGGTGGAAATGCCGGAGGCGGCATCGACAGAAACGGTGAAGGCGGTCTTTTGGGCTTCGCGGTTTTTGCGCGCCATCGGCGGGAGGTCGAGAGTTTCGGCGCGGGAAGCGAGGACGGGGGCGCAGATGAGGCCGCGGCCATGGCTGGCCATGAAGGCGATCATTTCGGGGGTGACGAGGGAGGCGGCGCCGATGAGGTCCGCTTCGTTTTCGCGACCGGGATCATCGGCGACGATGACCAACCTGCCGTCGGCGATCTCGGCGATGATGTCTTCAATTGGCGCGAATTCGAGTGCACTCATGAGTTGGGAAGATGGCAGCACTCGCGCATGTGCGCAAGGGCAGCAAGCTATTGAAATTCGTCAGCCAAAGGATCGGGCTCGAGGAAGCCGAGTCCGACGAGGAAGCCATCGGCAGCGCGGAGGGTGAGCGAGTAGTTTCGCTCGTCCGAGTTGTAGTTGAAAAAGGTGTGGCCGGCGTTTTCAAACTCCATGAGTTCGCACTTGTTGCGTTTTCTGGAGTAGCGTTTGGAGAATTTTACCGAGGCCTCGAAGGGGACGACGCGGTCGTTCTTGCCGTGGAAGATGAGGCAGGGCGGGAGGGCTTTTTGCGGGAGGTGAGCGAAGGGGCTCAGGGTTTTGGCGGCCTTGGGGTCGGAGAAGAGTTCCGAGCCGACGCCTTTTGCCGAGGTGTCGGTGACCGGGCCGAAGAGGATGAGTGCCTGGGGGCGGGTGGGTGGCAGGTCGGGGTTTTCGTGGGGATGGAGGGCGGCGCAGAGAACGGCGTGTGCTCCGGCGGCGGCGCCACAGGCAATGATCTTGTCCGGATCGATTCCCATCTGGGCGGCGTGGTAGCGAAGAAAGGAGATGACGGTCTTGGCGTCCGTGATCGCTTCTTCGGGGCCGCCGTTGAACTTGGCCTTGGTGCGGTACTCGGCGGTGACGGCGATGAGGCCGCGGGAGGCGAAGTGGTGGCAGTGGGGGACAAATTGGGTGGGAGCGGAGATGTCCCAGGTGCCACCGTGGAAGAAGACGATGACTCCGCGCTGCTGCGTGGTGTGATCGAAGCCCGGAGGAAAGAAGAAATGGGCGTTCAAGTCTCCCTCGGGAGTCTTTTCGTAAACGTAGGTGGTGGCTGTGCCGAGGAGCTCCTGATTACGTGCTTCTCCGATAACCGGCGACTTTGGAAAAGGGTTCATGTGTAGGTGAATCACTTCCCGCATGAGCGGAAGGTGAGAAATGTTTTTCCAAAGCTGGCCGTCCTTGTCCATAGTTTCCGCATGCAACGACTGATTTTTACGGTTTGGATGATTTTCCTCGGAGCCCAGGCCCAGGCCCAAAACGATGCCCAATTGGTGGAGCATCTGCGTGGAATCTACTCGGGATGGCGAACGGCGGTGATGAAAAAGGATGCGGCGAACTGGCTGCGCTACACCGCGGAGTCCCGCAAGATCGCGATCCGCAACCGCTTGTGGAGCGAGCGGCGTCGTTTTCCCGATTCCTTTTTCAATCTGCCGACCGATCCTCCCGATCTCTCAACGCTTCAGCCTTTGCGGGTGCGGGTGAAGGGTCCTACGGTGAAGGCGGTTTACTTTGGCAAGGTCGACTTCGGGGTGGGGGTGGAGCCTACCGAGAACATTCTTACCGTTTCCTATGTGAAGGAGGCCAGCGGGTGGAAGTACGACGGTTCGGAGTTTGTGAATCTCAGCGGTCTGCCAGAAGTGAGAAAGCAGATTCTGGCAAAGGATTACAGTTATGTGGATCAGGAGGTATTTCAGCCCACCGGGATCATTGAGCGACCGAAAGCGGTGATCAAGGGGCCGGCGAAATACATCGCGAAAGCCTATGTGTATTGTCCCGGACGGGAGGTGAAGCTTCTCGTGAACAAGATATCGACGCACACATTTCAGGATACGAAGGGGGCGGAGGTTGTGCTGGGAGGCGCGGTGGATGGCCGGAACGAGGTGCAATTTGCGATCAAGGACATCCCCGGAGGTGATCCGAAGGCTCCGATGACAATGCGGGTCTATTTGATGTCCGAGATCGACGGGCAGCAGCCTTTGAAGCCCTTTGAGTATCAAATCACTGATGGTTCGAAGCCCGAGAGCAGCGGGACGAGGTACTTTACGGTGACGCCCGAGATGGCCAAAAAACTGCGCTAGAGAGCGGAAGGGGGGAAAACTTTGGAAAAAAGGGGTAAGAAATGCTTGTCAAAAACAGGCCAGCACCATAACAGTCCGCCGTCCGCGCTACGCGGGCAACCTTTCTACCTTACGCGCAGATAGCTCAGTTGGTAGAGCAGTTGGCTTTTAACCAATTGGTCCTGGGTTCGAGTCCCAGTCTGCGTACTTTTTTCTTTTGGGCACCGCTGGATGAGGCGGTGCTTTTTTGTGTCCGCTAGTGAATGCGGAAGCTGAGGATGGTGGAATCGAGGTTTTGGACTGATTCTTCGCCCTAAGGCCATGAGGCTTAGTAGTATTCCTTGATATAGCCGTAGGCTCTGTCGAAGAGCTCCTGATCCTTGTGGAGCTTGTATTTGAGGAGTGACTTCCTGAGGGCCTTTTGAACTTCCTTCTGGCCAGCCCCTGAGTCTTGCCAGCCGTCGAAGCGGACGATTTTTACTATTTCGTCGATGTCGTTGACGATCCGTTCGACGACGGCGGGGGTCTGGTCGGTTTTGAGGGTTAGGAAGAGTTCGGTGAGGGCTGCTCTTGCTCCCTTTTGCTCTTGTTCGTCGAGAACGTCCTTTTCGGCTTCGACGGTTTCCCTAGCGATCTTGCAGAGTTCCTTAACGAATTCGATGCTGGCG
The DNA here is from genome assembly GCA_051252135.1 of Verrucomicrobiaceae bacterium. GTDB lineage: Bacteria > Verrucomicrobiota > Verrucomicrobiia > Verrucomicrobiales > Akkermansiaceae > SW10. The sequence continues at coordinate 146,475 of JBPOGH010000011.1, read as the reverse complement.
ATGAGGCCTTGCTCGGCTTTGTCGCGGAGTTGCTCGAGCCGTTCACTGAGGTCTTTGAAGCGAGGGTTGTCTCCGTGTTTTCTAAGCCGTTTGGCGATGGCTTTTTCAAGTTTCTTGGCCTTTTTGGGGTCTCCGCTTCCGGCGATTTCATCGATGACTTCTGCATCGAGGACATACTCCTTCATTTCGTCGATGATTCCGTCGACGTGGATATTTTTATGGATTAACTCGGAAGTTTTGGCTCCGAGAGTGTGCCAGAGGAGCTTGCCGATGTTATCGCTGCTGGGTTTGACGGACTGATAGACGCCGGTGAGCCAGCGATAGTCGGCTTGGTAGGCGTTGAGGATGTCGGCGGGGCTGAGGGATTCCCAAAGCTTGGCGAGGAAGACGTAGTCTTTGGCGAAGGCGTCACGCTTTTCGTCGGTGTCGATGCAGTTTTGGGCTGCTTCCAGGCCCTCGAAGCCGTCGACGGAGCGATCGACGCCGGGGAAATGGGCGAGGCAGTCGGCCATGGCCTCGGGGAGTTTCACTTCGAGTTCCTTCAGGTTGGAGATGACCTGCTTGACGCTTTCCTCGTCGAACTGCAGGGCTTCGGCGGCATCATCGAAGATACCGAAGTAGTCGACGATGCGGCCGAAGGTCTTTTCCGGGAATAGGCGGTTGGTGCGACAGATCGCTTGAAGGAGGGTGTGATCCTTGAGCGACTTATCGAGATACATCGTCTGCAGGATGGGCGCATCGAAGCCGGTGAGTAGCTTGGCGGTGACGATAAGGATATTGAGAGGGTCTTCTTTCGCATTGAAGCGTTCGAGGAGCTTTTCTTGCTGCCCCTTGTCCATGGCATACTTCTGCTTGAAGTCGTAGTCATCGTTCGCGGTCGTGGAAATGACGACGGCACTGGCGTCTTCGCCGAGGAGGGGATTGAGGAGGTCTTTGTATTGGACGCAGGCGTGGCGATCCGGGGTCACGATCATGGCCTTGAAGCCGTGGGGATCGACCTTCTCCTGGAAGTGCTTGGCAATGTCTTCCACGATGGTCTGGACGCGCTCGGGAGATTTGAGGAAGGCGGACATCTTGGCGGCCTTCTTGCTGAGGGCGTCGGCTTCCTCGTCGCTGAGGGAGGCGGATTCGGTGAGCTGCTTGAAGGCTTCGTCGATGCTGTCACTGTCGACGTGGATGTCGACGAGGCGGGGCTCGAAGTGGAGCGGTAGGGTCGCCCGATCGCGGATGGAGTCCTGGAAGGAATAGCGGGACATGTAGCCGCCTTCATCTTCCTCGGAGCCGAAGGCCCAGAAGGTGTTCTTGTCGGCCTTGTTGACCGGGGTGCCGGTGAGGCCGAAGAGGAAGGCGTTGGGCAGGGCCGCACGCATCTGGCGGCCGAGGTCGCCTTCCTGGGTGCGGTGGGCTTCGTCCACCATGCAGATGATATTGTCCCGGGTGTTCATGTCCGGGTAGGCATCGCGGAACTTGTGGATGGTGGTGATGATGATCTTGCGGGTGCCCTTCTCCAGCAGATCATGGAGTTCCTTGATGCTGTCGGTGGTGACGACGTTGGCGACATCGGCGGCGTTGAAGGTGCCGGTGATCTGGGTGTCTAGGTCGGTGCGGTCGACGAGGATGAGCACGGTGGGGCTCTTCAGCTCGGGGGTCTTGCGCAGCTTCTGGGCGGCGAAGACCATGAGCAGCGATTTGCCGGAGCCCTGGAAATGCCAGATGAGCCCTTTCTTAAGGCGGCCTTCGCGGACGCGGTCGACGATCTTGTTGGCGCCGTCGTATTGCTGGTAGCGGCAGATGATCTTGATGCGGCGCTTCTTCTTGTCGGAGGTGTAGAGGGAAAAATTCTGCAACAGGTCGAGCAGGCGCTGCGGCTGCATGAGGTCGGTGAGTTGCTTGCCGACTTCGCCGAGGCCGAGTTTCTGGACGAGGACGTCGGCCTCGCTCTCCAGTCGCCAGGGCGACCAGAACTCGAGCGGGCAGCGCACCGAGCCGTAGTAGAGTTCCTTCCCCTCGGTGGCGAAGGAGAGCAGGTTCGGCACGAAGAGCTGGGGGATGCTGTTCTCGTAGATGTTGTGCACCTCGTGGGCGCCATCGAGCCAGCTCACCGAGGGGCGTATTGGGGTCTTAGCCTCGCCGACGACGATGGGGATGCCGTTGATGAGCAGGACGATGTCCGGGATCTTGGTTTCCAGCGCCTTGACGGCATACTGGTTGGTGATGACGTAGCGGTTGTTGTTGATCTGGTCGAAATCGATCAGGCGCACCGGCACGTGGCGGTTGTTCTCGCCGAAGGGCATGGTCTTGTCTCCGCTGATCCAGGCGTAGAATTCCTCGTTGGCCCGGACGAGGCCGGTCTGGTGGGCGGCGATGAAGATGGCGCGGAGCTTGTAGATGACCTCGTCGGCGTGGGCGGGGTTGGCGGCGATCTCGGGATTGAGGCGGATCAAGGCCTCGCGCAATTCGCCTTCCAGCAGGACTTGGTCGGTCGGCCGGTTCAGTTCTTCGGCGGAGCGGTATTTCCACGGGAACGATCCGTAGACCGCGGCGGCTTCCTTCACGACCGGGGACGTCGAGTCGGCGGCATTCAGATTCACGCCGCTGAGCTTCTGGATGATGTAGTGCTCGACGCTGTTGAGTTCGTTGAAGGACATGGGCGGGTGATTGGGGGCAGACAGGTTGATTCAAGAGGGTTGGGTTGGCGAGGTGACAGGGTTGAGTCGGTTAGAAGATTTGGTTGATTAGGGATTTCAGAAGTTGCTGGCTTGCGCCTGCGGCATTTTGTGCGGACTTAATCGGCTCCGATAAATTTTCGACGGTCTCCGCGACGAGATCTTGCTGTGACCTGGGTGGGATGAGGAACAAGAGTTTTCGCTGTGTAGTAATTGGAACCTGATTTCGCGTCGATTGGCTCATTACCTGCTCAAGTTGCTTCTGAAAAAAACGACTTTTCATATAGCTAAGGAGATAGGCTGAACTGAGCTTCTCTGCATCAACTCGATAGTAAGTGAGTGATGTTCCGAGAATTACCTTTTTCTCAGCGGTTTTCAGCTCACACGTCGGCCCAACGGTAGCGTTGTGGGCTAAAAGAACATCTCCATCTTGCGCGACGCCTTTTCGGATTCTGGCCGCTCGTTCGATTGTCAAATACTTGGCTTTGCCGAAATCGACCGTTCCGCTTTCGATGCTGTTCGCAGAAATATACGGGATGCCAGAACTCACAAATTCCTCATTTCTCGGGTAGTCGGCCCCATGATTGCCATCCAAATGCGAAACGATCGCTCCTGAGTCGATGAGTTCCTGCAGACTCACACATTCCCAATCCTCAGGAATTAGTCCAAGTTTGCACTGGGTGGTTTGCTCTCCCTCAGATGCGGTTAAAAGATCCCGCGTTCTGCTCGCCTTAAATTGTTCGCTCTTGGTATGCAGATTCCTGTGAGCCTCTATGGCTTCATCAGTCACCCAGAGGAGCTCTGCCAGTTTGGCTTGCTGGTCTTTTGGCGGGAGGAGGAATTCGTAGCTGGCGAGGTCGCGCCACTTCACTCGTTTGGACATGGTCCCAGCAGCGTTCGAGATAGCATGTCTCCACAGCGATTTGGAGTTCATGACAAACGCAAGGTAGCCGGGAACGACTTTATCGTGATCCTCGCGGAGAACAAAGGCATCGCCAGAGCACACACCGTCGAAATTAACCATTGAAGCTCTCTTTAGATATGCGTTCCGTCGAGCAAAGAGAACATCGCCCGATTTGAACGCTTTTGCTGCCGATACGAGACCATCTGTCGGCTTCCAATCTTTGATTTTCAGGTGTCCTGAAACAAAATGCTCCAGTCCCACAAATCGATCGTGTTCGCTCTCTGCGGGATTAGCGACACGGTCATTCACATCGGACGCAAGATCTCCCAGTCGAGTTAGCACCCACTGAGACTTGTCGAGATATAGATCGTTTGGTGCAGGATTACTCATTTGGTTCCGAGGTTTTCGAAGAGTGTTTCAATGGAGGTTTGCAGTTGGTGCGAGCTCTCCTTCCAATCCGCCACTGCCTCGACCACAGAAGGATGATCCTCAGAGGCTTCGGGATCGACATGGAGATCGACGGAGAGACGCGCGTGGTTATCGGCAAGAATGGTTTTGGTTTCGACGACCGTTGAAAAGCCGTCGATCTCCTCAAAATTGCGGTATGCGCTGTGAACCTTTTCGATATGCTCCTCATCGAGATAGCTCATCGTCTTTTCTTTTCGCACCTCCTCCACCGCCTGAATGATAAGCACCTTGTTTTTTCTGGCAGCGGGCTTGTTGTTATTTGTCACCAACAAGCAGGAGACCATCGACGAATTGTAAAAGAGGTTGGGGCCAAGACCGATGACGCATTCGACAACATCGTTTTCAATCATTTTGCGGCGCATGTCGGCTTCTGAATCCCGAAAGAGGATGCCGTGCGGCCAGAGGGAGATGGATCGCCCGTTTTTCGAATCGAGGCTTTTCTGGATGTGCTGCTGGAAGGCGTAGTCGGCACAGCCTTGCGGCGGGGTGCCCCAGAGGTTGCGTCCCCAGGGATCGTTCTCGAAGGCGGTGCGGTCCCAGGCTTTGATCGAGTAGGGCGGATTGGCGAGGATGACGTTGAAGGTTTTGAGGGTGTCGTTTTCCAGCAGCTTGGGCTCGCTGAGGGTGTCGCCGCGCACGATCTGGAATTCCTCGATGCCGTGCATGAACATGTTCATGCGGGCAATGGCGGAGGTGATGAGATTGATCTCCTGGCCGTAGAGCTTGAGGGTGCGGTATTCCCGGCCGGCGTCCTTGAGCTGGAGGGCGCAGTTGAGGAGCAGGCCGCCGGAGCCGCAGGTGGGATCGTAGACGCTCTCGCCGGGCTGCGGGTCCATGATGAGGGTCATGAGGCGGACGACGGTGCGGTTGGTGTAGAACTCGGCGGCGGTGTGGCCGCTGTCGTCGGCGAACTGCTTGATGAGGTATTCATAGGCGTTGCCAAGCTGGTCGTCGGGGACGTTGGCGATGGAGAGGGTGTGGGCGGAGAAGTGCTCAAGCAGGTTGACGAGGGTCTCGTCGGAGAGCCGATCCTTGTTCGTCCACGAGGCGTCGCCGAAGATCCCGGCGAGCGTGTCGGGATTGGCCTTCTCGATGGCGCTCATGGCCTCCTGGATGGCGAGGCCGACATTGGTGGTGGTTTCGCGGACGGTGGTCCAGTGGTGTTTCTTCGGGACGTTGAAGCGGTGGAACTCCGGACTGCGAGCGTAGTCCTTGTCGCCATCGCTCTCGGCAAGGGCTTCGGCGAACTCCTCGTCGTAGACGTCGCAGATGCGCTTGAAGAAGAGCAGTGGGAAGATGAACTGTTTGTAGTCCCCGGCATCAATGTGGCCGCGGAGGTAGGTCGCCGCGCCCCAGAGGTATTTTTCGAGAGTCTGTTGGTTCATGGGAGGCTAAGAGGGGACTCTGGCTGGTTCAAATTGATAGAGGTCTGATTGAATGACAGTTCCTTTGTAGCCAAGGCGCTGAACTTTCTTTGTGATGGCATCGATATCGATCGGATCGTCTACTCGAGGGTCGATGCACACTTCATCAATCAGTGAATGAGGGTCGACTGCAATAGAATGGATGTTTGTCTTCTTTGCGTGGGAATCGTCGGCTGTGTCGCAGTAAAGGAGTCTTATTTCGGACTCATGTTCAAATTCTTTGCGCTTGATTAAAAGGGTGTTTGCTAGGCGACTTGTTCCACTCCCGCCAGTGCCTTCCATAAATCCGGTAGTTTTCCTGAATTCATCTATTTCAGCAACGGGCTTATAGTCTACAGCTCCGATGTGATATTTGAGAGGGGCAAAATTGTCGTTTTCATTCCACATTGCGTCAGCCAATTTGCGAATCGTGGTCTTAACTCGCAGGGATTGTTTGTCTTGGCTATAAATCCGCCACATGGCGTCGGTGTCGGAATTTGTGGTCCAACATTGCCCATACCAAGAGTTTTCTACTTTTTCGGCGGTCACTTCAGCTCCGTCTGAAGTTAAAAACGTCGATTTAAGAAAGAAGTTCTCAAATGGGTCTTCCCAAAGCTTCGGTCTTACTAAAACCAACTCATTGTTGGTGAAAAGCTCTTCGAGACGGTGGAGGGGCATAATGCGATAAACGGGAGTATCCAAGTCATCAATGCGGATCAGGTTTTTAGTGTCCATGGTTTTAATTAGTCCCTGGAGATCAGTTTTTTCCGGATTTTGGGAAAATAACTCCGAATTCACGGAGTTTGGTTTTGAGGTGTTCTTCAGCCTGCTGGCAATCGGTCCATGCGGATTTCAGATCGGAAAGAGCTTCCTCGACAGATGGCAGGTCATCTTCGATGACTTTCTCGACGTAGAGAGGGATGTTCAGGTTGTGATCGTTCTCGGCGATCTCGCTCATGGAGGCGAGTTTGACATGGTTTTCGACGTCTTTGCCTTTTTGATACCAGGTGAAGATGCGGTCGATGTGTTCCTTTTCGAGGAAGTTCTGGGCGCGACCAGTGCGGATTTGATCGGAGGCGTCAATGAAGAGGACTTTCTTTTGCCGTTTCTTGGGCTTGGAAGCCCGGAAGATCATGATGCAGGCGGCGAGCTGGGTGCCGTAGAAGATATTGGGACCGAGGCCGATGACGGATTCGAGGAGATCCATCTCGAGGAGGGCTTTTCTAATTTTTCCTTCCGCGCCCTTTCGGAAGAGAGCTCCGTGAGGGAGGACGACGGCCATGCGCCCGGTCTTGGGCTTCATGGACTTGATCATGTGCTGGACCCAGGCCATATCTCCGTTTCCTTTTGGCGGGACACCGGCGATGTTGCGGCCGTGGGGATCGTTTGCCCAGAAGTCAGCGCCCCATTCCTTGAGAGAGAAGGGGGGATTGGCGATGACGCAGTCGAATGTTTGGAGGCCATCGGCATCGAAGAAGGCCGGGGAGCGGAGGGTGTCGCCCCGGGCTACTTGAAAGTCTTCCACGCCATGCAGAAACATGTTCATGCGGGCGATTGAGGATGAGGTGAGATTCTTTTCCTGACCGTGGAGGCGGAGGGTGCGGAAGTCCTCGCCAGCGGCCTTGAGGTGATCGATGGACTCGATGAGCATGCCGCCGGTTCCGCAAGCGGGGTCATAGATGGATTCTCTCTCGTGCGGATCGATGATGAGACCCATGAGGTGGACGACGGTGCGTGGGGTGTAGAATTCCCCGGCCTTCTTGTTGGTCAGATCAGCGAAGTGCTTGATGAGGTATTCGTAGGCCTGCCCGAGCATGTCCCGGGCGACGAGGGCGGTGGAGAGGGTGTACTGAGAGAAGTGCTCGATGAGATCGGTGAGGAGTCGATCGGGGAGCTTTTCTTTGTTCGACCATTGGGCATCACCGAAGATGCCGTAGAGGTGGTCCTGGTTGGCTGACTCGATCTCGCGGAGGCAGGCTTCGATCTTCAGGCCGATATTTGAGGTGGTGGAGCGGACATCCTCCCAGTGTGAGCCATCGGGGATGACGAAGCGGTGGAACTCGGGGAGGGAGGCGTAATCTTCATCGCCATCAGATTCCTCGAGTGCGGTTTGGTATTCCTCATCGTATACATCCGAGATGCGCTTGAAAAAGAGCATGGGGAAGATGTAGGCCTTGAAGTCAGAGGCACCAATGGGCCCCTTGAGGATCCATGCGGCCTTGGAGAGGTATTGTTCCAGTCGGGAAATGGAGAGGGTCTCCTCTGGAGGTGTGTTGATTGTGCTCAAGGTGGTGGATGGGAGATTTTCTCTTTGCGTTGGATCAGATGATATAAAGTCCCCAGTGTGAAACAATTTCGGATCATATGGGACGTTCGAATAGGATGGGGAGATTCCTTTGGGTGAAGCAGAGTTTATGAGATTAAGTTGCGAGTTGTTGGGTGAAAGTGGATTGGAGGAGATTGAGGTGTTTGGTGGTCCAGGCGCGGCGGGTGGTGTGGGAGGGGGAGTAGGCGAGGACGAGGTGGCGCTGATAGGTGAGGAAGTTGGTGAGGGGGAGTTGCTTGAAGGTTTCCCTTGGGAGGACGGAGGAGGCGGTGCGGGGGAGGATGGCGGCGGCGTGGCCGGCTTTGACGATGGCGGCGAGCTGGAGGATGGAGGTGGTCTCGGCGATGATGTGGGGGCGGATGAGGAGGGCCTGGTGGGCTTCGTCGACGGAGCGGCGGAGGCGGCTGCCTTGGACGAGGCGGACCTGGGGGAGGGTGGTGAGGAGTTTGCTCCACTGGGCGGTGGTTTTGGGGGCGCGGGAGGGAGCGAGATTTTTTGGGAGGTAGAGAGCGTAGCTGAGGGTGCCGATATCGAGGGTTAGGAGGGAGGGGGGGACGGCTTCGCGCCGGAGGATGGCGAAGTCGATCGCGCCATCGTCGAGGGCGCGGCAGGAATCGATGCTGCGGAGGGAGCGGGTTTCGAGGATGGGGTTGCCGAGGGCTTCTCGGCAGGCGGTGAGGGCGGGGGAGAGGAGCCACTCGATGACGCTGGCCCCTCCGGCGATGATGGCGCGGCGGGCTTCGTTTTGGGAGTCGGCCCGGAAGTCGGCGAGATCGGTGAAAGTGGAGCGGATGAGGCGTGCGAGGCGTTCGCCATCGGGGGTGATTTCGAGGCGGCGGCCTTTGCGCCTGGTGAGGGAGGCGCCGAAGAAGGTTTCGAGTTCTTTGATCTGGCGGCTGTAGAGGCTTTGGCGGTTGGGATCGTTTCCGGTGGCGGCGGCGATGCCTCCGGCGTCGACTACCTCGAGGAAGGAGCGGAGGCGGTCGAGGGAGAGGCCGTGTTCTGCGAAGAGGGTGGGGAAACTCATGACTTCATAGTCATGAGTGTGGAGTGGGGTGTCAAGGTGGCGGAGGTTTTAAAGGGGCATTCTTCTGACGACGATTAGGTCGGCGAACATGCCTTCTTCCTCGCGGGCTTCCTGGTTCCGTGTGTCGGCAGCGAGTTTGGCTTCCTCGTAGGTTTGGTAGAGGTGTCCGCTCATGGGGATGATGGGGGCGTCGAGGTCGGTGGTGTTTCGGTTTTCGACGAATCCGAGGGTCCATGGGCCGTCGTTGGGTTCTTCCTCTTCTAGGGCCTCTTCAGCGAGGGCTTCGAGGTGGAGATTGATATTTTCTCTCAAGCTGTGGATGTCTTCGGCGTGAGCACGGAGGTGGCCGAGGAAGTGGTCGGTGAGGTCGAGGGCCATTGTTTTGGGGGGAGGGAAGTCGTTGGGAGTGAGTTCGCGGTTGGGGTGCTTGTTGGAGAATTCCCATTCGAAATCCGAGCCCTCATCGGTGTTGCTGAGCCAGAGATCGGCGAGATCGGAGACGTCGATGTCGGCAAGGACCAGGGCCGCCCAGGGGCCGTAGGTTTCTTCGTAGAGGAAGGGGAGATCTCCTGCGGCGGCGGTGAGGCTGGTCCAGGCGTTGTTTGCATATCCGTCCGTGGCGGGCATGGCGCTGAGGAAGGCGGTGATGAGACCGAGGGGATTGGCGGGGTCGGCGAGGTGGAGGTTTTCGGGGAAGAGGTGGCGTTCGCCGGTGGTCCAGTGGTAGGAGGTGAGGGGGCCGTTGGTGGCGGCTGAGAAATCGAGGCAGATGAGGTTGGGCGCCTCGTGCTCGAAGGCGAGGATGGGGTGACGGGGGGTGAAGGTCTTGTAGTAGTGCCCGAAGAAGAGGGGTTTTTCGGCGAGGCGGTAGCCGGGGAGTTTGGCGATCTCGCTTGGGTCGATCGGGGTGTCCGGGAGGTCGTCCTTTGGCGGGAAGACGACGTTTCGGATGGTGGCTCCAGTGGCGTCCTTGTCCCACCAGCGGGCGCGGATGTGGCGGCGGGGGGTGCCGGTGTGGTCGTGGAAGACTTCTCCTTCGGGAAGGGCGATTTCTATTCCTTTGAGGGCGATCTCGACCGCGTGGTATTCGTGGGTTCCCTTGATTCCGCTCTTGGAGAGGAAGTCGAGGTCGGCGAGGGTTTTGTCTTTCAAGAGGTCGAGCGAGGCCGGGTGCCAGCAGGCGTGGACGGCGCGGAGTTCCGGGAGGTCGAGGTGGAAGGGGAGGGTTTTGATCCAGGGGAGGAAGATGTTTTCCAACTCATCGGGGTGGGCGGTGAAGGCGGCTTCTGTTCCGGCATGCATTTTGTGATTTTTGGCGATATGGGGGCGGATGGGGTGGCCGTCCGTGTTGCGGGTGCGGTAGGCGACGAAGTTGTATTCGTGATTTCCGAGGATGCAGCGGGCGGCTCCGGCCTCGACCATATCGCGGACGGTGTGGAGGACCTCGCGGGTGCCGTTGGGGACGGTGTCGTCCTTGGGGTCGATGAGATCGCCGAGGAAGATGGCGGTGCGGTTGGGATTGGGGTGGGCGAGGGAGGTGCCGTTGTGGCGGTAGCCGAGCGACTTGAGGAGGGGGGCGAGTTTGTCGAATCGTCCGTGGATGTCGCCGATAAGGTCGTAGGATTTCTTTGTCATTACGAGTGAAGGTTAAGCGTGGTCGGCGGATCGAATCAGGGGGAGGTTGGACAGTTATATGACTCCGGAGTCATGGATGTGGATAGGAGAAAAAGCGTGTTGTTTTTGGGGTTCGGCTTTTGAATGGGTTTGATGAGCCGGAGAAAAGATCGAGCGAAGCGGATGGAGGAGGAGCCGGAGGTGCCCAATGTGTTTGGGGGAGGGGCGTTGGATGGGCTGGGGGAATTGCCGGCGGGGCCGGAGGAGGTGGCTCCGGTGGTGCCGGTGAAGAGCTCGAAGCGGGGGGAGAAGAATATGAAGCGGGGGCGGGTGGATATTGTGCGTCAGACGTCGGGCCGTGGAGGCAAGGGGGTGACGGTGGCGAAGAACTTTGTGGGGATTGGCTTGGCGGAGAAGCAGGATTTGGCGAAGAAGATTCAGAAGTCCTGCGGGGTGGGCGGGACGGTGAAGGACGGGTGCATTGAAATCCAGGGAGACAAGCGTGAGGAGGTGAAGAGGATCCTCACGGAGGCGGGATTTCAGCCGGTGTTTGCGGGTGGGTAGGGGCGAGGGCCTAGCTTCTTGAACGATCCGGCAGGGAATATTTTCCGTTGCGGAGGATGATTTTTCCTTCGTAGACAAGACGTTCGAGGGAGTTCCGCTGATTAGTGCTCAGGTAGCTTTTCAGTGAAAAGCTATTTTCACACCCGATTGGCTGGACGGAGTCCTCGCCGATTTCTTCGGAAAGTTCGTTGTGGGTGAGATTCTTTCCGTCGAGAGTGGCGAGCAACTTTAGGTAGTCGGAGGTGACGCGATTGGTCGACGTTTCCGAGGTTCTAGTGATGGCGATAAACCAGCCTGCCAGGAGGATGCTGAGCCCTATAAAAAGGGTGTTATCGTCGACTGCAAATCGGAAGCGCCCCGGGTAGGAAATGGTTCGGCTGAGGGTGCCCAGCCAGCAGATGGTCAGCAAGCACCCCAGGAACCACAACGAAAATTTTGCTAACATGGGCATGGGCTTAGCAGGAGAGTCATGTCAAATAAAGGGCCGAGTGTCACGAGGGTGACTCATTTCAAGCTACTCGAGATGGCCTTGGTCCTGGAGGGCTTCCATGATTTTGAGGGCGGCGTAGGCGTCGTTGGCGGCGTAGTGGAGTTGCCGGGGGGAGAGCTCGGGGAGGGCCCAGTTGCTGGTGGTGGTGGCTTTTGACTTTTTGAAGCAGAGGTTGAGGAGGACTCCCATGGCTCCGCGGACGCCGATTTGGCCGCGGTAGCCGAGCTTGCGGAAGGTCTGGTCGAGGTCGAGGACGTGGTTGAGTGCGATGCCGAAGCGGTCGCGGACCTGTTTGTGGTCGTTTTTGAGACCGAAGCCGACCTTGAGGACGTCCGGGGAGGCGAGGAGTTCGGCGGAGGCTTTTTCGCAAGAGTCGCGATGGAGCTGGAAGATGAAGGCTTTGTCGGTGAGGGCGAATTGGACGACGTGGGGGCCGTTGCTTTTTTGGCCGGCCCGGAAGGTGGGTTTGGCTTCGGTGTCGAAGCCGCCGATGCCTGCGGCGAGGATTTCATCGACGGCGTCGTGGCATTCGGAGCGGGTTTTTGGGACGTAGATTTGATCGGAGGAGATACCCTGGAAGGGGGGGAGGAGGGCGGTCTCGGCTTTTGTGGGTGCCATGAGCTTGGACTGCTGCTTTGGCTTTTTTGGGTCGGCTGAATCGGTGCTGTCGGGGCCGGAGTTCGATGACGATGAAGCCGGGCGACGACTTCGGCGGCGGTTGGGGCGGGGTTCGGGTTCACTCATCTCGTTGCAGGTGAACGGCATCTTGGGGGAAACCGGGGTCTTCTGCAAACACTGGATGTGTTAGAGTGTGTTGAGGACCTGGCGGGCGAGGCGTTCGCTGTAGGAATTGATCTTCCAGTGGCCGGGGCTCCAGCCTTTGAGGAAGCGGTGGAAGTCGGTCCAGGCGATGGGGAAGAGGGGGCGCCATTCGGCCTCGACAGCGTGGGGGTCGATGTGGGGGTGGTGGGTGGCGAGGGCGGTGCGGAGGGTGTTGAAGTAGTGGTCGAGGAGTGGTGCTTCCTGTTGTTCGCAGGCGGATTCATCGAGGCAGGAGCCGATGAAGTAGGCGAGGTCCTTCATGCCGCATCCTCCACCGACGTATTGGAAATCGACAGCGGCGACTTGGTTTCCGGATGGGGAGAAGCAGAAGTTGGCGAGCTTGGCATCGCCGTGGACGATGGTTTGGTAGCCGGCGTTTGAGAGGAGGTGGTCGAGGGTGGGGGCGGCGTTTTTGAGGGGGAGGTCGTCGAGGGAGGCGAGTTCTTCGCTGCGGGTGGCGAGGTGCCAGTAGGTGCCGGTTTGCCAGAGTTGGTCGGGATTTGAGCCCATGAAGGTGGCGTGGAAATGAGCGAGCCAGTCGAGGCAGGAGTGAAGCTGGGTGGGGGTGACGGAGGTGAGGCGGGCGGGGTAGCCGGCGGCGTCGAGGTCTTCGAGGACGAGGAGGATTTCGTCGTGATGTTGGTCGAAGGAGAGGAGTTTTGGGATGCGGCAATGTTGGCCGCAGCGTTGGCTCCAGTGGCGATACCAGGCGGTCTCGACTTGGTAGGAATTGAGTTTGCGTTGATGGGAGAGGTTGGAGTTCCAGCCCCGGGGGTGGTTGGAGGTGGTGGCCATGCGGATGTGCTTGGCGATGACGGTGGCTGATGAGCCTCCGTCGAGACGGATGCGGAGGATTTGTCCGTAGCCGCTCCAGAGGTCCTGGATGACTTCCGAGATTTCCATGGAAGAGGCACCGAAGGCGGAGCAGAGGGAAGATTGGAAGTGCGGGTTGAGGGCGGGCATGGGTGGGTGGAGAAAGGATGAAGGGGGTGGAAGATGCGGTCAAATTAAGCTTTTTGCTGGTGGCGGTCATTCTAGGGTGGCGAATCGGGAGGGCCCGACTTTTAGGCTGATGTCACTCTCTTCGATCCAAGGTATTACGGTTTCTGTTTCCGAGCGCGTGCGGGGTGCCTGTGGTCGGTTGGGGAAGTGGCTGGGTGGATCGGAGCGGTTGCGGGCTTGGTTTTATGCGCCGGAAAAGGTTGAGACTCCGGCGGAGAAGTACCGTCGTTTTAACGAAGATTACTTTGCCGATCTGCATGCGCAGGAGCGGATGTTGGCGGACCAGCAGCGGATGGCGTTTTATCATGAGGCGATCAGGCGGAAGATTCAGCCGGGTGACCGGGTGATTGATTTGGGGACGGGGACGGGGATTTTAGCGGCCTTTGCATCACGGCAGGGGGCGTCCCACGTCTATGCGGTGGATCATTCCTCGATCATCGAGCATGCGATGTGTCTGGCGGCGGAGAATGGGATCGAGAATGTGAGTTTCGAAGATGTGCACAGCACGAAGCTGTATCTGGAGGAGCCGGTGGATGTGATACTGCACGAACAGATGGGGGATTTTTTGTTCGATGAGGCGATGGTGCCGAACGTGTGCGATCTGCGGGATCGGTTTTTGAAGCCGGGCGGGTTGATCTTGCCGAGCGAGTTTGAGTTGTTTTGTGAGCCGATGACCTTGCATGACGATCGGCGGGTTCCTTACATTTGGGATTTGACCGACGTGCATGGGTTCGACTTTTCGAGCATGTCACGGAGTCGGCCAACGGAGGTGGAATACCATGGATTGGTGAGCTGTGATCTGGGGGTGGTGAAGCATTTTCTGGGTGATCCGAAGCCGGTGGTGGAGGTGGATCTCCATACGGTTACGGAGTCGAGCATGCCCTTGAAGGTGACGTTTACACGGAAGGTGAAGCGGGAAGGGCTTCTGGACGGGCTGGTGGTTTACATGAAGGCCAAAGTGGATGATGACCTGGTGCTGAGTTCGAGTCCGCTTGATCCGGAACGTGCTCCGCATTGGGGGTATCGGATTTTACGTTTGGATCAGAGTTACGCGGAAGTGGGCGATGAGCTGGAAGTGACCCTCACGGTGAAAGACTGGGCCGACCCCGAGACCTGGAAGTGGAGCTGCGGGTCCTGGGGGAGCGGGGATTTTGAGGAGTAGGAGCGGGGTGCTCTTGCAGTCCGATCTTCAGGACGGGAGGGCGGGGGGAGATGAAGGTGGGCCCCGACGGTGGACGAAGGTGGCTTTTACGCGATTCGACATCATCATGTAGCTTCCCCAGATCAGGCCCTGGAAGAGAAGTTTGACCAACTCTCCCACGTTTTCGCCTTCGCTATCGTAGTCGGGAAGGGTTGTTTCCCAGAACATTTCCAGCCCCTGGCTCAGGAATCTGATGACAAGTAAGATGAGGTAGAAGTAGGGGAAGGCGGTGCGCTTGGTGAAGAGGAAGACGATCAGGAGAACCGTGAGGAAGAGGAGGAACCCGCCCTCGAATCCGTTCAGGAAATAGTAGAGGCGCCAACCGACCCATCCGGTCTCGCTCTCAAAGTAGGACTCCATTTCGGGGAGGGCGGAAAAGAAGCTTTTTAAGAAACCCAGCTGCCAGAAGGGGGCAAGAAGGATGCCGATGGTGGGGAGAATGAGCCATCCTCCGATTCCCATGAATGCGGTGGTTTGAGGGAGGCGGGGATTGGGGTTCCAGAAGAAGTAAAGCAAGGTTGTGGTGACCCCGCCGATCATGAGCCCCAACATGAGGCCGCTGCCCCACAGGAGGTATCCGATTGTTGATTCGGTTTCCTTCGGCTCTGTGACTTCGTCGTTCTCGTCATAGATGTAGACCGAGTAGTTGATCTCATCGAGGAGCTTCTCGAGGCGCTTGCTGTAGGTTTGATAGTCTTCCGGGGAGACCGAGCGGGCCAGTGCGCGGTAGCTGAACTCCAGGTTGAGCACGCGGTTGGCGTAGGTGGATTTCACCCGGGAAGTGAAGGCGTCGCACTTGATGACCTCCGAGGCGTTTTCGATATCCCAATCGATGGGGAGTTTGGCCCGCACGGTGTGTTTGAGGTTTTGGGGGAAGCTCACGGAGTAGGGCAAGTTGCGCTTTCCTTCGTCGGGATAGTTCAGTTTGTCATCGAGGAGGTAACCCGAGAGGGAGGCGTATCGATAGCCCTCGTTTTCCTCGTCGCCTTCCTCCCTGGTCCAGATGTTATCGACTTCATAATGCTCGATGGTGGTGAAGGTGTTGCTCTCCGGGTCATCGGTGAAGGTGAGGGGTTTTACGCTTTTTGTGCCGGGGTAGAACGATTGATAGAATTCGAGGTAGTCTTCGTTGATGGAATCGAGGGATTTTCTGGCGAAGTAGCGTCTGGCGGAGTTGGCATCGTCTCCGGTGGTGACGGTTTTTACGAGGAAGGTGGCGCGGCCGGCGAGGTTATGAATGGTGAGGTCATCGTGAATGGTGGTTAGGCTGACGTTGAGTCCACGGGGTTCGACATTTCTCAGATCGGTCTCCCCTTCGCGGGCGACAAAGGCGTAGCGGAGATTGGTGGAGTGGAGATTGTGGAGGGTTCCTCCCTGGAAGGTGTAGGTGGGGTCGAGCCAGAAGTCCTCGTCCTGCCAGCGGAGGTGGACGATGAGGTGATTGAAAGCGCCGTGGCCGGGAAAGTAGTCGGTGAGCCTGTCCCATCGGGCGGTGTTGACGAGGGCGGGCGCGGCGTCAAAAGAGAGGTAGCGCAGCATGGCGGTGGTGAGGACGCCCTGGTCCTTGCAGTCTCCAAAGCGTCGCTCGAAGATGGTGGCGATGGGGTAGGGCTGGTGGGTGTGGGAGCCCATGAAGCTTCCGAGGTAGCGGACGTTTCGCTGCACCCACCTGAGGGTTTGCACGATGAGATCCTCATCGCTTTTGGCTTCGGCTTTGAGTTTATCGCAAATGGTGATGAGTTCCGGAGGGAGTTGCGGGTCGACCTCGAAAAGGCCATTGGCCCAGATTCCGAAGGCGGTCCAGTCTGCGTAGTCGCAGTACTCCAGCCACGGGGTTTCGAGAATCCAGCCGGGGGTGTTGTCTTCATAGGAATACTTGGGGAGTGGGGAGGCGTCCCAGGTGAGTTTGTGAAGGGAGTCGTTGACGGTGACGAGTTGGGGTTCCTGATCGATGGGTTCCGTGGGGCCGAGGAGATGCCAACGGAGATTGCGGACAGAAGGATTCCAAAGAATGGTGCGTGAGCAACGGGTGATTTGGCTGGTGTAACCGAGCTTTGCGAAATTGTGAACGTGTCCTTTGAAGACCGGATTTTGGCCCTTCAAGGTGTAGGCGTATTTGAGGATGTCTCCTTTGCGGACATCTTTCAAAATCAGGTGTGCGGAGCGGGCGCCATCGTAGAGGAGTTGGTCGCTGTCCTTCTCCTGCTGGAGGATTTGGATTTCGGTGTCGGCGAGTCGGTCGAGGACTTCGCCATTGCGGATGAGCTGGAGTTCGTGGAAGCGGAGGCTCTGGTATTCGGGTTGGAAGTCGAATGTTAGCTGCGAGAAGTCCTCGACGCCCGCTTCGCTGACAATGAGGTAGGCGTATTCCCGATAGTAGCTTTCTTTTTCGAGGTGATGCCGGGCATCGTTGAGGAGATACTCCGCCGAGCCCGAAGGATTTGATGGAAGCGGGATGGTGGAGAAATCGATCGGCTCGATCCAATCCTCGCGCGGGCCTTTGGTGACGAGCTCGGCGAACTCTTGGGCCAGAAGCGAACTTGCTAAGAAAAGAGAGGCGAGAAGTAAGCAAAGGCACCGGCGCATTGGTGCGATTAAGCAGAATAATCGAAGGCAGGAAAAGGGAATAGTCTCCTTGGGGGAGAGGAAGAGAAATGAGTCGGGAGGTGGCGTTTCCTGAGAAATTTCGAGGGCGTTTTACACGGCTGCTCCAGAGTCTGTTAGGTCGGATTCAAGATTCTTGCGAGGAGTCCGATCAGGCCTCCGCAGACTCCGCCCCAGACGACGAGCCAGCCGAGGTGGTCGCGGATCATCTGCTGGATGATGTCCTTCACCATGCGGGGGGTGAGTTCATCGAGGCGTTTTTCGACGATGACGTTTACGCGGTCCAGGAGTTCCGAGTGGTCTCCGCCGGTGCTTCCTCCGGTGACGAGGGCCTGGAGTTTTTCCTGAAAGTCATTGGTCGCGGCGATCTCCTTAATGGCTCCTCTCATTTCATCGACGAAGTCCGGCTTGATGGGGTCGAGGGCGGCTGCTCCGCCGAACATGGCGAGGGTTCCTCCGAGCTTGGACTTCATGACGGCGACCTTCAGGGCATCGAAGGAGGGGGCGAGATCGATGGAATCAATGAGGGGGGCGAGGTCCACGCCGGAGGGGCCATCGGCTTTGGGGGAACCTTTGAAGAAGCGGGCGATGTTCTCCTCGGTGAAGAACTGGCGCATGATGAGCTGGTGGATTCCGATTTTAAAATCCTCGAATCGGGCGGGGATGACTCCCGAGCCGTAGAAGCCGGGAACCTTTTCAAAGAGCATGTGAATGGCGAGCCAATTGGTGAGTGCTCCGGAGAAGGCGAACAGTCCGATATTGAGGACCGGATCGCGGAAGGGGCCGCAGAGGAAGTAGCCTCCGACAGCGAGGAGAATGGCGATGAGATTGGTGACAAGGCTCTTGTTGAGAAGGGGTCTTGGTTTTGCCATGGGTGGAATCGGGAGAGGTCGGTCGGGATGGGGATTTTGTTAGGCGCTTTCGGCGGAGCTGTCACGAAGTTCCTTTGATGGGCGAGGGGTCATTTCCGGGGTCCGATGGGGGCGCGGGAGATGACGATGTCATCGATGAAGACGTGGTCCTCGCTGGAGGCGGGGGATTTTCCTCCGTGGTAGAGGTTGATCCAGATGTTCTGAATTTTGAGGTTGGGGGTGTGGCGCATGCGGAGGTCGGTCTTTTCGAAGGCAAGTTGGCCATCGATCCAGGCGCGGAGGATGCCATCGCTTTTGCCAATGGTATTGAGCCTGGCGTATTGCTCGATGCAGTACCAGCGGTTGTTTTCGAGGAGGCCGAGGTTGTCTTTGTCCCAGAGGAAGTTGTCGCCATATTGCCCCTTCATTTCGGCGTGGTAGCAGTAGAATCCGATTGGGGTTTTTCCGTCCTTGCTGCCTCTGAAGAGCCCGCGGGCGGACCAACCGTTGGTGCCATCGGCGGGACGTCCGCCCCAGCCGGCTTTACCGTAGGTGCCGCCGATGCCGGGGAACTTGCCGCCGTCGGTGGGGTTCCAGTCGTCGCCCAAGCGGAGGTAGTAGCGGAAGTGGATCTCGGTGGGTTCGCCGTCCTTGGTTTTGTTGAAGGGGAATTCGATGCTGGCTCCGTAGTGTTGGCCCTTGGGGGTGGTGATGGAAAGGGCTTTGCCGTGGAGGGGGGCGAACTTTCGGGCGGGGTCCTGATCGATGACGGCGACGGTTTTGCGTTTTCCTCCGTCCCAGTGCTTCCTCCAGTCGTCGTTTTCGAAGCCGGTGGCGAAGATGACGTTTGGGTCGTTCTCCGGGGTTTTGTCGGCGAGGAGAGGGGAAATCGCGGTGGTGAGGAGGAGAGGGAGGAGTCGGCGGGACCGGGTCATTTTTTGAATACGTGGAGACGATGGTGTTTTGATCGTCGATTGGTGCTATCGCCAGACGTGGCCGGGGAATTTTCTCTGGAGGAGGGGGCGGTGCTTGCGCCATTCGCGGAGGAGGAAGCGGGGCCAGTCGGTGGTGGTGGCGATTTTTTTGCCGTTGGGATCGCAGAGCTTGAGGAGGACGGGGAGTTGGCCTTCGCAGATGGTGGGGTGTTCTTCGAGGGCCCAGCATTCCTGGATTTTGACTTGGGCTTCGGGGGTGCCGTCGGTGTAGGTGAGTTTGGTGGTGCCTTTATCGAGCCAAGGCATGGAGGCCGGGAGGAGTTCGTTGAGCCAGCTGACCTGGCCGTCCTCCAAATGGCGGTGGAAGGCGTTGAGGAGGGGGGCGGCCTGGGCGTCTTTGACGAGGGTGAGGCCTTTGAAAGCGCGGGCGAGGCAGGCGGTGATGGCGGCGTCATCGAAGGGGACGAACTCGAGCTCGGGCATGGTGGCGTGGAGGAGGTCGACGCGGGCGATGAATTGCTTCACGCGGTGATCCATGAGCGGGAGGGGGAAGGCGCCGTTGCGCTGGGCTTCGGCGAGGCAGCGGCCGCTATCGACGGGATCGAGATCGTTTTGCTGCGCCTTTTGCTCGATGACGAGATCGTGGAAGCGGACGAGCTTCATGGCGGCGACGCGTTTGTTTTTGGCATCGAAGAGGTGCTCGACGGTGGTGGTGAGATGCTGGGGAAACATTTCAGCGATCCACTCGGGCTTCACGGCGGTGGCGAGGCTGAGGAGGGTGAGTGGGATTGGGCCACGGGTGGGGACCTGATGGAGGTTGGCGGCGACGAAGTACGGAGAACCTTGTACGACGCTTTCGCGGACGAGTTTTCCTTCCCGTTGTTCGGTGAGGTCGCAGGTGTCGTTTCCGGGGGCGCGGCGTTTGGCGAGTTGATCGACGAAGCCGGCCATGAGGCAGCGGAGGAGGTCTTCGTCGTTTTTTGAGGGCGCGGTTTTTGTGTCGCGATCGTAGAGGCGTTGTTGGTGGGCGGTGTGGAGGATTTGTTTGTAGGTCTCGTCGACTTGACGGGCTACCTGGGCGTTGATGCCGTGGGTGCGGCAGCGGTCGAAGCTGAAGCGGGTCGATTTGGCGAAGTCGAAGGCGCGCAGGAGGGTGATGAAATCGGAGTCATCGCTCTCCTCGAACATTTCGCGGCTGGCCTGATCCTGATGGCGGGCGAGGAGGTCGCGGCCGCTGACGAGGGCGGCGCAGAGGGCGGCATCGGGGACGCAGTGGCGCTGGCTGGCCTCGATGAGCATGCGCGAGTAGCGCGGGTGCATGGGGAGGCGGAGCATTTGTTGGCCGATGTCGGTGAGTTCGGCATCGACGAGAGCGCCGAGCATGGTGAGGAGGCGTTCGGCGCGCTCGACGGCCTGGGTGTCGGGTTTGTCGAGCCAGTCGAAGGTGGTGGCTTCCCGGATGCCGAGTGAGTGGAGGAGGAGGACGACCTCGGCGAGATCGCTGCGCTGAATCTCGGGGGTGTTGCGTTCATCGCGGCTGGAATGTCCGACCGCGGTCCAGAGGCGATGGCAGGTGCCGGTGGCGGTGCGTCCGGCGCGGCCTTTGCGTTGGTCGGCGCTCGCTTGGCTGATGGGCTCGAGTTGGAGGGTGCCGATGCCGCGTTCGGCATCGTAACGGGCGATGCGGGCGACTCCGCTATCGACGACGTGGCGGATGCCATCGATGGTGATGCTGGTCTCGGCGACGTTGGTGGCGACGATGACTTTTCGGAGTGCGTTGGGGGCGAAGGCGCGGTCCTGTTCTTTGGGTTCGAGGGCGCCGTGGAGGGGGATGCAGGCGACTTCTTCTGCGGTTCTGAGGCCGCGAAGGGCGTCGAGGGTGCCGTTGATTTCGCCACGCCCGGGCATGAAGACGAGGATGTCTCCGGGGTCGCCATGGTTGATGATTTGCTCGACGGCATCAGCGGCCTGAAAAGTGAACTGTCGTTGATCGGGGAGGGGGAGGTAGTTGACCTCGACGGGGAAGCTTTGTCCTTCGGAAACGAGGGTGGGGCAGGGAGCGAGGTATTCGGCAATGGGCTCGGCATCGAGGGTGGCGGACATCACGAGGATGGCCAGATCGGGGCGCTGGGATTGCTGGAGATTTTTGACCAGAGCGAGGGCGACATCGCTGAGGAGGTTGCGCTCGTGGAATTCATCGAAGACGACGGCTCCGACTTTGGCGAGGGAGCGGTCGTCCTGGAGCCAGCGGAGGAGGATGCCTTCGGTGACGAAGGCGATGCGGGTGTCGGCGCTGGTGGAGTCGTCGAATCGGATTTGGTAGCCGACCTCGGCTCCGAGTTTGCCTTTTCGCTCCGAGGCGACGCGGGTGGCGACGGTGCGGGCGGCGACGCGGCGGGGTTGGAGGACGACGATCATTTTGTCCGCGGCAACTCCGGCATCGAGAAGCATCTGCGGGACCTGGGTGGTTTTGCCCGAGCCGGTGGGGGCGACGAGGACGAGGCGGTTGCCTGATTCCAGGGTGCGGAGGATATCAGCGTGGATCTTCCAGATGGGGAGTGAGGCGGGGTCAGGCATGGAGCGGCATGCGCAGGCTATGGCTCAGGGAGGGGGATGGGAATGAGATTGCGGGAGAAATGGGATGAGTGGTGATTCCGGCTGCGTTCTCAAATATCTCCCTTCGGAAGCTGGTCGAGGGTGAGCTAAAGATTTGCGCGAAGAGTAGTGGTCGCCGAAGCGATGGTGACGCCCCGGTTCATGACGCCGCGAACTTCTCCCCGGGAGGAGACCAGGATGATGTCGCCGGTTCGCTTGTAATCTTCAAAGATGAGTCCAAGTCCGAGGTCCTTGCTGAGTAATTCGGCCTGATGCTTTGCGCAGTCCGAGCTATAATCGAATTTGATGAAGAGCACGGACTCATCCACGAATTCTTCCTGAAGTTCAGCAAAGACCGGTGCCATCGCCTGGGAGTTGGGGCAGTTGGTGGCATGAATCATAATCGCGACCAGTTTTTGATGCGTGTTGACCGGATCAGGTGGGCTTTGGGCGAGACTCTCAACGGAAGGATCGCTCGCGTGGTTTCCGTAAAGAGTGATGGCCAAGGCGAGCAGAGCAGTCGCAGCAAGGGAAAACGCTCCGATGGCCCGAACGCGCCATCGATAGGCAGTACGTGCGATCTCACATTCGGCGAGAATCTTTCGAGCCTGTGAATTGGGCATCTTGCGAGTGTTGTAGTGCTCTTTGAGAAGACGATTGAGATGCTCGTTATTCATGGGCCGCTCCTTTCCGCAAATCGTTCGGTGCTTCCATCCCCTCCCTGGCAAGGAGATTGGCTTTGGCCCGGGAGAGAATGTTCAAGATGGTGCTGCGCGGTTTGTCCAACATTGGGGCCATTTCGGCAGCGGAGTATCCTTCGACACAATTGAGAAAAATCACCTCACGTTCTTCGGCGCTCAGGCGGTTCAGGCTGGCCTCGAGATCGAGCTTTACGCCGAGTTGAGTACGAGAGATGGCGGGGATCGAACTTTCCATGCCGGTGAGTGATTCGAAATTGATCAACTTTTTGCGGCGGACTTTGTCATAGAACAAATTACGAATTGCCGTGAGTAAATAGCTGCGAGAGGAGATGCGGCCCTTTTTAGCAATGACCTGGAGGCAGGCTTGCTGGACCAAGTCCTCGGCTTCGTGCCGGTCGTTGGCGAGAGACAGAGCAAATCTGAATCCGTGATGGACGTATTCTTCTTCGACCGAAGAAGGGGATTCGGGAGTCATTTCTCGGGACTAGTTTGCGTATGCACTATTTTACTAACGCTTCAGGAGCAATTTTGATCCGCCGATTTTTCAGATTTGTGGAAAAAAGTAAGAAGTCGGAGTGAAAAAATAAAAATAGCACGATTGCAGGATCAAAGTCGCGATTGGTTCGTTTCATTCCTCTGGAGGCGCATGACTCTGTCAACCAAAGGCAGGTCGGGATGTTTCCTGAAAATCAGATAAGAAGAATTAACCGTTTAAAATAATGAAAACACTGAAGAAAATGATCGCCATTGCGGCCTGTATGTTCGCCGCTATTTCCAGCGTCCACGCTGAAAGCTACCCGGATATCAGCATCAAGGATCTGAAGAAAGCGATCCAGGAAAAGAACGTCATCGTTCTCGATGTCAACGGCACCAAGTCCTACACCAATGGACATGTGCCGACTGCGATCGATTTCGCTGCGCAGGGTAAGAAGCTTGAAACCATTCTCGAAGGGAAAGACAAGGATACGCTGGTAGTAGCCTATTGCGGCGGCCCATCATGTGGTGCCTACAAGAAGGGCGCGGCCCAAGCCAAAGCTCTTGGATTCAAAAACATCAAACATCTTTCCGCCGGGATCTCCGGATGGCTTCAGGCCGGAGAGAAGACCGAAAAGGTGAAAAAGGCCAAGAAGAGCTAGAATCCCCAATATTTTCAAATCACCAGAAAGAACAAAAAGGGTGGGGCTCTGTGGGAGCTTCGCCCTTTTTTTATGATTCGCGACGGCTTCGGTTTTAGGGTTTTGGAGTTCAATGATGTCAACGATTCCGGATACGGGTTTTTCGCAGGGCTACTCCATTGATTGCGCCTGCATTTACAAATTGATGGGTTAGGGGGCGTTCCCTGTTACTCTGGCGCGTCCTTCGACATTATGGAAATCACGAACAAAACAAAAAAGCCGCTGAGTGTTCCTCTTCCCGGGGGGAAGAAGCTCTTCCTGAGCCTGGGGAAATCCGGGCAAATTACGCGGAAGGCGGCGGAGAGTGCGGCGGTGGTGAAGCTGGTGGAGGCGGGGGATGTCGAGGTCTGTGAGGAAGGGGCGAAGCGTCAGGGCGGGAGTCGATCCGGTGGGGTTTCGAGTGCGTCACGGCATGGTGGATCCGGGGCGATGCGGCAGTCGGGAGATAAGTGATTTCCTGTGGATCTCCTGCGTTGGAGTGATTTGTAAGAGACTTATGACGAATAACGATATTCTGCGTCGGCTTCGGTATGCCCTGGACATCAATGATGTGCAGATGGCGAAGATTTTTCGGCACTGTGTGGCTGATCTGAGTTTGGATCAAGTGGGGGCGTGGATGAGGCGTGAGGACCATGCGGAGTATGAGGCGCTCCCGGAAGCGATGTTGTGTCGGTTTTTGGACGGGCTCATTATTGAGAAGCGGGGGCCGCGTCCGGATGGGGTGGTGCCGGAGCCGGTGGAGCATCTCTCGAATAACGAAATCCTGAAGAAGTTGCGGATCGCGTTGACGCTGCGGGATGAGGACATGATCGAGGTGTTTCAGCGCGAAGAATTTGTGGTGACGAAGGCGGAGCTGGGATCGTTTTTCCGGAAGAAGGGGCAGCGGAATTTTGCGAAGTGTCCCGAGCAGGTGTTGCGCAAATTTATTCAGGGGTTGGGGAAGAAGGAGGATGGGGAGGGAGAGTGATATTCCGAGCTCAATCGGGGTTGCGTTGAACTTAGGAGGCGGTCAGGGTGGGGAAAGAATCGGTTATGACTACTCAGGAAATTCGGGATTATGTTGATGGGGCGATTGGGGGGAAGTTTGTCGGGTTTACTTCGGAGTCGGGGGAGATGATGACGAGTGAAGGGGGGGACGGACGGTTTTTTGGGAAGGTGTTTGCGACGCGTTACGGGGGGCTTCCGGTGAGGGGAGATATTTTTCTCGCGATCGGGGAGACGGAGAAGAAGTTACAGATCGTGAAGTTGGGAAAAGCGGAGTGCATTAAGCCGAGCGAGGATGATCTCGACGGGATGCTTCTGAAGGAGCTGGGGATCGAGAAGGGGGATTGATCCTACTCTTTGCGCACGGTGTTGTCGGTGCCGAGGTCGCGGACTTCTCCCTGACTGGAGATGGTATTGTCTTGGGAGAGTTTGCTGAGGACGACGGGGGCGGTGGTGTGGTTGAGGAGGGTGATGTCCTCGGCGTGGTAGGAATCGGGGGCGAATTTAGCGAAGTGTGCTTCGAAGTCTTTTGGGACCTTGGGGTAGTCGGCGGTGAGGTAGTCGAAGCGGAGGGGGTAGCCGATGATGATGGGGCGGGGAGCGAGGGGGGCTTTGGCGGTGAAGGTGATGTGGTTGTTTTTTCCCTTGAGCGCGGCGAGGGGGTGGTCGCCGAGGGCGTGGGGGGCGGGGAGGACTTCGAGGTCGACCTTTTGGGAGTGGTGGGAATCCGCGTGGATGTAGAGGAGGGGGCCGTAGGCGGCGTTTCCGATGGAGCGGGTGATGGTTCCGCGGCTGGGGAGGGAGTAGCCCTGGATGACGCAGTCCCGGACTTCGCAGTCCGAGACGGTGGCGCTCTTTGCCATGTAGAGTTTGATGCCTCCGCGTGCTTTGGTGACCTTGCAATTCTCGACGGTCATGTGGCCGGTTCCGCTGTAGGCGCGGATGCCATCCTCGCAGAGATTGACCATGTGGTCCCGGGGGATGGGGATGCCGTGGACGGTTTCGGGCCACTGCATTTTGTAGTCGAATTTTTTGGCGAGGTCCTTGGGGTGGGATTCTTTGTAGAGGTCGTTGCTGGGGCGGACTTGGCCGATGACCTCGCAGTTTCGGACGGTGATTTGATCGCCGCCCTGGACGAAGATGGCGTGGCCGAAGGCTTCCATTTTGACGGTGCAGGCATCGAGAGTGATGTGGTCGCCGGTCATGAGAATGCCGGAATGTTTGTGGAGGGAGATGACGGCGTCGCCCCCGATGCCGTAGATGTTTCCGTAGCCGTAGGGGGAGGAGCCGCGCACGGTGAGGTGGCAATTGCTGAGGCGGAGGTGGTCGCCCTCGAGGCGGATCTCGCTCATGGCGCGGCGGGGGTAGTTGGCGGGGTTCTGGTTGTAGCTGCCGAAATCGATGGGGGTGCCGTTGTGCAGGGGGTGGGGGTTATCGAAGGTGCCGCCGGTGATGGTGACGTGGTCGCCCGAGACGTAGTAGACGTTCATGCCCCGGCGGCTGCGTCGTCTGCGGCGTCGGTCGTCGCGCTCCGGATCTTCGCCGCTCAAGAGACTGATGGGGGTGTGGATGGTGACGTCGGTGAGATCGATGTCGTTATTTGAGCCTGAGAATTCGACGCCGGTTCGTCCGTCGATCATTTCGGGAAGGGTGTAGGTGCCCGGGGTCATGATGATGCGTTGGTTACTGCGGGCGACGGCGTCACGGAGGTCCTTAATGGAGGAGACGGTGACGGTGGGGCGGACGGGGGTGAGGGTGTGGATTTTGAAGTTCGAGTAGATGTGGTGGGTGCCGACCATGCGGAAGCCGAAGTAGCCCTCGCGGTAGGTGGGGTGGAGGTCGGGGGTGTAGGTTGATGCGATGGAGGTCTTTTTGCCGTCGTTGCTTTCGACCGAGATGGGGTCGCCGTGGGCCATTTCGTAGACGAGCTTACCATCGACGATGTATTGGATCAGGTCATCGTAAGCGACGAGTTGGACCCGTATGAGTTTGTCGGGAGTGATGAGGAATTCCTTTTGGCCATCGCGGGAGATGAGGGCGGGGTGGGCGACGGGCTTGCCATCGACCTGACGCGGGTAGCGGCGCATGCGGGTGGTGGTGTTTTTTCCGCCTCCGGTGCTGGCGTAGTAGCCGTGCATTTGATCGTAGGTGAAGAAGTCGCCGGTGTATTTTTCGGAGTCGAAGAGATCGCCATCGGGGTCGTTTGCCATCCAGAAATTGTTGATGTCGCGCGGGAGGAGGTTTTTGTCGTCCTGCGGCGAGGTGGGGCAGAGGACATCGTAGGTGATGGTGACGCGGGTGTTGAGCTTCCGCTTGAACCAGATGGTGGCGCCGCGACCGGGGAGGAAGCAATCGAGGGTGTTGTCTTTTGCGACGACTTTGGGAGGGGGGCTTTTTTTGTTCTGTTGGATTTGGACGACCCAGTTTTCGAGGGAGTCGAAGTTATCGCTATCGAGGAGGGGTCCGACTTCGAAGAGGTTGGTGCCTTTTCCGAGGATGGCGGGAGATTGAGCGAGGGCCGGGAGGCCGGAAAGGAGGGTGGTCAGCAGGGTGACGAAAGTGGTCTTGAATCTCATGGAGATTGGGATGTTGCGATGGAAACGAGAGAGGTGTTACTTGGACTTGGGTGGGTGTAAGTCACGGGGGAGGCCGTAGAACATGAGGGTGCCCCAGGAGATGTGTTGGCCGTGGGGGGATTCGGGGCGTTTGGTTTCGGCGACCTTTTGGCTGTAGGGCATTTTGAGGCCCATGCGGTCCTGATAGTGGTGGAGGGTGCGCTCGAAGATGGGGCGGAAGCGGCCCCGGGACCTGGGAGAGATTTTCTTGTAGTGGTAGCGGCCTTCGACGCTTTCGAAGGGCTCGTAGGGGACGTCGTGGCCGAGGTTGTACTTGGCGGTGTATTCGAATCCGAGGGCGAGGCGGTTGTCGGCGGCGGCGTAGAGGTCGACTCCTTGTTTCCAGGCCATTTCGCAGGCGCAGCTGAGGAAGCCGAGGCCCATTTGAGTGTGGAGTTGGTCGCGGCCGCTTTCCTGACATTCTCCGAAGTGATTGAGATATTTGGTGATGGCGCCGTTTCCTTTTCCCGAGCGGAAGTAGGTGGTGGCTTGCTCGAACATGGCGGGGTCGTCGAGGAAGATGCCCATGGCGATCATGGTCTGGATCATGGAGGCGTCCCAATTTCCGTTGGCGGTGGGATGGAAGTCTTTGATGGTGGGATAGAAGACCTCGCGGAGCATGCGCTCGAATTGTTTCTGGTCGGCTTGTGGCCATTGATCGCTGGTGTGGCGGATGAGCTCGGCGGCATTGCAGAAGGAGATGCCATCCATTCCGATGAGGAGCATGGCATCGTGGCCGCCGACTGATTTCAAGGTGCCGGACCAGGCGTTGAGGATTTCGATGGTCTTGGTGGCGTGGGCCTGATTGCCGGTGAGGCTCCATTGGAGGGCGTGGGCGTATGCGGCTGCGGCATCGTTCGACATGTCCGAGCTGCCGATGTCAGGTCGGTTGCGGACGCCACGCACGACATTGGCGGTCGGGGTGGGGGTGTAGGTGAGGGAGGCGGCGTTTGCGGAGCGCAATTGATCCCAGGCGGACTTCCAGGGCTCTGCGTCGGTGGCGAGTTGGTCCTTGATGAAGGCGAGCTCGGCCTTGCTGTGGAGCATCCCGGGGTGGACGAAGGTCTTGGCCGTGTCTGCCATGACGGAGGGGCTGAGCAAGGAGGCAACCAGGGAGAGCGTTGCCAGTTTCAAGACCGTTCGGATCATCAGGGGATGATAACGGAGGAAATCAGGAAAGCTTTCCAGATTTGGGGGAGAAAAGGTGCATTTCGTGTCGATCAGGGAGTGATCGCGGGCTGCAGGAGCTTCCAGACGTTTTCGGCGACTTTTGCCTGACCCTCGGGATTGGGATGGATGCGGTCGGATTGATTGAGGTGTTCGATGCCGCCGACGTTTTCGAGGAGGAAGGGGATGAGAGTGGATTTGGTTTCCGTGGCGACCTCGGGAAAGAGGGATTTGAATTGGGCGGTGAATTGGGGGCCCATGTTATCGGGCATCTGCATGCCGGCGAGGAGGATGGTGATTTTGGGGTTTTTGGTGCGGGCTTTGGTGATGATGCCGAGGAGGTTCTTTTTGGTTTCGTCGGGTGAGATGCCGCGGAGGCCATCGTTTCCGCCGAGGGCGATGACGAGGACGTCGGCTCCTTTGGCCATGGCCCAGGCGACGCGGCGCAGGCCTCCGGCGGTGGTGTCGCCGCTGACTCCGGCATTGGCGACGAGATAGGGAAGGTTGGCGGCGGTGATCTTTTGCTGCAGAAGGGCGGGGTAGGCTTGCTTGGGGTCGAGTCCGTAGCCGGCGGTGATGCTATCGCCCAAGATGACGATGCGCTTGGCTGTATCGTTTGCATTCGGGGTTTCCTCGGCGAATAGTGTGCCGGTCGTGGCGAGCAGGAGCCCGATGATTAAATTTTTGAGATATGTCAGCCCCATCTTCGTCCAGTTTAGAAGCCGCTCCGAGTGATGTCAAACGACCCATCCTGAAGGTGTCGGGGTTACGGAAGACGCATGTGACGGCGAATGGTGATTTGACGGTGCTGAAGGAGGTGAGTCTGAGTTTGGAAGCGGGAGACACCATGGCGATTGTAGGGCCCTCGGGGAGCGGGAAGACGACCTTGCTGGGGCTGTGTGCGGGGCTGGATGATGCGAGCGCGGGATCGGTCGAGCTGGACGGGCTGGCGATGGAATCGCTGGATCAGGATGCGCGGGCGGCGCTGCGGAATCGGCTGGTGGGTTTTGTGTTTCAGAGTTTTCAACTGATTCCGACCCTGACGGCGATTGAGAATGTGCTGGTGCCGCTGGAGCTGCGGGGGGAGTCGGGAAAGGAGATCGAGAAAGAGGCGGAGAGATTGCTGACCGAAGTGGGGTTGGGGGATCGGCTGGATCATTATCCGCTTCAGCTCTCGGGCGGGGAACAGCAGCGGGTGGCCTTGGCGCGGGCGTTCATTCATCGGCCGAAGATACTTTTTGCCGATGAGCCGACGGGGAATTTGGATGCGGGGACGAGTGGTCCGATTGTGGAGATGTTATTTCGGCTGAACCGCGAGGCGGGGACAGCGCTGGTGTTGGTGACGCATGACCCGGCGCTGGCGGCGAAGGCGCGTCGGGTGGTGACGATGAGCGGCGGAACGATTGTGTCAGAGGAGGAGAATGGAAACGTCTAAGAACAAGGCGCTGCCGCGCAGTCTGTGGAGGTCGATGTTTCACCCGTGGGTGTGGCGGATGGCTTGGCGGGATAGTCGGTCGCAGCGCTTGCGGCTGGTGATCTTTTCGCTGGCGATTGTTTCGGGGATTGCGGCGCTGACGGCGATTCATTCGCTGAAGACGAGTGTGGAGCGGGGGATTGCTTCGGAAGCGAAGGCACTGCTGGGATCCGATCTGCGGGTGTCATCGCGGCGGGAGATCAAAGAGGAGGATGTGGAGCGGTTGGCGGGAATGGCGAGTCGGGTGAGCCGGGAAGTGAGTTTTCCATCGATGATGCGCTTTTTACCGGATGGGGGAGCGCGGCTGATGCAGGTGCGGGGGATTGCGGGGGAGTATCCTTTTTACGGGACGGTGGAGACGCGGCCAGCGAATGCCTGGGTGAAGTTGCGTGAGGATGGCGGGGTGTTGTTAGAGCCGGCGATTCTGGATCAATTTGGAGTGAAGGTGGGAGATGAGGTGGAGCTGGGTGGGATTCGGTTGACGATTCTGGGGGTGGTGGATCAGCCAGCGCCGAGGGGGAATCGTTTTAGTGGGTTTGCGCCGGAGGCTTATGTGAGTCTGGGAGATATTGAGCGGAGCGGACTACTGACGCAGAACAGCATGGCGGGTTATTCGCTGCATCTGGAGATTCCGGATGCGGTGGGTGGACGTGGGCTGAAGAAGAGGGTGCGGGAGGATTTTAAGGGGACGCAGTGGCGGCTGGAGACGCCGGAAGACCGGCAGGAGAATCTGGGCAAGGCGCTCGACAACTTTCAGAAGTTTCTCGGATTGATTGCGCTGGCCTCGCTGGCGCTGGGAGCGATCGGGGTGGCGGGGGCGGTGCATGCGCATGTGACGCGGCGGATTCAGACGATTGCGATTTTACGCTGCCTAGGATGTCCGGGGCATTTGGCGTTTGGGATTTATTTTGCGCAAGCGATGGCGCTGGGTTTGTTGGGAGCGCTGCTGGGTGCGGGGCTTGGGATTGGAATGCAGATGGGCTTGCTGGTGGCGTTGGGAGATGAGTTGCCAATTTCGGTGAGTCCCTCGCCGGAGTGGAAGATTGCGGCGCAGACGACGGCGATGGGATTTGCGGTGTGTTGTGGATTTGCGCTGCTTCCTCTGATGAGAATTCGGGAGATTTCCCCGGCGGTGACCTTGCGGAGTGGGGGGAGTTTGAAGGGAGGCGTGCTGCGGGCCTTGCCGATTTATGGTTTGCTGGCGGGGTTGCTGGTGATGGTGGCTTATGCGAACGATCCGAACTTGAAGCGGGCATTGGCGATGGTTGGTGGGATGGCCTTGGCTTTCCTGGCACTGGTTGGGGTGGCGCGCGGGTTGATGGCGGTGAGTCGTCGGGTGGTGAGCCGGAGGTGGCCGTATTTGATCCGGCAGGGTGTTTCGAATCTTCATCGGCCGGGGAATCAGACCTTGCTGTTTTTGCTGTCGCTGGGGCTGGGGACGTTTTTGTTAGTGACGATTCTTTCGGCCGGGAAGCTCTTGAATGATCGGCTGAGTGTTCAGCGTTCGGAGGAC
Organism: Verrucomicrobiaceae bacterium; assembly: GCA_051252135.1. Classification (GTDB taxonomy): domain Bacteria; phylum Verrucomicrobiota; class Verrucomicrobiia; order Verrucomicrobiales; family Akkermansiaceae; genus SW10. The sequence goes on along the minus strand of JBPOGH010000011.1, from coordinate 115,374 downwards.
AGCCCGAATTTGTATTTGATCGATGTGCAGCCGGATCAGGTGACGGGAGTTGAGGGGGTCTTGAAGGATGATGGGCTCCCTGTTTTGGAGAGCACGCCGATGGTGACGATGAGGGTGCAGTCGATTCGGGGAGTGCCGGTGAGTGAGGTGAAGAACGTGCCACGCTGGGTGGGTCGGCGGGAGTTTCGGTCGACTTACCGCGACACGATGAATTTTACCGAAGAGCTGGTCGCGGGTGAGTTTGCGACCGAGCGGGCTGATCCGAATGAGGTGGTGCCGCTCTCGCTGGAGGAGAAGATTGCGAAGGATATGAAGGTGGGGATTGGCGATGAGATCACGATGGATGTGCAAGGGATTGCGATTCGGTGTCGGGTGACGAGCATTCGGCGGGTGGATTGGAGTCGGTTCAACCTGAACTTCTTTATGGTGTTTCCGCCGGGAGTGCTGGAGGAGGCTCCGGGATTCCATGTGGTGACGACGCGGACGCCGACGCCGGAGGCCTCGGGTGAGTTGCAGCGTGAATTGGCCGGTCAGTTTGCGAATGTGACGGCGATTGATCTGACGCAGATTTTGGAAACGGTGCGGGAGATTCTGGGGAAGATTTCGACGGTGATTACGATCCTGGCGGGGTTCACGGTGCTGGCGGGATTGCCGATTCTGATCGGGACCTTGCTGAATGGTCGCGATGTGCGGTTGAAGGAGAGTGTTTTGCTGCGGACGCTGGGGGCATCGGCGAAGCAGGTGCGGGTGATCCTGGTGATTGAGTATGCGGCGCTGGGGATTCTCTCGGCACTGACCGGAGTGTTGCTGGCGGTGGCGGCGAATGCGGCGCTGGCGGTGTTTGTTTTCGAAGCCTCGCCTTGGCCTGATGCGGCGCTTCTTTTGGGGGCCTTTGGGGCGGTGACGCTGATTGCGGTGGTGGGTGGTCTGGCCTTGAGTCGAGGTGTTTGTCATCATCCTCCGTTGGAAGTTTTACGGGGTGGAAGTTGAAGAGGGTGATGGTTTTTTGTAGGTCAGTGAGATGTGTAACGCGTTCAATACGGCGAAGAAGCTGAGTCAGGTGAAGGGGGAGTTGCCGGTGGGGGAAGGGCGTTTGGTGCGGCGGACGGACTTGGCTCCGGTGGTTTTGGACGGGGATGAGGTGGTTGAGATGCGATGGGGGTTTGAGCGGAAGGGGTTGGGGGTGGTGAATAATACGCGATCGGACAATCTGGAGAGCGGGATGTGGCGGGAGGCCTTTGCGGAGCGGCGGTGTTTGATTCCGGTGATGTCGTACTATGAGTGGTCGGGTCCGAAGGGGCGGAAGCGGACGCATCTTTTTCAAGCGGCGGATGAGGGGTGGCTTTGGGCGGCGGGGATATGGGAGGAGGTTGCGGAATTGGGGCGATGTTTCTCGATGCTGACGACGGAGGCGAATGAGCGGGTGTCGCCGATTCATCATCGGATGCCGGCCTTGCTGGTGGGTGGTGAGCGGGAGGCGTATCTGGCCGGGGAGGTGGAACGGTTTGCGCCGGAGGAGGATTTATTGGTGGTAGGCGAGACGGCGAATCCGCTGAAGAAGAGGCCGAGTGAGGAGCAAGGGGAATTGTTTTAGGGTTGGCTTGGGGCGGGGGAATGTTGGAGGGTTTCGGGATGCTGAGAAGAATGGTGTTGTTGGGGTTGCTTGCGGGGCAGGTGTTTGGGGCGAAGCCGAACATTGTCTTTATTTTGACGGATGATTTGGGGTTCAACCAGATTGGGGCCTACGGGGATACGCCGATTGAGACGCCGAACCTGGATCGCTTAGCGGGTCAGGGGATTCGGTTTACGCAGGCTTACTCGGGGAATACGGTGTGTTCGCCCTCGCGGGTGTCGCTCTTTACCGGAAGGGACGGGCGGTTGATGGAGAACAATTCGAATACGGTTCAGCTGCGGGACATCGATGTGACGATGGCGCATGTGTTGAAGCATGCGGGATACGACACGGCTTTGTTCGGGAAGTATTCGATTGGGTCGCAGATGGGAGTGACCGATCCGCTGGCGATGGGGTTCGACACGTGGTACGGGATGTATTCGATTTTGGAGGGGCACCGGCAGTATCCGATGATCCTGTGGCGTGATGGAGAGAAGATTCGGATTCCGGAGAATGAGGGAGGGAAGAAGGGCGCGTATGCGCAGGAGTTGTTTACGAATGAGGCGATTGCTTACATCGAGGAAGAGCGGGAGAATCCGTTCTTTGTGATGCTGTCGTATTCGTCACCGCATGCGGAATTGGCGGTGCCGGAGAAGTATCAGAAGCGGTATGAGGAGAAGTTTCCGGTGAAGCCGTATGGTGGAATGTCGACGGGTGATCCGAGCGACAAGTATGCATGGTACTATCCGGAGGCGGTGGCTCATCCGCATGCAACGCTGGCGGGGATGGTGACGGCGCTCGATGATTATGTGGGGCAGGTGTATGCGGCGCTGGAGGCGAAGGGGGTGGCGGAGAATACGCTGATTCTCTTTACCTCGGACAACGGACCACATGACGAGGGGGGCGCGGATCCGGAATATTTTAAGGCCTCGTATCCTTTCAAAGGGATGAAGCGGGATGTGTATGAGGGAGGGATTCATGTGCCGATGATTGCGCATTGGCCGGCGGCGATTTCGAAGGGGCGGGTGGATGACACGCCGTGGGCCTTTGCCGATGTGTTGCCGACTTTTGCGGAGCTGGCGGGGGTGTCGCTGAACGAGGTGCCGCGGGTGAAGACGAATGGCGAGTCGGTTGCGACCTTGCTGAAGGACGAGCCGGGAGAAATGGCGGAACGGATTCTTTATTGGGAGTTTGGAAAGCAGGCGGGAGATCCGAACTCGGGGATCGTGGGTGAGGTCTTCCAGGCGGCGCGGAAAGGGGACTGGAAAGCGGTGCGCTACGGGATGGAAGCGGAAGTGGAACTCTACAACCTAAAGGATGATCCGGGTGAAACGACCGAGCTCTCGAAGAAATTTCCCGAGGTGCATCGGGAGTTCGTGGCTCTTTTTGAAGAGCACAAGGGATGATCAGAGAGCGAGGGAAAGGTTGGGGTCGATTCCGATGGTGAGGGGATCGGGAGAAAGTTGTTCGGAGGCGAGGAGGCCGGTGAAGGCGATCATTCCGGCGTTGTCGGTGGTGAGAGCCGGGGGCGTGAGCTGGAGGGTGAGGTCGTTCTTTTCGCAGGCGGTGCGGAGGGCATCTTGCAGGGCCCGGTTGCAGGCAACGCCGCCGGAGATGGTGATGATTTTGTGACCGGTGTGAGCGGCGGCGCGAAGGGTCTTTTTGACGAGGCTGTCGATGACGGCGGTTTGGAAGGAGGCGCAGATGTCGGCGAGCTGGGACCGGGGGTCGTCGAGTTTTTGGAGCTGGTAGAGGACGGCGGTTTTGAGGCCGGAGAAGGAGAAATTGTAGGGTTGTTCCTTGAGAGCGGCGCGGGGGAAGGCGAAGGCTTTGGGGTTTCCGGAGCGGGCGTGCTTTTCGATTTCGGGGCCTCCGGGGTAGGGGAGCTGGAGCATGCGGCCGACTTTATCGAAGGCTTCGCCGGCGGCGTCATCGATGGTGCGTCCGAGGAGTTTGTAGGAGCGGAAGCCCCGGACATCGATGAGCATGGTGTGGCCGCCGGAGACGATGAGTCCGAGGTGCGGGGGGATGTCGCCTTTTTCGAGGAAGGGAGAGAGGAGGTGGCCTTCCATGTGGTTGATGCCAAAGAAGGGCTTGCCGGTCGCGGCGGCGAGCGCTTTGGCGTAGGAAAGTCCTACGAGAAGGGAGGAGGCAAGGCCGGGGCCGCGGGTGGCGGCGAAGGCGGAGATGTCGTCGATGGTGACTCCGGCATCGGCGAGGGCTTGTTCGACGAGGGGGCGGATGCGTTGGGCGTGGTTGCGGCAGGCGACCTCGGGGACGACGCCGCCGTAGGCGCGGTGGATGTCGATTTGGGACGAGATGAGGGAGGTGAGGAGGCGTGGGCCATCGTCGCTGCGGCGGATGATGGCCACGGCGGTTTCATCGCAAGAGGATTCGATGGCGAGGAGCATGGGGGGAGGGTGGAGGATTCAAGGTGAAGGGTGAAGCTTGAAAGGTGAGGTTCACTGCAAAGAGGCAAAGGTTTTTTGAGGCTGGGTTGGGGGGAGGGAGAATTAGGAATTTGGAATTAGGAATTGCTTGGTTGGGGGGCTTGGTTGGGGGGGGGGCGGGCAGGAATGCCCGCTCTCCTTATTGGCTGGGGTTGGGGGGAGCTTGCGACGGTCATAGACCGACGCTACAATTGGGGGGGAAGAATGTGCGTGTGGTTTGGGGTGGGGGTGATTTACTTGGCTAGATGGAGGTATCGTTTAAGTCGATGATCTCTATGGTTTAATCGATTTAACTAAATGAGTGAAGTGGGTCAGTCTGAAGAGGTGATAGATCAGAGTTTTGAGCCGGGTCAGCGGGAGTGGCGGTCGTTTTGGGGGTTGGTGGGGATGCAGACGATGAATGCGTTCAATGACAACTTTGCGAAGTTCCTGCTGATTCCGTTGGGGGTGGCGCTGTATTACATGGGGTTGGCGTTTAAGGGGATCGAGCATGTGTTGGGGGCGTTGCTGGTGTTGCCGTTTATTCTTTTCGCGCCGAGTGCGGGGTGGTTGGGGGACCGGTTTGCGAAGAATCGGGTGATCCGGTGGTCGTCGTGGTTTCAGCTGGTGGTGCTTCTCACGATGGCGGGGGCGCTGTGGTTTGGGATGTCGCGCGGGGCGGAGGGATCGGCGGTGGCGATTGCGGTGACTTTGGTGGCGTTTTTTTTCCTGGGATCGCAATCGGCTCTGCTGAGTCCGTCGAAGATGGGGGTGGTGAAGGAGTTGGTGGGGTCGCGGAAGTTGGGGTTTGCGAACGGGGTGATGGAGGGGACGGTGATCTTGGCGATTTTGATGGGACAGATTGTGGGGAGTCTGTGGTTTGACAAATGGGGGCTGCAGTTGGGGAAAGGGCCATGGGAGGCTGCGTTGGTGCCGATACTGTGGGTGTTGATTGGCGCGGCGATCTCGCTGGTGTTTTCGTATATGATTCAGCCGACGGAGCCGAAGGGGGCGGGGCCGTTTTCAGCTGAGGTGGCGTTTCGGCACTTTGGTGATTTGGCGAAGCTGAAGTCGCAGAAGGGTCTTTGGCGATCGACCTTGGGGATTAGTTTCTTTTGGAGTTTTGGGGGATTTTTGCAGTTGTTGGTGATTCAGATCGCGACGGAGAACAGCGGAGGGAAGATTGGAATGGGGGTGGAGACGGCGACGCTGTGGACGCCGGTGGTGGTGGGGATTGTGTTGGGGAGTTTGCTGGTGAGTGTGATTTGCCGGAGGCGCAATGAGTTGGGTTTGGTGGTGGTGGGTGGTGCGCTGATGGCGGTGGCGACGGGGAGTCTGGCTTTTGCGGCGGGCGGGGGGTGGGGGCGGGTGGTGTTTTTGGGGTTGGCGGGCTTTGGAGGGGCGCTTTTTTTGGTGCCGCTGAATGCGTATCTTCAGGATGGGGCGGAGGATGGGGAGCGGGGGCTGGTGCTGTCGGCGTCGAATCTGTGTATCAATTTGGGCGGGATTTCGGCGGTGGCGTTGCAGTTTCTGCTGAGTCGGGCGGGGATGCCGATCTGGTTGCAGTTTTTGTTTTTGGCGGGGTGTTGCGTGGTGGTGACGATTTATGTGGCGCGTCTTTTGCCGAAGGATTTTGTGCGGTTGATCATGCTGGGGATGTTCAAGTCGGTGTATCGCATCCGGACGATAGGGGAGGAGCGGATTCCGAAGGAGGGCGGGGTGCTGATGGTGGCGAATCATTTGAGTTACATTGACGGGATTGTGCTGTCGGTGGCGTCGTCACGGCCGATTCGATTTTTAATGTTTGATACCTGTTTTGACCGGAAGATTGTGGGTTGGTTTGCGCGCTTGTTTGAGATGGTTCCGGTATCGCCGACGAAGGCGAAGGATGCGATCCGGGTAGCGAAAGAGGCGCTTGAGGAGGGATCGGTGGTTTGTATTTTTCCGGAAGGGCAGCTATCGCGGACGGGCGGGCTGGCGGAGATCAAGCGGGGGTATGAGATGATTGCGCGGAAGGCGAAGTGTCCGGTGGTGGCGGCTTATATGGATGGCTTGTGGGGATCGATGTGGAGTTTTGAGGGGAGTCGTTTTCTGGGGAAAGGGCCGCGGAAGGTTCCTTACGGGATTACGGTGGCGTTTAGTGAGGCGAAGGAGGTGGGTGAGTTTGCGGGAGACAAGTTGGCGAAGACGCTGCACGAGCTTTCGGCCCAGACGGTGGAGGCGAGACTGCGGGAAATGGGACGGGGTGGGTTTGATGAGCCGCAGGTGCTGGGGGATTTGCCGGGAGGGTGGAGTGAGATGATGGCGAAGGCGTGGTCCGATGAGGAGGTGGGGCGGCAGATGCGGGCGAATGCGCTGCAGTTGAACCAGGTGAATCTGGCGGGGAGGGGGAGCCGGATTTTGTTGGATTGGGATCGGGAGGCGGAAGAGTGCGGGATTTTGGGGATTCTTTGGCCGCAGCTGATTGATGCGAAGGTGGCGTTCTGCGAGGGGGGTGATGAGGAGTTCTTGTCGGTGGTGTCGCGGGAGCGGATTGGCCTGGTGATCTTGAGGGAGATGAGGAGTGGGCTGATGGAGCGGCTGCAGAGCAAGGGGGTAAGAGTGCTGGTGTTTGAGGGGGCTTCGGCGGAGGAGCATCACTCGGGGCTGGTGCGGCAGGGGCGGGTGATCAGCTATTCGATTCCCCATCCGGACTATGAAACGACGACGATGATGCCGCAGGCGGGGTGGAAGGATGGAGCCTTTGGGAAGTTGCTTCCGGGCTTTGTGGTGGATGAAGGAGAGGCGGGAGTGAGCTTGACGGGGGCGGCGTTGAACGGGGTGGAATTGCTTGAGGGGATGGTGTTTGAAAGTGAGAGTTTTCTGTTTGGGCGGGAAAAAGTCGAATCAGGTAGGGGTTGACGATTGGTGGGGGGCGGTTATTGGTTCGCCCATGCAAGAATCTCATCAGGAACCTGAAGTGATTGAAGAAGACGTGCCTGCCGTTGAGGGAGAGCAAGCTCCTGAAGTGGAGGCGGAAGAGCCTGCGGCTGAAGAAACCGAAGAGGTGGTGGAAGAGATTCCACTGACACCGGAGCAGGAGGCGGCGAAGTGGAAAGAGGCGGCGATTCGGACGGCCGCGGATTTGGATAATTACCGGAAGCGGATGGCGCGTGAGCGGGCGGAGGATTTGCGGTTTGCGCGTGCGGGCCTGATTGAGGAATTGCTGCCGGTGTTTGACAACTTTTCGATGGGTCTTGAGATGGCGAGTCAGGATCAGGACTCCATGATTTACAAGGGGATGGCGATGGTGAAGGGGCAGTTGGATGATTTTCTGGATGCCCAGGGGCTGAAGGAAGTGCCTGCGGAAGGCGTTTTTGATCCCAATCTGCACGAAGCGGTTGCGGAGGAGGAGCGAGAGGGCGCAGAGCCGGGAGAAATTCTTTATGTGAAGCGCAAGGGCTATCGTTTGCATGATCGCTTGATCCGTGCGGCGGCAGTGATTGTGGCCAAGGCTCCAGAACCTGAAACCGAGGAGGAAGAATAATGTCGGGAGAACGCGATTTTTACGAAGTGCTGGGGGTGTCGCGGGATGCTTCGCAGGCAGAGATCAAGAAGGCCTACCGGAAGGCGGCAGTGCAGCATCACCCGGACAAGAATCCGGATGATCCCGGCGCGGAGGATAAATTCAAGGAGCTGGGGCAAGCCTATGAGGTGCTCGGAGACGAGGACAAGCGGGCGGCCTATGATCGCTACGGGCACGATGCGTTCCAGGCCGGTGGCGGTGGTGGGGGACGGGGAGGCTTTGGCGGTTTCCACGATCCGATGGATATTTTCAGCCAAGTCTTCGGTGGCGGAGGTGGCGGGGGAAGCATGTTCGACGATCTCTTCGGAGGTGGCGGACGGCGATCCCGTGATGCCTCGGGCAAGAAGCGGGGGAGTGACTTGCGTTACGATCTTGAGATCACGCTCGAAGAGGCGGCGGAAGGGGTCGAGAAGGAGCTGGAAATCGAGAAGTATGCCAGTTGCGGATCGTGTTCCGGGTCGGGATCGAAGTCCGGAGGAGGCGGGGCGAAGACCTGCGTCACCTGCGGGGGACGGGGAGCGGTTGCGCGGCAGGCGGGAATTTTCATTCAGCAGAGCACGTGTCCCGAATGCCGGGGTGCAGGGCAGGTGATTGCGGATCCTTGTGGCAAGTGTAACGGAGAAGGGCGCGCCCAGGCTCCCGAGCGGGTCACGATCAGGATTCCGGCCGGGGTGGATGACGGGACGCGGCTGCGTTCCACGGGAAAGGGAGATGCGGGCCTGCGAGGCGGACCTGCGGGAGACCTCTACGTTTTTCTTCATCTCAGGGAGCACGATATTTTTCAACGGGAAGGAGACGATCTTTTCTGCGAGGTGCCTTTGCCGTTTTCGACAGCAGCCTTGGGCGGGGAGCTTGAGGTGCCGACGCTTACGGGTGCGGCGACGATCAAGGTGCCTGCGGGGACGCAGGGAGGGACGACCTTCCGCTTGAGGGATCGGGGGGTGACAAGTCTCGCCAGCGGACGAAAAGGGGCGCTGAATGTGGAAGTGCAAGTGGAAGTCCCGACGAAATTGAATCGCGAGCAGAAGGAGAAGCTGAAGGCGTTTACGGAATCGATTGGTGAGGAGAACTCGCCGCTCAACAAGTCGTTTTTTGATAAAGCCAAAGGCTTTTTTGACCTGTAGGGTGTCCGGAAATGGACCGGTTTTGGATTTCTCCTGATGCGTGGGATGAGTCGTTTTCGCTTGTCGGCGAAGAGGCTCATCACTGTCGGCGTGTGATGCGCAAGCAGGTGGGGGAAGAGATCGAGGTGTTTGATGGTGCGGGGCGGAGTGTGCGGGCGACGATTAGTTCGATATCGGCAAATGAAGTGGGACTGGAGGCGGTGTCCGAAGTGACGGTGGATCCTCCTTCGATTCCCATTGAATTGGCGGTAGGCATTCCGAAAGGGAAGACCTTCGATTTGATTGTTCAGAAAGCGGTGGAGCTTGGGGTGGCGAAAATTCACCCGTTGATGTCCCGGCAGGGGAACGTGAAGATTGAGGTGAAAGAGGCCGCCAAGAAAGCGGAGAAATGGAACCGATTGGCGCTGGAGGCCAGTAAGCAGTGTGGGCAGAACCGGGTGCCGGAGGTTGAGCCTCCAAGGGCTTTCGATGATTGGTTAAAATCACGAAATAAAGGTGATTTGGAAATTGCCGGTGCTTTAGTGGAGGGAGCGGAGCCGTTGAGAGCCTTATTGGATCGGGAGGGGGGTGTGGGTTCCATTGTCCTTTTGGTTGGGCCGGAAGGGGATTTTTCGCCGGAAGAATACGAAGCGGCTTTTGCTTCAGGGTTTTATCCGGTTTCGCTGGGGAGGCTTATTTTGAGAGTTGAAACCGCGGTGTTTTATCTATTGAGCAATGTGATCTGTAGATTTGCCAAATAGATGAGTCCTGTTGATGGTTCGGATTAATAAAGTTTTCTTGATTAGTAGGAAAATAAGTGGTTTGATCGTGCATGTTTGTGACTTCCGGAGGGCAGCGCTGTGCGCTCGTCTCATTAGCTTTGCATGGCCTTTTTTCAGGGTCTGCGGTTTTTGCGTCGGAAGATGCCACCGGTTTGGTGGTCGATCGTTTCTCCCGAAATGATGTGGTGGCGTTCTGGCATCGTTATTATAAAGCGTCGGAAGGGTATGAAAATCGGTGGAGCGGGACGATTGATTATGCGAATTGTTCACTCTCCGAACCTCCGGCCGAGTTCACCAAAGACATTCAACGTCGGGTAAACTATTACCGGGCGATGGCCGGGTTGCCCGGGAACACGTCATTTGAGACAGCGGAGGTCTATTTGGATGCGGATGACCGCCACACCCCTCCGGCCGGGACGACGAAGTCACAGGCAACGCGAGCGATTGCCCTGGCGTTGTCTTCCCAAGGGTTTGATATTGAGAATGCGAGTGAATTTCAGCTCACTCACGATTTGCCCGATGATTTTTCATGTTTTAGTCCGACGGCCTGGAACGGCTCAAGGAACTCAAACCTGGCGGTTCACATCTGGGGGCCCGGAGCGATTGACGGATACATGGATGAGCCCGGTGACGGGGTGGACGAACTGGCCAACAGGTTCGTGGGTCACCGTCGCTGGCTTCTCTTTTCGGCGGTGGCAAAGATGGCCAGTGGAGATATCCCGCCTGAAGTCGAGGACGGGCTCTTAACGAGGCCGGCAGTGAATGCGCTTTATGTGTTGGGAGATTTCACCTTACCCCGCCAGGTTCAATTTGTGGCATGGCCCAACGCGGGTTATTGTCCCTCTCCAATCGTTTCCGATCTTTGGTCCTTGAGTTATCCCGGGGCCGATTTTTCCGCAGCGAAAGTGACGATGTCGGGTCCGGACGGGGCTACCGTTCCGGCGCCGATTGTTTCGCAGAGCAAGGGGATCCCGCTTTCCGGTCAGGTTACAAACGTGAACGGGGAGGGGCCGATTGGAAAATCGGCAACAGGTCCGGGTTCCGGAGATTATGCCGATTCCACTTTGGTCTGGATGCCGACAGGGCTTCCCGATGAAGTTGATGAGGATCAAACTTACAAAGTGACGGTGCAGAACATCGGGGGAGGAGGTCCGACGAGTTTTACCTACCACGTGACGATCATCAATCCGGACGTTCTTCAGCCGATGAAGTTGACGGGTTCGGAACATCCTCCGGTGGAAGGGGCGAATTATTACTTCGGGCCGGTCAGGGGGGCGGATAGTTATGATTTTGAGATCAGTCAGCGTTCCGGGGAGCTGGAAGTTGAGGATGCCGAATCCGATTCGCCCGCAATTATCGATCAATCGGTGAATGGTGTTGATCTGGTGGGGGCGTTTTCGTTTCCGAAGTCGATCTGGCCGAACTCCGATTTTTTCCTTGGCGAGAAGTCATTCAGACTGGCGTTCAAGGACAATACTCCGACGGCACACGGTTTTGAAATCAACCACAACCTGACAACGAATAAAGGGGCGACCTTGAAGTTCCAGTATCGGCGTGGCTTTATGACGACGAAGACCCACCTTGATGTAGAGATATCAGTGGATGGAGGGGTGAGTTGGCAGAAAACGGACTTCAGGGTGTCCGGTCTATCGACAAATCTGGAGTCGATGCCGCCCGACTCCAAATTTATTCAGGCGGTGGTGCCGCTGCCAGAATCTCCAAGCCTGAGGGTGAGATTCCGCCAGTCCTGGGAGGTCAACACCTTGATCGGATGGAACCAGACGATTCAGGATGAAGAGCATGCGATGGGTGTTTTTATTGATGATATTTCGTTTGCGAATGCGGAGTTGGCGGTGGCATCGGTGGTTCACACACTGGATGGGTCCCACCAACAGATTGCTTTCAACCCGGAGGTTTTGGGTGGCGGTTTACTGCCGGGGGAAACCTACAATATCCGGATTCGTCCGAAGATTGCCGGATTTGCTTTTGCCTGGAGTCCGATCGAGGAGGTGAAAGTCATCGAATCAACCAATCTGAGGGATTATGATTATTGGTCAGCTTATGTTTACCCATCGGTAGGAGAGTTTGGTGCTGATTTTGACTCCGATGGACTTAGCAATGGCCATGAATATGCGTTGGGGACGAGTCCGATCAAAGCGTCCGAGGGAACGGCATCCTTTGAGCTGGAGAAGGTGGGAAGTGATCTCTGTGTGGCTGTTCCGGCCAATTCCATGGCACCGGGAGTGACTTATCGGGCCGAATGGTCTTCTGATCTGGTCAATTGGACGGACACCGGAGTGGTGGTATCCGACCACGGGGGGCGCCTGAAGGCGGTTGCTCCGGTACAGGATTTACCGAATGCTTATATTCGGTGGGTTATTTCGCCAAAGTAGAGGGCTCGCCGGGGAGAAGAGTTTTTTCGTTTCGCGCCGTGAGATGAGGGTGTATCCGAGGAGGCGTGTCAGGGATCAATTGCTTCGTTCTGCTTCTGCTGTCTTTTATGACGGTTTCCTGTTCGACAATGCCCGGGAATAAGCCGGGTTATTTGTTGGATCGGAAAGCCTATGATGTGACTTCGCCTGAGGAGACGAAATTGAAGGTGTCCTTATGGGATCAAAAGGTGTGGTTGCTCGACAGGGAGGGGAGGGCGGTTCTTGAGAGCGATGTGGCAACGGGGGTTCCCGGTCACGAGACGCCGGTGGGAAATTTTCCGGTATTGGAGCGCCTTGAGAGCAAAAGGTCGAATCAGTATGGACAATTGGTCGATGAAAAGTCCGGCAGGGTGCTTGTGAAGAAGGCGTGGGAGCACGAGGGGCCAATTCCCGAGGGGGCGGTGTATGAGGGGATATCGATGCCCTACTGGATGCGCCTGACATGGGATGGCGTAGGGATGCATATTGGAGAGTTTAACAAGCGGGCGCGAAGCAGCTTTGGTTGTATCCGGGTCTATGAGAAGGCCCAGCCCATGATTTTTGCGAAGACCCGGCTGGGAACGGAGGTGGAGATTGTGTCCCGAAGTTTGATTCCCGAGTATGGAATGTAGATTCGTTATTCTAGATTGCGGATTGAATTGCCCGACGTATCGGGGAGGCGATTGGAAGTGATTTCAGGTTTTCAATGTCATGATATACTTCATCTTTTCGAGGTGTGATTTCCATCTGATAAAGATATAAACTGACTCTATGGTTGGTGATGGTGTATCGGTGCTTGGAGAAGGGAGTGAGGTGTGAAGTCTCCTCCGGGGTGCGAAGGGGAAGGCGCCAAAATCCCTTGCGGCGACTCCCTGATTCCAGGGCGAGGAGAAGTTGTCCTTTTTTGAGGTTGAAGATGGCGTGTTCATCGACCTGCAGGGTCTCGCGTCCCTTGGATTTTACGGGTAGGTCTTCCGGACATCTTGTTTTGCAGAAGCTGGCGACGGGACACTTGATGCAGGAAGGTTTTTTGGCGGAGCAAAAGGTTTGGCCAAGTTCCATTATCGCGGAATTATGGAGTCTTGGGTGTTGGCGATCCAAGAGCAGTTCCGCCCATTGCCAGAGTTGCCGGAGTCCCGAGGTGGAGTTGACAGGATCGTGGAAATCAAAGAGGCGGCTGAGCACGCGAGCGATGTTGGCATCGACAATTGGTGCGGGGAGATCGAAGGAGAACGAGGAAACTGCGCCTGCGGTATATTTTCCAATTCCGGGGAGTTGTTCGAGAGTCGATGCCTCGTTTGGGAAGTGGCCTCCGTGATTGTCGATCACGGCTCGGGCGGCTTTTTGGAGATTGCGAACCCGGTTGTAGTATCCGAGGCCTTCCCAGGCGCGGAGAAGCTGCTCTTCAGGTGCGTGGGCGATTGAGTGAATATCAGGGAATTCGGCGGTGAAACGCTCGAAGCGACGGTTGGCAATGACTGAGGCGACAGTGGTTTGCTGAAGCATAATTTCCGAGATGAGGACGAGCCATGGGTCCCGGGTTCGTCTCCACGGGTGATCTTTGGCCTGCGGGACGAACCATTCGCGAAGCTGAACGCGGAAATCGGCTGGCTTTTCGAGTGGATCGTCAACTGTTGGTGGTTTCAGCATGGGGTGTTATTGGCAGGGGTAACCCTTTTGTGGGATGCGGGAGGCTGGATTATGGAGTTTTGTCCGGATTGGCGTTTCCGATTCCCTTGTTTCTAAGAAGTTCATTCTGATAAACTTATTGGATTTAGGCAGAAGTATGAGCCGGATTCGTAAATATATTTGCAAAAAGCAGTTGTCGTCGGCGATCTAACTTTTAACAATGGCGAAGGTTCTCGAAAGGGAGCTTTTCTCACACCTAGAGACCGATGGCAAATTTCACAAAGAAAGAGATTATTCAAGAAGTTAGTGACCGTTTGGGGGTCACCCAGACCTTGTCTTCCAAGATGTTTCACATGGTCCTCGAGATCGTGACGCGTGAGCTGGCGGAGGCGAACAATGTGGTGGTTCGTGATTTTGGGACCTTTGAGACCAAGATTGCAAGGGGACGGCCCGGGCGGAACCCGAAAGACCCGAATAAGACGATTCCCATCCCGGACCGGGCTGTGGTAAAGTTCCAGGTCGGGAAGGCGCTTAAGGAAAAAGTTGCCCGCACTCTTCCCGAGCTGAAAAGCCGCGAAGTATAGTGAAACGATTTTTGTTAGTTCTCCCGATTTTTGCCTTCCTCGTTTCGTGTGGAGGGGGTTACGAGGGCTATCAGACGAGGGGCTACACGATCCGAGGTATTCATTACCAGCCGATGTCGGTTGAGGCGGCGCTTGATTATTCCGATGAGGGAATTGGATCGTGGTATAATGAGAGCAAGCTTTTCGGGCTGGTGAGGGGTGACACCTCGTTGGGTGAGAAGGTGATGCCGTGGGATATTTCCGCGGCTCACAAAACCCTGCCGATACCCTGTCGGGTGAAGGTGACCAATTTGGAGAATGGGAAGACGCTCAAGATGAGGGTGAATGACCGGGGGCCTTTTATTCCCGGCAGGATCATTGATGTGACTCCCCGGGCGGCTTCGAAATTGGGCTTTAGGGACCAGGGGCTTGCGCAGGTGAGGGTTGAGGTGATTAGTGTGGGAGATGGGCCGTATAAGCGGAAGGCGCGTCGTGATTGGTGGCCGTTTTGGTAAGCGGGGGTAATGCCGCGTTTGACTTGAAGTGACGGGCGTCCGTTATCATTGCGATGAGGGGGCTTCGTTGTCATTCACTGCCTAGGCGGGTTGCCTTTGTGAGGGACGGCCGGGGAAACAACCGGGCGATTTAGCGGTGTGAGGTACTAGTTGGGCTTGAGATTGCGAGTGAGGGGAGACATTGTTCCGCCCGATGTTGCGATCGCTGATGACGGTTTCCGGGTTCACCTTGATGAGCCGGGTTTTGGGATTTTTGAGGGATATTCTGATCGCGAGGTTTTTAGGGACGGGGGTGGTGGCGGATGCGTTTTTTGCGGCCTTTCGGTTTCCGAATATGTTTCGGCGTATTTTTGGGGAGGGTGCGTTCAACTCGGCCTTTGTTCCTCTTTTTGGAAAGCGGGTGGCGCAAGACGGCAGGGCGTCCGCGCTGAATTTTGCGAATAACGCCTTTTCGGTGCTCTTTCTGGTGCTGGGGATCATGACGATCGTTTTGATTCCGTTGATGAGCTTTGTGATGCTGGCGGTGGTGCCGGGATTTCTGGCGAAGGTGGATACGAATTTGACGGATCAGCGGCAGGAATTTCAGGTGAGTTTGCGGGGTGCTCGGGCGATTTACATCCAGAGTGCGACGCCTGAAGCGGTTCGGCTTTATGATCTGAGGGTGACGGAGCGGGGGAGTCCGGAGGCGGGGAAGGTGTTTCGAGAGTTGTTTGGCGGGGACACCCAGGCGGTGGGTGAGAGCAAATCGCTGCGGGTTGTGTTGAATGACGGGCTGGAGCGGAAGGGGGAGAAAAAGGATGGGGAGACGACGGAGGAAGCTCGGAATCGGTTTTTTGAGAAAGGAATGTGGAAGTTTGATGATGGGCTGCTGCGGATTCCGCTGCCGGAGGGGCATGATTATGCTTTGGTGACGGGGGCGGTGAGCGGGGCGGGGGAGTTCAAGGTGTTTCGGAATGATCCGGGGGCGTATGATCTGACGGTGAAGCTCTCGCAGATTACCTTTGTGTATCTGTTGTGCATGGCGCTGGTGGCGCACTTGAGCGGCGTGCTGACGACCTTGAAGAAGTTTGCGGCACCGGCGTTTTCGCCCGTGTTGTTGAATATTGTGTTTTTGATCGGGTTGTTGGGGGTGGTGCAGTTTTCTTCGGCGAAGGGAGAGGTGTTGGCGTGG
This sequence comes from Verrucomicrobiaceae bacterium, assembly GCA_051252135.1. Classification (GTDB taxonomy): domain Bacteria; phylum Verrucomicrobiota; class Verrucomicrobiia; order Verrucomicrobiales; family Akkermansiaceae; genus SW10. Next base: position 99,594 of record JBPOGH010000011.1, on the reverse strand, counting down.
TGTGTGGCGGTGGCGGGGGTGGTTCAGTTGGTGGTGTTGTGGGCGGTATGCCGAAGGGCGGGCTTGCCGATTGCGTTGCAGAAGCCGGTTTTTGATTCGGGAATGAAGCGGCTGTTTGTCCTGATGGGGCCGGGGGTGATTGCGGCGGGGATTCAGCAGATTAACCTTCTGGTGAGCGGGGTGATTGCGTCGTTTCAACAGGGGGCGATTTCGTTTTTGTATTATTCGGACCGGGTTTACCAATTGCCTCTGGGGATGATCGGGATTGCGTTCGGGATGGTTCTTTTGCCCGAGATTACGCGGCTTTTGAAATCGGGTCAGGAAGGGAAGGCGTCGCGGACGATGGTGACGGGGCTGGAGCTCGCGATGATTGTGACGGTGCCGGCGGCGATTGCGTTGATGGTGATTCCGGAGGAGATCATGTCGCTCTTGTTTGAACGGGACGGCTTTACGGCGGAGGATTCCAGGCAGACGGGGCGGGCGTTGGCTGCCTTCGCGGTGGGGTTGCCGGGTTACGTTTTGATCAAGGTATTGCAGCCGGGGTATTTTGCGCGGGAGGATACGAAGTCTCCGATGTGGATGGCGGGGATCACGGTGCTGGTGAATATTTTGGTGAGCCTGGCCCTATTTCCGTTCTTTGGGCATGTCGGTTTGGCATTTGCGACATCAGTGGCAGCGTGGGTGAATGTGGCGCTGCTTTGGTTTGGGCTGCGGGGTTTTGTGAATCTGGAGAAGAGGAATTGGCTCCGACTCGGGGGAATGGTTTGTGCCAGTGCGATGATGGCTGTTGTTCTCTTCGCGGTGCGTCCTTTGCTTGCTCCGTGGATGGATGAGGTGATGTGGCAAAAGGTGGTTGCGATGACGCTACTGATTGGAATGGGAGCGGTGGTTTATGCCCTGGGTGTCCTTGCGTTGAAGGTGACGAGCGTGAGAGAGCTGAAGTCGGCGTTTCGCGGTTAGTGGTAAAGGTCGCGGTTGGCGGCGGAGAACTCGACCTTGAGCTTTACGCTGAGGGTGGAGAGATCGACGAGGTGAGGTTTCTGGAATTGCCAGTTGCCTGATTCGCCGTCGTGAGGGAAGCCGATGAGAAGGTGGAGGGCGTCCTCGGTGACTTTGATGTTATCGCTCGGCTCGTAGTAGAAGGTGCGGAGGGAGGAGGCGATGGACTTGTCCTCGAAGAGCTTGGGGTCGAGGTAGGCGATGGTGCCGGAGGAGATGTCTTCGATGCGGAGGTCGGGGTAACCGGAGCGTTGGTGTTCGCCATCGGCATTGGTGGGAATGGTGCAGGAGAGAGAGGGGTGGGCATCGAGGGCTGTGAGGAGGGCGTCCTCGAAGTTGCGGGAGGCTTCGTTGATGCGGCGGTTCTGGTGGGCGGGGGAGTTGGGTTCGCTCATGGCGAGGCGGACTTGGTCGGAAGCATCAAGGACGGCGTCGCGGATGAGTTGGTGGGAGGGGTTTTGGGGGTTGAGGGGGATGACTTTTCGGTTGCAGGTGCTTTGGATGACGGTGGCGAAGGGGTGGCGGTCGCCGGTCATTTGGGAGAGTTCGGCCAGGGTGTTGGGTTTTTCGACGGGGCGAAGGAGCCATCCCAGAGCGAAGGAGACGAGAATTCCGAGGGTCCACCAGACTGTTTTCATTGGTGGTTCATAGCATGGTGGCGATTACAAAATAATGGTGAAATTTTAGTGAACAAAAAGTTGCTAGGATTCGTCTCTCACCTAGAATAAAGACATGAATCAAATTACGACAAAACTACAGGAGGCGCTGCAGAGTGCCCAACAACTGGCGCTTCGATCGGCTCACCCCGAAGTGAGGAGCACGCACTTGCTTTTAGCCCTGCTGCAACAGGAGGGTGGGATTGTGGGTCCGCTGATTGAAAAGGCGGGAATTGACCTGACCAATCTGAAGGCGGCGGTAGCGGGAGCGCTTGGGAAGGAACCCCGGGTGCAGGGTGCGGGATCGCAGCCGCAGATCAGCTACGGGCTGCGGTCGGTGCTTGATGAAGGCGACAAGGTGCGGGAAGCGATGGGAGATGAATACCTCAGCGTGGAGCACGCGGTGCTGGGAATGCTGAAATCCGATTCACCTGCAGGGAAGATTTTTAAAGAGTCCGGACTTACCGAAGATGCGGTGGAGAAGGCGCTGAAGGAAATCCGTGGAAGCCAGAAAGTGACTGATCAGGACCCGGAAGGGAAGTATCAGACGCTTGAGAAATACGGTCAGGACCTGACGGCGAAGGCGCGGGAAGGGAAGATTGATCCGGTGATCGGGCGCGACGAAGAGATTCGTCGGGTCTTGCAGGTGCTTTCCCGCCGAACGAAGAATAATCCGGTGCTCATTGGTGAGCCCGGGGTGGGTAAGACGGCGATCGTGGAAGGTCTGGCGCGCCGGATTGTGAGTGGCGACGTGCCGGACTCGATGAAGGACAAGCGACTGATCACGGTGGATCTGGGCAGCATGATTGCCGGAGCGAAGTACCGTGGTGAGTTTGAGGATCGTCTGAAAGCGTTTCTGAAGGAAGTGACGGATTCGGACGGGAAGATCATTCTCTTCATCGACGAGCTGCATACGATTGTGGGTGCCGGTGCGAGTGAGGGAGCGGTGGATGCTTCCAACCTTTTGAAGCCCCAGCTGGCCCGTGGTGAGCTGCGGACGATTGGTGCGACGACGCTTGATGAGTATCGGAAGTATATTGAGAAGGATGCGGCGCTGGAGCGACGTTTCCAGCCGGTGAAAGTGGGCGAGCCGAGCGTGGAGGATACGATTGCGATCCTTCGTGGGTTGAAGGAGCGCTATGAGGTGCACCACGGGGTGCGCATTCAGGATGGTGCGATTGTGGCGGCGGCGACCTTGAGCGATCGTTACATTTCCGATCGTTTCCTGCCGGACAAGGCCGTGGATTTGATGGACGAGGCGGCGTCACGAATGAAGATCGAATTGGACTCCATGCCGACCGAGATCGACCAGCTTGAGCGGCAGGTGATGCAGCTTGAGATGGAGCGTCAGGCGCTTGCGAAAGAGAGTGATGAGGCTTCCGGGAAGCGTCTGGCTCTGGTGCAAGAAGAGATGGCAAACCTGAAAGAGAAGTCGACGGGGCTGATGGCCCAGTGGCGGAAGGAGAAGGAGGTCATTGATGAAGTGCGTGCGCTTCAGGAAGAGATCGAAGGACTTCGGAACGAAGTGGAACAGGCCCAGCGCCTGGGAGATTTGGGTCGGGCATCCGAGATCACCTACGGGCGGCTTCCCGAAGCGGAGAGGATTCTTTCCGAGAAGGAGGATGAGATTAAAGCCCAGCAGCAGGGATCCCGGCTGTTGAAAGAAGAGGTGACCGAGGATGACATTGCCCATGTGGTTGCCACGTGGACGGGGATTCCGGTGAGCCGGCTTCAGGAAGGCGAACGGGAAAAGCTGGTGAAGATGGAAGCGCGTCTGGGGAACCGGGTGATTGGCCAGCGGAAGGCGGTCGATGCGGTTTCGAATGCGGTGCGCCGGGCGCGGGCCGGATTGCAAGATGAGGATCGGCCGATTGGCTCGTTTCTCTTCTTGGGACCGACGGGAGTTGGTAAGACCGAACTCTCCAAAGCGTTGGCGGAGTTTCTCTTCGATGATGAGGGGGCGATGGTGCGGATCGACATGTCGGAATACATGGAGAAGCACGCTGTTTCCCGACTGATCGGAGCGCCTCCGGGATACGTGGGGTATGAGGAAGGCGGGCAGTTGAGTGAGCATGTGCGGCGGAAGCCGTATTCGGTGGTTCTTTTCGACGAGATCGAGAAGGCGCATCCGGATGTGTTTAACGTTCTGCTGCAAGTGCTGGATGACGGTCGGATCACCGATGGTCAGGGACGGACGGTGGACTTCCGGAATACGGTGCTGATCATGACCTCGAACATTGGTAGCCAGTTTATCATGGATGAAAGCAATCCGGAGCAGCGGGAGGCGAAGGTGACCGAAGCGTTGCGAGGTCATTTTCGACCGGAATTCCTGAACCGGATTGATGAGACGGTGATCTTTGATCGCCTGGATCGCGCCGAGTTGGGCGAGATTGTGAAGCTTCAGCTTGATCGGGTGAAAGAGCGTCTTGCGAAGCAGGGGCTTGTGCTTGAGTTGAGCGATGAGGCGATCGAGTTCATCGGGAACCAGGGTTACGATCCGGTCTACGGTGCGCGTCCGTTGAAGCGGGCGATTCAGACCCACTTGCTCGATCCTTTGAGCCTGTCTCTCCTGGAAGGGGGATTTGTGGAGGGTGAGACTGTGAAGGTGGGAGTGAGTGAGGGAGCCTTGAGCTTTGAGAAGTGAGTGAGCGGCGGTGATCGACCGCCGTGACAAGGAATCAAAAAAGAGGGCAGGTCCGAAGACCTGCCCTCTTTATTTATTGATTATGGGTGGGGTTGGAAATTACTCGGCTTTCTTGCCTTTGCCTTTTCCGCCCTTGGGGCCTTTGCCCTTGCCTTTTTCGCCGCCAGGTCCGGGGCGATCAGCACCACCGGGGCGCTTGGGGCGTTCTTCGGCGCTGACTTTTCCGTCACCGTCCTTGTCGAACTTTTTGATGAACTCGGCCTTTTGAGCTTCGCGGGCGGCCTCTTTTTCCTCGTCGCTGAGTTTGCCGTCGCCGTCTTTGTCGAACTTGGCGAGCATTTCGGCTTTGCGGGCTTCGAAGGCGGCTTTGCGCTCTTCTTCGCTGAGTTTGCCGTCGCCGTCCTTATCGAACTTGGCTACGACCTCGGGAGGAAGTGGGCGACCGCCGCGAGGGCCTTTCTCTTTTTTGTCGCCTGGCTCGGCGTGGGCGATGAGAGCGCTGGCAAGAACCAGGGAGAGGGTAGTGATGGTTGATTTCATAATCGTATTGGTTTTTTTGGTTTTGATTTTGTGTTGGGGAAATTCCCGGGGGCTTTCCTTTGGACGTGTGATGTAACTCCGGGGTTGGGGAGGAGTTGCAATTTTTTTTCATGGGATTGTCATTGCGGTTGGGGGCGGGAGTCGATTGCATACTTGGAATGGCTAAAACGACTACCCCTCAATCGAAAGGAGCGGTGTTTCGGGCGCGATTGACCAGCACGCTGGTGATCTGGGCGATCGTGACGGGCGTGTTCGTCTCGGGGAATCCGTGGGCCTTTTTTGGTCTGATTGCGTTTTTAACGGTGACGGGGGCGGGTGAGTTCCGGGGGATGTTCAAGGGGCAGGGTGGGGACGGTTGCCGGGTGATTGGTCTGGTGGTGGGGCTTTTGGTGGCGCTGCGGATTGGTTACGGTTTGGTGGGGCAGGGATGGGAGAGGCCGGGGTTTGACGGGGAGATGTTGGGGATGGTGATAGTGTTGCTAGGGGCTTTTGTGTGGCGGTTCCGGAACGGGATCGAGGGACGGCAGAGTGTGGATGCGGTGGGGGATGCGTTGCTGGCTTATCTTTATGTGCCGGTCTTGTTCGGGGCGTTTATGTTGCGTCTTTGTTTTTTACCGGAGGTGGATGCGGCGGTGCCGGGGGCGTGGTTGATTTTGATGATGTGTGCTTCGGCGAAGTTCACGGATATGGGGGCTTACATTTCGGGGTCGCTTTTTGGAAAGCACAAGATGGCACCGCATCTGAGTCCGGCGAAGACGTGGGAGGGCTTCTTTGGGGCGCATCTTTTTGCGCAGGCCGGGGCATGGGGCGTGTGGGCGCTGGCGGGTGAGGCGCTGGCCTGGATTCCACCGTTGCATGTGGGGGTGCTGGGGGTGCTGATGGCGCTTTCGGCGGTGGCCGGGGATTTGGCGGAGTCGATTCTGAAGCGGAGTTTGGCGGTGAAGGACTCGGGGAGTTGGATGCCGGGGATCGGGGGGATTTTGGACCTGATCGATAGTCTGTGTTTTGCGGCTCCGGTGATGTACTTTTACCTGATTCTTACAGGATTGATTTGATGCGAAAACGAGTGGTTATTCTGGGGTCGACGGGGTCGATTGGGACGAGTGCGCTGACGGTGGCGCGTCAGATTCCCGATCGGATGGAAATTGTGGGTCTGGCAGCGGGAACGCGGGTGGCGGAACTGGATGAGCAGGCGAAGGAATTCGGGGTGAGTCATTTGTGCGTGGCGGACGAATCGCGCAAGGAAGAGCTGGCGGGGAGTGGGCGCAGTTTATACGGAGGTGAGCAGGGGTTGGTGGATTTGGTGGAGGCGACGCGGCCGGACCTGGTGCTGGTGGCGATTGTGGGAGTGGGTGGTTTGAGGCCGGCGCTGGCGGCGATTGAGATGGGGTGTGATTTGGCGGTGGCGAGTAAGGAGATTTTGGTGATGGCGGGGGAAGTGGTGATGAATGCAGCGCGGGAGAAGGGGGTGAATATTTTGCCGGTGGACAGCGAGCATAACGCGATTTTTCAATGCCTTGAGGGGCATCAGGGAGGATCGGACGAAGTGCGTCGCTTGATCGTGACAGCATCGGGCGGGCCGTTCCGGACGTGGCCGGTTGAGAAGCTTGGTGAAGTGACGGTGGAAGATGCCTTGAAGCATCCGACGTGGGAGATGGGGCAGAAGATTACGATTGATTCGGCGACTTTGTTCAACAAGGGGCTGGAGATGATTGAGGCGCGGTGGCTCTTTGATATTCCGATGGAGCGGGTGGACGTGGTGGTGCATCCGCAGAGCATTGTGCACTCGATGGTGGAGTTTATTGACGGGAGTGTGCTGGCGCAGCTGAGCACGACGGATATGTGCTTCCCGATCCAGTATGCGGTGGTGTGGCCGGAGCGGCTCAAGAATGAGCTGAAGCCACTGGACTTTCCAACCTTGGCGAAGCTGGAATTTGAAGCGCCGCGGGTGGATGATTTTCCGGCGTTGAGGCTGGCCCGGGAGGCGGGGGAGCGAGGAGGGACCTTGCCGGCGGTCTTGAATGCCGCGAATGAAGTGGCGAACGAGATTTTCCGGAACCGGGGGCTGAGTTTCCCGGGAATTTGGGAGACAGTGGAAGAGACGATGAGTCGGGTGACTCACGTGGATTCCCAAGAGCTTGAAGTGGTGGTGGCGGCCGATCTCCGCGCGCGCGAGGTGGCGGCGGAGGTGATTCGGGAGCGGTCCTAGAACTGCTTGGTTGAGGAGGTTTTAAACCGCAACCGGAACGCAGTGGAGATAGCCGCAAGGCAAATGAACAGGATGGATTGGATTTCCTTCCTTGAGACTTGGTGGCGGACCCAAACCGAAGCAGAGGGTTAGCTCTTGATGTCGAGGTCGACGTAGTGGCGGCGGGAGAGAAGGAGGTGACGCTTCATGGCGGCAGCGGCCTTGTCAGGAGTGCCGTCCTTGATGGCGGTGAGGATCTCGTCGTGGGTCTGGATGACGGAGTCATACCACCGGCTGTCACCGCGGTTGGTGTTGGCGTATTCGATGGAGGACTTTTCGAGCCCGCTCAGGACTGTGGCGTAGAGATTGTTTTTGGAGGCGGCGGCGATGGCGAGGTGGAAGGCGATATCGGCGGCGCTGAAGCGGGCGACATCGCCCCGGCAAGCTTCCATCTTGGTTTGGGCGAGCTCCATTGTTTCGATCATGCGCTCTCCGGCATTAGCAGCAGCGAGACGGGCGCACTCGGTCTCGAGGAGGATACGGAAGTCCATGAGCTCGAGGTAGGAGTCGGTGCTGGTGAGAACGGTGTAGGTCTCGATGGCACCGGCAAGGGTGTCGAGGCTGGGGTCGGCAATGAAGGATCCGGAGCCTTTGAGGGTGCGGATGAGTCCCCGGCCACGGAGCTGCTGGATGGCTTCGCGGATGACGGTGCGGCTGACGCTGAAGCGGTCGCAGAGTTTTTCCTCGGAAGGGAGGCGTTGGCCGGGTTGGAGTTTCCCGTCCATGATTTCATTTTCGAGGGCTTGGACGATTTCTGAGCTGCGGTGGACCATGGGATTGGTTGGTTGGGTTTTTTAGAAGCCGGAGCCGACCACTTTGGTGCGGACACGGAGAAGGTAGGAGTCTGCGGTCATGTAGAGGGTGGAGCCGTCATCCCCCCATCCGCAATTTGCGGTCGCTTGTCCAGTGAGGATGCGACCGAGAAGTTTTCCCTGAGGGGAGAGGATGAGGACGCCGCCGGGGCCGGTGCTCCAGATATTGCCTTGTTTGTCGGTTTTGAGTCCGTCGGGCATGCCGCGATCTTTTTTGGAGAGCGGGGTGGCGTCGAAGAGAAGGGTTTGTGCTCCGAGTGATCCGTCGGCGAGGACGGGGTAGGAGAGAATCCAGGCTTTACCGCCTTGGGATTGGGCGATGTAGAGGGTTTTGGAGTCGGGTGAGAGGGCGACGCCATTGGGGCGGTCGAGATCACTGATGACGGTGGTGACATTTCCATCGGGGGCGATGCGGTAGACGCCGAAGATGTCGGTTTCACGGCTAGGGTCTTTTTCCTTTTGGGGAAGTCCGTAGGGAGGATCGGTGAAGTAGATGCTGCCGTCGGGGTGGATGCAGAGGTCGTTGGGGGAGTTGAAGCGCTTGCCATCGACGCGATCGGCGAGGGTCATTTTTCCGCCGCCATTGAGAGTGAGGATGGAGACGCGGCGGTCGCCGTGCTCGCAGGAGTGGAGGCGGCCCTGGGAATCGAAGGTGAGTCCGTTGGAACCGGGCTCATTGGAATACTCGGCGGGGCCGGTGTATCCGGAGGGGGTGAGGTAGACGGAGAGGCCGGCTTTATCGGACCACTGGTAGACGGTGTTTTTTGGGACGTCCGAGAAGAGGATGCGCTTGTTGGCTTTGTCCCAGGCGGGGCCTTCGGACCAGATGAAGCCGGAGGCGAGGACTTCGATCCTGGCGTCCGGAGCGAGGAGCTTTTCCAAGGAAGGATCGAGGACTTCGATCGAGCCAATGGTGGGGCGCACCTGCTGGGCGGAGAGAACCGATCCTGTTAGGAAAGCGGCGCAGAGGAAGTTCTTCATCTGCCGCAGGCTAGCGAATTGCCCTGCGTGGTCAAGGAAGGGAAATCAGGTGAGGAGGTCGGTGATGATTTTGGCGGGTTCAACGCCGGTGAGTTTTTGATCGAGGCCCTGGTATTTGAAGGTGAGGTGGTTGTGATCGAGGCCGAGCTGGTGGAGCATGGTGGCGTGGAGATCACGGATGTGGACGGGGTTTTCGGTGATGTTGAAGGAGAAGTCATCGGTTTCTCCGTAGACCTGGCCTCCTTTGATACCGCCGCCGGCCATCCACATGCTGAAGCAGCGCGGGTGGTGGTCACGGCCGTATTTCTCCCGGGTGAGACCGCCCTGACAGTAGACGGTGCGTCCGAACTCGCCGCCCCAGACGACGAGGGTGTCTTCGAGCATGCCGCGTTGTTTGAGGTCCTGAATGAGGGCCCAGGCGGGTTGGTCGATGTCATCGCACTGGTGTTTGATGTGCTCGGGGAGGTTGTTGTGTTGGTCCCAGCCGCGGTGGAAGATTTGGACGAACTGGACGCCGCGTTCCATCATGCGGCGGGCGAGCATGCAGGAGCTGGCAAAGGAGCCGGGGGTGCGGGATTGCGGGCCATACATTTCGTAGGTCTGATCGGACTCTTGCTTGAGATCGGTGAGCTCGGGGACGGAGGCCTGCATGCGGAAGGCCATCTCGAACTGCTGCATGCGGGTTTGGGTTTCGGCGTTGCCGACGAGATCGTAGCTCTTTTGGTTGAGCTGATTGAGGCCATCGAGCATTTGGCGGCGGATTTTGCGGTCGATGCCGGGGGCGTCCTTGAGGTAGAGGACGGGGTCGCCCTTTGAGCGGAGTGCGACGCCGGCGTATTTCCCTTCGAGGAAGCCGGGGCCCCAGAGGCGGGACGAGATGGCCTGGACGTTACCGGGGCCGGTGTGTTGGGCGTGGAGGACGACGAAGGAGGGGAGGTCCTCGTTGGCTGAGCCGAGGCCGTAGGAGAGCCAGGAGCCGAGGGAGGGCTTGCCGTTGATTTGGGAGCCGGTGTAGCAGAGTTGGTTGGCGGGCTCGTGGTTGATGGCCTCGGTGTGCATCGTTTTCACGATGGCGATGTCATCGGCCATTTTGGCGGTGTGGGGCAGGAGTTCGGAAATCCATGCGCCGGACTGGCCGTGTTGTTTGAACTTGAAGACGCTGGGGGCGAGGGGTTTTTTGGCCTGGCCGGAGGTCATGCCGGTGAGGCGCTGGCCTTGCTCCTTGAGGTAGCCGGTGAGGTCCTCGCCGAAGCGCTCGCTGAGCTTTGGTTTATAGTCGAAGGTGTCGAGCTGGCTGGGGGCGCCGAGCATGGAAAGGAAGATGACGCGCTTGGCTTTGGGAGCGAGTTTTTGAAACTCGGCGGGGACTTTGGGATTTGAGATTCCGGGGAGGGAAGATGGAAGGAGTGAGGCGAGGGCGGCGGCACCGAGGCCGGTTCCATTTTGACGGAAGAACTGGCGGCGGGAAACGGCGGCGTTGAAGTCGAGGAGGTTGTCCATGGCGTTTACTTGGTCAGGGTTTCGTCGAGGTTGAAAATCTTGGAGGCGATGAGCGTCCAGGAAGCGAGTTCTTGGGGCTGGAGGGTGGATTCGACAGGGGAGGCACCGACGGCGATGAGCTCCTTGGCGAGTTCCGGTTGGGCCTGATAGCTTTCGCTGATTTGGGCGAGGGCATTTTTGACAATGGTGCGCTCGTCATTTTCAAAGCGGCGGCCGAGGAGGAGCTGGGTGAGGTGGTCGAGGCGGTGGTCGAAGGATTCCGAAGCCTTGATGGCATTGGCGGCGAGGTGGCGGGAGGCCTCGACGAATTGGGGGTCGTTGAGGGTGACGAAGGCCTGGAGAGGGGTGTTGGTGAGGTCACGCCGGACGCAGAAGACCTCGCGGGTGGGGGCGTTGAGGATTTCCATGGCGGGATGGGGGGCGGTGCGCTTCCAGAAGGTGTAGAGGGAGCGGCGGTAGAGCTTGTCGCCGGAGTCCTGCTTGTAGAAGCGAGTGTTGGACTCGTTCATGGCGACGGCCTCCCAGACTCCTTCGGGCTGGTAGGGTTTGACGGGTGGTCCGCCGGTGGAGGGGACGAGAAGACCTGAGCTGGCGAGGGCCATGTCCCGGATGTGCTCGGCATCGAGACGGTGGCGTGGGGAGCGCGCGAGGTAGAGGTTGGTGGGGTCCTTTTCGCGGTTGCTGGAGGTGACCTGATCCGAGAGTTGGTAGGTGGCGGAGGAGGTGATGAGCCTGATGATGTGCTGGAGGTCCCAGTTGGATTCCATGAACTCGACGGCGAGCCAGTCGAGGAGCTCGGGGTGGGTGGGGCGGGCGCCCATGATGCCGAAATCCTCGGTGGTTTCGACGAGTCCGCGGCCGAAGAAATAATACCACATGCGGTTGACGGTGACGCGGGCGGTGAGGGGGTTTTCCTTGCTGACCAGCCACTCGGCGAGCTCCTTACGGGAAGGGGCGGCGGTGGAGGGGCCTTCGGTGAAGAGTTCGGGGATGGCGGCGGTGACTTTTTCCTTTTCGAGAGTGTATTCTCCGCGCTCGAGGATGTGGGCGATGGCGGGTGTTTTCTTTTCCTCCATGACGAGGCTGAGGGAGCCCCGGTTTTTAATGGCGGATTGTTGGGCGAGGAGTTTTTCCTTTTGGGATGCGAGCTCCTTCACACGTGGGTCGAGGTGGTCGATGTAATATTGGTAGAGGGAGTTCCTTTGTTTTTCATCGAGGTCCGCGATGGGGGTGGCGAGGACGTTTGAGATGTTGCCGTTTGTAGCTGCGTCCGAAATTTCCGCAGGGGTGAGGATGCGCTTGTAAAGTTGAAAGCTGTGAAAGGAGGCATCTCCGTTGAGGGCGGTGGAGGGATGGCGCCCGCCGAGGCGAAGGGGGGCGTTGGTGGCGAAAGAATTCACCTTGCCGGAGTGGCTGTATTTGAGCGGCATTTCCTTACCGTCGACGAAGAGCTTGAGGCTCTTTTTGGGTTCTGCCTTACCATCGTAGGTGAACATGATGTGGAGCCATTTTTTCATGGGGAGCGGGTCCTTGCTCATGGCTTTGATGCCGTTCTTATCCCATTGGTCGATGAGGTGGCTGCCGATGCGGTCATTCTCGACCCAGATGTCCCAGCCCCGGTAGCTGTTCCCGGTGTCCATGCGGGAGATGACGGGGCCGTTGGATTTGGAGCCGAGACGGAAGTAGCCACCGTAAGTGACCTGATCACGGGCTTCGAATTGGGCGAGGTCGCCAAGGTCGATGTTGGTTCCCTTGAGTTGGAGGGCGTGGCCGGAATCGAAGGGGACGGTTGGCCCGGTTGCGTCGATGGTGCGCTCGTTGAGGGTGAGCTTTTTATCGGCGACGGTGAGAGGGAGGGAGAGATCGGGCTTGGTGGCGAGATTGGCGAGGTCTTCCGGGGTGAGGGAGGTGAGCCAGGTGTTGAAGTCAGAGTGGGCCGATTTTTTCCGCTGACTGATGGCTTGGTCCGCTTGGGCGATTTGAGTTTTGAGGGATTCCCACGAGTCACGGTCTTCGGAGAGGGGGACGAAGATGTTGGGCGGGTGATCGGCCTTGTTCCGGTCCATGGCGGCCATGGTGGTGTTCCGGAAGTAGGCGGTGAGGGCGTAGAAGTCTTTTTGGGAGATGGGGTCGAACTTGTGATCGTGGCAGGCGGCGCATCCGGTGGTGAGGCCGAGCCAGATGGCGGAAGTTGTTTCGACCTGGTCCTTGGCATAAATGGCCTCGTATTCCTTCGAGATGGCTCCGCCCTCGCCGGTGGTGGGGAGGCAGCGGTTGAATCCGGTGGCGACGATTTGGTCGAGCTTGGGGTTGGGGAGGAGGTCGCCGGCGATTTGTTCGATGGTGAAATCCCGGTAGGATTTGTTTTCGGCGAAGGCCTTGATGACCCAGTCACGGTAGGGCCAGATGTCGCGGTAGTTGTCGATGTGGATGCCGTGTGAGTCTGCGTAGCGGGCGGCATCGAGCCAATGGCGGGCGAAGTTTTCGGCGTAAGCGCGGGTGCCGAGCATTTCGGAGGCCGCGAGTTGGACGGCGGTGGCGAGGTCCATGGCGGCGGCTTCCTGGAAGCTTTTGATTTGCTCCGGTGTGGGAGGAAGGCCGGTGATGTCAAAGGAGAGGCGGCGGATGATGCGGTGGGTATCGGCGGGGGCGTTGGGGACGAGGTTGTGCTCCTGATGTTTGGCGCTGATGAAGGCGTCGATGGCGTTGTTTCCCCACTTGGATTCGGGAGGGGTGGGTTTGACGGGCTTGATGAAGGACCAGTGTTCCTCGTAAGGGGCGCCTTGCTCGATCCATTTGCTGAGGAGAGCGATCTGGTAGGCATCGAGGGGAGGTTTGTGGCTCTCGGGAGGAGGCATGATGTCGTCCTCGTCTTTGGTGGTGATGCGTTTGATGAGGGATGATTTTTCAGGATCGCCCTTGATGATGACGGGTTTGCCATCGCGTTCTTCAAAGGCGAACTCCTCGCGGTCGAGACGGAGGGGGGCGGATTTGGGTGCGCGGGTGGCGGAATCCGGGCCGTGGCAGTGGTAACAGAACTCCGAGAGGATGGGTTGGACGTGGTCGTTGAAGTCGACGACATCGGGGAGAGAAGCTCCCAGAGCCTGTTGAGCAAAAATGACGGTGATCCAGCGTTTCATGTTCGGTTTAGGTTTACGTAGTTTTGGCGATTGTCATACAGAATTTAGCCCTTATTTGGTGGAGCCCTGTTTGAGGAGGTCCCAAGCGGCGAGGGCGGCGTGAATTTTGAAGTCGATGAGGATTCCGCGGTTGAGGGAATCGTTGAAAAAATTGCCGAGTTCGGTGATGGGGACGAGGTGGGTGGTGATGTCCTCGCCGTCCACGCCGCCACCGTCGGCGATTTTGGTGGCATTTTCGGCGAGGAAGAAGTGCGTCATTTCGTTGGTCATTCCCGATGAAGTGGGGGACGAGAGAAGCGGGGTGATGCTTGGAGCGGTGTATCCGGTCTCCTCCAGGAGTTCGCGGCGGGCGCAGTCTGCAAGGGATTCGCCCTTGAATTCGGGTTCGTCACCGACGAGTCCGGCGCAGATTTCGAGGACGCGGGCCTGCATAGGGCGGCGGAATTGCTCGACGAGGACGAGGTCGTTTTCAGGGGTGATGGCGAGGATGGCTACAACGCCGCTGGCATAGGGGCGGGTGGCGAATTCCCAGTCGTCGATTTCCCTGAGTGAGAGGTAGCGACCTTCGAAGTGAGAGGTGATTTCCATAAAGGACTATTACAGGCCTAAGATTCAGTGGCAATTCCCCGTAGGGTGCATTAGGAATGATGAGCGACAGCATGACAGGAGAGGATTTTGAGATTCAGGTGAGCTTTCGTCACCGCATTCGATTTACCCGGGGAGCGTTTTCTCCGGGGAATGAGCTGCTGTCGGGCCTTTTGGAGACTCAGGGGCGGAGCAAGGCGCTGGTTTTTATTGAGAATGGGCTGCGGGAGCACTTTCCGCAGCTGGAGGGGGAGGTGCAGGATTATTTTTCCGATGTGGCAGGGATTCGGCTGACGGGGGTGGAATGGCTGGCTGGTGCGGAGGTGGCGAAGCGGGATGATGCGGTGTATCAGCAGGCGATGGAGGCGATTGAGCGTCACCATATTGACCGGCATTCGTATATTCTGGTGATTGGGGGTGGGGCATTTCTTGATGTGATTGGTTATGCGGCGGCGACGGGTCATCGCGGGGTGCGTTTGGTGCGGTTTCCGACGACGACCTTGTCGCAAGACGACAGTGGAGTGGGGGTGAAGAATGGGATCAACGCGTTCGGGAAGAAGAATTTCATTGGGGCGTTTGCGGTGCCGTATGCGGTGGTGAACGACTTTCAGTTTTTACACACGCAGCCGGAGCTGACGCGCCGGGCGGGGTTGATTGAGGCGGTGAAAGTGGCTCTGGTGAAGGACGGGGAGTTTTTTGCGTGGCTAGAGGAGAATGTCGGGAAGCTGAATGAGTTGGATGAGGCGACCCTGGAAGAGGCGGTGGAGAGATCGGCGATTCACCATGCGCGGCACATTGCGCTGGGAGGGGATCCCTTTGAGTTGGGGAGCAGTCGTCCGCTGGACTACGGGCACTGGGCGGCACACAAGCTGGAGCAGCTGACGGATTTTGAACTGAGTCACGGCGAAGCGGTGGCGGTGGGCGTGGCGCTGGATACGCTGTATGCGGCGAAGGTGGGTTTGCTTCCCGAGGGAGAAGCGGAGCGGGTGTTGCAGGTGATTGAGGGATTGGAGTTGCCGCTTTGGCATGAGGCGCTGGAGTTGCGCGATGATCAGGGGAGACGACGTGTTTTCAACGGGCTGGAGGAATTTCGGGAGCATTTGGGGGGTGAGCTGACGGTTCTTTTGCTGAAGGAGCTGGGGACGGGAGTGGATGCGCATGAGATTGATGAAGCGGTGTGGGATGGGTGTGCGGATGAGTTGAAGGAGCGGGCATTGGCTGCGGTGTCATGAAGCGGGTCGCTGTTCTCAATGTGGTGGGGCTGACGAAGGGAGTGCTTCGTGAGATGCCATGGCTGCGTGAGTGGTCGGAGAAGCGTGAGGTGAAGAATTTCAAGCCGGCCTTTCCGGCGGTGACGTGCACGGCGCAGAGTTCCTATCTGACCGGGAAGCCGGTGGGTGAGCATGGGATTGTGGGGAACGGGTGGTATGACCGGGAGGCGGCGGAAGTGAAATTTTGGAAGCAGAGCAATCACCTGGTGAAGGGGGAGAAGGTCTGGGAGGGAATGGGGGGGAGATGTGCGAAGATGTTCTGGTGGTACAATATGTATTCCAGTGCCGACTTTTCAGCGACGCCGCGGCCCCTGTATCCGGCGGACGGGCGGAAGTTTTTCGATATCCACACGCAGCCGATGGGGATGCGGGAGGAGATCAAGGGAGATTTGGGGGCGTTTCCATTTCCGGCATTTTGGGGTCCGAGGGCGGGGATTGGGTCGTCGCGGTGGATTGCGGAGAGTGCGAAGTGGATAGAAAAGAAGGAAGAGCCGGAGCTCAATCTGGTTTACCTGCCGCACCTGGATTACGGGTTGCAAAAATATGGTCCGGGAGCACCGGAGATGGCGGCGGAGTATGCGGCGATTGATGAAGTGACGCGTGATTTGGTGGAGTTTTTGGAAGGACGCGGGGTGGAGGTGCTGGTGTTGTCGGAGTATGGGATTTCGAAAGTGACGAAGCCGATTCATTTGAATCGAATTTTCCGGGAGAAGGGGTGGATTCAGGTGAAGGATGAGCTGGGTCTGGAGACGCTGGACTGCGGCGGGTGTCGTGCTTTTGCGGTGGCGGACCATCAGGTGGCACATGTTTATGTGAACGACCCGACGATTGCGGATGAGGTGCGGGAAGTGGTGAACGCAGTAGAGGGCGTGGAAGAGATTCGGGAGGGAGAAGTGCTTTGGGGCGAGGGAGTGGGGCGTGAGCGGGGAGGTGACTTTGTGGCGGTGTCGGAGGAAGAGGCGTGGTTTACCTATTACTTTTGGGAGGATGATGCGAAGGCTCCGGATTATGCGCGGTGCATCGATATTCACCGGAAGCCGGGATATGATCCGGTGGAGTTGTTTTTGAATCCGGAGATAAAATTCCCGATCGCGAAGATCGGGGGATTTTTGGTGAAGAAGAAGTTGGGCTTTCGTGGGCTGATGGATGTGATTCCGCTGGATGCGACGCTGGTGAAGGGATCGCATGGCCGGGACGAGGTGGTGGAAGACGAGCAGCCAGTGGTGATTGGGGAGGGGGCGATGAAGGTGGAGAGTGCGGAAGCGGTGTTTGGGTGGATTCGTGCGAGAGCGAAGGGCGGGAGTGATTGGGGTGACGGTTGAGTGAAATTTTAGGGGGTGGGGGGAAGTAGGGGGAGGGATGCGTTTGGTTTGTTTTTTTGTGATGGGTGCTGTGTGGATGGCACGGGGGGAGCATGGGTCCACGAAGGGGATGATGGCAGGGTTTCAGAGGTTGGCTGAAGAGCAGAGGAAGCTGGTGAAGGATGAGCGGATTGGTGTTTCGTGGGTGGAGCGCGATGGCGTTTGGTTTTGCCGGGTGAAGGATTCGACAGGAGATTACGAGGTGTCTTGTGCGGATGGAGCGCGGAGTGAGGTTGGGGAGGGGGCGGGGAAGAAGTCACGCAAGCTGAAGACGATGCGGAATTTTCAGAGTAAGGCGGGGAATGAATCGCCCGACGGGAAGCATCGGGTGGGGGTGATAGAGGGGAAGACGGTGGAGTTGGGTGAATGGAAGGCGGAGGTGCCGACCGGGTGGGTGTGGGAGTCGAGGGTTCACTGGTCACCGGATTCGCGATTTTTTCAAGTGACTCGGGTGTGGGATATCAAGGAGAGGCAGGTGGACTATGTGCGGTCGTCTCCAAAGGATGGGCTTCAGCCGGAGAGCTTTACGCGGACGTATCCGAAGGCGGGGGATGAGTTGCGGACGAAGGTGCCGGTGGTTTTTGACTTGGATGGGAAGAAAGTGGAGGTGGAGGAGGGGTTGATTGCGAATCCGTTTTCGATCTCAGCGGTTCATTGGCGTGATGAGGGACGGTTGAGGTTGGAGTTTATTGAGCGGGGGTTTGGGAAGTTTCGCTTGATTGAGCTGAATGCGGAAACGGGGAAGTCGCGGGTGGTGGCTGCGGAGGAGGATGAGAAGTTTGTGCATGTCTTTGACAAATGCGGGTGGTGGGATTTGGGCGGAGGGAAGTTACTCTGGAGATCGGAGAAGGATGGGTGGAGTCATTTGTATGTGGTGGATGAAGAGAGCGGGGAGCGGAGGCAGGTGACGAGGGGGAAGTGGGTGGTGCGGGGTGTGCAGCAGGCGAACGGAGAGGAGGTGATTTTTTCGCTGAGCGGGTATTATGAGGGACAGGATCCGTATCACTTGCATTGGGCGAAGGTGAACTGGAGGACGGGAGCGATGACGATGCTGACGGAGGGGGACGGGACGCATGAGGTGGAGTGGTCGCCGAATTTGGATTTTTACGTGGCGAAGTGGTCGCGTGCCGACGCGCCGCCGGTGCATGAGCTGAGGCGGAAGAGCGATGGTGTTTTGGTGGCGAAATTGGCTGAAGCGAAGGGGGAGGGAGTGGTGATGCCGGAGAGGTTTGTGGCGAAGGACCGGGAAGGGAAATACGAGATTTGGGGGCTGATCTGGAAGCCGGTGGATTTTGATCCGGCGAAGAAGTATCCCGTGATTGAGAATATTTATGCGGGGCCGCATGGAGCCTTTGTGCCGAAGAGTTGGCGGAGTTGGCACGGGCATATTTCGGAGATGACGGCGTCGGGATTTGTGGTGGTGAAGATGGATGGTCGGGGGACGAATTATCGGGGGAAGGAGTTTCAGCAGTATGCCTACAAGAATCTCAAGGACTCGGGCTTTCCGGATCGGATCAAGTGGATCCGGGAGGCGGCGGAAAGTCGGCCGTGGATGGATTTGGATCGAGTGGGACTTTATGGTGGTTCGGCGGGAGGGCAGAGCACACTGGCAGGGCTTCTTTGGCATGGAGACTTTTATCAGGCGGGAGCAGCGGATTGCGGATGTCATGACAACCGGATGGATAAGATTTGGTGGAACGAGCAGTGGATGGATTGGCCGGTGGGAGAGGAGTATGCGGCGAACTCGAATACGGAGCATGTGGGATTGCTCAAGGGGGAGTTGTTTTTGTCGGTGGGCGAGGTGGATACAAATGTGGATCCGAGTTCGACGTTGCAGGTGGTGGATGCTCTGATTCAGGCCGATAAGGACTTTGAGTTTTATCAGGTGCCCAATGGGGGGCACGGGATTGGGGAATCGCCTTATTTGAGGCGGAAGCGGATTGAGTTTTTTCAGCGGGCGCTGGGGGAGGGGAACTGAAGAAGGCCGGGTTTTGGACGTGACCCGAGCGGGGTGACTCGCTCCACTGGGGTATGGGTAAACTTTGGATGTTGGTTGTCGGGGGAATGGTGTCGGTGGCTCAGGCGGAGCGGCCGAATATTTTGATGATTCTGGCGGATGATATGGGGTATGGGGATTTGGGTGTTACCGGATCGACGGTGATCAAGACGCCGCATCTTGATTCGCTGGCGGAGAACGGGGTGTTGTGCACGCAGGGGTATGTGCCGTCGTCGGTTTGTTCGCCATCGCGGGCCGGGATTTTGACGGGGCGTGATCCGAGGCGGTTTGGTTATGAGGGGAATTTGAATCAGGGCCCTGACAATTACGCGACGAAGCCGGGGCTGCTGGGGTTGCCGCCGACGGAGCATACGATGGGGGATCATTTGAAGGCGGCGGGTTATGAGACGGCATTGATCGGGAAGTGGCATCAGGGGATGAGTGCGGAGTTTCATCCGAATGTGAGAGGCTTTGATTATTTCATGGGGATGTTGAGCGGGTCCCACAGTTACTTTTTGAATGAGGGGAAGAACCAGCTGGAGCGGAACGGGAAGCCGGTGACGAAGTTTTCATCGGATTACGTGACGGATTTTTTCACGGACGAGGGGATTCGGTGGATCGAAGAGAGGGAGGGAGAGGAACCGTTTTTTATGTTTCTGTCGTATAATGCGCCCCACACGCCGATGCATGCGACAGAGGAAGACTTGGCGGTGTATGCGCATGTGAAAAATCCGAAGCGGAGAACTTATGCGGCGATGATGCATGCGTTGGATCGCGGGGTGGGTCGGATGATCAATTTTTTGCGCGAGAAGGGGGAGTTGGAGAATACGTTGATTGTGTTCTTTTCGGACAATGGCGGGGCGACAAACAACGGGTCGTGGAACGGGGAGTTATCGGGCCGGAAAGGGAGCTTGCGGGAAGGGGGTGTGCGGGTGCCGTTCTTGATTTCGTGGCCGAAGGTTTTGCCGAAAGGGAAGCGTTATGAGGGGGTGGTGTCGGCGCTGGATTTGTTGCCGACCTTTTTGGCGGCGGGTGAAGGGGAGTTGTTGCCGTTGAAAGTTGCGCCATCCTATGAAGACAAAAAGAACCGGAGGCGGTCAGAGAAGCTCTACGGGGCTTATGACGGGATGAACTTGTTGCCGGTGCTCAAGGGGGAACAAGCCGCGGGGGAGCGAACATTGTTTTGGCGTCTGCAAGGGCAGTCGGCGGTGCTAGCCGGGGAGCGGAAGTTGATCAACCTGTCGCATCGTCCGGCGCAGTTGTTTGCGCCAGGGGAAGATGCGGGCGAGCAGGATGACCTGGCGGTAAAGGAGCGTGAAACGTTAGAGGAGTTGTTTCGTAAATTGGGGGAATGGGAGAGTTCCCTGGCAACGGTTCCGCTGTGGGGGTCTTCGCCTTTTTGGTCGAGCCAGTCGGCGCAGATTTACGACAAGTATGTTCCGGAGGGAGAGCCGGAGTAGGTTGTCTTTTATCCTATTCGTCGCCGGGGAATGGGGAGGCTGAGAAACGGAGTTCGATCTCGGAGGCGGGGTAGGAGGGGAGGGCTTCCGGGGTGAGGCGGATGAGGCTCATGGCGATGGCGGAAGCAGAAGTGATGAGGAGGAAGGCGAGGATAATGAGGGAGCGGTGTTGCTCCGGGGAGGTGATGTTTTGAATGCGCTGGCGGAGGGGGACGTGGCCGGCCATGGCGAGGGCGAGGCGGGGGTGGTCCGAGGATTGGGCGACATCGCAAAGGGCGTGGGCGTAGGTGGCGGGGTCGGCGCCGTGGGAGAGGAGGTGTGCGTCGCAAGCATACTCGCACTGGGTCAGGAGGACGCGCCGCATCCACCAGACGGCGGGGTTAAACCAGTGGAGGAGGCAGGCGAAGGAGGCCAGGGAGGCAAGCCAGAGGTCACGGCGTTGGAGGTGTGAGCACTCGTGAAGGAGGGCCATGTGAAGGGTTTTTTGTGACCATTGATGGCAGGAGAGGGGGAGGTAGATGGTGGGGGAGAAGAGGCCGGCGACGACGGGGGAGGCGAGGTCGGGGTGGAGGCGCAGGTTGACCTTTTGGTTGAATCCGAGTTGGTGGTGGATTTTTGAGATGGCGGTATCGAGTTGGCAGGGGAGGGATCGTCTTTTCCAGCGGGCGAGGGCGAGGAAGTCGGAAAACATTCGTACGCCGAAGAAGAGGAGTCCGGTAAACCACAGGGTGAGGAGCCAGGAGGTTGAGGGTGGACCGGTGGGGGTGGCGGAGACGGCGATGGAGAATTTTGGGGCGAAGTGGAGAAGGGGGAGGAGGACGAGGAGGGTCATGGCGACTCCAAGGAGCCTGGGGTCGCGGGCGGGGTGCCGCCGGATGAGAAGCCAGAGGGCGGCGGAGACACAAAGGGAGAAGATGACGGAGGGGAGGAACATTGGACGCTAGTCGATGAGCTTGCGGATTTCTTCGATTTGCTCGCGGGTGAGTTCTTGATCGGAGGGGTCGAGGAGGGCGGCGACGAGGTTTTGCGGTTTTCCCTGGAAGAAGGTGTTGAGGAGACCTTTGAGGGCGGTTCGCTTGGCTTTGCGCTGGTTGATCACGGGTGCATAGAGGTAGCGTCGCCCTTCTTTGGAATGTTTTACCATTTCCTTATTTTCGAGGGTGGCGAGGAGGGCGCGGACGGCGGAGTAGGATGGGGGATCGGGAAGTTCCTCGAGGACATCTTGTGCGGTGGCCTCGCCAAGACGGTAGAGGATGTCCATGATTTGGCGCTCGCGCCGTGAGAGGTGTCCCTTTTCCAAACGATTCATGTGGGGATGATACGATATGCTAAAAAAGCTGCAATATAAATGTTGGAAAATCAGCATTGAGCAATGGCGATTGAAATGGGTGGTGGGGGAGGCTAAAGGAGGGGGTGATTTCGCTCGGAGGTGGAGGAGAATTTGGAGATGAGATGAGAGCGGTGTTCTCTGAGTCGGGATTGTTGTCGAAATCTCCGGACTTTGAGTATCGGGCGGAGCAGCAGCAGATGGCGGGTGAGGTGGCTGATGCGTTAGCGGGTGAGCGATCGTTGGTGATTGAGGCGGGGACGGGAGTGGGGAAGTCCCTGGCGTATTTGATTCCGGCGGTGGAATTTGCGATCCGGGAGGGAAAGAAGGCGGTGATTTCGACACACACGATCAACTTGCAGGAGCAGTTGATGGGGAAGGATTTGCCGATTGTGCGTAAGCTGTTGGCGTCTGATTTTGAGGCGGCCTTGTTGAAGGGGAGGGGGAATTATGTGTGTCCGCTTCGGTTGAGGCGGGCGATGGATAACGGGGGCGATCTTTTCACGACGAGTGAGCGTGAGGAGCTGATGGCAATCTGGAAGTGGGCGGAGGCGACGAGGGATGGGACGAAGAGCGATCTGGATTTTGATCCGTCGATGAAGGTGTGGCTGCAGGTGTGCAGTGAGGCGCATATATGTACGCAGAAAATGTGTGCGCCGCGCGGGAATTGTTTTTTTCAAGAGGCGCGGAAGCGGGCGGCGAATGCGACGGTGCTGGTGGTGAATCACAGCTTGTTTTTTTCGCTGCTGAATCCGGATGAGGAATGGCGTGAGACCGAGAAGGGTTTTTTGGTGCCGAATGATTTCGTCGTTTTCGATGAGGCGCATACTTTGGAAAGTGTGGCGGCAAAGGCGCTGGGACTGCGGGTGAGTCAGGCGAGTTTGAGATTTGATTTGCAGCGGCTGTATCATCCCAAGACCGGGAAGGGGTTGCTTAAATATGCCGGGGCGACTGATGCGATGCATGCGGCCAGGCGGGTGCTTGAGGAGGCGGATGGTTTCTTTGACGCGATAGGGGGGGAGGTGACCTTCAAAGATTGGTCGCGGGAGTGTCGGGTGCGGGAGCCGGAGTTGGTTGAGAATACTTTGGCGGAGCCCTTGCGAGATTGCTGGAGCGCTATCGAGGGTGCAGCCGATGGGTTGGAGGATGAGACCAAGCGTGCCGAATTGATGGATGGGGCCCGGCGTTTGCGGGAGTTGCACGGAGGACTGAAGGTGTTTCTGGATCAAGAGGATGAGGACAGTGTTTATTGGGTGGAGAAAGGAGGGAACGAGGGGACGTCACTGAGTCTCAATGCGGCACCGGTGAATGTGGCTCATCGGTTGAGGCCGATACTTTTTGGTCCTGATAAATCGTGCATCGCGACGAGTGCGACGCTTGGAACGGGAGATGATCAGCTGAAGTATTTTCGGGAGAGAGTGGGGGCGGAGCATGTGCCGGCGGTGAAGATCGGGAGTCCGTTTGATTATCAAAAGCAGATGGCGATCTACGTCATTAAATCGATGCCGGATCCCAGAGATGAGGACTACGAGAAAATGTTGATTCATTGGATCGAGCGGGTGTTGATTAAGACGGAAGGAAAAGCGTTTGTGCTCTTTACGAGCCACCGGTTGTTGAGGTCGGTGGCGGAGGAAATGGAAGACTTTTTCGACGATCACGGATGGACACTTTTGGCGCAGGGAATGGGGATGCCGCGGCAGAAAATGGTGGAGAGATTTCGGGAGGATGTGAACAGCGTGCTCTTTGGAACGGATAGTTTTTGGGCGGGAGTGGATGTGCCCGGGGAAGCGTTGAGTAATGTGATCGTTACGCGTATTCCTTTCGCGGTGCCTGATCATCCCTTGACGGCGGCGAGGCTTGAGGAAATCGAAGCGGAGGGCGGAAACTCCTTTATGGAATATTCGGTTCCCGAGGCGGTAATCAAATTAAGGCAAGGAGTGGGGCGGCTAATCCGATCAAAGAAAGACAAGGGGATGGTTGTCATTCTGGACAACCGAGTGGTGACCAAGCGATATGGGAAGAGTTTTCTGGCCGCGCTCCCAAACGCACCGGTGAAAATTGTCGACTAGCGACCGGAAAGCTCCATGAGCTTGGAGGTGGGCCATTGATTGGGCGCGGTGGGGGTGTCGCCCAGGTATCCGTAGTTAAGGATGGAGCCGAGTTGCATCATTTCGGGGCGGGCTTCGGCTCCGAGGGGTCCCATTCCCATGACTGAAAGGGGGGTGGGGAGTTTAAGGAGATTGCGGTGGATATTGAGGTCGCAAGGCTCGTTGACCATGGTGGCGAATTTATGAATGTCGGCGATCTGACCAATCAATGATGTGAGACTATCAAGAGATGGCGTTTTTTCGAAATCGTGAAACGAGCCGACGAGTATGGTCTTTTGGGATTTGGCAGCGCTAATCACCGATGAGAGTGAATCGAAACAGGAAAGTTCGATGTCGATCGCAAAGGCGAAAGGGAGAAGGGCGAGGTAGGCGTCGATTCGCTCTTGGATCGACATGTTATTTTGACCTCCTTCTTCGGGACCCCGTGCGGTTACGAGAAGTGGGAGTGGGGAGTTGGCCGCGAAATCGATGATCGCGGAGTCAGAGCCTAGAGAATCGAGCCGGAGCTCGATTATATCGCAGTCCGTAATGGGATTGGAGATGCTGTTCCGGCCAGCCAGTGCCCCTACGACAAGCGGTTTGTCCAGTGGGGGGACTTCTTGATTCAACGGAGTCTTGCGCACGTCGGGAGATTGGCCTGCTGGATCGTCTCTGTCAAACGGGCTTCGTTCAGAATCGACTTACGGTGTCAATTGCGAAAAATATCACCGATTCTCAGCTTTTTGCTAGCCGTCTCGTGCCCAGCTTCCTAGCGTCCTAGAAATCCTATTTGATCCGACATGAAGATTGGAAAATTAATTAAAACTCTCGCCTGTGCCACGCTCACCATCGGTGCTGCATCTGCTCAAGATGAAATGCCGACTCCGAGCAAAACCAACAAGATTGATGTTGATGGGCCCAAGTATGTTGAGCTGCCATCGCCCGATATTTCAGCGGGTGGTGTGAATAAGAAATTTCGGCCCAAGGATTGGCTGGAAATTGAGGTGCAGATGAAGGTGACCAAGGTCAAGCCCGAGCCTCAGGATGAATATCTCGACAACGTGACGGTCAAGTGGTGGATCGTGGTGAAAGGGCAGGATCGCAAAACCTACCTGATGGAGAAGTCCATTCAGCATGTGAATATTCCAGTTGGAGAACAGGTTGTTAGTTCCGTTTATCTTTCGCCCAATGCACTCAAGCGGATCACCGGAAAAGATTCGGCGGGAGACAATGATCTCGAAGCTGTTGGTGGGGAAGTCCACTACAATGGCGAGTTGGTTGGTTTCTTTTCCGATAAGCTTAAGGCCGGTTGGTGGCGCAAGGATCTCGGCAGTGTCGAGCGGACTCAAAAATTCCCCCTCTTAGATAAGAACGAAACTCCATTTAAATTCCTCTGGTATGATCGGTACGCCGAAATTGCCCCGAAGAATGACTGAGTTAATTTGCTCCACACGGGGCGCAGCACGGAGGAGCTGACCACTATTTTCGCTCGAGCCTCCCTATCCTTGAGCTTCATCTGACAAAGCACGCAGAAAAAACACTACCATGGCTGACTCACAGTCGATCATCGCACTCAACATCGGCTCCCAGCGGATTTCGATGGGTTCCTTCGCCCAAACCGGCAAGGGACTCGTTTTGAAATCTTACGGAGCGACAAGTATTCTTGCTGACCCGGCTACCGAAGCCGCTCGTATTCCGCAGGTCCAGCTCGCCATCAAAGAACTCGCCAAGACGCTCAAGCTCGGAAAGCAAAAAGCGGCATATGCTCTTTCAGGGCAGTCTGTCTTTGTTCGCTTTGTGAAGCTACCGCCTCTTGAAGAGGAAAATGTGGAGGAGTTGGTGCGCTTCGAGGCCCAGCAAAATGTTCCATTCCCCATCGACGAGGTGGTTTGGGACTGGGAGGCGCTCAAAGGTGGAGGGTTGGAGACCGAAGTCGTCTTGGTTGCGATCAAGGCCGACTCACTGAATGATTTGAATGAAGTGGTTGCCGAGACCGGTCTGGGAACACGGCTGGTGGATGCTGCTCCTACGGCTCTCTACAATGCTCTTCGCTACAACTACGTTGATCAGGAAGGCTGCACCTTACTTCTTGATGTGGGTGCGAAGACAACCGAGTTGATCTACGCAGATGGTGAGAAGTTCTTCACCCGGAGTGTTCCGGTTGGTGGGGCTTCGATTACGAGTGCCATCGCCAAAGAGTATCATGTTTCGTTTGCCGAAGCTGAGAACACCAAGCTCACGAGTGGCCTGGTCACTCTTGGTGGGGGACATGCTTCCCAATTGGACGAGGCTTCAGCTGCTTTGGGAACCGTGGTTCGTAATGCCTTGACCCGACTAACTGCCGAGATTCAGCGCACAACACAGCTCTTCCGCAGCCAGCATGGTGGTAGTGCTCCTGTCCGTATTCTTTTGGCAGGAGGTTGTGGGAACCTGCCCTATTTGAAGGAATTCATCGAAGAGAAGGTGAATCTTCCGGTTGAAATTTTCAATCCCCTTCAGCGGGTTTCCGTTGGAAAAGGGGTTGATGTTGAGGCACTTGGTCGTGAGGCACACATGCTTGGCGAACTGGTTGGACTTGGACTTCGTGCATCAGGGAAGGCTCATATCAACATCGATCTGGTGCCTGAAGTGGTTCAGGCCGAACGTGACATTACCCGTCGTAAACCGCTTCTGCTGACCGCCGCTGCGCTGTTTTTGGGCGGATTGGCAGCATGGCCGGTCTTTAATATCCTGACCACATCCAAGGCTGAGGCTTTCCTCAAGAATTCCGAGCAAGAGCTTCAGGAGCTGCAAGGGCCTGCCGGAGATGTGCAGCGCCTCAACAAAATGGAAGCCGATAGTCTTCTTCTGGTGAATTCCTATGCTGCTGTTGAAAAGGGGCGCTTGTCGGTTGTCGAGCTGTTCAATGACATATCATCGCACATGGCGAGTGACCAGGTTTGGTTGACTGATCTGGAACCCCGGTCCAATTACAATCCAGTAAGTGGAGACGGGAATGATGCGTTGATTGCCGATGGCTTTGGAACAGCCGGATATGGTAAAGGTGTCTACCTCCCGAAGGAGCACGAGACCGCTGACAGTGTCGTACTTCGGGGCTTTTGGCGTAAGAGCGAGCAGGATGTTTTCGCTCTGATTGCCAAGTTGAGGAATTCAGAGCATTTGTCATTCAATTGGAATGGCGAGGAGCTCAAGGATGCCCAGATTGTCAAAATTCTCGAAGCTGCTCCCGAAGATGGCAATTACGCCGCCCCATTTGAGTTGGTCATCCCGCTCAAGCAACCCATTTCACTTAAGTAAAATTACTCACAAAAAACCATGAACTGGTTCAAAGAAAATAAGTTTCTCGGCGGACTCATCGTCGTAACGGCAATCCTCGCCGGTCTCATCATTTTCCTCGGTGTTAGCACCGCCGGAAAGCGGGATGAAGCCGTCACGAAGGTTGAGGAGCGCAAAACGTCCATCAAGCAGAAGAAGTCACTCGATCCATATCCAACGATCGAGAATGTTTCCTCAAAGAAGAATAATCTCAAAGAGGTTGTTTCGAAGGCGGAAGAGATGCAGGCCAAGTTTCTCTCCTTCCGACCGGAGAGTCTCGACAAGATCGCGGCAAACACTTTTTCAGATCGTTTGAAAAAGTCGGATGCCGAAGTGCGGAGTCTTTTCGAGGAAAAGCGGGCAAAGCTCCCGGAGCAAGCATATCTGGGATTTGAAGACTATAAGGGAGCTCTCCCACGCGAGGACTCCACCGGAGTGTTAGCTTACGAACTTGCGGCTATTGACTGGCTCTTTCGTGAGCTTGCCAACGCCGGGGTTTCCGAAGTGGTGAACTTCCGTCGTGAGCGTCTTCCCATTGAGGATGGCGCTTCTTGGGATGACTCGAAAAAGCCTGCTCCCAGGGGAAAAAAGAATACCAAGCCAGCCAAGGGGAAAGCCAAAAAAGCTCCTGCAGCTATTGTGATTCCAACGATTCCAGTAGCCAAGCGTTTGCCAATCGAGCTTACCTTCGAGGGTTCGGAGCTCGCCGTGCGTAAGGCCATTCAGGCGATCGCCAACTCCGATCAGTTCTTTTTCGATGCCCGGATCGCCCGAGTTAAGAACTACTCGGCAGTGCCTTCATCCAAGGGGATCAAATCGGCCGCTGCTGATCCGGTCGCGGAAGTTCCAAAGTCCAGCGATGGCTTTGGCGACGTCGTGGAAGAAGAGGAGCCCGCATCAGTTGAAGAACTTGAGGCGCCTTCCTCGACAGAAATTCTTCAGCGGGTTGCCGGTGGTGAAGATGTTTCGGTGTTTATCCGCCTTGACCTCCTTCTCTTCGACGAGACTCTCAAATTCCCAACCATCAAATAAAACCTATTAAAATGTCCTGGTTGTCAGAAAATTATCATAAGGCCGCCCTCGGGGGTGGTGTTCTCGCTCTTGGTGCCATTGGCTACCTTTCATGGAGCAACGCATCGGAGCTGCAAGCTCAGTTTGAAACAGATGCCGGTGGAAAAAAGGGAGATGGGGTGAGTGTTCCCGGAGGGGAACTCATTGACGATGTCTCCAGAAAGCTTTCAACCGTGGATCCTTTGAAAGATCCCGTTACCGGAAGCGGTCGTGTGGTGGATCTTTTTGCCAGTGTCGATCTCTTTGTGAAGGATGGAAAGGTCGAGCAAGTGGTCGATATTTTGGAAGAACCTCCGGTTCATCCACCCATTCCAAACGAATGGTGGGTGAAGCACCGGATTGATCCCAGTTTCAGTGATTCTCCCCAACAGGACGCGGACCGTGATGGATTCGCCAACATTGAGGAATTTGAAGAGGGGACCAATCCGGCAGATGACAAGTCCTACCCTGCATTGGTGAACAAGCTGGAGGTGAAGAAGATCGATAGCACCTATTGGCTTGTTGAACTCAATTCGATTTTGGGCAACGACGATTTCCAGTTCCGCTACCGAGACAGCAACAAAAAGGAGATCCGGATGCGCGCCCTTGACAACGTGAAAATTGGCGACGTCTTTTTCAATGAGGAGCCCGCCAATGGTCGATTCAAGGTAATCGAAAAAGCGGCAGAGATGATTGAGGTCAACGGAAGGCAGCGTGAGTTGGTTTATGCAGTGATTGAAGATCTTGCACCCAACAAAAAGGGGACCCGATACAAGGCTCCTTACCGCACGCCCCGTGGTCGTGAACCGATGTATTTCCAGTTCGATAACGTAGTCACCTTCGAGCTTAATGCGGCCGGTCAACAAGGGAAGACGCACACCGTTAAGGAGAATGAGTCATTCAAGGTCACCGTGGATGGCAAGACCTATGAATATCGACTGGCTTCAGTTGATATGGGAGAGCGTCCCAACACAGACCCCGTGGCAGTGATTGTGGAATACGACGATAACGGGGAAAAGAAGACCCGCGAAATTCCCGTGAAGTAACTCAAAACGCCCGAATTTAAACAAAAGTAACGAAAAAGGTGGGGGGATGCGAAAAAAAGCTTCCCTCACCCCCCATAATTTAACGATTATTCAACCAGATCATGCAGAAAAGACACACACACCTCACCAATCGCACAGTGCTGGCCCTCGCGGCTCTTGCTGTTTCTCCCCTCACGAGTGGGAGAGCTTATGGAGAAGGTAGTCTCGCGGCTCAGGAACTTATTCGCCGTCAGGAGGCGGTGAATAGTGCTGACCAACTTCTCACCGGAGGACGTAAGGCCTACGCAGAAGGGGACTACGACACGGCCGTTCAGAAATATCGTCAGGCGCTTGATACTCTTCCCTACGGAAGTGCGACTGCAGATCGCCGCGCGATTCTCAATCAGCATCTCCAGGACGGAAGTGTTGCGCTTTCACAGCAGCAACGTCGGACCGGAAAGTACGATGAAGCCCGTAATCTTTTGACTGAAGTTGTTGATGCCGATCCCGGCAATGCAGCAGCCCAGCAGCAGCTCGAGTATCTTGATGATCCCATCCGCACCAATCCTTCATTGGATTACGAGCACACCAAGAACATCGACGAAGTTCGCCGTAATCTCTATAAAGGCGAAGGTGCCTATGATCTGGGTAAATACGACGAAGCGGAAGAGCACTTCCACAATGTCCTTCGGACGGATCCCTATAACAAGGCAGCCCGCCGCTGGCTGGAGCGTTGTGCTTCCATCAAGTCTGACTACTACCGTGCCGCCTACGATGAGAATCGTGCGCGCATGTTGATGCAGGTCGACAAAGCCTGGGAACTTGCTCTTCCTCCTGTCGGAGTCGATGCACCCATTTTGACACCTGGTCAGGAAGATGGTCCCGGAGCCACCTCCATTGCAGCCAAGCTGCAGCAGATTGTCATCCCACGGATCGACTTCCAGGACACCACGGTTGAAGAAGCCATTGACTTCCTTCGCCTCCGTTCCAAGGAGCTTGATACCACGACCCTCGACGACAGTCAGAAGGGGATTAACTTTGTTGTGCGCAAGTCCACGGTCTCCGGAGAAGGTGACGCTGGAGTTGATGCCGAAGCCGGTGGCTTTGGTGGTGGGAGCCCGAGTGGCGCCCGAATCGACCAACTGAGCTTGACCAATGTTCCTCTTGGAGTTGCCCTCCAGTATATCTGTGACAAGGCCAAGCTTCGTTACAAGGTCGACGAATACGCAGTGACCCTTCTTCCTCTCGGTTCCGGTGAGGGTGAAGACATTGTGACCCGTCGTTGGACTGTTCCTCCTACTTTTGAAAACTTCATCTCCGGTGGAGATGGTGGTGGCAGTGGTGGTGCCAGTGATGATCCTTTCGCCGATCCTGATTCAGGTGGTGGAAGTGTGATCAAGGCACGTCGCCCGGTAAAAGAGCTTCTTGAGGACCAAGGTGTGAAGTTTGCCGACGGTTCGTCTGCCAACCTTCTTTCCGGTTCCGGAACACTGATCGTTCGTAACTCACCAACCCAGCTTGAGTTGGTGGATGCGATTGTGAAGGCTTCCTTCAGCGATACGCCCCGCCAGATCAAGATTCTCACCAAGTTTGTTGAAGTCTCCCAGGAGAACGGTGAGGAACTCGGGTTTGACTGGGTCATTACTCCATTTGGAACCAATCAGGTCTTCGCTGGTGGTGGCACTGTTGGTGCCGGCTCCGCCCGCACCGGCTCCGATTTCATCAGTCCAGTCGCCTTCACCACCATTCCCGGCATTCCCGCCGCGACTGGTGACCAAGTTACGGGCATCTCAACTGCAGGTCTTCGCACCGGTGATTTTGCGATCAACCGCAACAGCATTGATGCGATTCTGAACAATCCTTCCCGGACTGCCCAGACCACCAACGTTGCTCCCGGTATTCTTTCTCTGACCGGACTCTTCGATGAAGGCCAGGTCCAGATGATCATGCGTGGTCTCTCCCAGAAGAAGGGCACCGACATCATGACTGCTCCAAGCGTCATGGCACGTCCCGGTGATAAGGCGACGATTGAGATTATTCGGGAGTTTATTTACCCAACCGAATACGAACCACCCGAACTTCCTAACCAGGTTGGTGCTACCGGTACTACCGGTGGAGTGGGTGGCGGCGGCGGCGGCGGAATCTTCCCCGTCACCCCTGCAACACCGACAACCTTCGACACCCGTAAAACCGGTGTGATCCTTGAGATCGAGCCGAATGTGGGAGCCAATGACAGTGTCATCGACCTCCGCTTCGCCCCTGAGATTGTCGAGTTTGAGGGATTCGTTAACTACGGAAGCCCGATCACCTCGCCAGCTTCCGACTCGCTTGGAAACCCTGTTCAGATTGTGATCACCGAGAACCGCATCGAGATGCCGATCTTCTCGACTCGCAAGGTGAACACGGGAATCACCATCTATGACGGATACACCGTCGCTGTTGGTGGTCTGATGCGTGAAGATGTGCAAATGGTTGAAGACAAAGTCCCCATTCTTGGTGACCTGCCTTTGATCGGTCGTCTCTTCCAATCGAATTCCGAGAATCACATCAAGAGTAACCTCATCATCTTCGTGACTGCTGAGATCATTGATGCGACCGGTCGCCGTCTCCAGAGTGCTACCAGCGCTCCCACGAGTGGCACTAATACGATGCTTCCAAGCAACTAGGTTGTAGCGCAGTTTAATATTTCAAAGCGGGGATCGGTAACGATCCTCGCTTTTTTGTTTCCCCGGAGAGGGGAATATCGGGATGATCGCGGTGTGCCCTTTTGTGCTAAGTTCATGACACATGAAATTCCAATATGCTTCGGATTGACCGGAGGGATTGCCACTGGCAAGTCTACGGCCCTGAGATTCTTCCGGGAATTGCAGCCGGGTCTGGAGATCTTTGACTCCGA
Source organism: Verrucomicrobiaceae bacterium (assembly GCA_051252135.1). Lineage (GTDB taxonomy): Bacteria > Verrucomicrobiota > Verrucomicrobiia > Verrucomicrobiales > Akkermansiaceae > SW10. The sequence goes on along the minus strand of JBPOGH010000011.1, from coordinate 67,701 downwards.
TGGCTGTGTTTCAATCTTGTTGGAGTCAGCTCGGATCTTATCCAAGATTGAAGTAGGTCTTGGTGGGGGAGTATTGAATGATGAAGGGGCTCTGGATCGGGAGGTGCTGAGAAATATTATTTTTCGAGATCCGGCAAAGAGGGAAATCCTGGAGGGGATTCTACATCCGGAAGTTCGAAAGGAATGTCTTGAGAAAGTCGCGAAATGGCATAAACAACAGGGCAGGACGATGTTTGTCGCGGATGTTCCGCTTCTATTTGAAGGCGGATTTGATTTCGGTCAGGAATTTAACCTTGTTGTCGCCACTTCGGAGGAGACACAACGGACACGTTTGAAGGCACGGAGTCAATTTGATGACGCCATGATTTCATCCATTCTGGCTGCCCAGCTTCCGATCAGGGAGAAGGTAGACCGTGCGGACGTCGTATTCTGGAATGAGGGACCTTTGAGTTGCCTTCATGCCCAAGTTGAACAATTTACCAACGATTTGAGTTAAGTCATGAATGAAGATTCAGCACCTGAAGAGGTGAAAGCCGATGTGACCGAGGAAAAGGACATCCAACCGGCCGAAAAGGCAGGTGTCACCAAGAAGAAAGTGGCCAAGAAAGCTGCGAAGAAATCAGTCAAAAAGGCAGCAAAGAAGGCGACCAAGAAGGTTGCAAAGAAAGCCGCTAAAAAGACAGTTAAGAAAGGAAGCAAGAAGCAGGCTTCTCAAATTGAGACCGGGCCCGAACTTCCCGGGCTCGACGAGCGTCCAAAGACGTCATCTGAGGAGGCAAGCCCGCAAGGGAATGGGGCGGAGCTATCGATTGAGCCTGTAGAGCCTGTAGAGCCTGTAGAGCCTGTAGAGCCTGTAGAGCCTGTAGAGCCTGTAGAGCCTGTAGAGTCGAAGGAGTCGAAGGAGTCGAAGGAGTCGAAGAAGTCGAAGGAGTCGAAGGAGCCAAAGGAGCTTGGTCGGGCCAGGGGGCGTGATTCGGTCAAAACGGATATTGGAAAATCGGAAGCGAGCGGAGGAGCAGCGGATGAAGTATTGAAGGAGGTCTCTGAACCGCTTGTTCCGGATTCCGAAGGGGCCGGCCGGGAAAGCCGAAGAGATCGTGAACCTGAGCGGAGAAAGGCGAGAAGCCGGCAAGAAGCCCAGCCCGCACCCGAAGTTCCGGAGTTTGTCGACCTGGAAGACTTTCGGAATCGGCCACAACTGGCACTTCACGATGAGATCGAGCGTCTGCCGGTGAGGACTCCGAGCCATGCGACTAAGGCGCAGCTGATTTTCACCATTCTCAGTTGTTATGCAGCTAACGGGACCCGTATTGAGGGCGAGGGAGTCCTTGAGATGGCGAATGACAATTTTGGGATGATCCGGGACCCGAAGCGGAGCTTCAAGTCATCGGCAGATGACCTTTATGTTCCGGTGGGGCTTATCCGTGAGCTTAACTTGCGGGAGGGTCAATTTCTCCGGGTGAGTGTTTGCCCGCCTCAGGGAAGGGATAAATACCTTTCGGTGGGTGAGGTGCTCAAGATTGAAGGTTGTGATGCATCCGAGTACAAGGCTCCGGCTCCTTTCGACTTTTTGACGTCGCTTTTTCCTGAGGAGCGGTTTGTGCTTGAACGGGAAGATGAGAATGCGCTTGCAGTTCGGGTAGTGGATCTGGTTGCTCCTCTTGGAAAGGGGCAGAGGGGATTGATTGTGGCTCCTCCGAGGGGGGGGAAGACCATTTTGCTCAAGCAGATTGCCAGCTCTCTTCAGAAGAATCACCCCGAATGCGAGTTGATCATCCTCCTCCTGGATGAACGGCCTGAAGAAGTAACGGACTTTGAGGATTTGATTGGAGGGGGGGTTTATGCTTCCACGTTCGATGAGGCTTCCAAGCGTCACGCACAGGTTGCAAGTTTGGTCCTTGAACGCTCGAGGCGCCTGGTAGAGCAGGGGAAGGATGTGGTGATTCTTCTTGATAGTCTCACTCGACTGGCCCGCGGATACAATAATGCGGTCCGAGGTGGCCCAATTGGGTCCGGAGGGATCAGTCCGAAGGCGATTACCGAAACAAGAAAGTTTTTTGGAGCTGCCCGGAATGTGGAGGGTGGCGGAAGTCTCACTATTCTTGCAACTTGCCTGATTGAGACGGAAAGCAGGATGGATGATGTTATTTTTGAGGAACTTAAAGGAACCGGTAATATGGAGGTGCGACTCGATCGTGAGCTTGCCGAACAAAGGGTATATCCTGCGATACATATTCCCCAGAGCGGCACCCGAAACGACGATAGACTCTACCATTCAGAGGAATTCCCGCGAGTTTTGGATATTCGACGGCATCTTGCGGCACTGCCGATTGGAGAGTCAATTGAGACACTTTTGGCCAATTTATCCAAGACAAAGACCAACACGGAGCTTCTTCTGAAGGGGATGCGTTGATTTTGCGCTTGCCGGTTCTAGTACGAGATCGCTAGCTTTTTAGAAGTCCCAAGAATCCCGCCGTCTTCGCTTGTTTCCAAGCTGAGTTGAGGTGGTCCTTGGGAAAATCTCCTTGCCACCTTCTTGCGTGGCATGTAAATGCATTGCAAACACCTTCGATAAACTTTCCATGAATCTAAAATCGTTTCTCACAGGAGCATTCGCCCTCGCTCCGTTGCTTTCGTCAGGCCAGGCAGTTCTCAGTTTTTCAGACCAGAAAACCTACCGCCAGGTTGGAGATCGCCAGTTTATCTATGAAGGCGGTGATTTGGCAATGAACCTAAGGGATGGTTCGGTGACCATCGTGAATTGCGTGGATAATGGAAGCCGTGTGCGAGTGCTTCCTTACATTTTTTGCCCTCTAGGTACAACGGGGTTCATTACTGCGGGCGATATTGATGATGACGGGATTCGGGACGTGAACACCTATTGGTCCGTTGGTGGTCTGGTTGCGGCGCAAAATGTTGAGCCATTTCAAACCCAGCGGATTCGGATGATCGCTGCTCCACCATCCACCTTGGGACGTCCGTTGGGAGGTGCCAGTTGGGAAGATTCCAGTGTGGTTGTCTGGTTTGACCAGATCAATCGTCCGATTCGGGCTTACGAAATCACCCAATTTGATTCAAGCCGACCTTACCTTGCAAATCAGCTTCAGGATCAATTGAACGATATTGTTCCCGGAACCTACATTTTTGAGTTTCCTCGTCTGAACGACGATCAGAATCCGTATTTGATTCGCATTACCCACTTGAACATGATCGAGGCTTGGCCTGGTCGTGGCGTAGTTCCCGGAGCCAATGAATTCACCATGCTTCATGACGGTCAGTGGAGAAACGGAGCACTTGAGGTTGATCCTCGTATTTTCTTCAAGTTCCAGTGGCGCGGATTCAATGGAAATACGACCCTGCCATCCGATTCAACCAACTTTTCGATTATTTCCCGCTTTGCTGAGGATGTTGAGACAGTGGATGATTTCGGACTGCCGATTACCGTGACCCTTCCTGCAGGAACGGTTGTATTCCCTCCCTACGATCCGATCGTGCCACAGGGTGAGCGTTTCACCGAGTTGATTCCAACTCCTTCAAGCTTCTATGAGCTAGGGCCATTTTTCTTTTCAATTGGTGATCAGGTGACAGGTCGGGTCGACTTCAGCCGCAACCAGTTTTCCACGGGGAACTCGCGGGATACCTCTACACGGTCGTTCCAATGGGATATTAACTTTGTCGACACCTACGACGGGTATTCCTCAACGGTCTTTCCTGCAACGGCGAGCGAGAGTCTTTTCCTAGGGACAGCCGATTTTGACGGAGATGGCTCAAGCAACATTGAGGAATTTGCTCTTCAGACCGATCCAGTCGATCCAGCTTCGGTTCCTGTTCTCTTCCCGGTCCTGGATGAACTGACCAATCAGTGTATTTTCACCGTCCCCAAGCGTCCGCTAGTAGGTGGCCGTCTCAAGTATCAGGTTGAGTATACGACTGACTTGAACACTTGGACCACAATCACTGCGAGCGATCCCAACTGGCTTATCTCGCTCGATAACGCAACCTCCTATGAGGTTATCAGCCGCCAAGCGGTGCCCGATACCACGTGCCTGCTGCGCGTCCGTGTAACCCAACTTTAATCAGCCCCATTTTTAAAACACCTACCCGGCAATCCTCGCCTTGTTTCCCATGAAATCTACCAGACTTTCTCTCATCTCCCTGCTGCTCCTTTCAGGGGCAGCCTTTGGCCAAGTGGCGCCAAAATTTGGAGCGGCTCCAGCTGCACAGATGTTCCAGTTTACCAATTCGGGTCAGCCCTATTCCCTTCAGCTTTGCACCACCGAGGTCTGCTCCAAGGGGCCAAGCGGGGCACTGCAAATTGAAGCGGTGGAAGGAGGCGTCAAGAAGGTGATGGCTCTTGCTGACCAGGATGCCGGAGCAAACTTTCTCGTTTTCTATCCTGCCGGAGAGGAAGGGAACCAGGACAAAGCAAAGGTTTTAAAAAATCGGTTCTTAATCAAACTTCGCCCTGGCGCTGACATTGATGCAGTAAAAAAGCGTTGTGGAATTTCCAAGATTGATTTGCGCTTTCCCGACCATGGACTTGCAATTTGTGAAGAGTCGAGTGCGTCAAAGGTTCTAAACATGTTGGATGCTGTTGCAGCTGATCCATCCGTGGAATACGCCGAGCCCATTTTTGGTCGTAAGTTGTTTAAGCGCCTGGTGCCAACCGATCCTTTTTATTCTCCACCGGGAGACTACCAGTGGAATCTCAAAAATACCGGGGCAAACAACGGGTTGGCTGGAGTTGATATTAATATCGAGGCAGCTTGGGAAGTGATGAACGCGGGGAACACTGCCGGTGTAGATGGCACCGGAATCCCAGTAGTAGTGGTTGACGACGGAGTGTTTCACCCACACCCGGATTTGGTCAATAATTACAACATCAATGACGATGTGAATCTGGTTGAAGGTAATGAAGATGCGGATCCGATGAATGCCGTTGACACCCACGGAACTGAAGTGGCAGGCATCATTGGAGCGGAACGGAATAATGATGTTGGTATTTCTGGTGTCGCTCCCAATGCTGATCTTGTTGGTATTCGACTTCTTGGTGACGGATTTCCAGATGACGCGGATATTGCCGATGCCTTAGGTCATAATGGAGTTAAGAATTTTGTTTCCAATAACAGCTGGGGCTTCAGTGACTTTGAAACCACGATGGAGCCAGCGAGCCCACTCGCCAAAGCTGCCATTGAGACTGCAGCGCAAGGTAACCGCGCGCTGCAATCGGGAACTGTTTTTGTTTGGGCTGGTGGAAATGGAGCTGAAAACAGTGATAATTCCAATTACGATGGATTTGCCAATCTTCCTGAAACTATTGCAGTTGGTGCCGTTACTGATGGAGGGGTCAGAGCTTCCTATTCAGAGCCGGGGGCAAACCTGGTGATTTCAGCCCCTTCTGACGGAGGTGGACAAGGAATCAGCACGACAACTATCCTTCTCGACGAAACCGATACGATCGTTCCGGGGTTCACCAGCCAGTTTGGTGGAACGTCTGCAGCGACTCCCCAGATTTCCGGAGTCGCGGCATTGATGATCGATGCGAACCGTCTCATTGGATGGCGGGACATTCAGGAGATTTTGATGCAAACGGCAGTGAAGGTGGATCCCAGCAATGGAGATTGGTATCAGAATGCCGCGGGCCTCTGGTTCAACCACAATTATGGAGCCGGCCTGGTGGATGCCGCAGCAGCTGTTCAGGCCGCCAAAGATCGCACTCTTCCCAACCTGCTTCGCCAACGGGTTGCCGGGCAGAAAGAAGTGATCGCGCCATTGAAGCTAAACCGTCTTGTAACCGCTACCATTCCAAATGGGACGGGAGACTCCTATGTGATGACATTTGATCTGTCCGGTGAGAATAACCGACGGGTCGAGCACGTTCAGTTGCGGACCCGTATTCTAGCCGAACGTAGGGGAGACCTTGATGTTGTTTTGATTTCTCCCAACGGCACACAAAGCATCCTTCACCGTGCCCACGGAAATGGGAATGACCAAGGAATCAATGATTGGACCTTCCTGACCATGCGCAACTGGGGAGAAGGCTCACAGGGCACGTGGGTGTTGCGAGTCACTGATCGCCGACCTGGTAATGCTCCTGCGACGCTCAACAACGCTCAATTGATCATTCACGGGAAGGAAGATGCAAGTGCACCTGTTGTTCAGGCACCGCTGTTGGTCAGTGACCGTGTGATCTTCGCCACTCAAGGGGTGGCATTGACCTATGAGCTTGAAACTCTTGGTGCGGACTCTGTTACCGTGGGAGCTTTGCCTGCCGGCCTCTCCTTCAATGCCGCATCCGGAATTATTTCCGGAACTCCTTCGGAAGCTGGTGTTTTTGAAACACCGCTTGCGATCATGGGTCCATCGGGAACGTCCAATGTGACGATTTCTTTGGTGATTCGCCCAACAGCGTTCTCTCTCGGTGCTGCCGTCGAGCAAGATGCCCGCGACACGACTTCGGGTGGAGACGCTCCTTGGGACTTTGAATTTGCCAATGTTGATACTGACGGCGACGCCGTTGGAAGTGCCGAAAACCTTGGCGACAACCTTGAGTCAAGATTCGGCTTTAGTAACGTAGCACAAAGTGTGATTACCTACAGCTGGAGTGTTTCTTCTGAAGATGGATTTGACCGTCTCTGGTTTAATCAGGGTGGAGGGTCGCAGATTCCTCATATCTGGGATGCGTTCATCGACGGAGAAAAAGACTGGAGTCAAGTGTCAGTGTTGCTTCCGAAGGCATCCAACACCATTGAGTGGATATACAGCAAGGACTCTACCAACGCCGGAGGGCTGGATAGGGGTTATGTGGATAATGTCAAATTTGAGAGTGTTGAGACTTACCAAAAGAACGTGGAGGATTATGGAAACATTAATTTCGACTTTACGTTACCAAGTAGAACACTCTGGATTCCTATCGCTGATGCCACCGCTACTGATGGTTTCTCGTTGAAAGCTTCCGGGATTGGTGACGGACAGGCCGTTACATTGGCCGCTTGGTATGACGGTCCTGCAGAATTGTCCTTCGACTATAAGGTGTCTTCTGCTCCTGGAGATGGCATTGAGTATGTTCTTAATGGGCTGTTAATGAACGATGCCGTAGGAATCACAGGTTCGGGTGACGTGGGTTGGACCACAGTAACCCATACTCTCCCTGAGGGGCGTAACTACATTGAGATTCGATTCCGTAAGGATTTTTCAGGAGAGGCCAGTGATGATACCGCCTATCTGGATAACATTCAGATCACGCCTCAAAATTCAATTGCCACTTGGGCTGGACTTCACGGGGTAGGAGACCTTGATGCTGATCCGGATGCCGATGGATATTCCAACCGTGAAGAGTATGCGTTTGGAGGCAACCCGCTTGTTAGCGATATCCCTCGTTATGCTCCGACTCATGTAACCACCTCCAATGGTCGTTGGATTGAGTTTGGTATCGACACACGGAATACCGACCTGAATTACGAAGCCCAAGAATCTTTCGATCTTGAATCCTGGGAGGAGACGACTTTCGCCTCTTTCGACAGAATGGAAGGCTATGTGCAGATTCACCGGATTCCTATTTGTGAGAATCCTTTCTATCAGCAGCATTTCTATCGCGTGATGGTAACTGAGCGTCCATAGTAATTCCGTAGTATTTGAAACAACAGTTGTTGTGGAATCTGCGTTCTAAACTTACAAAAGCGGGGAAGGGAATCCTTCCCCGCTTTCTATTGTATGGCATCAACCCATTATTTTGATCCTCTGGAGCTTGTCGCTTCGCTTCCAAATGGACCTGGAGAAGTCGGCCTCGATTTGGAAGCTGATAGCCTGTATCGATATTCGGAGCGCATTTGCCTGGTGCAGGTTTGTTACCAGGACCAAGTTGCACTGGTAGATCCTCTGGGAGATGCGAATCTTGAGCCACTTGTTGCTTGGATCAAAAAGGCCTCAGTCTGGATGCATGGAGCAGATTATGATATGGCGCTCATGATCAAGGAGTGGGGGTTTGTACCGCCGATGCTCTACGATACGCAAATTGCAGCGCAATTGTTGGGGCATGAGCGTTTTGGGTATGCAGGGCTGGTTGAGCAATATTTTGGAGTGGAGTTGTCCAAGAGTTCGCAGAAAGCAGATTGGGGTAAGCGGCCGTTGAGCGAGAAGATGTTGGAGTATGCCATCAATGATGTGCGCTATCTTTTGCCTCTGGCCTCCCGTGTTGAAACACGGTTGAAGGAGTTGGGGCGCTATGAGTGGTTTCTAGAATCTTGTGAGGCAGCGCAAGCCCGGGTCCTTAATAGGGAGCTAGAGGAAAAGCAGTCGTGGAGAATTTCCGGAAGCGGAAAATTGAAGCCGAGAGGACTGGTTTTCTTGAAGGAGGTATGGGCTTGGCGCGATCAGGAAGCGGCAGCTTGGAATCGGCCAAGTTTTATGGTCGCTGGTAATAAGCAGCTAATACAGTGGTCAGAGGACCTTGCGTTGGATCGCAGGATATCCTATCCACCGAAGCTTCGTCCGGATCGGAGAAAGCGGTTGGAAGACGCCATTAAACGGGCGCGAACGGTTCCGGAGGAGGAGTGGCCCAAACGTCCCAAAAGGGAAAGGCGAAGTTCGGACCCGGAATTTGAAACGCGATTAAAATCAATCATGAGCAAGCGGAACGAGATTGCTACAGGGTTGGAAATTGATCCCTCTGTCATCGCTTCCCGTCCTGTTTTGGAGCAAATTGTTGGGGGACGGGCGGAGCCCGAGGATATTCTTCTTAGTTGGCAACGGACTTTGTTGGATTTGTAACGAATCTTTGGTTGGAAGGATTTAGTTTAGTCGTTATCTTTTATTCATGGTTGGTCAAAGTCAGGAACCAGAGAGTGTCATTCATTTTGTCTGTCAGCATTGCCAGACCTCCTTGACAGTCGGTGCTTCTCTAGCAGGAATCACCGGACCCTGCCCATCGTGTGGTCGCGATATTTCAGCTCCTGTTCCGACAGCACCACAGAGCATTGAAGTAAAGCCTCGGGAAGTGAAGGCCAGGGAGGCCGCTCCAAGTGAAACTTTACAGGCTGATGCTCAGATCACTACTCCAGATCATTCGGGGGAGAAGATTCAGGACCAGGCAAGGCGGCGTCGTGCAGTCAGTCCAAATACCGGATTGTCAGAGGCGCATCAGGAAAAAATGGAAGTAGCTGCAGTAGTGAAGATGCTGCTTGCGGGATTGGTGGTTTTGGCAGTGGTGCTAGCAGTGGCTTACTGGCTTCAAAGTCAGTTTGCCAGCTAGGTGGGAGCCTTTTGGAATAAAGGGTGAATGGGTGTCGGTTATCTAAAAAAAGCCGTCAAAAAAAGCGCGTAAAAAAATCGAAACAATCTTGTTTAGTGGCTCTGAATTGAAGACTCTCTGTGGGTCTATGTCAGAAGATTCCAATGAGCCAGAGGTCGATGAGATGAGCGTGTCCGGGGACCAAGAGTATGGTGCCGGTCAGATCGACAAACTTGAGGGGTTGGAAGCTGTCCGCAAGCGTCCTGGGATGTATATTGGAGACCCTGACGAACGGGGGCTTCATCACTGTGTCTTCGAAGTTCTCGACAACTCTATTGACGAGCACTTGGCTGGGTATTGCAAGACTATCGACATTTCCATCAACGATGATGGCTCAGTAAGTGTTACTGACGATGGGCGGGGTATCCCGGTGGATACCCACCCTAAATTTGGTATTCCGGCAGTGGAGCTGGTTCTCACAAGTCTGCATGCAGGCGGAAAGTTTGGACAAGGAGCATACAAGTATTCCGGTGGACTTCACGGAGTGGGGGCGAAGTGTGTGAATGCTCTTTCCGATTGGTTCGTGGCCGAAGTCACGCGGGAGGGAAAGATTCATCATATCCGCTTTGAGCGGGGCAAGACGACTGAGGAGCTTTCTGTTATCGGAGAGGCGCCTTCCGGGAAGACCGGGACCAAAATCACCTTTTTCCCGGACGCGACGATTTTCACGGACACAATCGAGTTCAAGTTTGAAAGGCTGTCGAAGCGTTTACGTGAGTTGGCTTTTTTGAATCCGGGATTGACCATTCACCTTGAGGATGTCCGAGCGGATTTTGCAGAAAAAGAGACATTTTACTATGCTCGGGGAATCGTGGAGTTTGTCGAGCAACTTGGAGCCAATAAGACGCTGGTTCATGAAGAGCCGGTCCTTCTCAAGGGTAAGCGAAAGGTTGAGATCGACTACGATGGAAAAGTTGTTGAGGACGATGTCTACGTTGACTGTGTTTTCCAGTACAACGATTCCTACAACGATCAGATTTTGTGCTTTGCGAATTCAATTCCCAATGCCGATGGCGGTACACATCTGACGGGATTCCGTGGAGCCTTGACTCGATCAATTAACCAGTATGCCAAAGCCAACAAGATACTTAAAGACAAGGATCCTGCGTTAAGCGGGGATGATGTCCGGGAAGGAATTGTTTGTGTGATCAGTGTGAAAATGCCGAATCCGCGATTTTCTTCGCAGACCAAGGATAAGCTGGTGAATACCGAGATCGAGGGGGTAGTGAGCTCAGTGGTGTATGAAGGTCTGCAGAATTACTTTGAGGAGAATCCCAATCTAGCCAAGACAATCATTGATAAAGCGGTTAATGCCGCGCGTGCCCGGGAAGCAGCGAGAAAAGCACGTGAGACTGTGCGCAAATCGGTTCTCTCGGGAGGAGGGCTTCCAGGTAAACTAGCGGATTGCTCCGAGCGTGATCCTAAGAAATCCGAAATTTTTATTGTTGAGGGTGACTCCGCAGGTGGATCGGCAAAGTCCGGTCGAGACCGGACAATGCAAGCCATTTTGCCGCTCCGAGGTAAGGTGATCAATGTCGAGAAAGCACGATTGCATCGAGCTCTCCAGAATAAGGAGATTCAGGCGATGATTACTGCAATCGGTGCGGGCATCGGCGATGGTGATCAGGAAGGGGCCTTTGATCTGGAAAAAGTGCGCTATCACAAAATCATTATCATGACCGATGCTGATGTGGACGGGGCCCACATTCGCACTTTGCTCCTTACTTTTTTCTGCCGCCACATGCCCGAGATGGTGAAGGCTGGATATCTCTATATCGCGCAGCCTCCTTTGTATAAAGTCACTCGGAAAAAGCGGGAGGAGTATATCGCAGACGATGCGGCTCTCAACAAGATACTCATCGAACTTGGTTCCGATGATGTGCGCTTGCGTAAACCGGGGACTGATGTGGTGGTTGAGCCTGACCTCCTTCAATCTGTTTTGGCTACCCTTGCCAAGCTGCAGAGTTTTGTCCGGACTTTCGAGGGGCATGGCGGGATTTTCAAAGATCTCCTGGCTGCGCGGGACGGGGATAAGCTGCCAACTTATATGATTCGCGTCAGGACCGGTAATGAGGAAGAGGTTTTCTACTTTAGCACGGAGGATGAAGTGCGAAGCTTTGCCGAAGATAACCGCGATCTGCGACTTTTTGGTGAGGAAATATCCGAAGAGGAAGATGCCGCTTTTAAGGTGAAGTTTGAAGGCAAGATGCGTCGCGCTGTGCGCCGTGAGTTGGGGGAAGCGATAGGCATCTCTAAGCTACTTGAGCGGCTTGCCGAATTTGGAGTGCAGACTGAGCCGTTTTTTGCCGATGATCAGCCAATCTATGAACTCGTGGAGGGAGTGGGTGACGGAGAATTAGTTACTCCGATCTTTAGTCTTTTTGAGATTCTGGGCCGCGTTTTCGAGATTGGGAAAAAGGGAATGCGCATCCAGCGCTTCAAGGGCTTGGGCGAGATGAACGCCAAAGAACTATACTCTACAACGATGGATAAAGCGACGCGGCAGTTGCTCCGCGTGCAGTTCAATGATGAAAATAAGATCGAGGCTGAGACGATGTTCGATGTCCTGATGGGGGATGTTGTAGAGCCCCGCAAACGATTCATCGAAGACAACGCGCTCAATGTTCAGAACCTTGATGTCTAACAGTCTGTTTCCGTTTTTTAATTTTTCTGCCTAAGATTCAATGTCCGACGACACTCCAGAACCAATCGCACCACGCGACCATATCGAATCAATTAATGTAGCTGACGAAATGTCGAAGTCTTTCCTGGACTATTCGATGTCAGTGATCATTTCCCGAGCTTTGCCAGATGCCCGAGACGGGCTCAAGCCTTCCCAGCGCCGGTTGCTGTATGCTATGCATCACGACCTTTCGCTCTCCGCTTCCAAGGCTCACCTTAAGTGCGCACGTATTGTGGGAGAGACGATGGGTAAGTATCACCCACACGGTGATGGAGCGATTTATCCGACACTTGTTAATATGGCGCAGCCATGGACGATGCGGGAGACGCTGGTTGATGGTCAGGGAAACTTTGGATCGGTTGAAGGGGATGCGCCCGCAGCAATGCGTTACACCGAGGCGCGTCTGACACATATGGGTTCGGCGATGATGACTGATCTTGAGAAGGAGACGGTGGATCATCAAACGACTTACGATGAAAATAGTAAGGAGCCTGTCGTACTTCCGGCGGCAATTCCCAATCTTTTGGTTAACGGAGGGACAGGAATTGCGGTAGGCATGGCCACCAATATTCCGGCCCACAACATGGGTGAGGTGATTGACGGTGTTTGTGCCCGAATTGATGATCCTTACATCTCGATAGATGAGATGAAGGGCTATATCAAAGGGCCCGATTTTGCTTCAGCCTGTGAGATTCGTGGTTTTAAGGGGATTGATAGCTATTTTCGGACCGGCCGGGGGAGTATCAAGATGCGAGGAGTCATGGAGGTTACCGAGAGTAAAACAGGAGCTTCCCAAATCATCATTCGCCAGGTTCCGCATGGCGTGAACCGGGCGACTCTTCAAGTTCGTATTGCCGAACTCGTGAGGGAAAAGGTTCTGGTGGATATTTCAGGGATGCGAGACCTGTCCGCTGACGATACCTGCATCGAGATCACTCTGAAAAGAGACGCCCGACCTCAGGTGGTGGTGAATCAGTTGTTCAAGCTTACTGCAATGGAGACATCCTTTGGAGTAAATATGCTCGCGATTCATGAGCGTCGCCCCAAACAGTTGGGTCTATTGGACGCACTGGATGCCTTTATCGAGCACAGACGGGAAGTTGTGATTCGCCGGACCCGCTATCTGCTCAAAAAAGCCGAAGAGCGTGCTGAGAACCTTGAGGCCTTCCTGCTTGCCTTGGGTCATCTTGATGACTTCATCAGGATGATCAGGGATTCCAAGAATCGCGACGAAGCCCGCAAGAAGATCAAAGCCTATACTTTCACAACGGAGGCAGCCAAAGCGCTGGGGGTTCTTATCCGCAGCCAGCCCAGTGTGGTGGGAGACAAGTACATTTTCACCGACCGGCAGGTGAACGCCATTTTGGAACTCCGTCTCTATCAGTTGACTGCGATGGAGCAGGATAAGATAAAGGCTGAATACGATGCCATTATCGAAGAGATCAAGGACTTGCTCGATATCCTGGCTCGCGAAGAGCGGGTGCTGGCGATCATCAAGGATGAACTTCTTGAAATTAAGGAGAAATTTGCAACTCCACGGCGTTGTCCGATTCTTCCGGATGAGGGTGAGATAGCTATCGAGGATTTGATTTCCAATGACGGGATGATTGTTACTCTCAGTCATCGTGGTTATGTGAAACGCACCGCCGCCAGCGAGTATCGAGTTCAAGCCCGTGGAGGGAAGGGCGTGCGGGGGATGGAGACCCGCAACGCGAGGGCAGATGAAGATGAGGAGAGTGACTTCGTTGAGCATCTCTTTACGGCTCAAGCGCATGACTATCTCATGTTCTTCACGAATACCGGAAGGGTTTATGTAGAGCGTGTTTATGGGTTGCCTGAAGGTTCACGTGCATCCAAAGGCCGGAGCCTTAAAAATGTTCTGAATCTCACTCCCGAGGAGTCTATTGCTGCTGTTCTCCGACTTGAATATGTTAAGGATGAGGAGGGGAACGATGTGACCTTCCGTGAAGACGGGGGCAATGTGTTTTTCGCCACCCGATCAGGCAAGGTCAAGAAGACCAGCCTCAATGATTTCCGAAATTACCGGAAGGCTGGTACGATTGCGATTAAGCTAGATGAAGGAAACGAGCTGATCAGCGTCCGCCTCACATCCGGTAAGGATGATGTGATGCTGGTAACCCACAAAGGAATGAGTACTCGTTTCAACGAAGGACAAGCCCGTGTCATGGGGCGTAATTCGGCAGGAGTTCGAGGTATCAAACCAAGGGAAGGGGACTTCGTCGTGGGTCTCGCCGTTGTCAGTGATGACGCCAAACTGCTGGTGGCATCCGAAAATGGAATCGGGAAACGAACTCCTTTCGGTGACTACATGGCCAAGAATCGAGGTGGTGTTGGAATGATCACCATGAAGTGTACCGAAAAAACAGGCCAGGTTATTGGGGCGACTTCGGTTTGCGAAGAGGATGAATTGATGCTGATGACTGATGGCGGTCAAAGTATCCGAATCCGGGTCAGTGATGTCCGGGAATGCGGGCGGAACACCCAAGGTGTTAAGTTGGTCACTCTCAATAAGGGGGAGAAGCTACAAGCTATTGCCCGAGTAATGCCTGACGATGAATCCGAAGAGGATGTCGAGAATGACTCCGATGGTGATTCAGGACTTGAGGGTGACGGAGAGGAGTAAAATAAAGCAAGTCCCTGAGAATTGCGATACAGGCCCGGGTCAATAACCCGGGCTTTTTTGTGGGCGGTGAGCTAACGCAAATACTTGAGATGAATCGTTGATCAAGGGGATCGAGGGCTCGGTATTTTGGGACTTTCCTGTGGAGTTTGGAATTCTTGATTGTCATGAGAATCCCTCTCGTGCGCCATTCCTTGACGTGGCCCAACTTCCTTGCATAATGCGCCCGCCTTCGCCCCCGTGCAGGCAATTAAACACTACAAAGCTAGGACAAGACTCATGGCAAATTACGCAATTAATGGTTTCGGTCGGATTGGACGCATGGTCCTCCGGTCGATGAATGATGACGAACTTAAAAAAGTCGTCGCGATCAACGATCTTACCGATAACAAGACCCTCGCCCACCTCCTTAAGTATGACTCCAGCCAGGGTCAATTTTCCCGTGAGGTCAGTTATGATGACGAGTTTCTCATCGTAGATGGACACAAAATCCACGCGACAGCCGAGCGCGATCCAGCCAATCTCCCTTGGGGCGAATGGAATGTGGACGTGGTCCTGGAGTCCACTGGTTTTTTCACCAGCCGCGCCGGAGCAAGCAAGCACATCGAAGCCGGAGCCAAAAAGGTTCTCATTTCTGCACCCGCGAGTGATCCCGATCTCACGATGTGCCTTGGAATTAACGATGATCAATACGATGCGGCGACGCACCACATTGTTTCCAATGCTTCCTGCACCACGAACTGCTTGGCACCTCTTGCTAAGATTCTTAACGACAAGTGGGGCCTTAAGCGGGGTTTCATGAGCACCATTCACAGCTACACCGGAGATCAGCGCCTTCTGGATGCTCCTCACGAGGACCTTCGCCGCGCACGTTCTGCAGCCGTAAACATTATCCCGTCTTCAACTGGAGCGGCTCGTGCGATTGGGCTCGTGATTCCCGAACTCAATGGAAAACTTAACGGGGGCGCTTTCCGCGTTCCAACTCCTACCGGCTCCCTCACTGATCTCGTCGCCGAGTTGAATTCAGACGTGACAGCCGAAGAGGTTAACGCTGCTTTCAAAGAGGCTGCTGAAGGTCCCCTCAAGGGAATCCTCAAGTACAGTGAGGATCCTCTTGTTCTCCAGGATATTGTGGGAGATCCTCATAGCTCTGTTTTTGATTCCGGCCTCACAACCGTGATTGACGGAAATATGGTGAAGGTTTGCTCTTGGTATGACAACGAATGGGGATACTCCAATCGTGCTGCTGACGCGCTTGCCTTGCTTGGTGGTTAAGTTTGATTACCGAACGTTCAAAAGCCCGACCGGATACGTCCAGTCGGGTTTTTTTGGCTCCATCAATCCGCGGTGAAGGTCGAGAAAAGTTGATATTCTCTACTGATTATATTTTTTTCCCCTTTTTCTTCGGTTTTTGGTAGACAGCTAGGCGAGTCAGCGATATTGCCCCGTCCTCCGAATGAGGTGAGGGGTTAATTCTTCTCCTTCGCACGGTAGATCACCTCACTGATAGGGCAGCGTAGCTCAGGGGTAGAGCAGAGGACTCATAAGCCTTTTGTCGGCGGTTCAAATCCGCCCGCTGCTACCAGTGATTGATCGAATAATCGAGAAATTCCGCCTCAGGCATCAACTTGAGAGGGAGTTTTTCTGTTTAAGGCCATGTAAAGAAGGCTTTTGCCAGAAAAGGGAAAGATTTTGCAAATTATCCCTTGCCAGGTGGAGGTTCATTCATATAGTCGCGGCCCCCAAATCGGGGCTGAAATTAAGAAGCCATTGAGGTTTCTTCAGTTTTAGCTCCTTCAAATAACGATTTTAACTATCGGGTGCAGCTCCGGATAACAGGCTCTTGAGAGGATTCTCTCTGAGCTCCCGGTGACGTCATCTGGTTGAGATCGAGAACTTTTTTCCTAAACACATCCTCAAATCGTAATCCTAACACGATCGCATTATGCCAACAATCAATCAACTCGTCCGCAAAGGCCGGAAGAAGGCAGTAACCAAGTCGAAATCTCCGGCTTTGAACAACTGTCCACAGCGTCGTGGCGTTTGTCTGCAGGTCTATACCCGCACCCCCAAGAAGCCGAACTCCGCTCTCCGTAAGGTTGCCAAAGTGCGCCTCACCAATGGATACGAAGTAATCGCTTACATCGGTGGAGAAGGTCACAATCTTCAAGAGCACTCCATCGTGTTGATTCGCGGCGGCAGGGTGAAGGATTTGCCGGGTGTTCGTTACCACATTGTTCGCGGAGCACTCGACACCCTGGGTGTCGATGGCCGCAAGCAGGGTCGTTCCAAGTATGGTGCAAAGCGCCCCAAGTAATCATCCTCCCAACTTTTAACCAGAATTTACCATGGCTCGCAGAAAAAGAGTTTACCACAAGCCCGATCAGCGCGATTCGAAGTTCGACAGCCCTGTTGTCGGTCGTCTCATCAACAAGATTATGAAGGACGGAAAGCGTTCGCTCTCTGAGCGCATCGTCTACGCTGCAATCGATCGTGCCAATGAGGGCACTGACACCATTGACCCGCTTGAGATTCTCACGCGTGCCATCGAAAACGCAAAGCCTCGTGTTGAGGTGAAAAGCCGTCGTGTCGGTGGAGCTACCTATCAGGTGCCTCTCGAGGTGGATGCTGCCCGTTCCGAATCTCTTGGGATGCGTTGGATTATCAACTTTGCTCGCGCCAAGAAGGGGACCCCAATGCACGTCGCTCTTGCCAACGAAATCAAGGATGCTGCCAATAATACCGGCAACTCCGTTCGTAAGCGTGATGACGTTCACAAAATGGCCCAGGCCAACCGCGCCTTTGCCCACTTTCGCTTCTAGTTTCCTTCTTATAAATCACTAGGTCTCCAAATCCATGTCAAAAGTCGCTTCCATTCCCACCCGTCCCGTTCCGCTTCAGCGGACACGGAACATTGGGATTGCTGCGCACATTGATGCGGGGAAGACCACGCTCACCGAGCGTATTCTCTTTTATACTGGAACGATCCACCGGATTGGTGAGGTGCACGATGGTGCCACCACCACTGACCACATGGAGCAGGAACGCGAGCGGGGGATTACAATTACATCCGCTGCTGTTACCTGCGATTGGCGTCAGGTTCCCGAAGACGGGGTGACCAAGCTCTTCACTGGCGACACCCAGCGGATTAACATCATTGATACTCCGGGCCATGTCGATTTTACCGCTGAAGTCGAAAGGTCGCTCCGCGTGTTGGACGGAGCGATTGTTGTTTTCTGCGGGGTCGCGGGAGTTCAGCCCCAGACCGAAACTGTTTGGCGCCAAGCATCCAAATATAAGGTTCCACGAATCGTGTTCGTCAACAAGATGGACCGAGTTGGTGCTGATTTTGAAAATGTAGTCAGCGAGCTGCAATCAAAGCTGGGAGCACGCCCGGTTCGGATACTCATTCCAATTGGCTGCGAGGATACTCTTCGGGGGCAAATTGATGTTCTGAACAAGAAAGCTGTTCTTTATACGGACGACGATATCCTCGGCTCCACCTACACCTTGGCTGAACTTGATTCCGATCAGATGGCTCTCGCTGACGAGGCATATGCGGATTTGGTAGAGGCTGTCGCTGATGTCGATGAAGCAGTGGGTGAGAAGTATCTCATGGAGGAGGACCTTACGGTCGAGGATCTTAAAGCTGGTCTGCGTCGCGCTACGATATCCAATGCTCTTGTTCCGGTTGCAGGAGGTTCTGCTTTCAAGAATAAGGGTGTCCAATTCTTGCTTGATGCGGTGATTGATTATTTGCCGTCTCCTTTGGAAATTCCTGCCGCGGTTGGTCTCGATCCGAAGGATGAGGAGAAAACGGTAGAGGTGAAGACATCCGATTCGGAAAAGTTCTGTGCGCTCGCTTTCAAGCTTTGGGCAGACAAGTATTTTGGGAAGCTCGTCTTTTTCCGCGTTTACTCCGGCACGGTTTCCCGCGGGGATATGGTGTATAACCCTCGCACCGGTCAGAAGGAGCGTGTCGGGCGACTGATTCAGGTTCAGGCCGACAAGCACGAGGAGATTGAAACATGTTTCGCCGGCGATATCGCCGCTCTGGTGGGCCTCAAGAACGTTCAAACCGGCGACACCCTTTCCCATCAACAAGCTGGAATCCTGCTTGAGCCGCCCGTATTTCCCGAGCCAGTCATTTCGATGGCCGTGGAGCCACGGACCAAGGCTGATTCAGATAAAATGGCCATCGGGTTGGATCGTCTTTCTGATGAGGACCCGACTTTCGTGGTCCGAACAGATGAGGAAACCGGTCAAACGATTATTGCTGGCATGGGAGAACTTCATCTTGAGGTCATCATTGATCGCCTTAAGCGTGAGTTTGGAGTCCAAGCCAACGTTGGTAAGCCTCAGATCGCCTACCGCGAGACAATAACCAAGAAAGCCACCGGGGAAGGTAAGTTTATTCGGGACGCCGCCACTGGTGGAAAGGCCATGTATGGGCACGTGATTTTGACCATGGCTCCCAACGAGCAGGGCAAGGGGTTGACGATTGAGAATTCGATCACGGCTGGAGCAATCCCCAAGGAATACATCCCTGCCGTGATGAATGGAGTAGAGGAGGCCATGATGAATGGTCTTGTGGCCGGGTTCCCTGTTGTCGACGTTCACGTAAATGTTCAGGATGGCTCATTTCATGAAGTTGATTCCAGTGACAACGCTTTCAAGGTCGCCGCAATTTTTGCAATGAAGGATGCTTTTCAAAAGGCATCTCCAATCCTTCTGGAGCCAATTATGGATGTGGAAATCGCCACGCCAGACGAGTTCCAGGGCGATATTATGGGCGACCTCAATCGCCGTCGCGGTCAGATTCAAGAAATTGAAACCAAAGGCCCAATAGCAAATGTTTCCGCCACTGTGCCACTATCCGAAATGTTCGGATATTCCACGGATGTGCGCACTCTTTCGTCAGGGAGAGCTTCCTATTCCATGGAGCCAGCTCGTTTTGACGAAGTCCCCCAAAACGTCGTTGATAAACTCGTCGCAGAGCGCGGCGGCTTCTAAAAATTCTCCAATTCAATCTATTTTCACACCATGAATCAGAAAATCCGTATCCGCCTTCGCGCATTTGACCACCGAGCAATCGACCGTTCGACTGTTGAGATCGTCGAGACAGCCAAGCGCACCGGTGCTAAAATCGCCGGTCCTGTGCCTCTGCCAACCCGGATTGAAAAGTTTTCAGTTAACCGCTCGGTAAACCAAAACAAAAAATCTGCCGAGCAGTTTGAGGTCCGCACTCACAAGCGTCTTCTTGATATCCTTGATCCCACCGCCCGCACCGTCGATGAGCTGAAAAAGCTCAATCTTCCAGCGGGTGTTGATATCCAAATCCATATTTAATCTCTAACCGAACTAGAACTATGTCTCTCGGAATCCTCGGTAAAAAAATCGGTATGACTCGCGTCTTTGACGCTGAGGCAGGCTGCATGATCCCCGTCACTGTCATTGACGTGAACGGTAATGAATTTCTCCAGGTGAAAACCAATGAGAAGGATGGCTATACTGCTATTCAGGTCGCATTTGATGACCAGAAAGAGCGTCGCCTCAATCTTCCAGAACGCTCCCATCAAGCCAAACAAGGTGCAACCGGCGCAAAGAAGCTTGTTAAAGAGTTTCGATTCGAAAGTGACGACCAGCTTCCAAACAAGGAGGAGGGGCACCCCGGTGCGTCTCTCTTTGAAGATGGGCAGTGGGTTGATGTCCTGGGTGTAACCAAAGGTAAGGGTTTCCAGGGTGTGGTGAAGCGCTACAACTTCAACGGCCAGCCTGATGGTCACGGTCACATGATGCACCGTCGAACCGGAGCCATCGGTGCCGGATCGACTCCAGCACGTGTTTGGAAAAATCAAAAAATGCCGGGACGTCATGGTGTCTACAACCGCACCGTCCAGAATCTCAAAGTCGTCCAGGTTCGCGCCGAGGACGGAGTCCTCCTCATCTCCGGTGCAGTTCCGGGTCACAAGGGTGCATATGTCACCGTGCGTCCTGCGTTCAAAAAGACCGGCAAGTAATCCCGACTGTTAGAAAGGTAGAAGACAATGTCTGCATTCACACTCAAAGACGCCGAAAAGGCGAAAATCCAAGTCATCGCTGACGCTTCCAAGGGAAGTCAGGCAGTCCACGATCTCGTCGTGGCCTACCAGGCGAACCGTCGTTCCGGAACAGCTCAGGCCAAAACCCGCGGAGAAGTCAGCGGAACCGGCAAGAAGATGTATCGTCAAAAGGGAACTGGTAACGCCCGTCATGGTGACCGCAAAGCTCCGATTTTTGTCGGTGGTGGAGTGGCCTTCGGCCCCCGTAACCGGTCCTATGCGAAAACCGTTACCAAGAAGGTTCGCGCTCTCGCTCTTCGCCGTGTCCTCGGTGATAAGATCAACGAAGAAGCGGTTGTGTCTGCATCCTCCTTCGAGGTCGCCAGTGGCAAGACCAGCGATTTCGTGGCAGCTGTAGCAGCACTTACGCAGTCCAAGAAGGTGCTGGTTATCGGTGCATCATTCACCGAGAAGACCTATCTTTCCGGACGCAACGTGAAAACTGTCCAGCTTGAGACAGCTGACAATGTAAACGTTGAACAGATTCTCCACTCTAACGCAATCATCCTGGTGGATGATTCGCTTGAAACCCTCGCTAAGCGCACCGCTTAATTAACCTCGAACCGATAGACGCTCGCCATGAGAGATATTTACCAAGTCATCGATACCGTTCGCATGTCTGAGAAGGCCACCCTTCTTCAGGAGAACGAAAATTCATACACCTTCAAGGTTGATCGCCGCGCTAACAAGCAAGAGATCAAACACGCAGTTGAAACCCTCTTCGGAGTCAAAGTGGAAGCTGTTCGCACCTGTAATTACGATGGGAAGGCGAAACGCCGTCGCCGCGCTGATGCCGGTCGCACTGCTCGCTGGAAGAAGGCAATTGTTCGCCTGAAGGACGGAGATTCCCTCGATCTCATTTAACCCAACCGATTTTCTAACGAAAACATCAGTCAGAAAGGATCATTCCAATGCCACTGAAAAGTTTTAAGCCTGTAACTCCCGCGAACCGCTACAAAATGTGGCCTACGTACGAGGAGATTACCACAAACAAGCCTGAGAAGAGCCTCACCGAACCTCTGAAGAAGAGTGGTGGACGCAACAACCAGGGTCGCATCACTTGTCGTCACATTGGTGGCGGACATAAGCGTAAATATCGCCTCGTCGACTTCAAACGTCGTAAGCTCGATATCGTCGCCGAGGTCCAGACCATCGAATACGATCCAAACCGAACCTGCCGTATTGCTCTTGTTCAATATACAGATGGTGTCAAAGCCTACATCCTGGCGCCTGCCGGACTTACGGTGGGGGATAAGGTGACAGCCGGTGAGAACGCAGAGCCCAAGCCCGGCAATGCAATGCCTCTCAAGAACGTTCCCGTCGGCACAGCCATCCATAATATTGAACTTCGTCCCGGCAGCGGTGGCAAGGTTGCCCGTGCAGCCGGCCAGCAAGCCATTTTGGCCTCTCGTGATCAGGGCTACGCTTTCATCAAGATGCCCTCCGGCGAATTGCGCAAATTCCACGAGAACTGCTATGCTACCATCGGGACTGTTGGTAACCGTGACCATATGAACGAAGTATCCGGCAAGGCTGGACGTTCACGTTGGAAGGGGATTCGCCCAACTGTCCGCGGAATGTGTATGAACCCAGTCGATCACCCCAACGGTGGTGGTGAGGGTAAGTCCAAATCCGGTGGTGGACGTCAGCATCTCAAGTCACCTTGGGGTCATACCAAGGGACAAAAGACACGCAAGAAGCACAATCCCACAGATTCCTTCATCGTCGAACGTCGCAAAAAGAAGCGCTAGTTTTAGAATCATTTATTTACCATTGACCATTACCAATTATGGCACGCTCACTTAAAAAAGGCCCGTTTGTCGATCAGAAGCTTCTGACAAAGATCGATGCTGCTGTCGAATCCGGCAACAAGAAGCCCATCAAGACCTGGAGCCGTCGCTCCATGATCACCCCAGACTTTGTTGGACACAACTTCGCTGTGCACAACGGCAAAACCTTCGTTCCGGTCTACGTGACCGAGAATATGGTTGGCCACAAGCTGGGGGAATTTTCTCCTACACGGATCTTTAAGACCCACGGAGGCATCGGTAAGAAGTAATTTACTTGAATCTTTCGCTGAACTGAACCACTCGCTTCTCCACATCCATGTCATTCCTTTCATCCAGTATACTCATCGCGACCGGAGCTAGTCTCCTCGGTGGGTCTCTGGGTGCCCAGGAAGCTAAGGATGAGCAAGTTGCGAGGCTCGAGCGCGAAAACCGGTTGCTCCGGCTTCAAGTGGAGACTTTAAACAAGGGCTACGCTTCCGCGCTAGATCGCGAGCAGGCCAAGACCGAGGCTCTTAAGAAGATCAGACAGAATCTGGCACTCTTCGGGAAAGGTTTTTTCGAGGGGGGAGATGATAAGCATCTTGCGGCTGTATCTGATTATCAGATCGTTCGGGAGCAGCTTTCGTCACTTGAAGTTTCGACGATCGACCTGGTTGACTCCATGCGGAGTTATCTCCGCACGGTCGTTGCGTCCGATGCAGAAGCCAGATCAGACGTCGAAGCCAAACTTCGTCAAATTCAGGTAGACCTTGGATACCGGAAACAGCCCAAACGTCAGGTTGAGCAGGGGAGTGCCTCTGAAGCAACAGTCGTAAGTGTGGATTCCGAATCCGGCTTGCTGATAATCAACGCGGGTGAGAACGCCGAAGTTCGCCCAGGTATGCGTTTCCGCCTTGAGCGGTCCGGCACTCATCTTGGTGACGCGATCGTCGCCGTAAGCCGGGACGATGTCAGCGGCTTGCTTATTCAATCTCTGATAAACCCAGAAAATCCGGTGGTCCCAAAGGACTCCGCTCTAATAATTCTCGACCAATCTGAACCGACAAACTGATGCAAGTTCGTTCGACTACAAAATACGCTCGGATCTCTCCGAAAAAAGCCCGCGACGTCGCTCGTGAAATTCAGGGACTTACCGTCTCCGATGCTCTCGATGCCCTGACCTACACCCCCAAGAAGGCAGCTCACCTCATTGGTAAGACTCTTAAGAGTGCCATTGCCAATGCTGAGAACAATCACGAGCTGTCCGCTGACGAGTTGATCGTCAAGGAAGCAACGATCGGTGATGGTCCTACCCTTAAGCGTTTTAAGCCGCGTGCCCGTGGTTCCGCAGGAGCGATCCGCAAACGTAGCAGTCATATTTTTGTTACTCTTACTGATGAGTTTGAAGCTCCAGAGGAGAAGAAGACCTCCGGGAAAGCGAAGAAGCGCGACACCATCAAGTCTCTTTTCACTGGAAAGAAAGCTGCTGCAGCCAAGGAAGAAGCACCTGCCGAAGAAGAAGAAGTGGTGGCTGCCGAAGCTGCTGAAGAACCTGCTGCTGAAGAAAGCGGCGCTGACAAAGAATAATCAATTTTCCACCTAAAGAATCATGGGACAGAAAGTAAATCCGATTGGATTCCGACTCGCGGTCAGTAAGGACTGGCGCTCAAAGTGGTATGCCGAAGGCAAAGACTACACCAACAAGCTTCACGAAGATCTCCGGATCCGTAAGTATGCCTCCAGCCGTCTTCAGGGCGTTGCCCTTTCCCGGGTGACAATCGAGCGGGCCTGGAACAGCGTCCGGGTGACTCTCCACACCTCCCGTCCTGGTCTCGTGATCGGCCGTAAGGGGTCCGAGATTGAGAAGATGACTACCGACATTGGGAATATCTGTAAGGGTGCCCAAGTTAAAATCGATATTGTCGAGATTCGCAAGCCTGAGCTCGATGCACAACACGTTTGTGAAAACGTGGCAGTGCAGCTTGAGCGGCGGATCGCTTTCCGCCGTGCGATGAAGCGTGCCGTTCAGACTGCAATGGACTTTGGAGCCAACGGAATCCGGATTCGTTGCGGTGGTCGTCTTGGTGGTGCTGATATTGCCCGTGCCGAATGGTATCGCGAGGGAAAAGTGCCTCTTCAGACGCTACGTGTTCCAATTGATTATGGATTTGCAGAGGCAAAGACAGTCTATGGAATCATCGGAGTGAAATGCTGGATCAATAAGGATTCAGACGCCGATAAGGGGTCCCGCCCTCCAGGCACTGATCGCCCGCGTCGTCGCCCAGGTGGTGGTGGTCCTGGTGGTGATCGCCGCGGAGGTGGAGGTGGCAACAATCGTGGGGGAGATCGCCGCGACAACAATAACTCTGACAAACCCGCTGAGAACAAGGGTGCCAATCCGGCTTCCTAACTCACACGAACATTCAACATTTACAATAGGAGGATAGAATTATGCCTTTGATGCCCAAAAGAACCAAGTTCCGGAAATCGCACCGCGGTAACCGGGGAGGTAATGCCCAGCGTGGCACGGATGTTAGCTTCGGTGACTTCGGTCTGCAGGCCCTCGGCCGCGGATGGATGACAAACCGCCAGATTGAAGCCTGCCGTATTTCAATTAACCGTTTCCTTAAACGTAAGGGTAAGGTCTGGATTCGTGTCTTTCCTCACAAGTCAATTACCCGTCGCCCACCTGAAACCCGGATGGGTAAAGGTAAGGGCTCTGTGGACGCATGGGTTGCCGTGATCCGTCCGGGAGTGATGCTTTTTGAAGTTGCCGGCGTTCCTGAATCCCAAGCACGCGAAGCAATGCGCCTCGCATCTTACAAGCTTGGTTTTGAAACCCGTTTTGTCTGCCGTAGCCAACACTGATTCTTTCCAACCATTTTAACACGGAACCTATTTCGTCATGCCCCAGTCAAAAATCACCGAACTTCGCGAGCTTAGCTCCGAAGAACTTCAGACCCGCCTGCGCGACCTCAAGCAGGAGGCCCTCAATCTTCGTCTTCAGCAGGCCACCGGTCAGCTTGAGAACACCGCGCGCCGTCGCCTCGTCCGCCGTGAGATCGCTCGCGTCATGACGCTCCTCGGTCAGCGCAAGTCCGCCTCCTAGGCCCCATTAACATTAGATACAATTTTTACGAGACCATGTCTGAACAGTCCGAATCCAAAGCAGCCTCCAAGAAGGAGTTTGTGCCCTCCGAGGCAGGTGAAAATAAGAACAAAAAGGTGCGCGTTGGCGTGGTGAAGTCCACTAGTATGGACAAGACCATCGTTGTCGAGTATGTCGCCCGTGTTCCACACCCGCAGTTCAAGAAGATCGTCAAGCGTTCGAAGAAATTCTACGCTCACGACGAAAAAGGCGAGGCCGCAGTAGGGGACAAAGTGCGCATTAGCGAGACCCGTCCACTTTCAAAACTCAAGCGCTGGGAACTCGTTGAGGTCCTCAGCCACTAATCCGACTGTCCCGGACAGCCGAATCAAACCATTTAACGATATTTATTTGCCATGATCCAAATGGAATCCAAAGTCGCGATTGCCGATAATACCGGTGCTCGCCAAGCCAAGATGATCGGGGTGCTCGGAACGCGCTCCAAGTCCGCCTCTATTGGTGACATCATCACTGCTCACGTCCGCGAGGCCATTCCAACGGCTTCGATCAAGAAGGGCGCTGTGGTAAAGGCTGTTATTGTTCGGACCAAGTATCCTGTTCGTCGTGCCGACGGATCGGTTTTGCGTTTCGATGAGAATGCCATTGTCATTATCGACAAGGACAACAATCCAAAGGGAACCCGTATTTTCGGACCAGTAGCCCGTGAACTTCGTGAAAAGAACTTCATGAAGATCGTTTCCCTTGCTCCCGAGGTACTTTAATTGCAAACACACACCTCCTTTTCAGACATGAAAATCAAAACTCACGTTAAGCCTGGTGACGAGGTCACTGTCATCTCCGGCAATCACAAGGGAAAACAGGGAACTGTTCTTTCCATCAACGCCGAAAAAGGCCAGGTCATCGTCGAAGGTGTCCGCAAGATCAAGAAAGCCATTCGTCGCACCGAACTGAACCCTGATGGGGGAATCGAGGAGCAGGACGGTCCAATTCATATTTCCAACGTCAAAAAAGTCTAGCGTTGCCCTGACAGGTAATGCTGCGCGCTTAAGCAAAACCCGCTGACCCGCCAAACAAATGAAACCAACACTACAAAAGCTCTACGAAGAGCAGATTGTGCCCGCTCTGCAAAAGGAGCATGGCTACAAGAATATCAATGAAGTTCCCCGTCTGGAAAAGATCGTGGTGAACTCACACGTCGGACACTACGTCAACGAGCGCAAAGCTGCTGTTGAGGATGCTGTTGAAGAAATTTCAAAAATCACCGGACAGAAACCTTCCGTTGTCTACGCTCGCAAGAGTGTGGCTAACTTCAAGGTCCGGGAGGGGGAGACCGTCGGTGCACGGGTGACTCTTCGTTCCGTTCGGATGTGGGAATTCGCAGATCGCTTTTTCCACATCACTTGCCCAAACATTCGTGACTTCCGTGGTCTTCCCTTTAAGTCTTTTGATGGCAGTGGCAACTACGCGGTTGGTTTTTCCGACCAGTCAATCTTCCCCGAAATTGAACTTGATCAGATCAAGCGTCAGATCGGTTTCGACTTCATCTTCGTGACTTCCGCTAAAACGGATGCCGAAGCCAAATCACTCCTCAAGGCACTCGGTTTGCCCTTCCGTGACAACGTGAAGGACGAGAACGCCGCTTAACCCATAGAACCATAGAAAAAACGAATCCATGGGAACTCTCACTGATCCAATCGCAGATTTTTTAATCCGCCTCAAGAACGCCTCTCGCGCAGGGAACGACACCTTTCTCGCTCCCCATTCGAAGATGAAGGCCGAACTCGCCCGTATTCTCAAAGAAGAAGGTTACATCTGGAGCTACGAAGTCATCACGACCGGGAAATTTCCCGAGATCAAGGTGACCACGAAGTTCGTTGATGGTGTGCCTGCCCTCACTGACCTCAAGCGGGTCTCCAAGTGTGGGCGTCGTAAGTACTCCGGTTCCGGAGAACTACCCCGCGTCCTCAATGGCATGGGTATCTCGATCATCTCCACTTCCCGTGGAGTAATGACCGGGTCCAAGGCCAAAAAGGAAAACATCGGAGGAGAAGTCCTCGCACTCGTTTGGTAACCCCTCGTAGAAATAAGAAAATGTCACGAGTAGGAAAAGCAGTTATCAATCTCCCTGAGAAAGTCACCCTTAAGGTGACTGGCAACAACGTCTCCGTTGATGGCCCGAAGGGAAAACTCAATCTCGACCTTCCCGAAGGTCTCACCGTTTCCCAAGAGGATGGGGTGGTCACCGTAGAGCGTGCTTCCGAGCTCCGTTCGGTTCGGGCGCTCCATGGAACCTTCCGCAGCCTGATCAATAACATGATCCAGGGTGTCAACGAGGGGTTCGTTAAGGATCTTGAAATTCAAGGTGTTGGTTTCCGTGCAGCCCTCAAGGGTAAGCAAATTGACCTCAGCCTTGGTAAGTCACATCCAATCCTCCACCCAATTCCCGAAGGTCTTACGGTTACTGTCGCAGACAACACCAAGATCAAGGTTGAGGGTATCGACAAGCAACTCGTCGGACAGTTTGCTGCAGAAGTGCGGTCATACTACCCGCCCGAGCCCTATAAAGGTAAAGGAGTCCGCTATGTTGGTGAATACGTCCGCCGCAAAGCCGGTAAGAGCGTGAAGTAAACGGAACCCTAACACTAATCTCCAAACTTCCATGAGTACTCTCAACCGTAAGAAAATCCGCCAGAAGGTTCACCGTCGTATCCGTAAAAAGATCAGCGGGACGGCAGTCAAGCCACGCCTTGCTGTGCATTTTTCCAACAAAAATGTCTACGCCCAGGTGATCGATGATATCGCTGGAAAAACCCTTTGTGCTGCTTCAACCCTTGATAAGGAAGTTGAAGCAAATGGAGCAAGCAAGGCCACTGCCGAGTCGGTGGGCAAACTGATTGCTACCCGCGCCAAGGAAGCCAAGATCGAAGCCGTCGTCTTCGACCGTGGTGGTCATCTTTTCCACGGCAAAGTCCAAGTCCTAGCTGATGCTGCCCGTGACGGTGGTCTGAAATTCTAAAAACTCGCTCCGAAACAAAAATGGCAACTAACGAAAATTCAAAGCCTGCTGCAGATGCAACTCCAGCTGCAGCCGATGCCAAGCCTGCGGGCGACAACAAGCCTGGTGGTGACAACCGTGGCGGTGATCACCGCGGTGGTGGTTTCAACCGTGGCGGTGGTAACAACCGTGGTGGTGGCTTCCGACGTGAGGCTCCTCCGGTTCCTACCGACAAAGATGGTAATGAACTCACCGAAAAGGTGGTCTTCATCAACCGTTGTTCCAAGGTCGTAAAGGGTGGACGTCGTTTCAGCTTCTCTGCTCTCGTCGTCTCCGGAAATTCCAAGGGGAGTGTCGGTGTTGGATTCGGTAAGGCCAATGAGGTCGCCGAGTGCATCAAAAAAGCTTCCGGTATCGCAGGCAAGAGCCTTCAGAAAATGAATCTTCAGGGCAACACCATTCCTCATGAGGTTTACGCCGAGTATGGTGGTGGCAAGGTCCTTCTCAAGCCGGCATCTCCGGGAACCGGGGTTATCGCTGGTGGGGGAGTCCGTGCAGTCTGCGAAGCAGTCGGTATCCACGACGTTCTTGCCAAGTCTCTTGGCTCCAACAATCACGCTAACGTGGTGAAAGCCACTCTCAAGGCTCTCAGTGAGCTCCGGACCCGCGATCAAGTTCTTAAGCTTCGCGGCAAGGAGAAGAAAGAGAAGGCCATCTAAACGAGCTTTTGCAGTGCACGGGGTGACTTTTTGAGTTCTGTGCGCTGCCGCTCTACCAACCGTCCAATATTAAACACTCATTTGTTCATTGTTATGAATCTTCACAATCTCAAACCAAATCCCGGTGCCAAGCATCGTCGCAAGCGTCTCGGTTGCGGAGAGAGCTCTGGACTTGGAAAAACCTCCGGTAAGGGACACAAGGGCCAGAAGGCTCGTTCCGGCGGTGGTGTCCGTCCGGGCTTCGAAGGTGGTCAGATGCCCTTGCATCGCCGACTTCCCAAGCGTGGTTTTAGCAACCTTCAATTCCGTGACACTGTTGCCATCGTGAACATCTCCCAGTTGGAGAAGTTTTTCGATGACGGTGCCGAGGTGAATGAGGCCACTCTTCGTGATGCGGGTCTTGTTAAGGGGCAAGCTGATAAGATCAAGCTTCTCGGCCAGGGTGAAACCAGCAAGAAGCTCAAGGTCACTGTTGATCTTGCCAGCGCCTCAGCTAAGGAAAAAATCGAGAAAGCAGGAGGCTCGGTCGAGCTCTAAGCCGTCCGCTTTTCACATTCTTGTGAATACCTCCTTCTCACGCTCTACAACGTTGGGCTCGGGTCTCCGGGCTACAGCGTTTTTTGCGTTGTTGGGACTTTTGATGTCTCTGACCTCCTGTTCTTCCAAAGATTCCCATGAGGGGTTGATGAAGGAGCAGGCGGGACTTTACCACGAAATGGCCACCGTCCTCGAGGAGATGGCCAACAATGGTGGGGTCGACGCCGGAGCTGAGAAGCTTGCTGTTCTTGTTTCCTCGTTCCGCGACTTGCGGTCCCGCACTTCTGCTTTGGAGAAGCCCTCTGAAGAAGACGTTCTCCGTTTGGCCAACCTTCCGGGGCAGGCCGAAGCCCATGAGGCCTTTTTTAAGGCACAAAGCGCATTTTTCAGTTCGAAGAATGCCTCATCTAAAATCAACGATATCCTCGCCGGACTCCATGAGTCCGTCCCCGTGAAGGGGGAGGGGAACCCCTAAATAATTTCAGCGTTAACCTACCGACCATGATTTCCGCATTCGCAAACACCTGGAAGATTCCCGAACTACGGGATCGCATTCTTTTTACCATGGCGATGATCGTCATCGTCCGTCTTGGAGTGGCCATTCCACTTCCGGGAGTGAACATGGAGGTGATCTCCACGTGGCTCGACCTTCAAGCCAAGGATAATGCCGATGGAGCCGGTGGTGGCATTGGAGCCATTCTCAACGTGTTCTCCGGTGGCGGACTTCAGAGTATGGGACTCTTTTCCTTGGGCATTATGCCTTATATTTCGGCATCGATTATGATGCAGCTCCTGAGTGCGGTGGTCCCCAAGTTGGCCCGTCTCGCCAAGCAGGATGGTGGTCGCCAGAAGATCAACTCCTACACCCGCTATGTGACGATCCTCATTGCCACGGTTCAGGGTTTCTTCCTCGCCAAGTCATTGGATAACCCGGAGAGCAATTTCCTTTTGCAGGGTATTGGCAAGGCCATTACGGAAGTGGGGTCACCACTGGTTCCCGACTATGGCTCGGGGTTCGTGGCCATGACTGTTCTGATCATTGTGTGCGGAACACTCTTCCTGATGTGGGTGGGTGATCAGATTACCGAGCGCGGCATTGGAAACGGAATCTCCCTGATCATTTCGGTAAACATCATTTCAGCACTTCCGGGTGTCATTGTGACCCTCTGGCAAACCTTCGTGGTTGAGCGTGAGGGGAATGCCTTCAGCCCCTTGTTGATTGTGCTTTTGGTGGTTCTCTTCCTGCTTGTGATTGCTGCGACGATTGCGATCACCCAGGCCCAGCGCCGGATTGCGGTTCAGTATGCCCGCCGGGTGGCCGGTCGGCGTGAGATGGCCGGAGGAACCCAGTATCTTCCGCTCAAGGTGAACTATGCCGGGGTGATGCCTGTCATTTTTGCCACGGCAATTCTCCAGCTTCCCGCCACCATCATTGGTCAGATGTTTCCAAACAGTGACTGGGTGCGGACG
Organism: Verrucomicrobiaceae bacterium; assembly: GCA_051252135.1. Lineage (GTDB taxonomy): Bacteria > Verrucomicrobiota > Verrucomicrobiia > Verrucomicrobiales > Akkermansiaceae > SW10. The sequence goes on along the minus strand of JBPOGH010000011.1, from coordinate 36,388 downwards.
TTCATGGACATCCTTTCCCCCAATGATGTTTGGTTTTACCTGATCTCGGGCACGATGATCTTCTTCTTCAGTTTCTTCTGGGTGGCTACGATGTTCCAGCCCAGTGAGATTGCCGAGAATCTGAAGAAGGGTGGCGGTTACATTCCCGGAGTTCGCCCCGGTAAGCCCACCGCAGATTTCCTCGATTTCACGATGACCCGCCTGACCTTTGCCGGTGCCATCTTCCTGACGCTGATTTTCATGTTGCCTTACTTCATTGGACTTTCCCTTGGATTGGGAGCCAATACCCTGGTGACGTCATTCTTCGGAGGAACCAGTCTACTCATTTTGGTTGGTGTGCTTCTCGATATGATGCGTCAGATTGAGACCCACCTGCTGCAGCGTCATTATGACGGATTCCTGCGGAAGGGGAAGATCAAGGGGCGTAATCAGCGGGGCCAGGGCGGAGCACAGGCTTCGAGTGCTTCGGTGATTTATCTCTGGACCGTTCTCGCCCTGATCGTGCTCGTGGCCATTGTGGCCATGTTGATTAACCAGTAAGCAACCGTGCTGAAGCAATCCCTCGTCTTTCTCGGTGCTCCGGCATCGGGAAAGGGAACACAGGGAAGACGACTGGCGGAGTCTGCCGGGCTGTCCTATCTCAGTACCGGAGGGCTCTTACGGAGTGCGCTTCGAGATGGGACGCCTTTTGGTGAAGAGGCCCGGCCATTTCTTGATCGGGGAGAATATGTGCCTGACGGGATTATGGTTCCCATGGTGCTGGAGTGGCTAAGAGGTCAGAAGGGCCACGCAGTGCTTGATGGGTTCCCCAGAACTGTCGATCAGGCAGTGGCTCTGGATAGGACTTTTGAATCTCTCGGCTTGCAACTTCCTCTCGCGGTTTTTTTGGATGTTCCGACAGAGGAGCTCCGACGGCGTGTTACGGGGCGCCTCGAGTGCGGGGCCTGCCATTGGGTGACGTCACGAGGGAAGACGGAGATTTGTTCAAAGTGCGGCGGCGATATGGCTCCACGGGAGGATGATGACGTGGTGCGTTTTGAAAGCAGACTCCGTGAATTTGAAACCTTAACCTTTCCAGTGGTCGATTTCTATGAGAACTCTGCAAGGCTGACCCGCGTTGAAGCTCTGGGCTCGCCGGATGAGGTTCACCGCTCGATCATTACCCAACTTTCACTTTAATACCATCATGGCGAAGAAGACAAGAATCCCAATTAAGACTCCCCACGAAATGGATAAAATGCGGGCGGCGGGGAAAGTGGCCAGCGAAGTGTTGCAGGGCACGGCCAAGTTTATCGAAGCAGGTAAAACGACACTGGAGATTGATGAGTATGCCAAGGAGTTGATGGAGGAGCGAAAGGTGAAGAGTGCCTTTTTTGGCTACCGGGGTTTTCCGGGTCAGATTTGCATTTCGATGAATGAGGAAGTTGTTCATGGGATCGGAAGCGATTTGGTGATCAAGGATGGCGACCTGGTGAAGATTGATGTCGGGATTAAGCTGAATGGCTGGATTGGAGACAATGCTCTCACGGTTCCTGTCGGTAAGATTAACGGTGAGCAAAAGCGACTTTTGGCCGCCACTGAAGAGTCTCTTCATATTGCGATCAGTCATGCCCGCGCAGGCAATCACTTGGCCGACCTATGTGGATCGGTTGAGGAATATGTCAACCGGCATGGATTTACCGTAGTGCGGGATTTGGTGGGCCATGGGGTAGGGCGTCAGCTTCATGAGGAGCCGCAGGTGCCAAACTACCGCCCGCCCGGGAGATCGCCTGTGCTGAAGCCGGGGATGATTCTGGCGATTGAGCCGATGGTGAATGCCGGAGTGGGGAGTGTGGACTGGTTGGATGATGGCTGGACGGTGGTTTCCTCCGATCGCCGCCCGTCGAGTCATTTCGAGCATACCGTGTTGATTACCAATGGTGATCCGGAGATTCTGACGGATCGTCCCCGAACGGCTCTTCCCGAGCTATTGGGAATTCCGCCTCTTGATTGAAGCGGGTCATCCTTTGCGGATTGACCTTGCCTGTGGATTTGGGGTATTCCTCGGACCTTATGATTAGGTATTTCACCCTTTTGCTGGTACTGTGCAGTTCGTTATTGGGTGAAGACAAGGAAGGGAGTCGCAAGGCTCTCGATGAGACATTTTTGACCGCCAAATTGTGGACTCAGCCATTGGAGGAAATTCAAAAATCCTATGGTGAAACGATGAAGGTGAAGGTGGTTCTCGATCCGGAGCTTCGTCGCCAAATTAGCGAGAGCGGGCATGAGGTTCCCGAGATGTTTCGAAGTGTGAACGGGTTCGAGTGGCTCTCGTCGGCGCAGAAGGCGATCAGGGCTCCGGGGGGGCAGTTTTCCCTGATGGGACTGGATGTGGGAGAGATTGTGGTGCGGGGGAAGGGTGGGAAAGTCGGCAATGCCTCGCTCTCGATTTTCAATCGTGGAGACGATGGAACGATGTTGAGGGATGACTATGACGCACTCATGCGTCAGTGGAAGTCCGGGCTGGATGACAAGTTGAAGGAGCGTCCGGAGGAGCGACACAAAGCCGGGGCGGTATCGATCGACGGATGGATGTGGAAGAAGGGTAGAATTGTGTTTCTTCTGGAGGGAAGTGTGACGAAGAAGACGAATCGGGTGGAGTTTGTGCGGCTGCGCATGGGGTATGCCGATTCAATGGAGGACAAGAAGGAGGTAAAGCGCCGGGGATCACTTGATGACAATGTGGTGGAGAAGGAAAATGGGGACGTATTGGTGACCAATGTCCCGATGGTTGATCAGGGGGAGAAGGGATATTGCGTGGTTGCCAGTGTGGAGCGGGTTGCCCGATACTTTGGGCTCGATGTCGATCAGCACGAACTGGCCCAGCTCGCGGATACCAGTGCCGAAGGAACCTATCCGGATAAGATGGAGAAGGCTTTCAAGCGTCTTACCGGACGGATTCATGTGCGGACACTCAAGTTGATGGATTATGATTATAAGCAGACGGTCAGTGATTATAAGGCCTATGAGAAAGAGGCGCGGAAGCAGGGCGCTGAAACCTTCGATATTGATTTGGATCGCAGCTACATCATCGCGCAGGGATTTTGGGCCAATCTCAATCCGGAGATCTTCAAGGTGGTGAAGGCCCGGGAAGCGAAGTACGATTTCTTTAAAAGGAAGACCAAGGAATTTGTTGATCAGGGAGTGCCGATTTGTTGGACCCTCTATTTGGGAATGTTTAAGGAGGGGGATATGCCCCAGTCGCGTGGGGGTCATATGCGACTGATTGTGGGTTATAATGAAGAGAAGGAGGAGGTGCTCTATACGGATTCCTGGGGCGAAGGTCATGAACTGAAGAGGATGCCTGCGATCGAGGCCTGGTGCATGACGACAGGGATGTATGCCATGGTGCCAAACCGCTAGAGCTTCCTTTTACAGTCCATTTACACAAGCGAAGCCGGTTCTGCGATAGGCTTCCCTTGTAATGAAAAGAAGACATGTAATCTCCGTTCTCGCCGCTGCTCTGACCACCCCGGTATTTGCCCATCAGGTTCCGACTGATGCGCCGACCAAGGTGCAACTCGCCATTCTACTGGATACCTCGGGGAGTATGTCCGGGCTTATTGAGCAAACGAAAACCCAGCTTTGGAAAGTCGTGAATACCTTCATGGATGCCAAGCAGGATGGAAGGGCACCTTTTGTCGAGGTGGCTCTGTATGAGTATGGAAACAGCCGCCTTGATCACAAGGCGGATTGGATTCGGCAGATTCAGCCGTTTACGCGTGATTTGGATCAGGTGAGTGAGGATCTCTTCGGGTTGTCCACTGCTGGCGGAGATGAATTTTGTGGGGCGGTGATCACAAGGGCGATTGCCGATCTCAAGTGGGATGCCTCACCGAAGGTTTATAAAGCGATTTTCATCGCGGGGAATGAGTCATTCAGCCAAGGGCCGATCAACCCACGGAGTGCCTGTGCCGAGGCGGTTAAAAAAGGAGTGGTTGTCAACACCATCCATTGTGGTCGGGAAGACGTTGGGCTTCAGGGAAACTGGAATACCGGGTTGTTGGTGGCGGGAGGGAGTTATCTGGTGATCGATCACAATGCCGCTGTGGTCCATGTGAATGCTCCTCAGGATGCCAAAATTGTGCAGCTCAATGATGATCTCAATAAGACTTATATTCCCTTCGGGAAAATTGGTCAGACAAAGAAGATTCAACAAGGAGTGCAGGATGAGAACTCATTTCAAAAAAAGGAGTCAGGTGCGCTGGTCCAGCGTGCGGTGGCGAAGGCGACCCAGAATTACTGGAACGGAAATTGGGATCTCTGCGATGCCAGTGCGACCGCATCGTTCGATTGGACGACGTTGAAAAAGGAAGAGCTTCCGAAGGAGATGCAGAAGCTCGATCTTGAAGATCGTAAGAAGTATGTCGCTGAAAAGCGGAAGGCCCGAGTGGCGATTCAAACCCGGATCAGGCAGCTTAACAAAGAGAGGGCGGCTTATGTTGCTGCGAAGCGAGTGGAGCAATCCGGGAATGCGACCCTGGATGTGGCGGTGACGAAGACAGTTCGGGAGCAGGCTGCCAAACAGGGTTTTCAGTTCGAAAAGAAGTAATCGTTCGGCTCCCGACCTTTTGGTATGAACGGCGGGGACCGGGGTTCCCGTCAGGTTATTCGATCACTATGACAACTCCCACCATACTCGTCGTTGAAGATGATGCCGCCGTGCGGCAGGGGGTTGTCGATGCCCTGAGATTTGCCGGCTATGAGGTCATCTCAGCCGCGGATGGAGCAGAGGGGAAGGAGAAGGCGTTGTCCGCCCGGTATGACTTGCTTTTGCTGGACCTGATATTGCCTCACTTCACCGGGTTCGACATTTTGGAAGCCCTTGGAAAATCGCGGGCGGGGCAAGCGGTGATCATTCTCTCTGCGAAGGGAGAGGAGAACGATCGGGTTACCGGGTTGAAGATGGGCGCTGATGATTACGTGGTGAAGCCGTTCAGTGCGCGGGAGCTTCTCGCGAGAGTTGACGCGGTGTTGAGGCGAGCTACCGAGCGACAGCCACTTGGTGAGGTTCACCAACTTTCGGGATGCACGGTGGATTTGACAGCTTCCGAAGTGAGACGTGAAGATTCCAAGGTGGAGCTTTCAGAAAGGGAAGTCGCGTTGCTCCGTTATTTTCTGGCAAATCCGAATCGCCCGGTGCCCCGGGATGAGTTGCTTCGTCACGTGTGGGGAATCGACCCCCATAAGATTGAAACGCGGACGGTGGACATGCACATCGCGCACTTGCGCAAGAAGCTGAACGATACCGATCAATCCGTTCTCGCCACCATTCGGGGGAGGGGGTATCGGCTCGCTGTCTCATGAAACGATTGTCTTCCATATGGCTCCTATTGCTGCTCTGCGCCTTGGTGATTTTCGGCGCGATGGGCTGGATGACCCAGCGGGTGCTGGAATCCGAGAATGAGCGGGTGGAGGCGCAATCGGAGGCCCGGGTGAGTGAACGGGTAGGGCTGGCGTTGTCGCGGATGGATACGATTGGCGCGGCATTGTTGGTGGTGGAGAACCAGCGGCCTCCGCTTCACTATGAGGCGTTTTTCTCTCCGGAGGACGTCTTCACCTCACGTTTGGGGAATTGGGAATATAGCGATAAGGTGGTGAGAGCTTCTCCTTTGCTTTCGGAGAGCAATGAATTGATTCGGCTGCACTTCGAGATGCGGGAGGACGGAGTGTTGCGTTCTCCCGAGGTGCCGCCATTGGACAAACTTTCACTTTTGGATGAAGAGGTGCTGAGTGAAGAGCAGCTTTCACGAAATCGAGTGGTGTTTGCTGAGCTGGAGAAGCTTTTGGGGAGCGAACAACAAGGCTCACGGCAGAAGTTTACGGGGGCATGTGTCAGTAGCTTGGCGTGGAATGAGCCTTCGATATCGGCTTTGGACTGGGGGAACCGCGTTGTGACGAGCAACGGATTTCAGGGACCCAACACGAATGACGATCAGGTAGAGTATGCCAATGCACTCAACACAACGGAGCAAAGCAAGCGCTCTGATTTGGTGAAGAAGGAGGTGTCCCGGACCATGCAGAAGCAAAAGGTGATGCCGACTCCGCAGGTTGCAGATGAAAGGGTTTTGAATGGGACTCGAGATGAACTGGCAAGCCTGACTCCGTTTCAGCCGGTTTGGGTCGAGGGGGAGCTGTTTCTGGTTCGATTTGTGCAGGGGAGTTTGAGCAATCGGTATCAGGGTATTTGGCTGGATCATGAGAAGCTACGGAGTGATCTCATTGAGCAACTTCCGGAGGGGTTGGATCATTGTCGGCTTCTTCCGGCCTTGAACCGGGACGATGATCCGTTTTCGCTGGTTTCCTTGCCCTGGCGCATCGAGGTTGGGGCGGTTCCGGCGGCGACCTTATCCTGGAACAGTCCGATTTATTGGACACTTGGGGTGGGGTGGTTGGCTGCGGTGGCCGCGATTGTGGCGATTGGTTTTCTGTTGGCCGGGGTGGTGCGCTTGAGTGAGAGGCGGGCGGCCTTTGTGTCATCGGTGACGCATGAGCTACGCACTCCATTGACGACGTTTAGGTTGTACTCCGAGATGCTGGCCGAAGGCATGGTGACCGATGAAGGGAAGAAGCAGGAATATCTCCGGACGATGATGAGTGAGTCGGAGAGACTGAATCATTTGGTGGAGAATGTTCTGTCCTATTCCCAGATTGAGCGTGGGAATGCGCGGGCTCAGAAGGAGAAGCTGGGAATCGAGGATTTGGTGGAACGGATCCGGCCGGTCCTTCAGCGTCGGGTTGATCAGGAGAATGCAGCGCTCTCGATTCGTTTAACGGAGGAATTGGGAGAGGTGGAGACGGATGTGACTGCGGTGGAACAAATTCTCTTCAATCTTGTCGATAACGCCTGCAAGTATGGATTGCCGGAATCCGGTCAGGGGCATGTGTCCTTGAATGTGTGGAAGGAAAGAGGGGGATTGGTATTTGAGATTTCGGATAATGGGGTTGGGGTGGATGAACGGGAGAAGAAGCGGCTTTTCATGGCATTTCACAAGTCCGCCCAGGAGGCAGCGCATTCGAAGCCGGGGGTGGGGCTGGGGCTTGCGCTGTGCAAGCGATTGGCGAGAGCGCTTGGAGGGGACCTCCGACTTGCGAGACCACGGACCGGGGGGGCTTGTTTTCAGCTCACTCTCCCTGAGGCGGGATAGGCAATTGGCGTCAAGATCCACCCAATTACGGGCAGCTATGCGCAATGACTGCGGCAGAAAACAAGGGGCCCATTGTTAGTGATCAAGGCCCTTAAATGGTCGATAATTGAACGATTATTTGTTCAGATTTAATGATTGTGAGGAAATAATACTTTCCTTATTTAATTATTGGGATTTGTTTATTTTCTTCTCTTGAGGGGTTCTGGATCACTTTGTCATCATGTTGTATTAAATTAAATTGATAGTTCGGTAATATGAATAGTTAAGAAAAGTGATTTTTATCGAGATCGCTCGGATGTGGTCGGATTCCCCCCCCTAATTGATGGGGTGGAGGAGCCAATTTCCCTTTAAAAACGTGTGTTGGGAGGTTTTTCTGGTTGGTGGTGCCTTGTGGCTCCAGCCGGGCTATTGGAGGTAATGAAATGGCGGGATTTTCGATAAAAAATGGGGTAGGGGTGAGTCGGGAGTGGAGGGTCACTCCGATATTTTAAGAATGTTTATATTTTGAAGGAGGCGTCATTTAACCTTTGTGGATATCTTTGTTGAATATGAAAACTGTGAGATATTTGAAGATTGTTGATAAGTGGGGAGGGTTTTGTGAAAATTCTTCAGGCGCCGACGGGTCACCCCCTGAAGTTGCCTTTTAAGTTCACCCTTACACCCCTATGAAAATAACGTTTAAAACGAAAGCCCCCCTCATCGTGTCTACACTCGCCGGATTGACGGCGGTGTCGAATGCCCAGTCTCTGGGCTCTGCTCTGAACTACGACATCCTTGTGCTAGACAACGGACAGTCGCTGTTGGGCCCTGGAACCCTCCGGGGAGAAGTCGGATATTCCGACGCCACTACCACCGACAATAAAGCCAGTGTTGCGTTTCAAGGCAATCTCTACGTGCACTCCAATGTGAATGGTTTTAGAAGAGATTCTGGTTTCACGGCGTCCGGTGGAACGATCTACACATCGGGTTACGATACCCAACTGGATGGTGCCAATGCGGACATTGTGACCTTCGCCAATGATGTCGCTCGCCTGGGATCGACTGTTCATTACGGAGAATACCAGTCCACCTCCCGCGGTGCCTTTTCTTATTCTTCAACACAGAATCAGACGATTCTCGATTTCACGAAGTTGGAATTGAGGGGCGAAGATTTCACTTTGACCGGCCGGGACGGTTTCGATGACAAGTTCATCATCCGGATTTCGAGCAACATCGTTTTTGAGAGGTCTGAGATTGTCCTGAATAATTTGGATCATACCGACGTGATCTGGTACAATACCGGAGGCGCAAGTTTTGATTTGCACGGCGCTGTAGGCAATTTCTACGGAACTATTGTGTCCCCTGGCAGTGGTCAGGTGGTCATCGGCGATGTCGACTTCACCGGAGCGGTAATTGCCCGGAATATGAAATTGGGGACAGATTTCAATTTTACGGGTCAAACGACAATTCCCGAGCCTTCTTCGAGCGTGATGTTTCTGGGCGGCTTTGGTTGGTTGATGTTGGGTCGGCGCCGTAAGAGCTAGTTCTGGAAAATTCCCCCCCTTTCGAAGGCCCCGGCGATGAAGTCGCTCGGGGCCTTTTTGTTGTGGAAACGGGAAGACGCCGGCTTGGTTGTAATATTACCAGATTAACTGCCCGGATATCCCCCATCTTGAGTGGGTGCCCACAGTCGGAGAGCTGAGTTAAGGGAGCTTATCGACTTAGGAGCCCTCTCATCAACCCTGCACAGTGCTGATTTTCAAAGGGGGCTTGTCTTCTGGATAGGGTGCGGCTTTACCGATTGGAGCTGTTACGCCGCGTTTTTCTCCCTGTAGCAGCGTTATTGCAGCTCCTATCCAGTCGCTCCCTTCGGGTTGCCTTTGGCAAGCTGTCTCACTCCGTGCGGCTTGTCAGTCACTGGTGTTGCCGTTGGCGATCTCCGGTTCACCAGCTCCTTCCTCATGTCTGGCTACAGTGAGAAGACCACTGGGGGAGCACCAGCGAGGGTTGATGAGATGGCTTCCAGACTTCCCCTTGTTGGAGGAGGGCATTGCTGATCAGTCCGGCAATATCAGGGGGGGCTCCGGACCCGCTTTCCTCCCGGGCTCCCAAGCAAGCAAAGTCCGACGCGGTGGGTTTCTCCGGTATTTACGACCGTTACGATTTTCAGGTGCCGATCTGTTCGAAAGGATGGCGACTTGATCTGCTCCCCTTTGCTAGCGAATCGAGATTTGCGGTATAAGAGAGCTTATCAGCGTTGACGACCTACCGGTCCGTTTGCTGAACGATTTACCTGATGAGTGCCGAGGCGATGAGTTCGGCACCTCCTGTAATGATGATTTTCAAGCTCGGTGGATAAGCTGTAACTCCCCAGGGAAGAACGCACTGCTCCTGAGTTCAAGATGGACCACGCAAATGCATGTTGCTTGCAAGGGGTGGCGAAGGGAGTTGTTTGAGCGGTTTGGAGGTGGGGGAAGAGGAGGTGGCTGCTTGTGTCCTTTCACAAGTCCGCCCAGGAGGCAGCGCATTCGAAGCCGGGGGTGGGGCTGGGGCTTGCGCTGTGCAAACGATTGGCGAGAGCGCCTGGAGGTGACCTCCGTCTTGCGAGACCACGGACCGGGGGGGGCTTGTTTTCAGCTCACTCTCCCTGAGGCGGGGTAAGCGATCGGGCCCCGGATCCGCCTTGTAGCGGTTAAGAAAACGCCGTTGTGGCAGCCTGAAACAAGGGTTTGAATCCAACCGGGAACAACTCCGGGTCGACCGAATGTTGATGGATTGTTGATTTGAGTTTATTGAATTGATTTCCCGTAAATCACAGGGGGTCATTGATTTCGGTTGCTTTATTTTTTCAGAATCCGTTGTTTGTAAGGTGTCTTTTTCCTTAAATGTTAGATATCATTTAAGAGGGTTTGCATTTTTGGGGGGTTAAGGAGATTGCACGGAGTGCTCATTGAGGAGTCTGATATTTGGAGGGGAAGTATCCTCTGATTGGAGAGATGGATGAACAGGAGACGGGGTTTCTTGGGTTTCAAAGTGTTTGTATTCAGTGATTTTATGAGGGTTTTTGGCGGTGTGGGGAATCGTGAGCTATTTTGCACGCGGGTGTGCGGCATCGCTTTCGTGATCGCGGTTTTGTGGCGGGGTGGGAGTCAAGAAAATAACACCCTCTTGATTTCGTTTTGGAAACCTTATTTTGGCAAGTTGCTTAACGTCACAAGTTATAGATTTTAAACTATATTATATTAATATCAAAATATTTAGAAGTTATTGATAAGGGGGTGATTGGTGGGGAGGATTCTTCAGGCGCTGACGGACCACCCCCTGAAGCTGCCGTTCAAGTTCACCCTTACATTAACATGAAAATAACGTTTAAAACGAAAGCCCCCCTCATTGTGTCCACACTCGTCGGATTGACGGCGGTGGCGAATGCCCAATCTCTGGGTTCTGCTGCAAACTACGATCTACTCCTCTTGCAAAATGGGCAAGCGACCCTGAAGGAGGGAAATCTCGGCGGCGCAGTCGGCTTCGGCTACAATTCCAAAGTTGGTCTGGACAAAGATGTCTATATCAGCGGAGACATCTTCGTCCACAGCCGTATAGGCGAATTTAAGGCCGACGATGACTACGCTCAAGTGAGCGGAAACACCTACTTTTCGGGCTATGATACCCAATTGGACAAAGCCCACGAGGATGCCGTGACTTTTGCCAACAAGGTCAGTGCCTCGGATTATTCAGTGACTGCTGCCTTTGGTAACTTTAAGTCCGACGATAAGGGCGCTTTCTCATTCTCGTCATCGATGAGTCAGACGGTTCTCGATTTCGGGGGCCTGGAGATGAAGGGTAGCAACTTCACCCTGAACGGCCGGGCCGGCCAGAACGACCGGTTCATCATCCGCATTTCCGACCAGCTCAAGTTTGAAAACTCGAACGTGGTTCTCAACAACCTCAATCGTGACAACGTGATCTGGGTCAAGTCTGGTGATAAGAATTTTGACCTCCACAAGAATAATTATGGCGAATTCTCGGGAACGATCGTGGCCCTTGATGGTCAGGTGATTCTGGGAGAGGTCGATTTCGCTGGTTCGGTGATTGGGTCTGACCTGAAGCTTGGAAGTGGCTTTGTGCTGAGCGGCACGAGTATCCCCGAGCCTTCCTCAAGCCTCCTGCTCCTGAGTGGCTTGAGTGGACTGATGCTGGTCCGCCGCCGTCAGAGCTAACTCGAGGAAATCAATTCATTTCAAAAGGCCTCTGCGTGGTATCCACGCGAGGCCTTTTTCTTTTTTCGAGAGGCGCCCTTCTTCCGGCAAGCGGCCTAGCGGGGCGGCGATCCTTTTCCTGATTGGCCTGCGGGGTTGGAGCGATCTATCCGGTAGCTTCCATTTTGGACCCGCTGAGACCAGGTGCGATGGGTTAAATACCAATCCACCGTTTTGGAAATTCCTGACTCGAAAGATTCCTGAGGCTCCCAAGCGAGTTGAGTTTTGATTTTTGAGGCATCGATGGAGTAGCGGCGGTCGTGGCCCGGGCGATCGTCCACGAAGCGGATGAGTTCCCCGAATGAGGTGATGCCATCGGGTTTGGTGCTGACCTTCTCATCGAGGATTTGGCACAGGGTTTTGACCACTTCGATATTCTGTTTCTCATTGGACGAACCAATGTTGTAGGTCTCTCCGACAATCCCAGCTGTTGCGATTTTGAGGAGGGCGCGGACATGGTCTTCCACGTAGAGCCAATCCCGCACTTGCGTTCCATCTCCGTAAACCGGGAGTTCCTTTCCTTCGAGAGCATTGAGAATGGTCAAGGGAATGAGCTTTTCGGGGAATTGGCAGGGTCCGTAATTGTTAGAGCAATTGGAGATGGTGACCGGCAGTCCGTAGGTGTGGTGCCACGCCCGGACGAGATGATCAGAGGAGGCCTTGCTCGCGGAATAGGGGGAACGAGGGGCGTAAGGTGATACTTCGGAAAAGGATCCGGTTGGCCCGAGATCTCCGTATACTTCATCTGTGGAAACGTGGTTGAACCTAAAATGGTCCTTTTCGGGTCCCGCGAGGGAATTCCAGTATTCGAGAGCGGCCTGCAAGAGGGTGAATGTCCCGACAATGTTGGTTTGAATGAAGTCGCCGGGAGCATCAATCGAGCGGTCGACATGTGTCTCCCCGGCAAGATGGATGATGGCATCGGGGCGGTGTGTTCCGAAGATGCGTCTGATCCCGGCGAGATCAACAATGTCGACCTGTTCGAAACAATAGCGAGGGGAGCCACTGACGTCCGCCAGCGAATCGAGATTTCCGGCGTAGGTGAGCTTGTCGACGTTGACGACCTGCCAGTCCGTTTGTTGAACGATGTGCCTGATGACTGCCGAGCCGATGAACCCGGCGCCTCCTGTAACGATGATTTTCAAGTTCGGTGGTTAAGTTATGATTCGCAGGGGAAGAACTCAATGCTCGGGAGATAAAAACGGACGGCTCAAATGGATGGTGTCCGTAACGGGAGAGAGGGGGGTTATCCGGGGTGTTGTGTCGATGGTGACGCCAGCTATGGAGCGGGTTGGGTTCGCGGACCGCTATTGAGCAATTGCTCAAATTTCTTTGCCTCGCCAGGATCACCCAATGCGCGATAGCAGGAGGCGAGGGCTCGAATGACTCTTGGATCGTGAGGTTTGATGGCATGAGCCCTGAGAAACAGGGGGAGGGCTTTGCTTGGGTCCTTTTGAACGAGGAGGTGATAATTGCCGCTGTTCATGATGAAGGCCCAGTCATTGGGGTAGCGACTCAGTCCGTCCGCGATGGTGTGTTCTGCGTCCTTGTAGTGTTTGAATTGGACCTGGAGGAGTAGCAGTTGGGTCCACGCTTCCGGGACGGGGATGGTGACTTGGGTGGCTTTGGAAAAGGAATCGAGCGCCTCCCCGGGGCGATTTAAGCGGACTTGCATGAGGCCCATTTTGGTGAGGGCGGCTCCGGCCTGCTGATCAATTTGATGGGCCCGGGTGTAGTAGGAGAGGGCTTTCTCGGGGTCGTCATTGCGGAAGACTTCGCCGTAATGGATGGGGGCGAGAAAGCTTTGCGGATTCACCGACATCTCGTGGGAAAAGAGGGTTTCGCTGTCTTTCCAGTTGGGCAGTTGGATTTGGAGAAGAATGAGAGGGAGGAGGGAGAAGGCTGCGAGACCGACGGGAAGAATGATGGGGTGGGGCTTTTTGGGGAGGAGGAGTTTGGCCACTCCCACGAGCATCAAAATGAGACCGATTTGGGGGAGGTAGCTGTAGCGGTCGGTGACAAAGTAATTGCTTACCGAAACCAGACCCGAGACCGGAAGCCAGAGGAGGGTGTAGAGGGCGGCACCGACGAGGATGAGTCTTTCCTTCCTTCCGAGCCAAAGGACGACAGGGATTGAGAGGCAGAGGAGGGCAAAGGAGATGAAGAAAGGAAGTAAGGAATCGGGTTGATTGAACCAGAGTTGCAAGGGAACGGGCCAGATGAAGCGGAGAGGGTAGAAGAGATAGCTGATGACGATCAGGCTGAGTTTGTGCACGGCGCCCAAGTCCTGTCCGACGTCGGCAAGGGTTCCTTGTGATTGGAAGTAAACGACGAGACCGGCGGTGAGAAGGGAGATGGCGAAGAAGGGGGCGAGGGGGCGCAGGGAGGAGAGTGCGGAGCGCAGGAAATGGCGGGGATCGAGGTAGAAGAGGAGGAAGAGAATGAGAGGGAGGGGCAGGACGCTGGGTTTTGCCATGGCGGCGAGGGCAAAGAGGAGCAGGCTGAAGAGGTAGAGAACGGGGTGCTTTTTAGCGCGTAACTTCCACTCGCTGAAGAGGTAGAGACTGGCAAAGAAGAGGGCACCGGAAAGGACTCCCTTGCGCTCCGAGATCCAGGCTACGGATTGGATTTTTTCAGGATGAATGGCCCAGAGGAAGGCGATGAAGAAACTCCAGGATGTGGAGTGGATCAGCTTGCGAACGAAGAGGAAGAGGAAGGCGGCTGCGAGGGCGTGCCAGAAGACATTGACGGCGTGGTGCCAGTGCGGATTGAGGCCGAAGAGGGTGACATCGAGTTGATGGGAGAGGGAAGTGAGGGGATTCCAAAGGTTTACCTCTCCCGGTGAGGCGAAGGCCCATTTGACATTGGCGGGGCTCAGGCCGGTGTTGACGTTGGGATTTTCGGTAACGAAAGGGGGATCATCGTAGTTGATGAAATCGAACCGGAGGGCGGGGGAAAAGGCGAGGAAGACGAGGACGAAGAGGGGGAAGACGAGGTGCCAGGGGCGCAAGAGGGAGGGCTGCCGTGCGGCGGTGAAGACGGTTTCGTTTTTTCGGGCACTCATCTGAGGTAGAGATCGATTATTCCGGGGGCAACCCCTGGTCCTTTGGGGAGAGGATGGGTGACTTTGAGAGCCAGGGGAAGTTCCAGTCGGGGTGATTCCAGGGGAGCGTTTTTTCGGAATCGGGGTGGTAGGGGGCGTCGGTGAGGTAGGAAAGGAGGGCGGGGCCGGGGCCGGTGACGAGGAAGCCGTGAGCGCATCCTCTGGGGATGAAGAGCCGGTTGTCCGCTTCAGCGTCGAGATGGTAGACGGCAAAGCGGAGGTAGGTGGGGGAATCGGGGCGGAGGTCGGCCACGATATCCTGAGCGGTGCCTTCAATCAGAGTGACGAGCTTGGCCTGGGGATGGGGATCCTGATAGTGCAGACCGCGCAGGGTGTTTGGATTGGAGCGGGAGATGTTCTGCAGGACCCAGTCCGCTTGAGGGCAATCTTTGTCCAATGCGGGGAGAAACCAACCGCGCGCATCATGGAGTTTTGCTTTGGCGGAGACGGTGACGCCGTGGATATTTTTGACTTCGCGGTTCATGTCAGGTGAGTAGTTCGTTGGCGGAGACCTCGCCCATGCGCATGGCGTTGTGCATTCCGGGGTAGCTGAACGAGCCCTGTCGTCCGGTGCTGAGGAGGTGTTTCCGGGAATGGAGCCATTGATTGATGGTTTCGAGGTGGTTGTCGAAGTTCAGGCGGTAGATGGGGTAGCCGTGGGGGTTGGTGAAGTGGTGCCACTCGATGATTTCCTGTGGCTGGCAGATGTCTTCGGCGGCGAGGTCGTCGATGACCTGTTGGCGGACTTCGGGAGCGTCATTCCATTTTGAATCATCTTCGTTGCAGGTCATTTCGACAATGAGGACACTGTGGTCATCGGGCCGGACGTTGAGGCCGGCATTTTTGGGATCGCCGACGCGGTGGAAAATCCGATCGCGGTAGTAGGTGTAGAGGCTCTCGAGGCATTTTGGTTTGCGAACGAGAAGGCCGTAGGTCGCGATGGGTTTGTAGTGGAGGTTCCGGGCTGCTTCTTTGACTGGCGCCGGTGCGGTAGGGTGAAGGTCGACAAGCAAGGGGAGGGGAATGGTGGAGAGGATTTTGTCGGTGGGGAGGATTTGGTTGGTGAGGTGGATTTCGGTCCCGTTAATTTGGGTGATGGTGGCGCCGTAGATGATGGTTCCACCCAGACTTTCCACTTCGCGGGCCAGGACGCGGGGCAGGGTTTCCGATCCGGTGGCCGAATAGTGGAGGGTTTCCTCCGCCAGTGCGCTTTCGACGACAAGGTCCGGCGACTGTTTGGATTTGAATCGGGGGAGGCATTTTTTGACGAGATCGAGCGCATTGAGCCGGGGCATTTTGCGGCGGACGAATTCGGCCGAGAGTTCGGCCGGGTGAATGCTCCAGTATTTATGGGTGAATTCCTTGAAGAAGAATTCGTAAAGGGGGGAGCCGTAGGTGGCGATGAGGGCATCTTCCGCGGTGATGGCGGAGGCCTGGGTGTGGTTGAGGCGGTTTTTGATTTCGGCGGTGAGAAGCCCAAGGGAACAGCGGATGAGCTGGGTGGGGTTCATTCCGGCGAGGATATCGAGACCTTTGAGCGGGTAGCGGTAAGAACGGCCATTCCACCGGATGCGGGCATCAAGGGTGACGGGGAGACGTTCGTCGGCCATGAGGCGCGCGATGTCATGGTATATTTCCTGATCGGTTGCGTGGAGCATGTGCACGCCTTGATCGAAGAAGTTTGGTCCACGTTTGAAGCCGGCGGCGAGTCCGCCGGGGTGGGTGTTTTTTTCGATAATCGTGACCTTGGCGCCTTTTCGGAGGGCGGTCAGGGCGGCGTAGAGTCCGCACACGCCGGCTCCGAGGATGGTAAGGTGAGGAGGCTTACTCATTTGACAGGAGCGTGATTTGTCGGGCGGTGGTAAAGGGCGACCATGGGTTGGTTGTATGAAGCGAGATGATCCCAGGTGAGCGCTTGATCAGCCCGGAGTGCTTCGGTGGTGGTGGCCGGGTGGTCCTCGTCATCGAGGAGGGCAATGGGGACCCAGTTGTTTTGCTGGGCTTCTTCGCAGGTTGCGATGAGGCCATAGAAGTGGTCGCCACCGATGCCGTGCGGGATCAGGGTGTTCGCCGGGATGTTTGATTTGGCAAAGGCGTAAACGTCGGTGAGACGGCCGGCCCAGGGCTGAAGGGTGGGTTCTTTGAAGAGGATGGTTTTGGCGATGGCGGTTGTGGTTTCAAGATGGCAGAGGTGGTAGTCGCGCTTGAAGAGGTAGTAGGGGCCTTGGCCGATTTTGTAGTATTCGAGGTAGGGCTGTTGGATAGGGTCCTCAGACTTGGCGATGACATAGACACCACTGCCGAGTCCAGAACCGAGGAGGTAGTCGACGGCGCCTATCCCTTCAGGGAGTTTATCGAAATCGAAGACCTGAAGCGCTTGATCCACTTGATCGGCGGTCGGCCCGGTCATGCCGATGGTGGTGGGGAGGAGATGGAAGGCGTTGGCGAGGATGGCCATCTCGATATTGACCTTGGTGCCATCGGTGAAGGCGCAGCACTTGAGGGGGGCGAGGTTTCGCTTGGCGGCCTCTTCGATCAGTTCGGCGGAGGTGGCGTGGCGGTTCAGGAAGCCTTTGATGTTTCCGGCCTGAATGATCTCAAATCCCCAGAGTTGGATTTCCTGGATCATGGTGGCGAGGACGCCGTGCTGATCCCCGGCATCGGATGTGACGATGAGGTTTTTGGCGGAGGCGAGGTGACAAAGTTGAGGGCCGAAGGCGAGATCGACTTCGGCATTCATCAGGATGACGTGGGTGTTGTTCTCCAGTGCGGTCTTGCAGTATTGGAAGGCCGGCCAAATGGTGCTGGTGGCTTCTACGAAGACATCGACAGGGTGTTCGCGGAGGAGGTGTTGGGTGTCATCTCCGCTGATTTGGGTGCCGGTTAAGGCGGCTGCTTTTTGAGAGCTTGCGAGATTTTTGGCGGAAATCCACTCGAGGGACATGCCCGGAGTGAGGGAGATTTGATGTGCGATGCCGGTTCCCATGCACCCTGCACCAGCAAGACCGACTCGAATCGGTTTCTCAATGGATTTTAGTTTTCGAATCATGGGGTCGGGCGATGCGGAAATGGTTTTGGGATTCTTCGGGGAAGAGGATCGGGGGAGCCCCATCAAACTTGTTAAGTGAACTTAACTTGTTATGTTACCGTAGGAAAGTGTCAATTGGGGGGGCGAATGCCGACCCACGGGGTTGTGGTGGGCGTTTAGAATTTCCAATTGAGCCAGCGGCGTTGTATTTGAAGGAGCGTTGTTCGAAAAAACCGGAGCATCATTTACCACTGTTCATGAACTTTACCGAAATTGACCGCGATGACTTTCGAAATCTCTTGAATGAGATTGCGGGGACTTACATGCCCTTTGGGAAGTATGGTCCGAAGGATTATCCTCCAAGGGGGATGCCAATCACGGATTTGCCGCCGGAGTATTTTGGCTGGTTTATGGAGCGGGGGTGGCCGAAGGGGAGGTTGGGGGAGCTGATGGCGATGGTGGGGGAGATCAAGTCGACGGGGGCGGATCATGTCTTTGAACCGATCCGTCGGGCCCGGGGAGGGCGGGTGTCGGTGAGGAGGCGTCGGCCAAATACCGATTTTGGCAACGAGTGATCCTTGCGCCTGAGGGGGGAGCTGGTCAGACTTGATTCACAAGATGGTTGAGACGTGGCAACAAATTGCATTGGTGATCCTCGTGTTCCTGGTGTTTGCGAGTTTTGTGAAGGAGCTGCTTCCTCCCGAGGTGGTGGCGATGATGGCGCTGGTGGTCTGCGTGTTGATCGGTGTGCTGCCGATCGCGGTGGGTTCACCGAGTCCTGATCTGGTTGGCGCGGAGCTCAAGGAGGCGTTGAGAAGGATGAACGCGGATGCGTTAAAGGTGTTTGCGCATCCGGCGGTGATTACGGTGGCGTGCATGTTTGTCCTGAGTGCGGCACTGGAGCGCACCGGGGTGGTGGATATTCTGGGCAATTGGTTTGAGAAAGTGGCGGCGACGAGTCCCAAGAGGATGCTGGTGGTGATGATTGTGATTGTGGCAGGGCTCTCGGGTTTTATGAACAATACCCCGGTGGTGGTGGTGTTTATGCCGATCGTGTTGGCGATTTGTCGTCGCAAGGAATGGAAGGCCTCGCGCTTTTTGATTCCGCTTTCCTACGCGGCGATTGTGGGGGGGACGACGACGATTATCGGGACGTCGACGAATCTGGTGGCCTCGGGGATTGCGGCGAATTACGATAAGGATTTGGCGTTTGGGATGTTTGACGTGACGCCGCTGGGGCTTGTTTTTGTGGTGATCACTTTTATTTACCTGACGACGGTGGGGCAGAAGCTTCTTCCGGATCGGGTGACGCTGGCAGCCTTGATTGACAGCAAGGACTCGAGGGAGTTCATCACGCGGGCCTTTGTTTCGCCGGAGTCGCCGCTGATCGGGCAAAACCTTTCCGATACCTGGCTGCGCAAAATGAAGAAGGCGCGGGTGATTGATGTGGTGCGGGACGGGAGACGGGTGCAGACGGGTCTCAATGCAACGGTTTTGGAAGAAGCTGATGAGATCATCCTGAAGGGGAAACTTGAGGAGATCATGAGTCTTTCGACAGAGACCGGGGTGAGTGCAATGAAGGGGGAGATTGGGTTGGAGGATGTGCGGACGGAATCGGCGGTGCTGATGGAGGGGATCATCGGGCCGGATTCCTCGATGGCGGGAAAGAGTCTGCGGGAGTTAAATTTTCGACAGCGTTTCGGGGTGATCATTGTGGCGGTGCATCGTCGGGGAAAGAATTTGCAGGCCCGGTTCGAGGACGTGAAGCTGGCGTTCGGTGATACTCTTTTGGTGCAGGGGCCGGCCCGGCGGATGCAGCAGCTTTTTCAGGAGAAGGATTTTGTGAACCTTTCGGAGCCCAAGCATCAGGTTGTGCGAAAGAGCAAGGCTCCGTTGGCGATTCTGGCATTGCTGTCGTTTATGGTGGTGGGGGCGCTGGGTGGGGCCGGTGTGATTCCCCAGATACCGATCGTATTGATTGCCCTGACCTCGGCGGTCTTTGTCTTGGTGACGCGCTGCCTTGAGCCATCCGAAGCATACGAAGCGATTGAGTGGAAAGTGCTTTTTTTGATTATCGGGATGCTGGGGTTGGGGAAGGCTCTTGAGTTTTCAGGGGTGGCGATGCAGCTCGCAAACTGGGTGGTCCGGACGGTGGGGGATGCCGATCCGCGGATATTGATTGCAGTGTTTTATTTGCTGGCGGCGGTGCTGACGGAGATGGTGAGTAACAATGCGGTGGCGGCACTGCTGACGCCTCTGGCCATTATTGTGAGTGTGCAGCTTGGGGTGGATGCGCGGCCGTTCATTGCGGCGGTGATGTTTGGGTCTTCGGCGAGCTTTGCGACTCCGATTGGGTATCAGACGAATACCTTTGTTTACGGGGCGGGGGGCTACCAGTTTGGGGACTTCTTCCGGGCGGGTTTTCCGCTGGCGGTGATTCTTTGGATTGTGGCCAGTTTCCTGATTCCGGTGATTTGGCCTTTGTAAGGGTGTTGAGGTTGACCGCTGGGAGTGGTGGCGTTATTGCTCGGGCATCGCTATGAAAGATCCCATCACCATTTCCGTGACCGGCGCCGCCGGCCAAATTGGCTACGCTCTTCTCACCCGCATTGCTTCCGGCTCCATGTTCGGGCCCGACCAGCCGGTGAATCTGCGTTTGATTGAAATTGAGCCTGCGATGGGAGCCCTGGAGGGGACTGTGATGGAGCTGGATGACTGTGCGTTTCCTCTTTTGAACGAGATTGTTCCGACCTGTGATCTGGCAGAGGGATTTCGGGGGACGGATTGGGCACTTTTGGTGGGTTCGGTTCCTCGCAAGGCGGGTATGGAGCGGGCCGATCTCCTTGGGATCAACGGAAAGATTTTCACGGGGCAGGGACAGGCAATTGCGGCGAATGCGGCGGCCGGAGTCCGGACTCTTGTGGTGGGGAACCCCTGCAACACGAACTGCCTGATTGCGATGAACAACGCGGCGGGTATTCCGAACAATCAGTTTTTTGCGATGACGCGTCTCGATGAGAATCGGGCGAAGAGCCAGCTTGCGGCCAAGGCTGGGGTTCACAACAGCGATGTGACGAACATGTGCATCTGGGGGAATCACTCGGCGACGCAGTATCCTGATTTCACGAATGCCCGGATCAAGGGACAGCTTGTGACGGATGTCATTTCTGATCGTGCGTGGCTGGAAAGTGAGTTCATCAGCACGGTGCAGCAGCGTGGTGCGGCGATCATCAAGGCGCGTGGTGCGAGTTCGGCAGCTTCCGCAGCCAATGGTGTTGTTGATACCGTTCGCTCATTGACCACTCCGACTCCGGAAGGGGATTGGACCAGTGTTGCGGTTTGTTCCGACGGGTCCTACGGGATTCCCGAAGGGCTCATTGCATCGATGCCGATCAAGACCGACGGCAAGAACTGGAGTGTGGTGCAGGGAGTTGAACTCGACGAGTTCTCCCGAGCGAAAGTGGATGCCTCGGTGGCTGAGCTGAGCGAAGAGCGTGAAGCGGTCAAAGACCTCATTCCTTCCTAAATGAGTCAACCTCTGGTTATCGCGGGACGTGAGTTCAATTCCCGCCTGATGCTCGGCACGGGGAAGTTTTCTTCTTTGGAGCTGATGCGGGATGCGTTGGAAGCCAGCGGCACGGAGATCGTGACGGTGGCTTTACGACGTGCTGACCTGAGTGGGGGGAAGGATCCGTTTTCCAATATTTTGGAATTTGTGGATCCGGATAAGTATCTCATTTTGCCCAACACGAGCGGGGCGATGAATGCCGAGGAGGCGGTGCGATTGGCACGGCTTGCGGCGGCGGCGGGGTTGCCCAAGTGGGTGAAGCTCGAGATTCATCCGGATCCGACCTACTTGCTGCCCGATCCGATCGAGACGCTGAAGGCGGCCGAGCAATTGGTGAAGGAGGGGTTTGTGGTGCTGCCCTACATCAATGCCGACCCGGTTCTGGCGAAGCGTTTGCAGGAAGTGGGGACGGCAACGGTGATGCCCCTGGGTGCTCCGATTGGGACGAACAAGGGGATCACGACGCGGGACCAGATTCGGATTATTGTGGATCAGGCAACGGTGCCGGTGGTGGTGGATGCGGGGATTGGGGCGCCGAGTCATGCGGCGGAAGCGATGGAGCTTGGGGCGGATGCGGTGCTGGTGAATACGGCGATTGCGATCGCGTCCGATCCTTGTGCGATGGGGCGGGCGTTTGCGAAGGCGACGGAAGCGGGGCGTGAGGCTTATGAATTGGGGGTGCCGGAGGAATTGGATCATGCCTCGGCGACGAGTCCGCTGACGGGGTTTTTGGCTGATTGATCGCAAGAAAAATGCCGCAAAACACGTATCGGATCCCTTGTGATCTGTCGTGGCTTTCTAGCTCTTGTGATGTCGTCCTTACTTTCTGCTGAAGACTTACCACCACTTCCACCGGTATTGGGTAATCCGGCGGCGAAGTTGGCAGAGGATTGGAAGGAGCGGGTTAGGCCGGCGGCCTTTTCATTTTTTGAAAGGCAGGTTTATGGGCGCTGTGCGGTGGGGAGGCCTGAGGTGCTGGAGTTTGCGCAGGTGGGCGAGGATGTGCCAATGATGGAAGGGAAGGCGAGGCGGCGGATTGTGGAGATTCGTTATGGGGCGACGGAAGAGGGACCGAGAGGGAAGATTCGGCTGGTGACTTTTCTTCCGACAGCGGTGAAGGGTCCGGTGCCGACGATGTTGCTGATGTGTTATCGCGGGGAGGGAGCGATTGATGAGGAGCGGGAGGCGAAGCCGGAGTTTTGGCCGGCGGAGGCGATGGTGGATCGGGGTTATGCGGCGGCGGTTTTTCTGAATCACGATGTGGATCCGGACGAGGATGATGGATTCAAGAACGGGGTGCACGGGTTGTTTGACGGGGGGAAGCGAACGGGGGAGTCGTGGGGGGCGGTGGCGGCCTGGGGATGGGGGGCGTCGCGGGTGATGGATTATTTTGAAGGAACGGCGGACTTTGATGAGGAGAAGGTGGCTTTGGTGGGGTTTTCGCGAGGGGGGAAGGCGGCTTTGTGGGCGGGGGCGCGGGACGAGCGATTCGCGATGGTGGTATCGAACGAGTCGGGCTGCACGGGGGCGGCGTTGGCGAAGCGTAAGCTGGGGGAGCGGGTGGCGCGGATCAATACGGTCTTTCCGCACTGGTTTTGCGGGAATTACAAGACGTGGAACGATCGTGAGGATGAGATGCCTTTTGACCAGCATCAGCTGATTGCGTTGGTGGCTCCGAGATTGGTTTATGTTGCGAGTGCGGAGAAGGACCTCTGGTCGGATCCGGAAGGGGAGTTTCTGGCAGCGCGGGAGGCGGGTCCGGTTTATGAGCTATTTGGGCTCAAGGGGGTGGGGGCGCGTGAGATGCCGGAGGTGGGGAGGCCGCTACATGAGGGGCATGTGGGCTACCATCTGCGGGCGGGAAAACACAATTTGTTGGCGGAAGATTGGGGGTATTTTATGGACTTTGCGGATCGGCATTGGAAATAGGGGGGAATTGGGTGGTGTCAGACTTTGTGAAAAATTTCACAAAGTGGTTGAGGCGGGCGGTTTCGCGGGTATTCTCCGCCCGTAGCCATGGTGGATTCCGACCTTACTGTCTCACACACTTCCTACGATTCGAAGATCGAGGGAAACATCATTTTCACGCGTGTTGACGCCGCGATCAACTGGATGCGGAGCAACTCGCTCTGGCCGATGCCGATGGGGCTTGCCTGCTGCGCGATCGAGCTGATGGCGACGGCATCCTCCCGCTTCGACATTTCGCGCTTTGGTGCGGAAGTGATGCGCTTTTCTCCCAGACAGGCGGATGTGATGATTGTGGCGGGCACGGTGACCTACAAGATGGCGCTGGCGGTGAGACGGATTTGGGATCAAATGCCGGAGCCGAAGTGGTGCATTGCAATGGGAGCCTGTGCTTCGTCTGGCGGGATGTATCGCAGCTATGCGGTGCTGCAGGGGATTGACCGGCTCATTCCGGTCGATGTTTATATTTCCGGATGCCCACCGCGTCCCGAGGCTCTCATTGAGGGCTTGATGAAGCTTCAGGAGAAGATTGGAGAAGAGGAGTCGCTGAAGGCTCAGAAACAAGAACCCGTTGAAGCTTAAGACCGATGAGTGTGCTTGCTGATGCCCAAGAGTTGACCTCGGGAGAGGTTGTTGAATTTCGTGGTGAGACTACGATCACCGTGCCGCTTTCCGAGTTGAAGGCGACTTTGCAAAAGACCCACGAGAAGGGGTATGAGCTCTTGCTTGATATTTCGAGCATTGATCATCTGGGCGAGGAGCCTCGCTTTGAAATGGTTTATGAACTGGCAACCCTCGATGATTCCAAGCACCTCCGCATTAAGGCGAAGGTTGAGGATGAGGAGGAAGTGCCGACGGTTTGCGACCTTTGGAAAACGGCCAACTGGCATGAGCGTGAGGTCTACGATATGATGGGCATTCGGTTTGCCGGTCACCCGCAGATGGAGCGGATTTTGATGTGGGAGGGTTTTCCTTACTTCCCGTTGCGCAAGGATTTCCCGCTTGCGGGCAAGGAGAGTGAGATGCCGGATGTGGCGTTCTCCGGAGTGGCTCCGCTTGAAGGCGGGCCCTTTGTGACGAGTCCGGGAAGCACCCGTGAGAGCGGGGAGCCTCGGGCGAAGGGGGAGAGTTAGGGGGGCTGGGGGCTTTGAGCTTTACCGCGCTTTGGGGGTTGGTGATCGAAGGGTTTGGCGGCGTTGTAGCAGCCGGACCTTTCGGAGAAAGGTCCCTGCCGGGTTGATTACTCGCCTTCTTTGGGGACGATCTCATACATGAGAGCGTTTTCGGCTTTGAGGTATTGGGTGGCGAGTTGGTTGAGTTCCTCGACGGTGATGGAGGCGTAGTCCTGGTCGCGCTGTCTGGCCCATTCGAGTTTTTTGGGCTTTTCCTGGCTGCCGGAGAGGACGGTGCCGAGCCAGTAGCCGTTATCACGGAGGGATTCCTTGAGGTTGGACTGGATGGGTTTGAGGGCGCGCTCGAGTTCGTCAGCGGTGACGCCTTCTTTCGACATGATGTCGGCGAGCTTGATCATGAGTTCGCCGTATTTTTTTGTTTCCTCGGGTTTGACCTGGGCGATGGCGCGGAGGAAGCCGACGTCGAGGGTCTGGCTGGGAGCGGAGCCGGCACGGGGGCTGTAGGAGCCGCCGAGTTTTTCACGGATTTCCTCGCGCATGCGATCGCTGAGGATGGAGGAGAGGAGGTTGAAGCGACGTGAGGTGGCGATGTCCTCTCCGGTGGCGGGAATCTTCCAGACGGCGACGGCGGCGGCGTTGGGGATTTTGGAGTCGAAGGTGATGGTCTCGCTGCCCGGTGAGGAGGGCATGTAGATTTTGAGCAGCTCGTCGAAGTTGGGCTTTTCGGTTTTGCGTTGGGGGAGGGCGCCGAAGGTCTTGAGGATGAGGGGGATGAGTTTGTCCTGATCGATATCACCCACGATGGTGAGTTCGAGCGGGGTGTCCTTGAACTCGGGAAGGAGCCACTGCTTGGCCATTTCGGTGTTGTAGGTGGCGGCTTTTTCCTGAGGAGGGTAGCTGAAGCGGTAATCGCCTCCGTGAAGCTGGCGGGTCATTTCGATGAATCCTCCCTGCATGGTGTGCTTAAGCTGATTGTACATCATGGGCATCATCATCTTGATCTGTCGTTCGGCTTCCGGGCGGAAGCCGGGGTCGGTGAGTTGAGCGACCATGAGTTGGAGCTGGAGTTCGAGATCGTCGGGAGTGGTGCGTCCTCCGATGGAGAAGGCGTCATTACCAATGGAGAAACCGATTCCGACATTTCGCCCGGCGAGGATGCGCTCGAGGTCATCAGCGGAGTGCTGACCGAGGCCACCGGTGGAGACGAGCATACTGGCAAACTGGTCGAGACCGGGGTGGTCCTTGGACATGGTGAAGGTGCCATTTCCGAAGCGGGCATTGAGTGAGATGCTGTTCTTTTTGAAGTCGGTCTTCTTGAAGTTGACGCGGACGCCATTGGAAAGGACGAGCTGGGTGGCTTCGAGATCAGGAAGTTCCTTGGTGCTGGTGACGGTGCCGGCGGGGCCGAAATCGGTGTAAGCGAAGGGGGCGAGTTCTTCTTTGGAAGGGGGGGCGACCTCGACTGATTGGCTTTTGAGGAAGAGGTCCTTGAGTTTGTCGGCCGTGCCTTCGGGAGCTTCTTTGGAAGTGAGAACGAGGGAGCGGTCTTTTCCGGCCCAGAAGGTTTTGAAGGCTTCGTGGATGGATTCGGGGGTGAGTATGGCGACTGCTTCTTTGGTGATCTCGAGTTGGGTCTCGGGAGTGGTGAAGACGTTTTTATTCCCGATGGCGCTGATGAAGGCCATGGCGAGGCCATCGGATTCGCGGGTGGGCGCGCGCTTGACGGCTTGCTCGGCAGAGTTGATGAGGCGGGCTGAGATTTCATCGACCTCGGCCTGGGTGAATCCGTGGAGGAGGGCGCGGCGGAATTCCTGTTCGAGAACGGGGACGGCGGCTTCCCATTGGTTTTCGCCGGGGCTGACGGAAAGGGCTCCGGATTCGATTTGATTGAAGTAGATGGTGCGTCCGCCACCACCGCCGAGAATGGGTGAGCCTTCGGCTTTGGCGAGGACTTCGAAGCGTCGGTTCAGAATGGAGTGGGCGACGCTGAGGGGGTAGAGGGCGAGGCGGTTGGCCTTGGTGTCGGGCTTGGGAGTGTAGTCGCGGAGGGCGTAAAGGGTGACGTCATCCGAGGTGATCTCCTTGTCGGTGAAGACCTCACTGCGGAGACCGAAGCCGGAGGGTGCGGTGTCGGCGGGTGGTGTTTTGCCGGGGTCGTCGGGATTGGCGAGGGAGATGAAGGCTTCGCGGACGCGCTTTTCCATTTCCTTGGCCTCGAAATCTCCAACGACGACGAAGGTCATGCGCTTGGGGTTGTAGTACTGGCGGTAGAAATCGACGAAGCGCTCGCGGGGGGCGTTCTTGATGACTTCCTCGGTGCCGATGGGGACGCGCTGCATGAGGCGGGAGCCGGGAAGAAGGAATTCGAACTGCTTGAGCATCATGCGGTAGCCGACGGAGTCACGGGAGGTCTTTTCGGAAATGATGACGCCGCGCTCTTTGTCGATCTCTTCGGTTTTGAGGAGTGCGCCATCGGCGAAATCGCGCATGACGGTGAAGGTGAGGTCGAGGGTGTCTTCCTGCATGTTGGGGAGGTCGAGCATGTAGACTGTTTCATCGAAGGAGGTGTAGGCATTGGCGTGGGCGCCGAAGGCGATGCCGAGGCGTTGCATTTTCGGGATGAGCTCGTCGGAGGTGAAATTGCGGGAGCCATTGAAGACCATGTGTTCGAGGAAGTGGGCGAGGCCTCGTTGGTCATCATCTTCCATGAGGGATCCGGCGGCGATGTGGAGACGGACCGAGAAGCGTCCGGGAGGTTCGGCATTGGGGTAGATGACGTAATTGAAGCCATTGTCCATGGAGCCGAAGAGGGCATTGGAGTCGGGCTTGAGATCGGAACCGGTGCCTGCAACGGGATTGGCATGCGCGAAGGCGAGCGAGGCGAGAGTGAGGGAGAGAAAGAGCTTCATGGAATTGGAGAACGCTAGGCGAACCGGCGTCAGAGGGGAAGCGGGGATCTTGGGATATTTTGTCTGAGCAAATTGATTTGCCAAGGAGGGGTGGGGGCTTTTGATTTGAGAGATGGAACGACGAGATTTTTTGATGAGGAGTGGGGCGGCTTTGGCGACTGCGGGAATAGCACGGGGGAATCATCACGGGGAGAAAGCGAAGTGGCCGTTGATTGCGTTTGAGAAGCCGATCCAGACGCTGGATTACGAGCGGATGGGGGAGGAGCTGGCGAAGATGGGGCTTCATGGGATTGAGGCAACGATTCGCAAGGGCGGGCATATTGAGCAGAAGGACGCGGAAGAAGAGGTGCCCAAGATGGTGGCTGCCCTGGCGAAGAACGATCAGAAGGCTCACATTGTGGCGAGCCATGTGGGGGAATTGACGCCGGAGAATGAGAAGTTTTTGCGCGTGCTCAAGGCAAACGGGATCACGAGGTATCGGATGGAATACTATCGTTACGATTTGAAGGGTGATCTTTTTGAGCAGATTGAGACATTTTCGAAGAAGGCCAAGGAGCTGGCAGCGTTCAACAAGGAGATTGGAATGCAGGCGATTTACCAACTGCACTCGGGGGCAAAATTGCTCGGCGGGATGAGCTGGGATCTGGCTTTACTGCTGAAGGATATTGATCCGAAGGAGATCGGGATTGGATATGACTTGCGCCATTTTAGAATGGACTCCGGTCTTTCCTGGAGAGCGGCGCTGCAGGTGGCGCGGAAGCATATCCAGGCGATTTATGTGAAGGATGCGATCTGGAGTGGCGAGCGAACGAACAAGGGAAAGAATGTGCCTCTTGATACCGGTTTTGTGGACCGGGAGACTTTTGACGCGGTGCGGCAGGGGCAGGAGCCGATGCCGATTTCACTCCACATGGAGTGGGGGACTTCGGCGATTTACCCGAAGGACAAGGTGATGGAGGCGGTGGCAAATGTGGCCCGCGATGCCAAGACGCTGAAGTCCTGGCTGTAATACCACTCCGAGTTCCAAAATAGCGGAATGTTTGTTTTAAGGGCGCATTTTTGAACAGCACTTTGTGGAGTTGATCAAGCCGAGCGCTTTCATGAGATAGCGGCGTTTTTCCTCGGTTGTGGTCTCCAGACCACGCCCTCGTCATGCCTTGCTCTCTCAAGAAATCACTTCGGCATTCCGCTATTTTGAAACTCTACTTGGTATAAGGCTATTGGACTGCGGCAGCGATGCGTTCTCCGGCGAGGCAGCCGGGGCATTGCTGGACGCGGTGGCCGGGCTCGATTTCGGCGAGCTCGGGGGCGCGGTCGGTGAGGCAGAGGTCGGCACACCCGAGGGTGTTTCGCTCGCGGAAGGAGCAGGAATCCGGCGGTGACGAGAGGTCGGGCGGGATGCCGGGGATGGTGTAGAGGGTTTCGCCTTTTGAGTGGGTGGCGGGGATGCTCTTGAGCAGGGCGCGGGTGTAGGCGTGGCGTGGGTGGGCGAAGAGGGCTTTGGCCTCGGCGGATTCCACGATGCGTCCGGCATACATGACGTTGACGGTGTCACAGGCCTGGGAGACGACTCCGAGATCGTGCGTGATGAGGATGACGGCGGTGCCGAGTTCGCGTTGGCGGTCCTTAATGAGATCGAGGACCTGTTTTTGAACGGTGACGTCGAGCGCGGTGGTGGGTTCGTCGGCGATGAGGATCTCGGGGCGGGTGATGAGGGCCATGGCGATCATGACGCGTTGGCGCATGCCGCCGGAGAACTCGTGCGGGTAGGAGTCGATACGACTCTCGGCGTCGGGAATGCCGACCTCTTCGAGAGCGGTGATGGCGCGGTGGCGGGCGGCCTTTCCCTTCATGTTCTCATGGATTTCCAGCGGCTCGGTGAGTTGTTTGGAAATCTTGAGGTAGGGGTTCAGCGAAGTCATCGGATCCTGGAAGATCATGGAGATGCGCTTGCCGCGGATTTTGCGGATGACCTTCTCCGGGGCGGAGAGGAGATCGGTGCCCTCGAAGATGGCGGTGCCGGAGTGAATCTTTCCCGGAGGTTTGGGGATGAGATTGAGGAGGGAGTAGCAGGTGACGGATTTGCCGGAGCCGGACTCGCCGACGATGCCCATTGTTTGGCCTTTTTCGAGAGAGAAGGATACCTTTTCCACGGCGTGGACGATGCCGTTGCGGGTGTGGAAGCGGGTGGTGAGATCGTTGACTTCGAGCAGGGCCATCGGGGTATCAAGGTTTGTCTGATTGGGAACGGGAACGGAAGGATAAAGGGATGGGGAGTCCGGCGGTGGGGTGGGCGGACTTGATGGTGTTGACGAGGTAGTTCTGGAAGGATTCTACAACGAATTTCTTATCATTCACGAAGAGAATGTATTCGGGGACCGGGATGGCGCGATAGCGGTCGTTCACGGCCGTGGTGGCGTAGAAGAGCTTGAGGCGCTTGCGGTGGCGTTTGTGCTCCGGGGGAGGAGTTTTGATGAAGGCATCCTGCAGGATGCGGTTGAGCTGTCCGGTGCCGATGGTGTTTTGGGCTCCATCGCGGATTTTGGCGATGGTCTTGAAGACGTGCTGGATTTGCTCGCCGCGTTGAGCGGAAACGCAGATGAAAGGGGCGTAGGACAGGAAGAAGAGCTCGCGGCGGAGATGTTCCTCGGCTTCCTCGAGGCGGGCTTTCTTGGGCGCGTCGGGGTGGTAGAGGTCGAACTTGTTGGCGATGATGAGGCAGGGTTTTTGTTCGTCCTGGATCATGCGGGCGATCTTACGATCCTGTGCGGAGACTCCGGCGTTGAGATCGACGACGAGGAGGCAGATGTCCGAGCGTCGAATGGAGCGCTCGCTTCGCATGGCGGAGAAGACCTCGACGGAGTCATCCATGCGGGAGCGTTGTCGCATCCCTGCGGTATCGATGATGTTGTGCTTTTCGCCCTGCCAGATGTAGGGGATATCGACGGCGTCGCGGGTGGTGCCTGCGACCTCCGAGACGATGGTGCGTTCATCGTTGAGGATGGCGTTGATGAGGGAAGACTTTCCGGCGTTTGGTTTGCCGACCACGGCGATTTTCAAGCCATCGGCAAGATCCTCGGTTTCTTCCTGTTCCTTCGCTTCCAGCGCGGAGAGGTTTTCCTCCATGGCGTCGACGAGATCCTGAATACCCCGGCCGTGTTCGGCGGAGACCGAGAGGCCATCCCCGAAGCCCAGATGGGCGAAGTCCCCACTGATGGTTTCCTGTTCGATGTGGTCTGCCTTGTTCATCACGAGGAGGACCTTGGATTTGGCGCGGCGCAGGAGGTTGGCGACGAGTTCATCGATGGGGTTGATTCCTTCGCGGGCATCGACGATGAAGAGGATGAGGTCGCAAGAGTCCATTGCGATGCGGGCCTCGATGGTGACCTGCTTGGAGAATTCGTCATCGAGGGCGGCACCGATTCCTCCGGTATCGACCAACTCACAGGGAGTTTCGGTGAGGTTGCAAGGAGCGGCGATGCGGTCACGCGTGACGCCGGGGCGGTCATGCACGATGGCGATGCGGCGTCCGGCAAGGCGGTTGAAGAGCGCGGATTTGCCGACGTTGGGGCGACCAACGATTGCGACCTGAAAGGGTTTTTGTGCCATGGGATAGATTGGTTTTTACTCGTGCACGCGTTCGACTTTTGCGCCGAGCTGCAGGAGTTTGTCATCGATATGCTCGTAACCGCGATCGATGTGGTAAAGGCGGCTGATATGGGTGCTGCCTTTTGCGGTGAGGCCGGCGAGGACGAGAGCGGCGGAGGCTCTGAGATCGGAGGCCATGACGGGAGCGGCGCTGAGTTTTTCGACGCCTTTGATGATGGCGCGGCCGTTGTCGACATTGATGTCGGCTCCCATGCGTTTCATTTCCGAGCAGTGCATGAAGCGCTGCGGGTAGATGGTGTCCTCGACGATGCTGATGCCCGGGGTGGTGGCAAACATGGCGGTGAATTGCGCCTGCATGTCGGTGGGGAATTGGGGGAAGGGGTTGGTGATGATCTCGCAGCCCTGCGGGGCTTCTCCGGGGATGATGGTGACGCTGGTGTCGTTATTGGAGAAATTGCAGATGTGGCCCGATTCCTCGAGCTTTTCGGTAATGACGGCGAGGTGCTCGCGGTTGACACGGTTGAGGGTGATTCCTTCGGGGCCGGCGGCCATGGCTCCGGCGATCATGAAGGTGCCTGCTTCGATGCGGTCCGGAATGACATTCCAGGTGGTGCCGTGGAGTTTCTCCACTCCTTCGATGGTGACACGGCGGGTGCCGGCGCCACTGATTTTGGCTCCCATAGAGATGAGGAAGTTGGCGAGGTCGACGACTTCCGGCTCACAGGCGGCGGAGTTGATGACGGTGGTGCCCTTTGCGAGGGTGGCGGCCATCATGACGTTGTCCGTTCCGAGAACGGTTGGTCCGTGCTTTCCGCGGAGGTCGATCTCAGTGCCGGTGAGGCCGTTGGGAGCGGAGATGACCATGTCGCCTCCGTCCATTTCGACATTTGCGCCCAAGGCTTCCAGTCCTTTGAGGTGGAGGTCGATGGGGCGGTCGCCAATGACGCAGCCTCCGGGCATGGAGACTCGGGTTTCGCCGAGGCGGGCGAGGAGGGGGCCCATGACGCAGATGGAGGCCCGCATTTTACGCACGAGTTCGTAGGGAGCTCCGCTGAGGACGGATTTGGCTTCGATATTGAAGCGTCCGCTGAATCGTTCGACCTCTGCGCCGAGCGCGGAGAGGATCTGGAGCATGTAGTTTGTATCGGAGACGTCCGGAACGTTCGCAATGGTCACCTTTTCATCGGTAAGCAGAGATGCGGCGAGAATGGGCAGGGACGCATTCTTGGAGCCTGAGATATTGATTTGGCCGGAGAGTTGATTTCCGCCGTGAACGATGAGCTTGTCCATTATGGGGTTTTGTTGGAAAGGGGTGAATGGTTTAGGTCCTGCGTGCAAGCGGAAAGCGGGACACTCCACAGAGGTCGCTGCAGACTTGAGCGTCGCTCAGACCGGCCGCTGTGAGAAGGTTTGCAACGATCTGGCCCTGTTGGTGGCCAACTTCAAGGGCGACCACTCCGCCGGGGTTGAGGTATTTGGGGCATTCAGCGGCGAACAGACGGAGGAGGTCGAGGCCATCGGGGCCGGAGAAGAGAGCCATGTCAGGATCGTGGAGGACCTCGGGGGAGAGTTCGCTGCGTTCGTTCTCACCGATGTAGGGGAGGTTGGCAACGATGAGGTCGAAGGTGTTGTGAATAGCTGTGAATAAGTCGGATTCGATGAGTTCGGCGTCGACTTCGAGCGCGTTGGCGTTTTCTTTCGCCAGGCTGAGGGCTTCTGTGGATAAGTCGGCCAAAGTGAGTTGCTCACATGTTGTACCCAGAGCCTTGGCGATACTTATTCCCAAGACTCCGGAGCCGCAACCGAGGTCGAGGACACGGGCAGGGCGGGGGAAATCCTGCTTCAGAGCGAGTTCGACAAGCTCTTCGGTTTCCGGACGGGGGATGAGGGCCCGGTGGTCTGTTGTGAAGTCGTGTGAATAGAAGTGAATAACACCAGTAAGATGCTGAAGAGGAATCCGCTGAGATCGTTTTTTCAGTTTTTCTCTAAGGGTGATTAACGTGTCCTCGGGGATGGGTTGATCAAAGCGGAGGTAGAGATCCATGCGTCGGCAGGCCAATTCATGGGCGACGAGGAGCTCCATATTGAGCCGGGCATCGGGAACTCCCTTTGAGGTCAGGAATGTTGCTCCCTTCTCGAGAACATCGAGGATTGTAGTCATTCCTAAGGAGTGTGAATAAGTGGTGAATAGTGCGGGAAGAACTAGGAAAGTTCCTCTTCGGCAAGGCGTTGCTCCATTTCCGCTTTCTGGAGGAGTTCGGTAAACTCGAAGATCTCGCCGTTCATGATTCCTTCCATGTTGTGGGAAGTGTAGTTAATGCGATGATCGGTGACGCGAGATTGGGGGAAATTGTAGGTGCGGATTTTCTCGGAGCGGTCCCCGGAGCCGACGAGTGATTTGCGCTGAGCCGAGTAGCTTTCCTGTGCTTCGCGTTGGGCGATTTCGAAGAGCTTTGCGCGGAGAATCTCGAGGCCGAGGGCTTTGTTTTGGGTTTGGGAGCGTCCGTCCTGACACTTCACCTGGAGTCCGGTGGGCAGATAGGTGATCTGAACGGCGGAGTCGGTGGTGTTGACGTGTTGTCCGCCGGAACCACCGGAGCGGGTGGCCTGGATGTGGAGGTCCTCGGGACGGAGCTGGAAGTCCACTTCCTCAGCCTCGGGGAGGACTGCGACAGTGCAGGTGGAGGTGTGAATACGGCCTTGGGTCTCGGTGGCGGGAACGCGCTGGACGCGGTGGACGCCGGATTCGTATTTGAGGAAGCGGAAGACTTCTTCTCCGGTGATTTTGAGGACGACCTCTTTATAACCGCCAACATCGGAGGGGGAGCTTCCGAGATGCTCGCACTTCCAGCCGCGTTTTTCGGTGTAGCGCTGGTAGAGGTTCATGAGTTCCCCTGCGAAGAGGGAAGCTTCATCTCCACCGGCGCCGGCGCGGATTTCGAGAAGGGCGTCACGGTCCTCGGTTGCATCGCGAGGGAGGAGAGCGTATTGGACCAAGTGGAAGAGTTCTTCTTCTCTTTTCCGAAGAGGAGGGAGTTCTTCGGCGGCCATGGCGGAAAAATCGGGGTCGTCGCCTTTTTGGAGCTCTTCGTTTCCTTTGATGTCGCTTTTGACCTGAATGAATTCATCCCAGAGCGTGAGGAGCTTCTTGAGATTGGTGTGCTCGCGCATGAGGGTGGTCGACGTTGCCTGATCATTGAAGAAGTCGGGCTCGCTCATCATGGCCTCGATTTCACCGAGGCGGGCAGTGCGTTTTTCGATCAGTGGGGCGTAGTCCATACAAAGGGCAGAAGGTCCTGCTTTTTGGGGGCGAGGTCAAGGGTGGCCTTGAGTGAACTCAATACGAGACGGAAGAAATTAAGAATTCCTCCTATTTCGGTCTTGCAACGATGTCAGACTGAACTTACTTAACCGACGTCGTCGCGCGAGCGGCGGAGCCGAGTGAGTCCCATGGTGTAATCGGTAACACAGCTGATTTTGGTTCAGTCATTCAAGGTTCGAGTCCTTGTGGGACTGCCACTCTTCCAAAGAGGAAGGAGGTGGCAATGAGGGGGAGGGCGTTTTATTTGATGAAGCGGATGGTGAGAGGATACTGGTAGAGTTCACCTTTTGTTGCGGCAATGGTGGCGAGGATCTCAAAAACGAGGACGGCGACGGCGAGCCCGATGACGAGGGGAATGAAGAGGAAGATTCCGAGGCCGAAGGTGACGAGGACGATGATCATTCCAATGACCGAAAGCGCGACGGCGTAGATTAAGACGGAGAGTTGGAAATTGAGGGATTCCTTTGCGTGGGCGTCGACAAAGGCGGAGGGCTGTCTTGAGCTATAGAGGATGACGAGGGGCCCGACGAACCCGAGGAGACCGGATGTGAGGAACCCGGCGATGATGGGAATGAGATGACACCACATTGCCAGATCAACGGCGTTCTTGGGATGCCCCGAGTGGTGGAGCATCGGAGGCGGGTAAGCCGGTTGGGGCGGTGGTGATTGTTGTTGATCTGGCGGGGTGTCCATCGCTTTAGTTTTGGTTGATGAATTTGACGAGATCCCGACGCATTTTTTCAAGGTCGGGTTGGTTGAGGTAAAACATGTGTCCTGCTTCGTAGAAGGCGATTTCGATGCTTTCACGGCGCTCGGCCGGGATGCCGAAGAGGTGGTTGATGCTGTGGGTCATGTTGGAGGGGGGGGTGGCGAGATCGGTGTAGCCGCTCATGACGAGGACGCGGAGGTCGGGGTTATTGCGGAGGGCGTTTTCGACATCGCGTGACATGTTGACGACGGAGTTTTTGGCGCCCCAATTCCAAGGGTGCACGTCGCGGCTCAGGATGTTGTAGGGGTGGTGACCTTCCCATTCGAGAGTGCGGCTGAGGTAGTCGTTCATGGCGGTGGCGAAGGCACCGTAGACGACGGCGTAGGAGGGATCGTAGGCTGCGTAATCCTCGGCTTGGTTAACGAGGGGCCAGGCGGCGCGGGCATCGAAGCGGCCGAGGACTTTTCCTTCGGCGCGGAGGAGTTCCTTACGGTAGCGGGCGGGATCGAGCCGGAGGTTTGTTTCCTCGAAGAGGGAGGAGGGGAGGCCGGTGAAGGAGGCGAGCTTTGCGGCGACGGCTTTCTTTTCATCGGCGGGGATGGAGGCTCCTTTGAGGAGGGCGACGGCGTAGGGGCCGAAGGCGTATTCCTGGACTTCGTTAAAGAGGGCATCGCGATCTCCGGCTACTTTTCCGTGGTAGTGCGAGGTGGAGGCCATGGCGGGGAGGAAGACGGAGTGGGGGAGGTCATCGCCGTGGCCGGAGCGGAGGGTGCGGTAGTCGACGAGGGGGGAGAGGAGGACGATGCCATTGAGGTTCATGCCGTATTTTTCCTGAAGGTGGTTTGAGAGGCCGGCGGCGCGGATGCCTCCGTAGCTTTCGCCGAGGAGGAATTTGGGGGAAGCCCAGCGGTCGTTCTCAGTGGTCCAGCGGCGGATGAAGTCGCCTACGGATTCGATGTCCTCGCTGACTCCGTGGAACTGGTTGGGCTTGGCGTCGCCCTCGGGGCGGGAATAGCCGGTGGAGACGGGGTCGATGAAGACGAGATCGGCGACATCGAGGATGGAGTGGATGTTGGGGATGACTTCGCTGGGTGGCGGGAGGGTTTTGGTACCGTCCTCGGAGGTGGGGACGATTTTTGGACCGAGGGCACCGAGGTGGAGCCAGACAGCGGAGGAGCCGGGGCCGCCATTGAAGGCGAAGAGGACAGGGCGCTTGTGGCGTTCTTTGATGCCGAGGCGCTGGTAGGAAACGTGGAAGATGGAGGCGCGGTCCTTGCTGTCGTCGGTTTTGAGTAGGAGGGTGGAAGCGGTGACACGGTAGTCGATCTTGCTGCCGTCGATGGTGACGGAGTCCTCAGAAGTGACGGTTTTGGGGGTGGATTTATCGTCGTCTTTTTTGTCCGTTTTATCCTGAGCGTGGAGGATGGAAACGGAGAAGATGAAGGGGAGAAGGAAGTTACGCATGAGGATATCTTGAATGGTGGGAGGCGAGATGGGAATCAGGAATTCGGAATTAGGGGGTGGAGGGAAACTGGGTTCTCGAGCGGAGCGGACGGGATTGCCGTTGGCTATGCTGAATTGTCTTCGCTGCGCTTCGCAGGGTGATTCGTTTCATGGGAT
>JBPOGH010000010.1:0-192129 GCA_051252135.1 Verrucomicrobiaceae bacterium | reverse complement strand
CACAACGACCTCTTCCACGTCGCCCCCGAACGCATCATCTCTGAAATCGAATCCTTCACCGACCAAGTTTATCCCCGTTAATCCATGAAGCATCGATGACCGCGTCATCTCCCACTCCCACGGCGAGGAACTCCACCGCCTCTGCCCCGCCCACCACAAGTGCCTCGTCTCCATCGACGAAGCCGGACACAACGACCTCTTCCACGTCGCCCCCGAACGCATCATCTCTGAAATCGAATCCTTCACCGACCAAGTTTATCCCCGCTAATCCATGAAAAATCTCTTGTTGCTCCTCCCTCTCATCTCCTCCTCTCTTCTTCTCTCCGCCCCCCTATCCTACCCCGACTCCCACCCCACCGATCACACCGATACCATCCACGGCGTCACCGTTCCCGACCCCTACCGCTGGCTCGAAGACCTCAACTCCGAACAAACCCACACCTGGATCGAAGAGCAAAACGCGCTCACCGAAAAATTCCTCTCCGCCATCCCCGGACGCGAATCCCTCAAGTCCCACCTCACCAAACTCTGGAATGTCGAACGCTACGGCACTCCCTTCCTCGAGGGCGATCGCTACTTCTTCTCCAAAAACGACGGCCTCCAAAACCAATCCGTCCTCTACACCACCTCCTCCCTCGACCACGAACCCACCGTCCTCCTCGATCCCAACACCCTCTCCGCCGATGGCACCGTCGCCCTCAAGGACTACGAGATCTCCCACGACGGCAAGCTCATGGCCTACTCCACTTCCGCCTCCGGCTCCGACTGGATCGAATGGAAAGTCCGCGATATCGCCACCGGCAAAGACCTCCCCGATCACTTGAAATGGTCCAAGTTCTCCGGCGCCACCTGGGCCAGGGACAACTCCGGCTTCTACTACGGCCGCTTCCCCACCCCCAAAAAAGGCGAGGAAATGATGGCCCAAAACACCCATAAAAAAATCTACTTCCACAAAGTCGGCACCCCCCAATCCGATGACCAAATCGTCTACGAACGCCCCGACCACCCCAAATGGGGCCTCTACGCCGGCCTCACCGAGGACGGCCGCTACCTCCTCATCGACGTCTCCCGGGGCACCGACACCAAAAACGGCTTCTTCTACCGCGACCTCTCCCAACCCGACTCCCCGGTCGTCGAACTCCTCCCGGACTTCGACGCCTCCTACACCTTCATCGGAAACGTCGGATCCACCTTCTACCTCCAGACCGATCTCGATGCCCCCAAGCTCAAACTCATCGCCATCAACCTCGAAAAGCCCGCCCGCGCCCACTGGAAAACAATCATCCCCGAAGCACCTGACACCCTCCGCTCCGTCTCCCACGTCGGCGGCATCCTCATCGCCAATTACATGAAGGACGCCCACACCAGCCTCCGCCGCTTCCAGCTCGATGGCTCACCCCTCGGCCCCATCGCCCTCCCCGGCCTCGGCACCGCCGGCGGCTTCTCCGGCAAATCGGACCAAAACGAAACCTTCTACTCCTTCAGCTCCTTCACCTCCCCCGGCGCCATCTTCCGCTACGACATCAAAACAAACACCTCCACCCTCTTCAAAAAACCGGACACCAGGTTCAACGAGGACGACTACCAGACCACCCAAATCTTCGCCCCCTCAAAGGACGGCACCAAAGTCCCCATGTTCGTCGTCCATAAAAAAGGCCTCCAGCTCAACGGACAAAACCCCACCCTCCTCTACGCCTACGGCGGCTTCAACATCTCCATCCTCCCCCGCTACTCCCCCGCCACCATCGCCTGGCTCGACATGGGCGGCATCTACGTCTCCGCCAACCTCCGCGGCGGTGGCGAATACGGCGAGGACTGGCACCAGGCCGGCATGAAACTCAAAAAACAAAACGTCTTCGATGACTTCATCGCCTGCGCCGAACACCTCATCGCCCAAAAATACACCTCCTCCAAAAAGCTCGCCATCCACGGCGGCTCGAATGGCGGCCTCCTCGTCGGCGCCTGCCTCACCCAACGCCCGGACCTCTACGCCGCCGCCCTCCCCGCCGTCGGCGTCATGGACATGATCCGCTTCCAAAAGTTCACCATCGGCTGGGCCTGGCAGTCCGAATACGGCTTCCCCGATGACAACGCCGACGAATTTAAATACCTCCTCGGCTACTCCCCCTACCACAACTGCCTGCCTGGAAAAAGCTACCCCGCCACCATGATCACCACCTCGGATCATGACGACCGCGTCGTCCCCTCACACTCCTACAAGTTCGCCGCCGCCCTCCAGGCCGCCCAAGCCGGCCCCGCCCCCGTCCTCATCCGCATCGAGTCCAAATCAGGACACGGCGCCGGCACCCCCACCTCCAAACAAATCGAACAAGTCGTCGATAAATACAGCTTCCTCGCAAAGTCACTGCAGTTCCCGCTTCAATAAAACCACAAGACCGACAGGGGATGGCTCATCTCCTTTCCGGGCATAAAAAAACGCGTGATCTCACGATCACGCGTTCTGCAAATATCTGAGTTCGCGACCCTCGTCCTAGCGACGGCGGCGGAAGATAGCCAAACCGGCAAGGCTGGTCAGCAGGATCGAAGCAGGCTCCGGAATCGCGTTGGCAACATGAAGGTTGAACGTATTGCCCGATCCACCAGCACCATTCGCAAGTGACTGGAAGCCCACGTAGACGGCAGGATCAGTGTAGGAGTTCGTCGTTCCGGTAGGCTCGACGTAAGTCACGCCACTCGTTGAAATGATTCCGGTTTTGGCTTGTGTGATATTGTCGAGCGTCAAAGACAAGGTCCATTCCTGGGCGGTGGTTGTCTTGGTTATATCGAAGGTATAACCGATCAAATCTCCGATCGTGTAGTCAGCAGGTGCAATATCTCCAAAGGCATTTCCTGCTCCATTGGTTACCCCGACTTTTCCGTCGTTGTTGAAGTTGAATCCGATATCAACGATCTCGGCTCCAAAACCGGCAGCCGTAGAACCAATCCCGATTTGGCCTTCATGGTTTCCATCGGCATTACCGGTCGTCGAAAACAGACCCGTGATAATGAGGTTGTCTCCAGCCGCAAGAGCAACTGTTCCGGAAGGGTTGCCGCTGCCGCCAACATAACGGCCACGAAGCCAGGAACCGGTGCTGGTCGCGATTCCAGTCGTTTCGTCGAAAGTGAATGCGGTGCCATTCTGGGACTGGAGAGGTGCTCCGGTGCCCGAAATGGCTCCGTCGGGAATTCCGGTGAGGCCGGTGAGGCTGATGGAAGTGGTCGCCGCAGTTGCTGCAGTGATACCAGCGGTCATAGCCGAGATAATAAGTAGTGCTTGTTTCATTGATTTGCTTGATTAGGGATCCTTTGGGGGTCCTCGCGGCGGGGAGTCTCATCCGAAATAATTAGTATTACAAGTAATAAAATCGGCGGGGATTGGTAATGATGAACTCTCCTTACCCCTGTCGGAAAGCCTCTTGGGAGGAATCACCCCTTCAATCTTCCCGCCGGCCAAGCCCACTGACCGGCATTCCTTCAAACCGGACTCAATTCACCTTGATCGTGCCTGCAATCAACATCCCCTCCGCGGAGCTCACCACGATCTTCTCCCCCTCCCTGAGATACACCCGGTGAAAGATCGCCCTATTGATCCAATCCCCCTTCACCAGCCCCTTGAGCGGTTCGCTCGCCACACTGAGCCCCGTCAACTTCCCCGGCTCCCGTTCCACCACAAAAAGATTCCCATCTTCCAACCCCTCAATCGTGAAAACCGGCTTCGACTGCCAGGGCACCCTCAAAAATTCGCTCCCCTGAAGCGACTCATCCACCTTCCCGATCCGCGGCCGAAATCCACCGGATAGCCGGGCCGTTCCTTCCACGAGCTTTTCCGCACTCACCCGCACCGTCGCCTTCACCTTGATTTGGGCCAACGGAGCATCCCGAAACGTCTCCAAATCAAACTCCCCGACCAACATCCTGATTTGCTTCGCCTCCACCCTCTTTCCACTCCTCTCGAAACTGCGCTCCAGCTTCACCAATTCAGCGCGATAAATCCCATCAAGCTTCTCCACTCTGGCATCATAAAGGAAAATCAGTTTCTTAAGACCCGCATCACCCGGCTCTCTCACTTTGGTATCAGCCTTCTTTGAAAAAGCTTCCACCAACGTATGAGCTTCCCCCACCGCGGTGAAATTTTTCGCTTTGGCATGGCTCTCCTTCAGAACCTCTAGCTGAACAATAAGCGCCTTCCGCAACTCCTCCTTTTTCGCCGTCAGACCTTCCTGCAAAACCACCACCTCCGTCGGAAGCTCCTCTTCTCCACGCAGCGTGGAACCGATGCCCAACAGCAGAAAAAATGACATCAACAGGAGCCCTCTCATTCACCCCACAGGCCACGATCCCTCCAAAAAATCAAGCCCCAACACCCTACTTCGGCTCAACCAACTCATAATGAGCCGTCTCCGGATCCGGCTTCAGCTCGAATTCCTTCCCCGACGGCCAGCGCACCAGAACCAACACAGGAAAGTCCCCCTCACCCCACGTCACCCGCAATACTCCCGGGTTCTGCACCGAGAACCCTTCACCACATTGCTTCTGCATCGCCACCTTCTTCCCCGAAGGATAGGTCACCAGCACCCTCGCCCCGATCGCGTCCCGATTACTGAATTCCTTCGATGCCTGGGCCGTTTCATTCCGCCCACGCAGATCCAGCGTGAAGACATTCTTCTTCGCTCCAAAGTCAGCCATCCCGTTCCTCATCAGCCTCACCCGTGGCTCCGCCAAAGAGGTCACCACCAGGTCAAGATACCCGTCCTGATCAAAATCCATCCGCGCAAACCCCCGCCCGTCTTCCCCGAAATCAACTCCCGAGATCAAGGTGAGATCCTCATACTGATCACCCTCCCGCAGGAAAAATCGATTCCTCTCATTCCCCGAAAGCGAATGGCTCTTCAGCATCGAACTCGCAGCACCTCCCAACCCATCCCCCTGATTCGGCACAATCAACTCACCCGTAAATTTCTGCAGGTCCCAGACCTCATCCTCCGCAAAACCCTCGGGCTTGTCCGGATCATCGCGCACGACCGAGCGCCAAAGACAACTTCACGTATCCACAAAGGTCGAGTGCTCCTCCGGCGCCGAGTAATACCCGCTCGGCACATACAGGTCCGTTTCCCCGTCATTGTTAAAATCCCCGAACTGCCCGCCATAAGACCACCCCACCACATTGACCTGCTGCTCCCCCTCCTCTGAGCCCGCCCGTTGATGAAATTTCCCATCCTCAAACTCATAAAGAAAATTCCCCGCCGCCGCCGCCTTCACCCGCTCATTCACCGCCCCCATCTGCTTGATGATCCGCTTCCCCGCTTTCGAATACATATTCGACACATAAAGATCCAAATCCCCGTCCCCGTCATAATCCCCCCAGCTGGCCCCCATCCCGAATCCCAACGGCTTGCTCGCAAACGCCTCCGCCGACACATTCACAAACACCGGCTCCATCCCGCCCTTTGGCGTGTCATTCCGAAGCAACTCGTCCGGCGCAAAGTCGTTGCAAATATACAAATCATCATCCCCATCCCCATCGAAGTCGCCCCACACCGATTGAAAGGAACGACGCCATTGCGAAATCAACTCATCATAAGGATGCCGCTTAAATTTCCCGTCCCCTTGGTTGATCATCAGCACATTCGCACTCCCGATCAGATTGAACCAGCGGTGCTCTCCCTTTTCCTTTTCCTGAAAAATCTCCCACTCCTCCTTCGGCAACATCACACTCTCCCACCGCGGATTCGCATGGGCCACCGGACCATAAGTGCTCGCATAAAGATCAGGCAACCCGTCCCGGTTAAAGTCACAAACCGAAACCGCCGAGACAAAATAAAGATCTCCCAGGTTCGTCTTCTCCGCCGTCACATCGTGAAACTTTCCCTCCCGGTTCTCCAGAAAAACCGAAGGCTCCTGTGAGCGCCCGATAAACGCATCCTTGTCCCCGTCGTTGTCGAAATCCACGAACACCGCGCAGGTCGTGGAATGGTTGAAACGAAGTCCCGTCTCCCGCGTCACATCCTCAAACGTCCCGTCTCCCTTGTTCCGCAACATCTGCGCCGCATCCCAATCTGAATTCAAAAACAAATCCTCAAACCCGTCCCCATCGTAATCCACCACCGCCACCGATGGATAGCTTACGTCATTTTCCGCCGAGATGTAAGGCAGATACTTCCGATCAGGCACAGGCGTCACCCCCGTCCTCATCGCACTGTCAATCATATGCTTCTTCTCGAACTTCTGCATCTTCCAGAAAGCGCTCGAATCCGGAACCGCCGTTTTGCTCACATCCGAGAAAAAGGTCTTCTTCGCCAGAGACACCTTCGCACTCTGCTGATTCCACTCGGAAAGAACCCACTCCTCCCCCTCTTTTTGCCAAACAATTTCCTGCTCTCCCTTAAACCCAAAAGCCTCCCCGCTCCGCAACTTCCCCGATGCCTCCAGCTTCGTCTGGAGAGTCAACTGACCCGATACATCCAAATCAACAGACACCACCCCCAGATTCGAAAGTCGCCAATTCTTCACTCCCGGCATGATGACCCCAAACGGATTTTCGCCCCTCGATAAGTCCCGAACCGACTCTCCCAGAGCCAGATACCGCTGTTGGATGGCTCCCTCTCCCTCCTTCCAGCCGATCTCCTCCTCAATAAATCTTCCTTTCGATAAAGACGCCAGATCCTCGTTCAGGCGGGCCCGAAAACTCTCCGGCCCTTCTTCCAGCCACGAAACAATTGCCGCATGACGCGGCGACAGAACCAAGGTCATTTCCTCGGCCTGAATCAGCGCAATCGTCCGTTCCCTCAGGGATTCCATCTCATCTGCTGCCACGGACCCACAAACCAACAGGCTCCCTAAAACGGTGCCAATGATTAACTTTCTCCTCTGATTCACGTCCTGTTGATTGAACTCTTCCCGCGATGGCGTCGAGTCCATTTCCTCGCCAGGAGTTTTTTACTCCCCTCCCCTCCTGGTGACTTACCCGGAAAATCGACAAGCTTTTCCCGATAACACTCTACCGAAACCGTCATTTTTTTTGCCAGCATCTCTCCTCCCCGTTACCCTCCCGCTTCTCCCGCATGCCTTCCTTTTCCAAACTCCCCCTCTTGCTCGCATTGCTGGCCCTGCCTTCCTGCCGCCCCGCAGCGCAAAAGGAATCCACTTCTCCACCGGACTCCCCGGATGGCAACCTCCTCGCCGCCACCCACTGCACCCGTTGCCACCTCCAACCCACCCCTCAGGACCTTCC
Source organism: Verrucomicrobiaceae bacterium (assembly GCA_051252135.1). Lineage (GTDB taxonomy): Bacteria > Verrucomicrobiota > Verrucomicrobiia > Verrucomicrobiales > Akkermansiaceae > SW10. The sequence continues at coordinate 184,898 of JBPOGH010000010.1, read as the reverse complement.
CAAAGAACAGTGGCAACACGTCCTCGGATGGATGGCCCACTACGTCGGCATGGCACAATCATCGGAAGACCCCTCCAAACTCCCCCACCTCCTTCCCGATCTCGTCGTCACCACCCCCCTGATGTCACCCGGACAATGGCAAACTCTCCGGGAACACTTCCTCTCCAACTCCCAACCGGAACCCACCCCGTCCGAAGTCTACCGCTCCTTCGCCACCCCTTCCCCACTCTTCCAGCCCGGCGAAAAGTTCTCCTCCGTCGAATCCAATCAAATCATCACCGCCATCGGAACCCTCGCCGGACCATCCGACACCATCATCGCCGCCAACGCCACCTCCAAGGAAATCATCCTCCTCAATCACGAAGGCAGCTATCAGGGACGCCGCGGACCCTTCGCTACCGAAACAGTCGACTTCTTCGAACTCGACGGAAGAACCGGCCTCGTCCAGATCGGACACCTCTTCGGTCCCGGAAATGAAGGCCACCTCCAAATGATGGGAGACACCAACCGCGACAAACCCATCATCGCCTCCGGCTTCCCCCGCACCGCACGGGCTCGACTCTTGGCACCCTGCGGCGATCAACCCGCCCGCTTCATCCTCAGCTGCTTTGGCGATGGCGGCCCCGGTGACCTCCGCCTCATCGACACCTCCGGCCAAAACCCCAAAACCCTCCTCCCCCTCCGCGGTTGCGTCGATGCCCACCCTGTCGACCTCGATCACGATGGCGACGAAGACATCCTCGCCCTCTTCTCCCAGGGCACCCAACAAATGTGGTCCTTCCTCAACGACGGCTCGGGCAACTACCCCGAACAAAAACTCCTCTGGCAAAAAAATCCCAGCCAGGGATACACCGGATTCCAAATCGCCGATTTCGATAACGACGGAAACATCGACATCGCCACCTTCTCCGGCAACAACCTCGAAATCCCCGATCCCCCCATCCGCCGCTACCACGGCATCCATCTCTACCAGGGAAAAGGAAACGGCACCTTCGAACCCAAATCCTTCATCCCCCTCCCCGGAGCCACCGCTCTCGAAATCGCCGACTTCAATCTCGACGGAAAACCCGACCTCGCCGCCGTCGCCAATTTCGTCGACTGGAGAATCGATCACCCCGCCGGAGCCATCATCGCCCTCCAGGCCGATCCCTTCGTCTTCAATCTCGAACGCCTCCCCGTCGCCTCCCAAGCCCCCTACCTCTCCCTCAAGTCACTCGATATTGACGCCGACGGAGACCCCGACCTCCTCCTCGGCGGATTCCCCATGCTCCCCCAGGAAATGCCCTTCGATGAGGAAAGACGCGCCCGCACCGCTATCAACAAGCAATGGTCCCTCACCCTCCTCAGAAACGACACAAACTAAGGACCAAGTGGCTGTCTACACCCCAAAGTCCTCCTTCGATCCAAAGAGCGCCTTGATCGTAAAATACCCCAAAACCGTCCCGATCGGAAACAACAGCATCATCACCATCGAGAGAAGCATCGTCGCATAATAAGCCCACAGCGCCCTCGCAAAAATCCCCACCGGCACCACAAACAACGGCAGCGAGATGACCAGCGCCAGATAAGCCCACACCGGCCAGTGAACCGACCGGTTCGCAAATTCATACATCTCAAATAACACCACTCCCGCAAACCCGCACAATACCAGCCCCACCCCAATCCACAGAAAAGAAATGATCCGAAGCCAAAACCACGAATCGGACGCGCAGCCGTGGTGGTGATGGTGATGGTGTTCTGACATAGGGGAAAATCCCGTTCAGTCCCCATCTAACACCGGTTCCCTCACCGACTCAAAACAAAACCCGTCCTCGCATCGAAGCAATTAAACGGGACAATCCCCCTCATCCAAGTCACAACCCGCCCATGAAAAAACTCTTTCCCACCAAATCCGGCAACCACGCACCCGCCCGCGTTCTCGATTCCATCAAGGCCGAACTCAACAAATACCTCAAACGCGAACGCCGCAAGGAACTCCCCGAGGGCGTCGACTTCTGGGACTTCGACTGCCGCGTCGGCACCGATGAAGCCTCCGCCGCCTCCTGCCACGTCAACGAGCTCAGCACCGCCATCGACACCGCCGCCTCCTCATCTCCCGAAGCCGTCTACGTCGAAATCCTCTCCAAAAAAGGCATTCGCTCCTCTAAGCCAAAAAGCTAACAGCTGCCTCTCCTACCATCGTCCCGGAAGCAAAGCACCCCTGCAAAAGATACCCCCCCGTCGGCGCTTCCCAGTCGATCATCTCGCCCGCTACAAAAAGCCCCGGCACCGCCCTCACCATCAGCTGCTCATCCAGCTCACCCCATTTCACCCCTCCGGCCGACGAGATCGCCTCTTCCAAAGGCCGCGCCTCCGTCAGCGCAATTTCGAAATTTTTCGTACACCGCGCCAAATCTTCCGCCGACCCAAACGGCCCGTGAAGATGCTCTAACAAGTCCCGCGCCACCTCCGGCAGCTTCCACCGCACCGCCGACTCCTCCAAAAAATTCCGCTTCGCCGACTCCATCTTCGCCACCAGCTTCTCCTCCGTAAACGACGGCTTCAAATCAATCGTCACCTTCGGAAACTCCATCGCCCGCAACACCGGCCCCAGCTGATACATCGGCCCGCCCTCCAGCCCATAGCGCGTCACCATCAACTCTCCCGGTGCCTCCTCGCCTCCCGCCTTCACAATCACATTCTTCAACGGCTGCCCCTCAACCTTCCCCCGCAATTCCTCCGGCCAATCCGCCTCCCACCCGCAGTTCGCCGCCGCCAGCGGAGCCACCTCCACTCCCATCCTCCCAAGCACCTCCACCCAAGCACCATCCGATCCCGTCTGCGGCCACGAACCGCCACCAAGTGCCAAAATCACCGCGTCCGCTTCCAAAACAACCTCACCCTCCGGCGTCTCAAAGGTCGCCCGATGCCCCTCCCCCTTCTCCAGCCGCACCAACCGGTGATTCATCCGCATCGCCACCCCCTGCTCCCGCAACCGCTCCACCAAACGCCGCAGCAACGGAGCCGCCTTCAACGCCTTCGGATAAACCCGCCCCGATTTCTGCACAAAGGTCCCCACATCCATCCGTGCCGCCCACGCCCGGATTGCCTTATTATCAAATTCCTCCAACGCCCGACCCCAAAAGTCCTCCGGCTGCCCCGGCCCACGATAACGCGTCACAAAGGTCTCCAGCTCCTCCGAGTGCGTCAGATTCAACCCACCCTTCCCCGCAATGAGAAACTTCCGCCCCACCGACCGCTTCTGCTCACACAACGTCACCTCACATCCCGCAGCCGATGCCACCTCCGCCGCACGCAATCCCGCCGGACCGCCACCAATGACCAAAATACGCCTCACAGGCCTGCTTATCGGGCACCATTTCCCCCAAAACAAGGGTGTCAGACATTTTTTCTCACTTTTTTGGTCATAAAAAGCCCTCCCTCGTTAAGTTAAGGTAAGCAATGAGTCCGTCCGACGCCCAATTTACCCGACTCTGGACCGGCGCCTTCCCCAAGGTCGCCGCCTTCGTCGCGTCAATGGTCTACGATGTTCACGACCGCGACGACGTCCTTCAGGACTGCGCCGTCGCCGCCATGACCTCCTTCGCGCGCTATGATTCCGACCGCCCCTTCGCTGCCTGGGCCATCGGAGTCGCCCGCAACCAGGTCCGCCTCTACCTCCGCCGGAAATCAAACGACCCGCATATCTTCGATGACGACGCCCTCGACGCCCTCGTCCAGGCCTTCGCCAAACCACAACCCAACGAGCAGGAACAATTCGCCCAACTCGAATCCTGCATTGGCCAACTCGATGACCGCGCCCGCGAACTCTGCGAATACCGCTACTTCCACAATCTCAAGCCCGCCGCCATCGCCGAACAAATCGGCATGAACCCAAATGCCGTAGCCAAAGCCCTCCAGCGCATCCGCGAGAAACTCCGCCACTGCATCGAAACCTCAACCCGTGCCACCTCATGAATACCGGCACGGAAGATCTCATTCACCGCCACCTCGATGGCGCCCTCACCGCCGAGGAAGGTCATGAACTCAACCTTCGGATCAAAAACGAGCCCGATGCCGCAGCGCAATTCGCCCGCATCGCCGGACTCAATCACGCCCTCGTGTCCGGCTACCAATCCGGCACCTTCCCCACTCACGTGGAGCTCTCCGCCCCATCAGGCCCGGGCCTCGCCTCCCGAATCGTACCCGCCCTCCCCTGGCTCGCTGCCGCAGCCGCCATCGCCTTCGCCATCGTCTCCATCAAAGGCCACGACCAACCCGTTTCCCCCTCCGCCGATTCTCCTGCCGAACTCCACGACACCGGATTCGCCGTCCTCACCCGCACCGTCGATGCCGATTGGAGCTCTTCCACCGCTCCCACCCGTGGCGACTTCCTCTCCGGTGACTCCTTCCACCTCAAGTCCGGACTCGTCCAAATCGAATTCCTCAGCGGCGTCTCACTCGTCGTCGAGGGCGACACCCGCTTCGAGATCCAATCCTCCGAGGAAATGTCCCTCTCCTCCGGAAAACTCCGCGCCCACGTCCCCTCCCACGCCATCGGTTTCCAAATCCACACCCCCCACGGCACCGTCCTCGATCTCGGCACCGAGTTCGCCCTCGATCTCAACAAAGACCAATGCGAACTCCACGTCTTCGACGGCGAAGTCGAATGGCACCCGCACAACGCCCACGAATCCCTCCTCACTGGCGGGCAAGGTCTCCACCTCTCCGGCACCCACACCAAAACAATCCTCGCAGACCCCACCCGCTTCACCAGCCCCGTCCAACTCGCCCAAGAGTTCGCCACCCACCAGCAAGACCGCCTCACCGCCTGGAAAGCCTCCTCCAGCCTCCTCAGCCAACACCCCCACCTCGTCGCCTACTTCCCCTTCGACCAACCCTCCCCCTGGGGCCGCCTCCTCCTCCCCTCCAACCCCGACCTCGCACCCGGCTCCATCGTCGCCGCCGAAAAAGTCCCCGGCCGCTGGCCCGGAAAAGACGCCCTCGACTTCTCCCCCAACGGCTCCCGCGTCCGCGTCACCATCCCCGGCGAATTCCAGCAAATCACCTTCTCCACCTGGGCCCGCATCGATAGCCTCGACCGCCAATTCAACGCCCTCTTCCTCACCGATAACTACGAGGAAGGCGAACCCCACTGGCAGCTCACTTCCGGGGGCGAACTCTTCTTCTCCGTCCGTCTTGGCGGGGACAAACTCCACCACATCAACCTCTCCCCATCCCTCTGGAATCACGCCGCCAGCGAACAGTGGCTCCACCTCGTCACCACCTTCGACGCCCCCTCACGCACCACCGTCCATTATTTGAATGGCTCCGAGATCAGCCGCGAACAAGCCCCCGCCGACAAAGCCGTCCCCGCCATCCGCATCGGCAACGCCCAGATCGGCAACTGGGGACTCCCCACCAAAAACGACCCCGGCTTCGCCGTCCGTAACCTCAACGGCCGCCTCGACGAATTCGCCATCTTCTCCACCGCTCTCTCCCCTTCCCAAGTCCAATCACTCTACCAATCCGGTAAACCATGAAACGCCTCCTTCCTCTCCTCCTCATCGCCTCCCAGGCCTCCGCCAAGCTCACTCCGGACGAGCACGCCACCCTGCACGCCCTCCCCATTTTGACCTCAAAATGTGCCGCCTGCCATGGTGAAGACCCCGATGACATCGATGGCGAACTCAACCTCCTCTCCCGCGAAGGATACCTCAAAGGCGGTGAGTCCATCGACAACCTCCTTATCCCCGGCGACCCCTCCAAATCCTTCCTCATGACCGTCATCAAATGGGAGGACGAGGACTACGAAATGCCTCCCAAGGAAAACGACCGCCTCCACGAAGAGCAAATCGCCCACATCGAAACGTGGATCAAAAACGGCGCCCCCTGGCCCGATCAGGATACCCAGGCCGCCATCCGCCTCGCCGAACGCAGCAAAAAAATCACCGACGAAGGAGCCATCGTCGACACCTCCGGCGGCACCTCCGATGAATGGACCTATCGCCGTTACAAACCTGAGGACATCTGGGCCTTCCAGCCCATGCGCAAGCCCACCCCGCCTGCCATCGACCCCAAGCCCATCGACGCCTTCATCAAGGCCAAGCTCGCCGAAGCAAAGCACGACCCCGCACCCCGCGCCGACTTCCGCACCCTCATTCGTCGCGCTTCATACGACCTCATCGGACTTCCCCCCACCCCCACCGAGGTCCACCAATTCATCACCGCTGCCGAACAGGATTTCGACAAAGCCTGGGACCAACTCATCACCCGCCTCCTCGACTCCCCTCACTACGGCGAGCGCTGGGCCCAACACTGGCTCGATGTCGCCCGCTACGCAGACACCGGAGGCCTCTCCAATGACTTCGAACGCTCCAACATGTGGCGCTACCGGGACTACGTCATCCGCTCACTCAACAACGACAAACCCTACAACGAGTTCGTCATGGAACAAATCGCCGGAGATGAACTCGCCGACGAATCACTCCGCCAACGCGTCGGCGATGACAAAAAATTCCACGAACTCCGCCTCAAGGGCCACTACTCCGAAAAAGAATCCGAGCAGCTCATCGCCAGCTCCTTCCTTCGCATGGGCCCCTGGGACCCCGCCATGGTCAAAGTCGAGGAAGCCCGCCAGCAATACCTCGATGACGTCGTCAATGCCGTCGGACAAACCTTCCTCTCCACCACCATGCGCTGCTTCAAGTGCCACGATCACAAGTTCGATCCCCTCCCCACCAAGGACTACTACCGCATGTATTCCGTCTTCGCCAACACCCAGCTCGCCGAGCGCCCCGCCTCCTTCCTCCCCTCCGAAAGCAAAGAACGCTTCGAAGAAGAAAAAGCCCAGGTCCAGCGCCTCTACAACTTCGCCCACGGAGAAGCCACCCGCCTCCAGAACAAGGTCGAGGAAGAAGCCAAAAAATGGTACGCCGAAAACAACCGCGAATACGTCGACCTCAAGGGCCGTAACGACCTCCCCGACGACGAAAAACCACCCCGCCACGTCGGCCTCGATGAGACCGAAAAAGGCCAACTCAAGGTCCGTGAGCAGGACGACTGGATCTGGGAACGCCGCCACGAGCGCTTCAAGCCCTTCGTCCAATCCGTCTACAACGGCACCGAGCCCAAATTCCTCAACGCCCGCAAACTCCGCATCAACGCCAAGGACACCAATCCCCGGAAAACCGAATCCTTCATCCTCACCGGCGGCGCCCTCGAAGCCCGTGGTGAAAAAGTCACCCCCGGAGTCCTCAGCGCCCTCGGCGTCCCCACGGAGCAGGCCACCACTGAAGACCCCTACCAAATCTCCGATGACGTAAACGGTCGCCGCCTCGCCCTCGCGAAATGGATCGCCCACCCCCAAAACCCCCTCACCGCACGCTCCATCGTCAATCGCCTCTGGCAATACCATTTCGGCAAGCCCATCGCCGGCAACCCAAACAACTTCGGCGTCAAGGGAGCCAAACCCACCCACCCCGATCTCCTCGACTGGCTCGCCTCGGACTTCGTCGACAACGGATGGAAAATGAAACGCCTCCACCACATGATCATGACCTCCGACACCTACCTGCAGTCCGGCGCACACCCCGCCCGCTACAAGCTCGCCGAGGAGGATCCAAATAACGATCTCTTCGCCTTCTTCCCCAACCGCCGCCTCACCGCCGAGGAACTCCGTGACGGCATGCTCCACATCACCGGCGAGATCGTCACCAAGGGCGGAGGCCTCCCCATCCGGCCCGAGATGAACATGGAAGTGGCCCTCCAGCCGCGCATGATCCAGTTCTCCATCGCGCCCACCTACCTCCCCTCACGCACTCCCGAAGAACGCAACCGCCGCTCCATCTACGCCTACCGCGTCCGGGGCCTCGCCGACCCCTTCCTCGATACCTTCAACCAGCCGAATCCAAACGACTCCTGTGAAGATCGCGATGCCGCCTCGGTCTCACCCCAGGCCTTCACCTTGCTCAACAGTGACCTCGTTACCGACCGCTCCATCGCCTTCGCCCTTCGTCTCGAAAAAGAAGCCGACACCCTCCCCGAACAAATCCAGCGCGCCTTCCACCTCGTCTTTAGTCGCAACGCCACCGATGACGAGCTCGGAAAAATGACCGCCTACATCACCGAGATGCAAGGCTACCACGCCGACAAAACCCCCAAACGCCGCAAGTATCCCACCGAGATCACCCGCTCCCTCGTCGAGGAATTCTCCGGCCAACCCTTCGAATACCAGGAAATCCTCCCCGTCTTCGAGGACTACCTCCCCGACACCCAGGCCGCCGACGTCTCCCCCGAAACCCGGGCCCTCGCCGACTTCTGCCTCCTCCTCTTCAACTCCCACGAATTCGTCTACAGCTACTAAGCCTCCCACCTTCCGGGCTCATCGACTTCAAACTGAAAACTTCAAACTTCAAACTTTTGCTATGAAATCTCCCATCTGCTCCCGCCCCTTCTCCGACTCCCACTCGCGTCGCGAGTTCCTCTACGGCCTCGGCGCTTCCATCGGCTCCATCGCCATGACCGACCTCCTCGCAAAAGACGTCGCCCCCATGGCCCCCAAAGTCGCCATGGGCGAGCCCAAGGCCAAAGCCGTCATCATGCTCTTCATGGAAGGCGGCCCCGGACACATGGACACCTTCGATCCCAAGCCCAAGCTCACCGAACTCCATAAAACCGAGTCCAAGAGCGATCGCGGCCTCGAGACCGGATTTAAGTTCTTCGTCGGCAGCCCCTTCGGATTCAAAAAAGTCGGCAAAAACGGCATCGAAATGTGCGACCAATGGGAACACCTCGCCGATCCCTACGTCGCCGATGAACTCTGCAACTACCGCGGTTGCCAGGCCGAATCCCTCAACCATCCCGAGGCCCTTTTCCACATGAATACCGGCTCCCGCCTCGGTGCCGACCCCGCCCTCGGCGCATGGGCCACCTACGGACTCGGATCCGAAAACCAAAACCTCCCCGGCTACGTCGTCATGACCGAAATGGCCCTCCCCCAGGGTGGTTCCAAAAATTGGTCCAACGGCTTCCTCCCCGCCTTCTACCAGGGCACCGCCCTCCGCCCCACCGGCTCCCCTCTTCTCGACCTCGAGTCCCAACCCTACAAATCCCGCGACCACCAGCGCGCCGCTCTCGATGCCCTCGCCGCGCTCAATGACGAGCACGCCCGCAAGCACCCGGAACACGCTGATCTCGCCGCCCGCATGGAGTCCTACGAGCTCGCCTACCGCATGCAAATGGAAGTACCCGAGGTCGTCGATCTCGATGACGAACCAGAACACATCCGTAACATGTACGGCATGGATCAAAAGGAAACCCACGACTTCGGCCGCCAGTGCCTCATGGCCCGACGCCTCGTCGAAAAAGGAGTCCGCTTCGTCCAAATCTTCTCCGGCGGCTGGGACTCCCACGACTACCTCGAGCGCGGACACTCCTCCCGCATCGCCAGCGTCGACAAGCCCATCGCCGCCCTCATCCGCGACCTCAAACAACGCGGCATGCTCGATGACACCCTCGTCATCTGGTCCGGCGAATTCGGCCGCACCCCGGATAACAACAAGCGCGGCGGAGTCTACTCCCTCGGCCGCGGCCACAATGCCGACGCCATGACCATGCTCATGGCCGGCGGCGGGGTAAAACCCGGCATCGTCGGAGCCACCGATGACATCGGAGCCCAGGCCGTCGACGTCGTCCACCCCATCCGCGACTTCCACTGCACCCTCCTCCACCTCCTCGGCCTCGATGACAACAAGCTCACCTACTTCCACGCCGGCCGTTACAAACAACTCTCCCAATTCGGCGGAAAAATCATCCCCGAACTCCTCGCCTGACGGCAAAAAAAGGAGTCGCGGCGCCCTCGCCGCTTAGCTCACCAGGCAGCTCCCCTTCCTCCAGGCCCCATAGCCCCATAGCCCCATAGCCCCATAGCCCCATAGCCCCATAGCCCCATAGCCCCATAGCCCCATAGCCCCATAGCGAGCAACATAACTTAACCCCAGGCATCGCCTGGGGTTCTCTGTTTTTCACCATGCCCTGCATGGACGATACGACCCCGCGCCCAAAACTCTGCATTTGCCTGCACCCCAAAAGAGTGAAACCTTCCCCACCGGTGCGCTTCCTCTCCATCTTCCCCCTCCTTCTCCTCTGGTCCTGCACCGCCCGCATCGACCCCTCGGTTGACTCCCCCCCTCCCGCCAAGCCCTCTCTCTCTTGGCCCAAGTGGCAAGCCGTCCCCCTCGCCGAAAAATTCACAGTTCAACAAGGCCCCCACTTCCCCTCCACCCATCATACCCCCGCGGGCCCCGTCACCACCTACGGACCCGATGACCGCGGGCACGAAACCTTCTGCGTCATCTCAAAGCGCGAACTCGATTCCCCTCCCGGAATCGTCCCGCTCAACATGCAGTTCTTCCCCACCTCCTTCCTCGCCGGACCCAGCCCCTACAAATCAAAATTCAACGAACTCCACAGCCCCACCCAGGACTTTTGGTTCTTCTCCGCCTTCCCCTTCCGCAGCACCTTCTTCGAGACCTTCCCCGCCACCACCCCGGAGCCCAAGGGAATGATCCACTACCAGACCTCCATCATGATGCTCTCCCAAGTCGAGCGCATGATCGTCCAACGCCTTCAGAACCACGGCTGGCACGTCCTCGTCGGCCTCCCCTCCGATTCCTTCTACCGCAGCCGCCTCCCCGCCTACGCCACCGAAAAGGAAGACCTCGGGGCCGCCGCCCGCTTCCTCGCCAACCACATGGACCAACACTACGCCGGACAAGCCTACGCCACCAAAGCCGCCCTTGCTTACCTCCGCAAAACACGACCCGATTGGCTTTCAAAAAAACGCGTCCTCATCGGCACCAGCGCCGGCTCCTTCACCACCCCCGCCGTCGCCCTCCAAACCCCCGGCTGGGATGCCATCGTCTTCGTCAGCGCCGGCACCAACCTCCTCGATGCCTACCAACGCGACGCCGCCGGAGTCTTCGAAGGAGCCATGAAATGGGCCGACTGGGTTCGCGCCGACCCTCCCCCCGAAGCCCGCCGTATCCCTACCGAACCCGAATACCGCCAGCTCTACCAACGCGCCGCCCAACTCACCAAACTCCACTCCGGCCGCCTCGCCCCCCACCTCGCCAACGAACGACTCCTCTTCATCCACGGCACCATCGACCGCATCATCCCCTCCGACCAGTTCGCCGAACTCTACCACCAACTCGGCCGGCCCGAGCGCTGGACCTACCCCCTCGGCCACCACCTCGTCGCCCTGCAACTCCTCAAGGACGTCCCCAGGCTCGATCAATGGATCGATGACGAATAATACGGCTCGATCGGCAAGATCGCTTCATCATTCCTGATCGCTTCATCTCGGTCGGCTCCGTTCGCAAACAACAGCAGCCCATACCCCCCGTGCCCGCCACCGCAGTACTTGCGCGCCACACAATTGGGCACCTCGGGAAGCTCGCGCATCCCCTCTCCCAATTGAACCACATAGGACATCCGAATCGCCTCCGCCAATTTTTCGACCGATTCGGTATAAACCGCTTCCGCCGCCTGCCGGCCCGCCTTCTCAATCAAATCATAGTCCCGATCGATATCAACTGCCCCCGGAGTATCATGATCACTTCCCGACCACTGCAACGCCATTCGCCCCGCTAAAAAGGAGCCATCCCTCTTAAAATCAAGCACCGGCCTTTCGCCACTTTTCCAAACACAAATTCCGGTCTCCTGAATGACTGCCGGGTCTTGCCACCCCACACCCAGACCCAGCTCCGCCTCCACTCCGTCCCGCCCGTTCAACAAGGCCCACGCTCCACTGCCCCCAAGCCCAGCACTCTTCTCATAAGGCCAGTTTTTCAAACTCACTCTCGGAGAAATCGCACAATTCACGACATAGGCTCCTTCCCGCGCATACTTGGGCACATCGAGCCAACCTCCCGCAAAATCCACTCGCAATGGCGCCTCGGACATCGATCTCACCCGGGCCACAATCTCACTGGAGGAAATAGGTGGAATCTTTGGCGAGGTCTTTGGCATTCTCACATAACGGCAGCCAATCTCCTCACACAGCGCCTTCTTCAGCTCGCCATACTGATCATCTTCCGTGACCGCGAGAATGTCCGGGCGCAGCTCAAGGAATGAGGGCTCAAAATCAAGGCCCAGCTTGTGCCCATTGCAGCTCACCACTTCGTCGACCATCGGAAGCGCTTCCAAAAGAGCTTTCTTGTGCGCATCCGGCAGGGAACTCCTCCGCCCCTTGTGACTCCAAAGAATCTCCTCACTCGCAAAACTCACCGTCAAATGATCCCCCAAAGCCCGGGCTTCCGTAAAAAACTGCAAATGCCCTGCATGAAGAAGATCATAGCATCCGGAAACAAAAACTCGAACCATGCCGCACACCCAACCGATTCCCATCCCGTCTTGCAAGGCTTTCATTTGATCAAAATTTGAGAATGCAATTTCCGCTCCTCCGGTGACATACTCTCCCCGTATGCGCCTCCTACTCTGCCTTCTTCTCATCGTCACTGCCCACGCGCGAACCCACGTCTCCTTCAATGAAGGATGGAAGTTCTTCAATGCCGAAGCCGAAGGCGCCGAAGCTCCCTCTTTCGATGACTCCTCCTGGCGCTCCCTCGACCTCCCTCATGACTGGGCCATCGAAGGCCCTTTCGATGTCAAATACAACGCCCGCTCCGGCGGCCTCCCCTTCCACGGCACCGGCTGGTATCGCAAAACCTTCAACGTCTCCGCTGAAGACGAGGGCAAACGCCTCGCCATCACCTTCGACGGCGCCATGTACGACGCCCACGTCTGGATCAACGGCCAGTTCCTCGGCCACCGCCCCTTCGGCTACATGGGCTTCCAGTACGACCTCAGTCATTTCCTGAACTACGGCGGAGAAAACACCATCGCCGTCCGCCTCCGCCCCGAGGACCTCTCCTCCCGCTGGTATCCCGGTGCCGGCCTCTACCGCAACGTCTGGCTCACCACCACCAGCTCCGTTTACATCCCACTCTGGGGCGTCGCCGTCACCACCCCCGTCGTCTCCGAAAAAAGCGCCGATGTCATCGTCAAAACCGAACTCAAAAACGACACCGTCGCCCCCCAACGCATCCTCCTCCGCACCCTCCTCATGACCCCCTCCCGGACCGATGTCGTCAAAATGGAATCCTGGGTCAGCATCCCCGCCTTCTCCTCCGTCACCCACACCGAGAGCCTCGTCGTCGAAAAACCCCTCCTCTGGGACCTCGATAACCCTCAGCAATACATGGCCCTCAGCGAGATCATCGTCGATGACCCCTCCATCCTCGTCCGCCCCAACACCATCGACGCACTCACCACCCGCTTCGGCATCCGCTCCATCGAGTATGACGCCACCAAAGGCTTCCTCCTCAACGGAAAACACGTCCAGATCAACGGCGTCTGCATGCACCACGACCTCGGCCCCCTCGGCGCCGCCGTCAACACCCGCGCCACCGAACGCCAAATCGAAATCATGAAGTCCATGGGCGTCAATTCCTACCGCACCGCCCACAACCCGCCCTCACCCGAACTCCTCGACCTCTGCGACAAGCACGGCATCCTCGTCCAGGTCGAAGCCTTCGATTGCTGGGAAATGCCCAAAATCCCCAACGGCTACAACAAGTTCTTCAAAGAGTGGCACGAGATCGACCTCCGCGACATGATCCGCCGCGACCGCAACCACCCCTCCGTCATCATGTGGTCCATCGGCAACGAAATCCTCGAACAGGGCAAAAAAGACGGCTGGAAGCTCGCCCGCCACCTCCACCGCATCTGCAAGGACGAAGACCCCACCCGACTCACTTCCGCCGGCTTCAACTTCTACCCCGCCAGCATCAAAAACGGACTCGCCGCCGAGGTCGATATCCCCGGCTTCAACTACAAACCCCTCGCCTACGCCGAGGTCCGTGAGGAATACCCCGACTGGCACATCCTCGCCTCCGAGACCTCCTCCTGCACCAGCTCACGCGGCGTCTACCACCTCCCCATCGAGAAGTATCAAAAATACACCGATAACCAGGTCACTTCCTACGACCTCATCGGACCCGTCTGGGCCTACCCGCCCGATATCGAGTTCGACTCCCTCGCCAAAACCCCCTCCGTCATCGGCGAGTACGTCTGGACCGGCTTCGACTACCTCGGCGAGCCCACCCCCTACGGCGGCCGGGACAATTCCACTAACGGATACTGGAATGACGACTGGCCCTCACGCTCCGCCTACTTCGGCACCGTCGACCTCTGCGGCCTCCCCAAGGACCGCTTCTACCTCTACCAATCCCAATGGACCTCCCCGGAATCCGCCCCCATGGTCCACCTCCTCCCCCACTGGAACTGGGAAAACCACGAAGTCAAAACCATCCCCGTCTACGCCTACACCAATGGCGATGAAGCCGAACTCTTCCTCAACGGCAAATCCCTCGGCCGCAAAAAGAAAGGCACCGATAAAGCCGACGTCATTGTCAACTTCAACAGCTGGCCCGGCCAAAAGGAAAAGAAACCCGCCCCCTACGCCAGCCCCTATCGCCTCCGCTGGGATGTCCCCTTTGAAAAAGGCGAACTCAAGATCGTCGCCTACCACAACGGCAAAAAAATCGCCGAAAAAGCACACCACACCGCCGGCCCTCCCGCGAAAATCTCCCTTTCGCCCGACCGCACCATCATCGCCCCGGATGGCAAGGACCTCAGCTTCATCACCGTCTCCATCACCGATGACAAAGGCCACCTCGCACCCCGCGCCGACAACCTCGTCAACTTCCAGGTCGAAGGCGGAGTCATCGCCGCCGTCGGCAATGGCAACGCCGCCTCCGTCGAATCCTTTCAGGCCCCGCACCGCAAAGCCTTCTCCGGCAAATGCATGCTCATCGTCAAGAGCTACCCCGGCACCGCAGGCGACATCAAAATCACCGCCACCAGCGAAGGCCTCGCCCCCGCAAGCACCACCATTCAGGCCCGGTAATTACTCCCGCTCCTCCACATAAAGAACATCCTCAAAAAATTCGATCTTCCCTTCCGCCCGCAGCCATCAGAAGCACGGCGCCTCATCAGCTTGGGAGATTCATGAGACCGAACTCGAAGAAGAAACATCAGTCTATAAAAAATCAAATCTCCCCAAGCCGATCAACTAACAGAATTAACAAAAAATAAACTATTCTAGCTACATTAACGGGACCACTTTATTTAAGGTCTTCCACCCCTCATAAAACCTCATGAAAAAAAACTCATACAGTGTATTACAAAAACTTTTCCCACCTATTATTTTCTTCGGAATTCTTACGATGAATGCCCATTCCGCCACGATCCTTGGATCCGGCATCCATCTCGGAGTCCAAGACGGGGACGTGTCCAGCACCATATCTATAGATGAATTCAATCTGAACGGAAGTGGTCCAAAAATCCTTGGACCGAGTAACACAATTCTAGGAGCGACTGCATCTCTTTCCCTTGGGACTGGTGAAACCGTTATCCAGGTCTGGTTTCAACTCAGTGACACGACCCACCCAGGCGGTCCAATTAAGTACACTTCTATCATCCCACTCTATTCAGGTAGCAACACACCTGAAGAAGGACCAGGAGTGATTACCTTTGACTCAGCTTTACCTGACCCATCTGGAAACATCAACAGCAACGAATTACACCCTGCAAACAGAGTTCAATATCTAGAAATATCATTTTTTTCTGAAACTAATCTAGGAACTTTTGTAGATGATAATTTCGGAGCGCACTATATTGCCGTCCCCGAACCCCAGTCACTTCTTTTCTGTATGTTGCCACTCTCATTCTTGACACTACGGAACCGAAGATGACGTAGACGTTCCGCCCTTTTCGAGGGCGGTTTCAACTCGGAAGTGCACAAGTCAGTTCTTGAAAAAGATCTCATTGGGAATTTTGGTGTCGAGGTATTTTCTTGGACGGCTTTGAGCCATTGCGTCGCAAAGTCGAAGCTGTATGACGCTCTTCGCAAGTCAGGTGTTGGTGAGACATTGTACATAAGCTCAGTTTTGAACGACGAAAATAGTGCTGATGCAATCAACTCTTGGCCTGCTTTTCAAACGAACCCGCGCACTTCCGCTTTGAAACTAAGAGTGTAAAAAGTGCATCTTGCCCAAATCCGCAGAGAGTCTCCGCTTCCCCCTCAATTCACTCCCGCTCCTCCACATAGAGGACGTCCTCAAAAATCTCCACCGCCCCCTCCGCCCGCAGTCTCATCAGCCGTCGGAAATAAACAAACTGCGCCTCCTTCCGCTCTTGCTGAATCGCCCGCTTGACCGATTCCTTCACCTCCTCAAACGAGGGCTCCCCCGCTGGCTCCAGCCCGGTCACCTCGACCAAATGCCACCCCAACTTCGACTGGATCATCGTCGGCTTGTTCAGCGGCAACCCAAAAACCGAAATCGCAAAATCCTTCGGCAACCGATCCTTCACCACCCACCCCAAATCAACCGCCTCACTCGCCCCCTCCACCTCACCGGCCACCTTCGCAAATTCCTCTTTCCCGACGACCACTCGCTCAAGCGCCGCCTCCAGCACCCCACGGGCAGCCTCCCCCTCCATCGCCAAGGCCGGAATCATCACCTGCCTCACCTGACGTCTCTCCGGAGACACCAGCGCCCCCTTGTTCTCCTCATAAAAGGCCAACGCATCCTCATCCGACACACCCGAGGCCAGCATATCCGTCAGATACACCTCACGCTGCAAGCGCGCATTCAGCCGCATCTTCGCCTCCTCCTCACCGCTCCAGCCCTGCTTCTCCATCAGCGCCTCCAGTTCACCCTCCGCATACCGGTCCTTGAACCTCCGGAACTCCGCCTCCTGAACCTCGTCCGGCACCTCATACGCCGTCACCGGGGACACCTTGATCTGAATCTTGAGCAACAATTCGTCAATCAGCTGCTGCACCGTCGCCTCCCGTAAAAATCGCCGCTCCGGCTCCGTCGTATCCTCCCACGTCCGCCCTCTCTTCCAAAGATACTCCCGCGCCCGCTCATCCACCTGCGCCCGGTAAATCGGCTGGTAATAAACCCGCGCCGCAATCCCCATCGCCTTCGCCTCCGCAATCCCCCGCTCCGATCCAAGCCCCGGACCCTTCAACGTCTGGTTTACCGGACCCTTCCACACAAAAAGATCCAGGCACAAATACCCGATGAGCAGGCAATACACCGCCAAACGGATCGCCATCTTCTTCGGTGCGCTCATCGAACCGAAGATGCGCCGGACCTCACCACCGTGGCAAGAAACTACCGCACAATCACCCGCGCTCCGGGCCGGGCATACTGCATGAACCGAGCCGCATCCCAGTTCGACAACCGATAACACCCCGCGCTTTGCGCCCGCCCGATCGTCCGCGGATTCGAGGTCCCGTGAATCCCGATCCCCGCTTTCGAAAGACCGCACCACAACACTCCCACCGGATTGTTCGGACCACCCGGAATCTGCAGCGCTTCCTTCCCCCGCTTGCCCGTCTCCAGCAACTGCTTGTCATACCGCCACTGCGGCAACTCCACCGCATTGCGGATCGACCATTCGCCACGATGAATAAATTTCTCCTGCCCCGGCGTCGTCGGAAACATCGCCACCAACGCTCCCAAAGGCTCTTCCTCATCCTCGGATACCGCCACCGCCACCCCGGGCGCCACTTTCACCGCAGTCGCCGGGTCGTAGACAAAAATTTGCTTCAGATTCGTATCAATCACCACCGTCCGCCCACTGAGCACCGGATCCTCCTTGTGCGATCGCCCCGAGGCCATCTCCTCAATTCGAAATGGCTCGATATTGGGCACCTTCAGCAACGCCCCTGGCTTCAAATTATACGCCTTCGACCTCCCGTTCAGCTCAATCAGAAACGAATCAGAGGTATGATACCGCTCCGCCATGAATTCCAAATAGGACGTATAGGCCATCATCTTCTCCTTGGACTGCGCCTCGCGATCCTTGTCACTGGGCAGATCCGGATTCACATAAGCTGATGCCAGACCGGGCACCGTCGCCATCGCGTAAAGCACTTCCACCTCCGCCTGCGCATCCGCCAGCACCGCCGCCCAATCACCCGGCGAACGTCCGTGCGTCCGGTTGTAAGCATACACCGCCCCCGCCGTAAAATTCCCCGGCTTCCCGTCCAGGAACCCCGGACCAAAGCACTTCTGATCGAGAAAAATCTGAATCCTCAACCCCTCCTCAACCGAATCGGGCTTCCCCTCATCCGCCCACGCGGAGCCACCCGTCAGGGCAATCATTGCTGCGAGAATCTTCACAGCCGAATCTTAACCCACCTTAATAAAAAAGCGAATGGGAATCCTGCCCCCGTCCCCCCCGCCTACGCCCCGTTGATTTGCTTCGTGATCTCCAGAGCCACCGCCAGCGCATTCGCCCCCTGCTCACCCGAAACCCCTCTCGATCCCTCCCCCTTCACACTCTCGACAAAGGCCGCGAGCTCCAGCTTAAGCGGCTCGTCCTTTTCCACCTCCACCGGAGCCTTCTTGATCTCCATCCCCTCACGCCAATACATCTCACCCGTCTGCTCCTGGTAATCCAGCGACAGGTAGCCATCACTCTGGAACACCCGAATCTTGCGCATCCGCTCCGGACTGATCCGGCTCGCCGTGATGTTCGCCACACAGCCGTTCTCAAACCGAATCCGCGCATTCGCAATGTCCTCGGTCTTCATCAGCACCGGCACCCCCACCGCATCAATGCTCGCCACCGGCGATTTCACCAAATGCAGAATAATCTCCAGATCGTGAATCATCAGATCCAGCACCACCCCGATGTCGATACTCCGGTTCGGAAAAGGCGACAAACGGTGCGCTTCAATAAAAGTCGGATTGTTCAGCTTGCTCTCCAATTCCCGCATCACCGGATTGAAGCGCTCAATGTGACCCACCTGCAAAATTCGATCATGCTCTTTCGAGATCGTCACCAACTCGGTCGCCTCCTCCACATTGCTCGCAATCGGCTTCTCCATCAACACATGCACCCCCCGCTTCATCAACTCACCACCCACCGCCAGATGCGCAATCGTCGGCACCGCCACACTCGCCAAATCCACCGCTTCCGCAAATTCCTCCATCGTCGCAACAGCCTTCCCGCCAAACTCCCCCGCGATTTCCTGCGCCCGCGAAAGGTCGGCATCATAGACCGCCGCCAGCTCCACTCCTTCCAAAATGCTGTAGATCCGGGCGTGATTTCTCCCCATCGATCCCGACCCGGCTACTCCTGCGCGCAAACTCATGCACGGAAGCTAGGCCATCCCCCACCCCTTTGACAAGCAAGGGCCCCGAATCAAAGCCAAGTATTTATTTCTCTCCCAACCTCTAACAGATGGATTGCCACAAATCCGATTCTTCTATACACCACGATTTATATCAATCGGTCCTTATGAAGTCCCTACTCCTCACCCTGCTCTCCCTCTCTTCGCTCTCCGCAGTCACCTTCGAAAAACTCTCCATCAACCACGCCGGAGCAGACCACCACGCCACCAACATCCTCTCTCTCGATCCCCTCGTCGTCGACGCCTTCGAGCCCATCGACGGCACCTTCTACTACAGCCATCTCGTGTGGGGAAAAAACGGCCCCAACCCTTACCTCATTCTCGACACCAACACCCCCCCCGCTCCCGGGCAGCCCGCCAATAACCTGGAAACCTTCAACTCCACCTCGGGCGGTGGCAATTTCTACCTCGTCCACTCCCTGAAGATTGACGACGTCACCCGCGCCGATGGACTCGTCTTCAAATACACCGGCCTCACCACCACGGAATACATCCCCCGCGCCAAAGCCGCCATCGCCAACGGCGAAACCCATCGCTTCAGCTACGCTCTCCCCCATGCCTCGGACACCGATACCATCGCCCTCATCGGATATGACGACCGCTTCGCCCACTTCGTCCTCAAGGCCACCGACAACAACGTCCAAATCATCGCCCAGGAGAGTGTCACCGACTTCCCCGGAGGCACCGGAAAATTCACCCGCTTCGGAAACTACCCCACCGTCAGCCCCGATGGCTCCATCATCGCCTTCCGCGGTCAGGAAAGCGGAAACCACACCGGCCTCTTCCTTTGGACCGAGGCCAATGGCATCCAAACCGTCGGCGACTCAAATGGCACCCTCCCCGATGGCTCCACCTCCTGGGGCAATCTCGAGGACAGCAGCGCTCCCGCCGTCTTCGGCCCCAACAACACCCTCTACATCCGCCACACCGCATCAGGCAGCCTCCTCTCCCACGCCAACGGAACCACCACCTCCATCCTCAAGGACGGCGACCTCGTAAACGGAAAAGCCGTCAGCAACCTCGGCGGCTTTGGCGACCTCGCCCTCAACGGACTCAAGCCCCTTCCCAATGGCGACCTCGTCTACCTCGACGGCACCCGCCTCCTCAAATGGAGCGCCAACACCTGGACCGAAGTCATCGACCTCCGCAACGGCCTCGCTCCCAACCACTCCTACCCCGGCGGATTCCAAATCACCCCGCAGCACTTCTACTTCGGCTACGCCATCTATGATCCCAACGCCAACGTCCAAACCCACTACGTCGCCCGCATCGACTACCAGGGCGGAAACATCGAGGGCGTCTACCAATTTGATCCCGCTGAGGTAAACAACGAGCTCAACCGTGTCTACGAACTCTACATCGGAAACGACACCCTCATCATCGGTAAGTCCGGCTCCTACTTCGCCACCCAACTCTCCACCATCCCGCCCGTCGACGTCTCCCCTCCCCCTCCCGTCACCTTCACCTCCTACGTCGCCAACCTTCCCGCCAACCAACAGGGACAAAATGACGATCCCGATGGCGACGGCATGAACAACCTCATCGAGTTCGCCCTCAAGCTCGACCCCGCCGTCCCCAACGCCTTGTCCGATGGCTTCACTATTTCGGTCCTCACCGCCCCCTACGTCGGACTCCCCGGCGAGGACCTCTACATCCGGCTCGAAGTGAACATCCACCAGGAAGCCACCGGATTCACCGTCACCCCCCGGCTCTACGACACCCTCGATGGCCCCGCCAGCCCCGTCGATAACATCGAAGCCTACAACAACCCCTTCTTCTACAAAGGACGCCTTATCCAGCTCTACCGCAGCAAGATCCCCGTCAACAATCTCCCCACCGGATACTTCCGGCTCCACGTCGGACTCGACAACTAGCCGCCGGGCACCACCAAGGAACGCCTACCACCGCCGCCCCTCGCAATAATCTACTTCCGCACCCCGGAGTATTCCTCCACCCCCATCTCCTTTTCCCACGCGATCAATTTGGCCGTCAGCCCGGCCACCGTCTCCGGATTCTCCTTCGCCACATCCGCCGTCTCAGACGGATCCTTGGCGATATTAAAGAGCTCCACCTTCCCGCTTCGGTAAGCCATCAGCTTCCAGTCTCCCTCGCGCACCGAAACATAAAGATCCTCATACGCCCGGTAGCCATAAATCGGCTCACCCCGCTTCAAGGTCCCGTTGCTCCTCATCGTCTCAAGCAGCGAAACCCCGTCCTGATTCTTAAACTTCGACACCTCGCCTCCCGCCACCTCCACCAGCGTCGGAAACAAATCCGCCGTCTGCACCACACTCTCGTTCTTCGCCCCCGCCTTCGTCACCCCCGGCCAATTCACAAAAAACGGCACCCGCGCCCCTCCTTCAAAAAGCGTCTCCTCTCGCTTCCCTCCCCGAAACGGCTTGTTCTCAAAATACCCACCCTGGTCGGACAACAGAATCACCATCGTCTTCTCCGCGATCCCCTTCTTCACCAACGCCTCCCGCACCCGACCCACCGAATCATCAACCGATTTCACCATCGCCGCATAATGGGCATACCGCCCCTCCAGCCCTTTTTCCTGGAAGTGCTTCACGTAGTCCTTCCGCCCCTGATGCGGCCCGTGCACCGAGTAATACCAAAGTGAAATCATGAACGGCTTCTCCCCTTCATACCCCTCGATAAATCCCACCGTCTCATCCGTCAGCTTGTCCGTGAGATACCGCTCCTTCTCCTCCGCCATCACCGTCGAATTCTTAAAATACGGAGGATAATACCCCTTCGGATGCCCCCAGTTCGAGGTCCCGATCTGACGATCAAACCCCTGATGCACCGGGTGGTATTTCTCGTGCCCCAGATGCCACTTCCCCACAAAAAGATTATAGTACCCCTGCTCCTTCAGCGCCTCCGCATAGGTCGTCTCTTCCAGCGGCAACCAGTTCCGGCACGGAAACTTCGCCGGATCACCCTCCCATTGATTCCACTCCACCTCCGTCCGCCCAAATTTGTCAAACTCCGGATACTTCGGCCCTCCCGGAATGTGACGCACCATCTTCAATCGCGCCGGATGCTTCCCCGTCAGCAGCGTCGCCCGACTCGGACTGCACGTCGGACACGGAATGTAAGCTTGTTCAAAGCTCAAGCTATCCTTCGCAAATTGGTCGATGTTCGGAGACTCAAAGTCCGGGTTCCGCATCCCCATATCCGACCAACCCCAGTCATCCACAAAAAGCAGCACAATATGGGGCTTCTCGGAGGCCGATACCAGCACTCCCATCAATACAGTCACAAGCAAAACACCCTTCATCATCATCAATCCTGTTCCCCAAGATTATGTCCCCACGCCCCCCCTCCGTGCACCTCTAATTTATCCCGCCCCCCGCTTCCCTCACCCGTCCCACCCCCAACACCCGACACAAACTTCCGCTTTCCTCTTGAAAAATCGCAAATCTAACTAAAATTCGCGCACAATTTCAGCGCGCCCGACGCTTACATCGTGCATACATCAATGTCATTGAGCTATGATTGAAGTCAACAACCTCACCAAACGATTCGGCCATAAGGTCGCCGTCGATAACCTCTCATTCTCAGTCAAAAAGGGCGAAGTCCTCGGATTCCTCGGCCCCAACGGAGCAGGCAAATCGACCACCATGCGCATGGTCACCGGATTCATCCCCGTCACCGATGGCACCATCGAAATCGGCGGCGTCTCCATGATCTCCAATTCCCGGGAAGCCAAAAAGAAAATCGGCTACCTCCCCGAGTCCGCTCCCCTCTACAACGACATGACCGTCCGCGGATTCCTCAAGTTCTGCGCCTCCATGCACGGCCTCGGTGGCTCCGCCCGAAAAAGCGCCGTCGAAAAAGCCATCGAAACCTGCTTCCTCGAGAGCGTCGCCCACCAGTCCATCGACACCCTCTCCAAGGGCTACCGCCACCGCACCTGCCTCGCCCAATCCCTCCTTCACGATCCCGAAGTCCTCGTCCTCGACGAACCCACCGACGGACTCGACCCCAACCAGAAACGCGAAGTCCGCAAGCTCATCCGCAACCTCGGAAAAGAGAAAGCCATTCTCTTCTCCACCCACATTCTCGAAGAGGTCGCCGAAGCCTGCACCCGCGCCGTCATCGTCGACCAGGGAACCATCGTCGCCGATGGCACCCCCGAGGAACTCACCAAACAAGGAAACGGATCACTCTACGATCTCTTCCACGACGTCACCACTTCCGAAACTTCCGCCGCTTAACCCGCACTCATTTTTAATACCATGAACACGTGGAATATTTTCAAACGCGAACTGGGAAGCTACTTCTCCCAGCCCACCGCCTACGCCATCATCGTCATCTTCAGCCTCCTTTCCATCGGGCTCACCTTCACCTTCGGTCGCTTCTGGGACTTCCAGGATGCCAGCCTCAACTACTCCTTCTTCTGGTGGCACCCGCTCCTCCTCATGATCCTCGCGCCCGCCGTCGGCATGCGCCTTTGGTCGGATGAGCACCGCTCCGGCACCATCGAACTCCTCGGCACCATGCCCGTCTCGATGCGCTCCGCCATCCTCGGGAAGTTCTTCGCCTCCGCCTTCGTCTGGTTCATCGCCCTTCTCCTCACCTTCCCCATCGTCATCTCGGTGAACTGGCTCGGAGATCCCGATAACTGGGCCATCTTCTCCGGCTACCTCGGCAGCTTCCTCGTCTGCTGCACTTTCCTCGCCATCACTTCCCTGATCTCCGCCTTCACCCGCGATCAGGTCGTCGCCCTCATCATCTCGGTCGCCGTCTGTTTCCTCCTAACCGTCTGCGGCATCGATCAGGTCATCAACGAGCTTCGCCGCTCGTGGTCCAAGGAAAGCGTCGATCTCCTCGCCTCCGTGGGCGTCTACTCACACTTCCAGGAAGCCGCCCGCGGACTCATCCGCGTCGCCAGCCTCCTCTACTTCTTCGGACTCATCACCGTGTGCCTCGTCGGCACCAATCTTGTTCTCAAATCTCAACGTGCCTAATCGCAATCTTACCTCTACTCAGACTATGAAAGCTCTTAAGCCAGCCCTCCTGGGAATCGCCGCCCTCGGCCTCATTCTCTTCCTCCTCTCCTTCGCCAACGCAGCCCTCGAACCGGCCCGGTGGATCCTCCTCCTCGTCGGCCTTGCCGCCCTCTCGTTGCTCCCTTCCAGCAGGATCATCCGCGCCGCCTTCGGCACCGCCGTCCTCGCCGCCCTCGTCTTCTTTATCACCCAACTCATCGGCATGATCCCGCTGGGCCGGGGAAATATCGACCTCACCGAGGACGACCGCTACACCCTCACCGAGGGAACCAAGGCCATCCTTACCGAGCTCGATCAACCCGTCGTGATCAACTACTACGCCACCCGCGATCTCCGCTCGACCCCCGCCGACATCAAGCGCTACATCCCGCGCGTCGATAACCTCCTCGAGGAGTTCTCCGCCCTCGCCGGTGACAATCTCATCGTCAACTTCATCGACCCCAAACCCAATACCGATGAAGAGGACGCCGCCGCCCTCGACCAAATCCAACAGGTCCCCGTTTCACAGGATGAAAATCTCTTCTTCGGCGTTTCCATCGCCTGCTGGGATAAAAAAACCATCATCCCCTACTTCAACCCCCAAAACGAAACCCAACTCGAGTTCGATCTCATCAGCGCCATCGCCGAGGTCTCCGCCGAGAACAAACCCACCGTCGGTCTCGTCTCCGCCCTCAACCTGACCACCGGCGGCCAGCGCGGACAGGGCTGGATCTTCGCCCAGTATCTCCAGCGCGCCTACAATCTCGTCGACCTCGGCATCGGCGTCACCGACCGCCTCTCCTTCATCTACGATGATCAGGAATGGGGCGAGGCACCGGAGCTACTCGATCCCAAAAAGATCCCCGTCATCCTCGTCATCCACCCCGCCGGCATCACCCAGGAGGCCGAGTACCAACTCGACCAATACCTCCTCCGCGGAGGCACCGTCCTCGCCTGCGTCGATTCCTTCTCCATCGCCGCCCAACAATCCGCACCCGGACCTCAAATCCCCGGCATGCCTTCCCAGGGTGGCACCCCCACCAGCTCATCACTTCCCAAGCTCTTCGAGGGCTACGGAATCAAGTTCGATGAGCAACAGGTTCTCGCCGATGGCAAGCACGGCATGCAGAACAACCCCACCCTGCTGAACTACAACAAGGAGAACATGCCCGTCGAGGACGACATCGCCCTCGCCTCCATCGACAACCTCCTCTTCGGCTACGCCGGTGCCTTCACCGAAATCAACGCTCAGGGCCTCGAGATTTCCCGTCTCATTCGCAGCTCACGTCAGTCCGGCTTTGTCCCCGCGTCCGATGTCACCAATCCGGAATCGATTCAAAACCTCCGCTTCAAGCTGCGCTCCACCGACAAGCAATACGACCTCCTCGTCTACCTCAGCGGAAACTTCTCCACCGCCTTCCCCGATGGAAACCCCGGAAACGAACTGGAGAACCAAATCGTCGAGAAAACCCAGGAGGAACAAGCCGAACTCGAAGAAGCCAAAAAGGCCTCCCTCAAGACAGGCGAGGCCAAGGGCCACCTCTACCTCTTCTCCGATTCCGACTTCCTCTACGATGGAGCCGCCTACCGCATGCTCTCCATCGGAGGGCGCAATGGCGGAGGCATCCCGCAACAACTCTCGGATAACGGACCCCTCGTCTTCAATATCCTCGATCAGGCCACCAACTCGAAGTACCTTGTCGGAGCCCGCGCCCGCACTCCGAACTGGCGCCCCTTCACCGTCTTTCAGGAAATGAGCACCCGCTTCAAGGAACTCACCGGTGAGAAAATCGACAAGCTTCGCGAAGAGGAAACCAAAGCCACCGAAGAAATTCAAAAGCTCCAGGCCCAGCGCGAAGACAGCCGCTCTCCCTTCCTCAGCGAAGAGCAGCAGGAAACCATCGCCAAACTGCGCGAACAACAGGTCGCTGCCGCCAAGAGCATCCGCGAACTCGAAAAAGACTATCAGGCTTCGGAGGACGCCATCAAATCCGGCATCTTCTGGAAAACCATCCTCTCGGTGCCCGCCATCGTCTTCCTCGCTGGCATCGGCATCTTCCTCTACCGCCGCGTCGCCACCCAGGCACGCTAAACCATCTGATCAAATCAACCGTTAACAACAGAACACCATGTCACGTCTCCATCTCTTGATCCTCTGGGTGCTCGCACTCGTCGCGGGCGTCATTGTTTTCACCCTCAAAGGCCAGAAAAACCGGGCCGCTCAAAACGATACCGACCTCAACCAGGGCGACACCGTTTTTGAAGCAAGCGAACTACGCGAATCAACCGGACTCGTCTATCTCAACGGCGAGAACACCTCCACCATCAAGCTCGCTGAAAATAGCTGGATCGTCGCCGAAGAAGGCGACTACCCCGCCACCCTCGGCAGCCTCTCGCGCGCCTTCGATGCCGTCCGCAAGCTCAAGATCGTGCAAGGCCTTCCCGCCACCGCGGAACACTGGGCCCGCTTCGGTCTCGATGAATCCGCCGAAGACCCCGCCGACCGGCCCCGCGTCCTCACCGTCCTCGGACCCGATGGCGCACCCACCCGCTCCGTCTACATCGGCAAGCCCAGCGAAAGCACCGGCGGAAATGGCGGCACCGAAGCCCGCTTCGTCCGCTTCTCCGATGACCCCACCGGAGTCTACATCGTGGAAGAAGGATTCGACTCCCTCCCCACCAGCTCCGTCGGATGGATCGACAAAAAACTCCCCAAGGTCGAAGCCCCTCTCCGCATCGAAATGAAACCTCATAACGAGCTCGTCCAACCCTGGACCGTCAGCCGCAAGACCGCAGGGGACAACTTCCAGCTCGAAGGCCTCCGCGACGATCTCGAAACCGAAATCACCGGCACCGCCCCGCTCAGAAACCTCATGGAAACCAGCACCTTCATTGAGCTGCTTTCTGAAAAGGAGGTCGAAAAACGCGCCGCCAAAGAGGACGCGCGCGACGTCATCATCGAGACCGCATCCGGCATCACTTACGCCTTCCACATCGTTCCCGAAAAGAAGGCCGAGCCGGAAAAGAAGGACGATAAAAAAGACGACAAGGAAGAAAAAACCGACAACCGGAACTACATCGTAAGCTTCAAACTCACCTCCGGCCCCAAGGATCCCGTCAAGCCCGGCGAGGACGCCACCGAAGCACAAAAAGCCGGCTACCAGGCCCTCGTCAAAAACAAGAGGCTCGAGGAACAAAAATTCGCGCAGCAAAAAGCCCTCGAAGGCCGCCACTTCCTCGTTTCAAACTTCGTCGTCGCACCCCTTCTCAAGCCCATCTCCAAGCTGCAGAAGATGAAAGCCCCACCCGCTCCCGCGAAACCCGCAGGCACCACCCCGGCACCCGTCGCCCCCAAGCCGAACGTTCAAGGCGCACCCAGCATCATGACCCCCGGCAAGCCCCCGGAAGGAGCCAACAAACCCCGCAAGCGCATCGAAGCCGTCACCCCTCCCATCGCCATCCCCCGGGCCCCCAAAGCGGAAGAGAAGGAAGAAGAGTAATCACACTTCATCCCTAACACCCATCCGGGCCTGCCTCCGCAGTCCCGGATTTTTTTGTCCCCCGCTTGATCAATTGACCTCCCAAACCACGTAAATCATTCTCGAATATCCCTGAAAAGAGAGTAGTTTGGTGACGCTCTTTTATAGCGGAACAATCCCCGCACCACTCTCCTCATGATGCCTTCACTCCTTCGCTTCGCCCTGGCTCCTCTCGTCGCTGCCAGCCTCCTTTCGTCCCCGGCTCCCGCTGCCGACCTCAACCTCGTCGGCAGCGAAATGATTCGCCTCCTCCAAAATGGCCACTACGCACGAATCCCCTACAACGAGGAATTAGGCCTCCGCTTCTTCAACACCTACCTCGACACTCTCGACCCCAATAAATCCTTCTTCACCCAGCCTGAGATCGACGGCTTCCGGGACCAATACGGAAAACAATTCCACGAACTCCTCACCCAAGGCGATGCCCTCGAACCTGCCGAAGAGGTATTCGAGCTCTACCGCTCCCGCGTCAAGGAACACGTCTCCATCGTCCAGGCCCTTCTCGAAAAAGAAAAATTCACCTTCGACTCCGATGAAAAAATCATCACCGACCACGAGGACGAACCCTGGCCGCAAAATGTCGACACCCTCCGCCAACGCTGGAAGCTCGACCTCAAAAACACCCTCTTGAGCGAGCACGTCCGCCGCGAACGCCTCAACCACCTCGCCGAAGCCCAGGGCAAGGAAAGCCCGTTCAAATCCGGAATGAGCGCCGAAAAGAAAATCTCCCTCCGCTACGAGCGCTTCCTCAAAGCCATCCTCGAATCCGGTAAGGAGGACATCGCCAACTACGTCTTCAGCGCCGTCGCCCGCTCGCACGACCCACATTGCGAATACCAAAGCCCGCGCGAACACGAGCAGTTCCGCATCAATGTCAGCAACGAGCTCGTCGGCATCGGCGCCTCCCTCACCGCCGAGGATGACGGAGCCACCAAAATTCGCGGCATCGTCAACGGCGGCCCGGCAGACAAACAGGGCGACCTCAAGCTGAGCGACCGCATCGTCGCCGTCGATTCCCTCAACGATGGAAATTTCGAGTCCGTCATGTTCCTCCCCATCAGCAAGGTCGTTGAAAAAATCCTCGGTAAAAAAGGCACCAAGGTCGGACTGAAAATCAGCGAGGGCGACGGCCCCGACGCTCCCGGACACGTCGTCGTCATCGAGCGCGGCACCGTCACCATCAAGGATGAACTCGTCACCGCCAAGGTCATCGAACTCGTCACCGGTAAAAAACTCGGACTCATCGATATCCCCTCATTTTATTTCACCTTCGGACGCGGCAGCAAGAGCGTCTCAAACGACCTCGAGATCATCATCCGCCGCCTCATGAAGGACCAGGTCGATGGCATCGTCCTCGACCTCCGCGCCAATGGCGGAGGCTCCCTCGATGAAGTCGCCCGCGTCGCCGGATTCTTCGTCCCCCGCGGCCCCGTCGTCCAGACCAGAACCACCAGCGGTGACGTCCAGTCCCTCAAATCAACCCTCCGCAAACCCCTCTACGAAGGACCTCTCGTCATGCTCACCGATAAGAGCAGCGCTTCCGCCACCGAAATCCTCGCCGCCGCCCTCCAGGACTACAACCGCGCCGTCGTCGTCGGAGAATCCTCCACCTTCGGAAAAGGAACCATCCAGCAACCCATCGACATCTCACGATACATGCCCGTTTTTGCCGACCGCGACCGCGCCGGCTGGGTCAAGTTCACCACCGGAAAATACTACCGCGTCTCCGGCGGATCCGTCCAACAACGCGGCGTCATCCCCGACATCATCCTCCCCGGCATCGGCGATGCCAGCGAGTACGGCGAAGCCTTCATGGACTTCGCCCTCCCCTACGATGACATCCGCAAGGCCGACGGCTTCGAACCCCTCCCCCGCAAGGACCTCTTCATCGACCCTCTCCGTAAAAAAAGCG
Source organism: Verrucomicrobiaceae bacterium (assembly GCA_051252135.1). Taxonomy (GTDB): domain Bacteria; phylum Verrucomicrobiota; class Verrucomicrobiia; order Verrucomicrobiales; family Akkermansiaceae; genus SW10. The sequence continues at coordinate 155,189 of JBPOGH010000010.1, read as the reverse complement.
CCGACCGCATCTCGGCCCAAAAGGACTTCCACTACCTCCAGGAGGACATCCTGCGAATCAAAAAAGAAGACGCCGACCCCTACACCTCGCTCAATCTTGAAAAAAGAATCGCCGAACTCACCGAAGCGGAAGCGCGCTTAAAAGAACGCAATGCCGAGCGCCGCGCCCGCTTTGCCGAGGTCAAAAAATCCGATGACCAGGCCATGAAAATCTACCGCCTCACCCTCGATGACGCAGATGCCGAATCCCTCCCCATCGCCGATCCCGATCACGATGACCAAAGCTACATGCGTCTCCTCGACGATGAAATTGCCAACCTCGACGACACCCCCGACTGGCCCAGCGGGCTCGACCCCATCCACCGCGAAGGGCTCCACGTCCTTCAGGACCTCGTCAATCTCACCGCCGATAAACGCATCACCCTCTCCCAATAAAATCTTGTAGCGACGGTCTATGACCGTCGCCCCCCCACCTCCCAAGGGCCAAAGGCCCTAAATATACCAGCCCAGGGCATCGCCCTGGGTCCCCACCCCCCACAAGAAAAAGGCCAAGCCCGGCACCCCGCCCGCCAAAAAAAACCACCCGCAGGCCCACACCCTCCAACCACGCCCCACGCCCCACGCCCCGCTCTCCAACCGCCCAAATGCAAGCCCCCCTCGACACCAAACACACCCGCTCCCAGGCCGGTAAATTTTGGCTAAAGTCGAGAATCCTCCAGGCCCGCCGCACCCTCCTCAATCTCCCTTCCGGCCTAAAACGCTTTTCCAAAACCACCCACTCCCCACCCGAGCGCGCCGCCCACCGCTCCTTCCTCTGGCACATCGACCACCCCGCCGAGCTCGATCTCGCCGCCGGCAAAGTCCAAAACCTCCGCCTCGCCTGCCGCCTCCTCGACGGCCTCCACATCCCCGCCGGCCAAACCTTCAGCTTCTGGAAACAAATCGGACGCACCTCAAGACGTCGCGGCTTCACCACCGGACGCGAACTCCGTGAAGGATGCATCGTCCCCAATATCGGCGGCGGCCTCTGCCAACTCTCCAACGGCCTCTACGATCTCGCCCTCCAATGCGGCTTCACCATCAACGAACGCCACGCCCACACCCGCGTCATCGCCGGCTCCCTCGCCGAAAAAGGACGGGACGCCACCGTCTTCTGGAACTACGTCGACCTCCGCTTCACCGCCCCCGTCGACTATGTCCTCCGCGCCAGCCTCAGCAAAGACCACCTCATTCTCAAAGTCTGCGCCGCCGGGGAACTCTCCCCTTCTGAGCAAACCCCGGAGTCCCTCCAACAACCCGACTCCCTCGGCAACTGCCTCACCTGCAATCACGCCACCTGCTTCCGCAGCCAACCCACCTCCGCCGCCTCCATGACCTTCGGCCGCAAGGCCTTCCTCCTCGACGCCCACTGGCCCGAGCACGACACATGGTGCCGCAGCCAGCAAGACGACTCCTCCGTCGCCTTCCTCCCCCTCGATGGCTCCCGCCGCCACAAGCCCAACTACGCCTGGACCCTCGACCGCCCCCGCGAAGCCGCCCTCACCGTCACCGCCCGCCGCTCCTGGGCCATGCGCACCATCTCCGCCCAAGGCGCCGAACGCCAAAAACTCCTCCTCAAGTTCGACCGCCTCCTCGCCCGGGCCTACCACCGCCAGCTCGACCATCGCGTCCAACACCTCACCATCTCCCAATCCCTACTCCCCCACCTCGCAGAAATCGGCACCCTCGGCGGCCGCACCTTCGATGTCCTCATGACCCGCTGGCCCCTCGAAGCCCTCCACGACCGCCTCAACGAAGCCGCCAGCACCCATCCCGAAAGCACCACCCTCACCGACTTCCGCGCCCCCAAAGATCTCCTCGCCGCCGAGTCCCGGGCCCTCGCCGCCGCCACCCGCCTCGTCACCCCCCACCACGCCCTCGCCCAAGACCTCCGCACCCGCTTCCCCAACACCGAAGTCATCCAACTCGACTGGCACCTCCCCAGAGCCCCCCCTTCAGAGTTCAACCTTCAAAGTTCAGAGTTCAAAATTCAACGCGCTTTCTTCCCCGCTTCTCCCCTCGCCCGCAAAGGCGTCTTCGAGCTCGCCGCCTGGGCCAAGGAAAACAACATCGAACTCCACATCCTCGGCCGAGCCACCGAAAACGAAACCAACCCGCTCAGCGAGTGCCACTGGCACCAAGCCACCCCCGCCGACCTCTCCACCTGCGACGCCGTCGTCCTCCCCGCCTACGTCGAAAACCAACCCCGCCTCCTCCTCCAGGCCCTCGCCCAAGGCATCCCCGTCATCGCCTCAACCGCCTGCGGCATCCCCCCACGCCCCGGACTCACCCTCCTCGAACACCCCGGGAGCCTCACGACCCTTCCCAAAATACCGTCAAAAAGGCCCAACTCCCCGTAAACTTTCTCACCTTTTTCACCGCCCCCCCTTTTGAATGTGGTAGTCTTTATTCGAATTTGACGTCCCCTACCTCGGCCAATTCTTTCCGATCTTCCGCCTGGGTTCCGGACGCCACCGCCTGATTTAAAACCAACATGAATTACCGCGACTACTACGAAATCCTCGGGATCAAAAAAGACGCCACTCATGACGAAGTCCGCAAGGCCTTCAAAAAACTCGCTCGCAAATACCACCCCGATGTCGCCGAAGACAAGGATACCGCCGAAGACAAATTTAAGGAAATCAACGAAGCCTACGAAGTCCTTGGCGATCAGGAAAAGCGGAAGAAATACGACACCTTGGGACCTGACTGGCAGAATGCCGGGCACGCGCGCCCGCAACAAGACGCCTCCGGCTACGAATACGAATACACCGGCACCGGCTTCAGTGATTTCTTTGAGCAAATGTTCGGAGCCGGCGCACGTCCTGGCCCCGGCAGCTTCCACTCCTACTCCGGGCACCCCGGTGGCAACGCCCCCATTCCGGGACAAGATGCCCATGCCGATATTCTGGTCCGCCTCGAAGAAGTCCTCAACGGAACCGAACGCAGCCTCCAGCTCCAGCAAGTCAATCGCGCCACCGGAGCGCGCGAACTCAAAACCTCGCGCATCCGCATCCCCAAGGGCATCAGTGAAGGCCAACTCATTCGCTGCGCCGGACTCGGAAACCCCGGCCTTAATGGAGGCCCCGCAGGCGACCTCTTCCTTCACGTCCGGCTCGAACGCCATCCCGACTTCCGCGTCGTCGGCTCCGATCTCTACACCGATCTCTCCGTCCTCCCCTGGCAGGCCGTCCTTGGTGCCGAGCTTCCTGTCAAAACCATGAACGGCTCCATTCGCATCAAAGTCCCCCCACTCACCGAAGGAGGCACGGAGCTACGGATCAAAGGCAAAGGTCTCCCCCGGGGAACATCCGGGACCGTGGGGAATCTCTACGCCGTGGTCCACCTCACTCTCCCCGCCTCCCTCACCGACGAACAGAAGACCCATTGGCAAAAACTCGCCGAACTTTCTTCCCAATCCTAACCGAGCCCGAAAACCATGACTTGCCACTACCAACTCATCACCGTTTCCGAGTCCTCTGAACCGGACTCGGTCTTCACCTCTCTATCCGAGGCCGCTGAGATCACCGGACTCCACCCCGAAATGATCGAAGAATTCCTCCGTGGAAGTCTTGTGCACGCCTTTAAGGATTCAGCTGGCGTAATCTTTTTTGACCCTTCCGGCATCACCCGCCTCCGCCAACTCGCCCACCTCCGGCAGCACGAACAAATCAGCCTGCGCATGACCCGCTACATCGCCAGCCTCCTCGACAGCCTCGAAGCCCGCGAACAGGAACTCCACACCCTCCGCGAACAACTTCGCTGAGCGCTAAAGAATTCACTCACGATCTCATCAAAACACCCCCCCGTCCAAGGCCTCATCCTCCTTGATCACCCCGGCGACCCCTAAAACTCGCAGTGCCCCGGCGTCCGGGCAAAGGGAATCACGTCCCGGATATTCTGCATCCCCGTGACGTACATCAGCAACCGCTCAAAGCCGGCTCCAAATCCCGCATGCGGCACCGTCCCATACTTCCGCAGGTCGAGATACCAGCCGTAATTTTCCAGATCGAGGCCATCTTCCTCCATCTTTTCCTTAAGCAAATCATAGCGCTCCTCTCGTTGACTCCCGCCAATGATCTCTCCCACTCCCGGCACCAATACATCCATCGCCGTCACTGTCTTTCCATCGTCATTCGCGCGCATGTAGAACGGCTTAATCTCCTTCGGATAGTTGTAAACCGTCAACGGCCCCTTCACCACTTCTTCGCAGAGATAGCGCTCGTGTTCCGACTGCAAATTGATCCCCCATTCCACCGGATACTTGAAATCCTTGCCCGATTTCTCCAGCCGCTCCACCGCCTCCGTGTAACTCATCCGCTCGAACCCGCTCGCCGCCAGCTTCTCCAGCCGCTCCCTCAAGCCCTTGTCCACAAACTTTTCAAAGATCGACAAATCACCCTCATTGTTTTCCAGCACATCCTTCACCAGAAACTTCATAAACTCCTCCGCCAAATCCATATCCCCCTCCAGATCACAAAACGCCATCTCGGGCTCAATCATCCAGAACTCCGCCGCATGCCGCGTCGTGTTGGAATTCTCCGCCCGAAACGTCGGACCGAAAGTATAAATGTTCGAGAGCGCGCACGCATACGTCTCCCCCTCCAACTGCCCGCTCACCGTCAGATAAGCCGCCTTCTCAAAAAAGTCGTCTTCGTACTTCGCGCCCCCCTTCTCCGGATCAAGCGTCGTCACCCGGAACATCTCCCCCGCCCCCTCGCAATCACTCGCCGTAATAATGGGCGTGTGCACATGCACAAAATCCCGCTCGTTGAAAAAACGATGCACCGCATAGGAAAGCCGACTCCGCATCCGGAACACCGCCCCGTAAAGATTCGTCCTCGGCCTCAGGTGCGCGATCGACCTCAAAAACTCCGGCGTATGACCCTTCTTCTGCAGCGGAAAATCCTCCAGCACCCCCCCCGTCAACTCCACCTCCTTCGCCCGAACTTCCCACTTCTGACCCTTCCCCGGACTCTCCACCAAATCACCAATCACCCGAACCGAGGCCCCCGTCGCCATCTTCGTCACCTCCTCCGATCCCGGAATTCCCTCGTCAATGATCACCTGAATTCCCTGCAGACACGAACCATCGTTCACCTCCATAAAGGAAAACCCCTTGGAATCCCGACGGGTCCTCACCCACCCGCAAAGTTCAACCGTAGAACCCGCGGACTCACGGGCGAGAAGATGTTTCACCGACTGACGCATGCCCCGTTCTAAGCCCTGACGGACCAAAACGCCACCCCGACTTGCCTCAATAGGCTACTTTCGAAAACTCTTCGGCAAGGGCTGCGGACTCCCGCCTCCCCGATTCCCCTGCGCGGGCGTAGGCCGGGTGTAAACCGGAACCGGACGCGGAGCCGGAGTCACTACCGTAGGGCGGGGCGGCTTCTGGGGCGTCACCGTTGGTCTTGGCTTCGGAGTCGGAAAAGTCGTCGGACGGGAAGTGGGGCGGGGCCGCTGAGGCGTCACCACCACCGGCGGACAATACGCCGGTGTTTGTGGCCTGTTCACCACCACCACCGGACGCTGAACCACCACCGTCTCATTGGGCGGACAATATGGCTCGTTAATCACCACCGGAGGTTGGTTCACGACTTGAGGCTGGTTCACAACCCCGACAAATCCTCCGCCGACCATCTCATTCCGGGAATCTTCCAGTTCCGACACCCGCTTGGCCAAGGCTGCTTCACGACGACGCGTCTCGGCCCGAAGCTGCGACACCGCGGCATCACGAATCCGTCGGCTCCGCTCCAACTCAGCCAGTCGCTCCAGTTGCAACGCCTTCAACGCCAACTCAGGCACATAAAAAAACCGTGACCCATAATCTCCCGGCAGCCCATCAAAACGCAATCGCGCCGTCCCATCGCGATGCCACACCTCAAGCCCCACATCCGTCACCCGCGTAATCCTCACATCGTGAAGGGTCCGCCCATCCAAGGTATGCACCGTCCCCAGCTCCTCCCCCTGCGCTTCCATCCGCACCGCCCGCCGACTCTTTTCCAGAGCCATTTTCTCCTCGTCCGGCAGCCGCGTGTTCCGTGTCGGCTTCTTCTCCTCCGGAATCACCACCACCGGCTCGGGCTCCGGCGTCTCTTCCGGCAGCGCCACCACCTCATGCTCGCGCTTCTCCGCTTCCTCCAGTTGCCGGGTCAACCTCACCAACGACTCCTCCATCGAACCCAACCGCTCCTCAAGCAAATCGATGTACTCCCCATCGCCATCCACCACCTTCTCAACAGGCTCATCCTCGCTACAGGAAACAGCAAGAAAGGCACAAAACGGCAGAAGGAGGTAAGCTTTCATAGGTCGATCCCCGTGAAACGAAATCCCGCTCCGCTTTATTCACCGTCCCGTGAAAATTAATCCCGCACCGCAAACAAAGTCCCATCCTCACCTCCCACATAGATCGTCCCATCCGCAAAACTCGGTGCCGCAATCACCGACTCACCAAGGTCCAACTTCCAAATCTCCTCCCCTTTCTCAAGCTCCAGCCCATAAAGTCGACCATCCGTGGAGCCAAACACCACCGCATCCGTAAACAGAAGAGGCGATGACTCCACCCGCCCCCCCGTCTTGTATTGCCAAAGCGCCTTCCCCTCGGCTCGGGAAATCGCGTGCATCTTCTTATCCCGGCACCCGATCAACACTTGGGTGTCGTTAATCGCCGGAGCGTTCATAAAGGGAAACTTTCGGTCCGTGTAGGTCCACATCGTCCCCCCTTGTTCCACATCCGCCGCCAGCACTTCGTTCCCGTAGTTCCCCCACGCCACAAACGACCCCGCCGTCGCCACCGTCGAGACAATCTCCGCATCCGTCTCGATCTGCTTCAACGCCTCACCCGTTGCCAGATCGAGCGTATAAAGAACCCGGTCACATCCCCCAAAGATCACTTTCTCCCCATTCACAATCGCCGGAGTCCCATTGATGTATTCGTCCGTTTGGTGAATCCAAATTTGCTCGCCCGTCACCGCATCGATCGCCCGGCAGGCCCCGTCATATCCGTTGAGAATCACCCACATCTTCTCCCCATCAGGGCTTTCCGTGAGATTCACCCCGGCCGTAATTTTGTCATTCGTCTCCAGCTTCCACCGCTCTTCCCCCGTCGCCAAATCGAGCGCGTAGAGAAACGAATCCTGACACCCCACAAAAACCAAATCACCGTGAATCGCCGGAGCCGCCTCAATCGCATCCTCAAATTCCTTCTTCCAAATCAACTCCCCGTTCCCGGTATCGAGCGCGTAGAGCCACCCCAGATCATTTCCAAAAACCACTGTCGATCCCGACTCCACCGCTTCTCCCGCAATCGGAGCCTCGGTCTTGAAAGTCCACGCCACCCGGGGCGCCCGAATCACCGCATCCCCCACCGTCCCGGAAAGCCCGCTTCCGCCCCGCGCTCCCGGCCAATCGACCCGCGTCCAGGCCACCTCTTCCCCCTGCTTCCCTCCTTCAGCCACGCCGGAATCCTTGCCCGAATCACAGGCACCCAAAAGAACCAGTGACGCCGCACCTCCTACAACCACTCTAATGTCCCAACGCATGCCGGTAGACTGACACAAAATCCTCCTCACTCAAGGTCCGCGGATTAAACTGCCCCGTCCATTGCTTCATCGCCTCCTTCGCCAACACCGGAATCATTTCCGCCTCCACCCTCACCGGAGCCAGCTCCGCCACTTCTCTCAAGTGCTCCACCCACGAAATCAACTCATCCCTCAATCCCCCATAAACATCGCCCACCACCTCCGCATTCCAACGCATCACCGCCGGCAACATCGTCAGCACCGCACGCCCATGCACCACCCCAAAGTGCGCCGTCAGCGGATTCGCCATCGCATGGCCCGCCCCCAGCATGCTCGCCTCAATCGCCTGCCCCGCCAACGCCGCCCCCTGCAACATATCTCCCCGCTGCTCCGTGGTCGCCTCTCCTCTCAGCACCGCCTCAATCACCGGCTCAATCTTTCGAAAGGCCGCAATGCTCACCTCCCTCGATTCCGGCGTCGCCTTCGTACACACCGCACTCTCCAACGCATGGGAAAGCGCATCCAGCGCCGTCAGTCGCGCCACCTTCAGCGGCATCGATTCCGTCAGTTCCGCATCCAAAATCACCACCTTCGCCAACGCCCGCACATCGCCGCACGCCATCTTCTCATGCGACCCGTCCCGACTCAGCACTGCATAACTCTGACATTCGCTCCCCGTCCCCGCCGTCGTCGGAATCGCAATAAATGGCAACATCTCCCCCTTCGCCTTCCCGTGCCCCTGGTAATCGGACATCCGCCCGCCACCACTCAGCAAAAAAAGCGTCCCCTTCGCCGTGTCCATCGAACTCCCTCCACCCAACCCAATGATCACATCCGGTTTCACCTCCCGCGCAAAGTCCGCACACGCCGCCACATCGGACTCCGTCGGGTTTTCATGAACCCGATCGTAAACCACCACCTCGCTCAAAAGAGCTTCCGCCCTCGCCACATGACCCGCCGCCACAATCCCGCCGTCGGTCACAATCAGCGCCCTGCCGGAAACGTGCGCCGGTAGTTCCGCAAGTGAACCCGGCCCATGAAGAATGGTCTGCATATCGATTTAACGCACCGCCGAAAGATCACCCTGAATCGCTCTCCGATGATAAAGGAACTCAAAAAGATTCCCCTCATGCGGCTGCTCCCACTGCACCCGGTTCGTCGGAAACGGTCCAATGTTGAGGCGCTCAATATCCGGACTCAGCATCAATTGCTGAATCCATTCCTTGTCCTCGGTAAAGGCACTCACCACCAGCGTCTCGCCAATGTTGGCCAGCATCTCCTCTTGCGGCATCTCCACGATACTCGCATACGGAAACATGAACTCGGTGTTGGCCAGCGGGTGATCCTTGTCATCACAAGCCACCAGCGTCGGACAAAGATAAGTCTGCTCAAAGGCTTCCACCTTCCGCGCCCCCTTGCGATGCCGCGCCGTCACATCCTCGGCCCCCTCTTCCTCCAGAAGTCCTTCGATCATCCCGTCAATCCCGTCCGCCAAATCCGTATTCGCAAAGCCACACAACAACGCATTCCCGTCATCACGCGCCAACGGCTCGATCTCCGCCAGCCTCGCTGCCAGGGCATCCGCAATCTCAGCCCCGTGCGACGGCACCAAAATCGCCGAGGTGTTGATGCAACTCCGACCGCCATTGGCCGAAATCGAAGTCACCAGCACATCGAGATAATCTTCCCATCGGTCGATGAAATCATTCCCGATCAAAATCTTCGAACGCCCCGTTCCGTGCACCTGAATCGTCTTAAAGGGCGCATACTTCCGCACCGTCACATCCGAGCCAAACGAAATACCGGCTCCACAGGAAGTCAGCAAGGTGTCACCACCCTCGTGCGTCGTCGGATAATACCCGAACGCCTCCTTCGGAAAACCCGCCTGAATCATCGCCTGCACAATCCGCAAAGGCGTAAACGGATCCTCACGTCCCGGCTTCAGCAGCACCGGAATCTTCATCACCAATGCCGGAATCCACAGCGAGTTCACCGCCGGCGCATTGCTCGGCAGCGAAACCCCCAACGAACTCGTCGCCGGATAGTAATTCACCTCCAGATCGCCCACCGAAGCAATCCCCCGGTCAAAAATCTCCAGCGACATCCCCCGCGTCAACCCGCCTATCACCGTGCGAATCTGCGACATCGCCGCATGAATTTTCCCCATGTTCATCCTCACCAAGGTGTGGGGAAGTCGCGTCAAATCAGAGAGCGCCTCAACATAATCCTGCGGACCCTGGATCGAGTCACCACAAGGAAGATCGGCATGCATAAAAAGCTCCGCCGCCGCCTCACAATAATCCGCCAGCGTCTCCGCTGGAATCGCATCGAGCGCCGCCTTCGACTCCGAAATACGCAGCAGATCACGCCGGATCAACCCCGGATTCGCAGTATGCGTCACCAGATTTTCATTCAGCTCGACGAGGTCAGCCGACTCATAAGTTTCGCCAAGGCGCAGGATTGGAATTTGCATTGAAGTTAAAAATGTTCGGTTGGAAGTTTGAAAGACTAGACGGGAAAGAATGTTCGAAGTGCAAAACAGAGCCCAAGGCTTCAAACTGAACACTTCACACTGAAAACTTTTAATAAACTCCCTCAATCACCGCCTTCGTCCCCGATTGGAACGGCCGCACATCGCCCACTCCATCCCAGGGAAATTCCTCACACTCGGGACGCCGAATCGCCTCATCACGCTCCAGGAAGCGCGGCACAAAAAACTCGTTCGTCATCGTCGTCAGCTCCACCCGACCGTATTCACCATACTCCACCATCTTCGTCGAATCCTTCGGATCCACCACCCGCAGCGTCGCACGAGGCTGGGGCGCGTAGTAGGTCAGCGAATACTCACCCGGCTCACGCTTCTTCGAAATCGCGAGCCCCATCAAGGTATTCCCGTAGGTCGGCGCGTAGTTGATCTTTCCTTCCAATACCTCCTCCTGAATAAACTTCACATACTGCGGAGTCATCGTCGTCCCCCCCGCAAACACCCCGCGAATCCCCGCGTCCGCGAGCGACATCCGCAACGAGAGACTCTCAAGAAGCCTCGGCGTCGTAAAAATGCATTTGATGTCCCGATGCCGAATAATCGTCACCGCCTGATCAATCACGTGCTCCTGATAAGCCTTCGCCATCTGCATCTCCCCCATCCCAATCAGCCGCTTCACCCAGCGGGGATCCAGATCGATAAAGTAACACGCCCCTCCCCGGATGTTCGCCAAATGCTCAATCGCCAAACGCAACCGACGCGGCCCCGTCGGCCCCACCATCAGCCAATTCGCTCCCTGCGGGAAAAAGTCGGGACCGTAATGCTCGGAAAACTCGGTGTAATCCGTCTTGTAGTCTTCCCATCCAATCCGCTGCTTCGGCATCCCGGTCGTACCACCGGTCTCGAAAACATTGTAAGGACGCCCTTCATACGCCTTCGGAATAAACTTCGCCGGATCCTCTTTCCGCAGCACTTCGTCATCGAAATTGTCAAAATGCAACATGTCGGCAAACTTCGTCACCTTTTCCCGGGGATCCCACCCCGCATTCTTGGCCCAATCAAGCCAGTAGGGACATCCCGTTTCCGGCGAAAAATGCCAGTTGATCATTTCACGGGTGCGGGCATCCAATTGCTCCCGGGCTTCGGCTACAGTCAAAGAAGAACTCATAAAGTGTGTGCGATCTCTCCAATACGCGAATACACACCTACCCTAACAGGAAATCGCCGCAAGCGGACTTTTCTCCAATTACGCCCGCCCACTAAACCGACTTGCCACTCCGCGTCAATTTGGGAAGCGGGGTGCGAAGCAACGGGCTCCCTCCACCCACCTCACGCAGCCCGATCTCGCTCTCGGAACCTTCACCGGACACCACGGCCACCTGCACATTCACGCGCAGAACGGTTTCACAAAAAACACAGGGTCCTTCCGATACGCCGGGTTGGGCTTTCAGGACTCCTCCACAGGTCGGGCATTTGATCCAGGCATTCATAAGGGGGGATCAGGTTTATACCGTCATTTCCCCAAAAAGGAACATCGTTTTTATTACCGATTTATTGAAGGTTTACCTTCCCCCGGCTCTCCTCTTCCCACCCAACCTGAAAAAAATTCGTAAGAAAAAATGAACCCTCCGGTTGTCTTGAACATAATCAGGATGAGGATCAACTCTCTCCCGTGACCGAACCGTCTCCAACCCCCGACCACACCGCTCAGTTTGTCACCATTCTGACCGATCACCAGTCGGCCATTCTCGCCTACATCCGCTCCCTCACCCCCGGGTCCAGCGGCGCGCGTGACCTCCAGCAGGAGGTCAACATCACCCTCTGGAACAAAAGGGATCACTTCGAACTGGGCACCAACTTCAAAGCCTGGGCCTTCCAAATCGTTCGCTACCATATCCTCAACCACCGCCGCAAACTCCAGCGGCAGGGATGGCTCATCTTCGATGACGACCTCCTCGACACTTTTTCCGACGACACTCAAAACGGGCCCAAGGAAGTCGACGAACGCCATCAGGCCCTCACCGACTGCCTCGGACGCCTCCGCGATAAGGACCGCGAACTCCTCCATCACCGCTACACCACCGATAAGCCCCTCGAAGACTACGCCCAAGCCACCCAACGCAGCGTAGGCACCCTCAAGGCCACCCTTTTCCGCATCCGCGCCGCCCTGCGCCGCTGCATCGAATCAAAGCTCCCCAACGAACAACTCCCCTCATGAATCGCGAAGACGAACAACTCATCCAGAATCTTCTCGATGGCGACATGGCGCCCGAAGAATTCGATCAATTTCAAGATCGCCTTCGGAAGGACCCCGACCTCCGCGCCGGCTACCTGAGTTACTCCCACCTCTACCACTCCCTGGATGAAATGGGAGAATCTCTCAACATCGCCAAGATCGAATCCCTCCCCCAAGCCGCTCCCCTCTCCCTCTCCGCCCCCACGCCTTTCCCTGCTAAAAAACGCAAATTCCCCGCCATTCCCGCCGCCATCGCAGCCGTCCTCACCCTCTCTGGCATCATGGCTTGGCAAGCCGGTAAATCCTCCCCCGCAGCCATCCCTCCCGCTCTCGCCACCTTCGGTCCCGAAGCCGCCTGGGAGGCCACCGATGCCTCGGGAACCTCCATCTCCAGTAACGAAATCCCCGCCGAAGGAACCCTCACCCTCACCCGCGGCACCACCCAATTGGAACTCGCCCAAGGCGTCACCGCCTGGATCCACGCCCCCGCCACCCTCCGCTATCTCAACCCCCTTCATCTCGAGCTCGACCACGGACGCGCCCACTTCCACGTCACCGAAGCCGGACACGGCTTCACCGTCACTTCAGGTGATCTGGAAATCGTCGACCTCGGCACCCGCTTTGGCCTCCTCGCCAACCCCGGCCAACCCCGTGAAGTCCACGTTCTCGATGGCGAAGTCACCACCGCCGCAGCCGGCACCACCCGCAACCTCCTCGCCGGACAAGCCATTCAACTCCAACCCAACGGAGTCATGGAATCCCTTCCTGCCGATAAAACCCTCTTCCCCGACTCCCTCCCCCGCGAAATCCTCGTCTTCCGCGACTCCTTCGGCCACGCCCCCGGCGCTCTCAGCGGCCAGCGCCCTTCCTCCGGAAAAGGCCCATGGGTAGTCACCAAAGGGCGCCCCCAACTCGATGGCGACCACTTCCTCGGCGGCCTCGGAGACATGGAGGTCTACGGCCAACTCAACGCCCCCCGCTTAAGCAACGACCAGCCCATCCTCCTCGTCACCCTTCAAACCAGCCCATCCTCCTCCTTCCACAGCGCCGGTTGGGCCGGCTTGAGCCTCTATCAAGGCAACGAGGAAATCGTCTTCTTCGGCGATTGCCACGGTGATCCGGCTACCTGGGGCCTCGATGTCCGCCGCCATGGCGCCCCACGCCTCCCCGAAACCCCCGTCTCCGGTGCCCGCCCGGTCACCCTGCGCTACGACTACCGCACAGGCGCCCTCGCCCTCTTCCACGGCCCACAAGCCCGGTCCAAACCCTTTCTTGAGACCGTCATCCGCCCCGAAATCGCCTTCGACCGCATCCGCCTTTCACACGGAGACGGCGGCGAACTCAATGTCGATCAACTCGTTGTGAAGATTCTCCAAAAAAAGTAACTTTTTCGTAAACCATCCATCTGTTCCGACATTTGGAGAATGCAGACACCCCGGTGTTTGTCCCCCAACAAAAACATACCCCAAAACATACCCCCCAAAAACAAATGGGCCCGGCTGTCAAACGCCGGGCCCTGCTGTTGGAAAAACAACAACCTCCTCCCCACTCTTTTCATTTCTATCATGAAATTGAAACATGGACTTTCGATAAATGATCTTTTCTTTATTCAGAATTGAGACTACCCAGTGCAAGGCCCAAAGAGGCTACGACCTTCAACCACATATCAAACCAATGAAATCCTACCTCATCCTATTGTGCGCATCGGCTCTTCCTGCTGGTGCCGCCACACTGATGACCCTGTCAGCTACCGGATCTCCAAGCACCCAGGGTTGGACCATCACTACCACCTCCGGCGATGGAGGCCAAAATGGCGAATTCTCCGGAAACTCCGCATCAAACGCCGGTGGTGCCAGTGGCGCCGGGGCCGGCAACCCGGCTTGGGCCCTCTATGCAAACAGCGGCCAGACTGCCAGCGCCACCTATGCCCTGGCAGGTGGGGCTCTCTCCGTCGGACAAGCTCTCGGCATCGATTTTGACAACGGCTACATCGAAACCGGAGGTTCCGCCGGAATCGAATTCTTGAATGGCACCACCCAAGCCCTCCTCGTGTCCTACTCTAATGGCGACGCCAGCTACCGATACGCTGATTCCAGCGGGTCAACCCTCTCTGGAATCGGTTGGACTGGCGACGGATTCAACGTGAAAGTCACCATGACTGCCTCGGGAACCTATAGCTTGGACATGGCCGGATCCAACTTCACCGGAACCCTGGCCAACACCCTCCCCTCGTTTGACACCATTCGCGTTTATAACAACAATGCCGGAGGAGGAGGTGACAGAGACGTCTACTTCAACAACCTCCAGGTCGTTCCCGAGCCTTCCTCGGCCCTCCTTGGTGGAATCGCCCTCCTCGGCCTCCTCGGCCGTCGTCGCTAGTCAATCCCTCAATATTCTCTCAAGCCCTTTCGTCTTCCGGCGAAAGGGCTTTTTTAATAATCCCGATCATACTTCGGATCCGTCAGCGATTTCAAAAACGCCACCAGCGCCGCCTGGTCCTTCTCGCTCAACTGAATCCCCTCCTTCGGATGCTTCGCCAAGCTCGGCGCCAGCGACTCCGACCGATGCATCGGCCCGCTGTAATGCTTCACCACCTCCTCCAGCGTCTCGAACCGACCGTCATGCATGTACGGCGCCGTCAGCCCCACATTCCGCAAACTGGGCGTCGAAAACGAAAACCGGTCCTCCGCCTTCTTCGTCACCCCATACCGCCCCTCATCCCTCGTCGGCTTCAATCCGTTATTGTGAAACTGATGATCGGAAAAGTTCGCCCCCCCATGACAGTGAAAGCAGTCCGCCCCATACTGCCCGCTCCGGGGATCATACTCCGTAAAAAACAGCTCCATCCCCCGCTCTTCCTCTTCGCTCAACTTCTCCTTCCCCGCCATCGCCTGGTCAAATTTCGAATCATAGCTCGTCAGCGTTAAGACATAATTCTCCAGCGCCAACGCAATCTTCTCCGGCGTAATCTCCCCCGGCCCAAACCCCGCCTCAAAGGCCTCCCGGTATTCCTTCCGCCCGTTCAACCGCCGCAGCACCGTGCTCATCCTCGCCGCCATCTCCTTCGGATGCTCAATCGGTATCAGCACCTGCTCGCGCAGCGACCCCGCACGCCCGTCCCAGAAAAACGACGACTTCCACGCCAGATTAAACAACGGCATCGAGTTCCGCTCCCCAAACCTCCCCTCAAACCCCCGCGCAATCGGAATCTGATCCGTAAACGCCCAATACGGCGCATGGCACGCCGCACAGGAAACGGTGTCATCAATCGACAACAAACTCTCAAAAAAGATCTTCTCCCCCACCGCCACCCGCTCTTTCAACAGCGGATTATCCCTTGGCAACATCGGCATCGGAAAATGCCGACTCGTCTTAAAAGGATACGCCTCATACTTCTCCGGCAAATAAAGCGGCTCCACCGGATCCTTCGGAACCTCCGCCGGCGGATAACCCACCCCCACCGGCGCAAATGCCGTCTGCAGATTCGCCACCAGAGCACTCGCAATCGGATCACCTTCCCGCGAGTGCGTCGCCGTCCCGTCCTTTTCAAACGAAATCGCCCGCGGACTCCCCAACAACTTCTTCACATCCAGCGCCAGCCGCAGCGCCGTCGCCTCCTTCACCTCAAACGCCATCGGCACCTGGATCCGCGACAAATTCTGGTCATTCGCCAAATGATAAACATACCCCTCCAACTCACCGCCCTTCCCCCGGAACCGCCCCTCCAAAGCCAAAAAAACATACCCCCCCTTCCAGTCCCAATGCAGCTGGTTCACATTCGGATTCAGCGCATGCTCCGCCCCCAACTTCGCCGGATCCCCGTGATTCAACGCCTCCGGAACCCCCACCGAGAACCGCACCGCCTTGAACTTCCCCGCCGGAACTCCCGTCAAGGTCACTCCCGTCCGCCTCTTCCCCGCATCAAAATACGCCTGCTGACCCCCAATCTCCTCCCAGGAGCTATCCTCACGCTGCACCGCAAAGTCCGATAACAGGTAAGCCAGACGCGTCACCGAAAACACCTCCCCCTCCCCATACTTCAGCGACCCCATCATCAACGGCTTACCGTCAAACCGATGATCCACCTCAATCCTCAACGACCCGCCCGACAAGGAACCAAGCAGCAAAAATAGAATCAAGAAACTCCGCACGCCCCGAAACTATCACACCCCACTCCCTCTTGCATGACCGAATCCCACCTATCTCCCCTCACAATTTTGACATTTATCCGACAAATTTCCTTCTTCATTGCGTTTACTAACTAATCCCCCGACCACTGAAGACCTTCTCGCCTCCTATCCCAGTCTCTGATGTCAGCTCTCTCTTCCCTTCTCGGCGGATTTCTCACCGTATTGTTTCTCAACGGTTGTAGCGCAACACATCACAAAAACCGGGCTGACAAGGACGTCTACGCCATCCTTCAAAAAGTCGAGTCCGACATTTTCGGCACTTCCTCGGACTTCTCCATCGATACCCCGACCTCCGACCAAAAAACCAAGGACGTCACCACCGCCAAGGTCCTCAACTCCCGAAGCAAACGCGGAAAAGTTACCCTCAGCCTCGATGACGCCCTCACCTACGCCATCGCCAACAGCCGCGAATACCAGTCGGAAAAGGAAAAACTCTACCTCACCGCCCTTACCCTCACCGGTGAACGCCACAACTTCCGCCCCAATCTCTTCGGCTCCACCCGCGCCGACTACTCACGCCTGAGCGATGGCGAACGCACCGGAACCTCCTCCTCAAATATCGGAGCCGATCAAGCCCTCCTCGCCGGCGGAAGCCTCGGCATCAACATCGCCAACGACCTCCTCAAATACTTCACCGGCGACCCCCGCCGCTCCGCCGCCTCCGTCATCAGCCTCAACCTCACCCAGCCCCTCCTCCGCGGTGCCGGAACCCAAATCGCCGCCGAACGACTCACCCAGGCCAACCGCAACGTCGTCTACGCCGTCCGCGATTTCTCCCACTTCCAAAACACCTTCTCGGTCGAAATCGTCAACGACTACTTCGACCTCCTCCAACTCAAGAACGTCATCTTCAACGAGTACAACAACTACGACTCCCGTAAGGGAAACCGCGAATACCTCACCGCCCGCGAAGACCGCGAATCACCCGAAGCCATCGGCGATGCCGAGCAGGACGAACTCGAGGCCAAAAACCGCTACATCAGCTCCATCACCAGCTACCGCAACGCCCTCGATCGCTTCAAAATCACCCTCGGTCTCCCCCAAACCACCGAACTCCGCCTCGATGACAAGGAAATCGACCTCATCCGAAAGGCCGGAGCCAAATCCCTCCACCTCGTCAGCCACGAGGCCTTCCTCATCGCCCTCGACCACCGTCTCCCCCTCTTTAACCAAATCGACCGCTTCGAGGACAACAAGCGCCAGGTCGCCATCGCTGCCAACCAACTCAAGGCCGACCTCAACCTCGTCGGAAGCGGCTCAATCAACAACGACGGCGGCCCCACCGACTACACCGATTTCGACTTCAAAAACGTCCGCACCTCCGTCGGCCTTCAGCTCAACCTCCCCCTCGACCGACTCCGCGAGCGCAACGACTACCGCGCCACCCTCATCAACTTCGAGTCCGCCACCCGCACCCTCGGCCAGAATTTCGACGAACTTCGGAACCTCCTCGACCGCCGCATCCGCGAGCTTGAACAAATCCGCCAGTCCTACGAAATTCAGCAAAACGCCGTCGTCCTCGCTAAAAAACGCGTCGAAGGAAACCAACTCCGCCTCAAGGCCGGCACCGTCGTCTTCAGCCGCCTCTCCGAATCCCAGGACGCCCTCATCGCCGCCCAAAATGCCGAGACCCGCGCCCTCGTCGACTACCTCGGCGCACGCCTCAATCTCCTCATCGATCTCGGCGTCCTCCGGACCGATGAAAAACGTTACTGGCTCAAGGAAAACCCCTCCAAGATCACCTTCAAACAAGCTCCCCCCTCCCTCCAAAAATCACCGCCCCTCGAGGTCGGAGATACCGTCATCCCACCCGAAAGATTGTTCCGATGAAATCTCTCCTTCACAAAAAAATCCTCATCCCCCTCGCCGCAGTCGCCCTCCTCATCGCCCTCTTCCTCCTCACACGGGGAGGCGATACCGACTACTCCCTCAACCACACCGTCTCCCGCGGTGACTTCGTCATCTCCATTGTCGAAGGCGGCACTCTCGAAGCCGTGAACGAAATCGTCGTGAAAAACACCATCGACGGCGACTCACGCATCATCTGGCTCATCCCCGAGGGCACCTACGTCAAAAAAGGCGACCTCCTCGTCGAGTTCGATACCGGTGAAGCCGAAAAAAATGTCGAAGAACAACGCGTCCAGTTCGAATCCCGCCAAGCCCTCCTCGTCCAGGCTGAGAACGATCTCATCATCACCAGAAGCACCTCGGAAAGCGAAATCAGCGAAGCAAATCTCGCTGTCGATTTCGCCACCATGGACCTCGAAAAATTCGAACAACTCGAGCGCGTCCACCTCACCCGCGAAGCCGAACTCAAAATCGACACCGCCGACGAAGCACTCAAGCTCTCCCAGCAACGCTACGAGTGGTCCGTAAAACTCGCCGAAAAGGGATTCGAAACCAAAACCCAGGTCGACCGCGACCGCCTCGAGGTCAGCCTCAAATCCAAGGAATTCGAAACCGCCCAAAGCAACTTCAAAATGCTGGAGACCTTCGACCTCCAAAAGCAATACGCCGAGTTCGTCTCCAAGAAAAAGGAAGCCATCGCCAAGCTCGATCGCGTCAAAAAACAAAGCGAAAGCAAAATCGCCCAGGATGAAGCCGCCGTGAACTCCGCCAAGATCACCCTCAAGCTCACCGAGGACAGCCTCGCCAAACGCATCGAACAACTCGCCGCCACCAAAGTCAAAGCTCCCCAGGATGGCCTCGTCATCTACGCCAAACCGCGCAGCCGCTGGGGCGATGAGGCCCAGATCGCCGAGGGCTCCGTCGTCCGTAACCGCTCAAATCTCATCACCATCCCGGATATCACTTCAATGAAGGTCTCCGTCAAAATTCACGAGTCCATGATCAGCCAAATCAAGAAGGGCCAAAAATCCTACGTCATCCTCGACTCCCTCCCCGACCAACGCTTCCAGGGCGAGGTCACCAAAGTCGCCATCCTTCCCGATAGCGACCGCAACTGGGCCAACCCCGACCTCAAGGTCTACGCCACCGAGATCACCATCACCGATCCCATCGAAGGCGTAAAACCCGGCGTCTCAGCCAAAGCCGAGATCATCATCGAAGAACTCTCCAACGTCCTCACCGTCCCCATCCAGGCAGTCACCACCGTTGATGGCAAACAACTCTGCTACCGCAGCAACGGCGGCGAGCCCGAGCCCATCACCGTCGAGATCGGCAAGTTCAACACCAAATACATCGAGATCAAATCCGGCCTCGAAGAAGGCCAGGAGATCATGCTCAACCCACCCCTCGACACCCGGATCAACCTCACCGGTGAGACCGCCACAGACACCCCCGAGGAGTAACACACATGCCAGACTCCGCCCCAAACACCGACTCCTCCGAGGTCATTCGCATCCGAAACGTCGAAAAGATCTTTGAAGTCGGCGAGGTCAAGGTCCGTGCCCTTCGCGGTATCGACCTCACCATCACCAAAGGCGAGTTCGTCGCCATCATGGGACCGTCCGGCTCCGGAAAATCCACCCTCCTCAACATCCTCGGCTGCCTCGATCGCCCCACCACCGGCGAATACTTCCTCGGCGGAGAGGACGTCGCCGGCATGGATGATGACACCCTCTCCGCCGCCCGCGGGAAACGCCTCGGCTTCATCTTCCAGTCCTACAATCTCATCGCCCAACTCACCGTCCTCGAAAACATCCAGGTTCCCCTCATCTACCAACAGGAGGACCTCGAGGAACACCGGGAACGCTGCATCGGGCTCGGCAAGCTCGTCGGCCTCGGCGACCGGCTCGACCATCGCCCCAACCAACTCTCCGGCGGCCAACAACAACGCGTCGCCATCGCCCGCTCCCTCGTCAACGAACCCCTCATGATCCTCGCTGATGAACCCACCGGAAACCTCGACACGGAAACCGAGATCGAAGTCCTCGGCATCATCAACGACCTCAACAAACAAGGCCGCACCATCGTCCTCGTCACCCATGATGACATCGTCTCCCATCACGCCCACCGCGTGATCCACATGAGGGACGGACTCATCAATCGCGAAGTCATCAACCCGAATCCCGGCAGCAAGCCATGATTTCGTCCCACTTCCTCAACACCGTCCAGCTCGGCATCAAAAGCCTCCTGCTGCACAAACTCCGTTCCGGACTCACCATGCTCGGCATCATCTTCGGTGTCTGCTCCGTCATCGCCATGCTCGCCATCGGTGAAGGAGCCTCCTACGAAGCACAGGAACGCATCAAACGCCTCGGCAGTGAAAACATCATCGTCAACAGCATCAAGCCCCCCGAGGACAACCAGCAAAACGGCGGAAACCGATCCTTCTCCGTCGAATACGGCATCACCTATAAGGATGTTTCCCGCATCCAGGACACCATCCCCGGAGTCGAGCGCGTCGTCCCCATGCGCATCATCCGCGAGAACATCCGCTTCGATCGTAGCCAGGAATCCGGCCAGGTCATCGGCACCCTCCCCTCCTATTCCCTCGTTCATAATGTCGACCTCGTCGCCGGCCGCTTCCTCACCCCCACCGACCAACGGTTCCAGCGCAACGTCTGCGTCATCACCGAGGACCTCGTCCGCAAGCTCTTCCCCTACCAGGACCCGCTCAAATCCGCCGTCCGCGTCAAGGAAAGCTACTACGATATCGTCGGCATCGTCGATGAGACCGGCACCTCCGAACAACGTCCCCAAATGGGTGATAGCCAGGGCGAAGCGGTCGATAACAACATCTACATCCCCCTCTCCACCGCCCGCTCCCGCTTCGGCGAAATGCTCGTCAAGCGCTCCTCCGGCAGCATGAGCATGGAACGCGTCGAACTCCACCGCCTCATCATCCGCATGGCCAATCCCAATGCCGTCATCTCCGGTGAACAGCAAATCCAACACCTCTTCAACCACTTCCACGAAAAGAAGGACTTCGAACTCATCGTCCCCCTCCAGCTCCTCCGTGAGGCCGAGGCCACCAAGCGCATGTTCAACATCGTCCTCGGCTCCATCGCCGCCATCTCCCTCCTCGTCGGCGGCATCGGCATCATGAACATCATGCTCGCCACCGTCACCGAGCGCACCCGTGAAATCGGCGTCCGCCGCGCCCTCGGCGCCAAACGAAAGGACATCATCATCCAGTTCCTCATCGAGACCATCGTCCTCTCCATCGGCGGCGGCCTCATCGGAGTCCTCCTCGGCATCCTCGTCCCCGTCTGCGTCTCCTTCTTTACCGAAATGAAGACCATCATCACCCCCTGGTCCGTCCTCCTCGCCTTCGGCATCTCCGGCCTCACCGGAATCATCTTCGGAATCTACCCCGCCTCCCAAGCCGCCAAGCTCGACCCCATCGACGCCCTCAGACAGGAGTAAAAGAACCTCTCCGATCTTCACCTCCCCCGGCCCCCAATTGAACCATTTCCGGTAAAACCCTAACGCCTCCGCCTTAATCCAAGCGTAGCTCCAAATAACACCAAAATCGCACTCGCCGGCTCAGGCACCAGCACGAAGTCAAAATCTCCTCCCTGTGCTTCTGGAGCCGTATTCATCGAGTTAAAAAAATCCATATCGATGGATTTGGATCCCACCCCTCCACGAAGAATGGTCGACGATTGGAAATAAGATTCCATCGAGTAATCAACACCCACCTGGGCTGTGAATGGAATATTGGCCGCAATGGAAAAACTCTTGGTGTTCAACCCGGTATCCGATTGCGTGACCGTGGCCATTCCGATCGGATTAAAATCCCCATCATAAACATTAAGATCCCCAATCGTTATTCCACTGTGGTCCCAGACAATTTCGGATCCAAAGGAAATACTGTTCGCCGCCGTATAATACTCATCGCTTTCGGGGCGAATACTCATACTAAAACTGACGACCCCGCTGTCTCCCGGACGGAAAGGGGAAAACTCCGTGGTCGCGGCATTCGCAACATCGAAAAAGATACTCCCGTCAATATCGATCGTAACACCGGCATTAAAGGCCGTCTCGAAAGGCTGCGTCCCTGATGTTGCTTTGAAGAGCGTACTTGTTTGCGCAATCGCAAACGCCTGTCTCGAACGATCCGGATCATTGAAGGATGAATCGGAACTCCCGGTAGATCTCACCCTTAGGGTCGGCACGGATCCTGACACCCCCGAATCCACCCATGCCCTGCTGGAAAAATCACCATCGGAAACGCTGATATCATTACCCGCAAGTGATTCCTGAATCCCACGACTCGTAGCGGTCCCTGAAACCAACTCATTTTCCTCGACACGCGTCGTATAAACACTTGCCGCCTGCGCGACGCCCAAACAACCCAGCACACACGCCGAAAGACTGATCTTTTGCCCCCTTAAAAAAAGACCACACAATCTATCGAAACCCAGATTGAAACTTTTCATAAACTGCATTCTCCCGAATTTTCATCTCCAATGTCAATGTCCAATGACATCAGGAAGCGGCTGCTGCATTGGAGGAAACCCACCCTGCAATCGATCCGGGTTCTCCGCCGGGGAATACGCACCCCGCCTCCCAAGCCGCCAAGCTCGACCCCATCGACGCCCTCAGACAGGAGTAAAAAACTCCCCTTCAATCCAGCTCCCGCGCCCGCACCTTGCGGAACTTCACCACCCCGCCCTTTCCGTGATGCTGGATCGCAAAGTACCCCTTCACCTGCGTCCCCTCCTTCACATCCGCAACCAAATCCCCGTTCACCCAGGTCCGAATCCGGTCACCCTCCGCCTTCACCCGGAAATGATTCCACTCCCCCTCCTTCAATTCCCCCTTCTCCCGGCTCAGCCACCCTCCCAAACCAATCCCAAAGACTCCCCCCGGAATCTTCCGGTCAATCTCCACCTGGTAACCCTTCGGCTTCCCCTTCTCCCCCGCACACCGAAACGCCAACCCCGAATTAAACCCCGCCTCCTTCGGCAGCAACACCTCACACTCCGCCTCAAAATCCCCCATCTCCACCTCCGTCGTCACCCACACATTCTTCTTCGAGAGCAAATACAGCTCCCCTTCCTTCGCCTCAAATCGCACCACCTCTTCCCTCGGCTCCCACCCCTTCGTCGTCTTCCCGTCAAAAAGTTCCACCCACTCTCCCCCCATCACCACCCCGCTCATCAAAACCACCAAAGAACAAACAAGTTTCACCCGAAAATCCTATCCCCCCTCCCCCCATAACCAAGCCTCCATTCTATTTCCACCTCCGGGGCCCGACATCCTCGACATTCCCCGCCCCCTCGTCTATCGACGCGCGTGCCGAAACCACTCTTCACTCCGGGTCAACGATGGGTCAGTAAAACAGAACCTGAACTCGGCCTCGGAGTCCTCCTCGAGGAAGACCACGGAAAAGCCGCCATCCTCTTCACCGCCGCCCAGGAGAAGCGCATCTACTCCCTCGACACCGCCCCCATCCTCCGCGTCCGCTTCAAGCCAGGCGACGACGTCCTCCTCGACGACGGCACCACCCTCACCATCGATTCCGCCACCGAAGAAGACGGCCTCATGACCTACCTCGCACAAGGCCGCGAAATCTCCGAAGACGAACTCTCCGATAAAATCAGCTTCTCAAAACCCGAGGACCGCCTCCTCAGCGGACAAGTCGACAGTCTCCGCAAGTTCAACCTCCGCGCCGAATCCCTCTTCCGCAGCAGCGCCATCCGCCAGTCCCCCGTCCGTGGCATGCTCGGCGGCCGGGTCGATCTCATCCCCCACCAAATCGCCATCGTCAAGGAGGTCGCCTCCCGCATCGCTCCCCGCGTCCTCCTCGCCGATGAGGTCGGCCTCGGAAAAACCATCGAAGCCTGCCTCATCCTCCACCGCCTCCAGCTCACCGGCCGCGCCGACCGCGTCCTCATCCTCCTCCCGGAAGCCCTCGTCCACCAATGGTTCGTCGAGCTCTTCCGCCGCTTCAACCTCCTCTTCGCCATCTTCGATGAGGACCGCTGCCAATCCCTCACCGAGCACTCCCCCGAAACAAACCCCTTCCTCGAGAACCAACTCGTCCTCTGCTCAAACGACTTCCTCCTCGATCACCCCGAGCGCGTCCCCCAGGTCATGGAAGCCGGCTGGGACCTCCTCATCGTCGATGAAGCCCACCACCTCGAGTGGACCCGCGAGGAAGCCAGTGAGGGCTATGAGCTCGTCCAGGCCCTCGCAGACGAAACCCCCTCCGTCCTCCTCCTCACCGCCACCCCCCAACAACTCGGCGCCGAGGGACACTTCGCCCGACTCCAGCTTCTCGATCCCGATCGCTACAACGATCTCGACGCCTTCATCGCGGAATCCCTGCACTACGAGACCATCGCCGATGTCATCGACACCGTGCAGTCGGAAAAAGACGTTGATCCCAAGGTCGTCAAAACCTTCGCCTCTCGCTCCCCCCGCCTCGCCGATGGCCTCTCCCGTCTCGATGAAGAAGGCATGCGCGACCAGGTCGTCTCCGACCTCCTCGACTCCTTCGGCACCGGCCGCGTCATGTTCCGCAACACCCGCAAACAACTCAGCGGATTTCCCGAACGAAAAGCCCACCTCATCTCACTCGAGGGCGAGGATGAGTTCGCCGCCAAAGTCGATTGGCTCATCAAATTCCTCGAAAAAAACACCGATGAAAAAGTCCTTCTCATCTGTAAAACCATCGACCTCGTCGAAGAAATTGCCGCCGCCATCCTCGATCGCGTCACCCTAAATCTCGCCCAATTCCACGAAGAGCTCAACCTCCTCCAGCGCGACCGCAACGCCGCCTACTTCTCGGAAGATGATGGCGCCCGCGTCCTCCTCTGCTCTGAAATCGGATCCGAAGGTCGCAACTTCCAGTTCGCCCACCACCTCGTCCTCTTCGACCTCCCCGAAAACCCCGAACTCCTCGAGCAACGCATCGGCCGCCTCGATCGCATCGGCCAGACCGAGACCATCAACATCCACGTCCCCTTCGTCAAAGGACACCCCGGAGAACGCTACGCCAAGTGGTATTCCCAGGGCCTCAACGCCTTCGAAAAAAACCTCCAGGGCGCACAAATCCTCGTCAAACGACTCCAGGCTCTCAAGACCGAAACCCTCGACCAATTCATCGAAGCCTCCAAAAAACTCAAAGAGGAAACCGAAGCCGAAATGGAACGCGGCTACGACCGCCTCCTCGCCCTCACCTCCCAGGCAGGTGAAGAGACCGATGACATCCTCGAAAAGATGGACCGCTGGGACAGCGACCGGAACTTCGAGGACTGGATCACCCGCCTCCTCGACTACTTCGGCCTCCACGTCGAAGAACTCGGCTCCCGCGGCTACCTCCTCAAACCCGGAAATGTCATCACCGATGCCTTCCCCGACCTCCCCGCCGAAGGCCTTGGCGTCACCTTCGATCGCCAACGCGCCCTCAGTCGCGAAGAAATCGCCTTCATGTCCGCGGACCACCCCATCGTCGTCTCCGCCATCGACCTCCTCCTCTCCAGCGAGGCAGGAAACAGCTCCTTCGGCGTCTGGGAAACCCCCGGAGAAGTCTCCATGATCCTCGAGGCCTACTTCGTCGTCGAGTGCATCGCCCCCGCCTCCCTCCAGACCGACCACTTCCTCCCCTCCATCCCCGTCCGTGTCGCCGTGGACCACCAGGGCAAGAACCTCACCAAAAACGCCCCCCTCATCCGCGCCCTCCTCCGCCCCGGCCAACATCGCAAATTCCTCGAGCAACCCTCCATCACCCAGGAACTGCTCCCCAAGATGCTCAAACAACTCGAAGGGCTCGCCTCAAAACGCCGGGACTCCGTCGTCGAAAAAGCCATCTCCTCCATGGACGCCGCCCTCGACGCCGAACTCGCCCGCCTCACCGATCTCGCCGAGGTCAACCCCATGATCGGCGACCACGAGATCGACTCCCTCACCGCACGTAAATCGGAGCTGACAAAAGCCCTCTCCGAATCACGCCTCCGCCTCGACTCCCTCCGCCTCATCTACAAGGCTCCCGGAAAATAAATCGGATCTACTGATCCTGCTTCATCATGTTGCTCATCATCTTGATGCCCATGAGATGCATCTGCTTCATCTGCGCCTGACTCTCCATGAACGCGTCAAGCTGCACCGGCTCCAGCACCCCATCCAGTCGCTCCTTGTAAGCCTCCTGGCCCTTCGCCCAATCCGCTTCAAAAATCTCCTCCACATTTGGCTTCGCCATCATCTCCATCGCGCCGGCCCCATCCCACTTCTTCGCCTCCTCGGATCCCGTGCGCATCTCGTGCATCACCTCCACCAATTGCGTTTCCTGCTCCGCCGTAAGAGGCATCCCGCTCGTCGCGATCGCTCCCCGAATCCCCGCCATCTGCTGATGCTCGGGCAACCGGTCCGCATAAGCCTCATAGTCCGCAGCGTCTTCGTCGTTGTTGAGAAACTCCTTAATCTGCTTCTTCCGGTCCTCCTTGTTCTTCTCCATCTCTTCCACCAACGCCTGACGCTCTTCAGCCGATCCCGCCCCCATCATCTTCATCCCGATCTGCTGCTGATCCGCAAAGTCACCCGAAACCAACCCCAAAAAGTAATCTTCCTCCTCCTTGCTCAGATTCAGCTTCTCCAGCAACGGTCCAAACAACATCCGCGCCTGCGCAATGTGAGCCTGCGCAAACATCGCCTTCGCCGCCGGATTATCCGCCATCTTCCGCATCGCCGTCCCAAATTCCTCTAACGACGAATTCCCCTCCTCTTCCGCACCTTCCTCGGCACTCCGCTCGGCAATCGAACTCTCCCGACGCTGCGTCGATGACGGACTCGTCGAAACCACCACCCGCTCCTTCACCGTCATCTGCACCGGTTCCACGGAGGCCTTCGCCAACTCATCACGCAACCCGCTGATTCGGATTTCCTGAACGACTACAATCGCCACCGCAAGGGCCACGAGAAGGATAATGATCGATTTGCTCTTCATAACAGGGATATCTTGACCCTCAAAAGTGACCTTTTTGTGACCTCATGGAAATATTTATCTCAAAGTTGAAAATCACCCCTTAACCCTTGATTCTTCCAGACCTTCCCGCCAGCTTTCCCCCATGTCATACGATCTTGTCGTCATCGGAGGAGGCCCCGGCGGATACGTCGCCGCCATTCGCGCCGGACAATTGGGTAAAAAAGTTGCCTGTGTCGAAATGGAACGCGCCGGAGGAACCTGCCTCAACTGGGGTTGCATCCCTACCAAAGCCCTCCTCAAGAACGCCCACCTTTACCACCAGCTCAAGCACGACGCCGCCACCTTCGGCCTCAGCTTCGACAATCTCCAATACGACTGGTCCAAGGTCATCAGCCGCTCCCGCCAGGTCTCCGGCAAGCTCGCCGGCGGCATCGAGTTCCTCTTCAAAAAGAACAAGGTCGACTACGTAAAAGGCTTCGGCTCCGTCTCCGGAGAAGGAAAAGTCGAAGTCAAAAAAGCCGACGGCTCCACCGAGACCCTCGACGCCAAAAACATCATCATCGCCACCGGCGCCAAGTCCCGCGAACTCCCCGGCCTGCCCTACAACGGAACCTCCGTCATCTCCTCAAAGGAAGCCATGGTTCTCGAAAAGCAGCCCAAATCGATGATCATCATCGGTGCCGGCGCCATCGGGGTCGAGTTCGGCTACATCTACAACGCCTTCGGCACCGAGGTCACCCTCGTCGAAATGATGCCCCACCTCCTCCCCGTCGAGGACACCGAGGTCAGCCAGGCCATCACCAAGAGCTACCAAAAAGCCGGCATCAACTGCCTCACCGATACCAAGGTCGTCGCCACCAAGGACAACGGCACCTCGGTCACCATCACCGTCGAAAACGCCAAGGGCACCCAGGAACTCACCGCCGATACCTGCCTCGTCGCCATCGGAGTCTCCCCCGTCCTCCCCGGTGGCCAACAGCCCCAACTCACCGACCGCGGCTGGGTTCAGATCGACGAGCGCTACCAGACCTCCATCCCCGGCGTCTACGCCATCGGTGACATCTCCGGCCCTCCCTGGCTCGCCCACACCGCCAGCTTCGAAGCCATGCAGTGTGTCGAAGGAATGTTTGTCGAAGGCCACCAGGTCCGCCGTGTCGACCAATTCCCCGGCTGCACCTACTGCTACCCGGAGGTCGCTTCCGTCGGTAAGACCGAGCGGGCCCTTCAGGAGGAAGGCGTCGACTACAAAGTCGGACGCTTCCCCTACCAGGCACTTGGAAAGGCACAAGCCAGCGGCGAGACCGAAGGCTTCGTCAAAATCCTCTTCGGAAAAGAACACGGCGAAGTCCTCGGCGCTCACATCATCGGTGAGAACGCCACCGACCTCATCTCCGAAATGGGACTCGCCGTCGCCATGGAAGCTACCATCGACGACATCCACGCCACCATCCACGCCCACCCCACGCTCGCCGAAGCCATCCACGAGGCCACCCTCGATGCCGATGGCCACGCCATTCACTTCTAATCCTCCATTGTGGCTCTCCCTCGTAAAAAACGCGACTTCAAATCACCATTGGGACCTCCCGAGGCCCTTTGGTGGTTCTACACCGATGCGAAGGGAAAGGATCACGGCCCCATGCCCTTCCGCACCTTGCGGCAGGATGCCATGGAGGGAAAACTCACCCACTCCACCACCGTCTGGCGGGAAGGGGACGAACAGGACTACCCCGCCGGAGAAATCGTCGGCCTCCTGCCCAACTCCCAGCCCAAAAAGGAAGAAGACCCGGGACCCAAATCCAGCCTCGGGAATGACGATCCCTACGCCACCCCCAAAGCCGAGCGCACCATCGCCGACGGCCCGCCGGGAGGCCTCTACCTCCCTTACCTGAAGGACGTCAGCTTCCCCCTCCTCTTCCTCTTCGTCCTGCTCTGCGCCGGACTGGGCTACGCCGGACTCGTCGAAGAAGACCCTCCCACCAGCTCCATCTACTACTCCTTCTCCGCCCTCAGCGGACTTCTCTGGTTCTTCTTCTCCATCGTCTACCTCCACCGCGCCTGGGAAATGATGCGCATCCTCGGAGCACCCATGAGCGGCACCAAGGCCGTCAGCATCCTTCTCATCCCCTTCTTCAACGCCATCTGGGCCTTCGCCGCCATTTTCGGTTGGGCCAAATTGTGGAACTTCAATGTCAAACGACACCCCGGACTCTCCGAAGCCCACTCCGTCTGGATCCCCGTCTTCCTCCTGTTCTGCATCGAGGTCCTCATGACCCAGGTCATCGCCCTCATGCTCATCCTCGGCCGGGAAATCCCTGATGATTTCTCCAATCCCAGCCACCAATTCGCCCTCGCCACCTTCGCCGCCACCCTCCTCCTCAGCCTCATCACCTGGTTCCAGATTTGCCGGTCGATCAACTTCCTCGCCCGGAAGAAATCCTAGGGAAGCGCTGATTAAAGAGGGAGTTCGCTGCTGCAAGTCATTTTGAAGTCTGGCAAGGCGCGAAGGGTGACGCTGATGATCAGCGGCTCCCTGAGCAACGCCGCCAGAATCCAAAAGGGCTGCAGCTCCTCTTACCTCGGAAGCGAAGCTTCCCTGGCTGAAAAACCCCTTAAACCTTTCAGCGTGCTTCATCTTGAAGCAGTGTTTCCCTAGGGAAGCGCTGATTAAAGAGGGAGTTCGCTGCTGCAAGTCATTTTGAAGTCTGGCAAGGCGCGAAGGGTGACGCTGATGATCAGCGGCTCCCTGAGCAACACCGCCAGAATCCAAAAGGGCTGCAGCTCCTCTCATCTCGGAAGCGAAGCTTCCCTGGCTAAAAAATCCCTTAAACCTTTCAGCGTGCTTCCTCTTGAATCAGTGTTTTCCTAGGGAAGCGCTGATGAAAGAGGGAGTTCGCTGCTGCAAGTCATTTTGAAGTCTGGCAAGGCGCGAAGGGCGACGCTGATGATCAGCGGCTCCCAGAGCAACGCCGCCACACTCCAAAAGGGCTTCAGTGCACCTTCCCGTCCGGATTCTTGCGCATCTTCCGGTGCCGCCGCGGCAACTTCCCGTTCCGAAACTCCCCCTTCTGGTTGGTCTGCCAAAATCGCCCTCGCGACGCATCAAGACAAGTCAGCCACCCGCCCCGGCACGCCGCCGTGTCGATGCAAATGCTGTGCCCCTTGTCCTTCGGCTTCCCGTTCCGCTGCACCGTGTGCCCGCACACCACCGTCTTCCCTGAAAAATGCGGTCGCGCATCGGGGAAACGCCACCAGCACATCTCCTCCTGATCCTGATCTTCGGGGGGCAAGTGCGGCTCCAACCCACCATGGACGTAAATAAAATCCTCCGTCTCGTAAAAATAACGCCCTCCCCGGATAAACTCCCAATGCTCTGGAGGAACCAGATCCAACGATCCCCCATACGACTTGAGCGTCGCCCCGCCACCCACCTCTTTCCAGTACTTCAAGTGCACCGGAGACAAGCGCGCATGATCCATGATCAACTCATGATTCCCCTTCAGGGTGATCAACTCCGCAGACCACTTCCACTTCAACAGGTAATCGATCACCTTCTTCGACTTCTTCCCCCGGTCCACATAATCCCCGAGCATGATGATGCGGTCCTCCTCCTGAGGATCTACCCACTTTAAGAGCTTCTTGAGCGCCTTCAAACTCCCGTGAACGTCACCGATCGCCAGTGTTCTTCCTACTTTCAAAATCTCTTCATTCCTTCCCATTCAGTGGTTTCCCCCCTGACGCGGTCCCAGAGTAACAGAAGTGCCCCCCCGATATCAAGATCGCGGGGACGATAAGAAGGCGCCTGAAAATCACCATTCTCATCATACCAAAGGTGCCACTGAAACATCGGTAACTGCTGCTGCATCTCCCGGTTCCTCATCTCCCCGAATCTCATATTCACAAACACCACCTTCCCCTCCTCCCCCCGCCGTGCCACCCAGTCATCCTGCGCAAACCACTTGAGATTCTCAAACATCTCCTCCCCCTCAAACCGCTCCGCCAATTCATGATGCTTCGCGTAAAAATCAAACTTGCCCGGCTCCTCGTCAAAGGGCGACCAATACGTCACCCAATACCCGTCCTCCGTCTCCACCATCCCCCGCCACAACACGGTGTTAAAGGGCGTCGGCGCCACCGACACCACCTCCCCGCTCTCAAATTCAGCCGCCACCCGCTCCTCCATCTTGCCACCCGCCCATTCCTTCATCCCAAAGCTAAATGCCACATACGCCCCCGCCACCCCCAGCGCCTGATACGCCGCACTCGATCGCACCGCCGTCGTCTCCAGTTCCCCCTGCCACACCCCGATACAGCGACAAAGAACCGACCACACACACCACAGCAGCGGCAGCGTAAAAATCGGATCAATGATGAACAGATTCCCAAAGGACACCCGCTCATCCGAAAACGGCTCATAAATCTGCGTCCCGTAGGTCGTGAACACGTCGATCAACACATGCGTGCTCCACGCCAAAAACACAAACCACCCCGCGCGCCCCACCCCCACACCCCTCTCCCGGTGCAGCCACGCCAGCGGCTTCGCAAAAACCAACGCCCCCACAAACATCATCAGGATCGAATGCGATATCCCCCGGTGCCACCGGATCTTGTCCACCTCATCCAAAAACGGCATCACCAACACATCCAGATCCGGCAGCGTCCCAAAAAACAACCCCCACGCCGCCCCACGCCAGCCAATCTTCCTCCCCAGGACCAACTCGCCCACAACGGCCCCCAAAGCTGCCTGCGTTATTGAATCCACGCCGCAATCTACCCCATGCCCCCCGCTTGCCAATCGGGAATCCTGCCCAATCCCCATTTTCTCACTACCCTTCCCCGCCCTAATCAATCTTCGGAGGCAGGGCCGGAGGCCGCTCCGGTTGCGGCTTCGGAGGCGGCGGTTCCTCCTGCCGCTTGATCTCCACCTCATCAATCCGGATCGCATACGATCCCATCGGCTTCACCTCCCAACCCGCCGCCACCCCCGCTTTGTCCGTCAATCGACGCGCCTGCAGATAGGTGTTGAACGAATTGGGATGAACATGAAAAAACAACACCGCTTTCGAATTCCGCGACAGCTTCTCCAAAATCCCGACAAAGGAATTCCCGGGCTGCCCCAACTCCTCCAGTGACGTCCCCCCCTTCTCATGATCCGGCGTCACAATGATGTGCATCCTCACCGCCGTCGGATACGCCACCAGCTCAACCTTCTGCTGCCGCGCGTTCTTGAAATCAAAACCCGCAAAGTGCTTCAGAATCGGACCCGACTGAAACACATACCGGTCCGCTCCCTGTTGCTTGATCCGCTGATTGGGAAAATTCCGCCGATTCTTCTTAAACTCCTCCTCAAACAATTCCAGCGGCGTAAAGGGATCCACAAAATGCACCCGGTCATTGAGCACCAGCGCATGGTAAACCTCGGCATTCTTCGGCACCGGCCGGCTCGTCGGAATACTCACGACCGTCGGGTCCACTTTCAACACCGGCGTCTCATCCAATAAAGCCTCCAGCCTCGCAATTTCCTCCTGAATCTTCTTCGTCTCCTCCGCCTCCTTGTCCCGCTCCTCACGCGCCTTCTTCTCCAGCTTCCTGAGCTCCTCAAGATCAGCCAGAAGCTCCGTATTCTCCTTCACCGATTTCTCCAGCAGCGCCAGTTGTCGCTTCTCCGCCTCGATTTTCTCAGGCGTGGGCGCTTCCTCGGTCAACAATTGTTCCACCCTCGCTTTTTTCTCCTCCAGCTCCTCCGCCTTCTCCTCGGCCTCCACCACCTGCTCGGGCGTCGCCGGAAGCAACCCTTCCAAAAACTGCACCACCTTCTGGCTCACATCCGCCTGCACCAGAATGAGAACCAGAATCAACACCGCCACCACGTTCGTAAGCGCATCCATCAGGGAGTCCAGATTGACTCCCTCGGCTGAGTTGGATTTACGTCGTCTCGCCATCGGTCTTCAGCGGTTAAAAAGTGATAAATCAATCTCTCCGTCATTCGGAATCGGAAGCTTTCCCGTCGGCAATTCATACTGAACCTCCGCCGCACCCGCCGCCCACCGGTAGGCCGCATCACCCGACTTCCGGATCAGAAACAGCACCATGGAATCACGCGTCTTCTTCACCTTGTCGAGATACGCCGCATAAACCCCGCTCGTCCTGATCGCCGCCGTCGAGATCGGCTTCGGCCCGCCTTCCGCATCCAGCAAAACTATCCCCGTCGAATTACACTCCACGAAAAAAATCTCATCCGGTCCCCGCTCCCCCAATCCCCGCGGCTGCACCACCACCGACTCCTTCGGCTTGGGCGCTTCTTTTCGAGCCTTCAATTCGTCCTCAAGTTCCTTCAGCCGTTTCGATAAGGGCGGTCTTTCCTGACGGATCGCCTTCACTTCCTTCTTCAAATTCTCAACCCGCTTCTGCAACTCCACATCCGTAAGCTTCGGATCCTTTGCTTTTTTCAATTCCTCCAGCTTCATCGTCAATGCGATCCTCCGGTCATCCAGTTTCACCATTTCGGATACCGTCTCTTTCTCTTCCTTCAGCTTCTCTTCCAGCGATGAAATCTCGTTCTCCAGTTCTTCCGCCTGCACCTGGAGATCTCGATTCTTCAACGCCCTCTCCATCTCCTCTTCCGTCCGACCGTCCTTTTCCATCTGCTGCACCTGCATCATCACGCTGATCATGAGCGTCAGAATCCCGATGAGGCATGCCAGAATGCTCATGAAGGGAAACAGGGAAACCCCGTTCGCGGTATCTTTAGGACGTCGTGCCACAGTGATCTATCGGGAAAAGAAGCCCTTTTTCTTTTTGGCCTCGTTGGGAATCTTGTTCTCGCCCAAATCCTTCAGCGACCGGTTGATCGAATCGATCCCGTGGGACAGGTTCTCAAAGGTTCGCTCAAGCTGAAGATGCGATTTCAAAAACACCTCGCTGCTCGTATCAGACATCTTGGCCACCGCCTCCGTGAAGGATTTCTCCACCACCGACTGGTGCTCTTCCAGGCGCTTCTGCAAGACCTCGCCCGTCTGACTCAGCAGGCGGGTCGATTCATTCAGATTCACCAAAAAGGTCTCATGCGCCCGCGCCAGCGATGACACCAGCTGCGGAATACTGTCCGCCTGCTCAAGCAACTCATCTCCCACCAAATTACGGCTGTCGTTCAACTTGGGCAGCAGCTTCTCCACGCAAAACGCATCAATCATCGTCAGCGTCTCATCCTCCTTCTTCTGCACCGCCGCCAAAGGGAAACTCAACAGGATACTCAGAATCAAACCCAGCAAGGTCGTGTCAAAGGCCACTCCCAGCCCCCCGGTCAGACTGTTGATCGACGCCTTGAGCGCCTCCGGATCGGCATTGTCTCCCATCGCCAGCGAACCCACCGCCACCGACAAGCCCATCACCGTTCCAATAAATCCCAAAATCGGAATCGCCCACAAAAACACCTTCACCAGTGTGTAGGAACCACCCGACCGGTTCGCATCAATGTCCGACTGCGTATTCAAAAACGCCCCCACCTCTCCGTTGTCCACCCGCGACTCAAAGAGCTCCAGCGCCTTCCGAATCCGGTTCACAATAATACTGTCCCTCAGCGAAAGCGGCACGTTGTAAATGTTATCAATAAACGCCCCCACATTCCCCGCATGAATCTCCTTCCCAAGATGCTCCGGAAACAGGTTAAGCAAAACCGCTCGCTCCTGCCCCTGGTTCTTCTTCCACTTCATCACCAGAATCACGATCCCCCAAAAGAAGAGAAAGGTTTCCACATAATTCACCCATCCCCGGTCAAGAAACAGATCGCCAAACCTCGCCCCCTTGAACGGCACCATCATCAGCAAATACACCACCGTGATCCCCGCCCCAATAAGCAGGCTCTTTCCAAAGCTCACATTGGCATGATCCCCTTCTTCCCATCCCATCCGCTCGGGGTTCTTCGGAGCGTTTCCTCCCGATGACGCAATTTCCTTCGGAACCTCAAGACGATTCTGACAGGCGGGACACTGAACCTGTTGGCCCAAGTGATCCTGGGTCACATCTAACGCGGTCGAACAATGGGGGCATGAAATTTGCATGGTTCAGAAAATTAGGTCTTCTCTGTCTTAACTCAGAGATCGATTCTTTCTTAGACCTCGTTTTGGTCCCTGCCAACTGAACTTCCTAAAAATCGACTTCCCCAACGATCGGAATTGCCATCTCCGCCCTGCCAACAATGATGGTGCCGTGAGCGACCATCCCGACCGACCCCCGCGCGAACGCGACGAATCCCTTTGCCCCTGCAAGAGCCGCGCCACCTACGCCGCCTGTTGCCGCCCCTTTCATGTCGGCAAGGCAAAGCCCGAGACCGCCGAGGAACTCATGCGCTCACGATACAGCGCCTATTTCTTTCGCCTCATCGACTACCTCGTCGAGACCCACCACCCCGACACCCGTGAGCCCAACCTCAAACAGGAGCTCAAAAAGACCATCTACAACATCAACTGGAACTTCCTCACCGTCCACGGCACCTCTAAAGGCACCAAGACCGATAAACAGGGGAAAGTCGAATTCACCGCCATCTACTACCTCGGCCCCAATCGCGGCGAACTCCATGAGCGCTCCCGCTTCAAACGCCACAAGGGAGCGTGGAGATACTACGACGACAAAGGCTAGCCCTCTGACTCCTCCTCTGGACAGCGGACTCAGGAAACCTTACCGTTTAGGCATGAATCTCGTCGCACGAATTCTCCTCTCGGCAACTTGTGTTCTGTCCCCTCTCAAGGCCGTCAGCCTCTTCGAGCTGAATTCAACCGAGCGGGAACTCTTTGAAGCCATCAGCGGGCATCCCTCCCAGCGGCGGACCGTCATGCAGCTCGACCCCCGCCTTTGCGCCATCGCCCGGCAACACTGTCAGGACATGAACGACGGGGGCTTCTTCGCCCACTTCAACCCTCACACCAAAAAGGACGCCAACGACCGGCTCAGAGACATCGGCTATCCCGCACCCGCATGGTACACCGCCGGCCAAAACTTCATCGAAAGCCTCACCCTCAACAATCCGGAGGACGGCGAAACCGCCACCCTGTCCTGGCTCAATTCCCCCTCCCACAAAGTCCACGTCTTCGGTGAGAAAAATCCCAACGGTTCCGAGTTCTACCTCAATCAAACGCTCATCGGAGTCGGTTACGTCGAAAAAAACGGAGGACTCCAGGGCTACTACGCCTTCATCTCGGCCCATCCCCCGGAAGCCCAGGAATGGCGCCTCCCTGCCACCTTCCTGTCCCCGGGCCTCTCGAACCATGGAGATGCTTTCGTCCTCACCGGAATCCCCGCAAACGGAGTGTTCGTTCTCGAAGAGTCTGAAGAAGAACTCACCGATGAATGGGAAATCATCGCCTGCGGCTTCGCCGACCCCAACTCACCCCCGTCCTTCCCGCGCCCCGACTCGAATCAAAAATTCTACCGCATCCGCTGGACCCCTCAATAGACCGCACTCCCATGTCCCACCAAGCCCTTCCCCAACCGTCCAAGATCATCTGCGTCGGCCAAAACTACGCCGCCCACGTCCGTGAGCTCGGAGGCAACATTCCCACCGAACCCGTCCTCTTCCAAAAAGCCCCCAGCAGCTGGGCCGCCCCCTTCGCTCCTCTCGAACTCCCTCCCGGTGCCCAAAAACTCGACTACGAAGTCGAGCTCGGCGTCGTCATCGGCTCCCGCGCCCAGCGCGTCTCCCAAGATGACGCCCTCTCCCATGTCGAAGGCTACCTCGTCCTCTGTGACTACTCCGAGCGGGCCTGGCAAAAGGAACACGAAGGCCAGTGGAACAAGGGAAAGAGCCACGATGGCTTCTGCCCCGCCGGCCCCGCCATCATCCCCGCCTCTCAAATCTCCGACCCGCAAAACCTCCGCCTTTGGTCCAAGGTGAACGGTGAGATCCGGCAGGATAGCAACACCGGCGACATGATCTTCCCCGTCGACTTCCTCATCCACTACATCTCTCAATTCATGACCCTTCTCCCGGGCGACGTCGTCGCCACCGGCACCCCGAGCGGAGTCGGCGGAGGCATGAACCCACCCTGCTATCTCAATATCGGAGACACCGTCGAACTCGGAATCGATGGCATCGGCACCATCTCCCAGGAAATCATCGCCTAAACCTAGTCCGCGATCTTACCGTCCCTGATCGTCAGCACCCGATCCCCATGGCGCGAAAGCGAGGTATCGTGGGTAACCACCACGAGAGTCGCATTTCGTTCCGCCACCACATCCAGCAAAATTTGCATCACGTCATCGCCATTCTTCGAATCCAGATTGCCGGTCGGCTCATCTGCGAAAATGATCGAGGGCTCGTTCACCAACGCACGCGCAATCGCCACCCGCTGCTGCTCCCCGCCCGAGAGCTCCGCCGGCAGGTGCGTCGTCCGCTCGCCAAGCCCCACCCGCTCCAGCGCAGCTTGGGCCTTGATCCGGTCCGCTTTCCCGCCAATCAATCCCGGCACCAACACGTTCTCCAGTGCCGTTAACTCGGGAAGCAGGAAGTAATTTTGAAAAACATACCCGATCTTGTCATTGCGCAAACGCGCCTGGTCGCTCGGCGACAATCGGTAAAATGACGTCCCCCCAATCTCAACCTCACCCTCATGAGGCTCCTCAAGACCCGCCAAAGTATACATCAGCGTCGTCTTTCCCGCCCCGCTGGGACCACAGAGAAATATCTTCTCTCCCGCGGCGATCTCCAGATCAATGCCTCGAAGAACCGAGACCTCCTTTTTCGCCAGGAAATAGGAGCGATGAACATTCCTTGCCTTAATCATCGTCCACCAAGGTTCTGCATCGTCTGAAAGATTGCCGTCATCATGAGATAAGCCATCGAACCAATCAACAGCGCCATCACCAACAAAATCGCCGGCATAATCAGCGCCATAATTCGCTGCAAGGCGTTGTTCAACTCCTTGTCGAATCGAACCGAGGCCTTGCGCAGCGCCTGATCGATCTTTCCGGTCTGCTCACCCACCGCCACCATATCCACCAGAAGCGGCGTGAAAATATCCGAGCGCTTCATCGATCTCGACAAAGACCGCCCATCCCCAACCTGCTCGATC
Organism: Verrucomicrobiaceae bacterium; assembly: GCA_051252135.1. Taxonomy (GTDB): domain Bacteria; phylum Verrucomicrobiota; class Verrucomicrobiia; order Verrucomicrobiales; family Akkermansiaceae; genus SW10. The sequence goes on along the minus strand of JBPOGH010000010.1, from coordinate 116,817 downwards.
ATCTCATCCAGATGACTCTGCAAATGAAGATTCGGCGTCGCATCCCTCGTCAACTCCAGCGACCTCAGCAAAGGCAATCCATTGCCCGTCAGGTTAGCCATCGTCTCCAGAAACTGAACATAAAAACGGCTCATCAATGCCCGTCCCACCAACGGAATCTGAAGCTTCTGCCGATCCCATGTCGGCTGGTTCGCCTCGTTATCCTTCCACGCCTTAAAGAAAATGAGCGCCACCACGATCAGCAGCACAATCACAATCCACCACTTGGAAATAAACGCCGTGAAGGCCATCAAAAACTTCGCTCCGCCCGGAAGCTTGCCACCCGGAGTCGACTCAATCAGCCCCGTCAGTTGCGGAATCAACTGCGTCATGAAAACAAACGCCACCGCAATTCCCGCCACCACCAAAAACGCCGGATAAATCAGCGCCAAAATCACCCGCCCCTGAAGCTCCTGAAGCGTCTTCAGATAATGTGCCTGACGATCCAGAATCGTATCCAATGCACCCGAAGCCTCACCCGCCGCTGCCAGCGAGCAATAAAGGGCACCAAAACTCGGACTCACCCGACGCAGTGCCGATGAAAAACTGTTACCATCCCGCACCAACTGGCGAATCTTGGTCGAGACCACCTTCAGGCTACCCAACTCCTCACGATTCTCCATCGCCCGCAACGCAGGCTCCAGCTGCAAGCCCGCTGCCAACATGTCGGAAAGCTCCTCCGTAAACAGCACCACCTCCGCCCTCTTGAGCTTCACCGGACCCTCTGGAATCGGTTCGCTCTTCGCAGCCACCTTCGTCGCCGGGGCCGCCTTCGCGCCCGCTTGCGCCTTCCCTGGTTTCGCTGCCGGCGCCGGAGCAGCCGCCTTCGAATCCTGGGTCAGCTTCACCGGTTGCAGCCCCTTGCGTCCCAATTGACGCAATGCCTCACCACGATCTCCCGCCAGGAGCTCGCCCGTCACCAGAGAGCCGGATCCATCCAGAGCTTTATATGCAAAACTAGCCACGGTCTTTTTATCGCTTAAAATTCATCTCCCCCGACCAGATCGGAAGCCGTCACGGAGATCACCTCCTCCAGAGTTGTCTGCCCCTTGAATACCTTATGCCAGCCATACTCGCGCATCGGAACATATCCATCCTTGATCGCTTGGGCCTTCAGCTTCGGTAACGCGGCACTTCCCGCAATCAAATCCTCCATCTCATTGCCCACAATCGCCACCTCGTAAATTGCCAGACGTCCACTGAATCCGGTATTCCGGCACTTGTCGCACCCCCCTGCTCCAAAGGCCTGGCCATCCAGCCCCGCCGGAATCGAAAATCGTTTCCTTTGTTCAGGACTCACCTCCACCGGCACCTTGCAGTGATCACAGAGTTTCCGCACCAGACGTTGCGCCAAAAAGGCCCGCACCGATGCCGCCACCAGGAAAGGCTCCACGCCCATATCCATCAATCGGCTGATTCCCCCCAGCGCATCGTTCGTGTGCAGCGTCGAGAACACCAGGTGACCGGTCAACGACGCCCGGATCGCAATCTCCGCCGTTTCCAAATCTCGAATCTCTCCCAACATCACAATGTTCGGGTCCGCTCGCAAAATCGATCGCAAGCCCGAGGCAAAGGTCAGCCCGATCTCACTCTTCACCGCAATCTGCATCACTCCCGGCAACTTGTTCTCCACCGGATCCTCCACCGTCACAATCCGCGTCTCCGGCTTGTTCAATGCCGAAAGAAAGGAGTAAAGACTCGTCGACTTACCCGATCCCGTAGGCCCCGTGATCAAAATGATCCCGTTCGGCAGATTCAAAATCTTCTGGATCGGCTTCAACACAAAATCCTCCATCCCCAGCTTCGCCACATCGAACTTCTCCTGGTTCAACAATCGCAAACTCACACTCTCCCCCTCCACCGTCGGCACCGTCGCCACACGCACGTCGATCGAGGCCCCCTCAAACTGCAGGTTGATCCGGCCATCCTGCGGCAATCGACGCTCCGCAATGTCCAGATGGGACATAATCTTCAGTCGCGCAATCACCGAGCTCTGCAACGCCTTGATGTTGTCCGGCACCGCAATATCCACCAGACCACCATCGATCCGGTATCGGATCCGCAGATTATCCGCCAACGGCTCCACGTGAATATCCGTTCCACGCTGCTCCAGCGCCTCCCGGATAATCTGGTTCACAAATTTCACCACCGAGGCCTCCTCATCCTCCACCTCGTCAATCACACTCGCCTCATCCTTCATCTCGAGATTGTCGAGATCCAGATCACGCCCCTCCAAAAGCTGCTCAAAAGTATCCGCTCCCACCCCGTATAGCTTGCGCAAGGCATCATGAACACGACGCCGCGATGCCATATGCCACACAATCGGCATGTCAATCGACTGCGCCGCCGCCTGACGGGCCAGCAAATTCAGGGGATCATAAGTCACCATGAACAAGCGCTCGTGGCCCTCATCACCCTCAATCGAAATCGGCAACACCCGGTGCTTCAGCGCAATCTGCGGGCCACAGGCCGCCCGCAGAGGCAGCGCACTCTCAAAATCCGGAATCTCCGCCAGCCATTCCATCCCCAAATCCTCCGCCAATTGGCGCATGTATGGCTCCTCATCGATCAAATTGGAGTCCAAAACGTCGTCGACAGGTGAGGACTGCCTAAGCGCAGCCTCGGCGACAACTTCCTCGAGGGCCGTGAGGTCCGAGCAACCGGTCTCGCGGGCGGGGTGAATCAAAAGCTCGGTCATGTGTGTGGAGTATTAACAAAACGCACGAAGTGGGAAGTTCTGTCTGTGGAATTTCAAGCCCCTCCCCCGTTCTCCCGTTTGTGGGACAATTTCTCCAAAAAGACGCAAATCGAGTTGCCTGCCTCCATCTCCGTGCTTACTCTCGGCCGTCTGCTTCGTTCGCCGAAAATGGTTGATCAGCCGACCCGATAATAAAACAAATGGGGGCAGCCCCGGAGACCCAATGTCATGCCTTCACTGGAAGACAGCGGGTTGATGGAAGTCCCCAACCTATTGAGTCTCGGGAATGCGGCTCATGCGCCATGGACGGCGAAGTGGATATTCAAAAACCCGCTCTCTCAAGGAGCGGGTTTTTACTTGCCCGGATTTCAATCTTTCGGGAACTCACCCGTCCGGAACCGCCGAAGCTGGTTCCGGATCGCCACCTCCGACACCGCTTGATCCACCGAGCGAAGGCTCCATTTCACCGCCTCTTCCCTCCGGCCCAACGCAAATTGAACCTCTCCCATCGTGTCCAGCATCGCTGCCGAGGTCGGATCCAGCTCAAGCGCCTCCTTCATCATCTCCTCCGCCTCCTCCAGATTCCGGTTCGCCCGCGAGGCCACCCAGGCGAAGGAATTCTTACTCGAAGCATCCAGCGGAAAGTCCCGCACGTTCTTACGAAGAATCTCAAGGGTCTTCTGACACAGCCGGTCATGCAGATCAATCAGACCCGCCTCCCGCATCGCCGGGAAAAACTCATCAGCCAGCGAACCTCCCACCGGATAGTTCGCATGCGCCTCCTCAATCCATTTGCGCCCCTCTTCCGGACGACCTTCCTCAAAAGCCAGCATCCCGTGGGCACAGTCCGCCTTCAACCGCGCACGCAACTGCGCCACCGGACTACTGCTCATCGAAGCAATCGCCGCCGCCTCCAGCATTGCCGCCGCTTCCTTCCATTTCCTCGCCGCAAGCAGACGCTCCCCCATCAGATAAACCAAATTGGAGGAGGAATAATCGGTCTCCAGCACCGCCTTCTCCGATCTGAGAAATGCCTTCTTCATCAACTCATAGGACTCAACAGACTCACCGTAGTTCTCATGATAGAAGGCAATCGACCGGAGGAACGAAGAATCACCCAACCCAAAACAGTGCGCCTGCTCCAGCAGCTCCCCCGCCGCATCCTCATCGCCACCTGCCCGGATCGCCAGGCCTTTCAAATAAAGATATCCCGGTGAGGTCCTGGCCGGATCAACCTTCATCTCCCGATACAAATCAAACGCCACCTCCCGTTTCCCCATCTGCACCGCCAGATAGGCTTTCCGGTATTCCTCCCCTTTCAACACCCCCTCGATTTCATAAATCTCCCAAAGCTGGGAAGCCCGCCCGAAGTCCTGCCAAAGCGATAACAAATAACCCATCGCCTTCGGCTCCCCTTTCTTCCACGCCTCCATCGCCACGGTCTTGATTCGCTCATTCCACAGCTCGAACTCCTTGAGCGGCACATCCAACACTCCAAAAAATGACGACATCAGCTGAAGCATTTTCAACGACCCAATCCCCGGCTCCTCCTCTTTGATCAGATTATAAAGCCACAACGCATGGCCCTCCGAACCATAGACCTCCGCGACAAATTCCCCGATGTTCAGATCAAATTCATCCACTTCCCTCGCAATCGCACGCGTCCCGCCCCGCGGCGAAAACGAGATCACACTCTCCGACCACCCCACCCGCTCCTCGTCCTTAATCTTCCGGAGGCCGTCGAAAAACACCTTGAAGATCGCGGCCGATTTCTCAATCTCCCCACGGTTTTCGTAAAATCTCCCCGCCTGAAAAAGATAATTCAGCGGCTCCCCTCCTTCCTGATCCTGCCGGAAATTCAAAAGCATCGCCTCCTTTTTCTCCGCGAGCCATTTCTCAGGCACGGACTCTCCCACCTTCAGCCCCATCGTCTCAAGATCGTCCTCATACCGGTCCATCAGCTGATAATGGAATCGCAGCGTCGCCCAATCATCTTCGGCAATCGTCTCCTTCGCAACCCCGGCCAATCCCATCCGGTAAAGGTTCGCCCGCGCCTGCAGCTCATCAGCCCCGCCCACAGCCTGCGTCTTCAGCGAGGACACCAATCGCTCCATTCTTCCCGTGTCTCCCTCGCTTCGAGCCAGTAACCATTTCAAGTAAATCTGATTCACCAACGAATGATTCTTATTCTTCAGTTGATACCGAACAAGCGGAAGGTAGTCGCCCATAAGCAACGCCGCCGTTGCCTCGGTAAGCTCATCACCCAATCTCGCCGCTTCACTCCGAAGCACCGGAAGATCACCTTTGACTCTCAAATACGCGAGATAACGCGCCTGCAATTCCTCATCGCCCGTATCCTTGAGCAGCTCAATTTCCGCATCAAGTTCCCCCTCCTGTTGCAGGAAACTCCCATAACGAATCATACTCGTGAAATCACTTCCGATCTTTAGCAACACCCGGGCCTGCTCGGTCTCCCCGGCAATCAAATGCTTCCGCAACATACTCGGAAGAACCCTCGTGATCGTCTCATCCAGATACTCCTGAATCTTCTCGTCCGCTTCCAACGATCTCAGCCGAAGCAGATACTCGTAAAAATCGTTGTCCGTCAGATACCTGATGATCCGCTTCTTGGTATTCTCCTCGTTTGTCAGACCATAAAGCTCCAGCTCCGCCGCCAACTCCGCCGGGGTCTCCGGCCCAATCCCCACCCGAATCTTCCGGCGCAGCCGCTCGGCCCGTGCCGCCAATTCCGGGTCATCCCCGTTTTGCAGCTCCGCCAAAAACACCAACGCCTCATCCCCCATTCCCCAAATCTGCTCATTCGCCTGATCCCGGACCTTAAAGTCCTCGGAACCCAATGCCTCCCGTAACTCGGGCAAGGTCATCTTCACAGGGGGCTTTGCCTTCTCATCCGCCCGCAAAAATCCGAGGACGATCAAAAGTGCCAAAAAAGTGAACCGTTTCATTGTGCACCAACAATCTCCTATTTTGACGCGGGATCAAGGACGCTTCCCAAGCAGTTCATCCACCAATTCCGGAAGCAACTCCCCTGCCTTCCCCTCCAAAACCCTCAGAAATCCCGCCGTCCCCTCGGTCGCCTCCAGATTCACTTCAATCGTCTCCGCCCCCGCATACCGCGCCAAATCACAAAATCCCGCCGCCGGATACACCCGCCCCGACGTCCCGATCGCCACGAAAACATCCGCCCGCGATAGCGACTTTTCAATCCGCCCCATGTGATAGGGCATCTCCCCAAACCACACAATATCCGGCCGACTCGTCCCCTTCCCCTCACAAAGCGGACACTCCGTCTCCTTCCCCAGGTCCTCCAGAATCTCAAAATCCTCCCCGCAATCCACACACCGCGCCCGCAGCAACTCCCCATGCATGTGCAGCACTTCCCGGCTCCCCCCACGCTCGTGCAGGTTATCAATATTCTGGGTAATCAACACCACCTCACCCTCAAACTCTTCCTCCAGCCGCGCCAACGCTCGATGCCCCTCATTCGGCTCAATCCCCGAGAGCAACTTCCGCCGTCGCTCATTGTAGAATCGCTGCACCAGTTCCGGATTCCGCGCAAACCCCTCCGGAGTCGCCACATCTTCCACCCGATGCCCCTCCCACAATCCCCCGTCACCACGAAATGTCTGAATACCCGACTCCGCCGAAATCCCGGCTCCCGTGAGAATGACAATCGTCTTGGCCATGCCCGCCATCCTGGGGCAAACAACCCTACTTCCCGATGCAAAAGTTCCCGAAAATCTCCCCCAAAATCTCCTCCGTATCCACCACCCCCGCAATCTCCCCCACCGCCACCAGCGCCTCCCGTAAGCTCAAGGCCGTCAACTCCGGCGCCTCGTCCTCCTCCATCGAGGAAATCGCGGCTTCCAGCGACCTCCGCGCCCGCATCAGACACGATTGATGCCTCGCATTCACCGCCACCGAATGATCGCCCCACTGCGTCTCATCCAAACAAAGCAAACGCGCAATCTCCTCCTCCAAATCCGAAAATCCCTCGCCCGTCTCACACGAAATCCTCACCCCCTCAATCCCCTGCCAACCCGCATCCTCCTCGTCAGACTTATTGTAAATCGTCAGATGCTTCACCCCCTCCGGCACCTCCAGCGATCCCGCCTCCGGAGGCCGCGACAGGTCAACCACTTCCAAAATCAAATCCGCCCGCGACACCTGCGCGTGCGTCATCTCGATTCCCGTCTTCTCAATCTCGTCCGACGACTCTCGCACCCCCGCCGTATCCACCAGCCGTAACGGAATCCCCCTCACGTTCACCACCTCCTCAATCGTGTCCCGCGTCGTTCCTTCAATCGCACTCACAATCGCCCGCTTGTATCCCAAAAGACGATTCAACAAGGACGACTTCCCCACATTCGGCTTCCCGTAAATCACCGTCCGCACCCCTTCCCTCAAAATCCGCCCCTGATCAGCGGTCGCCAAAAGAGTCTCAATCCGCTCCCCCTGCACCACCAACTTGGCCTTCAATGAATCCCCCACCGCCGGATCAATGTCCTCCTCCGGAAAATCAATGTAAGCCTCCAGGTGCGCCGTCGCTCCCAGCAACTCCGCCCGAATCTCCTCGCAAGTCCTCCCCAGCCGACCTTCCAGCTGCTCGGTCGCCGAGCGCAGCGCCAGCGAGGTCTGCGCCGAAATCAAATCCATCACCGCCTCCGCTTGCGTCAGGTCCATCCGGCCATTGATAAATGCCCGCTGCGTAAACTCCCCCGGATCCGCGGGCCGCCCACCCAATTCCACAAATCGCTCCAGCACCCGCCTCGTCACCACCACCCCGCCATGCCCTGTAAATTCCACCAAATCCTCACCCGTATAACTTGCCGGTCCCTCAAAACATACCATCAACCCCTCATCAATCACCAGTCCGCCGCCATCCTGAATCCGTCGCAGCCCCACTTGCCGAATCTTGGGCAAACTCCGCCCGCCGATCACTGCCTTCGCCAGCTCATGCGCCTCGGGACCCGACACCCGGATCAACGATACCGCGCCCGTCCCCGGTGGACTCGCAATCGCTACAATCGTTTCCGAAACTGACATCGCTCCCTAGTTGCGGGGGACACTCGTATTGCCGCGTTCACCGCCCACTCCAAGAAACTCCCAACAAACGATCTCATCCAGAACCACCCGCGGTTCCTCCTCTTCGGTCCACCTCAGCTTCACCGTCGCCGTCGTGCCGCTGATCGCTTTCCCTTCCTTGTTGGTCCATGCAAATGGCTCCAGCAACTGACCCACCGTTGAGGATTTCTCCACTTCCACCGTCACTTGATCATCTTCGAGATGCGCCGCATCTGCCAGACGATACACCCGCACGTCGTCCGACTTCTTAAGCGTCGTCGTGACATCCTCCACCACAAACACCCGGAACTCACCCGTCCGCCCCGGAACCGGATAGGTATAAAAATCTCTCAACAGCCGAAACTGCGTTTGCACCAGGGTATCCCAATCCAACTTATATTCTCCGTCGATCTTCTTGAAGAATGCCCGCACCCGCTGCGAATCCATTTCAAAGTTGTCCGTCAAGGCACCCGGCCAAATGTGAATCCCCGGAGCCTCAACCTGCATCTGGATCTCCATCGTCGCGATGGGCCGGAAGAATTGATCAAACTGAAACTGTCGCGGACGATAGTAATCCATCAGGAAAATCCCCCGCTCCCTGTCCGACTCATCCATCGGGAAAGACGTAAACCCATCCACCTCCAGTGACGTTTCCTGCAATCCGTCCGGCCCGTAAAAATCACGAATATCTCCCACCCGGGACGCCCCGCCGATGACATACTTCGCCTTTTCTTCGGCCGTCGTCGCTTCGAAAAATCCTCGCAGCACTCCCGCCGCCTCCGCCGTTGCCTTGGCCTCCTCGACACTGGCCCCCGGAATACCCGACCCCGAACCAACCGGCCCTTGACCACTCGTCGGTCCAAGTGGCGGGTTGTTCCCGCTGCTCGTCGGAATCCGGTACTGCTTATACATGTAAGCCGCACCCGCCAATAACCCCAGACAGGTCAAGCCTGCCAAAGCCCACAAAACACCGGCTCCTCCCTTTTTCGCGGGCGCAGGCCCCGAGGAACGCTGCTCAACCGGTCGCACTGCCTGCTGCACCGGCGCTGGAGATTGCCCTTGCGAAGGCTGAATCGGAGACTGCTGCTGCGGTTTCGGCGCCTGCTCGGGCCCCGGTGACGTCGTCGGCTGCCCGCACATCGGACAAGGCGCCGTCGTCGGCGGAAGATTCGCCGGAATCGTGATCAAGCCTTGGCAATGCTCACATTGAAATTGCCGCTGTCCGGGGTCCGCACTCATGATTGATTAAGTAAACTGAATTAAATGGCCCCTGTCAACTTGTGAGCAGGACATCCAGCTCTTCCAGACAACGCGCATTCTGCTCCGGCGTCCCCACCGAAATCCGCACCCACTCCGGCAGCTTGTAGCCCCGCATCGCCCGCACAATCACCCCCTTCTTCAGCAACTCGGCAAAAACACGATCCCCGTCACCCACCTTCACCAGCACAAAGTTCGCCACACTCGGCACATACTCCCAGCCCCGCTCCGCAAAGGCCGACTCATAGAACTCCACCCCGATCCGGTTATTCTCCACCGTCGCCGCAATGTGCTCCTCATCCTGAATCGATGCCAGAGCCGCCGCTTGCGCAATCGCATTCGCATTAAACGGCTGCCGCGCCCGGTTCAACAATCCCGCAATCGAATCCGGAGCAAGACCATAACCAATCCGCAGCGCGGAGAGACCCTGCGCCTTCGAGAACGTCCGCATCACCACCACATTCTTCCCCGCCTTCACATGCTTGATCGCATCCGGAGCATCCGGAAGAAATTCATAATAAGCCTCATCAAAAACCGCCACCACATGATCCGGCAGCCGCTCCACAAAACGATCAATCTCCTCCTGCCCCACCAAGGTCCCCGTCGGATTGTTCGGATTCGCAATAAACACCAGACGCGTCTCATCCGTGATCGCATCCGCCATCGCCTCAAGGTCATGCACAAACCCCGGGTCCGGCACTTCCACATAATCCGCCCCAAAGAGCGTCGCCATCAGCTTGTAGACCACAAAGGCGTGCTCCGCCGCAATCAGAGCCACTCCCGGCTTCAAAAAACTGTGGCACATCAACTCAATGATCTCATTCGATCCGTTCCCCAACACCACATTCCCAAACGCCACCCCGTGCTTCTCAGCCAACGCCGTCCGTAATTTGTAACCTCCCCCGTCAGGATAAAGATGCGCCTTCGCAATCTCCGCCCGCATCGCCTCCTGCGCCTTCGGCGACGGCCCCAGCGGATTCTCGTTACTCGCCAGCTTGATGATCTCCTCCGGCTTCAGCCCCAACTCCCGCGCCGTCTCCTCAATCGGCTTCCCCGGCTCATAAGCAACCAAATCACAAACCCACTGATTCGCAGCACTCTCAATCGACATGCGGGGAAACTAACCAACTCCTCCCTCCGCGCAAGCCCACACCATCAAACCTCCCTCATTTCAACCGCCCAATCTTCTCCCTCAGACTTCCCCCCCAGGTCCGCAGATCGGCTGTGATATCCTGCCGCACATACCGATTCCACACCAGGCTCAGGTCAAAAAACAAGGCCGCCAGCCACCACAGGTAAAAGAAAAAGACCGCCCCCGTCAGAAACCGCACCACCGTCGCCAGTTCCAGCGTCGCCTCCACCTTCTCACTCGTCGTCATAAACACCGCCAATCCCAAGATCACCACCAACCCCGCCCCCAGCGCCGGCTTCATCCCGTTGAGCAACTTGCGATGCTTCCGCGTATCCACTCCCCGCCTCCGCTGCTCGGATAGCTTCATCCGCTTCGACGATGACATCCCGATCACCGACACCAGCAGCGCACAAAGAATCACCCCCAAGGTGTGGTGATCTCCAAAAGCTCCTCCAAAGAGCGCCCTGAAATCAAGGTCCACCAAATACCAATAAGCCCACGCCCCCACCCCAAAGCACGCCGCCGAGAACACCAACCAACCCCTCCCCCGGCAAATCCGCGGAATCCGAAAAGACACCGTCGCCCCCACAATCAGCAAAAAACTCCCCCAAAACCTCCCCGACACCTTGTGGATGTGCTCATAGCTCCCAAGCACCAAATCCCCGTCGATCGAACCAAAGATACTCGCGATCCCAAAGTAGATCGCCCCTACCGCCAACCCAAAGAGCACAAAGCTCAGCGTAAAAGGCAGAATCGGACTCAACACCTTCACCATCTTCTTGTTCGGCAAACGCCCCTCCTTCTTCGCCGGACCCAGTCGCGGCACCTCACCCTCCGATCCCACCGCTGCCGGATCACGCTCCAAAAAGTTCACGTAGTATTGAAACAACTCCTCATCCCCCCAGTAATTCACGTGCGCCACCCCCGGGAACAAATAACGCGAGAACCCGTGTTCCTCAATTCGCTCAAAAGGATTCTCCGCCCCAAAGGTCCCCTCCAGCCAATCCTGCATCTGGTTCAACCGGAACCCAATCGGATCCCCGTAATCATAACAATTCATCCAGCGAATCCGCGGCGCCCCTCCCCACGAAAACTCCTCAAAGTCCAGCTGCGCAAACAAGTCCGGCCACAAGGTCAGATGCTTGTCCAGCGGCGACCCCAGAGTCAGAAACGTCCGCACCTGACCCACCCACTCCGATTCCTTCTCCTGCGCCCTCACCAGACTCGCCTCCAACCCCTCCTCATCAATCTCGCACTGCGATGCCAGCTGCTCCGGCTCCCGCCCCGCCAAGCCCAGCAGCAAGCCCAGAAAACTCACCACCGTCCCCTCACTGTGAGACACAATGTGAATCTCCGCCCCCGGATGATCCCGATGCGCCTGATCCACCGCCCTCAGAAAACGATCCACAATCTGCGTCCGATAATTTCGGAACTCCGTCACAATCTGCACATCCCCCAAAAACTCATCAAGAATCGCCTGCGTCTCCACCTTCGGCAGATTCAGAAACTTCGCATGCTGCGCCAGCTTCTCCAGAATGTGCACCGAATCGATTACCTCATCCAGCACCTCGGAAGCCAACGTAAAATCCACCTCCTTCCCCTTCTCCTCTTTCCCGCCGTTCTCCCTGAAATACCGGCAAAGCAACCGCTGAATCACCGTCTCTCCCCACGATTTCGTCTCCTCGATCGTCCGCCCCTCATCCACCACCCCCTGAGGAATATCCGCCCAAAAAACCTCCGACATCCCCACCCGCGCCAAAGGCCCGCTCGGCCCCATCGGCAGACACGGCACACTCTCCCCGTCCCCATGCCGCGCCTTCGCATCCTCCCACTCCTGGAAATAATAACCCAACGGCCGGTCCGGCACCTCCCATCCCCCCGCCTCATCCTCCACAAACAACTTCCCCACCTGCCGAACCGCCCCCCTCAACGTCGCCCCCCGCTGCTGCTTCCCAATCCCATGAACCACCACAAAAACACGATCAAAAGAAAATCCCCCCATCCCTTCTCATATCATTTTCCCCTCACCCGAAAAACCCCAAAAGCCCCTCCAACCCATCACAAATCAGAAAGGTCCCCCCATCCTATAACCCGACCGGATCACCTCAAAATTAAAAGTCTCACAACGATACCGGAAACACCAAGAACAACAAGCCAACCGGAACACCCCGGAACCGAAGATCAACTGGGGCAAACATCTGGCCAACGCAAGCCGCACGAAGCACACCAGACAATCAAGTTCACAAATTTTTCAGGATGACCCAGCAACCGCAGATCAGACTCCCTCAAAAATACCAACACCCTAAAAACATTCACAATCAACAATAAAAAACATCCCCAATAACCCTCTACCGCTGAGAACCCTCATAGAAGGAAACCATTTTACACTTCCAGAAATGAGTGAGCGAACCTAGAATCCGGTGAACTAAGAAACCCTGTTCTCCTCAAAATAATCACGATGAAATTTTATTTACTCCTTTTATCCGCAGCGGTTATCGCAAGCGTTTCATGTTCTACTCCATACCAGGAAGTTGGTGATTCAGCGGCAGGAGGACACATGTTCAAGCGGAAAGCTAAAGACGTTTTCGCAGTAGGTTTTTTGGGCAATGGATTCACTGATCCTAAAAAGGCAAAGGATTTCGCAATGCTTCGTGCCGCAGAAGTTACGCTTGAGCATCAGTTTAGGTATTTCTCCATTCTAGGGAAAGAGGACATGTCGTCTACTGATTATGTCGATACAGGCGGCAGCTCATACACGACAGGAACAGCTTCTAATTACGGGGGGTTTGGTTCGTATAGCGGCTATACGACTTACACGCCGTCAGTAACTCCCGTTTATAAGCCCGGATCGGCGATTCTGATTAAGTGCTTTACTAAACAACCTTCGGGGCATGTTGGTCGCGTTTATGACGCCACACAAGTGAAGTCCGAACTGAGAACTAAGCACAAACTCTAGGAGAACCACCCGTGGGATACGACCTCTCTCGCTCTAGGCGTTTGTTTTCAAATTCGGAGTTTTAATCTTCGCTCAGTCGCGCATACACTCTAATCTTCGCCACAAGACGAATCAGACAATACTATGGGCTTTCTATTAAAGTGGAAGCGAGTCAAGGAGACCGAATTCTTCGTAGGCAATATTGAAGATGCTCTTCGGCGCTATGACCCGCAGTGGACCAATCTTTCAGCATCGCACATCCGAAAGGCAGTAAAACATCTACTTACGATCCAGAAGATCAACGCCGTCGATGAGATCACAGCGGTAGGGTGGACCTACATCGCCAAGAAGGTTACCGAAGTGCAGCAGCTCTATGATCGAGACGGTCACGCGGATCTCAGTCACAATTGCCAATTCATCCTCGATTGCTGCCGCCGCTACCTCGGAAATTGATTACGCTTATGTCTGATTGGGCCAAGATACTGATTCCTTCTTCGATTGGATTGTTCACTGCTGTGGGAGCGGCCTACTTGTCTGCTCTATGGGCCACTCGACGTGCATTCCAGCAGCGGTGGTGGGAGCGAAAGGAGCAGGCATATACCGAGATCGTCGAGGCGCTTTACGCGATCATTCGCTACTTCGATATCACGGCTGAGGCGTACCTATTTATGACCGAGGCAGACCATCCGAAGAAGGCTGAGTTTCATCAGGCATACAGCGAGGCGCACTGGCGGATTGAGCGAGCAACAGACATTGGCGGTTTCGTAATTTCAGATGAAGCGGCAAGCGTTCTTCAGAATCTTAGAAAACGTCCAAAACTCAGTTGGGAAGAAAACGCCCCGTGGGAAGTTTACGAGGAGGAGAGCAAACACTTCAGATCAGCCTTAGCCGAGGTTCGTAAACTGGCGAAACGTGACCTCCAAATATAAAAGGCGAACAAGATTCTGCGTTGAAAAATCAACGCGCTCTGCGAATGAGTGCACTCAAACATAAAGTGAAAAATTTTACCGTCTAACTGACTATAATTTGACGAACAACTTGTAATGGCGATTACCTTAGTATGGTGGTTTTCTAGTCGTTCTAAATTAGGACTTCAGTCATGTCTAAGATAAAGTGGAACACAATTAAAGAGGCGCGGGAGGGCTACTTTGTTGAGTATTACCCGCCGTCGGAAAACTCAATTTCATTTGCCCTCGTGCAACTGATTTGGACTCAAGAACAGAGTCTGGAAAATGTCGGTGAGACGATGGCTGCTGAGTTTGAATATTGGATCCGACGGTTCGAAGTACCAACTATGGTTTCGGCGTTTGATTCCAAGGGAGATTTGATCGATTTAGAAGATTCAACAGGTTCGAGTCACTTTATGGGATTCCGCTCAGCCGATGGCCTGAAGAAGACTTGGGGCATGATCCAAGAACACGAACTTCCATGTGCTCAAATGAAACTACATCATTGGAAAGAGGTTTTCTCGGAGATCCCTTTCAAAACAACCGATGACTTTGAGAAGGATGCGGTAGAACACAGACGCGGAATCAGTATCGCCGTAGGATTACTTTTCGTCTGGCTCGTTGTTGTTCCCGCATCGGTCGCGCTCCTAGGATGGGCTAGCCCGGCTATTGGGGCAGTGGTTCTGATCTACAGTCTCGGGAAAGCGACCATGACGGGGCTTCGCCTTTTCGGGAAACAACCGCAATCCGCTAGAGAGTTGGAGGAAAGTGAGAAAAAACGAAAAATGAAGCACTATTTCTATCACTGCGAGCGAAATCCAAAGGCCTTTGAGCAACTGAAGTTTGAGAACTTCGAGAATGAGGAGAGGCAACGGATCAAAAACGAGTTTGACGAAGTCCGAGCATCTACCGAACTAACCGGTCAGAACGCACGGGACATAATCGGGTAGACAGAAGATTCTCACTACCGCCAAACACACCACCGCCCAAACGGGTTTGATTCGCTCTTCTCATTCTGCGGGCTCCCGATGGGAGTCAGTCTCGCTTCGCTCGGCTGTAGCACGGCGGTTCCAATTCGCCACTTGCTATCCATTGGTCCCTTTCGGGCCGTTGGGACAGCAACCCACCAACGGAAATCAGATTACCACTTACCCCCCGTAGCCGTCCCGATCAACTCTTGCCCACTCGCTTTAGAAGCTTGCAGTCCGCGCCTCCTCATCCTTCACCCCATTCACAAAATCCTCCCTACCCCACCCGCCCCGTATAAATCGAAGCAATCCCCCCGCTCAACGGCGTCCAGCTCGTCTCCCCCAATCCCGCATCGCGGAACAAATCTAGCATCGCCTCCCCCTTCGGAAACTCCCCGATCGACCCCGCGAGATACTCGTAAGCCTCCCGCTGTCCCGTCAACACGCCCGCCATCTTCGGCAGCACTTTATTGAGATAAAATTCATACGGCTTCGCCAACATCCCTTCGGGCAGCGAAAAATCCAGCACCAGCAGATGCCCGCCCGGTTGGATCACCCGCCGCATCTCTTTCACCGCATCCGCCCAGTTCGACATATTCCGCAGCCCAAAGGCCACCGTCACCAACTCAAACTCCCCGTCCCCAAACCGCAAATTCATCGCATCCGCCACCTCCGTCTCCTTCACCCCCGCCTTCGTCGCATGCGCCAGCATCTCCGGACAAAAATCCGTCCCCAGCATCCGCGCGTCCGGACACCGCTTCTGCAACTCCAGCGCCAAATCTCCCGTCCCCGTCGCCACATCCAGAATACTCTCCGGATCCCACTTCGCCACCATCCGGCCCACCTTCTTCCGCCACAAAATATCCGTCCCCGCGCTCAGCACATGATTGGTCAGCACATAACGGTCGGCAATCTTGGCAAAGGCGCCTTTAACGAAGTTCGGGTCTTGTCCGGTCACGATTCTTGAGGGGGTTCGGGCAGAATATCGACGTAAACGCCCGGATCGCTACCCGGAATTTCCACCGCCCCCACCGCCTTCGCATAAAACTCCTTCGGCCCCACTCCTCCGATAAACCCATAAGCATACCCGTTGTCCCGCAGCGCCTCCAGCGCCTTAAAAAGCAAGGCCTTCCCAATCCCCGTCCCCCGCGCTGCTTCCGCCACCCCCGTCGGACCAAAATATCCCTTCGCCGTCGTCTCACAGCACGCAAACCCCAAAATCTTCTTATCCTTCGTCGCAATGAAACACGTGATCGGCTGGCGCGAAAACGCCACCTGCACCTCACTCACCCACTTCGGCGAAAAATGCTCCCGCACAAAGTTCTCCACCAAATGCTTCTCATACGCCCCCGGCCTCCGAAGGGTAATCCCCCCATCCGCCACCCGCTGATAAAGACCCGCCGAATCCGGCAAATCGTAAAGTCGCACAAGCATGTCGATCATCGCACCCCCAAACTCCCACATTTCCCCCTACGAGACCACCCATAATATGGACAGGAATCCCCCCCTCCCCCCCAAAAGCCAACCTCACCTCCGCCATCCCTACCCCGACCCCATCAACCCGACACCCCAAGACCATCCCCCCACTAGCCCGGCCCCCTCAATTCCACAAAAAACCCATGCCCCTCCCAACCCCTCCCACCCCAAAAAAACAGCTCCCCTCCCCACCACTCTCAAAATCATCGCCCCCCGCCCAAGACCATCCCCATCCATCCCCGACTTCCAAAACCGTCGCCCCTAACCCGACATTCAAACTCCGATCATTTTCGTACCCAAAAAAAGCCGGCCCTGCCTTAGCAGAACCGGCTTCCCAAAAGACCACCTTTCAAATTCTAGGAAAGCGCTGATTCAAGAGGGAGTTCGCTGCTGCAAGTCATTTTGAAGCCTGGCAAGGCGCGAAGGGCGACGCTGATGATCAGCGGCTCCCTGAGCAACGCCGCCAGAATCCAAAAGGGCTGCAGCTCCTCTCACCTCGGAAGCGAAGCTTCCTTGGCTCAAAAATCCATCACACCTTTCAGCGGGCTTCATCTTGAATCAGGGTTTCCCTAGGGAAGCGCTGATGAAAGAGGGAGTTCGCTGCTGCAAGTCATTTTGAAGTCTGGCAAGGCGCAAAGGGTGACGCTGATGATCAGCGGCTCCCTGAGCAACGCCGCCAGTCGCCAAAAGGGCTGCAGCTCCTGCCACCTCGGAAGCGAAGCTTCCCTAGCTAAAAAACCCATGAAACCGTTCAGCGTGCTTCATCTTGAAGCAGTGCTTGCCTAGTCAGGAGTCTCAGCCAGCTTCTCCTTCACCTTACCCTCAATCTCAAGATAAAGTTCATCACTCGCCTTCAGCGCCTCCTTGGCCCCATCCCGTCCCTGGGCCAACTGGTTACCGTCATAGCTGAACCAGCTACCGCGCTTCTGCACGATGTCGAACTCAAGCGCCAGATCGAGAAGCGATCCCACTGAGGAAATTCCTTCGTTATACATGATGTCGAACTCCGCTTCCCGGAATGGCGCCGCCACCTTGTTCTTCACGATCTTCACCTTGGTGCGACTTCCCTGCACCGTGCCATCGGTGGCTTTGATTTGTCCAATCCGGCGGATATCCACACGGACCGACGAGAAGAACTTGAGCGCACGACCACCCGGAGTCGTCTCGGGGCTTCCAAACATCACCCCGATCTTCTCACGAATCTGGTTCGTAAAGATACAAGTCGTCTGGGCCTTGGAAATGAATCCGGTGAGCTTCCGCATCGCCGCACTCATCAGTCGGGCCTGCGTCCCCACCGTCGAATCTCCAATTTCTCCCGCCAATTCCTGCTTCGTCACCAACGCCGCAACCGAGTCCAGCACCACCACATCAAGAGCATTGGAACGCACAAGCGTTTCCACAATCTGAAGAGCCTCCTCACCGGAAGAAGGTTGGGAAATCAACAAATCATCAAGATTCACCCCCAGACGCTTGGCGTATTGCGGATCCAAAGCGTGTTCCACATCCACGAAGGCCGCGAGACCACCCGCCTTCTGCGCTTGCGCGATTACCGTAAGGGTCAAAGTCGTCTTACCCGACGATTCAGGCCCAAACACTTCCACAATCCGCCCACGGGGAAAACCGCCCACTCCCAACGCACGATCAATCAACAAATTGCCCGTGGGAATGGAATCCACATCCATCCGCTTGTCGTCTCCAAGACGCATAATTGCCGCTTCACCAAAATCCTTTTGAATCTGGGTAATCGCAAGATCGAGATTCTTTTTACGGGCTTCTGCGATCTTATCAGCTCCTTTATCGGCTGCCGCAGCGGCAGGACCTTTGGCTTTCTTTTCGGACATGACGGAAGTTTTACTGGCGGTGGTACTCATGACAATATTCTCTTTTGTTTCTGAACAGAGAATGGACAAGTGAACACCATTCCGTCAACTAAAAACTGTTCATAATACCAATGTTCTTAGGATTACCCTCAAAACACCCTCTCCGCAGATAGCATGATTGCCGCAGACCTCCTTTTCCCGAATACTGATGCATGAAGCTTTTTAGAATCATTTTGGCCATTGCCGCGATCGGACTCCTCCTCGGCGGGTGGACCATCTGGCAAAAACTTCAAAGCAAAGACGGAATTCTCCTCACCTTCACCGAAGCCGAACTCGAAGCCAAACTCGGGGAGGAGTTCCCGCGCACCGAACTGATCCAAGGGATTCTTCCTCTCACAATCGACACCCCCGATGTCGAACTCGTTCCCAACTCCGACCGCGTCCGCGTCTCACTCGGGGCCAACGTCAACGCCTTCATCGCGCAATACGATGCCACCGCCACCATCAGTTGCGCCATCCGCTACGAGCCCTCTGACCAATCCCTCCGCTTCAACAAGGCCATCATCGAAAAATTCGACACCGAAAAACTTCCCGAAAAATATCGTGAGGAAGTCTCTCTCGCCGCAACCCTCCTGATCCAAAAATACCTCAACGATCAACCGGTCTACCACCTTAAGGATGAGGATCTCAAGGGCCAGACCGCCAGGCTCCTCGTTCAGGAGATCGGCGTAAAAGACGGCCTTCTTCAGATCAGACTTGGCCTTTGACAGTATTGACACTGGGGAAAGGCTCCGCTTATCTACGCCTTCATATGGCTCAAGAAACCTCTCTCATTCTCTTCAAACCCGACGCGGTTGCAAAAAATCTCGTCGGTAAGGTCCTCACCCGATTCCAGGACGAGGGATTCACCATCCGTGGCATCAAAATGATGGCGCTCTCGGACGAAATCCTCGCCGAGCACTACGCACACATCGCCGACATGCCCTTCTTCCCCTCCGTCCGCGGATTCATGCAGGAGACCCCCGTCGTTGCCTTGGCTCTCGCCGGTGACAATGTCATCGCCCGCGTCCGCGACCTCCTCGGACCCACCGACTCCACCACTGCTGCTGCCGGAACCATCCGCGGTGACTTTGGCGACAAGTCCGGTGACTCCAAAATGCGCAACGTCTGTCACGCCTCCGATGGTCCCGAGACTGCCGTGGCCGAACTCAAGCGCTTCTTCAACGAAGGCGAGCTCTTCAGCCTCTAATTTCTCGGACGTTCCGAAATCCAACCAAAAAAGGCCGTCCTTCGTGACGGTCTTTTTCGTTGGCCAGGATGACCTCTCCCCGCTCACCACAACTCTCCGCCCAACCGAGAACCGCTTCCGCCTCGTCCAGGCCTCCCGGGTGCCCGGGATAACAGACACACGTGATCACCCCTCCGGGCTCAAGAATCTCCACTGCCCCCTCAAGCGCCTCCAGCGTGGAATCACTCCGGGTGATCACCCCCTGATCCGCACCCGGAAGATACCCGAGATTGAACATCACCGCCTTCGCGGACGGAACCATCCCCGCCAACTTTGCGTGACTCTCCAGGTAGGTCTTCAGGCAGTCACCCCGCCGGGCCTCCTCAAGCCGGGATCGGGTCGCGTCCAGAGCCGCTTCCTGAATATCAAACGCGTGCACCTCTCCCTCCTCCCCCACCAATTCCGCCAGAAAAAGAGAGTCGTGCCCGTTGCCGGCGGTCGCATCGATCACGGCGTCCCCTCGTCCAACCACCTCTTTCAAAAGGTCGTGAGCCAAATGGGTCGCTCTCTTCATGCCCGCCACCCCTTCCACCCGGGCACAAAAAAACCGTGCGCTGACTTCCCTCGCTTCAATTGGGAATGGCGCACGGATTGAAAGGGAGAAAAATTCTATTCTCCGTCCGTCTTCTCGGGAGCATCCTTGTTGATACGCTCAAGAAGAAGGCCCGTGAGGTCGGTCGCATCCTTGGTATAAACTAGGACCGCTACCCCCGCACCGGATGCACCGGAACGGTCAAAAATGAAATCATAGCCCTCTTCATCACCCACCTTCTGGACAATCTCCATGAGCTCCTTGCGGATATCGCCAAACTCCATGGCCGCTTTCTCATTCAGTGCTGCTTGCTTCCGCTTCAGCCAGGAGATCCGCTCTTCTTGCAAACCTTGCGCTTCCCGCTGCTTGGACGTCGACTGCTTAAAAAGCTCGCCCCGCTTCTCCGCACTCAACGACGGGTCCTCGGCATCCTGCTGCAGTTTCTGCGCCGCTTGGGCCAGCTCCTTGATGGTTTCAAGACGCTCCCCGTCCTGCTTCTGAATATCTGTCTGATATTCCTTGAAGGTGTCGCGTGCTTCGGCGCTCTTGTAATAGTCGTTCACCAGTCGACTCATGTCGACGGTGGCAATCTTGTCCTCGTCATCCTGCGCCACAGCTGGGATGGCAAGCAGGACCGGTGCGATAAGAGTCAGGAGAAAACGTGAAAATTTCATGTCGTTGATCAATGGTTGGGATGGGACAAGGGGTAAAAGGACGCCTACTCGGCAGGAGCGTCGGCATTCAGCAGTTTGAGAACATCGTCGGTGATGTCAACCCGGTTGCGCACATAGAGCACGAAAGGAACCTGTGAAGTGGTCAATCCGGTGCTGTCAAAAGCATAGTCCACTCCCGACGCTGCAGCCTGCTCCTCAACTTTTTTGCCCACCGCTTCCCGAATCTCCTTCATCTTGGCCACCATCTTGGCGTTGAGGGCACCGGTGCGGCGCTGAATGAATTCCTGACGCTCACGACGCAGCGCGACCAAAGTTTGCTCGCGCTCGCCAAATTGACGGGCAATTTCCTTCTTCTTCTCCTCGGCAAGTCCTTCCTCTTGGAACTGGACGCGCAGCTTGCGCATTTCCTCCTCCATGGCCTTGATGGCCGCAATCCGCTCCATATCGTCCTTCTTGATATCCTCCCGCTCCACCTGATCCTCGGCTTCGGCTGCTTTGGTCACGTGATACTCGGTGAGCAGCTTCCTCATATCGACAGTGGCTACTTTCAATGGAGCCGCTGCTGCGGGAAGACTGATTCCGAAAAGGAGAATGAGGCTGAGAAGCCTGGTTGCAAAATGCTTGTTCATGGCAGGTAAGTTTGGGGAAGGTTTGTTAACTGGGGTTAATTGTCACAGTCGGAGTCGATTTGCTCCAGCTTCTTTTTGAGAGAACGCAATTCTTCCAACATTTTCGGAACGCGGGCCAATGCAGCCATCTTTCGTTGCTCTTTCGCCATCGGCCGCGCCGGCATACCCATGTAGGCCCCCGCTTGCGGCAAATCCTTGACCACTCCCGCCCGGGCCGCCAACAAAACCCGATCCCCGATCTCGATATGGCCCGCCACCCCGGCTTGCGCCGCCACTGTCACGTAATTTCCCAGCCTGGAACTTCCCGCCACCCCGCTTTGAGCCACCAAAAGACAATGTTTTCCTGTCTGCACGTTGTGGGCAACCTGCACAAGATTATCCACCTTCGTCCCTTCCCCGATCACCGTCCGGCCAAAACGCGCACGATCAATCGTCGAATTGGAACCAATTTCCACATCGTCCTCAAGAACCACAATGCCCACCTGGGGCACCTTCTGGTGACGTCCGTCGACAAGCTCGTATCCGTATCCGTCCGATCCCACCACCGCTCCCGGCTGCAAGGATACCCGGTCACCCAACACACAACGCTCGCGCACCGTGGAATTCATATGAAGCAGGCAATCCGCACCAATCGTCGCATCCCGTCCCACCACCACTCCGGCCCCAATCCTCGTCCCATCGCCGATTTTCACTCCCTCTTCAATCACCGCACCGGCCGATATGGTCACTTTCTCACGATCGAAAATCGCGCTCTCAGCCACCATCGCCTGTGCCGAAACACCTGCCACCCCTTGATTTGCTTCCTCCTGAAAACGCTCGATGACCTTTGAAAAGGAAGCCGATGGATTCTCGACTTCGATCAACACGCAACCTTCGGGTGCCTTCCACTCTCCCGGAGGCACCAGAACCGCTCCCGCACCCGTCGAATCCAACTGGGCGGCATACTTCAAGTTCCCCAGAAAACTGACATCCCCGGCCTGCGCCTCGTCCAGCGAGTTGATCCCCGAATAGGAACGCTCCTCCCCTTCTGGAAGGTCAATGCCAAGAATTTCGGCAAGCTCGGAAGTGGTCAGGGACACAGCTGCAAATTACTGTTCCTCCTGACCCTCGTTGATTTCCGTGAGGAGGGAATCAGTCAGATCAGTCATTTCACGGGCATGCAATACAAAGGGAATCCCCTGGCTGCTGTTGCCCGACTTATCAAAAATGTAATCGTAATTCCCCGCCTT
Source organism: Verrucomicrobiaceae bacterium (assembly GCA_051252135.1). Lineage (GTDB taxonomy): Bacteria > Verrucomicrobiota > Verrucomicrobiia > Verrucomicrobiales > Akkermansiaceae > SW10. The sequence continues at coordinate 94,108 of JBPOGH010000010.1, read as the reverse complement.
CGCCCGCTCGCTCACCTCACGCTGAATGTCATTGAGAATCGCGCGCATCTGCTTGCGCATCCGGTCGTTGATCGAGCGGTTACGGCGATCAAGGAATTCGGAACGCTCGCGCTCCTTGTGAATGCCATCCTGACGAAGATCGACAATCTGCTGACCGATATCCTGCCGTTCCTTGTCCCCGAGGCTGTCATCCTCCAGCTGCTTGCGGAGCCCTTGAATGTTGTCCTCAATCTCACGAATGTCAGCCAAACGGATGTTATTGTCCTTTTGAATGCGGGCCCGTTCGATGTTGATCTCTTTCTGAATCTCGGTGGTCCGATAGTAATCGTTAAACAACCGCTCCATATCCACCGTGGCAATTTTGAGGCGCTGGGCAGTCGCTACAGATGTGAGAACGACGAGTCCGAAGATCGTAAGAAGAAAATTTTTCATGAAGAGATTAAACTGAGTGTGCGAAGAAGTGTGTCGTCGTCAGCGCGAGGCGTCAACCTCGCGTGAGCAAAATTGCGTCCTATTTGCCTTCCGGAGCGTCCTTGTTGAGCTCTTTCATCAGGACAGCGGTAATATCCACCAACTCACTCCCGTAAATAATCGGGCTCACTTGGTTCGTATTCGTTCCGGACCGATCAAAAACAATGGCAAATCCCTCCGTCTTGGCGTGCTCGTTGACCAAGGACCGGATTTCCTCAAGAAGCGCCCGCATTTTCCCCTGCATCTCATTATCAAGATTATCATTGGCCCGCTGATACCGCTGACCTCTCGCCTCATCGAATTTCTGAACCTGCTGGGTCAGAATTTCACGCTCTTTCCCCAATTTCACCCGCTCATCGTCGGAAAGTGTCTCCTCCCGTAGCTGAACCAAAATCGCCTGCAACCTTTTCTCCACCTCGGCGATTTGCGCCCGTGCCTGATTATCCTCCTTCTGAATCCGCGCCCGCTCCTGATCAATCTTCCTTTGAGTGAACCCGGTCTTGTAATACGACCGGAAGACCTTCTGCACATCCACCCCCGCCGCCTTAAAATCATCCCCCGCCTCCTGCGCGGAAAGAGAGGAACCCACGAGAAAGAAGAACGCAAAAATCTGATTGGCCAAACGGAAGGTCATATCGCAACACGGTGCTGGTTGAAGCACGCTTTATTAATGATCCTTAGATACTCTGACGTCAACTCTGTTCAAAAAGACCTCCAAAATAGGTCCGGACAAATCGCCCTCGTCCCCACCATGGGCGCCCTCCACGAAGGTCACCTCGCTCTTCTCCGCGCCGCCCGGCAAAAGGTGGGGCCGGAAGGCACCGTCGTCATTTCCATCTTCGTCAACCCCATCCAGTTCGACCGCGCCGAGGACCTCAGCTCCTACCCCCGCCCGCTCGAAGACGATCTCGCCCTCGCCTCTGCCGAAGGAGCCGATATCGCCTTCGTCCCCGAAACCCCCTCTCTCTACGAAAAGGACCACTCCACCCTCGTTACCGAGTCCCTCCTCACCACCCACCTCTGCGGAGCCACCCGACCCGGCCACTTCGATGGCGTCCTCACCATCGTCCTCAAGCTCTTCAACATCATCCGCCCGCACGCCGCCGTCTTCGGAAACAAGGACTTCCAGCAACTCGCTCTCATCCGCCGCATGGTCCGGGACCTCAATCTCCCTGTCGAAATCATCGGCCACCCCACCATCCGGGAAGCCGACGGCCTCGCCCTCTCCTCCCGCAACCGCAAGCTCACTCCCGCCCATCGCGCCGATGCCCCCCGCATCCGCCGCGCCCTCCTCGCCGCCCGCTCCCTTGCCGAAACCGGCGAACAATCCCCCTCGGTCTACCTCGACGCCGCCCGCACCCACCTCTTAAAAGAAGCCCCCTCGGACTTCCGCATCGACTACCTCCAACTCGTCGATTCCACCACCCTCCAGCCCGTCGCAAAGGTGACCTCCCCCGTCACCCTCGCCACCGCCTGCTTCTACGGCCCCGTCCGTCTCATCGACCATCTGGAAATCCAAACATAGGAATCTGCCCCCCAAAAATTTCGTCGCTTGCCTTGAGAAGAATCCCATTCCTGTCAGGGTGCGCCCCATATGAGCGACACCCCAACTCCCAAACCCCTCCGCATCGCCGTTCTCTCACGGAACAAGAACCTCTACTCCACCAGCAGCCTGGTAGCGGCCGCTCAAAAAAGGGGCCATGACGTCCGCGTCATCGACTACCTCCGGTGCCACATGAGCATCAAGTCCACCGGACCAAAAATCTTCCTCGGCGACGAACCCCTTCAGTTCGATGCCGTCATCCCCCGCATCGGCGCCTCCAACACCTTCTTCGGCACCGCCGTCGTCCGTCAGTTCGAAATGATGGACACCTTCCCCCTCAACGAGTCCGTCGCCATCTCGCGCTCCCGCGATAAACTGCGCTCCCTCCAGCTCCTCGCCCGCCGCGGCGTCGGCCTTCCTGTCACCGCCTTCGCGCACGACACCAAAGCCACCGGACACCTCATCAAGTCCTGCGGCGGAGCTCCCCTCGTCATCAAACTCCTCGAAGGCACCCAGGGCGTCGGCGTCGTCCTCGCCGAGACCACCAAAGCCGCCGAGTCCGTCATCGAAGCCTTCCGCGGCCTCAATGCCAACATCCTTGCCCAGGAGTTCATCAAGGAAGCCGGCGGAGCTGACATCCGCTGCCTCGTCGTCGGCGGAAAAGTCGTCGCCGCCATGAAACGTCAGGGCGGCGAAGGCGAATTCCGTTCCAACCTCCACCGCGGCGGCTCCGCCAAGGTCGTCAAAATCACCCCCGCCGAGCGCGCCACCGCCGTCCGCGCCGCCAAGATCATGGGCCTCAACGTCGCCGGAGTCGACCTCCTCCGCGCCAACCACGGCCCCGTCGTCATGGAAGTCAATTCCTCCCCCGGACTCGAAGGCATCGAAAAAGCCACCGGAAAAGACGTCGCCAGCTCCATCATCGAGTTCATCGAAGGCCACGCCAAACCCGGCAAAACCCGCACCCGCGGAAAAGGCTAGTCACCGAAATTCGCTCAACAGCTGACTTTGGTCACTCGGGACGCGCTGCTTCTTCTTTGGCCTTCTCAGCGGCCTTACGAATTTCTTCGAGGCCTCGCGGATCTCCCCGCAACAGCTCGGCTTCACCTCCAGCTTTCACCGCACCTTTCAGTAACCAGACCGCTTTTCCTTTGTAAGGAGTCATATGGGGGCAAGATCGTTTTCGGAGAACGTTTTTCCAGGTGACCTTGATGGTGTCGCCTTTTTGCAGATCACCTTTGAAAGTCTCGATCACTTTCATCTTAGCTTCTCCAGCATAAAAATACGCGACCCCTTCATCATCTGACTGAGGGATAAGACCTAGCTTCTTCTCCATCAGCTTCACCTCTTCCTCAAGTTTTCGAAGGGCTTCCTGATCTTTCTTTTTAGCTTCAGCGAATTCCTTTTTCGAGGGCCTCTTCGCCCTCCTAAAGAGCTCTTCTACGTGATCACCAGAAAGTCGGCTACTGTAGCGCCAAGCTTTATCAGCGAGAGCATAATCCACCAAAACGACCTTTCCTTTTGGTATCTCAGACGCCCACTCTTCCTCTGTGATCACGCTGGCATAGAGACGAGACTTAAACTCAATCGTTTCAGTCAAAACTATCGTGTCGTCACCTTTAAAATCCTCCTCAGTGATAGTAGATACCGCTTCCAACCGGCCTACAAACAGAGACACCACAAACAACAGGACACAGGGAAATCGATGAAACAAGGATGGAAACATCCGAATACTCTACTTCCCCCGGTTGTGCCATCCAGTTGAAATCACGATAAATTCAGTGATTCAAAACTGACACATTTCCTTCCTTCACATCCGCCATCCATCGGGAAAAATCTCGAACCAAGCTCTCGGAATTACTAATTAACCAGAGGCTGCACGGCCTCCACCGGTAAATCCCCTCGGACCTCTCGGAACCACCTGACCGACTCCCAGCAAAGCCGGCCCCAAAAAATTGCCATTGACACTCTCGCAATTCATTTTCATTATTCTGGAACAATGAAATCGAAAGAGGCCATTCAAGCTCTTGCCGCACTCGCACACGAATCGCGACTGCAAGTGTTTCGGCTTCTCGTGAAAGAAGCACCCGAAGGCCTCTGCGCCGGCGACCTCTCCCTCGCCCTGAAAATCCCCAAGCCCACCCTCTCCTTTCACCTCAAAGAGCTGAGCGCCTCCCGCCTCATCGAGTCCGAGCGCATCGGACGCTCCATCAAATACCGCCTGCGCACCAACCAGATGAAAAAACTGATGCTCTTCCTCGCTGAAGACTGCTGCCAGGGACATCCCGAACTCTGCCTCAATCAAGACAACGAAAAAGACTCCTGCTCAGCCTGCTGAACCCAATCACCACAAATACCATCATGAAAACCAAAGTCGCCATCAATGGATTCGGCCGCATCGGTCGCCTTGTCCTCCGCGCCGGATTCGATAACCCGGACCTCGACATCGTCCGCATCAACGACGCCAACGCCACCGCCGAGTGCGCCGCCCACCTCCTCGAGTTCGACACCGTCCACGGCCGCTGGGGAAACAACATCTCCCACGACGAAAACAACGTCATCATCGATGGCAAGCCTCTCGCCTTCACCGCCGACGACCACCCCACCAAGACCGACTGGTCCGGCGTCGACATCGTCCTCGAGTGCTCCGGCAAATTCCGCGACACCGAATCCCTCCAAACCTACCTCGATGCCGGAGTCAAAAAAGTCATCGTCGCCGCTCCCGTCAAAGACGACGTCCTCAACATCGTCATGGGCTGCAACGACCACCACTACGACCCCGCCGTCAACCACATCATCACCAACGCCTCCTGCACCACCAACTGCATCGCCCCCGTCATCAAGGTCATCCACGAAACATTCGGCATCAAGCACGGCATGCTCACTACCCTGCATGACCTCACCAACACCCAGACCATCGTCGACGCCCCCCACAAGGACCTCCGCCGCGCACGCTCCGCCATCAACTCCCTCATCCCTACCTCCACCGGATCGGCCACCGCCGTCACCATGATCTTCCCGGAGTTAAAAGGTCGCCTCAATGGCCTCGCCGTCCGCGTCCCCCTCCTCAACGCCTCCCTCACCGACCTCGTCTTCGAGATGGAAAAAAAAGTCACCGAGACCGAGATCAACGCCGCCCTCAAAGCCGCCGCCGAAGGCGAACTCAAAGGAATCCTCGGCTACGAAGAAAAACCCCTCGTCAGCGCCGACTACACCAACGACCCCCGCTCCGGCATCGTCGACGCCCAATCCACCATGGTCGTCAACGGCACCCAACTCAAACTCCTCGTCTGGTATGACAACGAATGGGGTTACTCCGTTCGAATGGCCGAACTCACTCAAAAGGTTGCCGCTCTCATCTAAAAGGAGTCGCGGCGCCCCCGCCGCTTGTCAACCAAGGTATGGAGAGTGGACGTCCCGTCCGCTTACCCGCAACCAAGCTTCATCTATTTTTTAGTTAGAAAACATGATTCTCCGCCCCGCAACCCCTTCCGACGCCAGCGCCATCCTTGCACTGAACGATGAAGCGGTCGCCGTCACCAGCCCCATGGATGCGGAGAAAATCCAACACCTTTTCGATCTCAGCGCCCTCTCACTCGTCGCTAAAGAACACGACCAAATCCTCGGCTTCCTCATCGGCATCACCGATCACGCCCCCTACCAAAACGGAAACTACCAATGGTTCTCCGGGCGACTCAAAAACTTCTTCTACATCGACCGCGTCGTCATCTCCCCGCAAGCCCAAGGAAAAGGCCTGGGCCAAAAATTCTACTCCCACATTCAAGAGTGGGCCCTAAAAAATCAGCTCATCCAACTCGCCGCCGAAATGGACCTCCATCCCCCCAACACCGGCTCCCTCAACTTCCACCAAAAAAACGGCTTCACCCCCATCGGCCAACGCACTCTCGAGAACGGCAAAACTGTCTCCATGCAAACCAAGCCCCTCTAAGACCCCAATTCTTTCCACCCCGCGCGCCAGCGTGAGCTAAAAGCCAATCACCAACCGCTAAAAGCCGCCCCGCAAACCTTCCAACTCCCGAAAATGAACTCCCGCGCCTACGCCATCGCACACATCTTAGTTCTTGGACTCTTCGCTCCCGTTTCCGCTTTTCCTCCCGATCTTAGCGAGAACAATGTTGGCCTATACACCCACATCAAGCGCTTGATCGAAAAACACGATACCATCGTTGATATCGTTCATCTTGAGGGAGAATTTACTCCTGCCAAGAACGACGAGAAAAACCTCTACATCAGTCGAGGCATTGTGAGCAGGGTTCACAAAGGAAAAATTAAAGTGGGGGAAAGGGTAGAGGTCCGCTCATCTCCTCCAAAAGACCCCACAAACGGAGAAGCAGTCCGTATCACTGTTCTGTTTTTTGATAATGCCTCCACCCAAGTAATCGAGGACACCCGTATTCTTGATCACGTAAAATGGGGCTCTATCGACCGCCTGAGTTCTGATCCCTTCAGCTCTGTCTACAGAAAAGCTTTCGACTACTACTCGAAAACGGACATCTCCAAAAATTAGATTTCACCCAAAGCCCAAACCCTCGCGCCAGCGTGAGCTAAAAGCTAACCGCCAATCGCTAAAAGCCGCCCCGCACACCTTTTCGCTCTCATGAACAAACGCGCCTACGCCATCGTCACCGCATCCTACTGGGGCTTCACCCTCACCGATGGCGCCCTCCGCATGCTCGTCCTGCTGCACTTCCACGCGCAGGGCATGGACGCCATCACCCTCGCCGCCCTTTTTCTCCTCTACGAATTCTGCGGCATCCTCACCAACCTCCTCGGCGGCTGGTGGGCCTCCCGCAGCGGCCTCAAGCGCACCCTCACCACCGGCCTCCTCCTCCAGGTCATCGCGCTCGTCCTCCTCGCCCTCGTTAATCTCTCCTGGCTCCCCTGGGTCGTCATCGCCGCCATCATGGGAACCCAAGCCCTCTCCGGCATCGCCAAGGATCTCACCAAAATGTCGGCCAAGTCCGCCGTCAAAGTCCTCGTCCCCAAAGACCAATCCGCCGAGAAACAAGAGCGCGGACTCCTCCGCTGGGTCGCCCTCCTCACCGGCTCAAAAAATGCCCTCAAAGGCGTCGGCTTCTTCCTCGGCGGACTCCTCCTCACCCTCGCCGGCTTCCAGGGCGCACTTTATATCATGGCGGGTGCCCTCTTCGTGATCTTCCTCCTCGCCACCTTCGGCGTCCCCTCCGATCTCGGCACCGCAAAAAACAAACTCAAGTTCACCCAGCTCTTCGCCAAGTCCCCCGCCATCAACCGCCTCTCCGCCGCCCGACTCTCCCTCTTCGCCGCGCGTGATGTCTGGTTCGTCGTCGGCCTCCCCGTCTTCTTAAAAGCGCAACTCGGCTGGTCCTTCGATCAAGTCGGCGGCTTCATGGCTCTCTGGGTCATCGGCTACGGCATCATCCAGGCCTCCGCTCCCGCCCTCATCCGAAAAGCCGGCACCACCCACGCCTCCCGCGCCGCCCTCCTCTGGGTCTTCGTCCTCACCCTCCTCGCCGCCGCCATCGCCACCCTCATCCAACTGGAGATCGCCATCGTCACCACCATCATCGTCGGCCTCCTCATCTACGGCGTGGTCTTCGCCATAAATTCCGCTCTCCACTCCTACCTCATCCTCGCCTTCACCACAGACGATGACGTAGCCGCCAATGTCGGATTCTACTACATGGCCAACGCCGCCGGACGCCTCCTCGGCACCCTCGCCTCCGGTCTCTCCTACTACTACGGCGGCCTCACCGCCTGCCTCTGGACCAGCGCCGCCATGCTCGCCATCGCCACCCTCCTCACCGCCCGCCTTCCCCGCCAGGCATGACCATCATCTATCAGGATGACGACCTCGTCGTCGTCGAAAAACCCAGCGGCTTCCTCTCCGTCCCCGGTCGCGGTCCCGAAAAAATCGACTCCGTCTCCCACCGCATCCGCACCCAATTCCCGGACTGCATCGTCCAGCCCGCCGTCCACCGGCTCGACATGGACACCTCCGGACTCCTCGTCCTCGCCTTCACTACCGAAGCCCACCGCCACCTCTCCATCCAGTTCCAGGAACGCCAGGTCGAAAAACGTTACGAAGCCCTCCTCGAAGGCATCATCACCGAAGCAGGCGGCGTCATCACCCTCCCCTTCCGGCTCGATGTCGAAAACCGCCCCATCCAAATCTACGACCCCGTCCACGGAAAAATCGGCACCACCGTTTGGGAAAAAGTCGCCATCGAAGGAGAATTCACCCGCATCTCCTTCAAACCCCTCACCGGACGCACCCACCAACTCCGTCTCCACTCCGCCCACCCAAAAGGCCTCGGCACCCCCATCGTCGGAGACCCCTTCTACGGAACCGCCACCGAAAACGGCCAGCTCAAACTCCACGCCTGCGAGCTCACCTTCACCCACCCCACCACCGGCGAGCGCCTCTCCTTCACCTCCACCGTTCCATTTTAATTCTCCCCACTCCGGGCCAAAAGCCCTAGCATCCATCTCCCGTGAGTAAGGTCAGCAACATCCCCTCGGCAATCGCACAACAGGAGTTGATGCGTCAGCGACGCCTCTCCACCATCAGCAGCTTCATCATCGCCCTGCTCGTCATGGCCCTCCTCGCCGTTCTCCTCGGAATCATCATGATGGTCACCGAGGTGAAGGAAATCCCCACCATCGTCACTTACAGCGCCGAGTCACAGGACGAGCAAGTCGTCGACCGACCCAAGCAACAAACAAAAATTTCCCGCAAGCCCTCCGCACCCAGCTCCTCCATGGCGCGGGTCATCGCTTCCACCACCGCATCCACCACCGCCGTCCCGGTCCCCGAGTTCGACGTCCCCGAACCCTCCCTCGATTTCGGCGATGGCGATGACTTCGGACAAGGATGGGGCGATGGCGACTTCGGCGACGGCGCAGGCATCACCACCTTCTTCGGACAAACTGTTCGCGCCGAGCGCATCGCCTACGTCATCGACTACTCCCAATCAATGAAGAGCAAGGGCCGCGAAAAACTCATGCGCGACGAGCTCACCGAATCCCTCGAAAAAATCCAACCCGGCATCCAGCTCGGCATGATCTTCTTCGCCGGGCCCGCTTGGGGCGCCGGAGGTGAGGCAAAAGGCAAAAAAGTCACTGCCCACAACGGAAAGGAATACCTCTGGAAAAACACCGGCGGAGGCCCCTTCGGTTGGGAACCCGACGGACGCATCGAAAAAATCTCCTGGATCACCGTCTCACCACCCCAACGCAAGAAGCTCAAAAAGATCGTCCAGGAAACTCCCCTCGTCGGAGGCACCGTCTGGAATCACCCCCTCAACATGGCCCTCAATATGGAGCCTCCTCCCCAAATGATCTACTTCATGACCGACGGCGCCGCTCAGGGTGCCGACGTCTGGGCCAAGGAAGTCGGAGACCGCGCCGCCGAAATGGGCGTCACCATCAACTGCGTCGCCATGATGGTTCCACAAGCCATTCGCGATCTCAAAGACCTCTCCGATCGCACCGGCGGCCAGCTCACCATCGTGAAGGAAAACGGCGACCGCGAAATCGTCGACAAACTCAAACCCGCGCCCAAGAAAAAGAAGCCCGGGAAAAAACCGGCGAAAAAGTGACATCGAAAACATCGGACTGCGATTGAGCAACTGAAGGGACCTCCAAGCCCTCGCTCAATTCAGACTCCGATCTCATGAAATCAATCACTCTTCTCTCCGTCGCTCTCCTCGCCACCTCCCACGCCGCGCTCGTCTCCGTCTACTCGGTCGACCTCCTCGGCGACTCCCAGCCCGACACCCTCGCGCCCACGCACGTCGCCGGCATCGTCCCTGCCGACACCTGGCACCCCGCTCCCGGCCTCGTAGGCACCCTTAGCGGCCTCACCAACACCGGAATTGGCACTCCCATCACCACCGATTGGAACGCACCCACCTCAGGCACCATCGCCGGCAGCACCTCCACCATCGGCGATGAAGACATGATGGAAGGTTACCTCGCCGCCGAGACCGGACCCGGTGGAGTGGTCGATGTCGCCGCCATCATCGTCACCAGCATCAACCTCGTCTCCCTCGGATGGGATTACTACGACGTCTACGTCTACGGTGACCAAGGCATCTCCGCCACCACCCCCACTTCCGCAATGAACATGATCCCCTCCGGCGGTGGCGTCACTTCCTACCTCCACCAGGAGCTGGGCGTCGGCTACGGCGCCGGCACCACCACATATCAGGACAGCCAGGTCGGCTCCATGGAAGGAAACTACGTCCTCTTCCCCGGCCTCACCGATCCCTCCTTCATCGTCGATATTTCCGCCACCGCCAACGGAACCAAGGCCCCAGTCAACGGCTTCCAGATCGTCGGTCATCGCAATGTCCCCGAGCCCTCCACCAGCCTCCTCGCCCTTATTGCCGGCAGCCTCCTCGGCCTCCGCCGCAGAAGAACCTCTTGAAAAATCACTCTAAGGATCCACCCTCCCCGCTCGTTCAACCGGACATGAGCAACCTGAGCATTCCTTCCACCCCCGAGGCCCGCCGAATCCTCGCGCAGCAGCAGCGCGTGGCCACCATCAGCAGCTTCATCATCGCCCTGCTCGTCATGGGCCTCATCGCCCTCATCCTTGCCATCATCATGATGGTTACCGAGCCCAAGGACATTCCCACCATCGTCACCTACTCCGCTGCGTCCGAAGAACAAACCGACGTCGACCGCCCCGTAGTCAGAAACCAGGTTGCCAAAAAACCGGCCTCACCCAGCTCTTCGATGTCCCGGGTCATCGCGTCAACCACCGCATCTCCCACCGCCGTCCCCGTTCCCATTTTCGAAACCACCGCCCCTGCCGACTTCGGTGACGCCGATGGCTTTGGTGACGGCTTCGCTGATGGCGATTTTGGCGCTGGCGGAGGCTCCACCACCTTCTTCGGCCAAACAGTCACCGCCGAGCGCATCGCCTACGTCATCGATTTCTCCGGCTCCATGAGAGCTGGAAGCCGCGAAAAACTCATGCGCGCCGAGCTCCACGAATCACTCGAAAAAATGTACCCCGGCACCAAGCTCGGCATGGTCTTCTTCTCCGGACCCGCTTGGGTTGCCGGCGGCAAAGTCTCGAAAAAAGACAACATCGCCACCGTCAAATCCCAGGACGGGAACACCTACAAGTGGAAGAACACCGGCAGCCACAACGCCTGGGAACACGAAGGTAAAAAAGAACCCGTCCCCTGGTTCGAGATCACCGATGCCGAAGTCCTCCGACTCCAGAAGATCGTCAAAACCACCCCCCTCTCCGGCGGCACCGTCTGGAACCACCCCCTCAACATGGTCCTCGATATGGACCCCGCTCCCCAGATGGTCTACTTCATGACCGATGGCGCCGCCAACGGCTCCGACAAATGGGCCAAGGAAATTGCCGCCCGCGCCCGCAAGATGGGCGTCACCATCAACTGCGTCGCCATGATGGTCCCCAAGGCCATCGACGACCTCGATGACCTCTCCCGCAAAACCGGCGGCAAGCTCACTATCGTTCACGAAGACGGCACCCGCGAGATCGCGAACTAATTCCGCCCTTCCAAACCGCCCCCCGCGAGGCCACCCTCCGGAATGTCGTCCTTTGAACTTCATCCCCGGCTCGCCGCCGGCACCCACGAGATCGGCCGCGCCAACGGCTGCCGCATTCTCCTCAAAAAAAACGCCGCCTTCCCCTGGTTCCTCATCGTCCCCGAGGTCGCCGCCGACCTCGAAGACCTCCACCAACTCCCACCCGAGGACTACGCCTCCGTCGCCTTCCTCATCCGCGCTCTTTCCCAATTCGTCTCCGACCACTTCCAGCCCGACAAATTAAACGTCGCCTGCATCGGAAACATCGTCCGCCAAATGCACATCCACATCGTCGCCCGCTCCACCACCGACCCCGCCTGGCCCGGCACCGTCTGGGCCTCCGATGCCAAAGCCGACTACGCCCCCGAAGAATCAGACGCCATCATCGCCGCCGCCCAACAAGCCCTCGGCCTCCAATAACGCAAATCACTTCGCGGCCCCATACTCCTCCTCCGGAATCCAGGTCAAATCTTTCCACCACCCCGTGTCATTCGCCTGCGCCTTCCCCTCAGTCGTCCGACCCTTCAAGACAATCCCGGTAAGCTTCTCTTCCAAGGCCTTTGCCCGTTCCGCATTCTTCGCGATCACGTTCACCTTCTCCTCCCGATCCCCTGCCAGATCGTAAAGCTCCCGCTTCGCCCCCTTGTGCGGCATCACCAGCTTCCAGCTCCCCTCGGTAATCGCAAATCGCCCCGAGAATCCGTGATTGATCAGCGGAAGCCGCTCGTGCTCCTCCCCCTTCAGCAGCGACGCAAAACTCTCACTATCCTCGCCCGCGACATCCGGAATCTTCACCCCCACAATCTCCGCAATCGTCGCCAGCAAATCCACCTGCCCCACCAAAGCATCGGAACTCCTTCCCGGATTTTTGATCCCCGCCGGCCAACGGACAAAGAACGGCACCCGGTGCCCCCCTTCATAAATATCGCGCTTCCCCCCACGCAGCCCGCCTCGACTGTCGTGCCCGAATTTTCCAATCCGCTCCTTCCAGGATTTCTCCGGCCCGTTGTCACTCGTAAACACAATCAAGGTATTCTCATCGAGCTTCTCCTTTGCCAAAAAATCCAAAATCCGCCCCACATGATGATCCGTCTCGATCATGAATTCCCCATACCCTCCGGCCTCGCCTTTCCCATGAAATTCCGGAAGCGGAGCCACCGGATAATGCGGTGAGGTCAGCGGCAGATAGAGAAAGAACGGCTTCTCCTGCTCCTTCATCCAGCCCATCGCGCGATCCGTAAAGCGCGTCAGACACTGGTTATCAATAAAGTCCGGAGCCACCTCAAACCCCTTCGTTCCCACCACCTCCTTCGTCTCCGCCGCGCTCTCCTGATACGGCGGCATGATCCGGTAATCCATGTGCCTCTTGTTGGGCTTCTTATTGGTAAACAACACCGGAGGCACCTTCGCATAACGCCCCTCAAACCAAGCCAACACCCCGAAGTTCAACGACGCCGGAATCCCGAAAAAATAATCAAACCCCTTGTCCAGCGGCATATCCTTCACCGGTTGACTCCAGTCCCGATCCGCCGGTCCCTTCCCCGGAAAATCCATCCCCAGATGCCACTTCCCCACCATCCCCGTCGCATACCCCTGATCCCGCAGCATCGATGCCAAAGTCATCCGCCCATCCTCGATCAGGCATTTTCCCTCCGCACCCATGACATTCTTCTTGAGTGAGGTCCGCCAACAATATCGCCCCGTCAGCAAGGCATACCGCGAGGGCGTGCACACCGTGTCCGCACTGTGCCCGTTCGTCAGCGAGATCCCCTCTTTCGCCAGCCGATCCAGGTTCGGCGTCGCAAACTTCGCCTCCCCGTTCAAACAACTCGCATCACCAAATCCCTGATCATCGGTGTAAATAACGACAATATTCGGCTTCTCCTGAGCCCCCAGCGGAAACAATAATCCGCCACAAAAGACCAAGATCACCCGACTCAACATGGCCTGACCCTGAACCTTCGCCCCCCCTATGACAAGCCATCGGCGCAATCTCGCCTCACTTCCCCATTTTTCTCAAAAACTACGAAACAACGCCTCCCCGCGCCCGTATCTCCCTCCATCTTTTTGTCTGACATCTCTCCATCCATGAAACGCCTTTCCAACTCTCTCCTATGCTTCCTCCTCGGAGCAGCCTCGCTCACCGCCGACGAAGCTCCTCAGGTCAACACCACCGTCACCTCAATCGAGCAGCAACGGAAAGACGGCAAGCGCCCAATCTACCTCCAACCCACCGAGTTCAAAGGCCAGGCACCCTCAACCTCCCTCCCCATCGCGCCGGAACAAGGCGAGTCCATCGTCTTCATCGGCAACGTCCTCGCCGAGCGCATGCTCAACTTCGGCCACTTCGAAAGCCTCGTCTACGCCAACTTCCCGGACGCCCACATCACCCTGCGCAACATGGGCTACCCCGCCCACACCCCCGCCTTCCGCCCCGAAGCCGGACAGCCCAATCCCTGGGCCTTTCCCGGTGCCAAAGAGTTTCGCCCCGAAATCAAAAAGCACCACGGCAAGGGCCACTACCCCATGCCCGACGAATGGCTCCGCGCCCTCGAAGCCGACACCATCGTCGCCTTCTTCGGTTTCAACGAGTCCTTCGACGGCCCGGACGGAATAGAGAACTTCCGCGCCGAGCTCACCGCCTTTGTCGACCACACCCTCAGCCGCTCCTACAACACCAAGACCCCGCCCAAGCTCGTCCTCGCCACCCCCATCGCCACTGAAAACCTCGAGCAATTCTCCCTCCCCGACTCCAGCGAGCGCAACCGCATCCTCGCCCTCTACGCCAACACCGTCAAAGAAGTCGCCGCCTCCAAAAAAGTCGGCTTCATCGACCTCTTCACTCCCAGCAGCCAGTGGTCCGGCGAGACCATCAATGGCGTCCACCTCGGGGATTCCGGCTACGCCAAGCTCGCTCCCGTCATTTTCGAATCCCTCTTTGGAAAAGCCCCCTCCACCCAACCCTCCCCCCTCCTCGTCAAGGCCGTCAACGACAAGAACTGGTTCTGGCGACACGACTACCGCATCCCCAACGGCGTCCACGTCTACGGACAACGCTGGAACCCCTACGGTAACTTCAACTACCCCGAGGAGATCGAAAAAATCCGCCAAATGACCGTTCTCCGTGATCAAAACATCTGGGCAATCGCCCGCGGTGAATCCTCCACTCTCGAGGTCGACGACTCAAAAACCCGCCCCCTCACTCCCGTCGAGACCAACTACAAACCCAGCGTCAAAAACGGCGCCCTCGACTACCTCGAAGAACAGGAGGCCCTCAAAAAGTTCACTCTCCCCGAGGGCTACAAAGTCGAGACCTTTGCCACCGAAAAGATGTTCCCCAATCTCGCGAACCCCATGCAGATGCGCTTCGACAACGAAGGCCGTCTCTGGGTCGCCACCATGCCCAGCTACCCCCACTACCGCCCCGGTGACCCCCGCCCCAATGACATGCTCCTCATCTACGAGGACACCGATGGCGACGGCCGCGCCGACAAGGAAACCGTCTGGGCCGACGGCCTCAGCATCCCCATCGGATTCGAACTCACCCCACAGGGCGTCTACGTCACCGAAGCCCCCCACCTCACTCTTTTAAAAGACACCAATGGTGACGGCCGCGCCGACTCCAAGGAATACCTCGTCGATGGCTTCGACCCCCACGACTCCCACCACTCCATCTCCGCCTTCGATATCGACAACGGCGGCGGTATCTTCATGTGCGAAGGCCGCTTCCTCCACTCCCAGGTCGAAACCCCCTACGGCCCGCAACGCATGGCCGATGGCGGAGCCTGGCGCTGGGATCCCTACTCATGGAAACTCGAGCGCGTCTTCCAGTCAGACGTCTCCAACCCCTGGGGCGTCGCCCATGACCCCTACGGTCAAAATGTCCTCAACGACGCCTCCGGCGGCGCACACTGGTGGATGGGCGGATACGGCATCAAAATGCCCCACGCCGCAGAAATGCCCAAAGTCGCCCAGTTCAACTACGAGCACAAAATCCGCCCCACCTCCGGCAGCGAGTTCCTCTACTCCCGCCACTTCCCCGATGACGTTCAGGGCGACTACCTCTACGCCAACACCATCGGCTTCCTCGGCATCAAGCAATTCAAAACAAACGACCAAATCACCGAGATCAACGGCACCTTCCGCCAAAACCTCATCGAGTCCACCGACGGAAACTTCCGCCCTGCCGACCTCGAACTCGCCCCCGACGGCTCACTCTACTTCCTCGACTGGCACAACGCCCTCATCGGACACATGCAACATAGCGCCCGTGACCCAAATCGCTCCTCAAAATACGGCCGCATCTACCGCATCACCTACCCCTCACGCCCCCTCGTGACGCCTCCCGTTATTGCCGGAGCCTCCATCACACAACTCTTCGAAAACCTCAAGCTCCCCGAGATCAACGCCCGCAAGCGCTCCCAGCGTGAACTCCGCGGACGCGACGCTCAAGAGGTCATCGCCGCCGCCCACACCTTCGCCAAGGAGAACGCCAGCGACGAACGCCTCGTCCTCGAAGCCCTCTGGACCACCTGGGGCCATCACCAACCCTCGCTCGACCTCATCGAGGCCTGCCTCACCGCCAAGGACCGCCGCGTCCGCGCCGCCGCCGTCCGCGTCGTCCGCCACTCCCTCCACCTTCTGGAGAGCCCGCAATCCTACCTCCTCCAGGCAGCCGCCGATCCCGACCCGCGCGTCCGCATCGAAGCCCTCAACGGAGCCTCCTGGCTCGGAGGAAAAGACGGAGCCAACATCCTCCTCACCGTCGCCGCCCAAGGGCACGACAAGTGGATCAACAACTCCCTCAACTCCGCCATGCAACTCCAAAAACCCGAGGTCGAAGCCCTCCTCGCCTCCGGAGAGTTTGATAAAAACAGCATCGCCGAGCTCGACCTCCTCCTCAAAGGAAAGCTCAAGGCCGCCGACGCCGAGACCGACTACATCACGCGCTCACAAAAGAAAAAGTGGCACAACGATCGCACCTTCCAGGCCAGTTTTGAGCTCGGACGCACCATCTTCCACAAAGAAGGATCCTGCGAAACCTGCCACCAAAAAGACGGCAAAGGCATCAAGGACATCTACCCACCCATCGCCTCCAGCGACTGGGTCACCGGCAGCGAGGACCGCCTCACCAAGCTCGTCCTTCACGGACTCATGGGCCCCATCGAGGTCAACGGAGTGAAATATGCCGGCCAAGTCCCCATGACCGCCGTCGGCGCCATGTATAACGACAAACAAGTCGCCGGCGTCCTCACCTACGTCCGCAACTGCTGGGGCAACGCCGCCGATCCCGTCACCCCGGAAACGGTCAAACGCATCCGCCGGGAAACCAAAGGCCGCACCCAATTCTACGCCCCCGCAGAACTCCTCAAAGAGCACCCCTTCCCCAAGAAGTAATCCCTCCTTCCAGACTCCACCATTTCAAATGCGCCCCTGAACACAGCGGCGCATTTTTTCACCTCCTCTGGACCATGAGAGTCAAATCGTCGCACCGCGTCACGAACGACTCCCTTAATGCGCGACAACCCGTCACACCCTAACAAATCCACCCGGCTGTAACCCCCATAGTGAAAGGCTTTCCCACTTCTGGCACACCACCTGCCAAGAGTAGGGTAATTAAATTACCAACCTCCACACAGAAAGACTAATATCATGGGTAAAATCTTAGGAATCGATCTCGGAACCACCAACTCCTGCATGTCCGTCATGGACGCCGGCGAGCCAACAGTTCTTGAAAACTCGGAAGGCGCACGCACCACTCCATCAGTGGTCGCATTCGCGAAAAACGGCGAACGCCTCGTCGGTCAGGCCGCAAAACGCCAGGCCGTCACCAACGCGAAGAATACCGTCTTCTCCGCCAAGCGCCTCATCGGTCGTAAGTTCTCCGAACTCACCCCCGAGGACAAGCGTGTCCCCTACACCATCGTGGAAGCCAGCAATGGCGACGCCCACATCGAAGTCGAAATCGACGGCGAAAAGAAAGTGTTCTCCCCTCAGGAGATCGCCGCCATCATTCTCGGCAAACTCAAGGCCGATGCCGAAGCCAAGCTTGGCGAAACGATCACCGAAGCCGTGATCACCGTCCCCGCTTACTTCAACGACTCCCAGCGTAACGCCACCAAGGCCGCCGGTGAGATCGCAGGACTCAAGGTCCGCCGCATCATCAACGAGCCCACCGCAGCATCACTTGCCTACGGCCTCGACTCCAAGACCGATCAAAAGGTCGCCATCTATGACCTCGGTGGTGGAACCTTCGACATCTCCGTCCTGGAAATCTCCGACGGCGTCTTCGAAGTCCTCGCAACCGACGGCGACACCCAGCTCGGTGGTGACGATTGGGACAACGCTCTCATCGACCACATCGTCTCCGAGTTCAAAAAGACCGAGAGCATCGACCTCTCCGGACAGCCCGACGCCATCCAGCGGATCAAGGAGGAAGCAGAGAAGGCCAAAATCGCCCTCTCCTCGTCGCAGAACTACGACCTCAACCTTCCTTTCATCACCGCTGATGCCACCGGTCCCAAGCACATCCAGCTCAGCCTCACCCGGGCCAAGCTCGAGCAGCTCACCGATCACCTCTTCCAGCGCACCAAGAAGCCTGTCACCGACTGCCTCCGCGAGGCCGACGTTAGCTCAGGTGAAATCGACGAACTCGTTCTCGTCGGCGGCATGACCCGCATGCCCAAGGTGGTCGAGACCGCCAAGGAACTCGCCGGCAAGACCCCTCACCAGGGCGTCAACCCGGACGAGGTGGTCGCCATCGGTGCCGCCATCCAGGGCGGCGTGCTCCAGGGAGACGTGAAGGATGTCCTCCTTCTCGACGTCACCCCCCTCACCCTCTCCATCGAGACCGAGGGATCACGCGCCACCGCCATGATCGAGCGGAACACCACCGTCCCCGTCAAGAAGTCCCAGGTCTTCTCGACCGCCGCAGACAACCAGCCTGCCGTCGACATCCGCATCTGTCAGGGTGAGCGTCCGCTCTTCGCGGACAACAAGCTCCTCGGTAACTTCCAGCTCTCCGGCATCGACCCCGCTCCACGCGGCATGCCCCAGATCGAAGTGACCTTCGACATCGACGCCAACGGTATCCTCCACGTCTCCGCCAAGGACAAGAACTCCGGCAAGGAACAGAAAATCTCAATCGAAGGGTCCAGCGGACTCTCAGAGGAAGAGATCGAAAAAGCCAAGCGCGAAGCCGAAGCTCACGCCGAGGAAGACAAAAAACGCGCCGAAGCCGTCGACATCAAGAACAAGGCCGAGAACGTCGTCTACCAGGTCGAGAAGCAACTCGGGGAACTCCCTGAAGAAGCTCCGGCCGAGCTGAAGGACATGCTCACCGGTAAGCTGGACGCCGTCAAAGGCGCCCTCAAGGCCGATGACCTCGACCTCATCAAGTCCACCACCGAGGACCTCGAAAAATCCCTCGGCGAACTGGCCCAGGCAGCACAAGCCGCCGGAGCACAAATGCCCGACATGGGCGGTGCCGCTCCCGAAGCAGAACCTGCCGATGACAACGATGGCGAACCACGCCAGGCCAAAGGCAAGGTCGTCGATGCCGAAGTCGTCGACGCCGACAAGTAATCAAAACTCTAACTCTTTCCCGCAGGCGGCTCCCGGGTCGCCTGCGGGACTTTCTCAAAACAAACTAAAAACCAAATAACATGGCTAATATCAAACCACTCGGAAATCGCGTCCTCGTGAAGCGTCTCGAAGCAGAAGCAGTCAGCGCAGGAGGCATCGTCCTTCCTGACTCTGCACAGGAAAAACCACAGGAAGCTGAAGTCACCGCACTCGGCACCGGTGGAACCGACGACAACGGCAAGGACATCGTGTTCGACGTCAAGGTCGGCGATAAAGTCCTCATCTCCAAGTACGGCGGCACCGATGTCAAAGTGAACGGAGAAGACCAACTGATCCTCTCCCAATCCGATATCCTCGGTGTCCTCACCGACTAAATCCCAAAACTTTAAATCTAACTCTTAATACCTACCACTATGGCTAAACAACTCCAATTCGACGAAGCAGCACGTCAGTCACTCCTCCGCGGAGTCAGCAAGCTTGCCCGTGCCGTCAAGGCAACCCTCGGGCCTGCAGGTCGCAACGTCATCCTCGACAAAAAATTCGGTTCTCCCACCGTAACCAAAGACGGTGTCTCGGTTGCCAAGGAAATCGAACTCGAGTGCCCCTACGAGAACATGGGCGCCCAGCTCATCAAGGAAGTCTCCTCCAAGACCTCCGACATCGCAGGTGATGGAACCACCACCGCTACCGTCCTTGCCGAAGCCATCTACAAGGAAGGCCTCCGCAACGTCACCGCCGGTGCAAACCCCATCCGCCTCCAGCGCGGCATCCTGAGAGCCTCCGAGGCCATCGTTGCCCAGCTCGCGAACATCTCCAAGGAAGTCTCCGACTCCAAGGAAATCGCACAGGTCGCCACCGTCTCCGCCAACTGGGATTCCGAAATCGGAAACATCATCGCAGAGGCCATGGACAAGGTCGGTAAGGACGGCACCATCACCGTCGAAGAAGCAAAGGGAATCGAAACCACCCTCGACGTTGTCGAAGGAATGCAGTTCGACAAGGGATACCTCTCCCCTTACTTCGTCACCGATCCGGACAGCATGGAGTCCAACCTTGAGAACCCCTACATTCTCATCAACGAGAAGAAGGTGTCCAACCTCAAGGACCTCCTCCCCATCCTCGAGAAGATCGCCAAGACCGGCCGTCCTCTCCTCATCATCGCTGAAGATGTCGAAGGCGAAGCACTCGCTGCTCTCGTCGTCAACAAGCTCCGCGGCACCCTCAATGTTGCCGCCGTCAAAGCTCCCGGCTTTGGTGACCGCCGTAAGGCCATGCTTGAAGACATCGCCATCCTCACCGGTGGTCGCTGCATCACCGAAGACCTCGGCATCTCCCTGGAGAAAATTGAGCTCGATGACCTCGGTGAAGCCAAGCGCGTCACCATCAGCAAGGAAGATACTGTCATCGTCGAAGGCGGCGGCGGTTCCGAAGCCATCTCCGGCCGCGTGAACCAAATCCGCAAGCAGATCGAAGACACCTCTTCGGACTACGACCGCGAGAAGCTCCAGGAGCGCCTCGCCAAGCTGGCCGGCGGTGTTGCTGTCATCAACGTCGGTGCTGCCACCGAATCCGAGATGAAGGAAAAGAAAGCCCGTGTCGAAGACGCCCTGCACGCCACCCGCGCAGCCGTCGAAGAAGGCATCGTTCCCGGAGGTGGAACCGCCCTCATCCGCGCAACTTCACTCATCGGTGACCTCGGTCTCGTGGGTGATGAAGCGACCGGAGCCGGGATCATCATCTCCGCCATCGAGTCTCCCCTTCGCCAACTTGCCGCTAACGCAGGAATCGAAGGAGCCCTCATCGTCGAGCACGTCAAGAACGAGTCCGGCAACATTGGCTACAACGTCGCCACCGGCGAATACGTCGACCTCATCGAGGCCGGTGTCGTGGACCCAACGAAGGTCACCCGCTCTGCTCTTCAGAACGCGGCGTCCATCTCCGGACTCCTCCTCACCACCGAGTGCCTCATCACCGACATCCCCGAGCCGGAACCTGCTGGTGGTGACCACGGTCACGACCACGGCGGCATGGGCGGCATGATGTAATCCATCCCAAAAACTCTCAAGCCGGACGGGAAACCGTCCGGCTTTTTTGTGTCCATCAATTGATTATTAATCAGTCCAAATCATCACTGAATCCGAATCAATAATTTATTGCAGAATTGTGAATAACTAGGTCATCCTATTAGTCACCCTTACATGAAAACCCTCATCCTGCTGACCGCGTTGATTTGCGGAGGCATCACTACGGCATCCGCCTTCACGGTGGATTTCTCGCAGCACCTCGGTGCCACCACGAGATACATTGGGCCCGGACTCGCGCCGCCGGGATCTCCCGTTCCACCGGCTACAATCACTCCTATCATCGTCAATGTTCCCGGCTATGGTGACATTGAATTCCAGGTCGAGTTTAGCAACGACCTCGGTCCCAAAGTTTCGGTCGAGAACTACCACGCCACCGTCACTCAGGAATTCACCAACCAGTCACCGGACCCGATCAACGCCCTTGCGTTCAGTCACCAAACGAAAGTGAGCATGTCGTTTAAAGGATCAACTCCAGTCGATATCGATTTTGACTTCGTAGGGGTTGGGCTAGGAGAAGAATTCGATCTCGTGAAAGTCGACGATCACAATGGCACCATCGAATTCTCCAGTATCGCAGGTCTCATCGACCCGACAAAGGGAGAAGGAAATCAAGCCGGGCTCCGCTCGGTCAGCTTCAACGCGGTTCCCGAACCCACTTCAGCCCTCTTCGGTTCACTCGCACTGCTGGGTCTTCTGAGTCGCCGTCGCTAGAACCTAAACACATCAGCTTCGACCCATCCCTCTCTGCACCATGCGGAGAGGGATTTTTTTATCCCCTCCTCTTCAACCATCGCCTCACCAACGGATAAACCAGCACCGCACCAATAATCACCGAGGCCCCCGCATAAAAGCCCGATCCCAAATGCTCATAGTCTTTCAAAATCCACGCCGCGAGCAGGATGCCATAAACCGGCTCCAGGTTGTTCGCAAAGTTGATCGTAAAAACACTCAACCTCTTGAGTAGCCCCACATACTGGGAAAAGGCGATCACCGTGCACACCCCGCCCAACAGCAAGAGATAAAACCAATCCATCCCCGAAGGACTCAAATCAAAGTCTCTCTGCAAAAAGGGCAAACACCCCGCCGCAAAAACCCCCGCTCCCACCATCTCATAAAAGGTGATCACATAATGACCCGTCTTGTGAACGTGATAGCTGTTGATGATCGAGAAAATCGCCGCAAACAAGGCCGACAGGAGAGCGATCAGTAATCCGGTCCCATATTCGAAGTCGCCACGAAATATCAGCGAAACCCCGCCCAGCATCACCAGGCCAAAGATCACATCAACCGGCCTCAGCTTCCTTTCCCTCACCATTAATGGCTCCAGAAGGGCTGTCCACAGCGACAGCGTCGCCAGACCCACCATGCAAACCGAGACATTCGCTACCTTCACCGCCAGAAAGAAAGTCACCCAGTGAGCGCCGATGATTAGGCCGGTCAAAAAATACAACACTCCGTCCCGACGCGGCACCCTCAAGGCACTCCTCATCATCACCGCCAACACCATCGCTGCAATTCCTGTCCGGAAGACCACGATCTCACTCGCCGGCATCTCAATCAGCGCCCCCAGAACCGCCGTAAATCCCCAAAGGATCACCACTGCCTGAAGTTTCAAATGATCCCTGAACACAGATGACAAATCTCTTCATCCCGCCCGAAAAAGCGAGAAGAACCGAATGCCGGTCTCTGCCACTTGATCACCGACCTCGGCACAACGGCCTCAAAAAAGCCCCGGCAGCATTCGCTCACCGGGGCTTTGAAGAATATTGAATCGCTTACGCGGTCACTTCCGCGCTCTCATCACCTTCCTCGGTCTCTTCAACCACAGGCTCGGGTTCCTCGACAGTGATGTCGAAGTCCGAATTCTTGTGAGTCGGGAAGCCGGTTCCGGCTGGAATGAGGTGACCCATAATAACGTTCTCTTTGAAGCCGCGGAGGGTGTCCACTTTTCCAAGGGTAGCTGCATCGGTAAGAACACGGGTGGTGTCCTGGAAGGATGCGGCCGAGATGAAGGATTCGGTCTCGATCGACGCCTTGGTGATACCAAGAAGAACAGGCTCTCCTTCCGCGGGCTTACCACCCTGCGCAACGATTCTCTTATTCTCCAGGTTGAAGGTCGTTTTCTCGATCTGGTCACCCCAGAGGAACTCGGTGTCACCGGGCTCGGAAATCTTCACCTTACGCAGCATCTGACGAATAATGATCTCGATGTGCTTGTCGTTGATTTCCACACCCTGTGAACGATAAACGGTTTGAACCTCGTTCGTCAGGTGCTCTTGAAGAGCCTGCGATCCGCATGCCTCAAGAAGATCTTCGGGAGCAACAGGTCCTTCGGTGAGTTGGTCACCGCGACGCACGCTGTCACCTTCTCCGACGGTCATATGCTTACCCATTGGGACAAGGTGGTCTACGCTTTCCAGAGTCTCGGGATCGGTAATGATCACCTTACGCTTGCCGCGCACCGTGCCACCGAAGGTGAGTTCTCCATCGATCTTCGCGATCACACAAGCATCCTTCGGACGACGGGCTTCGAAAAGCTCGGCCACCCGGGGAAGACCACCGGTAATATCTCCGGTCTTGGCAACCTTACGTGGCGTCCGCGCAAGTTGTGTTCCACCGGCGATCTTCGCACCTTCTTTAACAGAAAGGTGAGCGCCTACCGGAATGGAGTAGCTTGCGAGGATGTCCTTGGAATCCTTGGGATTCACAATGACCACCTGCGGGTGAAGGTCTTCCTTGTGCTCCGTGACAGTCAAACCCTTCTTACCGGTTTGCTTATCAGTCTCGGACTGAATGGTAATACCCACGATCATGTCGCGGAACTCCACCTTACCGCCTTTTTCGGCAATAATGGGGACTGAGTGAGGGTCCCATGTCAGGATTTGAGCTCCCTTCTTGATCTCACCGCCATCGGCCACCGAAATCACGGAGCCAATCACGACGTTGTAGGACTCAAGCTCAAGACCATCCTTGTCACGGATGCTGATCGAACCGTTCTTATTCAGAACAACCCAGTTTCCATCAACATCCTCAACCGTGCGGAGATCTTTGTAGAAGACGACACCCTTGTTCTTGGTTTTGACCTCTGGCTGCTTGGAAGCACCGAAAGCCACACC
This sequence comes from Verrucomicrobiaceae bacterium, assembly GCA_051252135.1. Taxonomy (GTDB): domain Bacteria; phylum Verrucomicrobiota; class Verrucomicrobiia; order Verrucomicrobiales; family Akkermansiaceae; genus SW10. Next base: position 69,737 of record JBPOGH010000010.1, on the reverse strand, counting down.
ACCCGAGTGGAACGTCCGCATCGTAAGCTGGGTTCCCGGCTCACCAATCGACTGCGCTGCAATGATACCGACTGCCTCACCGATCTTGCCGACCTTGCCGGTCGCAAGGTTCAAGCCGTAGCAGCTTTGGCAGCAACCACGCTCGGACTCACACGTAAGCGGAGAACGAATCTTGAGACGCTCGTGACCGACGTTCTCGATCTTCAGGGAAGTGGTCTCATCAATTAGCTGTCCTTTCTTAACGATAATCGCCTCAGTGACAGGATCGACGATCTTCTCACAAGACACCCGACCGTAGATGCGGGTTGCGAGAGAAGCAGCCTCCTCATCACCGGAATAGATGGTTTGAACGGTAATTCCTTTGTTCGTGCCACAATCCGGCTCGGTAATGATCACATCCTGGGACACATCAACCAACTTACGGGTCATGTATCCGGAGTCAGCGGTCTTAAGCGCGGTATCGGCCAGTCCCTTACGGGCTCCGTGGGTGGAAATGAAGTATTCCAGCACAGAGAGTCCTTCGCGGAAGTTCGAGGTAATCGGACGTTCGATAATCTCACCGGAGGGCTTGGCCATCAGGCCGCGCATTCCGGAAAGCTGCTTGATCTGGTTCTTGTTACCCCGGGCACCGGAGTCAACCATCATGAAGAGCGGGTTCGCCTTCTTGGAGCCTTCGTTATACTCAAGCTTCCGATAGAGGGCGTTCGCGATGTTGTCAGACGCACGGGTCCAGACATCGACCACCTTTTGGTAACGCTCACCATCAGTGATGACACCATTACGGTAGTGTTTCGAAACCACGTCGATCTCGGCGTAAGCCTTCTTGAGCTCATCGCCCTTCTCTTCAGGAATCACCATGTCGACGATTCCAATGGAGCAACCGGAACGGGTAGCCTCTTTGAAGCCAAGCTCCTTCAGATTATCCATCGTGATAACCGTCTGCTTACCACCGGCAACCTGATAGCAACGCCAAATGATGTCACCAATCTGTCCCTTGCCCACATTGTGGTTCACAAAGCCGACCCCTGCAGGCCAGATTTCGTTGAAGCGGACACGTCCAGGAGTGGTTTCAATTACCTTCTTCTCCTTGTCACCAAACACGGTGTCGCGCTGGTAGTCAGGGTTACGAAGACGAATTGGCTCGTGATACTCGACCTTGCGGTTGGCAATCGCGAACTCCACCTCGGTGGTGTTTTCAAAGAGTGGCAGATGAGTCTCCTCTTCACGCTCCTTGGCCGAACGGATGCGCGCCCAAGTGAGGTAGTAGGTTCCCAGAATAATATCCTGGGAAGGAGTGATCACCGGACGACCGGAAGCAGGCGAGAAGATGTTATTCGTCGCCAGCATCAGCTGACGTGCCTCCATCTGTGCCTCCACCGAAAGTGGAACGTGCACCGCCATCTGGTCACCGTCGAAGTCCGCATTGTATGCTCCGCAGGTAAGCGGGTGCAGACGAATTGCGGAACCCTCAATGAGAACCGGCTCAAATGCCTGGATCGAAAGACGGTGAAGGGTCGGTGCGCGGTTCAGCATCACCGGGTGCCCTTTGGTCACTTCTGCGAGAATATCCCAGACCTCGGGAGTCTTGCGGTCAATCATCTTCTTGGCTGATCGCACCGTGTGACAATAGCCAAGCTCCTTGAGTCGACGAATGATGAATGGCTCGAACAAGGTCAGCGCCATCTTCTTCGGAAGACCGCACTGGCTCAGCTTGAGCTCAGGTCCAATCACGATCACGGAACGACCGGAGTAATCAACCCGCTTACCAAGAAGGTTCTGGCGGAAACGTCCACCTTTACCCTTGAGCATATCAGAGAGTGACTTGAGAGCACGGTTTCCAGCTCCCGTAACGGCACGGCCGTGACGACCGTTGTCGAATAGGGCGTCAACAGCCTCCTGAAGCATACGCTTCTCGTTGCGGATGATGACTTCGGGAGTCTTCAACTGCATCAAGTTGCGGAGACGGTTGTTCCGGTTGATCACACGACGATAGAGGTCGTTCAGATCGGAAGTCGCGAAACGTCCACCTTCAAGAGGCACGAGTGGCCTGAGATCGGGAGGAATGACCGGAAGAATGGTCATGATCATCCACTCGGGACGGCTGTTGGACTGCAGGAAGCCACGTGCCAACTTGAGTCGCTTGGCAAGCTTCTTACGGTTCTGCTTCGAGCGGGTTGCCTCCATGGCCTCCTCGAGCTCAACCAAAAGCTCCTCAAGGTTTACCTGGGAGAGGAGATCGCGGATCGCGTCGGCACCCATACCCGCGCGGAAGGCTTCTTCACCATGATCCTCCTCCGCATCGCGAAGTTCGGTTTCGGTGAGGAGTTGGCCGCGCTCAAGAGGAGTCTTGCCGGGATCGGTCACAAGGTAGTCCTCGTAGTAAATGACACGCTCAAGTTCACGGGCGGTCATGTCGAGGACGAGACCGATCCGGGAAGGCATACACTTGTAGAACCAGATGTGGCTCACAGGGACTGCGAGCTCAATGTGACCCATGCGCTCGCGACGGACGCGGGAAAGAGTCACTTCAACGCCACAACGGTCGCAGGTCACGCCCTTGTGCTTGATACGCTTGTACTTTCCGCAGGCACACTCCCAGTCACGGGTCGGACCGAAGATGCGCTCGCAGAAAAGACCGCCTTTTTCCGGCTTGAACGTCCGGTAGTTGATGGTTTCCGGGTTCTGCACCTCACCCATGGACCATCCTCGGATGGTTTCAGGATTGGCTACCGTGATCGAGACTTGATCGAAGGGCTCTGGCTTGGAGTCCACTCCGTAGAGTTCGCGAAGATTGGTTTCAACACTCATGATATTAATTACTAGGTTCTAGTGGTTGGGTTGGGGTTTGTGTTGATTAGATGGTGAGATCATCGAGAGAGAAATCACCGCTTTCAGCAGGAACCTCGGCACTCTTGCCAGAGCGACCCGGCCTTACATCGAGTCCCAGAGACTGCATCTCTTTAATAAGAACGTTGAAACTTTCAGGCGTTCCCGCTTCCAGACTGTTATCGCCCTTCACGATCGCTTCGTAGATTCGGGTCCGGCCCTGCACGTCATCCGACTTCACCGTCAGCATTTCCTGCAGGGTGTAGGCAGCTCCGTAGGCTTCAAGCGCCCACACCTCCATCTCACCAAATCGCTGACCACCATACTGGGCCTTACCACCGAGCGGCTGCTGGGTAACAAGTGAGTAGGGACCAACGGCACGGGCGTGAATCTTGTCGGCCACAAGGTGACCCAGCTTCAGCATGTAGATGATACCAACCACAACAGGCTGGTGGATGGCATCTCCGGTGCGTCCGTCATAAAGAGTCGACTTACCGGCAATCGAGCCGTCCTTTCCATCACCAATCCAGGTAAAGCCTTCGACCTTCTTGGCCTCGGACATGTATTCCCAGATTTTATCTTCGTGGATACCATCGAAAATTGGTGTCGCCACCTTAAAGCCTAGCGCTTTCGCAGCCACTCCAAGGTGAGTTTCAAGAACCTGTCCCACGTTCATTCGGGATGGCACACCCAGTGGGTTCAGGCAGATGTCGACCGGTGTTCCGTCGGAAAGGTAAGGCATGTCAGCCTCGGGCACGATGACCGCGACAACTCCCTTGTTTCCGTGACGTCCGGCCATCTTATCACCGACGCTGAGCTTACGCTTGGCGGCAACGAAGACCTTCACCTCTTTGACAACGCCGGGATCGACTTCGTCACCACTCTCGAGCTGGTCAAGGCGGCGCTCACGATCTCCGTCAAGCTCACCGAAACGGCTTTCGAATCCTGAGATAATCTCGAGAATCTTGTTCCGGATCGGAGAAGGATCAATTTCGATGTGATCATAAACCGAAGCCAACTTGCGGAGGAGGGTCTTGGTGATCTTGCGGTTCGCAGGAATGATGATCTCACCGGACTGCGCATTCACAACATCGAGAGGAATCTTTTCACCAAGCAAGATATCGGAAAGCTTCTCAGTGAGCTGGTCAGTGAGCTGGTCTTTCTTCTTCTTGTGCTCGTCGTTGATCTTCTTGAGCTGCTTTTTCAGCTTGGCTGGATCAGCCTCCAGCTCTTTGCGACGGGCCATTCCGTGAGTTGCGATGCGGATATCCTGCACGATACCGGTGCAACCGGATGGCACACGCAGTGAGGTGTCTTTCACGTCCGCAGCCTTCTCACCAAAGATCGCGCGAAGAAGACGCTCCTCGGGAGCGAGTTCGGTTTCGGACTTCGGTGTGATCTTACCAACGAGAATATCACCTGGCTTCACCTCGGCACCGATACGGACGATGCCGTCGTGATCGAGATTCTTCAGGGCTTCCTCACCAACGTTCGGAATGTCACGGGTGATTTCCTCGGGCCCAAGCTTGGTATCACGGGCAGCACACTCAAACTCGGAGATGTGGATTGAGGTATAGATATCATCCTTCACCATGCGCTCTGAGATCACGATGGCATCCTCAAAGTTGTATCCGTTCCATGGCATGAACGCCACCAGAACGTTAGCACCAAGAGCCAGCTCACCGAATTGGGTGTTAGGACCGTCAGCAATGATCTGACCGTTCTTGATCTTGTCACCGGAATGAACAAGCGGCTTCTGGTTGATACAGGAACCGGAGTTTGAACGCATGAACTTGCGAAGCGGATAGACGAAGACGCCCTTTTCAGGGTTCGACTTAATCGACTCGGGTTCGGAGAGATACCGCTCGTCTGAGACGGGAAGCTCACCGTCCTTGGTGGTGATAATATATTCGGCAGAAGAGGCCGCTACAATGCCGTCAGCTTCCGCCACGATCACTGCACGTGAGTCACGGGCGGCCTTTTCCTCAAGTCCGGTGCCAATGTATGGCGAATCGGACACAAGAAGTGGCACTCCCTGACGCTGCATGTTCGATCCCATGAGCGCGCGGTTGGCGTCATCGTGCTCAAGGAACGGAATAAGTCCCGCTGCAACCGAAACCAGCTGCTTGGGAGAAACGTCCATGTAGTCAACGCGATCAGGCTCAACCTCGATGAACTCACCACGCTCACGAGCGGTAATACGGCCATTGAGAAATGCCCCCTTCTTATCGATGGCGTTATTGGCCTGTGCGATCAGGAAGCCTTCTTCCTGGTCCGCGGTGAGATACTCAATCGTGTTGGTAACTTTGCCATTCTTCACCACGCGATAAGGCGTTTCGATGAATCCGAACTCATTGATCCGGGCGTAGGTGCACATCGAGTTGATGAGACCAATGTTCGGACCCTCCGGAGTCTCAATCGGACAAATGCGGCCATAGTGGGAGGTGTGAACGTCTCGCACTTCGAAGCCGGCGCGATCACGATTCAGACCACCCGGCCCAAGAGCGGAAAGGCGACGTTTGTGGGTCAGTTCGGCCAGAGGGTTGGTCTGGTCCATGAACTGCGAGAGCTGGGAACGACCGAAAAAGTCACGCACAACGGCAGAGAGCGCCTTTGGGTTGATGAGCTTCTGCGGAGTCATTCCCTCGATGTTAACATCAAAGAGAGTCATGCGCTCCTTGACCAGACGCTCGGTGCGGGCAAGACCCACGCGGCACTGGTTGGCAAGAAGTTCACCCACCGCACGAACACGGCGTGATCCCAGGTGGTCAATATCATCCAGGACACCTTCGCCCTTTTTCAAATTGAGAATATACTTGGTCGCAGCGAGGAAGTCCTTGCCGACCATGATGCGCTCGTTGGAGTCGACATCAATCTTGAGTTTCTGATTGATCTTGTAACGACCGACGCGAGTGAGGTCGTATTTCTTGGGATCAAAGAAGAGACGCTTGAGAAGAGCACGGGCGTTCGCAGCGGTCGGAGGATCCCCGGGGCGCAGCTTGCGATAGATATCCTTAAGTGCGGACTCCTCATCAAAGGCAGGGTCCTTTTTGAGGGACTTGACCAAAACCTCATCTTCCGAGGAATCAATGACTTCGATCGTTTTCTGACCGAGAGCAACGAGCTGACGGACCACACCGATGGAAAGGGGCTCGTAGGCACGGGCCACAACCACTTCCCCATCAAGAACATCTTCAAAGGTCATCAACGAAGCGAGGGACTCTTCGTCCATTTTTTCGCTGAGTTTGAGCTTCTGAATGTTGTAGAAATTCTCAACCAACTGACGTTCCTCGGGATATCCGAGAGCGCGAAGGAAGGTCGTGGCAAGGAACTTACGGCGACGGCGACGGCGGTCGAGGTAGACATACATGAGGTCGTTCGTATCGAACTGAACCTCGAGCCATGAACCACGGTCGGGGATGATCCGGAAAGAGTGAAGAATTTTACCATTCAGGTGAATCGATTTCTCGAAACAGATACCTGGAGAACGGTGAAGCTGTGAAACGATCACACGCTCGGCACCGTTGATCACGAAGGTTCCACGACGGGTCATCATGGGAAGTTCTCCCATGTAAACGCGCTCTTTCTTGGTGCCCGTGTCATCCTTCAGGTTGAACGTAACATAAAGCGCAGCCGAAAAAGTCTCGCCAGTGCGCAAGGCATCAAGTGCCGAAGACTTGGAGTCTTCAATGTCATAGGATGCGAAATTAAGCTCGATGGTGTCATCGTAACTCTTAATTGGAAACACCTCCTGAAAGACAGCCTGAAGACCGGTTTCTGTGCGCTGTGAGGGTGGCACGTCTTTTTGCAGGAAATCCTCGTAGGACTTGCTCTGCACCTCAATCAGGTTTGGAGGTTCAATGACCTCCTCAATGGTTCCAAAGTATTCTCGCTTCAACATGGTCTGATCCGGATAGGAGTTAACGCCAGATCCGTTTGGAACTGGCGATTTTGATTGGGTTTCTGAAATTAATCAGGGAATTGCAATTCCGCTGTGTGGGGCACGAACGGAGGCTAACTTTCAGAATAAGTGCTTTTCTGGAAGCTAGCCTCCGACCGGGCCCGATTTCGGCACAAGGCCGAAACCGGGGGGTAGATCGGTTACTTGAGCTCGACCTTGGCACCAGCGTCCTCGAGCTTCGCCTTGGCGGCTTCGGCATCGTCTTTGCTGACTCCTTCGAGAACCGGAGTAGGGGCACTCTCAACGAGCTTCTTGGCATCTGCAAGTCCGAGACCGGAAGCAACTTCACGCACAGCCTTAATGACGGCGATCTTGTTACCACCTGCTTCGGAGAGAACGACGTCAAATTCAGTCTTCTCTTCCTCAGGAGCTGCATCTCCGCCACCGGCGGCGGCTACTGCTGCAACAGGAGCAGCGGCGCTAACGCCCCATGCTTCTTCAAGGTGCTTAACCAATTCAGCGGCTTCCAGTACGGTAAGCTTGCCGAGTTCTTCTGCGATTTTTGTAATGTCTGACATTGTATTTTTTGTTGGTGTCGTCGCGTCCAAGGCTTTTGGGCATTTCAATCTCACTGCCGTGAGATCGACGAGGAACCAGTTGGGTTGTGTTTCCAGGAATTTCTTGGCCCGCTAAGCGGGATTCGAAAGACCATCCGTTCAAATTTTTTATTAGGAGTCGAATTTCGCCTTGATGACGCGAGCGAGCGATGCTCCGGGCTCGTTGATGGTGCGAACCAGCTGTGAGGCTGGAGCGTTGATCGTCGAGAGAAGCTGGGCAAGAAGCACTTCACGAGCTGGCAGTGCTGCGAGAGCCTTCACCTGATCGACTGTGAGCACGTCGCCATCCAGGATGCCGGCGCGAATCTCGGGCTTCTTAAATTCCTTTTCGAAGTTGGCCATCACCTTGGCGACCGCGCAAACATCGGAGTCTCCGGTGACAAATGCAGTCTGACCGGCAAGAGAGTCACCCAAATCAGGGAGACCCGAGTCGGCAAGAACACGCTTCATGAAGGAGTTTTTGGCCACGTGGCATTCAGCTCCGTTCTCAGCAAGACGGGTCCGAAGCTCGTCAAACTCTGGAACTGTGGTTCCGGTGTAATCGACCACGAGAACAAAAGGAGATGCGTCTACACGCTCCTTGATCTCATCGAGAATATATTTCTTATCAGGGTTCATGGTCGTAATCTACTTGGTGGTGTAAATGGCGGGGTCGAGAGCGATACCGGGAAGCATGGAAGCTGTCACTGTAACACTGTTGATGTAAATACCCTTGGCAGATGCAGGCTTGGCCTTAACGATGCTTTCCACAAGGGAAGAGACGTTCTCTTTGATCTGATCGGGGGTGAAGGAAAGCTTCCCTACTGCCGCAGCGATGTTGCTGCTCTTGTCGACCTTGTAATCAATACGACCGGCCTTCACAGCGTTGACTGCTTTGGCGGTATCATCGGTTACTGTACCGGTCTTAGGGTTGGGCATGAGACCGCGTGGTCCAAGAACACGGGCCACCTTGCGCACTTCGGTCATTGCGTCCGGAGTAGCAATAGCTGCGTCGAAATCGGTGTAACCACCTTGAACCTTCTTAATAAGATCCTCAAATCCGACCTCGTCGGCACCTGCCTCTTCTGCGGCCTTGGCAGCATCACCGGTGGCAAAGACGATCACTTTGACCTTCTTACCGGTTCCGTGCGGGAGAGGAACGCTACCGCGAACCATTTGATCGCTCTTACGTGGATCAACGCCAAGGTGGGCAGAAACAGTCACGGTGGCGTCAAACTTGGGAGCGGGAAACTTCTTCAGCAATTCTACCGTTTCATCGAGGGAGTAGGTCTTCCCTACTTCGACGAGGGCGGCAGCCTGCTCGTATCTTTTACTTCTTTTGCTACTCATTTTTTTTGTGCAGTGCAATCGGGCGGTCTCTCGACTGTCCTCCTGCTGTTTTGTTCTCTCTCCCCGAAGGGAGAGTTGAAATTATTCTTCAATCTCAAGACCCATCTGCATGGCGGTGCCAGCGAGAATCTTTGCAGCTTGCTCGGGATCGTTGGTGTTCAAGTCGACAATCTTGCGGTCAACCACTTCCATCAGCTTGGCCTTGGAAAGCGTGCCCACCTTCACCTTGTTGGGCTCACCGGATCCGGAAGCAAGACCAGCGGCCTTCTTAAGCAGCACCGCTGCGGGTGGTTGCTTGGTTACAAAAGTGAAGCTCGCGTCCTTATAGACGGTGATCACAGTGGGAAGGAGGTCACCTGCGGACTGTTGGGTCGCAGCGTTGAATTCCTTACAGAAGCCCATGATGTTTACGCCGGCCTGACCGAGGGCAGGACCCACGGGAGGAGACGGATTGGCTTGACCGGCTTGAATTTGCAGTTTGAGAACGGATTTTACTTCCTTGGCCATGATTCAGGTTTGGTGGTGGGTGTTGCGCCGCGGGCGGCGAAGAGTGGTGTGGATGATTGTTTGGGGAAAAGTCAAGTACTTGCTTAGCCTTTCTCGACCTGCCAGTATTCGAGCTCGACCGGGGTGGACCGTCCAAAAATGGTAACCGCCACGCGAAGCTTGCCGCGCTCGGGGTCGATTTCCTCGACGATGCCGCTCTGGCTTTCGAAGGGACCATCGGACACTTTCACCGTGTCACCCACTTCAAACTCGATTGATGGACGAACCGCGCCTTCGCGCTCCTCAATCTGACCGAGCATACTGTCAACTTCTCGCTGACGCATCGGAATGGGCATATTTTTGGTTCCGGCAAAGCCAATGGAGCCGTCGAGCTCTTGCATGAATGACCACGTCTCCTCGACTACCTCGTTGGCCGGGGTGAGAAGATGCATGTTTACGATCACATAGCCGGGGAAGAACTTCTTCTTACTCTCGGTCTTCTTGCCACCGCGGACTTCGGATACCAATTCAGTGGGCACGAGCACCTCAAAGATCTTATCGCCCATCTCCTCTTGCTCCACAAGGCGGTCAATGCGGTTCTTTACCTTCTGCTCCTGGCCGGAGAGAACGTGTACGACGTACCATTGATTCTTGGGATCGGGAATTGTGGGCATGGGATAATATCGGGTGCTTGGAAAAATAGAAAAATTGAGACGGGTCCCTACTGGGCCAACCCGCCAAGGAAGGTAACAACTTTGGTGTTTACGAGATCCCAAAGTGCGACGTATGCCGCCAGAAGAATAATCGCGATCAACACCACGACTGTTGAGTCGGTCAGCTCTTTATACTTTTTGAAGCCTTTTACCTTGGGATCGGGATCCCATGGCCACGAGGCCTTGCGAAGCTCGGCTTTGACCTCGCCAATGAATTTAAAGAGTTTCTGGAACATATTTTTTAAAAAGGGAAAGTGGCAGGACAGATAGGACTCGAACCTACAACCCTCGGTTTTGGAAACCGATGCTCTACCAATTGAGCTACTGTCCTTTTACTTTTTAGATGTTTGTTTTTGGAGGCGACTGAGGGGCACCCCGCTAAGGGTGCCCCTATTTGAAACCAGCCAACGGGATTCGTTCAGATATTTCCGAAGTTCGTCCCGGGGTTTGAGTAATTACTCAAGGATGTCACCAACACGACCGGCACCAACGGTGCGACCGCCTTCGCGAATAGCAAAACGCATGGTCTGCTCCATAGCAATAGGCGTGATCAGCTCAATGGTGAGATTGACGTTGTCACCAGGCATCACCATCTCAACTCCGTCAGGAAGGGAAATGGAGCCGGTTACGTCAGTCGTGCGGAAGTAGAACTGTGGACGGTAGTTTGCGAAGAAAGGAGTGTGACGTCCACCTTCGTCCTTGGAGAGGACATAGACCTCTGCAGTGAACTTGGTGTGAGGAGTCACAGAACCGGGCTTCACGATGCACTGACCGCGCTCAAGGTCGTCCTTCTTAAGTCCGCGGACGAGAAGACCGACGTTATCACCTGCACGACCTTCGTCGAGAAGCTTACGGAACATCTCGATGTCCGTGATGGTGGTTTTGATTGTTGGGCGAATACCCACAACTTCAACTTCACCCATCTTCTTGATGATGCCACGCTCGATACGACCGGTAGCAACAGTTCCACGACCTTCAATCGAGAACACATCCTCAATAGGCATCAGGAAGTCCAAATCAACTGGACGCTCAGGCTCAGGAATGTAGCTGTCGACAGCCTCCATAAGCTTGAGGATATTCTCCTTCTGGGTCGCGTCGCCTTCCATGGCGCCGAGTGCGGAACCTTTGACAACAGGGATGTCGTCGCCGGGATATTCATACATGCTGAGCAGCTCACGCACTTCCATCTCGACAAGCTCAAGGAGCTCTTCGTCGTCGACCTGATCGGTCTTATTAAGGAAGACTACGAGAGCGGGCACACCAACCTGACGGGCGAGCAGAATGTGCTCACGGGTCTGGGGCATTGGGCCGTCTGCAGCGGAAACTACAAGGATACCACCGTCCATTTGAGCGGCACCGGTGATCATGTTTTTGACGTAGTCAGCGTGACCTGGGCAGTCAACGTGTGCGTAATGACGATTGGCAGTCTCATACTCGACGTGTGCGGTCGAGATGGTGATACCGCGCTCCTTCTCCTCGGGAGCAGCGTCAATTTCGTCATATGCCTTACCTTTACCACCGGAAGCCTCAGCGAGGACGGTGGAGATGGCGGCGGTGAGGGTGGTTTTACCGTGGTCAACGTGGCCGATAGTGCCGACGTTGACGTGAGGCTTGTTCCGTTCGAACTGTTCTTTAGCCATTTTTTTGGATAGTTGTAGCTGGTTTCTTAGCTGTTTTAGTCATCTTACAAAGTCATCTGGAGCTTTTGGTGGGAATTGAACCCACGACCTCGTCCTTACCAAGGACGCGCTCTACCCCTGAGCTACAAAAGCAGTTCCAGTTGATTTGCGATGCTCATGGCGTTGATTTAAGGGTGCGCGGAAGCCTGAATTTCAGATTTTCGCTAACCCCCTCCCCGCTGCCACGAGCGAGCGGGAAGCTAGCAAAGTCGATCACTCTGTCAAAAGTATTTTCACTTGAATGGAAGTTTATCGCAAATCCGCTTAAAATGGGGGTTTTCCGGCCCTATTCCGGCGCCGATCCCTCTTCTTTTTCGTCGATCAACTCGGAAAATCGTTCGATTTTCTCCGCATGACCGGTCGATTCATCCAAATCGACGATCACTCCACAAAGTCGAACCGGCCCCTTTGCCACCGGAAAGCGTGTCGGAAGCCCCGTCCGGAAACGCCAAACTACCGATGCCACCTCGCGTCCGAGAACCGAGAAATCAGGCCCGCACATCCCTGCGTCCGTCAAATAGGCCGTCCCACCGGGAAAAATCGACTCATCCGCCGTCTGCACATGGGTGTGAGTCCCAACCACCAACGAAACCGTCCCATCAAGCGCCCGGCCCATCGCAATTTTATCACTCGTCGCTTCAGCATGAAAATCAAGAATGAGCATTTTCACCCCTTCTTCATTGCGGAGGCGCGCCACCTCAGCCTCAATCAAGGTAAGCGGATTTTCCAATGGGGGATTCATAAAAGTCCGTCCCATTGCATTGAGCACCGCAATTTTTCCCTTGGCGGTCTCCAGCACCACCGATCCCTTCCCCGGGGCCTCGTTCTGAAAATTGATTGGCCTCAAAAGCCGCGGCTCGGTCGGAAAATAATCCTGAATCTCCCGTTGGTCCCACACGTGATCCCCCGTCGTGATCACCGCCGCGCCGGCCCGCAGCAGATCAATCGCAATTTTTGGAGTGATCCCCCGTCCCCCCGCCGAATTCTCGCCATTAATGATGATAAAATCGACCTCGTTCTCCGCTTTGATCCGGGCTAAATTCTCAATCACCGCATTCCGCCCCGGTGAACCCACCACATCCCCTAGAAATAAAACTCTCATCACTCTGTTACTTTTTGAAATTGCACCACACTCCGTGACGCTCCTTGATTAGAACATGAGTAAGAGGAAAGGAACAACGCCATTTCACCTCCTCCTTCTTCCGCTCGCTCTCATTGGAGTCGCCGGACTCTATTTCACTCTAAAACCCGGACCGTTACCCACTCCACCCTCGCGGACCGAACTCGCCAAACCTCCCCTTGCCCCACTTGGATCAACCCCCGACTGGAGCCTTCTCGAACCCTTTCAGGAAACCATTTCCCGCGAACTCTTCCTCGAACGCCTCACCTCGGTTTACACCAAAGGAGAAGGTTGGGATCAATGGATCAGCGTCCGTGATAACCACGCCGTCATCAAAACCGGCGCCGAGCCATTCACCCTCCGGTTCGCCCCGAAAGATCAACAGCTCCCCCGGCCTTCGGTTTACTGGAAAAAATCTCAACAACTCGAAGGGCTTCACGTCGCCATCGACCCCGGACACATCGGCGGCGACTATGCTGTGGTCGAAGAACGACACCTTCAATACGGAGACCACTCCCCCATCCGGGAAGGCTCCATGACCTTGCTTGCAGCCCAGCATCTCGCCACTCTGCTTCGGCAAAAAGGCGCCCTCGTTTCGCTTGTGCGCAACACCAACGAACCCATCACCTCCGAACGCCCTTCGGACTTCAAAAACCTCGACCGCAAGACCGCCGAGAAGCTCTTCTACCGCACTTCCGAGATCCGCGCCCGCGCAGACAAAGTAAATGACGTCATCCAACCCGATCTCGTTCTTTGTCTTCATTACAACGCCTCCGGCTCGCCCGTCCCCCTCCCCGGACAAAATTTTCACATTCTCGTCAACGGCACCTACCACGAAAGCGAATTAAAACATCTCGACGAACGCTTCGACATGCTCCGTCGCCTCCTCTCACGCACCATCGAGACCGAACTCCCTCTTGCAAAACACATCGCTGAATCCTTCGTTGCCGCCACCGCGCTCCCCGCATACGAATACCGGCCCGATCACCCTTTCTCAACCCGTCTGAGCGAATATGTCTGGGCCCGCAACCTCCTCGCCAACCGGCTCTACCAATGCCCCGTCGTCTTTCTCGAGCCCTACATCATGAACAGCCCCGACTTCATCATCCGCCACGAGGCGGGCGACTACGAGGGCTTCCGCATGGTCGACGGAAAACCCCGCCGCTCCATCTATCGCGAGTACGCCCATGCCGTAGCGGAAGGAGTGGAATCCTACTTCGCCAATTAATCTTTCCTCAACAACTTGATCATCTCCTCCCCCGCCTGCCGCCCGATCCGACCATACCAAATCCCACTTCCATAATAATGATAGGGCCGGTCCGAGCCCGTCTTATTCCACTCATCCAAGTTCTCCTTCCAGCTTGGGAACAGCGCGTCAGCCGCCTTGTCCACCAGCACATCCGTGCGAAAAGCCGCCACCGTTCCACGAAACTCCGGCACCTTGGCCATCGCCAACTGCGCATCCTGAACCATCTTCGTTTTTTCGCCCGGCTCCTTCGAGGCATTGGTCCCCAAACACGCGATCACAAATGGCAATTTCGGCTTCTTCAAATCCCGCCTCACATCCTTGATGAAATTTCTCATATTCACCTCATACTGTTTCGGCGAATCGTTGAACTGATCATTGAATCCCTGAAACCAAAAGAACCCCGTCAACTCAAACGTAGCTCCTTTCAACGAAGGAAAAATCTCCTGTGATTCCGCTGTCGCCTCACGAAATTCCTTCAACACATTCTCATAGGACGCCCCAAATTCCTGCCCATCACCCGGATCACCCGAACTCGGCGGGCGAAAATTGTGCGAAAGGGAATGCCCACCCCACGCCGCCTTCACCAGCAACACCTCGTCATCAAAAAACTCTCCCACCACATAACCAAATTCCAACTCAGGCCCTGTCTTTCCCGGTGAACCAAATCCCACCGTCAACGGACCGCTCCGCCCCAGAAACTTAATCCAAACATCATCCCGCTTCACCCACTCATTTTCATCGCGCCAGTGCGCATAGTGACCCTTCGTGTTCTCCGCCCCCGCCTGATACTCCAGCAAGCTCGTCTTCGCCTTCCCTTCCATGTTCGATTGACCTGCCAGGATAAAAACCCGCACCGTCTTCGCCGAAAGAACAGACACCCCAAGACACAACACCCCAAACCCCAAACTCAACATCTTCATCCCACCACCCTGAACCTCCCACCACCCTCCGTCCAGCTTCCACATCACCAACAGTTGCCCCCCCTCAAATCCACCCTAAACTCTCTCCCATGCAACCCACCCTCCTCATCGCCGGTGCCGGCTACCTCGGCTGCGAGATCGCCCGCCTCGCCGACCCCGAATTCAACGTCCGCACCCTCACCAAATCCGGAGGACATGGCTCCCTCGCCTGCGACCTATCCGATGACGCCTCCGTCGCCCGGGTCGCCTCCCTCTTCCCCGCCCCCGATATCGTCATCCACTGCGCCTCCTCCGGCCGTGGCGGCCCTGACGCCTACCGTGGCGTCTTCGTGCGTGGCTGCCGCTCCCTCCTTGACCACTTCCCCAAAAGCCACCTCCTCTTCACCTCCAGCTCCTCCGTCTACCACCAGACCAACGGTGAGCCGGTCGACGAATCATCACCCACCTCCCCTGAGCGCGAGACCAGCCAACTCCTTCTCGAAGCAGAAAAAATCGTCATCAATGGCGGCGGCACCGTCGCCCGCCTCGCCGGCCTCTACGGACCGGATCGCTCCGTCGTCTGGCGCAAATTCCGCTCCGGCGAAGCAATCATCGAAGAAGACGGCAGCCGCATCCTCAACCAAATTCACGTCCGGGATGCCGCCAGCGCCTGCCTCTTCCTCTCCCGTAAAAAAGCCCCCGGCATTTTCAACGTCGCCGACAACCACCCCATGAGCCAACTCGAAACCTACCGGGGCCTCGCCGACCTCCTCTCAAAACCACTCCCACCCTCCGGAGAAAAAAACACCTCCCGCAAACGCGCCTGGACCCACAAACAAGTCCTCAACCACAAACTCACCTCCCTCGGCTGGCAACCCGACTACCCCTCCTTCCTCGACGCCGCCAAGGAATTTGCCACGACCTAAGAGGCTGCCTGAAAAATGACGAATGAGTGCTGCGAAGGAATTTCTCCTCAAGCAAGGCGGGACGATAATGGACTGGAAGGACATAGCCTGCTCGCAGTGCAGCCCGCAGGGGTGAGCCGGGAGGCGAGAGCAAAGTTGGCAAACACCAACGACTGAGAGCCGAGCGGAGCGAACCGTAATGAAATGGAGATAGCCTTTAGGCAAACAACGTGGCGCAGCCAGCCCGAAGGGTGCTCCCGGCGGGGAGCAGCAACCAACGCCGCTTGAAGTGAAAGGACTCGCAGCCCGTCAGGGTTCACCTTCTTCCTCCTCAGCGAAGCTACATTTCCTTCAAGACCCCAAAATGAGAACACTCGTTGGGCATTTTTCAGACGGCCTCTAAGCTTCCGCACGCCGCACCGCCTCACACACCGCCGGAAAAAGCTGCTTCTTCCGTGACACCACCGAGGGCGCTGAAAATTCCGTCGTCGAAATCCGCTCGAACGGAAGCTTCTCCAAAATAGCCTCCCGCCCCACCGCCAAAAGCACACTGTCGTGGCGACGAATATCCGTCACCAGCAGGGCACATAGGCCATATTGATTCTCGTTGCGCAATCTTTCCAGCTCATCCACCAACTCCTGCTGACGCTCCGCCAACCCCTTGAAGCTCGTCTCCTCAACCTGCGCCAGACTGATCAACACCCCGTCCTCCGAAAACTCTTTCCGGTCCGTCCCCACAATCGCCGCCGCATCCGCGTGAAGCAATAGGGACCCCGAAGCAAAAAAGTCCTCCGCAAACTGATCCGCATCCACGTCCGCAAGACGCGCCAACCACAACAACATCTCCCGATCAACCTCCGTCGTCGTCGGTGACGTCAGGTTCAGCGTATCGGACACCAGGCCCGCACACAGAAGCAGCGCCGTCGGCCCGTCAGGCTCCTTTCCCGCCTCCCGAAAACGCCGGGCCACAATCGTCGACGAACTCCCCACCGGCTCATTGATAAACCTTACCGGGTCTCGCGTCGTCAAATCTCCCGACAACCGGTGATGGTCCAAAATCTCAACCACCTGCGCATCCTCCACCCCTCTCACCGCCTGCGAGAACTCATTGTGATCCACCAGCGAAAGCCGCACCCGTGGCGGATCCACCAGATCGGACTTCGAAAACACACCCATCAGCCGACGCGTCCCCGGCTCCACCACCGGAAACAAATCCTGTGAGGCCTGGGCCACCTGCTTCGCAAAACGCTCCACCACCTGATTCGCAGGAAGCGAAATGAAATCGTCCTTCAAAATGTTACGCACCTTCCGCGCACACAGCGCCAGCTTCACCGTCGTCGCCGTATCATGCGGACTGCACAGAATCACCATCCCCGCCTCCTTCGCACGCTCCGCCAAACCCGGATCAGGCTCATATCCACCGGTCACCAACAACGCCCTCACCCCATACTTCACCGCCTTCTCATGCACCAAAGGACGATCCCCGCAGATCACCATATACTGATGCACATTCCCATCCTCACAAGCCGCCTCCAGACGCATCTTCACCGTATCCTGGCTCGATGCCCCCACCATCATGATCAAATCCTCCTCCTGGCTCGGTGGCTCTGCTCCGAACTCGTCATTCGCACCCAGCGTCGCCGCAATATTCTCCAGACTCGCATGCAGCAACTTCACATCCCGCCCATCCGTCGCCGGCGGCAGCAGCAACTGCAGCAAATCCAAAAATCTCAACAACCCGCGCACTTCCCCCCCATTGTTCAGCACCGGCACCGACCTCACATTGTGATCCACCATCAACCGGTAAGCCATCAGAAAGGTATCATCCTGCCGCACCGCCACCACACTCTTGCGGGAGATTGATCCCGCCGTAGGGCGCACATCATCAATCAATGTCGGAGGCTCCAGACCGGCCCGCTCCAGCACGACCTTTACCCGTGGAGGAAGCTCCCCACATCGCGCAGCCTCCACCTCCGTCACACCCGTCGCCCGCAGATAGGCCGCATGACCCACGGCCGCACAGATTGCATCAGCATCCGGATTCTTGTGCCCGATCACATACCAGGGAAGTGCCATAATATTCGATTAGTAACCGCGCCACACCGTGAAGGAACAACCCAAAACAACCAAGCCGATCGCCAGACCGAACGTGAGGGCTGCCTTGAAGCGCGTATCATTTGCAGTCAGCCACTCCGCGCCATCACGGAACAAATAGGGCATCCCCACAAAATAAAGTCCTTTAATGATCATTCCATACGCAATAATCGGAATCAAAATTCGCAGCGGAGCCTCCTCAAAATCAGCCGCATAAAGCAAAGGCGCCGCCGCCATCAGCAGGCAAAGTCCAAAGCCACGCACAAAGAGAAACTCGCGCACATAATTGATCATCCCCACACAGGCCAGGGGCACCGCAATCTGAAGATACGGCTTCATCGCCGAAAAGTCCGCAAAGTCCATGCTCAGCGCACCCAAAAACGAAAACGTCCCGCGCAAGTTCGGAGCCACCAACAACCAAAACCAAATCATCCCGATCGACATCGAATAAACCCCCGCCTGATAGCTGCGCGGCAACTTCACCGCCCACTTCTTGGCAGCCTGCGGCTTAAAGAGCGCCGCCCCGTAGAGCACCGTCAACGCCAGCCCCAACACGGTTCCAGCCGAACTCAGCGAAATCTCTTGGTAGGGATGAGGGCCTGCGGTCATTCGCGGCCAACGCTAGGCCCCCTTTCCTCTTGGTAAAGCCTAAATCTCGGCAAGAACCACCTTCAAAACCACAACTCCCGCCTCAATCGATCCTCCCCGTCACTCATCTCCGAATCCAAAACCATCCGCCCTCCCCATCAAGCCCCTCACAGGCCTCGCCTCGTCCCGATCGCCAAATATCTCTGCCAAATCACCTCCCTCCCGACATTCCCCCATCACCCCCTGTAAGAACCACCACGCCAATCGCCGTAACGTCCCCACCGAATATGAGAATCAAATTTCCCCTCGCCGCCCTCCTTGCTGCCTTCACTCTCAACGCTTCCGCCGACGAGTGGACCCAACCCTTCAATGGAAAAGACTTCACCGGCTGGTCCATCAAAAGCGGAAACGCCACCTACGAGATCAAGGACGGCACCATCATCGGCACCACCAACCCCGGCAGCCCCAACACCTTCCTCGTCACCGACAAACAATACGGCGACTTCGAACTCCAATTCGAAACCAAGGTCCACAACAGCCTCAACTCCGGTTGCCAAATCCGCTCCCTCCTCCGCGATCCCGAAAAAGGCCCCTTCGGCGGACGCCTCTACGGACCCCAGGTCGAGTCCGAAGCCAGCGGAAAGAACGGAGCCGAAGCCGGATACATCTACGGCGAGGCCACCGGCCGCGGCTGGCTCACCCCCAAGGAAAAGCTCATCCCCCACAAGCACTTCAAAGACGGCGAATGGAACCACTTCCGCATCGTCGCCAAGGGCCCCAATATCAAAACATGGATCAACGGCACCCTGATCTCCGATCTCTCCGACCTCGAAATCTACAAAGACCACGCCAAAGGCCACATCGGCCTCCAGGTCCACGGCGTCGGTAAAAAAGGCCCCTTTACCGCCGCCTGGAAGAACATCAAAATTAAGGAGCTGAAGTAAACCAACCCGTCGAAACGGATGATCGGCCCTTCATTCCGACACCTCAACAAAGGTGGTGAAGTTGTCTGAGCTGATCACCCCGACTTCGAACCCTGCCTTCTCACTCACTCGCAAGGTCGATACTCTTGTCAGATTTTTCCCTTGGACCGGCTTCCCCGCAATCCATAGCCCCTTATTGGTGCCGTCATAGACATTCCATATTTCAAGTCCTCGACGCTCCACCCCCTTCTTTTCCACGCTCTCTTGAACCTCCTCGAGGCTCCTCCCTTCGGCATACACCAGATAGTAGTCCGCTTTCGCTCGATGCGCCTTGACCTGGGTCAAAACATCACCATTTAACACGATCGCCGCTTCCTCATCGTCACTCTCATCAGTCTTGGGCGTTTCCGCAATCAACACGAGATGCTTTCCGCCTTCGTAGACATCTCGCAAGTTCCACTTGATCTTCCCATTCTTGGGAAAACCAAGCTCCTTCTTGATCGTGCCACCCCACACCAAATCGCAACGCCCATAAGAAACCCCAGAGGCTTCATGAACACGAAGCTCCGCCATCTCTTCTTTCGACCACTTACGAAGACGGTCAGGGTACTTCTGCAAGACATCAGCAAAGCTCAAATCCGAATTCTTTGCGATCTCGGTAACCGACCTCAGCCCTGAACCGGCATCATCAACGATCTTTTGATGAAGCAACTCAAGTTTGGAGTGAGGTATGCAAATTCCATTTTGCTGTTCACCTTCATACTCCACAAAGGTTTTTAAGACCTCGTGAATAAAATAACTCCCGGGATTGGTGGTAACTGTTCGGAGAAACGCCACCCCGCTTTCCCCCTCCCCCACAATTTGCAAATCACATTTTGCGAACCCACTCGGTGTCGCCGCAGCAACGCAGACACTCACTGCCCAACCGCAAAAAATCGTCCTCATTAATCATAAAACGCCTCCAAAACACAAAATGTTCTATTATTTGGAGACTTCCTTTGAGCAACACTCAATCCAAAACCGGAGTCCCATAATGCATGAACCCCGTCGAGTCCTCGATCATCACGTCGAAAATCTCACCCGTCATCCGCTCCGCATCGCCATCGAAAATCACGATCTTGTTATGGCTTGTCCGCCCACTCAAGTGCGCATTATTCGTCTTACTAAGCCCCTCGCATAGAATCGTCTGACGCGTCCCGACCCACTTCACGCACTTCTCCTTCGTCAGCGCATCCTGCACCGCAAGCAACTCCTGGTTCCGGCGCTCCTTTGCGCTATCTTCCAGCTGCCCTTCCATCTCCGTAGCCTTTTTTATCCCCCTCTTCCCAAGATTCCCCCTTCACAACTCACCATTCCCTCGCCACTATTTCCCCATGCAGCCGATCCAACTTGAAAATGCCATCGCCGCTATCATTCAGGAAGAGCCGCGCTTCGCCCCCGGCGCCTACTTCCTCGTTCGCGAATCCCTCGACTTCACCGTCGACCGCATGGCCGAGGAAAACGACGGCGAAAAACGCCACGTCACCGGCCCCGAACTCCTCATCGGATTTCGCGACTACGCCCTGAAGGAATACGGCCCCATGGCCGCCACCCTCCTCGAGGACTGGGGCCTCAAGGAATGCCGCCACGTCGGCGAGATCGTCTTCCTCTTCATCGAGCACGGCGTCTTCGGCAAGCAAGACTCGGACACCATCGACGACTTCTCAAACATCTACGAGTTCAGCACCGAGTTCACCAAACCTTTCCTTCCAAAAGGCGAAACCTCCGCGGCCTAGCTGAATCTCCCATGACCCGCGAACGCCTCATCGACCTGCTCGCCATGAGCAGGTTCGCAAACCTCCCCACCGTCTGGTCCAACGCCCTCCTCGGCACCCTCGTTGCCTGGATGTCACTCAAAGAAGTGTCTCCGCCACCATTCGCCCTGATCGTCCTTTCCCTCTCCGCCCTCTACCTCGGCGGCTGCTTTCTTAACGACTGGCACGACGCTGAATTCGATGAAAAAAATCGCCCCGAGCGCGCCATCCCCTCCGGCCGCTGGAAACGCTCCACCATCGGAAACCTCGCCTTCTTCCTTCTCGGCACCGGCCTCATCGCCGCCGCCTTCACCAGCCTCCCCTTCGCCCTCTTTGCCCTCGGCATCATCCTCTGCATCGTTGCCTACACCAAGTGGCATAAGATCCACACCTCGAGCTTCTTCTTCATGGCCGGTGCCCGTGCCCTCATCTATCCCGCCTGCTTCTTCAGCTTCCTCTCCTGGGAACAATTCACCCAATTCGACCCCCGCCAAATCCTCGGCCTCCTCCTCCTCAGCCTCTCCCTCGGCGGCTACATCCTCGGCATCTCCCTCATGGCCAAAAGCGAATCCGCCAAAGTCCCACCCACCATCCAGCAGCAGTTTCTGCCGCTCATGTGCCTCACTTCTCCCGCCTTCCTCGTCTCCGGCCTCCTCATGCTCGTCATCCCCGCGGCCGCCATCCTCCCCCTCGCCCTTTTCCTCGGCGTCATGATCTTCTCCGTCCGCCGCCTCCGCTCCACCAAGGACATCGGAAAATTCGTCTCCCGCACCCTCGCCGCCATCCCCCTTGTCGACTTTCTCGCCGTCGGCACCATCGCCATCATCGGCATCTCCTCCGGAAAAAACGAATTCGGCCCCCTCATCATCATCTGCCCCGCACTCGCCGTCCTCGCCCTCCTCCTCCAAAGGATCGCCCCCGCCACCTAAGCCTCTTTGCATCGCGCAAAATAGCTGCTAAAGGTCGTCCCTCATGAAACACGAAACTCTTTGTCTCCACGGCGGCCACACCCCTGATTCCGATACCCACGCCCGCGCCGTCCCGCTCTACAAAAGCACCGCGTTCACCTTCAACGATACCGAGCACGCCGCCAATCTCTTCGCCCTCAAGGAACTCGGGAACATCTACACCCGCCTCATGAACCCCACTACGGACGTTCTTGAAAAACGCATCGCCCTCCTCGAAGGCGCGCACGAGCTCGCCGGCCTCGCCCACTCCTCCGGCACCGCCGCCATCTTCAACTCCATCATCAACCTTGCCGAAGCAGGCGATAACATCGTCTCCGCCCGCAACCTCTACGGCGGCTCCTACACCCAGTTCAACGACCTCCTCCCCGCCCTCGGCATCGAGGTCCGCTTCGTCGACTCCCAGGACCCACAGCAATTCGCCAACGCCATCGACGACAAAACCCGCGCCCTCTTCTGCGAGACCGTCTCCAACCCCGCCCTCGAAGTCACCGACCTCGACGCCGTCGGAGCCATCGCCAAAGAAAACGGCATCCCCCTCATCGTCGATGCCACCTGCTCCACCCCCTACCTCACCAACCCCTTAAATCACGGAGCCGATATCGTCGTCCACTCCCTCACCAAATGGCTCGGCGGCCACGGCACCGGCCTCGGCGGCATCGTCATCGATTCCGGCCGCTTCAACTGGGCCGGCGGCAAGCACCCCCTCTTCGACAAGCCCGATGGCTCCTACCACGGCCTCCGCTGGGGACACGACCTCCCCGATATGCTCGCCCCCCTCGCCTACATCCTCCGCATGCGCACCGTCCCCCTTCGGAACCTCGGAGCCTGCATCTCCCCCGATAACTCCTGGCAGTTCCTCCAGGGCATCGAAACCCTCCCCCTCCGCATGGAGCGCCATTGCGAAAACTCACTCGCCGTCGCTCTCCACCTCAAAAACCACCCCTCCGTCGAATGGGTCCGCTTCCCCGGCCTCACCGATGACCCCGAGTACGAAAAAAACCAAAAATACCTCCGCGGAAAAGGCGGCAGCGTCGTCGTCTTCGGCATCAAGGGCGGAGCCGAAGCAGGATCCAGGTTCATCAACTCCCTCGAGCTCCTCTCCCACGTCGCCAACCTCGGCGACGCCAAATCCCTCGCCATCCACCCCGCCACCACCACCCACTCACAACTCACCCCCGAGCAACAACTCGCCGGAGGCATCCGCCCCGAGCTCGTCCGCCTCTCCATCGGCATCGAGCACATCGACGACATCCTCGCCGACCTCGACCAAGCCCTCGCCAAAGCCTAAGAGCCCAACCTAAGTAAGAGCGTTAAACCAGAAGCTTGGTTGATGAGATTTCCAGATAGAAAAGAAGACTATCCTCACGCTGAGCTCTCAAAAAAAATCATCGGGGCTGCCATTGAAGTTCAAAAGGAACTGAAGCTCGGCCTCGATGAAAAGCTCTACGAGAACGCCCTCTGCATCGAACTCGCAAGGCAAGGTCTCCACTTTGAACAGCAGCCCGAATATCCGGCTCACTACAAAGAACACTTCATTGGTAAACTCCGTCCCGATCTCGTCGTTGAAAAAACGATCATCGTAGAAACCAAAATTGCTGCGTCCCTCACCCGCGCCCACGATGCCCAACTCCTTGGCTACCTCGCCATCGCTCAACTCCCCCTCGGCCTCCTGATAAACTTTAATGTCCTCCCTCTCGAAGTCCGTCGCCTCTTAAATCCAAATCGCCCCTCCTAAGCCCTGCGGTCGACCTGCTTCTGCTCCTTCCGCTCATTCTGTGGTAAAAAATCCTCTCCCTTCAGCCAAGCTCAGCTTCCTTCACTTTCTGCGGTCAAACCCAACTATCGTTTCATGTCCGGCCTCACCATCCCCGATAAATGCGGTGTCATCCTCCTCCCTGACACCGTCCTCTTCCCCCACGGGGCCATCCCCCTCCACATCTTCGAGCCACGCTACCGACAAATGATCGCAGAAGCCCTCGAGGGCGACTGCCTCTTCTGCGTCGGCAACCTCATCGGCTCCGATGACCACGACCCCGAAAACCACGTCGCCCAAATCGGCACCATCGGACTCATCCGCTCCTCCCGTGAAGCACCGGATGGCACCTCAAACCTCATCCTCCACGGCGTCTTCCGCGTAAAATTCGAAAAATGGTTCGACGATAAACCCTACCCGCACGCCCACATCTCCCCCGTCCCCAACACCACCCTCGAGGCCGCCGAGGAAAAAACCTACCTCGCCCGGCTCCGCGCCGCCGTCAACGGAGCCCTCTCCAAATTCCCCCAGCCCGTCCACGAACAAATCAACCAGGTCCTCGACCGCGCCGGAGACGCCGCCACCTGCGCCGATGCCATCGCCCAGCAGTTCATCCACGACCCCAACGACCGCCAACGCCTCCTCGCCACCCCCGAAGTCCGCCAACGCCTCGACTTCATCATCCGCTTCCTCAAAAAGGCCGGAGAAGACGACATTCCTTTTTGACGCGCGTCAATCTTGCCAAATCCCCTGATCTTCCCTATTCCGGCTCCGTTATGAAGATCGTCGTCGCCTACTCCGGAGGACTTGATACCTCCGTCCTCCTTCTCTGGCTCAAAGAGAAATACAACGCAGAAATCATCGCCTACTGTGCCGACGTCGGACAAGGCGAGGAACTCGATGGCCTCGAAGCCAAGGCCCTCGCAACCGGCGCCTCCAAGTGCTACATCGGCGACCTCAGGGAAGAATTCGCTGCCGACTACATCTTCCCCATGTTCCAGGCCAACGCCGTCTACGAAGGCCGCTACCTCCTCGGAACCTCCATCGCCCGCCCCTGCATCATCAAAGGCATGCTCGACGTCGCCATCGCTGAAGGCGCCGATGCCATCGCCCACGGTGCCACCGGAAAAGGAAACGACCAGGTCCGCTTCGAGCTCGCCCTCAACGCCCTCGCACCCGAAATCAAAATGATCGCCCCATGGCGTGATGACGAATTCCGCAAGGACTTCCCCGGCCGGAACGAAATGATCGAATACTGCGAAAAGCACGGCATCGACGTCACTGCTTCCAAAAAGAAGCCCTACTCCATGGACCGTAACCTCCTTCACATCTCCTTCGAAGCAGGCGCGCTCGAAGACACCTGGTATGACGGCTCCACCGACGCAGACAAAGACATGTATGTCCTCTCCGTCGCCCCCGAGGACGCCCCCGACCAGTCGGAATACGTCCAGTGTCTCTTCGAAAAAGGAAACATCATCGGCCTCAAAAATGACAACCTCGCCTCCTACATCAGCGAGCTTGGCGACTTCGAGGTCAAAGGCGAGCAGGACGGCTACACCCTCCTCACCCCCTACGGCGTCATGCGCGTCCTCAACCACCTTGGCGGCAAGCACGGCATCGGCCGCGTCGATATCGTCGAAAATCGCTTCGTCGGCATGAAATCACGCGGCATCTACGAGACCCCCGGCGGCACCATCCTCCTCGCCGCCCACCAGGACCTCGAGACCCTCACCATCGACCGCGACGCCCAGCACCTCCGCGACGGCCTCATCCCCGCCTACGCCAAGCTCGTCTACAACGGCTTCTGGTTCGCCCCCGAGCGCAATGCCCTCCAGGCCCTCGTCACCGAGACCCAAAAAACGGTCAACGGCGAAGTCCGCCTCAAGCTCTACAAAGGCAACGTCATCAACGCCGGACGCCGTTCCCCGAACAGCCTCTACGATGAACACATCGCCACCATGGAAGGCGGACAGGAAGAGGCCTACAACCAGAATGACGCCACCGGCTTCATCGCCCTCAACGGACTCCGCCTCAAGCAGTTCGCCCGCGTCAACAAGCTGTAGAACGAACCTAACCATCCCAAAGCCCGCCCTCACCGGCGGGCTTTTTTCGTACCTCGCAAAATAATTTGAATAGTGTTACATCTATGCACGTCGAATCCCCCATTCAGACACACATGCATTATCCAGTCCTACTCAACACAACCGGTGGCGCCGATAACGTCACCGCCCTCTTCCTCCTCATCCTCTCCCTCAGCCTCGTCATCCTTTGGCTCTGGTCACTCTTCCATTGCCTCGTCAATAAACGGATCAATTCAACCATGAAGATCATCGGTATCTTCCTCATCGTCTCTCTCGCCCATCTGGGAAGCGTCATCTATCTCCTCCTCCCCCGGGACTCGAATACCAGCGAAACATCCTGAAATTAGAAAATCTCCCCCCTCCAAAGCGGTCGTCGAAAGACGCCCGCTTTTTTCTTCCCTCCTATCCCGCATCCCCTTCTCCGGCGCCAGCTCCATCATCTGTTGCCGCAGCCGCGTCATCATCATCCCCTACCCAGGATTTCACATCCACATCCTCTTTAAGCTCCTTGAGCTTGCTGGTGATATCACTGCTCTCGATGAGCTTGGCACTAAACTCAATCGGCTTATCCTTTGTCACCTTGCCCGTGAAGAGCGTAAATGATCCACCTTTGGGCTGCACCCAATCAATCGACGGACTACCGCGCTTCCACTCCAACTTCGTCGCCCCCTCCGCAGAATATTGACCCCCATCATATCCGATCGAACCCTGCGGACCCTTCACCCCAATCTGCAAAACACTCTTGGTATCATCAAAATCAGTAAACGGTACTGGAATGGCAGAATTCTTCGCCTTCAAATACGGATAGCTGTAAGCAATCAAATTAACCGAATACGCACTTCCAAGACTTTCGATTTTTAAAATTGCCGCAAAACTCAAGCTTCGCTTGGTGATATCTTGCTCTTCCGCCGCCTTTAAAAAAATCTCACCCAGCCCACCTCTCGTATTCAGATCTCCCACACTAGGCATTTGACTCCCAAGGGGATAAGTCCGGGTGATCACCACATAACCGGTCTGACTATTGCCGTTAATTGCCGTCTCCTCATTGATCGCCAACACCACCTTGGAATCTTGCGTATATTGCTCGGCAGCGTAGTCGATCACCTTCTTAACGACTGCATCGCCAATCTTGTAGAGCACTCTTTCCACTGACAGGAAACTCGCCTTATCGGAAGTAGGAGCTCGAACCAATGTCGCTTGAAACTTCTCATCATCAAGCTTCCGCGCATTCGAACCGGATGAGGCACAACTCGCTAGAAAAATAGCCGACAAAAATACGATAACATATCGAAATAAAATCATATCCTACCTCTAACCAAAACACCCCACTCATCAAGAAATATTGATCCATCGGTTATAGGATCAACGATTCACTTAATCAGGAAAAGTAAATCATCCCCGCAATCCCCGCCGCAAAACAGTAATACGAAAAATACTCCAGCTTCCCCCGCTTCACCGCACCCATCACCAAATAGATCGCCAGCACCCCCACCACTGCCGCCGCAATCGCACCCGCCACATACGGCGCGTTAAAGCAGGACTTCAGCGCCTCCCCAAACGATCCCGTCTCCTCAATCCGGTCCTTCATCGTCAGCACAAACCCTCCCGCAATCGCCGGAATCGACATCAGAAAGGAAAACTCCGCCGCCCTCTCAGCCTTCACCCCGCTCACCAATCCCGCCGCAATAGTCGAACCCGATCGCGAAACCCCCGGCAAAATCGCAAACGCCTGCCCAATCCCCATAATCACCGAACTCTTCAGCCCGATCTTCTCCGCCCGCCCCTTCACCAACCGCGGAATAAACAAAATCAAACCCGTAAGAATCAAAAACGATGACACCATAAAAGGATTCCCCGGCACCGAATCAAAGAAGTCCTTAAACAACAACGCCGCGATCACCGCCGGCACCGTCGCAATCCCCAGCCACATGATCATCTTGCGGTCCTCCACCATATCCTTGGTGTAGAGCGATTGCACCAATCTCCACAGACTGGGCCAAAAGAAAATCAACACACTCACCAGTGTCCCCACATGGAGAATAATCTCGAAGGCCAGGTCCGGCTGATGCTCCCCGCCCACTTCACGAATCCCCAGAAGATACTGCGTCAGCACAATGTGCCCCGATGAAGAAATCGGCAGGAACTCCGCAAGCCCTTGCACAATCCCCACGATAATCGCTTTCCAGATTTCCATAATGTGACGCAGTCAATATCTGGAGCGAGACCAACTCTCAAGACTGTTCACCTCGGATTCCCTTCAGGGCACAAAAAAACCGGGCGGGGATTGCTCCCCGACCGGTTGTGATTATTCGTGTCAGTCCGTGGACTACTCGGAGGGGCTCCACTCCTCGGACTCGTCGGTAGAGGACGATGCGAGGTTGAATGCCTGCTCGAGGCCGACGAGGTCGCTGGAAGGACGGAGCGTTTCGAAGCTCTGGGATTCCTTCTTGAGTTCCTCTTCGGTGTAGGAAACGGCCTTGATGGAGAGACCAATGCGGCGCTCGATCTTGTCGACCTTGATCACGCGGGCCTCGACTTCGTCGCCGACCTTGATGACATCCTTGACCTTCTCCACGTGCTCCTCGCTAAGCTGCGAGATGTGGATGAGTCCGTCGATGTCGCCATCGAGGCTGACAAACGCTCCGAAGGAAGCAATCTTGGCAACCGTTCCCTTAACGAGATCGCCCACCTTGAACTTACCGTCGATGTCGGACCATGGATCGTTATCAAGCTGCTTGATACCGAGGGAAACACGCTGGTTCTCCTTGTCGATCGAAAGCACAACCGCTTCCACTTCCTCGTTCTTCTTGAGAATCTCGGAGGGGTGATTGATCTTGCGGGTCCAGGAAAGGTCGGAGACGTGGATCATGCCGTCGATACCCTCTTCCAGGCCAACAAAGGCACCGTAAGCGGTAAGGTTGCGCACCTCGCCCTTAATTTCCTTGCCGATCGGGTAACGCGCTTCGATGGCGTCCCATGGGTTCTCTTCGAGCTGGCGAACGCCGAGGGAGATTTTCTGCTCCTCGATGCTGATGCCAAGAACGACTGCCTTGATCTCTTGATCGAGCTCCAGAACGTCGGATGGGCGCGTGATGCGCTTGACCCACGAAAGCTCGGACACGTGCACGAGACCTTCGACACCCTTCTCGATTTCGATGAAGGCACCGTAAGGAAGAAGCTTGGTGACTTTTCCGGCAACCTCGGCCCCAATTGGGAAACGGGCTTCGATGTCCTCCCAGGGATTCTCGGTCATCTGCTTGAAGCCAAGAGAGACGCGCTCCTTCTCACGATCAACATCGAGAATCTGCACTTCAACCAGCTGGCCAATGCGAAGCATCTCGGATGGGTGGGAAATACGTCCCCAGCTCATGTCGGTGATGTGAAGCAGTCCGTCCATGCCCTGAAGGTCAACGAAGGCACCGAAATCGGTGATGTTCTTAACCTGTCCCTCGACCTTGTCACCAACAGTGACGGTCTGCAGGAACTTCTGGCGAAGCTCGGCACGCTCGGCCTCGATCACTTCACGACGACTCAGAACAAGGTTCTTGCGGTCATCGTTAACCTTAACGATCTTGAATTCGTAAATATTGCCCACGTACTCCTGAAGGTCGCGGGGAGGAATGATGTCCACCTGGGAACCGGGAAGGAACGCTTCCACACCGACGTTGACCATAAGGCCACCCTTGACGGCGGATTTGACTTTTCCTTTGACCAGACCACCGGCTTCGTAAACGGCCATGATCTTTTCCCAGTTCTGCTTGTGGGCGGCTTTCTCTTTGGAAAGCACAATGAGGCCTTCGTCATCTTCGAGGCGCTCAAGGAGAACTTCTACTTCGTCACCGACTTCGATATCTTCATCTTCGAACTCGGAAACAGGGATTGCACCCTCGGATTTGTATCCAATATCCACCACGACGACTTGGGGGCGGATGTCGAGGATCGTGCCGTTGACAATCGATCCTTCATTAAACTCGCGGAAATGCTCATCAATGAGAGCGGAAAGCTCTTCATTCTGAGATCCCGCCACTGCGGTTTCACTCATAACTGTAGGTTAAGGTTGGTTGGTTTGGTTAATCGTCCAGACGACAGATGCCCCACTGGAAAGAGACAAACAACGGGGCGCTGACACGCTTGTCTCCAACATTCCACTCTCACTTCCGTGAAAGAAAAAAGCCGCGAATGGCACGCTCGAAGGGAGTCGAACCCCTAACCTCCTGATCCGTAGTCAGGCGCTCTATCCAATTGAGCTACGAGCGCATAATTCGCGGACCGCGACTCTAGTGATCGCGCCCCCCCTGTCAAGACTCCGGAAGATTATTTTTCAGGTTTTTTCTCCCGCCCCTTGAACCCCCTTAACCAATTTGCTGACGCACAAAAAATAGACCGCCACCCAACCGGAAACACCAACAGTTTGAAGTTTTTTTAATTTAGGTTCATTAAATGTTTACAAGTATTAATTTTACTGGTAAGTATAACACGTGCCCCCCACAACCCAAGAACCCGTTAGGGTTCCGCTCCTGAGCGGAATCGTCGCAATTTTTTTCACCCCCTTGGAAGCCGCAGTCACTACCCTGCCTGCTGCCCCTCTCGGATACACCTGGGAGTTGATCACCCCTTCCCCTCTCATCGACCGGGAAGTCATCGATACCTCCCCCTTGGAATCCGCTATCGAGAATGATCTCGGTTTTGGGAGCTCATCAACTGATGGCAGCTCGACCATCAAACACAGCTCTCGAAATATCACCTTCGATGCCTTCGGCTCACCCGAACCGGACTTCTACTCGCAAGGAAACATCGTCCAGGTCGTCCTAAGCAATGACCTCCGCGCCACTTTTGGCATCTGCACCAGCGCCGGAGCGATGAACTCGGATCAAGACGTCGTCTTCCTCCAGAACGTGGTCCGCGGTGTGAGCATCTCCACCCAAAGCGCCATTTCTCCCATTGTTGCCGACCACAAGGATGCCCTCGAAGAGAAAGGCATCATTGTCACCCAGGAGCCCGCCCACGCCACCACAGCCCTCGCACTTGGGTTGGGAGAAATCGAAGGTCAGGTTGTCACTGTCGATTTCTCCTCTACTTCGGAAGTGAAAGTCACCACCCCATTCGGAAGAGAGGGCACCAGTGACATCTCTTACTTCGGAAGCCCCATCGCCGAAGCCACCCTCGTGAGGGAAACACAATATCAGGAATATCGCCTCGTTGCTCTCAACCAAATCCCGGAACCTGCCAGTCTGATTGGCATCTGTATTTCCAGCGTCCTCCTCCTGAAGCGCCGTAGAAACTAACGGAAGCATTTTTATCCAATGGAGCGTGGAGGGAATGCCCCCATCCCTCTCCCCCCATGTGGTTTAAAAACCCGCCCTCCATTGAAAACCCGCCCTCCGTTGTCTCACTCCCCCTTCTCCCCGGAACGCATCACGCCCCGCCAGATCAGGAAGAAGCTGAGCCCCAAAAGCACCAGCAACCACACCGTGGTGAGAGGATTACTCTCCCCGCCTTCCTTCTCAAAATCCAGCTCCAGCCTCAGCGGCTTCTGCCCGCTCACCTGGATTTCCCGCTCAAAAACAATCGCCTTGCCGGGCGCCGATATCACAGGATCGAGCAATTGCGATACCGGCTCGGTCACCCGCTGGTGCTTCACCCACTTCGCCGCAATCGTGCTCAGCATCCGGTTCACCTGCGCATCGTTTCCTCGCGTCACATTCGCAAAGTCATCCACATCGTAATTCAGGTTCCCTGAAAAAACGGGGTTCGCATTCGCCGCCACCTCGATCTGGTCATTCAAATCACTTTGAGTCACCTGCGCTTTGTTATCCAGATAAAGCCGTTGCCGTCTCGTATTAAGACCCACCATCGCCTGTTGCGTCACCAGATTCTCCAGCTTCACCCGCGCATCTTCGTTACTCGCCGCATCAAGCGCGTTGCCATTCCACACCTGCTCCAGCGTCGCCGCCGCTTTCCCCTGCTCACCCTGCTGCAGGTAGGTCGCCACCCGTCCCAGTCGATCCCGCGCACCATCCGCCTTCCGCGAGTTCTGCGAGTTCACCAGGGCCAAATACTCCTCCCGACTCACCGACTCGGCATCCCCATGCTCCGCCACATCCAAATCTCCCTCCGCATCCCTCAATCGATACCCTTCGGGCACCACAATCTTCCACGTCACATTCTCCAGCGGCTCTCCCACCCGAAACGCTTCCAATTCCACCTTGTCCAAACTCGCCCCACCCAGCGATGTCGCATACGACACCCTCACCTTCGCCTCGTTCGTTCCCGCATCTCCACTCACATGGAAGACATAACTCTCATCCTTCCGCACCACCAAAGCGCTCTCTTCATTCACAAAGACGCCAAACAAACGGCTCCCTCTCGGCAGGGTTAAATTGAGCGGCCCCCGCTGACGCGCCTCGATCACCAGGTCCGCCTGATTCATCAGCTCCCCGTTGGGAGAAAGCACCGAAAGCAACGCCCCGCTCTTCACCCGCAACTTGTCACCGCTCACCACCGCGTGCCGCTTGAGCGAAACCATCACCCCCTGATCCGTCCGCATCGTGCGCAGGCACGCCGCCGGAGCACCGGAACGATCCACCTGTCGCAGCTCTTTCGGCACCGCCGACCAATCCACATCCAGCCATCCGTCCGTCACTCCCAGTGAAAGCTCCAGCCGCACTCCCGGACGAAGCGACAGATAAGTTTCCTGCTGGCGCGCTTCCATCACCTGACATGGATTGATCTGCACCTTCGCATCATCCTGCTCATTCTGCTCATACTCAATCCGGATCAAGGTCTCCCCGGCTACCCGCCGCTTGAACTGCACATCCCAAACACCCGGCTCATCGGCCACCTGAACAATGTCCCGCACTTCGCTTCCCGAAGCCCTCAGGGTCTGCTCATCAAGCTCGGTAAGACCCGGCACCCGCACCCGCAAGGACCGGATCGAGGCCTGATCCACCTGCACCCTCAAATCAATCCGCGATTTCGACCGCCCCTCTCGCAACTCCACATCATGCAACATCCGCGCTGCAATCGATGGCTCAAGCTGATCAATCGCCAACCCCAGCGACCACGAATCCTGCAACAAGCGGAACGCCAGCGACCCCGCCTGATTCCCGCCCACCGATCGCGGATCCAGCGCAGACACATCCTTGCGCGAATCCACCCGCACCTGAATCCCGCGCCCCGGCACGATCACCATCTGGCCCGACTGCCGCGTCGCTTCGCTCAGGCGAAACTTCGGCACCAGCCACGAGGTCCCCACCGCAAAGGTCGGCGGACCCGAGAGCACGAGCGAAAACTTCTGCGCCCCAATCGTCTTACCTCTCAGATTCATCACAATCACCCGCTTCTTCTCCTCGGTCACCTCCACCCAGTGGTGCAGCGCACCACCCGTCAGCGACTCCACCTCAAACCCCGCAGGAAGCGGGAAGCTCAGCCGAAACACGCCCGCCCTCGTAATCGTAGCGGTAAAGTCCACTCCCAGCACCACCCGTTCGTCACCCAGGGAAATCTTCTCCTCGGAAATCACTCGTACTTCCGGTGCCACCGGAGCCACCGACACATTCAGTGACGCCTCCGCCTCGCTGTATCGGTAAACCTTCTGCAAGGTCGCCCTCTTCCGGCCCTCGCGATCCATCGGGATCATCCTCCCGTCAAAGTCCGCCAGATTCACCAACGAAAGCCCCTTCGGCACATCCTTGTCCAGCTGCGCCTCCTTTCCAAATCCCAACGCAATCATCCCCACCTCACCCGATGACTCCTGCACCCGCATCGGCTGCAAGTCCACCGCCGCCGGCAAGGTCGCCAGACTCCGCTGCGTCTCCACGATCAGCGCAAAAGGCTTCGACTGCCCCGGCGTCACCTCAATCCGCAACAACCCCTTCTCGGGATCAAAACGCCAAGGCCCCACCACACTGCTCCGCACATCACTCACCGTGAAATCCTTCGGCACCGTCAGCACCAACTCCTTCACCTGCCCTTGCGACGGACGTATTGATATCTGGTGAATCCCGTCCACCACTCCCGGCCCCGGAATAAATACCTGGCTCACTTCCGAGAAAAATCGCGTCGCCTCCGCAGCCACATCACGCGCCTTCGGACTCAACACCACCTGACCGCCCGCAATCGGCCGCAGCCACAACTTGGCCGCACTCCCATCACCCGCCTGGCCCACCACCCGCTGCACCGCAATCGGCGACTGGATATCCCATCCCGCCGCCTCGTAACGCACTTCCAGCGAATGCACTGCCGCCAGCCCGCTCAACAAGGGCAGCCCCTTCGTCACATCCCCGGCCGGAGCCTGATACGAAAAACTCGCTTCATGGGTTCCATCCGCAGTCGGGACCACCAAATAACGACCACCCTCGGTGATCACCTTGAGACCTCCTCCTTCAAATTTCGTCAGCACCCCCGGCCCACGAAGCAACACAAAACGCTCCCCTTCCTTCCCCGTCACCGTGATCGATCCCGATCCCTCGATCCGACGATCCGCAATCACCCACCGCTCCGTCAACAGGTCCGCCGTCGGACCCGTTGGCACTTCCGGAATAACGAACTTCGATTCCGCCCGCGCATCCGTCGCAAAACCCAGCGTCAGTGCCACCATTAAGGCCGCCACCACCCCGCCCGGCGAATTGGGCTCGGGTTCAGGTCCATCCTCGTCCTCCAAATCATCTTCATCCTCATCCTTCCGTCTCGAAAAGAAGTCCTTCCAGTCGTCCAGACGCATCATCACCAGATGCCACAAGGTCCACAGAATCGCCCCGCCCAACACCAGGAAGAACCAACCCGCCCCACCCGCATGGGCCAGCGTCCCCACTCCAATCGCGATCGCGCCACCCAGAATCAGAACCGTCCGATGCACCGGCCACTTCCACGCAAAGTAAAGGGCCACCAATCCCAAAAATGAAATCAACATCCCAAAGTCCGAGAACACCACCCGTCCCTCTTCACGATGGTCCACCACCAAAGCCAACGACTCATCCGGAGCCAAAACCGGCACCGAATACTCCAGCACCGTCGGCACCGTCGGAGTCGTCCCAAAGCCACCCCAAGCCAGATAAAAAGCCCCAATCGCCGCCGCCAACACCAAGTCAGCTCCCAGCATCGAGGCAATCCCCCGGTTCCCGCGCACCATCCCCCAGCCCGCCGCCCATGCCAGCAGCACCAGCGTGAATATCCCCAGCGAGTTCCGCTCAATCCATTGAAATCCATTCTCGGTGGAAAAGGGCGTCAGCAACTCGGTCTTCCCCGAATTGATCGGCTCCACCACATGCCCCGCATCCGCTTCCACCGTCCACTTCGTCACCAACTGCGTCGCCCCGGCCAGCGTCGGCGCACTCAGCTGCACCCGCTCCCCGGCTCCCATCGAGCTCGACCGTATCTCAATCCGCACCGGACGATTCGGCGAGACCGTCTCGGGCAGCGGAACCAACCTCTGCTCGCCCGCCTCACGAATCGTCACCACCACGCCATCAACCGATACCGACCGAATTGACGTCCCGCGAGGCACGTTCAACGTGAGCGTCCGCTCACCCCGCGTCCGCACTTCGTAAACCGATTCCGTCACCGCGCCTCCATCCCGCGCAATCCGGCTCTTCAAATCCGCATACTCCACAATCTGCCGCGCCATCTCACCGCGCTCGAACCAGGAAATATTAGCCGCCAGCTCAATCGGACGCCCCGTATACTGCCACGCCGCAAGCGATGGCGCATGCGACATCAGACGATACTCCGCCGGTAACTCAAGCGGATCCAGCTTGATCAAATTCTCACTCCCCGACACCTCGCTCAACTCCACCTGCCCCGGACTCACCACCTGCACAAACCCACGCTCGCCCTGCACATTCTGCGGCACCAATCCCCCCATCGCGATCGCTTTCCCGGCCTTCTGCTCATACGTCACCAGAAGCTGATAAGCCCCCATCACCGGACGATGCAGCGGCACCGTCAGCACCCCCTCATTCACCCGCGAATCCCGCACATCGCGCCCATCCACATTCAAGTGCTCCGCCCCCTCGGGCACCGCCAGCGTCCACTCGCTCACCGGCGATCCCGTCACAAAATAATTCACCAACACCGACACGTAAGCCGTATTCTCCTTCAACGCATAAAGGTGGAACACATCAGCCTGCACATTCTGACTCAGCGCCTCCACCGCCAAAGTCCCCTTCCAGTCCGCCGTTCGGATCCGATACGCCAGCTGCAGCCGCTCACCCGGATTTTGAAAATGAATCAGCGGCATCTCACCCACTCCATCCATCGTCCCCGGCGACACCCGATACCCCGGCGCCGCACTCACTCCGAACTCACCCCGGATAAACTTCGACCCCGGAAAGCTCAGCGTCGGCAACGTCCACGCTCCCGCCTTCGCTGCCGCGTTGTGCTCCAGATGCACCTTGATCAGCCGACGTGCCCCCTCGTCACCCTCACCACCCACTTCGCTTTCAAAAATCACCTTAATCCGGCGCATTCCCTTCTCAGGCGCACTCGACACATAATCCGATACCCCCACTCCCGTGATCGCCACCGGCGCATAGTCCGCTGGTGCATAAAATTCAAACTCCCGAATCCCCGCCTCCCGCACATCCAGCTCCAGATCAGCCCGCACCACCCGATCCGTCTCGGTCAGTTCGTAGTTTAGCAACTGCGACACATTCACCTCGGGCTTCACCCTCTCCGCTGCAATCACATAATTCCGCTCCGCCGCAGGATAACGATAGTAAAACACCTGCTTCGGCGCATTCCGGAACTGACCCACTTCCGGAAACTGGTCCGGCGAAAGCTGGGTCAAGCCCACCGACTTCATCACCTCAAAACGAATCGCACCCTGATTAAAAACGCGCACGTATCCCGAATGCCGCACCGCGCCCTCCGGCGTCAACCGCAGCGGCTCAAGCTGCGCCGGCAAGACCGTCAGCGCCGATTGCGCCCGAATCACAAACCCGGCCTCCGCCGTCACCGGACGACTCAAAATAATCTCCAGCGAACCCTCGTTCACCTTCCAGCTCAGGACATTCTCACCCTCCACCGCTAAAATCTCACCCTTCCCGGCCAAGCCCAGGGTCAACGAAGGAAGCGCCCCCTGCAGTGTCTTCACCTGCAGCTCCGTCACCTGACGAATCAAGCCCGCGCCCACCGCCAAATCAGTCATCGCCTCACTCGTAAAAAACAACTTCCCATCTCCCGTCGTCCGCTTCGGCTTCCACGCCAAATGACACTGCCCCGAGGCCGGCAAAAATCCCAACCAGCTCCCGGCACGCCAATCCGGCTGCACCAAGCTCTCCTCCAAAAATTCCGACGACTCCGCCACCCCCGACAAGCTCACCGGCACCACCGCCCCACCCGGCACCTGAAACGAAAACCCCTTCGCGTCGCCCCGACTCTCAATCGGTGCCACAAAGGACAACTCCAGCGGATACTCACCCGCCGCCGTAAACTTCAACCGATACACCGGATTCCCGCCCGCATGCTCCAGCACCAGCCGCACATTCTCACCCGCCACCTGCGATACCGGAGCCGCCTCACCTCGTAAAATATCCAGCTCCACCGGCTCCTGACTCGTCACCCGCACCGTCCCTCTCAGCGAAAAAACCGCCGAACCACCCTCGTCATCCAACCGACCCTCAAGCCGCGCTCCCACCAGCTCCACCGGCAAGGGCCGCGACGCTTTGCGAAAAATCTCCAGCTTCACTTCCGTCCGCCGCGACGATGCCAACTCATCGCCCCCCTCATCCCCATCATCAAGCGACACCGCACCGTTCGCACTCACCAACCGATGCCCCAACCCACCCACACTCTTCAGCGAATAACTCGCCACAAACCCCGAATTCTTCGGATCAGGCCCAAAGGTCGTCGCCTGAGCCACCACCGGAAACTCCTTCACCTTCCGCGTCAAATGAACCGTCGCCGAAAATCCCTCCACCTCCTTCGTCACCTTCGGCGTCAAATCCAGAAACCGCTTCTCCCCCTCTTCCCTCACCGACCACGCCTTCACAGACTCCCCCTCAACCTTCACCACCCGCGCCGACCCCAAAATCTCAACCGACAGCTGCTTCGCCTCACCCTGTAAAATCACAAAGTCCAGCGTCGCCCACTCCCGAAACACCTCCGGCGAATAACGCCCGTTCCCCTCCACCGTCACCGAGTAAAAAAGCGGAGCCTCCGGCTGCACCCCGTGCGCCTCCACCACAATCCGCTGACCGTTCCCGCCAATCTCGGAAGTCACCGAAGCCCCTTCGGCCTCAGCTTCCTGCGACCACAGCGTCCCCGCCGCAGCGAGCCAAAAAGGAAGAAGTCGTAAAATTTTCATAGTTTGTAATTTGTAAGGGTTGGAAAAAAGTAATGGGTAAAGGCTTCGTAAAATCTACTGCCCCGCCTGCTGCAGCATCGTCCGCAGCTCCTGAAAACGTCTCTGGTGGCCATACTGCGGCCGCAGCCGATCACCCGCCTTGCGCAGTTCCTTCAGATCCACCCGCTCACCCATGATCGACCCCTTCAGCTTCTCGCCGAAGAGTGCCGATACCGTAGCCAGCTGCAGCGAAGGCTTCGCTTCCGCAAAGTCGCACTGCGAAGCCTCATAAGGAATATTCCACGTCCGCTCCACCATCTGCCCCGTCGCCACATCCAGGAAGCGCACCGAGACCGTCCCCACATCACCCCGCCCCTCCGGCATCGGCTGATAATGATACAACGCCACCCCGCTCTCCTCCGCCGCCATCTCGGCGGCATCCACCGCGTCATTCCGGAAATCCTCCTTCTTCAGTTGATGCTTCTCAAAGCCATACAACTTAAACTTCTCCACCCGCTCCGGATTGAAAATCACCTGCACCTTCACATTCTTCGCCGCCGGGCGCAACGCCCCCGCAATCTGCCGCGCAAACCCCTCGTCCGCATCCTCCGGACGATCCAGGAAGTAATACCGACCGTCACCCTGCTTCGCCAAGGCACCCAGCACATCATCATTCAATCCATCCGCCCCCACTCCGCACGCATCAAAGGCCACTCCCGCCTTGCGCATCTCTTCCACCTGCTTCGCCAAGGTCTCCGGCAAAGCATCGCCCAGGTTCGCCGCGCCATCGGTCAGCAAAATGACCCGATTCTGCGCCTTCTCCACAAATTGCTGCTTCGCCAACTGCAAGCCCGTCGCCAGCGCCTGCTCCAAATTCGTCCCTCCATCCGTCGGCGTGTTCGCCACGATCTGCGAAAGCTTCCCGCACTGGTCTCCCTTCACCCGCTCCGCCAACAACCGCGTCGTCCGCGCAAACCCCACCAGCGTCACTTCATCCGCCGGCGTCAGCTGCGCCGCCAGGAGATCAAACGCCCGCCGCACACTCTCCGCCCGGTCCGCCCGCTCCATCGACCCACTCTGATCCAACAAAATCGTCAACCGCAAGGGCGTCGTCGCATTCCGCCCCAGCGCCGCCGTGCTCATCGCCACCCGCATCACATTCCGCTGCTGCATCGCCGGATGCCGCCCCTGCTCGATCACACAACTCACCTTCTCCGCCTGCGTCGGCTTCGAATCATCATAATCCTGCGCATTCACAAACTCCTCCGGCCGCACCTTCGCCGCCTCCGGCCACTTCCCCTCCGCCAACGCCGCCTTCGCCAACTTAAACGACACATCACTCACATTCAGCGAAAACGTCGAGTCCCCCTTCTCCGAGACCAGCGTCTCAAAATCCGCCTGCAAGGGCTTCTCCACCCCATCGTCATGCGCAAAAAACACCACTCTCCCTCCATCAACCCGGAACCGGGTTCCGGTCATATTTGCAACATGCTTCGCCACCTCGACCAAAGGAGCATTTCTTAGCTGAAGAACATTCAACTCGAGGTCGGCCAGCCCTGGTTCCTCCAGCACAAACTCCATTCCTTTATCGCCTGCCTCAAGTGTCGTTGAATCAAATTCCTTCGATCTCAGTTCTAGAAAATCAATAAGTTCCCCCAGCGTACTATGAAGAACATCGACCTGCGGAACGACGATCTGCCTCAACTTACGATCAACAAACTCACTCGATACCTCTCCGCTCTTTTCATACTCCCACTGCTCAACTTTCTCTCCTTTATCAGAGACAACCACTGCGAAGTCATCGACCTCCACCTCAAGCCCCGCCCTTTCGGCAATCTCCTCCAGAAACTCCCGCGCGGTCATCTCTTCAGTCGCCTCCATCGACAGACGTCGCCGACTTTGGTCCCTCACATAGCGAACAATGTTAAAACCCTTCTGAGTGTTATCGAGAGTGACCCGGTCATGGATTCCAGCCTTCAAAAGAAGATAATTAAGAGCTTCTTCGATTGTCGTATCCTCAAACGACACCGCAGGAATCATAATATGATCGAGTTTCTCAGCGAGTGAAGAAGCCCCCACGCTCTCACTCAAAACTTCAGCCTCCTCCTTCTTAACCTCCGCTGCGGCTTCCCCAAGCAGCTCCTTAAGGACCTTGTTAGCGGCAACAACATCAGGATGATTCTCTCCCAGCCCCTTCGATAACAAATCACTCTTTTCAACGGATGAGCGATAGAACAACTCCTGCAGTTCCACCAATTTCGTTTTTGGTGGTTCAAGACCAGCCGCAGTCCGAATCTCGTCACCAGTCACCTTTTCCATCGAACGCGCATAGGGAACTGCATCTTTCCAAACCTGATCAAGCCCCCTCATCTGCCGCTTCCGCAGATCGGTGCTATTCAGCGGCTCCCTTTTCTTAAGCATCATAGCAATGCTAGGAAGACCTGCTTGCTCATCCTCTTCGTATGACAAACTCGGATTCGTCCGAATCGGATCATCAACATACTTCAGCTCAATTTGAGCCAACTGCTCATCACTCTCCATCAAACGACGACCCCGACTCTTGAAGTTCTTCCCCACCTCCGGAACAGCGAGCGCCCCATCAATCGCCTCCAGATTCACCGCACCATTTCCACTCCGCATCCCCGCCGTCACAATTCCCGCTACCGAGGCAACATCATTCTTTGGAACCCCCGGAACCTCCTTTTGGAACCGGCTCGTCGATAATTGTTCCCTCTCACCTTCATTTCCAGCGGATGAAAACGCATCAACAGCCGACTCGCTGCCCCAGTGATTCTTCCCCTCAACCCGCAGCCCCGAATCCTCCTTACGAGACCCAAGGGAATAATCATACCCGAGCGCCGCAGTCTCCCCGCCCCCTCCAATGCCAAGTCCGCTGCCAAATCCATCCGCATCCCCAAAATCAACCGGTTTCCCGACGACCACCCCGCCTCCCGAAAATCCTCCCTTGGCATCCCTCTCCGGCGCCGCAAAAAAATCGCCACTCATCTCCGCCACCTCTTGCCCCACCACCCCCTCTTGCAACTCAACAACCGGAGGCGCTGGCGCAAGATCACCGTCCAAATCCAGCGACATGAAATCGCTCTCCATTTGCTTCCTGGCCACTTCGGGACGCTGCGACTTCTTCTCTGGCACCGCCGTCAATCCGGGCAACGAAACATCGTCCTCCACCACGGCATACAAGGACAAATCCTTCTCCATCCCACCTCGACGCAAATTGTCCCGCGTCTCCTCTTCCATCCCCTCCATCGCTGGAACCTCCACCTGCTGCGGCACTGCCGTAGTCGACGCCACCACCCGGGCCCGCGTTCCCCTCGTTTGGGGCTCCATCCCAAACCTCACCTCATGCTCCTCCTGAAATCCTTCTCCATCAACCTTTGCCAATTCCTCCGTTCCCGCAGAACGCCTCACCACCCGCGCCATGCTCGATGTCGGAGCCTGGGGAGCACCGGGAGCGCTCGGCTTCTTCTCCACCCTCGCCCGCTTCAGTAGAGCCTCCGTCCCTTCATCCTTCGAAAAATACGCATACCGATCAGCAACCTCCTCACCCGGAACCTTCTTCCCCTCCACCTTCACCGCAAGCTCCGGCTCACTCTCCACCGTCCCGCTATACCCCCGATGCTGATTCCTCCCAAATTGATCCCCCACCTCACCCAACGACTCCTCCGCTTCCACCATCGCCACCTCCGGAATCATCGCCGCATCAATCGCATCCAAAGCGACACTCGACTGATCTGCTACCCTGCCATTGGTATCACTCCCCCCATCAAAATAAGGAATCGCATTCTGCTGAATCACAGCCGCGAGCGCGTTACGCTTCTCAGCAACGATCCCTTCCTGCCGGATTAACGCCTCCTGCTCTTCCACCAGTTTGGCCTCAAATCGCGTTTCCACGGTGGGAGCAATACCAAACTCTCTCGATCTCTCATCCCGATCAGCAAACTCAGCTGCCACCCCACTCTTCTCCGACTTCACCTTCAAGCGGTTCGACGTCCCCACAATCACCACCCCGATCGCAATCGCCGCCGCCAAAGCCGACAGACTCTGCTTCGAATAGCGCCGCTTCTTCACTTCCACCCGGATGGGTTCTTCCTCCACCGTCCCCTTCAGCACCCCGAGCACCTTCGCCCGACGCTCCCCCGACAACTTCCATTCCGCATCATCCTCCACCTTTGCCGCATCGCCTAACAAGCCATGCACCGCCTCCATCCGCCGCTTCCAAATCCCCACCTCCGGACGCTCCGCCATGATCCGCTCCAGCTCTTCCTTTTCAAAAGCCGACGCCTCCCCCAGCACCAGGGCCACCAGACGGGCCTCCAGCTCGGGTTCAATAAAACTATACAATTCGTCATTCATGACATCCCTCCTTCAATTCCAGATTTTCTAAGTCGTTCTCCCAGGTCCTTCAGCAAGTGATGCAACCGGTAACCCACATTCCCCACGCTCATCTCGAGCCGCTCCGCAATTT
The DNA here is from genome assembly GCA_051252135.1 of Verrucomicrobiaceae bacterium. Classification (GTDB taxonomy): domain Bacteria; phylum Verrucomicrobiota; class Verrucomicrobiia; order Verrucomicrobiales; family Akkermansiaceae; genus SW10. The sequence continues at coordinate 27,044 of JBPOGH010000010.1, read as the reverse complement.
CCTGATACTTCAAATCCTCAAAATACTTCATCCGCACCATCTCCTGATCCCGCCCCTCCATCTCCGCCACCAACAGCCGCACCATCCCCACCGCCTCCATCTTCCCCAGCTCCTCATCCGGCCGCTCCCGCGATGACTCACTCTCCCCCGCCCGCTCATCCATCACCTCCCGCTTGTTCTTCCGAATCACATTGAGCGCCAAATTCCGCACACATCGAAAAAGCCACGCCCGCGGCACCTCCACCTCCGCCCAATGCTCATGCAACTTCAAAAAAGCATCCTGCACCACCTCCTCCGCCAACTCCCGCCGCCCCAAAATCCCATACGCATAATGCAGTAAGGGCGTCTCCTCAGCCATAAACACGGCCTCCAGACTCACCTTCACCGCCCCGGTTCGTTTACCGGGCAGGCGCATAATCGCAGGGCGCGAAGCCCGATTGGAGGTTCCTTGAGACACTGGGAAACATTCTTTTCTATCCTAACGACAGCGCAACACCCGAATTCTTGGAAAAAATCACATTATTTCCGCACACCTCCCCCCCAACCAAGCCAATCATCCATTCGTCCAATCCTCAAATCATCCATTCCCTCCCCCCAACCCAAGCCTCTCAAATCTCATGTTTCGTGCTCAAATTTCAAATCTCTCCCCCTACCCAGCCCCCCAACCAAGCCAATCATCCATTCGTCCAATTCTCAAATCATCCATTCCCTCCCCCCCAACCCAAGCTCTCCCCGTTCAAAGTTCGCAGACTCCACTTGACCCTCCCCCGCCCTCCCCCTAGTCCCCGCCCGTCAATTCGACCCTAACTAACCCATCTACCAAAATGTCTGTCCTCGTTGGAAAAAAAGCCCCGTCCTTCTCCGCCAAAGCCGTCCAAGGCGAACTCATCATCGATAACTTCTCCCTCGACCAGTTCCTCGGCAAAAAATACGTCGTCCTCTTCTTCTACCCCAAGGACTTCACCTTCGTCTGCCCCACCGAACTCCACCGCTTCCAGGAGGAACTCGCCGAGTTCGAAGCCCGCGACGTCGCCGTCGTCGGCTGCTCCACCGACTCCGAATTCTCCCACTGGGCCTGGCTCAACACCCCCCGCGCCCAGGGCGGCATTCAGGGCGTCAGCTACCCCCTCGTCGCTGATATCAACAAGACCATCTCCGAGGACTACGACGTCCTCGCGGGCGACGTCGTCATGGACGAAGACGAAAACATCGCCATCGAGGGCGAGCTCGTCGCTTACCGCGGCCTCTTCCTCATCGATAAGGAAGGCATCGTCCGCCACCAGGTCGTCAACGACATGCCCCTCGGCCGCTCCGTCAAAGAGTGCCTCCGCACCATCGACGCCCTCCAGCACTTCGAACAACACGGCGAAGTCTGCCCCATGGACTGGCAAAAAGGCGACGACGCCATGACCGCCTCACACGAAGGCGTCTCCAAATACCTCGGCGACCAAGACTAAACATCGAGTTCAACTCACTTTTCAAAAAGCCTCGCGTGTCACTCATGCGGGGCTTTTTTCGTCCTCCTTCAAAAACAAAAGCCGCAAGCTGTTCAGACACACAAACACCGTCGACGACTCGTGAACCACCACCGCCAACGCCAGCGGCACCGTCGCTAACAGGGTCGCCCCCACCATCACCACCACCGTCCCCAGCGAGATCGCCAGGTTCTGCTTAATCACCACCCGCGCCTTCCGGCTCAGCCTCAGCGCACTCTCCAGCTTCTCGATCCGGTCATTCACCAGCACCACATCCGCCTGCTCCAACGCCGCGTCACTCCCGCGCCCGCCCATCGAAATCGACACATCCGCCGCCGCCAGACTCGGCGCATCATTCACCCCGTCACCCACCATCGCCACCTTGTGCCCCTCATTCAGCTTCTTCTGAATAAACGCCACCTTCCCGTCCGGGTGCAGCCCCGCGAGCACTTCATCAATCCCCAGTTCCTTCGCCACCGGCTCCGCCGCTCCCGGATTGTCACCCGTCAGCATCACCGTCGTGATCCCCTGCTCCCGCAACTTCCGCAGCACCTCCTTGCTCTCCAGCCGAATCTCATCATGCAGCTGAATCCGCCCAATAAATTCCGCCCCCTTCAGCCACACCTCGCTGTTCTCAAAACTCCGCTCCCCCACATCGCCTACCCGCGGATCATCCTTCACCAGCTCCCGCCGCCCGAGCGAAAACGTCTCTCCCTCCACATCCGCCTGAATCCCCATCCCCGTCAACGATCTCAAATTACTCAACTTCCGAACCTTCACCTCCCGCTCCTCGCAATAACGCGTCAACGCCCGCGCAATCGGATGGTTCGACTCCCGCTCAATCGAATGCGCGATCTCTAAAAAATCCGCCTCCCGCCCCGGCGGAAAGGTCTCCACCGACATCACCTCCATCTGCCCCGCCGTCAGCGTCCCCGTCTTATCCAGCGCGATCGTATCAATCTGCCCCAGCTCCTCAATCGCACTTCCCCCGCGAAACAACACCCCGTGCTTCGCCCCCCACGCAATCCCAGCCAGAATCGCAGAGGGAATCGAGAGCACCAGCGCACACGGACTCGCCACCACCAGCAGGGTCATCGCCCGATAAAAGGCGTCCCTCATCGAAAGATCAAACCCCAGCCACCACACTAAAAACATCAACGCCGCCGCCACCAACACCCCCACCGCATAGGTCGACCCAAAGCGATCCGTAAACCGCTGACTCGGCGCCTTCGATTCCTGCGCCTCCTCGATCATCCGGATAATCTTCGCCAGCGAACTCTCATCCACCGGACGCAGCACCTCCGCCGTCACCGCCCCCCAAAGATTCAGCGTCCCGCTCGAAAGCGCATCCCCCACATCCTTCGCCACCGGAATCGCCTCCCCCGTCAGACTCGATTCATCCACCTCGGTATGCCCTTCCAGCACCTTCGCATCCACCGGAAACACCTCGTCCGGCCGCACCTGAATCCGGTCCCCCTTCACCAGTTCCTCCACCGGCCGCTCTTCGGTCTCATCATTCTCAAGAACCACCCGCGCCATCTTCGGAGCCGCCTGATGCAGCGCCGATATCTCCCGATTCATCCGGTGCAACGCAAAATGCTCCAGCGCCCCACCCAGCGAAAACAAAAACAACAACAACGCCCCCTCCTGCCACGCCCCGATGATCATCGCCCCCACCGCCACCGTGATCATCAAAAAATGAATATCGATCTTCCTCTTCCTCAACCCCTTCCAGGCATCCCGCGCCGCATCAAATCCCCCCGCCAAAATCGCGCCCACATAAAAAGCCACAATCACACGCCCCTCCACCTCCATCAACTTCTCAGCCACCACCGCCGCCACAATCAACAGCCCGCAAAGCACCGCCTGAAACATCAAAAAGCGCCACTCTTCCCCACTCCCGTGGCTTCCATTCTTCTCCTCACTCAAATCACCCTCACCCTACCCCCAAACCACCCCACCACAAGCCCCCAAAACCAATAAGGAGCAAGAACCGGAACGAAGTGGAACCGGAGCAAAGCGGAGATGGTCGAAGACAAATAGCCTTTAGGCAACGTCCCGCTCTGTCCCCCCAACCACGCCCCCCACCAAGCAATTCCTAATCCCTAATTCTAAATTCCAAATTCTCACCCCCCAACCAAGCTCCCCAACCAAGCCCCCAACCAAGCCCCCAACCAAGCCCCCCAACCAAGCTCCCCGTTCAAATCTAAATGTTAGATGTTAAATGTTCGGTGTTCATCCCCTCAACCCAAGCCAATCATCCATTCGTCCAATTCTCAAATCATCCATTCCCTCCCCTCACAGCCTCGTCTCCAACGCCCCAATCACCCCACGCGCCTTCTCCCGCGCCTCCTCCACATCCCCCCCACGCGCCAACCCCACCGCCATCCGCCTCTTCCCCGCCACCTTCGGTTTCCCAAAAAGTCGCAGCTGCGTATCCGGCTCCACCAACGCCGCCTCCACCTTCCCAAAGCTCACCTCCTCCGACGTCCCCTCCACCACATGCGCACACGACGCACTTGCCCCGTGGTTGCGAATGTTCGGAATCGCCAACCCCAAAATCGCCCGCGCATGCAGCGCAAACTGACTCAGGTCCTGCGAAATCATCGTCACCATCCCCGTATCATGCGGCCGCGGCGATACCTCGGAAAAGATAACCTCATCACCCTTCACAAAAAGCTCCACCCCAAACACCCCGTATCCGCCAAGATTCTCCGTCACCTTCCCCGCCATTTCCTGCGCACTCGCCAGAGCCGCCTCCGTCATCGCCTGTGGCTGCCACGATTCCCGGTAATCACCGTCCACCTGAATGTGCCCGATCGGATCACAAAAGGACGTCCCACCCGCATGACGCACCGTCAACAACGTGATCTCATAATCAAAATCCACAAACCCCTCCACAATCACCTTCCCCGCCCCCGCACGCCCACCCTCCTGCGCATACTCCCACGCCGGCAACACATCAGCCTCCGACTTGAGCGTCGTCTGACCTTTTCCCGACGACGACATAATCGGCTTCACCACACACGGCAGCCCAATCTCCGCAATCGCCGCCTCATACTCCTCCAGCGTTCCCGCAAATCGATAAGGCGACGTCGCACACCCCAGCTCCTCCGCCGCCGTCCGCCGAATCCCCTCGCGGTTCATCGTCAGCTGCGTCGCCCGCGCCGTCGGAATAATTGTCGCCAAGCCCTCCGCCTCAATCTCCGCCAAAGTATCCGTCGCAATCGCCTCCACCTCCGGCACCACCAGGTCCGGTCGCTCCAGCTCAATCACCCGGCGCAACTCCGCCCCGTCCAGCATCGAAAACACATGCGCCCGATCCGCCACCTGCATCGCCGGCGCATTCGCATACGCATCACAGGCAATCACCTCCACCCCATACCGCTGCAACTCAATCGCCACCTCTTTCCCCAATTCCCCCGATCCACAAAGCATCACTTTCTTGGCAGACGAAGTAAAAGGCGTTCCGATCGTGACCATGCCCCACTCAACACCCCCTCCCCCCATCTGGGGAGCACAAAATCCCCCCCAACCAAGCCAATCATCCATTCGTCCAATTCTTAAATCATTCATTCCCCCCCACCGTCTTCTCTGCCGTCACCTTCCGCGTTTTCCACAGAAACTTCAGCATCCACAAACATCCCAGCACACTCACCCCCTGCCAAAAATAAAACGCCATCGGAATCGCCCGCGCAATCCCCAGCGGCACCTCCTCAATCGGCACAATAATCTGCGCCCCATACACCGGCCACGCCAGCGGACAAATCCCGATCAACCACACCGCTCCCGCATGCAGCGATTCATCCGTCACCGCCAGGATCGTCCCCAGCATCACCGGCACCACCCCCACCAATATCACCATCATTCCCGTAAATTTCTTCCCCTTCGACTCCCACACCGTCTGAAACAAAATCCCCGCCGAAAACAGCGTGATCAATATCACCACCGGCGCCGCCACCGAGAGCTCATACTCCGGAAACCACCTCGAGTTGATCAGCTCCTTCGCAAAGCTCACCCACCCCACAAACCCGATCCCCACCATCGCCAACACCCACGGCGTCGATGTCGCCGGATCGGAAATCACCGACAACGTCTCCCGCCCCCGCTTCCGCGCCCGACGCCACCCCCGCACCTGCCCCTCAAAGTCCGGCGTGATCAACGCAATCATCAACCACAACATCACAATCGTCACCACCCCAAACATCCCCAGCATCACCAACACCTCCCCCGGCTCCGGCGACCAATTCTTAAAATTATCCCCCGCAAATCTTCCCCAGCGTCGAGACATCTCCCGCGATGGAAAAAGCTCACCCGTTTCAATCAACGGCAACGCATTCCCCAACAGAACCAACTGAATCCACCCAAAAAATCCCACCGCTCCAATCTTCCCTAACAGATGCGATTCCGCCCGCCGCCAACGCCGCCACAACATCGTCCCCATCACCAACACCAGAACTCCCTGTGAAAGCAGAGTGAACACCACCTGCGGGAAGTTCAGCCCAAAGAACCGCGCCATCGGCACAAACCGCTGATACGTCTCAAGCGCCGCTCCCAATTTCCGCTCGATCAAAAAAGGAGAGCTCTCCTCCACCACCGGCAAAATCGTCAAATACTTGAAGTAGACCAGGCCAAATTTCGACACCTGCGGCAGCACCGTGTAGAGCACAAAAATCAACCCCATCGCACTCAGGAACGCCCACCTTCGGTTCTTCATCACCGTCCCCGCCAACAATCCCGTCATGTGATAAAGCACCCCCGCCGCAACAAATACCGCATACAGCTGAACCCCCACCTTCAGCGGAACCTCACCCTCCCACATCGACCAGATCGAGAACGGCAGCGTGCACGCAAAAATCACCCACTCCCGGATCGGCAATCCAAAAAGATATCCCACCACCTTCGAGAGCGGAGTCATCGGCGCCAAACGCTGATAATCCAACACCCCTTCATCCGCCTCCGCCGTCATCGCCCCCGCCACCTGCCCCGTCCCCAGCATAAACAAAATAATCCCCTGAAGCACCAACAAGGGCATGATCGGAATCCGCGCCGCATCCACCACCGACAACCCGCCCTGATAAATCGCGGTCTGCCGCACCACAAAGAAAATAAACGCCGCAATCAGCACAAAGATCAGCGCAAACACCCCCAGCGATACCGGCCGCAGCCGACTCCGCGCATACCGCCGCACAATCGGATTCGCCCAAATCTTCCAGACGGGAACCGTGCCCCTGCGCTCTCTCACTTCACTCATGCTTCTCGATTCCCTTCTGCCACTTCCACCAAAATATCTTCAAAGGACGACCCCGCCTCCACAAAGGTCTTCACCCCAAATCCCGCCACCGCCAGCTCCGTCAAAAAGCCCGCCTGGTCCTCATCATTCCCTCTGAAAAGAAACGTCACCTTGTCCCGATCCACCTTCACTTCCGCCACCCGCTCCTGCTCACCCAGCCACCCCGTGAGCGCATCGCCCACCTTCAAAAACTGCGCCGTGATCGCCCGCTCTTTCCGACCCAGCTTCTCCCTCACTTCCTCGGCCGATCCCGACGCCAGCAGACGCCCCTCGTTCATCACGCAAAGCGACGAACACATCTCCGCCAACTCCGTCAAAATGTGCGAGCTCACAATCACCGTCACCCCGCCCTTCGCCAGCCCCTGCAGCGCATGACGCATCTCCCGCCGCGAGAGCGGGTCCAACCCACTCGCCGGCTCATCCAGAATCATCACCTTCGGCCGATGCAACAGCGTCTTCGCCAACACCAACCGCTGCGTCTGTCCACGCGATAGCTCCTTGCACCACGCGTTCTCTTTATCCGTCAGATTCACCAGCGCCAGACACTCATCCACCCGCTCCCGTCGCGCCCGTCGCCCACCCAACCGATGCGTGTCCGCATGAAAATCCAAGAACTCCCACAGCTTCAGGTCCGCCGGCACCGGTGCCAAATCCGGCATGTAACCAATCAACTCCCGCGCCTTCTCCGTCTCCTCCAAAATATCGATCCCCGCCAAACTCACCTCTCCATACGTCGGCTCCATCAGCGTCGCCAACACCTTAAACGTGCTCGTCTTCCCAGCCCCATTCGGCCCCACCAACCCAAACACCTCCCCGTAAGGAACACTCAGACTGATATCACTCACCGCCACAAAATCCCCGTAATCGACCCGCAAATCCTTAATCTCAATCGCACCGTTCATCGGTCCACCGGACCATTCCTACGCGTGAGGGAAACAGCACCCCCGCCACTCACTATCATTCTAAAATTATCCATGGATACCTGATCGTTTGAATTCTTCGTCAGCTCTCGTGTTCTAGAACCGATCTCCCTCTAGCAAATCCCAATCCTTCGGCAAACTCAGCCCAATCTTCGCCATGTCCGCCTCCGCCTTCTCCTGCCGTTCCTGACGATACGCCTCCAAAAGCTCCTTCTGCTCCGGACGCAACACCGACTCAATCGCCTCATTCCGACCATCACGATCCAGCTTCGCCACCCCCGACTCCATCCCGTCAAACTCCATCCCCTCGCGGTAATCATCCGACCCCCGCGTCATCACCCCAAAGAGCTGAAAATGCTGCTCCTCATCCAGCTCCACCACTTCATCCAGCCGCGTCAAATTCCGATGCGCCTCCCCCTCCACACTCTCATGCCGCTTCTCCAGCCGATCCGCTTTGAACTTCGCCAATTCCTCTCCCTCCAACATTCCCGCCATCATCTTCTCCGCCCCCTCGGCATCCCGCCAATCGTATTCCGTCGCCCGCACAAAATCCACAAACCCGCTCTCATCACTCTGCACCACATCCACAAACTCCCCCGCCCGCTCCCGACTCTTCTGCTTGAACCACTCCTTCAACCGCCCCTTCTCCGCATCACTCAAATTGTAATCACTCGCCCACCGACCACTCATCGTATCCGCCCACTCCTCCTCATTCACCTGACGAATCCGGTCAAAAAGCGGAGCCATATCCCGCATCCACGGCTTCATCGTCACAAAAACATCATCCAGACTCACCTCATCCCCCCTCCGGATCCGCCGCATAATATCGCGCATCCCGTCCCTCACCCGACGCTTCCCGTCCGTATGCCCGTCCGCCACCAGCGCCCGAATCCGACCCTCCGCTTTCCGCAACTCCCGCTCCTTCAAGGCCAACTCCTCCTCCACCGTCCCCTCCTCCGGCGCAATGCTCTTCGTAAACATCACCCCACCCGCAATTCCCACCACCAACCCAATGATTAATCCCAAAACCTGTTTCATCCCGCCTATCAAAGCGTCACCCCACCCCATTTGTCCCCTACAAAATCATCCCGGTTTTGCAGCATCGACTAGATGCCGTCGCAAATCCCCCCCTCAACCAAGCCCCCCAACCTCAATTCTTAATCCCTAATTCTTAATTTTTAATTGTTACTCCCCCAATCCCAACGCCCGAATCTCCTCCTCCACCGCCCCCACAAAGCGCCCTTCAAACTTCCCCGCCGCCCCCTCGCGCAACCCCTGCACGAACGCCTCCGGATCCGATTCCAGCGACCGCTGCGGATTGTTCAAGCTCACCTCAATCGGCGTCCCGTAGTTGATGAAGCTGTCGAACTCAACCACCTCGGGCGCCACATCCAACTGAATCAAGCCGCCCCCCGCCGATCCAAACACCGGCATCTCAATCCGGGACTCCGTGATCACCACATTCAAGGTCTGCAGTTGCCTCTGCACCAGCCCCAATCGCCTCTTCCGCGTTTCCACATCCGTCACCTCCTGCTCCAGCAACCAACCCACTCCCTTCTCATCATCACGACTGATCATCTCATACCCCACATCTAACAGAGCCTGATTACGGTGCTCCGACTCCCCCTGCCCCTCCACCCACTGCCGACACACCTCCAGGTTCTTGGCCATCGCCTCCTCCAGCACCGCGCCCGCCTGATACGCCGCAATCCCCAAACTGTCATCCAACGCCTTCCCCACCTCCCCCGGATCTTCCGCCAACTTGATCCGCGCCTTCATCGAGAGCTTCCCTAGCAAATCCTGCCGACCCTGATCACCAAGCTCACCCGCCAACCCCGCACTCTGCCCCGGACGCAATCGCTCATAGTTCAAAAAGAACGCCTCCATCACTTCCTCATCATTCAAAAACAACTCCCCCCCGTTCATCGATCCACCCCCATCCAGCTTCTTCAACACCCCCATCACCCAGTCCCGCACCCCATCCGGATTCTGCCCCGCCCAAACCGACATCGAACTCACCCTCATGTCCGCCCCAAACCGCTCATCACAATTCGGATACCGGTCATCCGCGAGCGCCTGAATCGCCGCAAATCCATCCAACTCAAAAAGCCGTAGCATCGCCACCTCGGATAGCCTCTCCAGCGGATCGGTCATCGTCTCATCCTCTTCCAACCCCTCCAGCTCCAACAAAAAGGCATCCACCTCCTCGCCCGACATCGCCCCAATCACCGCCGTCAATCTTCCCAGCTCAAGCTGATTCGTCTCATTCCCCGCCGACGCCCGCAAAAAAGCCACCCGCCCCATCAAATCTCCCAACCCCGAATCCTCATCACCCCGCGCCTCACCTCTCCCCCCGCGTCCCACCGTCCGTGATCCCCCTTCCGTTCGTTCCGCCACCCTCACCGCTCTCCCCTTCTCCACCTCCACTCCCTCATCCCCTCTCTTCACCTCACCAACCTCCATCAACGTAAACACCCCCACCCCAGTCGCCACCCCCGCCACAAAAAGTAAAACACCCTTTTTCATCCCCCCCATTCAGCCCCATTCCTCCCCCCCCACCAAGCAATTCCTAATCCCTAATTCTAAATTTCAAATTCTCACCCCCCTCAACCAAGCCAATCATCCATTCGTCCAATTCTTCAATCATTCATTCCGATCTCCACCCACTGCCCTTCCCCCAACTCCCCCAGCTCAAACTCCCCCACCGCCTCGCGATGCAACCCCACCACCTTCACCTCAAACCTCGAAAACATCCGCTTCACCTGGTGATGCTTCCCCTCGTAAATCGTCAACCGACACCGCCGCTCTCCCAATAACTCCACAATCGCCGGAGCCGTCGTCACCTGCTCCTTCGCAAACCACATCCCCTTCTCAAACGCCGACACCATCTCCCCCGTAATCTCCCCATCCGTCTCCACCACGTATCGCTTCCCCACCTTCCGCCCCGGCTCCGTCAGCGACTCCGAAAACCCGCTGTCATTCGTCAAAATCACCAACCCCGTCGTAAAGCGATCCAGCCGCCCCGCCAGATGCAACTCCCCCGCCCACGCCGCATCAATCAGATCAATCACCGTCTTGTGCTCCTCATCAACCGTCGCACTCACCACCCCCGCAGGCTTGTTCAGCATCACAGAACGCGCCACCCGCGCCTGCACCACCTTCCCCTCAACCTCCACCCGATCAAACGTCCCCACCTGCGTCCGGCCAACCTCCACCACCTCGCCATTCAACCGCACCAGCCCACCTTCCAGCCGCTCGCGCACCGACCGCTTCCCCCAGCCACCCCACTTCCCGATAACCCGATCCAGCCTCACAGCACCTTGCCCAACGCCTCCACCACCTTCTCGTCATCCTCGGGAAAAACCGTCCGCAAATCCAAAAACAACGCGTCCTCGGTCGTGTAACCCACCAAGGCAGGCGACCCCGTCCGCAACGCTTTCGCGAGCTTCGGCACCGATTGATTCGACGGCGCCAGCTTGATCGCCACCGAAGGAAACTCCGACCTCGGCATCGTCCCCCCGCCCGGCCGCGCCAGCGTGTCCTCCACCGTCATCGCCACCGCCCCACTCGGAAGCCCGGCCAAAATCTTCTCCGCCCGCGCCTTCAGCTCATCCACCCCCGTCCTCAAAAACGCCAGCACCGGCACATCACTCGACGTCGGGTCCGCCTTCACTTCCAAATATTGATCAATCGATTCCTGCAACGTCGTCAGGATCAACTTGTCACAGCGCACCGCCCGAAAGAACGGCTCCTTCTTGATCTCCGCCACCAAATCCGCCCGCCCCCCGATAATCCCCGACTGCGGCCCGCCCAGCAATTTGTCCCCCGAAAAAATCACCAGATCAATCCCCCGCCTCAGGCACTCCTGCGGCGTCGGCTCATGCTCAATCGGCGCCAACTCATCCGTGTTCATCATCGCCCCCGATCCCAAATCCTCCACCAAAGGAAGCCCGTGCGCATGCGCCAGCTCCGCCAACTCCGGGATCTCCGGCTCCCCCACAAATCCCTCGATGTAAAAATTCGACCGGTGAACCTTCAAAATAAGCGCCGTCTGCGGCGTGATCGCCTTCTCGTAATCATGAAGATGCGTCTTATTTGTCGCCCCCACCTCCACCAGCTTCGCCCCCGAGGTCTCCAAAATCTCCGGAATCCGAAACCCACCCCCGATCTCCACCAACTCCGACCGCGACACAATCACCTCATTCTTCCCCTCCTCCACTAACGTCCGCAGTGTCAGCACCAGCGCCGCCGCACAATTATTCACCGCCGTCGCCGCCTCCGTCTCCAGCAGACACGCCAACGCCGTCTCCAGATAGCCCGCCCGCTTCCCCCGCGCACCCGATGGCAGATCAAACTCCAGATTCGAATAACCCGTCGCAATCGCCTGCAACGCCCCTGCCGCCCGCGGCCCCAGCGGTGATCTCCCCAAATTCGTATGAATCAACACCCCCGTCGCATTGATCACCGGCTGCAGCCGCGAATTCGTAAATCCCCGCAGCCCCGTCGCAATTTCCTTCTCCATCTCCTCTCGACTCGGCGTCTCCCCCGCCAGCAACCTCTCCCGAAACCCCTGAATCTCCCGTCGCACGAACAAATTCACCAGCGGACGGGGCAAGGAAACCTCGGGAGCCAGAGCAGCAGCAAGCTTCTCAACGGACGGCAAAGCGGAAAGATCAGGCATAGATGAGGATTAAGAACTAGCCGCGATCCCTCTCCACGTAAAGCGGCAGGGCCCGAAGAATCAGGAAATACGCAAAAAGTTCAAAAAACCTTCTTGCCAATACCACCCCCTGATTATAATTCGCCCCCGTCCAACGACAAGTGACCCGTTCGTCTAATGGTTAGGACTCCAGATTTTCATTCTGGCAATAGGGGTTCGATCCCCCTACGGGTTGCCAAAACACCCCAGCTTCGCTCGCGAGGCTGGGGTGTTTTGCTTTTAGGCAGGGACCGGCTCTCCGAGCCGTCCGGCTGCTTCAACAACGAAGCCCCCTCAAAGGACTGGAATCACCACACCACCGCCCCGTCCTCGCCAAATCTCCCCTCAGATGCTACCGTGTTGGCAACGCGATCAATCCGATCCGTCAAAACCCAACCCATATCATGAAATCAATTCAACTCATCTTGAGCGCCCTCGCAGCCATCGCGCTGTCACTGGTCGCTTGCAAATCAGAGGGCGAAAAAGATGCCGCCACGGATCCCGCTCCCAAATCCGACACCCCGGCCGAAGAAGCCCAGACCCCGGCATCCTCCGATCCCTTCGCCGCTCCCCCGGCCGACATCCAAACCGTCTCCCTCAAGATCGAGGGCATGACATGAGTGGCCATGTGCGTCAAAACAGTGCGGTCTGCACTGGAAAACGTCCCGGGAGTCCAATCAGCTGACGTTCAGCTCAACCAGCCGGCCAAGATCAAAGGAACCGCCAGCGCCGAGGCCCTCGTCGCTGCCGTCAATGGCATCCCCGGCGGAAAATACAGCGCCACTGCCGAGTAAACCGTTTTTCCATCAATCAAAAAGGCCGCGCCCCCTCGGGAACGCGGCCTTTTTTTGAATCCTGAAAATCACTCCGCCATCGCCGCTTCGATCTCTTCCACCTCCGTCGGGAAGTTCTCGAACATGTTGATGTTCTCTTCCACCCCGATGATGACATTATCCTCGATCCGCACCCCGAGATTCTCCTCCCGGATATAAATCCCCGGCTCAATCGTAAACACCATCCCCACCGCAACCGGCTGGGTCGGGTCCCACACATCGTGCACATCAAGCCCCAGATGGTGGGACGTCCCGTGCATGAAGTACTTCTTCACCAGCTCCTTGTCCTCCGACTGCCCCTTCGCCGCCTCCGCATCAATCAAGCCGATCCCGATCAATTCGGTCTCCATCAGCTCAATCACCTGCTTCTGATAATCGGCCATCATGATCCCCGGTCGCAAAATCTCATTCGCCCCCTTCAGCACATTCAGCACCGCGTTGTAAACGTCCTTCTGACGATCGCTAAACTTCCCGTTCACCGGCACCGTCCGCGTCATGTCCGCATTCCAGTTGCCATACTCCGCACCCACATCCATCAGCACCATTTCGCCGTCCTGACAAACCGCCTCATTCTCAAGGTAGTGCAACACACAGGCATTCTTGCCCGAACCAATAATCGGCGAATACGCAAAGCCCCGTGACTTGCTCCGCACAAACTCATGCAGATATTCCGCCTCCAGCTCCCACTCACCCACCCCCGGCTTGAGAAACTTCATCACCCGGCGGAATCCCGCCTCCGTGATATCGATCGCCTTCTGCAAAAATCGAATTTCCTCCACCTCCTTGATCATCCGCAGCTCGCTCAACAGAGGAGCCACCCGCTCATAGCCGTGCAGCGGATACCGCTCCTGACACTCCCTGATGAATCTCCGGTTCCGCGTCTCCACAATGTTCGACGCCCGCAGATGGTCGTTCGTATGAAGGTAAAGCTTGTCCGCCAGCGGGGCGTTCCGATGCAAGAACCCCTCGAAGTTCTCCACCCACTGCACGTTCTCAATCCCGGACACCGCCGTCGCCTGCTCCTTCGTCAGCTTGTCCCCTTCCCACACCGCCAGATGCTCGGACGTCTCACGCACAAAAAGCACTTCGCGCTCCTTCGGATTGATCGCCTCCGGAAACAGCACCAACACCGTCTCCTCCTGATCCACTCCACTCAGGTAAAAAAGATCGGAGTTTTGCTTAAAAGGCAACGTCCCGTCCGCATTCGTCGCCGTGATGTCATTGGCATGGATAATCACCATGCTCTTCGGCTTCAGTTTCGCCACCAGGCGCTCACGGTTTCCAACAAAAAAGGCGGGATCAACAGCTTCGTATCGCATAAAACCAATCCACCTCCTTTCCCTCTCCGGGGCAATCTCCAATTCCCTTGAATGATCCCGGCCATCCGGGTTCGTATTCTCTCCATGCTCCGCTCCCTCCTCTTCCTCATCACCGGCATCCTCGCTCACGGAGAAACCCTCCGCATCCCCGCCGCCACCGCCTACCTCGACCCCGACCCCAACGGCGCACGCGTCCGTGACGACGGCATCTCTCACTGGAAAAACTCCGACCTCTCCATCAATTGGTTCGGCCACCTCACCACCACCGGAGGCCTCAACCCCCAAATCGAATTCCTCCTCCCCGAAGGCACCACCCTCCCGCTCACCCTAAAGGTCGGCGATCAAACACGCGAAACCACCGTCACCGGAAACGCCTCGGGCGCAATCACCGCCAACTTCGGCAACATCCCCATCGAATCCACCGGCTACCACCAATTCTCCCTCACCTCCCCAAAACCCGCCGGAGAAATCAAAACCCTCCTCCTCGCTGGCACCGCCACCCAAGGCGCCCACTTCAATCTCAAACCCCGTCGCAACGCCGCCTCCGTCCACCTCGCCTACCCCGTCGAACCCGGCGAGGAGATCGACGCCTTCTACTGCGAGATGACCGCCGTCGAGGACCCGCTCTGGACCTACTACATGGCCACCGGCTGGCATCGCGGATACTTCGGCATGCAAGTCAACAGCCCCACCGAACGCCGCATCATCTTCAGCGTCTGGGATAGCGGCGGCGAGGCCGTCGACCGCAACAAGGTCGGCTCGGAAGACCGCGTCACCCTCATCGCCAAAGGCGAAAACGTAAACTCCGGCAGCTTCGGAAACGAGGGCACCGGCGGACACTCCCACCTCAAATTTCAGTGGAAAACCGGCGAGCGCCAACGCTTCCTCGTCACCGCCGAACCCACCGACGCCACCCACACCATCTTCTCCGGCTACTACTTCCGCCCCGACCTCAACGAATGGTTCCTCATCTCCAGCTGGAAAGCCCCCAAGGAAGGCAACTACCTCCGCGGCCTCTACAGCTTCTCCGAAAACTTCGCCGGCCAAAACGGCCACGTCCTGCGCCGCGCCGACTACGGCAACCAATGGACCCGCACCACCGATGGCAAATGGCACGAGGTCACCAGGGCCACCTTCAGCCACGACTCCACCGGAAAAGCAGACCGCCTCGACCGCTTCATGGGCGTCACTCCCACCGGCGACTTCTTTCTCTCCCAGGGCGGCTTCATCGACGGCTCCACCAAATTCGGCACCCCCTTCACCCGCCCCATCTCCAAACGCTCCCCCGACTCATTCCCCCTCCCTCCCCTCCCCAAGATCAAAAAGTAGCACCCGCCCTAAAATGATCTCCCGCCTCAAGTCACTCGCCCTCCTCCCGTCCCGCTCCTCGCCGCGTGAAGCAATTTATCCACACGACCTAAGGAAATTTTAATGGTAGAATGAGGATCCGCTGACGCTTCCCCATCATGAAACGCCTCCTCACTCTGCTCATCCTCGGAGCCATCGCCTACGGCGGATGGACCTACCGGGATCAGATTGAAGCAGTCGTCCGCGAGTTTCACGAAACCCGCATCAGCAAAGCCAAACCGGTCCCCGATCCCGACCTCTACGAGGAACTCAAACTGGAGCTCGAACTCAAGCGCGCCCACCTCGCCCATCGCTACCAAAGCGCACGCACCGCGGCTGAGATCACCTCCATCCAACAGGAAGCACGGGCCGCCCTCGAGGAATCCCTCCCCAAGCTCATGCGCTGCTGGCTCGGCACCGATTGGGACTTCAACGGCACCTCACAAATCCCCGGCGAAGGAAACATCGCCTGCGGCTACTTCGTCTCCACCGTCCTCCGCGACGCCGGATTCCAGGTCGAACGTATCCGCCTCGCCCAACAAGCCTCCCAAAACATCATCGGCACCTTCCTCCCCCGCGATCACATGCACGTCCGCGCCAACCTCAACTACGACCTCTTCCTCTCCGAGGTCGCCTCACGCGGACCCGGCATCAGAATCGTCGGCCTCGACCGGCACGTCGCCTTCCTCGTCGTTCAAGACGACGGCGAAGTCCGCTTCATCCACTCCTCCGGCGGTGCCGCCAAATCCGTCGTCGACCAGGACCGCGAAAACGCCCACGCCCTCCGCGCATCCGAATACCGCGTCACCGGAAACATCACCCGCAACGACGAAATCATCCACCAGTGGCTCACCGGCGCAAAATGGAAAACCCAGCGCTAACATCTCGGATCCAAATCCCTCCCCCCTTCCCGTCAGACTCCCGGGCCCTCTCTTTTGGATGAAAAGATACACCTTGAACTCCCGTAGAACTCAGGGGAAACTTCCCATAACCATGAAATCATTCATACCCGCCGGCATCGCAGCCTTCACGCTCGCTTTGCTTCCTGCCCAGGCTCAGGACGAAGAACTGCCTGATCACAAGCTTTCCGAGTGGACTCTCGGTGAAGCAATCATCGGCGAGGGTGTCGACCTCGACGCTCTCAAAGGCCGTGTAGTCGTCATCGAAAAGTGGGGCACCCGGTGAGGTCCCTGCATCGCAGCAATGCCCCATCTGGTCAAGATGGACAAACGTTACAGCAAAAAGGGTCTCACCATCATCGCCGACGAGTGCCAAGGCAGCTCCAAGGAAGATATCGAAGCGGTCCTCAAAGAGCACAAAGCCGAGTTCCTCGTCACCAAAGGTGTCCGCGGTCCCGTGTCCTCCCGGGGAATCCCTCACGCCGTCATCTTCGGCGCCGATGGACAACTCCTCTTCAGTGGACACCCCATGCACGAGGACTTCGATAAGACCGTAAAGAGCGCCATGAAAAAAGTCGGCGACCTTCCCGATCCCGATGAAGAAAAGCCACAAGGCCCACTCATCGGGGAACGCACCTGGAAGAACTCCGATGGCAAACCCCTCGTCGCCTCCGTCACCTCCATCGACGGTGACAAGGTGATCTTCAAGCTCCGTGGCGGTCGCACCGTTCCCTACGCCATCGATAAACTTTCCGAAGAGGATCAAAAACTCATCAAGGAAAAGGCCGGCGAAGAATAAGCCACCCTTAGTCTCATTTCCATAAGAGCCGGGCCCCATGGTCCGGCTCTTTTTTTGCGCTTCACCACTTCGTCCCTCACTCGCGAATCCCGATCAGCCCCCTCCCAGCACCCGCACACCCCACCACGCCATCAATCCAATCACCGAAAAGACAATCACCACCGCAGCCACCAAGATCATCACCGGCCACCACCCGCCACCCTTCCTTTCCTGGGTCGCGGTCTCCCCAATATGGGGCGCCAATAAATCATAATTCCTCCGGTTCGACTTAAACCAAAACGAAAACGCATCACCCACAAACGGAATCGCCCCAATCAACGAATTCACCACCCAATTCGAGGCCATCTTCAGATAAATACTCTTCGGCACCCGCCTCTTCGCACCCGCCGCCAAAATCGCCAATCCCCCCGTCGACGTCAAAAAATCCCCCACCCCCGGAATCAACCCGATCAACGGATCCAATCCAATCCGGCGCTTCGTTCCCGGAATACGAATCAAGTCATCCAATATAAAAGCGATCCATTTCGAAACCCCACTCTTCCTCTCCCCACCGGCTTCCCTCTGACTTCCTGATTCCTTCATCAATACCCCAATCTATTCCAACCTTGCTTCAATGCCACCGATATTCCTCTTCGATTAAGTCGTTTAACTCTTGTAATTATCACCAAACTACCTCCCTCCTGTCGCCGCGAGGCCGCTGTTTGAAGGAAATTTCCTACTCTCAAGAAGGTCAGCACACCTTCTATATTATGAAATTTGATTCCCTGGGCCTCGACCCACTTATCCTGAAAGCCGTCATCGACAAAGGCTACGACACCCCCTCTCCCATCCAGGCCCAAGCCATCCCCGCCGTCATGAGCGGCAGCGATGTCATGGCCGCCGCCCAAACCGGCACCGGAAAAACCGCCGGCTTCACCCTCCCCCTCCTCCACCGCCTCGCTCCCGGAAAACCCGCCCGCAACCGCGAAGTCCGCGCCCTCGTCATCACCCCCACCCGCGAGCTCGCCGCTCAGGTAGCCGAAAGCGTCGCCACCTACGGCAAGCACCTCAACCTCACTTCCTGCGTCGTCTTCGGCGGTGTCAAAGCCAACCCCCAGATCAGCAAGCTCAAGCGCGGATGCGATATCCTCATCGCCACCCCCGGACGACTCCTCGACCTCTACGACCAGGGAGCCATCGACTTCAAACGCCTCGAAGTCCTCATCCTCGATGAAGCCGACCGCATGCTCGACATGGGCTTCATCAACGACATCAAAAAGGTCATCGCGAAACTCCCTTACCAGCGACAGAACCTCATGTTCTCCGCCACCTTCTCTCCCGAGATTCGCCGCCTCGCCAAAGGCCTCATCAACGACCCCATCGAAATCTCCGTCAGCCCGCGCAACACCACCGCCGAGACCGTCACCCAGTGGATCTGCCCCGTCGAAAAAACCCTCAAAGCCCAGGTCCTTGCCGAAATGGTGCACAGCAACGACTGGCAACAGGTCCTCGTCTTCTCCCGCACCAAGCACGGCGCGAACAAGATCTCCAAGTTCCTCGAACAACAAGGCATCGGCTCCGAGCCCATCCACGGAAACAAAAGCCAGAACGCCCGGACCCGCGCCCTCGCCGATTTCAAAAGCGGTAAAATCCGCGTCCTTGTCGCGACCGACATCGCCGCCCGCGGCATCGACATCAACGAACTCCCCCAGGTCGTCAATTTCGACCTCCCCGAAGTCCCCGAGGACTACGTTCACCGTATCGGACGCACCGGCCGCGCCGGCTCGGATGGACAAGCAGTCTCGCTCGTCGCCGCCGATGAACTCCACCTTCTCGTCGCCATCGAAAAACTCATCGGTCGCCTCATCGACCGGCGCACCCTCGAGGGCTTCGAACCCACCAACCCACTCCCCGAAGCCGCCCTCGGCGCTCGCGTTCCCAAACCACCATCCTCTCGCGGTGGTGGTGGCAATCGCGGTGGCGGCGGTAACCGTGGCGGCGGTGGCGGTAATCGCAGACGCTCCAGCTTCGGCGGTGGCGGCGGCGGTGGCCAACGCACCTCGGCCGGCGGCAATCGTCGTCGCAGCCCCAATTCCGGCCGCTCCGGAAGATCATAGCCGCCAGCCAGACCCACCCCCCTCAAGGCTGAATCATTTCGCTTTTCCCAAGGTCTCCCCGTGCCCGGATCCCTTCTATCCTCTCGGGTCGCTCTCCCGAACTTGACTCCCCATAGCCTAACCCTTTATATGCTGCTTAATCTGTCGTTTCGACTATGAGCACACACACACTAATACAACTTCTCACCAAGGCGACCCTCTCTCTGGCTGCCCTTACGCAGTTCTCCCATGGCCAGGGAGACTCCCTCAAAACCGACCTCGTCTCCTACTGGCCCTTCGATGAAGTCCAGGGCAACAAGACGCCCGATCTCGCCAGCCAGCACGACTTCCTCCTCGAAAACCTCACCGCCAGTGACCTCATCCCCGGAAAATTCGGCATGGGCTTCAGCCTAAAAGGGGCCAACAGCACCTACCTTTATCGCACCCATGACAGCGGAGACGACCTCCCCGCAATGAAGAACGACTCCTTCACCATCGCCTATTGGGTCCGCGCCAACGCCAGCGGCCAGGGGGACCTCCGCATCTTCTGTGAAGCCAGCGTCACTGCCGGCGACGGAACCCCTCTCTTCACCATGGGCACCGTCCCGGGAGGTTCAAACAATTCGCTCGATGTCTACATCCGCGATAAAAATGGTTTCCCCGTCTTCAACCACACCCCCACCGGAGCCACCCCCTTGGATGGCGTGGACTGGCACCACATCGCTTTCGTCCAGACTCTGCAGGGCGACGGATCAGCCACCAGAGAGGTCTATGTCGATGGAGTCCTCGATACCATCGCCATCCCCGCCAAGGCCGCCGGATACACCCACAACATGAACACCACCGCCTTCGGCGCCGTCGTTAGGGCTGGTGTCGTTGCTCACGTCACCGGTGACATCGATGAAGCCGCCATCTGGAAACGGGCCCTCACCCCCGCTGAAATCACCGACCTCATGACCAATGGCATGCCGGACCTCGATGAAACCGTCGAAGACCTCGCCATCAACGGCTTCTCTGCCGAATACCGTAAAGTGATCGCCGGCGATCAGGTGAAACTCTCCTGGGATGCCACCAAGGACGCCACCCTCTCCATCGATCAGGGAGTGGGCGATGTCACCGCCATCAGCGCATTCGGAGTAGGTAACACCCTCGTCACCATCACCGAACCCACCACCTTCACCCTCACCGCCGAACGCGGAGCGGAAGCACCCATCACCCAAACCGTCTCCGTCAGCATCATCGAAGGAGTCACCGAAGGTTGGAATTGGATCGAAGACTTCAATGAATACCCCAACGGCGCTCTCGATGATCAGGGTTCCTGGACTTCGCCCTCGGGAAGTTTCGAGGTTGTTAATGTCGGTGATACCCAGGCTCTGGCCACTACCGCTGGAAACGACCTCACCGGACGCAAACTGGGATCACACACCGTGGCCAGCGAATCGTCCCGCACCCTCTTCTTCAGATTCTGCCTCAGCAGCCTCGAGCCCGATCTTCCCTTTATCGTCAAGACAGGCCTCACGGAGAAAAAATTCCGCTTCGTCGATGACTGGAATAGCAACATCGGAACCTACATCACCCTGTCCCGGGAAGCCGGTCTCGGCCTCAAAATGGAAGCCGTCAATGGCATCGGCGGAGCCCCCACAGATTCCGGTCTCACCTTCGAGCCCGATACCTCCTACGATGTCTGGATTGATGTCCAAAACGTGCCCCTCGGAGAAACCGACACCTTCTCGGTCCATGTCGCACCCACCGGCGGAACCCGCCAAACGGTATTCGATAACTTCTCTTCCGATCGCGAGCCACAGGAAATCTTCCTCCTCGGCGTCCCCCGTGCCCCGATCGATTCCCTGTTTTTGGTCACCAGCCTCGCAGTCGACCAAGCCTCACAGGCCATTGCCTTCGATGACTTCTACGTCTCCGATGCGGACACGCTTCTGGGCTCCATCCCTGCGCCTTCCGGCTTCGGAAAAGCCACCCTCGGCCCACCACAAATTACCGACCTTTCCTTTGATCCACTCACAAGCGAAGTCACCTTGAGCTGGAATTCCCGCCCCAACACCAACTACGATGTCTTCGCCTCCCTTGAACTCACCGAAGACGGCTGGATCGAACTGGAAGACGGAATCCCCGCGGAAGGAACCACCACCACCCGGTCCTTCATGCTTCCGGACGGAACGGAAAAACTCTTCCTCCAGGTGCGCGAAAGACAAGTACCCGCAGATTAACCAACGCCTCTCGCTCATCAGCCCGCTCCCCGCGGGCTGATTTTGTTTACCGGTCCTGGTAACCCTTGATCTTCTTCCGCTTAGGTGCCGGAGGAACTTCCGCGCCATGCTTTCGCATGATCGCTGCCAACGCCCGCTCACTCGTCTCAATCGGCCTGAAATTCCCCGGCCGAAAACCCTGCGTAATCAGCAGAGGCGTCCACCCCGATTTATTCTTCTGATTCCACACCGCAATATCCGCACCCAATTCATCAAGAAGCTCCATCATCTTCGGCGCACTCTTGTAGGCCGCCGCATGCATCACCGTCTCGCCACGACGATCCTTCAGATTGATATCCGCCCCCATCTCCACCAAAAACCTCACCACCTCCATCGCCTCTTCCACACTCGCCGCCTCCTCCCCCGGAGCCGTCACCCCCATCCCCGCCGCCGCCAGCAAGGGCACCGTCCCACCACGATTCCCCATACTCGCATCCGCCCCCAACTCAATCAGCACCTTCAAAAATTCCAAATCCCCCGCCTCCGCTGCCATCAAAAAAGCCGTCGCACCCTTTCGATCCACCCGCGCCACCCCACCGCGACCGTCGTCCAACTTCAGATCGGGGTCCGCACCGTGCTTCACCAACGCCCGCGCAAATTCAAGACTCCCCATCATCCCCGATCCCTTCGGCGTCGGCAGCCCGTCGTCCCCATCCCCCTTCACTGACTTCCGCACCCACGTCAGCGCATGCAGCGGCGCAAATCCCGACCCCTGGTCATTCGGATTCGCCCCCGCTTCCAGCAGCACCACCCCCAAATCAAAATGCCCGTTCTCCACCGCCACCATCAGCGGAGTGCTCCCCTCACGCAACCGCTTGCCACCCGCCCGCTTCGGCTTCGCCGCCTCATTCACATCCACCCCTCTCTTCAGAAATTCCCGCACCAAATCAATGTGCCCCTCCCTCACCGCCAGTAACATCGGCGTAAATCCCCCCTGCAGCGGCGTCCTGAAATCAGCCCCCTCATCCACCAAAAAACGAACCACCTCCAGGTGCCCCTCCGCCGTCGCCCACATCAGCGCCGTCTGCCCCCGGTGCTCCCGTGCCTCCAGCTTCGCCCCCGCCTCCACCAACACCTTCACCGCGTCCAAAACTCCCGTCCGCGAGGCCGTCATCAAGGGACTCTCGCCACCCTTCAACGCTGCATTCGCATCCGCCCCCTTCGCCAGCAAAACTCGAATCATCTCCACGTTCCCGCTCTGACACGCCAGCGATAACGGACTCACCCCATACCGGTTCGTCTCACCCGCCGCGGCGCCCGCCTCCAGCAACCTCGTCACCTCTGCCAAATCATTCCGGTGCGCCGCATCCACCAAAGGAGTCGCCTGCAGCACTTGAAAAAACAACGCCGATAAAAGCCACTTCATATGCTCAGCTCCTTGATCGTCCCGCTGCTATCTCCAAAACGATCCAGCTGCACCCCGGCCTTCTCCATCAAGGTCAGATGCAGATTCGCCAACGGAGTCGGCTCCTTGAATTCAATATGCCGGTTCCCCTTCATCCCGCCAGCCGCTCCCCCCGCCACGATCACCGGAAGGTTCTGGTGATCATGCACATTCGGATTCCCCATCCCGCTTCCATAAAGAAAAAGCGAATGATCCAACAGCGAACCATCGCCATCAGGCGTCGCCTTCATCTTCTCCAGAAATTCCGCAAAGAGCGACACATGGAACGCGTTGATCTTCGCCATCTTCTCCACCTTCGTTGGGTCATTCCCGTGGTGCGATAACGGATGGTGCGGGTCCGTCACCCCCGTCTCCGCATAAACCCGGTTGCTCGTCTCGCGTGCCAATTGAAACGTCGTAATCCGCGTAATATCCCCCTGAAACGCCAGCATCTGCAGCTCAAACATCAACCGCGCATGATCCGCATACGATGCCGGCACCCCCTGCGGCCGATCCAAATCAGGAAGCGCCTCATCCCGCGTCGCCGCCTCCGCCTTCTGAATCCGACGCTCAATCTCGCGCACCGAGGTCAGATAATCATCAATCCGTGCCCGGTCCGAAACACCCACCTGACGCTTCAACCGCGAAAGGTCGTCATTCACAAAGTCCAACAAGCTCGCCTTCTTCGCCAAGGCCGCCCGCCGCTGCTCCGGCGTCCCGCCCTCACCAAACAAGGCCTCGAAAATCAAGCGCGGATGCGCCTCGGCCGGCAGCGGCGTCGTCGGAGACGACCACGACAAATTGTTCTGATAAACACACGCATACCCATTGTCGCACTGCCCCACCGTCTGCATCAGATCCATCGACATCTCAAGCGATGACAGCTGGGTCTCCTTCCCCAAATGCTGCGCCGCAATCTGGTCCGCTGTCGTCCCCAAAAAATAATCCGCACTTTCCGTCTGCTTCGCCTGGGCCGCACTCAAGAAAGCGGAGTTCGAGGTCGCATGCGTCCCCGGATACGCCGGTTGCAGCTCCAGATTGGATAAAATCGAAACCGAATCACGCACCGACTTCAGCGAATCCAAAATCGGCGAAAGCTCGCTCAAATCCCCCTTGCTCCCCGGCGTCCACCGCGTCAAATCACACCCCATCGGCATGAACACATATCCCAGGCGCTTCACCGGCTGGGCCGCCGTAACCCTCGCTGCCGTCGCCGCAGGCACCATCGCATCCAGCAGTGGCAACGCAACCGACGATCCAAGCCCCCGCAACACCGTGCGACGGGAAAGTGACTTCTTTGAAATAAACATGACGTTTTCTACAACTTTCTACGGTGGCTGAAGGGCATACTTTTCGTCACCCCCAAAATGAGATCGCTTAAACAATAACCGTCTTCAGACGCTTCCTCCACAATTTTTCTGATCGCCGGCGCGTCATAGTGCTCCACCCCGCGCCCCAGCCCATAGACCATCAGCTTCTCCGTCACCGTCTTCGCAAAAAGATCCGGGCTCCGCAACAACCCCTCTTCCAGCCCGTCCACCCCCTCAAATCTCTCCCCGCTCGGCAACCCGCCACTTGCATCCACCGGCGCATCCCCGTCCTTCACCCGCCATCGCCCCACCGCATCAAACTGCTCCAGCGAAAATCCCACCGGATCCATCAGCGCATGACACGCCCGGCATTCCTTCCGGTCCCGGTGCGCCGATAGCCGCTCACGCATCGGCAGGTTCGCTGCCACCACCACTTCGTCCAGCGTCGGCGTATTCGGCGGCGGAGGCGGAGCCGGTGTCCCCAGCACATTCTCCAACACCCAGTTCCCCCGGATCACCGGCGAAGTACGATTCGCATACGAGGTCACCGCCAACACACTCCCCTGCCGCAGCAACCCGCCCCGATGACTCTCCGGTCCCACCGCCACCCTCCGGAAATGACTCCCGTAAACATGCGGAATCCCGTAATGCCGCGCCAGCCGCTCATTCAGGAAAGTATAATCAGCCTTCAGCAAATCCATCACACTCCGCTCCTCCCGCAAAATGCTCTCAAAGAACAACGAGGTCTCCTTCTTAAACGACTGCCTCAAGTTATCATCAAAGTCCGGAAACATCCGCAGATCGGGCGAAAACGAATCCAGATTCCGAAGCTGCAACCACTGGTCCGCAAAGTTCGTCACCAGCGTCTCCGCCTTCTCATCCTCAAGCATCCTCCTCACCTGCCCGTCCCACACCGCCGGATCACTCAGCTTCCCCGCCTCCGCCAAATCCAAAAGCTCCTCATCCGGCAGACTGCTCCACAGAAAAAACGACAAGCGCGTCGCCAGCTTGAAATCATCCAATCGATACACCTCACCCGCTTCAACTCCCTCCGGCGGCCCCTCCACCCGCAGTAAAAATTGCGGACTCACCAAAATCGCACTCACCGCCATTTCCATTCCCTCCTCCAGAAAAGGACGAATCGCCGCCACTTCTTCCTCCGTCACCGGCCGCCGATAGGCCTTGCGCATCAAGCGTCGCAATGCCGCTTCCTTGGACTCACCCTCTCGAAAAATCTCCTTCCGGCTCTCCGTCCCCGCCACCTCCTGCTCACCCAATGGCCCCGTAATCGACAGCTGAAAGATCGCCGGTGCCTGCCTTGGATGACGATGAAAGTTAAACTCCGCATCATACGGCTGACGGTTCGTCTCCAGCAGCGAGCTCGGCAGCTTCACAAAAGTCGCCCCCACCTTCTTCGTCCCGCCCTCAATCCGAATCCGCGCCTTCAAATGCGCATCCACCTTCGTGTGATCCCGGTTCTCGGGGCGCTTCACCTGAAAACTCTCCGCCACCGCCCCATCCAGCAACAACTCCATCTCGTGGGTCCCGTTCAGCCCCTCCACTTCCTCATTCCGGTCCCGCGACAACCTCACCTCAAACTCATACTCACCCGTCACCGGAAAATGATGATCAAACACCAACCCGCCCCGCGTCCCCGGCGGCAAGCCCTCCACATGCTCCTTCTGACTCCGGTCTCCCGGCAGCCGCACCACCCGCAGGTCGGGCGACGACTGCACCTCGCCCACCGCGACCTTCGCAATCTTCTGGGCCGCGCCCACATAACGATTCAACAAGGTCGGCGAAAGATTCCCCACCGTGATGTGATCAAACCCGTGGCTCGACTCATCCTTCGGCAGCAACTCACTCACATCCACCGTCACCCCCAGCAAATCCCGCACCGCATGGCGATACTCCGTCCGCGTCAGTCGCCGAATCGATGGCACATCCCCCGGCTCCGGACTCTCCTCCGCCAACCCGTCAAAGAACGCCACCAAATCACCAATCGTCTCCTCATACTCCTCCTCCGTCGGCCGATCCTTATCCGGCGGCGGCATCTGCCGGCTCTCCATCCTCAAAATCACATGCTCCCAAATCTTCCCCTGCTCCGCCATCGGCGACTCCGCCACCAGCTGCAGATCCAACCCACCCTTCTCCGTCCCGTCCCCGTGACAATCCACACAGTAAAACTCCAAAAAGTCCTCCATCTCCGGCTCCGCCTGCACCACCGCAGTGAGCATCAAAATTGCAGAAACAAAACAACGGGCTCCCATGACCCGCATTCCTACCAATCACCCCCCCTCAAGGCAATCCCTCAAAACGGGGACAAAACATCCCCCCACCCCCAGCCAAGCCCCCAGCCAAGCCCCCAGCCAAGCCCCCAGCCAAGCCCCCAGCCAAGCCCCCAGCCAAGCCCCCAGCCAAGCCCCC
>JBPOGH010000001.1:0-689831 GCA_051252135.1 Verrucomicrobiaceae bacterium | reverse complement strand
GGCACAAAAAAACCTTCCGGTGAGGGAAGGTCTAAGAGCTTCGATGTTCTCGAATTGGAGTGGCGGAGCGGACGGGATTGCCGTTGGCTATGCTGAATTGTCTTCGCTGCGCTTCGCAGGGTGATTCGTTTCATGGGATGAAACGCGCGTTCGAACCCCCGAGGCCTCGCTTTGCTCGGCAGGGTTCTCGTCCCGTCCGCTCTGGATTTGAGGGCACAAAAAAACCTTCCGGTGAGGGAAGGTCTAAGAGCTTCGATGTTCTCGAATTGGAGTGGCGGAGCGGACGGGACTCGAACCCGCGACCTCCGGCGTGACAGGCCGGCGCTCTAACCAACTGAGCTACCGCTCCGCATGTGGTGAGAACGGCGGGAAGCTAGGGTGATCACGGTACGGGGGCAATACTTATTTTACCACTTTGTTCATTTTTTTTCGCAGTTCCTAATCTATCAGGCTTTGAGCTCGCCCAGAGCGTCTTCGAGACTTGCGGCATCTTCGATTGAAATGACTTTTGCATCCTTATCGATGCGGGTCATGAGTCCGGCGAGGACTTTTCCCGGTCCAAGTTCGATGAAAAGATCGTGGCCCTGACTTCGGAGAAGTTGGATCGATTCGACCCAGCGGACGGAGCCGGTGACTTGTTTGACGAGTGAGTCGCGGATGGCATCAGGTCCATCGGCGGGTTCGGCAAGGTAGTTGGAAATGACGGGGATTTGCGGCGTGCCGACTTGAGTTTCAGCGAGGGCGAGAGCGAGCTTATCCTGCGCGCCGGCCATGAGGCGGGAGTGGTAGGCCCCGGCGACACTGAGCTGTTTGCCCATGCGGAGGCCGTATTCTTTGGCTTTGGCAACGGCTTCCCCGATGCCGGCGACTTTTCCGGAGAGAACGATTTGGCCGGGACAGTTGAGGTTAGCGACATCGACATCACAATCATTTGCGAGGCGGCGAACGTCGGCCTCGTCACCACCGATCATGGCGGCCATGCTTCCTTCGGTGGCTTCACAGGCTTCGTCCATGAGTTCGCCGCGGCGAGCGACGAGCTTGAGGCCTTCTTCAAAGGAAAAGGTTCCGGCGGCGGCGTGGGCGGTCATTTCTCCCAGGGAGAGGCCGGCGGCGGCTACGGGATCGAGTGCGGGGAACTTTTCTTTTAAGACGGCGAGGAGACTGAGTCCGTGGAGGAAGAGGGCGGGTTGGCAGTTGGCGGTGCGGGTGAGGTCATCATTGGGGCCTTCAAACATGATTTGGGTGAGAGGGCGGCCGAGGATTTCATCGGCTTGTTCGAAGAGTGCCCGGGCGGCGGGGTAGGCTTCGATGAGGTCCCGGCCCATGCCGACTTTTTGTGCGCCTTGACCGGAGAAGAGGAGAACTGCTTTGCTCATATTCTCTAGAGCTAAGCGAGTGACGGGGTGCTGGGCAAGTCCGGCGTGCGGGGTGATGGAAAAGAGGCGAAGATCTTTTCTTGCCAAGATGGACGAGTTATTGAATCTTCGCCGCGCTTGCGGAGGGGTGGCAGAGTGGTCGAATGCACCGGTCTTGAAAACCGGCGTAGTGTAAGCTACCGTGGGTTCGAATCCCACCCCCTCTGCCATAAGGCCGCCCCAGCACGCTGGGGCGGCCTTATGCTTGCCGGGGCAATGACTTGATTTTGATTCTCGAAAAATGAGGGGAGTTGAAGTCGTATAGGGACAGATGGAAACGACCTCCCGGATTTCCCGCCAGTTGGCGGTGCTGCGCAGACGCATTCGACGGGTGCAATTTGCCCGCGGGATGGTGAGATTCGGTTCGGTGGTGTTGGGAGGGTTGCTTCTTATTGCGGCGCTTGATTTTATTTTTGCTCCGCTGGTCACGGCGATCAGGGTGTTGTTGTTTTTTCTTTGGTTGGCGGTGATGGGGTGGGGGCTGTGGAGTTATTTGTTGAGGCCGTTGAGAAGGATCATTAGCGATGTTCAATTGGCCCGTTGGCTGGAGATTCGGCATCCCGAGGTGCAGGAGCGGATATCCACCAGTCTGGAACTAGCCGGATCGCATGAAGGGATTTCGGAGGAGTTGTTGGCGGAGTTATCCAGTGAGGCGGCGACGGATCTTTCGGGGTTGGATCCGGAGGTCGAAGTGACGACACGTCGGGTGAGGAAGTCGGTGGTGCCACTGGCAGCGATGGTGGGGGTGATCGCTCTGTTATTGGCGGTGTTTCCGCAGGAAATGGGACGGCTTTTGGCACGGGCGGTGGCTCCGTTTTCGACAATGGGGAATGCGGGTGGTCTTCGGTTTGAGATTATGCCCGGGGATCAGGAGCTGATCGAAGGGGAACCGTTGTTGATCTCGCTTTCTTATGAAGGGGACTTGAAAGAGCCGCTGGAGTTGGTGACCCGAACGAGCAGTGGGAGAGAGTTGAGCGAGCAACTTTCTGTGGTGTCGCAGGATGGGGAGCTTTCGCGGTTCGAATATCAATTGCACGAAGTGTCCGAATCATTTCAATATTTGGTGCGGTCAGGGAAGAGTGAGAGTGATCAATTTGAGATTACGGTTTATCCCAAGCCTTCGCTGGAGAATGCGACCGTAAGGTATCGCTATCCCGAATACACCGGTTGGGCGGACCGGGTGACTGATTTGTCGACCGGTTTGCGTGCGTTGGCTGGCACCGAGATTGTGCTCACAAGCCAGGTTCCCAGTGAGGTGGAAGAGGTGAGGTTCACGCTGGATGGCGAAGTTGCGGGAGAAGAGAGTTTGGAACGTGCGACCCGGGATTCCGATATGGAGGTGAGGTTTTCGCAAAAGTCTCCGGGGAAACATGAGGCGGTGGTGGTGTTGGATCACCGGTTGCGGGAAGGAATTGAAGTAGCGCGATTTCCGGTGGAATTTACGGAAGACGAGGCCCCGGTGGTGAAATTGGTGAAGCCATTTCAACGAGAGCTTCGGATGCGCCCGGACGATCAGATAATTCTGGTTTATGAGGTGGAGGAGCAGATTGGTCTCTCTTCCTGCGAGATTGAACTGGAGGTCGAGGGGAGACCCGAAACTCCGTTGAAGGAGGCGTTGCCGACGCGGGTGATCGCTGAGAGAGAAGGATTGTGGAGTGGTGAGGCGATGGCCTATGTGGGCAGTCTTCTGGACAGGCATCCGAAGGCGAAGCGCTTCAAATTACGGCTCAAATTGAGTGATAACAGGCCGGCGGAACTCGATGGTCCGGGAGTGGGGTATTCCGATTGGATCGAGGTGAGGCTTGATCAGAAGGCTTCGTCGTTGGCCCGGCAGGAATTGCAAGCCCAGCAGTCGGACATCAGAGAGACGATTGAGGAGGCCATACGTGAGACCCGAAGGGCGCAGGTGAAAATGCGGAAAGCGCAGGGACATCTTCACAAGGAAGAGGTGAGCAAGCAGGCAGTGGAAAATATTGATGAGGCGCGTGATGAGTTAGCGGCGATTGAAGAAAAGGTCAGGGAGTTGGCGGAGCGGATGGAGCAGGGGGTGCAGGCGCATCGTTCCGACGAGGCAGTTAAGGCGGCGGATAAGTTATCCGAAGCGAAGCAGAGTGTGGAGATGTCACCCTTGCAAGATACTCCGGAGTCGCGACGCGGCGAACTGGATGCCGCGGTGCGGGCCTCTGATGAGGCGGTGCGGACTTTGGAAAAACTCCGTGATGAAACGAATCGTGATCGTCAGAAAATTGAGGAATTAGCGAGGCTTCAGGAGATGGCGCAGCGGCAGGATTCACTTGCCCGGCAGGCTGAAGAGGGAGAGCAAGCAGACGGGAAGGAGCAGCAGAGGTGGCAAAACCAGCAGGAGCAATTGAGTCGCGAAATTCGTGAGATGGTGAAGCGTTCTCCTCAGGCGAAGCAGGCGGCATTGGAAGCGCAAGCGGAACGAGCAGCCAAATTGGAGGAGGAAGCTCGAGCACTGGCCCAATCCCAGGAAGAGTTGAAGAATTTGTCAGAGGGAAAAGAACAGTCGGCCAAAGAGCAAATTGCGGAGGCTCTTAAGGATGAGCAAAGCAGAATAGCAGCGGAATCCAAAGAAGCTGCTTCTGAAGGCGCACCAAAGGCTGAGGAGGCCCGTGAAGCGACGTCGCCGCAGGAGGCGGCGGAGGCGGGAAAAGAAGCGGCGGAAAAAATGGCTCAAGAACCCTCGCTCCAGAAGAAGCAGGAGACCGTGGCCGAAGGGTTCGAGGCGTTGGCTGAAGGGAACACCGAGGAGGCCCTCGGGGCTTTGGAAACGCTGCAGAGACAGAAGATCGAGGAGGCGTTGAAGCAAGAGCAGGGGCAGATTGCCGAAGAGGTCAAAGGAGAGTTATCGGAAGCACGTGAGGAGAATGAAGATCGGGCGAATACGCTGCCGGAGGCGGTGGCCCAGGCCGAGGCAGCGCGAGATGCCGGGGAATCTATACAAGCTGCGGCATCCGCCCAAGCTGCTGCCGAGGCGTTGAAGGAGGGGGAGCAAGCGGCTCAATCGCAGCAGGACCTTCAGGATCGTCAGGAGAAGGTGGCGGAGGCATTTCAAGCCCTGGCTGAGGGGAAGGCGGAGGAGGCCCTGGCCGCACTGGAAGAATTGCAGGCTGAAAAGGCTTTGGAGTTGGCTGAAGAGTTGAGCGAGTTCCCGCTTGCTGCTGATGACAACCAGGCTTTGCAGCAAGCGCAAGACCGGGGTCGTGATGGGGCCAATCGGGCGGATCAGGCGATGAAGGAGCAAGCTAATGGTCAATCACAGCAAGCGGCGCAGTTTCACGGTCAGTCATCGGAGCAACTTGAAAAGGCGGGCGATCTGTTGGCGCAGGCAGCGCAAGACTTTGCGAAGCAGGCGGAGCAGGCAGGACAGCAGCAAGAGGACGCGAATGCGGTTCCGGCACCGGGTGAACCGCTGGCTGAAGCCTTTGAGCAAAGTAGTGAGGCGGCCAATGCCGATTCTTCCCAAGCGGCTGCGTCATCTGCGAAGGCGGCGGCGGAGGCCCTGAAGTCTGCGGCGCAGCAGGCGCAATCGGCAATGTCCCAGAATCAACAACCGGGACAGGGCGCGCCGATGGCAGAGAATGAGTCGGGACAAGAGGGGCAACCAGGGAATGATCAGGGATCGCAACCGGGGGACCAGTCCCAGGAAGGGGAGCGTCAGGCTCAAGCTGATCCCGGGGTTCCGCCCGAGTTGGCGCGCCTTGGGGTGAGTGCGGGGGATTGGGCGAAAATCAAGGCCACCCTTAAATCTGAGATCGGAGGTGCCCGTGGTGCGGTGGTTCCGGAAGATTATCGTGGATTGGTGAAGAAGTATTTTGAGCAAGTAACTCAGGAACGATGAAAGCAGTATTTTATATTTTGATTCTCAGTGTGGCTGCTTCGTTCGGTCAGGGTGTGCCGGAGACGGTGTTTTCGCGTTGGAAAGAAAAGGCGGATCCGGCGATCGACCGAGGACTTGATTTTTTGGCCCGGGTTCAACAGGAGGATGGTTCTTATCCCGAGGGTTATGGCACCTCAACGGGGATTCCGGCTTTGGCGGGGATGGCCTTTCTTTCGCGGGGGCATCTCCCGACAGAAGGGGAATATGCGGAGACCTTGACGCGGATCATTGACTACATTCTCTCCCATCAGGATCGGCAGGGGCTTTATGATGCCGGGTATGGGGGGAGTGGTCCGATGTATGCCCACAATATCGCGACGCTCTTTATTTCGGAAGTGTCCGGAATGGTGGACCCGGAGCGGCAGAAGAAGATCGCGGAGAGTCTGCCCCGGGCGTTGGGTTTGATTTTGAGGGCGCAAGCGGTGAAGAAATCGGAACGACATCAGGGCGGGTGGCGGTATCACCCGGGATCGCGCGATTCCGATACATCTTGCAGTGGTTGGGCACTGATGGCGTTGAGATCGGCGAAGCTGAACGGGGCGGCGGTGCCGGATAAGGCAATCGATGATGCGGTGGCTTATTTGTATCGGCATTTTGATCCGAAAGGGGGACATTTTGGATACACGGATACGCGGAATCATCAGCTGTCGCTGACCGGGATGGGGCTCCTTTGTTTGGAGCTGTGTGGGCAGCACGGGAAGCCCGAGACGAAAAAGGCGGCGGATTTTGTGATCCAGAGCTTTCAACGGCTGCCCAATGACCAGTTCGAATTTTACGGCAACTATTACAACGCCCAGGCGATGTTTCAGATGGGTGGGAATTATTGGGAGACGTATGCGGACTGGATGTATGAGACCTATTTGAAGCGGCAGAAGGAGGATGGATCTTGGTATGCGAAGGAGGCGGGTCGGATCTATGGGACCTCGATCATGCTGTTGGCGTTTACGGTTCCCTATCGTCAGCTGCCGATTTATCAGCGTGATGAAACGGTGGATGAGGATTAGAATTCGACCTTTTCGATTAAAGTTGAGTCAATCGCAGTAGTTTGATTCATGGCAGAAGTGAATGAAGGGATGATTCGGCGATGAAACACGCTTGAATCCCTTTGAAAGCTCCCTACATTTCCGCGCCCGTCCCCAGAGGACGGATCACTTACCATGAGTTCTCCAATTATCGTGCCAGAAGACGCTCCGTTCAATTCCGAACAGCGGGCGTGGCTCAATGATTTTCTTGCAAAAGCACTGTTGGCCGGCGCTGGTGTTGGCCCTGCGCCGTCATCGGGACCAGTCATTCCGGTGACGATTCTTTGGGGCTCCCAGACCGGGAATTCCGAGGGATGTGCCAAGAAATTGGCAAAAGCGCTGAAGAGCGGGAATTATGACCCCAAGGTGATCGACATGGGACAGTATGATCAGGCCCAGCTTTCGAAGGAGCAGAATTTGCTCATCATCACCTCCACCTATGGTGACGGGGAACCACCGGACAATGCGGCCGAGCTTCATGAGTTTGTGATGGGGGATTCCGTGCCCAGTCTTGAAGGGGTGAGCTTTTCGGTGTTTGCCCTGGGCGACAGCGAGTATCCTGATTTTTGCAAGTGCGGGATCGAGTTTGATGAACGGCTTGAGAAGTTTGGTGCGAAGCGGATGTTTAAGCGCATCGACTGCGACGTTGATTACGACGACGAGTTCAAAGAGTGGAAGAATGGGGTGATGGAGGCCATGGGCGGAGCGTCGGTAGCGGCTGCGACGGAGGAAGTTTCCGAAGACGAGCCGTATGGAAAGAAGCGGCCTTATCCCTCGCCGGTCATCAACAAGTACAACTTGAACAAAGAGGGGACCGAGAGGGAAACCTACCATGTTGAGTTTTCACTCGAAGGTTCCGGCCTTGAATACGAGGCGGGCGACGCCCTGAGTGTCTTTTCGACCAATCCGGAGTCGGCGGTGGATGAGATTCTTAAGAGTCTTCCTTTCAATGTGAACGACGATGTTCCGCTTCCGGGTGGTGGTGAAGCTCCTTTGCGGCAAGCATTGATCGAGTCCTACGACATCCGGGGCCTGAATAAATCCTTGCTGCAGAAGTGGCAGGAGAGGTCCGGATCGCCATTCCTCCGTGCGCTGGTTGAAGGAGGGGAGAAGGCGGACTTTGAAGAGTTTTGCTGGGGACGTGAGCTCATTGATTTGATTATCGATCATCCCGCTGATTTCGGAGACGGCGAGGAATTTGTGAGCGTGTTGAAGAAGCTGCAGCCGCGGCTTTATTCGATCGCCTCGAGTCCCAAGGCCCATCCGGGCGAGGTGCATCTTACGGTGGCGATTGTGCGCTACAACTCCCATGATCGAGATCGTGGAGGGGTGTGCTCGACCTTCCTGTCCGACCGGATGGGAGATGTTGCTCCGGGTGTTTTTGTTCATCACAATAAGGCGTTCCGACTTCCCGAGGATTTGAAGAAGGATGTTATTATGGTTGGCCCGGGAACGGGGATTGCTCCTTTCCGGGCATTTCTTGAAGAGCGGGAAGCAACCAAGGCGACTGGCCGGAATTGGCTTTTCTTTGGCAATCCCTACGCGGCAACTGATTTTATCTACGAAGAGGAGATTACGCGGATGCAGAAGGACGGGGTGATCAATAAGCTGAGTCTGGCGTTTTCACGTGATCAGGCTGAGAAAATTTACGTTCAGGACCGGATGCTGGAATCCGGGGCGGAACTATGGGAGTGGCTGCAGGGTGGAGGTTATTTCTATGTCTGCGGTGATGCATCCCGCATGGCGAAGGATGTCGACAAGGCTCTCCACACGATTGCCAAGACCCATGGGGGACTTTCGGAGGAGGAAGCGGTGGATTACTTCAAGCAGTTGAAGAAAGAGAAGCGTTACGCCCGCGACGTCTATTAGGGTCCCGGGTGGTCCTGTTCAGGGGAGGAGAGATCGACTCTTGCTCCCCGGCTGCCTTTCCAGGTGCGGTAGGCGCATGCTGCCACGATGAGGGAGCAAAGCAGGATGGGGCCGTGGACGAGGGGTGAGGGGAGTTGTTCACGGCGTGCAATGGCGGGGATGATTTCGTAGAGGGTGATAAAAATCCCGGCGAGGGAGACGAAGGCGATGCCGATCCGGCCGTGCATTTGGTGTTTGAAGGAGAAGGCTCCGCAGATGAAGAGAAGTCCGCCGAAGAGGAAGGCGAGGGTGGCACCGCTTTCCCGAACCTGGTCCGGGGTGGCCGGAGGGGTGGGGAGTTGGGTGATACCGATGATGAAAAGGAAGATTCCGAAGATGAGGGATAGAACGGACATGGTGTGTGCGGGAGAGGTTGATTCAGGGACCGGCAAAGAGCAAATCACTTTGGAGGGGGGGAAATGGCGGGATGTTTTCTTTTTCTTCTTGCATCAAAGGCTGGTCACTAATACCTCTTCGCCGTCCTGAACAGGAAAGGGGCGTTAGCTCAGTTGGTAGAGCACCTGCATGGCATGCAGGGGGTCAGCGGTTCGAATCCGCTACGCTCCACCAGTTTCTCCACCGCAAGGTGATCAAGAGAAGTCTGGTGACTTTCCGGTCTCATGTATCGTTTTACACGTGAGTCCAGCACCCTTCAGACAAATCATCCCATGAGTGAAGGAGGAGAACAACTGGCATTGTCTTGCGCAAAGGCTGCCGATGAAATCAAAGCTGAAAACGTTCGTATTTTTGATCTGCGAGGTATTTCGACGTTGACCGATTTCATGATCGTGTGCTCGGGCAATTCGATGCCGCACCTCAAGGCGATCAGCCGTGATATCGAGGGGAAGGTGAATGCGCTCAGTGGCGAGTCACCATTGCGGACCGAAGGGAAAGCAGCGACCCGTTGGGTGGTGCTGGACTTTGTAGATGTCATGGTGCACGTCCTTCATGAAGAGCTTCGCGAACTTTATGCCCTGGAAGACCTCTGGGGCGATGCGAAGGAGCTGATTTGGAAGGACGAGGATGAAGATCGAGATTCTTAATACGGGCACCGAGTTGCTACTCGGATCGACGGCGAACACGCACGGGACCTGGATTGGTCAGGAATTGGTGAAGCTGGGCTTGCGGGTCCAGCGTCAGACAACGGTTCCGGATGGGGTGGCGATTGAGGAGGCGTTGGCCGAATGCGTATCACGAAGTGATGCGGTGATCGTGACCGGAGGGCTGGGTCCGACGAGTGATGATATCACGCGGGAGGCGGCGGCGATGGTGTGCGGGGTGGAGTTGATTGAGGATGAGGCGGCCAAGAGGTCGCTGTATGAATTTTTTGCGAAGCGGAACAAGCCGATGGTTGATGCCAACCTGAAGCAGGCGCAGGTCCTTGTGGGGGCGGATGTGCTTCCCAATCCGAATGGAACGGCACCGGGGATTTATGTTCCTCCGCGGATGAGCGGAGAGGCGAACTGCGCCTTATTTTTGCTACCGGGGCCTCCGCGTGAACTTTATCCGATGTTTCATGCCGAGGTGACTCCAAGGCTGCGGGCGTTATCGGGAGTGGAGATGGTGGCCGAGGTGACGGAGTTGAAGTTTGTGGGGATCGGGGAGAGTGATTTTCATCAAGGAATTGATGAGGTGCTTGCGGCGATTGATGGGCTGGAGGTGGGATATTGTGCCCGGTTGGGGGAGGTGGATTTGCGTTTGATCGGTGGACCTGAGGCGGTGAAAGCAGGACGGGTGATTGCGGAGGAGGCATTTGGAGATTTTTTGGTCAGTGACGACGGGCTTTCGCTTGAGGCGGAAGTGGTGAAGGTGCTGGTGGAGGCGGGCTTAACTGTCGCGACGGTTGAGAGTTGCACGGGTGGGTTGATTGCCTGCCGGATCACGGATGTTCCGGGGTCGAGTGCGGCGTTTACGCATGGTTTTGTGACTTATTCCAACGAGGCGAAATGCCAGCTGGCGGGTGTTCGTTCCGAAACCCTGGCGGCGCATGGCGCGGTGAGTGAGGAAGTCGCTGCTGAGATGGCTTTGGGTGGCTTGGCTGCGGCGGGAGCGGACATCGCGGTCAGCGTTACGGGGATCGCGGGTCCTGACGGGGGAACGGCGGAGAAGCCGGTGGGGACGGTTTGTTTGGGGATTGCGGATGAGCGGGGGGTGACGACGTTTCGGGAGTGTCATCCCCGGAGTCGGTCTGATTTTAAGTGGCAGGTGAGTCAGCGCGCCCTCGATTTGGTGCGCCGGATTGTGCGGGATCGATAGACCGAGGCACGAAAAAGCCCCGGGGAACGATCCACGGGGCTTTGAAATGGTTGAGCCGTTATTAACCCTTGGTCTTCTGACTGGAAGGGAGGAAGCGGTAATAAACTTCGAGCATCATGGTGGCGAGGCAGGTGCGGTAGTGCTTACCGGTATCCGAATTTGTGGCAAAGAGGGTGCCGTGGGCTTTGAGTTTCCCTTTACCTTTGGTGTTCACGTTATTGAAGAATCCGTCCTTGTGTTGGGCCTGGAGAACCTGATCGCGGAACATCTTGTTGTATTTGGTCCAGTAGGTGCCTCCGTAGTTGATCATGCACTGGGCGGCGTAGTAGTGGCCGTAGATGTCGGCATCAACGCCGGTCCAATCGAACTTCATGTTTTTGTCGATGAAGTTGCAGGCCTTGCGAACCACGGAGTGAGAGGATTTGTCCCACATTTGGAAGCAAAGCGCACCGACGGCAGCGAGGGTGGTGCCATCACGATCTCCGCTGATATTGGGAGAGGAGTAGCCGATAGCGCCTGAGCTGGCCTGCATGCTCTCCATGTAGTCGAGGGC
Organism: Verrucomicrobiaceae bacterium; assembly: GCA_051252135.1. Taxonomy (GTDB): domain Bacteria; phylum Verrucomicrobiota; class Verrucomicrobiia; order Verrucomicrobiales; family Akkermansiaceae; genus SW10. The sequence continues at coordinate 678,776 of JBPOGH010000001.1, read as the reverse complement.
ATTGGCGGAGCATTTTCTGATGTTTTTGAAGTCGAGGCCGGTGTGCTTGCAGGCCTTGAGGGCCTGAACGTGCCATCCGACGATGGAGGTGTCACCGCCGCGCTTGTTATCATCCTGATAGGCGTATTCCCAGCCGCCACTCTTGTGCTGGCTGTTGATCATGAATTGGCCGGCCTGGAGGACTGATTCTTCGAGGTTGGGAATGTTCTCACCGAATGACTTGGTGCAAAGGGTGTAGGCCTCGGCAAGGGCGTAGACGGCGATGGCGTGCTCGTAGCACCAGTGGTTGTCCTTGAAGTCATCGGCGAGCTTGCCGTTGTTTTTCATGGATTTGTTTACGAGGAAGGTGACTGCGGCGAAGACGGTTTCACCGTAATCCTGCGATTGGGCGGTTTCGCAGTGTCCGAGGTAGGCGAGGAGGGCGAGTCCGGTCATGGCGACCTTTTTGTCCTTGGTCCAGGAACCGTCTTTGTTTTGGGTCTTTTTGAGCCAATCGAGAGCTTTTACGACGGCTTCTTCGCACTCTTTGTTTCCACCGTTTGCTTCGAGGCGGGAGAGGCGGTCGGCAAGTGAGCAACGCTTCTTCATGGCGACCGGAATATTTCCGAATCCGCCGCCGGCGCCGTCACCATCACCCCAACCTGAGCCGAAGTCATCGCCATCACCGAAGTCAGTGGAAGGCTCGGGGACGTCGATTTCCGGGACGGGGATTGCGGTAGGAGAAGTGGTCGCGGAGGCAATGACGCGAGCCATTGAAGAGGATGGAGAGGATGGTTTGCGTTGGGTGCTGGTGTTGACCTTGCGCTGTTCCAGGTTTTCCTCGGCTTCCGACCCGGCACTGTAGGTGACGATGGTGGGGATTTCCTTGGCGGGGATGGCCATGGAGATGATCAGGAGGATCACGGCAACGAGAGCCATGACCAAAAGGGCGATTACGAGAGAGCTGATGGTCGAATTACGACGCTGTGCTTGAAGCCTTGCCTGGGCTTCCGGTGAGAGTTGTGCGTGGAGACTCATAGGATATTGATCGCTTGGATTTTTGAAAAATAGGGAGGAGAATACGGTTTGGCCAGCAAAGAAGGGTGAAACCGAGCTCTGATTGTTGAACGGATGTGGGGGGGATTTCTTAGAAAGAAATTCAATAAATGATTCGCGTTGCCAAATTATCTACCGGAGAGGAAGCTCAAGGGGTGATTGAGAGCCTTCGGTTGGTTGATTTTCGCTGCTTTGAGCAGGTTTCAATCCCTTTGGCGTCAGAGGGTTTGGTGTTGGTGGGGGAGAATGCGCAGGGAAAGACGTCGGTTTTGGAGGCGGTTTGTATCTTGACGCGGCTGCAGTCTCCGAGGGCGCGGCAGGCGCGGCAGTTGATTCGTGAGGGGACGCAAGGATTCGGGATTGCGGGGGAGGTGGGGGAACATTCTTTGCAGGTGCGGGGTGACCGGAAGGGGTTGAGTTTGAAATGTGATGGTGATGAGGCGGCATCCCGCCGCGATTATTTGTCGTCGAGCGGGTTGGTGGTGTGGATGGGGAATGATGATTTGGATTTGGTGCGTGGTGGGGGGGAGAGTCGGCGGAAGTATCTCGATTTTTTGGCTTCGCAGATTGATCCCGAATACCGGCATCACTGGGTGCGCTACGGGAAGGCGCTATCGGCGCGGAACCGGTATTTGAAAACCCTTTCTCCGCGGGAAGGAGAGGTGAAGGCGTATACGCGGCTTTTGATTGAGCATGGGGCGGAGATCATCCGCCTTCGTGAGGCGCTTTGCGGGGATTTGACGACCCGTGCGGCCGTGAATCATGCAGCGGTGAGCGGCAAGGAGGAGGTGCTGGGGTTGGTCTATCAGGATCAGTCGAAGGGGGATTTGGAGGCGGCCTTTGGTGAAGTGGAAGAGCGGGAGATGCGGCGGGGGATTACGCTGGCGGGGCCGCACCGGGATGATCTGAAGCTGACGATTGCGGGTCGAACGGCACGGGAATTTGGGAGCGAGGGGCAGCAGCGGACGTTGGCGTTGGCGTTGAAGCTGGCGCAGGGTGAGGTGTTGCGTGAGAAGGGGCAGCGGGAGCCGGTCTATCTGATAGACGACGTCTTTGGCGAATTGGATCCGGGGCGGAGGAATGCGCTGATGGACCGGTTGCCGGGAGGGGCGCAGAAGCTCATCACGACGACGAATCTTGATTGGTGGGAAAAGGGGAATGCGCTGCCGGTGGCCGATGTGCGTGAGGGGACGGTGAGGCTACGTTAGAGGCTAGAGGTCTTCGATCTGGATTTGGTAGCGTTTTCCGCAGCGGGGGCATTGGAGGGAGAGGGTATCGGAATCTCCGAAGAGTTCTTCGGGGTTGTCCTTCCAGGCGCTGAGAGTGGGGAGAATTCTTTCGAGGGTGCAGCCGCAGGAGAACCGGAAATCACGGGTTTCGAGGACCTTGGTGTTTTCGCGGTCGGTGATGTCTCCGAGGAGATCGGCGGTGAGTCCGGTGAGCCATTCCTCATCGTAATCGGGCTGGGCGGCAACGAGTCCGTAGGTGTCACCTCCCAGATGAAAGGCGCGGCAGGGTCGTTGTTCGGATTGTTTGTAGAACTGTTCGCACCATTCGAGGGGAGAGGTGGTATCGACCTCGACGGTGGAGGTGCGGGGTTTCTGTCCGGGGAGGGTGGTCTGGGAGTAGAGGAAGTGACGGTCCGGCTCACGGACGTCCTTGGTGAAGAGCCGACCGGTGATGTATTGGTGGGTGGAAGATCCGGTGGCGAAGAAATTTGCCCGGGGGGCGCGGAGGTTGGCGGTCCAGGCGATGGTCTCGGCCCAGGGGCGGGCGGTGAGATGGAGGGTTAAAATGGCGAGGAGTTCCTTGAGAGTGGTATCAAGGTTTTCCGGGTGCCGTTCTTTGATCTCCATGAGATGGAGGTAGTAGTCGGTAAAGACGGGAGAGAAGTCGGCGCGGAGGAAGAGGCAATTGCGCTCGCGGAGGAAGATGGACTCCACGGTGGTGAATTCTTCGACGGGTTCTTGTTGCATGAAGTTAGGAGATGGAGGCTTCGGCGAGGCGGTCGCGGGCGATTTGGAGGTAGTCCCGGTCGATCTCGAAGCCGGTAAATTTTTCGATTCCGAGTTCTTGGGCGGCGAGGGCGGAGGTGCCGATGCCGAGGAAGGGGTCGAGCAGATGGGCGGTTTCGTCAAGTCCGTGTAGCGTCACGCATTGTTTTACGAGGGCGACGGGGAAGCTGGCGGGATGGGGACGGTCCTTGTCGCGGGATTTGATGGTGTCGTAGGGGATGAACCAGGTGTTTCCGCGGCAGCGTTTGTCATTTCCATCGGTGTGCTTCCAGCGGGTGATGTTGGATTTGTCGGCGTATTCGACACCGGCGGCGCGTCGCTGGAGGGGGACGTTTCCGGTGGTGGTGAGGTGGAAGACGTACTCGTGGCAGTCGTTGACGAAGCGTTTGGAGTTGATGGGCTTAAAGTGTCCGGCAGAGATGTCTTCGCCCGCGCGGGTTTGGATGGTGATGGATTTGATCCAGTGGAAGGTGTTTTGGAGGGTGAACCCAGGACCCGATTCGGTGAGGGCGAGGATGAGTTGGTGGGGGAGGAGCGGGTTGGCGGGGGCGGCTCCGACATTGAGGAAGAAGGAGCCGTTGGGCTTGAGGATGCGTTTGAGCTCGGTGGCCCAGTCCTGACACCAGGTGAGGAAGTGATCGCGGTCACCGGAGTCATCATAGGCGCCGTAGTTGATGCCGATATTGTAGGGAGGGGAGGTGACGACGAGATCGACCGAGTGATCAGGCATCCCGCGCATACCGGCGAGGCAGTCCTGATGGTGGAGATCGATCACGGCGAGAGCTTTGCGCAGGAGGAGAAGGCGGTGGAGAAAAAAAATTCAAACAATCGCTTGAAAATGGAGATTGCTGATTTAAACACTTGTTTGAAACTCATGAGTGGAGCGCAAGTCCAAGATCAGGCCGGAACGAAGAGGGCACTTATTGATGCGGCATCTTCGCTGTTTGCGGAGCAGGGATTTGATGCGGTATCGTTGCGGGAAATTACGGGGCGGGCGGGGGCGAATGTGGCTTCGGTGAAGTATCATTTTGGATCGAAGGATGAGCTGATTGATGCGGTGGTGGTGGAGATGGTGCGTCCGGTGAATGAGGAAAGGCTGCGGCGGATCAGTGAATTGGAGAAGAGTGAGCGCCCTACGGTGAGGGCGTTGTTGGAGGCGTTTTTTGAGCCGATGATTTCGCAGATGATTTCCTGTGAGTTGGGTGAGCAGCTTTTTTGCAAGTTGATGGGGCGATTGGCGGGCGAGCGGCCTTATGAATTTCCGACTCCGGTGATGACGCAATTTCGCGAAGTGGCGGGACGGTTTGTGCCGGCGTTTGGGAAAGCGCTTCCGGGGTTGAGTGCGGAGGAGATTTTTTGGCGGATTCATTTTTCCTTCGGGGTGATGTCCAACACGCTGATGCACGGGGATTTGCTGGCGCAGGTTTCCGGAGGATTGGTGAAGAGGGAGACGATGGAGGAGACGATGGAACGGGTGATTAATTTTTGTGAAGCCGGGTTTATGAAGGAGGGAAAACGATGAAGATTGTGGTTTCGATGATGGCGTTGGGCCTGGCGGGATGCACGGCGCTGGCTCCGGAGTCCCGGATTGCGGCGGTGCAGGATGGTGCTCCGGCACGGTGGGCGGCGACGCGAGAGGCGAAGGCGGGGATTGATACGAATTGGGTGTCACGCATTGGAGGGGGGCGCGGGACGGCGTTGGTGGACGAGGCGCTGGCGGCCAATCCGGACATGCAGGTGGCGGCGGAGCGGGTGAACCGGGCGATTGCGACGGCGCGGACGGCGGGTGCTTCGATGCGGCCGAATGTGAAACTCAATGTGGATGGGGGGAAATCGAAGCAGAATTTTGTGGGGTTTCCTTTTGGGGGCGGGGGGATTCCTTCGTCGCTTTCGAGCAATTACGGGGCGAATTTGGTGGTGACGTGGGAGCCGGATATTTGGGGGTTTGCGCGGGCGGGGCAGGCGTCGATGTTGGCGCAGGCGCAGGCCGAGGGTCAGAATTATCGGGCGGCGCGGGCATCGCTGGCGGCGCAGGTGTTGCGGGCGTGGCTCGCGGTGGGGGAGTCGAACGAGCAGATTGCGTTGGCGGGGGAGTCGCTGGATCTTTTGGACAAGACGGTGAGCATTGTGCGGGATCGTTTTACGAGTGCGCTTTCGGAAGAGGGTGGGTCGGCATCGGAGTATCGTCTGGCGGAGAGCCAGTATGAAACGGCGAAGGCGACATTGGCGCAGCGGAAGGGTGAGCGTGAGCAGGCGGTGAGGCAGCTTGAGTTGCTGATGGGGCGTTATCCGGCGGGGGCGATCAAGAGTGCGGACCGATTGCCACCTGTTCCGGCGATGCCGCCGGCGGGGCTGCCATCGGAGTTGCTGCTGAGACGTCCGGACATTTTGAAGGCGGAGCGAAACTTTGCGTCTTCGGGGAGTTTGTTGAAGCAGGGTAAGCTGGCCTTTTATCCAAGTTTGAACCTCACGGCGCGGGGCGGGACGACGACGGATTCGCTACGCAAGATAGTGGACTCCGATTTCGGGGTGTGGTCGTTGGCGGCGGCGGTATCCCAGCCGATTTGGGCGGGGGGTGCGCTGAGATCGGAGTATGACCGGTTGAAGTCGGACGACCGGGCGGCCCTGGCGCAGCTTCAGCGGACGGTGTTGAACGCGTTCGGAGAAGTGGAGCAGGCCTTGGTGGCGGATCGTTTTTTGGTGCAGAGGGAGGAAGCGATCGGGTCGGCCTTGAAGAGTGCGGGCGAGGCGGCGGAGGCGGCGCAGGCCGATTATGCCGGAGGCACGGGCGATGCTCTTACTTTGATCACGGCGCAATCCAACCGGATTACGCTGGCATCGCAACTGGTGACCCTGCGTCGTTTGCGTCTGGATAACCGAATCAACCTTCACCTCGCCCTTGGAGGCGATTACCGCGTAGGAAAATAGAATTATGAAGTCCGGACGAATTGTTGTCGTTACCCTGATCACCTTACTGTGTCTTGCCGTTATTACGGTGGGAGGTTTCCTGTTGCTGAAGAAATTTGCACCCAAGGCGAAGAAGAAGGAGCAGGAAGTGACGGTTCCGGTGGTGGAAGTGTTGGTGGTGAAGAAGGCGGATGCCCCGCTGCCTTTGAGCAGTGAGGGATTGGTGGCGGCGCGGCGCGAGACGGTGCTGACGGCGGAAGTGGGAGGGCGCATCGTGTTTGTGGATCCGCGGTTTGAAGTGGGGGGCCGTTTTGAAACCGGGGAAGTGATTTTGAGAGTGGACGAAGTGAATTACCGGGCGGCGGTGGCGCAGGCGCAGGCGGATCTGGCGGATGCCCGTCTGATGCTGAAGCAGGAGACGGCGAGGGGGGAGCAGGCGGCGCGGGACTGGCAAAAGATTGGCGGAGGGAAGCCGGCGAGTGAGATGGTGCTGCGGGTGCCTTATCTTGAGAGCGCGAAGGCGCGGGTGGCTTCGGCCCAGGCGATGGTTGAGAAGGCTTTGGAAGATTTGGACCGGACGCGGATTCGTGCGCCCTTTGACTGTCGGGTGCGTGAGGCGACACTTGATCTGGGGGCGACGGTGATGCCGGGAACCCGGCTGGGGATGGTTTACGGGACCGAGGGATTTGAAGTCAGGCTGCCGTTTTCGCTGACTGATTTTGCGGTTCTTGATGAGAAGGCCCGGATTGTTTTGAGTGCGAAACTGGGAGGTGAAACGCTGGAATGGCCGGGAAGGATCGTGAGGCGTGAAGGGGAGATCGACCGGGCGTCGCTATCGGCCTACATCATTGCGGAGATTTTGGAAAACGAGGAGGCGCCGGAGCAATTCCGGCTCCCGCCGCCGGGGATGTTTTTGCAGGCCCGGGTATCCGGAGTGAGTTTGGACGGGGTGATCGAGATTCCACGGAGTGCGGTGCGCGGGCGGGACCGGATTGCGGTGGTGAACGACGAGGGGCAGCTGGAATTTCGAACCCTGACGATTGTGCGGAGCAATGCGGATTCCGTTTATGTCACGGGGGGGGTGGAGGACGGGGAGCGGGTGATCATGACAAAAATGGAGATGCCGGTTGAGGGCATGACATTGGAGGTAGCCGAACCCACCGAGTAAGCCATGGAGAAGATTATTAAATGGTTCAGCGGCAATCATGTTGCGGCGAACTTTCTGATGCTGGCGGTGGTGGTGGCCGGGTTTACGACCTGGTTTCAGCTGCGGAAGGAGATTTTTCCCGAGACCTCCTTTGATGCGGTGGTGGTGCAGGTTCCTTATCCGAATGCGACGCCGGACGAAGTGACGAATGGAGTGATCATTCCGATTGAGGAGGCGATTGCGGATGTTGAAGGGATCAAGAAGGTGACCTCCAATGCGAGTCGCAACTTTGGGGCGGTGACGATCCAGGTGGATACGGGTTACGAGACGCGGAACGTGATGGACGACGTGAAGACGAACGTCGACGCGATCGACAACTTTGCGGAGAATGCGGAGCGGCCGATTCTGGAGGAGCTCATTGTGAACCGGCAGATTCTGAGTGTGGCGATCAGTGCGGACACCGATGAGGAGAGCTTGCGTGCCTTTGCGGAAAAAATCAGGGATGGCTTGTTGAACTACGAGGCTCCGGAGGCGGAGGGGATTTCCAACAAGATTTCGCGATTTCTGAAAGGGACACCTGAGATCAAGAAGGTGGAGCTGGCCTCGGTGCGGCCCTTTGAGATTTCGATTGAAGTGCCCGAGGACAAGCTGAGGGAGTTTGGACTGACGCTTGGTGAAGTGGCGGAGGCGGTGCGGCGGACGTCGCTGGATCTGCCCAGCGGTTCGGTAAAAACCGGGTCGGGTGAGATTGTGGTGCGGGCGATCGGGAAGAGGTATCGCGGGGAGGATTTTCGGACGGTGGTGGTGAAGACGCTGCCGGATGGATCGGAAGTGCGTCTGGATGAAGTGGCGACCGTGATCGACGGGTTTGAAGATGTGGAGCTGACCTCGACTTTCAACGGGCGGAATGCGGTGGTGCTGCATGTCTTCCGCGTGGGTGAGCAGGACACGCTGACGGTGGCGGCGCTGGCAAAAGATTATCTGGAAAATCTGGAGCGACCGCCCGGGGTGGAGATCAGTGTGTGGAATGATACGAGTCTGATGCTGGAGGGGCGTTTGGATTTGCTGAAGCGCAATATGGGATGGGGGCTTCTTTTGGTGCTGATTGTGTTGGCGCTGTTTCTGCGACCGAGTCTGGCGCTGCTGGTGGCCTTGGGGATTCCGGTGTCCTTTGCGGGGGGGATTTGGCTGATGCCGCAGTTCGATATTTCGATTAACATGATCTCGGCTTTTGCCTTTATTCTGGTGCTGGGGATTGTGGTGGATGACGCGATTGTGGTGGGTGAGAATGTTTATACCCGGATTCAGGGGGGAGAGCATCCGCGGGAGGCGAGCTGGAAGGGGACGCATGAAGTGGGCGTGGTGGTGATTTTTGGGGTGCTGACGACGATGGCGGCGTTTACTCCGATGTTGGGGTTGAGCGGGGTGAGTGGAAAAATTTGGCCGAACATTCCGCTGGTGGTGATTCCGGTGCTGGCGTTTTCGCTGGTGCAATCGAAGTTTGTTCTTCCGGCGCATCTGGCTTTGTTGAAGCCGACATCGAGTGCTCCGAAGAGGAATCCGCTATCGAAATTACAGCATGCGATTTCCTCGGGGCTGGAGACGTTTGTAGAGACGATTTACACGCCCTTTTTGAAGGTGTGTCTGACGTTCCGCTACATTGTTTTGGGAGCGTTTGGGGCGTTGGTGATCCTTGCGTTGAGCCTCTCGGTGACGGGGTGGGTTCCGTTTGAGTTTTTCCCGAAAGTGGAGGGTGAGATTCTCTCGGCAAAACTGGAGATGCCCTTGGGGGCGCCCTTTCAGGATACGCAGGAAGTGGTGCGTCGTCTTGAAGAGGCGGCTCTCAAATTGGGTGCGGAGCTGAAGGACAAGAACGGAGAGTCGGTGGTGGTGAATGCGCTGGCGACGGCGGGGATGCAGCCGTTCCAAGGGGCGGGCTTTGCTCCGGGCGGTCCGGCGACGGGGACCCATCTGGGCGAGGTGACGCTGGAGCTGACTCCGGCGAAGGATCGCGATATTTCCTCGGCCGAGATCAAGGTGAAGTGGCAGGAGCTTCTGGGAGAGATTCCGGGGCTGGTGTCCCTTCAAATCAAATCGGAAACAGCGGGTGGCGGGAATGCGATTGATCTCAATTTGACGAGCTCGGACAGCAAGCAGCTGGAGGAGGCTGCGGAATGGGCGACCGAGCGATTGAAGTATGACTACGAGGGGGTGATCGAAGTGTCGAATTCCGATCGTCGGGGTCGGGAGGAATTGATCGTGCGCGAGCTCACTCCGAGGGGGAAAGCGCTGGGGCTGGATTTGATGTCGGTGATGGGGCAGGTGCGGGATGCGTTTTACGGAAACGAGGTGCAACGGCTCCAGCGGGGACGTGACGAAGTGAAAGTGATGGTGCGTTATCCCGAGAGTGAGAGGAAGTCGCTGGCGAACTTTGAGGAGATGAAGCTGCGGACTCCGTCAGGGAGCGAGGTGCCGATTCTGGAGGTGCTGGAGCCCGATTACGGTCGTGGTCCGGCGACGATCACGCGGGTGGACCGGTTCCGGACGATCAGTGTGCGAGGGGATGTTGATTTGGCCGGGGGCTACAATTCGAACGAGATTGTGGCGCGCTACACCGAGGAGGTGTTGGATGAGCTGGGGACGAAGTTTCCGGGGGTGCGGTATACCTTTGAGGGGGAGCAGAGTGATCAGCGGGACAGTATTCGCGAGATGATGATCGGTTTTGTGGGAGCCCTGATGCTGATGTATGTGCTGATGGCGATTCCGCTGAAGAGCTACGTGCAGCCCTTGATTGTGATGTCGATCATTCCCTTTGGGTTGGTGGGAGCGATTGCGGGTCACATTTTTATGGGAATGAACCTGAGCATTATGTCGCTTTGCGGGATTGTGGCGCTGGCCGGGGTGGTGGTGAATGACAGTCTGGTGCTGGTGGATTATGTGAATCGTCACCGGAAGGATGCTCCGAGTATTCTGCAAGCGGCAATGAATGCAGGGGCGCGGCGATTTAGGCCGATCCTGCTGACCTCGCTGACGACCTTTGCGGGGCTGATGCCGATGCTGCTGGAGACGGACATGCAGGCGAAGTTTTTGATCCCGATGGCGGTGTCTTTGGGCTTCGGGATTTTGTTTGCGACGGCGATTACCTTGATTTTGTTGCCGTGCCTTTACTTGGTTCTTGAAGATGTCTTTGGGAAGACCGGGAGGCACAGGGAAGATGCTGGTGCATCTGAGCTCCCGCCGGGGAAGAAGGTGCGGCTGGGGTAGGGGGGTGAGTTTGGGGGGCGGGGAGAATTTTTAACCACAGAGAGAGCAGAGGTGATGGGCTTGGGAGTTTTTCTTTTTAGCCTTTGAAAGAGCTCCTTTCATCTCTGCTACTTCCTGTTTGATTTGGGAGGGGAAATCAACGAAAGATCACGAGTTATGAATGAACCCGAGGTAAAGGCCAAACACCATCTTCGCTTCCATTTGGGAAGCAAAAGCATGTCTCCCGTTTTCGGATCGAGCGCCTTTGGCGCACGAGCGGAGGCGTTTGCGCGATTCTTTGGGACGCCGACTTTCCTGATCGCTCAGACGATGGTGGTCGCTGTTTGGATTATCATCAATGCGACGGGGCTGGTTCATTTTGACCTCTATCCGTTTATCCTGCTGAACCTGGCGTTCAGTTTGCAGGCGGCGTATGCGGCACCGCTGATTCTATTGGCGCAGACGCGACAGGCCGACCGGGATAAGGCGGGAGTCGAGAGTGATGCGCTGCATCGGGAAGAGTTGGCTGGAGCGAATGCGAAGCAATTGTCCCTGATTGTGGAGTTGATGGAAAAGAATACGGAGCTGACCGAGTTGACGAATCAGCTGGGCCAGCGGATCGAGACGCTCACCAGCGACATTCACCGGCATGTGACCAGCCGCACAGACCCAAAGTAACACCCTTAGGGCTGGAAGATTGCTTGATGAAAAAGGGGGCGATTTGGGTGTTCAGTTCCGGGGAATTCCATTGAAGGTGGCTTTTGAGGTGGGATAGATTATATATGTTAGTGATATGAGGAAATTTTTATTTGTGGGATCGGTCGTGATTCTTTCCGGGGTGGTGTTTTCACTTTTTCCCCTGCTGTTTGAGAAAGTCTATTTGAACGAATTGCACGGAGATGACGCTGGTGGCCGTGAGGGCAGGGAAGGGGGGGCTTCTTCGTTGGAAGATGTCGTGCGGAACAGGGCGGAGGAAGACGATAACGCTGACGGGGGAAGAGACTTTACGATGGAAGAGGTTGAGGCTGAAATCGGAGGGGGGTTTAGATTCACTCAAGATGAGATCGAGGCGAAACCCGATGACGCGCCTTGGAGTCAGTGGCTCTATTCGGTGCTTCATCATCGGAGCAAGGTGTCGAGAAACGGGAGCATTGAGTTTTATGGGAAGGTAGTTGATACGGAGGGGCGACCTTTGCCGGGGGCTTCCGTAAAAACAGAAATCCCTGCTTTTCGAGTATCGATTGCAGAGGTGATGAGGGCTGGGAATAGGTGGGATACGACGAAGGCAAACAATACTACGACAGACGAGTCCGGACGATTTCAAATTCATGAAGAGGTGGGGGCTTCGATTGATCTGCGCGACATTGTGATAGAGGGGTACGAAACCGTGTGGAAGGTTCCGCCTGTATTTAATTTTAATCCAACCAATCCCGAGGAACTCCATCACCCTGATGCTGAGAATCCGGTTGAGTTTGTGATGCGCAGGGTTGGGGAGTAGGGAGGGGCCTTCAGTGGAACAAAAAAACCTGCTTCTCCGCCTCCGATGTCGGAGTGAGGAAGCAGGCTTTGGTGGAAGTTGATTCGGTTTAGAGGGAGAAGGTGTCTTCCTTGGGGTTGGCGCCGAGGGCGTGTTGGACTTCTCCGTTGCAGGAGAGGTGGACGGCGGCGTGGTAGACGCTTTCGACATCGGCATTGCACTCGAAGGCGAGTTGCTCGGCGTCTTTTTTCTCGGCGGTGAGGTGGCCGCGGACTTCGTTGAGGACATCGAGGAAGATGCCGGCAGCGGCCTTGCCTGCTTCGACGCCGGGTTGGTGGTAGGCGTTGATATTGACGAGGGAGGCGTAGAAGGTGACGGCGCGCTCGAAGAGGGCGATGAGCTGGCCGAGGGTGTGGGCGTTGACCTCGAAGATGGAAATGGTGATGGAGTGCCGGCCATTTTCAAAGAGGGCGTCGCGGGTGCCGCGGAGGAAGCCCTGGAGGTAGTCGGCGGAGGTGTTCACGCCATCGACGGTGATGGAGTCTCCTTCCCGTCCTTTACGGACTTCGATGAAGGTGGCGAAGAAGTTATGGAGGCCGTCGCGGAGTTGCTGGACGTAGGCGTGTTGGTCGGTGGAGCCCTTGTTTCCGTAGACGGCGAGGCCCTGGTTGACGGTGTTGCCATCGAGGTCCTCGGCCTTACCGAGCGACTCCATGATGAGTTGCTGGAGGTATTTGGAGAAGAGGACGAGGGAGTCCTTGTAGGGAAGGATGACGAGGTCTTTTTCGCCTTTGCCGTTACCTTCGTGATACCAGGCGAGGGCCATGCGGAGGGCGGCGTTGGTGGTGACGTCGGCGCTTCGGGTTTTCTGGTCCATCTTTTTGGCTCCTTCGAGCATGGCGTCGAGATCGATGCCCTGGAGGGCCATGGGGACGAGGCCGACGGTGGAGAGGACGGAGGTGCGGCCGCCGACCCAATCTTCCATGGGGAAGGTGGTGATGAAGCCTTCTTCCTGGGCGAAATTGTAGAGCTTGGAGCCTTCGCCGGTGATGGCGATGGCGTGCTTGGCGAAGTCGAGTCCGGCGTCCTCGTAGGCATTTTTGACCTCGAGCATGCCGTTGCGGGTTTCGGGGGTGCCGCCGGATTTGGAGATGACGACGGCGAGAGAGTTTGAGAGGTCGGAGCCGATGGCTTTGAGATCGGAGTCGATGCCGGCGGGGTCGGTGTTATCGAAGAACCAGGTTTTTACCGGGGATTTGCCGCCGAGGGCTTGTTCGATGAGTTGGGGGCCGAGGGCGGAGCCGCCGATGCCGATGATGAGGATGTTTTTGAAGCGTCCGCCGGTGGGGGAGGAGATTTCGCCGGAGTGGACCTTGGAGGCGAATTTTTTGAGGTCCTTGAGAGGCTCGGTGATTTGCGCGCGGATTTCGTCGTTGGGAGCGAGGTCGGGGTTGCGGAGCCAGTAGTGGCCGACCATGCGTCCTTCGTCGGGGTTGGCGATGCCTCCGGCTTCGAGCTTTTGGAGGTCGGAGAGGGCGCGGGCGATCTTGTCGCTCATCGACTCGTTGAAGTCCGCCGGGATTTCCATGCGGGAGAAGTCGATGCTGAAGCGGAGATCGGGGTAGCGGAGGAGGTTGTTGGAGAAGGTATCGAATGACATGGGATTGAAAGGTGGAGGTTTTTTAACCGCAGATGGACAGGATGGAAGGGATGGTTTTAGGATTGGAGGTTTGGGGGAGAGGGGGAATCTAAGGTGACGCGGCGGAATTCCAGGCGGGAGCGTTTGAAATTTAGGATGAGGCCGACGGGGAGTTTGGTGATGCGGAGGTAATTGAGCATCTGGCCGATCTCGTGGTTGTTGATTTGGTCAATGACTTTGGTGTCGATGATGATTTGGGAGAAGGCGATGAGGTCGGGAATGTATTCGCTGACGGTTACGTTCTTGTAGATGACCGGGAATCTGGGCTGTTGTTCGAAGGGGATGTTTTGTTTTGAGAATTCGACAGCGAGGGCGTTTTCGTAGGGCTTTTCGTGGAAACCGTGGCCAATGCCGTTGAGGACTTCGAATGCGCAGCCAATTACCTTTTGGGTTTCTTCTTTTAACTGGAAATCACCGCTCATTCGGTCTGTTTCAGATTCGTATTGTTAGTAGGTGAGGATTGCTTCTACGCGGGGGGAGGAGAGGTGCTTTCGGCCGTCGAGGTCTTTGAGTTCGATGAGGAAGGAGGTGGCGACGATCTCGGCATCGAGGGCTTTGAGGAGCTTGATGGCAGCAGCTGCCGTGCCGCCTGTGGCGAGAAGGTCATCGACGAGGAGGACTTTTTCGCCGGGTTTGATGGCATCGGCGTGGATTTCGACGGTGTCTTCGCCGTATTCGAGGGAGTAGGCCATGGAGTGGACGGTCCAGGGGAGTTTGCCTTTTTTACGGACGGGGACGAAGCCGGCGTTGAGGATCTGGGCGACTCCGGCGGCGAAGATGAAGCCGCGGGCGTCGATGCCGACGACTTTGTCGATTTTTTCGCCTTGGGCGGTATCGGCAAGGAGTTGAAGGGAGGTTTTGAAGAGGGCGGGGTCTCCGAGGACGGGGGTGATGTCCTTGAAGAGGATTCCGGGCTTGGGGAAATCGGGGACGTCCCGGATGGCGGAGTCGAGGTCTGCTGCGGTGGGCATGGGGGGGACGCTAGGCGTAATTCGGGGAAGGGGAAAGTCGATATCGGGAGAGATTCACTTTCCGCACTTGAAAGGTTGGGCTGGCGGGGGCAGTTATCGGGGCATGGAAACGCTTTACCTGATTGGAGCATCCGTTTTGGCGTTGGCCGGAGCGGTCTTTGGTTGGCGGGGTCGGGCGGATGAGCGGCTGCACCGGCATGCCTTTTGGTGGATGTGCGGGGCGTTTATTTTCCAACTCCTTTTTCTGGGAGAGCGGGGAGCGCAGCGGGGGCAGTGTCCGTTGGGTGATCTGGGGGAGGTTTGTTTGTTTTTGGCGTGGTCGCTGACCTTCTTTTATCTGGTGACGGGGACGACGTATCGGTTGTCGTTGTTGGGGGTGTTTAGTGCGCCGGTGGTGTTTGCCTTGCAGGTGGTGACCTTGATTCCGGGGTCGTTGGACGAGAATCCGGTGAAGGTGGAAGTGGTGGATGCGTGGCGGGAGTCGCACGCGGCGTTCTCGGTGCTGAGCTACGGGGCGCTGACGCTATCAGCGGTGGCGGGGGTGATGTTTTTGCTGCTGAACAAGCGGCTGAAGTCGCACGATCTGAAGGGAGGGCTGAGTCTGGGGATGCCGTCGGTGAGTCGTTTGCTGAAGGCGATGGCGCGGATTGCGGCGGTGGGCTGGATCATTTTGACGATCGGGGTGATTTCCGGGATTTTGATGGAGGGGGGTGAGGTGAATGCGCATCTGCTGGTGGCGACGGTGACGTGGGTGCTGTATGCGGTGTTGCTGGGAGTTTATTTTGTGAGGGGGATGCCGGGGAGGCAGCTCGCTTGGTCGTTGATTCTGTTGTTTGCCCTGTCCCTGGTGGTGTTTGCCAAATTGTAATGAAGCTCGTCTGTCTTGGCCTCAATCATGAGACCGCGCCTGTCGAGGTGCGTGAGCGATTTGCTTTGTCCGAAAGCAAGGTGGCGGAGGAAGGGAAGGCGCTGGTGAAGGCGGAGGGGGTGGCCGAGGGGGTGGTGCTCTCGACCTGCAACCGGACGGAATATTATGCGGTGATCGAGGATGGCGGGGTGGAGAAGCTGGAGGAGTGGATTTGTGCGAAGCGGGGGTTCGAGGGGCCGCGTGAGGGCGTTTTTTATTACCACGAGTCGGTGGGAGCGGCGAAGCATCTGTGCCGGGTGGCGAGCGGGATGAACTCGATGGTGCTGGGGGAGACGGAGATTTTTGGGCAGGTGAAGAAGGCGTATCAGGTGGCGCTGACGGGTGGGACGACCTCGGGGATTTTGAACAAGCTCTTTCAGCGGGCCTTTGGGGTGGGTAAACGGGTGCGGACGCATACGGGAATTCAGGAAGGGGCGACATCGGTTGCAGGAGCGGCGGTGGAATTGGCGGAGCAGGTTTTTGGAAGGTTGAAGGGGAGCACGGTGATGGTGGTGGGGGCGGGGGAGATGAGCCGGCAGACGGCGCAGGCATTGCAATCGAGAGGGGCGACATCGCTGATGGTGACGAACCGGTCATTTGATAAGGCGGAGGCCTTGGCGGAGGAAATGGGGGGGCGGGCGATTCACTTTGATGATTGGCAGGTGGCGTTGGCGGGGGTGGATGTGTTAATTTCGTCGACGGGAGCGCCGCATTTTGTGGTGAAGCCGTGGCATGTGGAGGCGGTGCGACGGGTGCGGAAATTCCGGCCGCTGATCATGGTGGATATTGCGGTGCCGAGGGATATTGATCCGGAGGTGGGGGAGATCGAGGAGGTGTATCTTTATGACATCGACACTCTGCGCACGATGGCCGACAAGGCGCGGGCGCGGCGCGAGGAACAGCTGAAGATTTGCGAAGCGATCATTGATGAGGAACTTGAGAAGGCGGCATTGCCTGGATTGACATGAAGACCTTGAGAATTGGAACACGCGGGAGCGCTCTCGCATTGAAGCAGGCCGAGATGACCGAGGCGGCGTTGGCGGCGGCATTTCCCGAACTGGAAGTGGAGCGGGTGGTGATCACGACGACGGGAGACCGGCGGACGGATGTGGCGCTGAGCGAAGTGGCGAAGGCGGAAGGGATTTGGGACAAGGGGGTTTTTATCAAGGAGCTGGAGGTGGCGCTGGAGAATGACGAGATCGATGTGGCGGTGCACTCGCTGAAGGATTTGCCGACGGTGCTGGAGATTCAGTTCGAGCTGGCGGGGGTGCTGGAGCGCGCTCCGGTGCGGGATGTTTTTATTGGAAAGAAGAAGTGGGACGAGCTGGGTGAGGGATCGTTGGTGGGGACGAGTTCGGTGAGGCGGGCGAAGCAGCTGGTGGATTTGAAACCGGGGGTTGAGGTGTGTGATTTGCGGGGGAATGTGCCGACGCGCTTGTTGAAAGCGGCGGAGGGCGAGATGGATGGAATCATTTTGGCGGAAGCGGGACTGCGGCGGCTGGGTTACTCGGTGGAGGGGACGCTGGAGGTTGAGGGGCATGTGCTGACGGTTCAGTGTTTGCC
The DNA here is from genome assembly GCA_051252135.1 of Verrucomicrobiaceae bacterium. Taxonomy (GTDB): domain Bacteria; phylum Verrucomicrobiota; class Verrucomicrobiia; order Verrucomicrobiales; family Akkermansiaceae; genus SW10. Next base: position 661,812 of record JBPOGH010000001.1, on the reverse strand, counting down.
GGAGCGAGAGTTTTTTCCGGCGGCGGGACAGGGTGCGGTGGGGTATGAAATCCGGACCGACGATTGTGAGAGCAGGGCGATCGTGGCGGCGTTGAATCACGAGGATACGTGGGACCGGATCACGGCGGAGCGGGAGTTTTTGGAACTGCTGGATGCGGGGTGCCACACGCCGGTGGGGGTGTGGAGTGAGTTGCGGGGAGAAGAGATCGCGATGGGGGCGCGGGTTTATCCGGAGGCAGGCGGGGAGCCGAAGCGGGCCGAGATTTGCGCGAAAGCGGGAGAGGTCGCGAAACTACTTTATCAAGCGTTGTCATGAGCAAAAAAGGAATCTGTTATTTGGTGGGCGCAGGTCCAGGGGATGTTGGGCTGGTTACGCTGAAGGCGAAGGCGTGCATCGAGAAATGCGATGTGCTGGTTTACGACGCGCTTTCGAGTGCGGAGCTGGTGGGTTGGACCAAGAAGGGGTGTGAATTGATTTTTGCCGGGAAGCGCGCGGCGGATCACGCGATTCCGCAGGACAAGATCAATGACTTGATTGTGGAGAAGACACTGGAGGGAAAAATTGTGACGCGTCTCAAGGGAGGCGATCCGATGATCTTTGGTCGCGGTGGAGAAGAGGCGGCGGAGTTGGCGGAGGCGGGAGTGCGCTTTGAGATTGTGCCGGGGATTTCCTCGACGATTGCGGGACCTTGCTACGCGGGGATTCCGGTGACGCATCGTGATCATTGCTCGCAGTTGACGATTTTTACGGGCCATGAGGATCCGACGAAGGACGCGACCTCGCTTGATTTTGACCAACTGGCGAAGACGCCGGGAACGAAAGTGTTTGTGATGGGGGTGGCGCGGCTGCGTGGGATCTGTGAGGAGTTTATCAAGGGGGGCGCAAGTCCTTCGACGCCGATTGCGCTGACGCGTTGGGCGACGACCGGGAAACATCGGACGATTGAAGGGACGCTTTCGACGATTGCGGACATCGCGGAGGAGCAGAATTTTAAATCACCGGCGGTGGCGGTGGTGGGCAATGTGGTGACCGAGCGATCGAAGATCAATTGGTTCGAGACGCGTCCGCTTTTTGGAAAGCGGATTGTGGTGACACGGACGCGCGAGCAAGCGGGTGAGCTGAGCAAGCAACTGGCCGAGCTGGGAGCGGACGTGGTGGAACTTCCGACGATTAAGGTAGGGCCTCCGAAAGATAAGCGGGGCTTTGCGAAGATGGTGGCGGATGCACACACCTATGAGTGGTTGATTTTCACGAGCCCGAACGGGGTGGAGAAATTCTTTGATGCCTTCTATGCGACTTACGAGGACGCACGGAGCCTGGGTGGGCCGCGGATTGCGGCGATCGGGCCGAGCACGGCGGCGAAGATTCGAGAGTATCGTTTTACGGTTGATTTGCTGCCGGAGAAATACGTGGCGGAAGGGTTGGTGGAGGCGCTGACGAAGGAGAGTGTGGAGCATCACACGTTCCTATGGGTGAAGGCGGAGGAGACGAGAGATGTTATTTATGATGAGCTCACGAAGAAGGGGGCGATTGTAGATTCCTGCGTGGCTTACCGGACGATTCCGGAGACGGATGATCCGACCGGTGCGGCAAAGCAGCTCAGCGAGGAAGGTGCGGATATGATCACCTTTACGAGTGGATCGACGGTGGAGAGCTTCTTCGACATGGGGATTGATTGGCCGGAAGGATGCGTCGCGGGATGTATTGGTCCGGTGACGAGCAAGACCTTTGGGGAGAATTCCGGGGCGGAGGTTGTGGAGGCGAAGAGCCACGATATTCCGGGACTGGTAGCCGCGATCGAGTCTTATTTTAAGAAGTGATCCGAGGGGTTGTCACACATGATGGCAGGATGAGCCTGAGTTGACGATTGACCGAGCGGGGGCGTATTTGGTTTAAATTGAGGGTCGGACTTTCGATTCGATTTTCAACCAGTGCGCTTTCGATGAATTTGTTACAACGACCGCTGATCCAATTTCACGGGTTCGATTTTTGGCCTTCCGAGCCAGATTTCGAGACGGGACCACTGTCGGGGGCGATGCGCTCATTGGTTCTACAACTTGGGCGGCTAATTGAGACGGGATCTGTCTGTTTCTTAGAGAAGGAATGAATTGGAATCAGCTTCTTAAGTTTGCCGTAGCGGGGGGAGGGCTATGTCTTCCGATGGGGGCGTCGGCGGGAGATGTCATCATCAGTGAGTTTTTGGCGTCGAATACTTCGGGGTTGAGGGACGAGGACGGGGATGATTCCGATTGGATTGAACTGACGAACGTTTCCGGTTCGCCCGTTGATCTGGAGGGATGGCATTTGACGGATCGTGCTGATCTTCCCGACCAGTGGGAGTTTCCCGCGCTGGTTCTCAATCCGGGGGATGAGGTGGTGGTGTTTGCGTCGAGCAAGAACCGGGCGATGGAGGGAGAGGAGCTGCACACGAATTTCAAGTTGGGGGCTTCGGGAGAGTATTTGGGATTGGTTCGTGCCGACGGAACAACGGTGGAGCATGCCTATGCGCCGGCCTATCCCCAACAGTATCCCAATATTTCCTATGGAGTGGGAGAGTCTGGTGGAGCGACGGTGAATTTGGTCGGGCCGGATGAGGGGGTGCGTTACAAGGTGCCGGCTGATGATTTGGAGGATGCGGGAGGGGTGAATCCCTGGAACGTGGTTGATTTTGATGACAGCACATGGACGGCTGCCGAGATGGGTTTGGGGTTTGCGACGACGCCCAATCTGGATCCTTACGATGAGTTCATTGGGGCCGGGGGAGATATCCAGGCCGATCTTTATCGAGTAAATACGACGGTTTACCTGCGGATTCCGTTTGAGATTGATGATCCTGCTGCGGTTGAGGGGTTGAGCTTTGGGGCGCGGTACGACGATGGCTTTGCGATTTATATCAACGGGAGTCCGGTTCTTGCCTCGGCCAATCCGCCGTTGGACGGAATCTGGGATTTCGAAGCGGATGCGGGGGGAGCGCACAATGATACGTTGGCAGTTGCGCTGGAGCCTTTCGCGATTGATTTGGCGCAAGTGGATCTCGTTGCGGGAACCAATGTGCTGGCGGTTCATGGATTGAACCGGGGGGTGAGCAGTGGGGACTTTCTTTTTGACTGTGAGTTGGACGCCCGGCTGAGTGCCGGAAGTCAGGAGGCGCGCGTTTACATGACCCAGCCGACGCCGGGAGCGGAAAATTCAGCTGGTCTCACGGAAATGGGGCCGGTGGTCCGGTCGGTGACCGAGAATCCGGAGCGGCCGGACCTTTTGGCCCGGACCCATTTGACCATCACGGCTGCGGTGACGGAAGCGGGGCACGCGATTGACGAGGTGGAGGTGATTTTTCGGATCGGGTTCGGAGTGGAAAGTGCGATGGAGATGCGTGATGACGGGATTTTTCCGGATGCGGCGGGAGGTGACGGGGTTTATTCTGCGGCGGTTCCTCTGGCGGGGTTGGGAGATGGGGAAATGATTCGTTGGCGGGTGGAAGCGCGCGATGAGGTGGGGACGGTGAGCAAGGAGCCGTATTTTCATGATCCCTTGAACTCGCCGGAATATTACGGAACGGCGGCGTTGGATCCCGGGGTGGCTTCCAACCTGCCGGTTCTGGAATGGTTTATCGAGAATCCGGCGGGGGCGAATGGCCGGACAGGGACGCGGGCGGCGGTGCTTTATTTGGGGGAGTTTTATGACAACGTCTTCTGTCGCATCAGAGGTGGTTCTTCTGCCGGGCTGGCGAAGAAGAGTTACAAATTTGATTTTAATACGGGGCATCATTTTTTGGTCGATCCCGACGAGGTGAGGGTGGAGGAGTTTAATCTGAACACGACCTGGACGGATAAGGCTTACGTGCGGCAGCCCTTAAGCTACGAAGTTTACGATTGGGCGGGGTCGCCGGGACCGGAGTGTTTTCTGACGCGGGTTGAGCAGAACGGGGAGTTCTTTAGCGTGGGGGCATTTACGGAGCAGGTTGATGAGCGGTTGTTGCGCCGGGAGAAGGGGATCGACGACGATGGAGCGCTTTACAAGATGTTCAATGCGGGGACGAGCGGGACGAGCGGGGTGGAGAAGAAGAACCGGCAGCATGAATCGAATGCGGATTTGAGTGCCTTCGTGAGCGGGATGGCCAGCAGTGGGACGACGCTGGAGAACTTTATTTTCGACAACGTGGATATCCCGCGGCAGCTGAACTATCTCGCGGCGACGGTGCTGACGCAGAACAACGACAATATGTCGAAGAACTACTATCTATACCGGGATAGTGAAGGGAGCGGGGAGTGGACGCAGCTTCCGTGGGACACGGATTTGACTTTCGGGAGTCATTACATGACGAACGATAACATTGCGCACGACGGGATATGGGCGACGGCGGATTATGTTTTGGGAGGGAGAAATGCGAACGCCCCCATCTCACCGAGTCATCCGTTTGTGGGAATTCAAGAGCTGCCCGGTAACCGGAGTTGGAATCGAATCATTGATAAGTTGCTTGAGAACGATCGGTTTAAGAACATGTTTCGCCGTCGTCTTCAGACCCTGGTTGACGAGTTGCTGGTGAGCGGCGTGATCGATGACCGGGTGGCGGTGATGGAGGCGGCGTTGGGGAATGATGCGGTATTGGATCGGAGCAAGTGGGGGCAGTTTGGCCAGCAACAGAGCCTGAGTGAGGCGATTACGATTCTTGAAGATGACTATCTGACTCCGAGAAAGGGGCATTTGGCAGTGACTCATTTGGCTGCGAATGCGGCGAGCTATCCGACGGCCCAGACGAGCTCCGCTCTTTTGCCCGGACCATTGGTGGAGGCTCCGCAGATGGCCTTTGGAAATTATGACGGGAGCCCTGAATCGGGAAATCAGGATGAGGAATTTATCGAGTTGGTGAATTCTGGCAGCGAGGCGATTGATCTTTCGGGATGGAGAGTTGAGGGAGGGGTGTCATTTGATTTTCTTCCCGGGACGATTATTGAGGGCAATGGCAGTCTGTATCTGAGTCCGAAAGTGGCGACGTTTCGGGCGAGGTCGGCGAGTCCGAGGGGAGGGGAGGGGCTCAACGTGGAGGGTGATTATGCGGGGCAGATTTCGACCCGGGGAGAGACGATTACGCTTTATAATGGTGATGCGCTGCCGATGTCGGTTTTGAATACGCAGAGCAATCCGTCATTGCCCCAAGAAGCACTGCGGATTACCGAGATTCACTTTGCGCCGACGGGAGGGAAGGGGTTCGAGTTTATCGAGATGCGCAACGTGAGCGATGTTGCCTTGGATTTGACCGGAGTGCATTTCAGCGATGGGGTGGAGGGGGTTTTGAGCGGATCGTTGGCACCGGGGGAGCTTGGTGTGGTGGTTTCCAATCCGGCGAACTTTCCGGGGTTGAAGGTGGTGGGCACCTTTACCGGAGCGCTCAACAACGGGGGTGAACAGCTTACGCTGCGAGATGCGGCGGGTGAGAATATTCTTTCGTTTGAATACTCGGGCAGTTGGTTTTCTCCGGCCTTGAATCAGGGATACACGATTGAGATCGCCGACGACGGGGTGGATTGGGCGAAGTGGGATGAAGAGGATCAGTGGATGTTGAGTTGTGATGCGGGTGGTTCTCCCGGGGTGTTGAATCCAGCCCTTCACAGCAGTGTTTATGCTTCCTGGAGCCGGCAGTATTTCACGGCCAACGAATTGGCGAATCCCCTCGTCAGCGGACCGGATGGGGATGCGAGTGGTGATGGGATGAAGAATCTTTTGAAGTATGCCTTTGGGCTCGATCCGAAGGAGAAGAGTTCAGCGGAGGTGGCAACGGTGAAGACCGAAGGGGGGAGGGTTTTTGTGACGTTTCCGCGACTGCAGAAATCGCCGGACCTTCAGGTGGTGGTGGAGATATCGACTGATCTTGAGAATTGGCTGCCGGAGGCCAGCCTGACCAATTCGGAGAATCAGGGAGATGGAACCGACCTGCTCACCTACCGGAGTGAGCTGGAAATTTCGGCGGAAAGCCAGCAATTCATACGCGTGAGAATCATTCAACAATAACCCAGAAACCAACCATGAAACAACAAGCTCTCTTAGTTCAATCCATAACGGCCATTGCGCTGGTATCCACCGCGCAGGCTGATTTTTCGGGGGCCGTGATCTCGGATTCCCCATTGGCATACTACCGTTTCGAAGAGGAGGCGGGAGCGACCACCCTGGTGGATTCGAGTGGCAACGGGCTTGATATTGATTTTAGCGCGCCGACAGGAACGACGGTGATCGGGGTGGATAGTGCGATGGGGAGAGGGGTGCAGTTCAATGCGGATGGAGCACTGGTTACTCCGTTGATGTTTGATCCGTCGGCGGGGGATTTTACGCTGGAAGCGGTTGTGCGGACCGGAGATTTGGGAGTGCTTGAGGGAATCATTTTTTCCAATCAGGATGGAAGCTCCGGTCCCGGGCGAAGTGATTTGCTGGTGAATTTGCAACGGGAGTTTACGACTTATGTTGGAGGAGCGACGAGCTTCTCGGGGATTCCGGTGACGGAGGATGGGTATGATCTTGTGATGCTCACCTATGATCAGAGCGCGGCCGGCAGTGGAGAACCGACCTTGAGGTTTTATGTGAACGGGGTGGAGGCAGGGGCAGGAACCCGGACGGCGGAGCCAGCCAACGGGTCTTGGGTGATTGGCGCGCACAAGGGGTTGGCGAGTCAGTTCTTCGTGGGAGTTGTCGATGATGTGGCGTTTTTTGATAAGCGATTGGACGATCCGGACGGTGATGGTGATACGGCTGATTCGAGGATTTCGGCCCATTACAAAGGATTTCTGGCAGACGCGGAAACTTTGGTGACATTCGAGAGCGATGTTCCTTATTTGGACAGTGGGGACAGCGCGGCTTTGTCCTGGTTGGTTTCACCCGCTTTGACCTCTCTGACCCTGGATGATGGATCGGGACCGGTGAGTGTAGCGGCGCAGACGACTGATTGTGAGGGGGGCATCCCGGTGTCGCCGACAGTGACGACGACCTACACTTTGGAGGGGACAGGGCCGGTGGGGACGGAATCCCTCGAGTTGACGGTGGTGGTGAATGAGCCTGCGGTGGTGAATAGTTTCACGTCCAATTTTTCAGAGATTCCCCCCGGAAATGAAATCACCTTGTCGTGGGAGGTGACGAACGGAACGACGGTTGAGATCGATCAGGGAGTGGGAGTGGTGGATCCGCTATCCGGAAGTGTGGCGGTGCTTTTGGCCGAGACAACCACGTATACGCTGACTGCGACGAACTCGGTAGGTTCTGTTAGCTCGATGGTGACCGTGACAGCGCTTGAGCTGGATGATCCGAGTCTGATCGCCCACTGGAAGGTGGGTGAAGCGGAAGGTGAAACGAGCGGGACTTCACTTATTTCCGAGACCGGTGAGGGGTTCATCGGGACGTTTTTTGGGTTTCCGGTGTTTGATACATCCGATCCGGCACCGGTGCCCGGAGGATCGACGGCATCGATTGTTTTTGATGGAGCGAACAGCTGGGTGGATATTTTGAACTACAGTGGAATCGGCGGAGGGAACGCCCGGACAATCGCCTTTTGGTTCAAGGGGCCGGCAACGCAGCCAAACAACAATGCGACGCTGGTTTCCTGGGGGGGGACGGCAACGGGAAACCGGTTTGATACGCGGGTGAATGGAAATTCATCGGGGGTGATCCGGACCGAGGTGGCGGGTTCCGGAAGCAATGGCAGTGCGCTTATTGCCGATGACACCTGGCATCATTGCGTGATGGTTTTTGATCCCACGGTGGGAACGACGGTGGGCGAAGTCGTCTTCTATGTTGATGGCGTTTTGGATCCGCTTTCGGTGGTGGGAGGAACGGAGATTAATTCGAGTACGGATGTGAATGTCCGTATCGGAGCGTCGAGATCGATTGCGGGGCGATCATTGACCGGGAAGATGGATGATATCCGAATTTATAATCGGGCGCTTGATGCGGCGGATGTTGAGGCACTTTTGGCACCTGAGCCGGAAGCGCTGGAAATCACCCAGGTCAGGGTGCTATCGAATGGCAATGTGGAGGTGGATTGGAAGGGGGCTCCGGGAACCTATTTTCTGGAATATTCCCTCGATCTGACAGATTCAAATTGGTTTGAGATCACCGATAATGCGACGATTGAGACTGGGGCGACATCGGGCACCGCGGTGGATGATTTTATTGCTCCGGCACCGGAGAACTCGAAGGTGTTTTACCGGATTCGTAAGATGGAGTAGTTGGCTACTTTTGGGATTCGAAGAGTCCGGGGTGTGCCTTGAGGTAGGCTTCGGCTGAATCGGGGTGGGTGGAGCGCCACTGTAGGACGATCTTTCCGAGGACGCGGTTGCGTTCCCGAAGGTCGGTGATGACGGCGGCGCTGCCGAGGGCGGCCTGTGGATTTACGTGAGCGATGCCGAGGGCGTAGGCGGCGACGGAGGGATCGATGGCGGGGGAGGCCTCGTATTGGTTTAACCAGTCAGCGCTCGCTCCGGGATCGACTTGAGTGAGGGAGGTGAGGACGGCGGGCATGAGGGTGAGCTTGAGGGATTCGTCGGAAAGGGAGTCTGTCCAAGCGAAGGCGTCACGGGCGCGGCGGGAGGCCCATTGGTTGGTGAGGGCGGCGAGGGCGTGTTGTTGGTCTTGGGGGGAGTCGAGGGATTGGGCCCAGGTGATTCCGGGGGTGGGGTTGTCAAGTTGTCCGGCTTTGGTGGCGGCGCGGGTGAGGGCGGCCTGGCGGAGGGAGGGGGCGGCGATGGAGGCCGACCAGGCGAAGACTTGTTGGGGGTTGGTGGCGAACCATTGCTGGGTGAGGATGTCGAGGCCGTGGTTGAGGACAGGGCTGGGGGTGACTTTTTCGAGGAGGGCGGCGGTGCGTCGGGGATCGGCTTTTGCGAGGCCTGAGAAGAGGGAGGCGATGAAGTCGGGAGGGTCGATGCCGTCGAGGAAGGGGGGAGAAGTGGAGGGATCGGTTTGGCGGCCGTCGAGGATGGCGGAGAGGAGGTTTAGGGCGTCGTCGGGGTTTTCGAGGGCCCAGTTTTGGAAGACGAGTGAGGTGCGGGCGGTGTCGTGACGGAGGCTTTCGACACGGCGGACCTGGGCGAGGGCGTCGATGGGATTTGTCTCGAGCCAGGACTTGAAGAAGAGGCTGAGGAGGCGATTCTCCTCTGATTTGTCGGCGTTGAACTGGAGGGAGTCGAGGGCGGCGAGGACGTCGGCGCGGGTTTGGAGGGTGGCGAGGGTTTCGCGGAGGTTTGCGGTGCGTTCGCGATCGGAGTGGGTGGTGAGGGAGGTTTGGGGTGCGGTTTGTATTTGGGCGGCGTCGGGTGTTTGGGGAGTGGGCGCGTTATTTTGCCCCCAAAGGAAGGCGAGCCAGCAGGTGGCGGCAACGAGGGTTAAGAGGGTGAGGGAGTGCTTCATTCGAAGTAAGAGAGAAGGGACTCGCGGAGGGTTGGGGGGAGGGATTGATCGTTGGTGAGGAAGTTTCGGGCGGTTTCGGGTTGGGCTGCGATCCAGAAGCGGGAGATTTGCTCGAAGGATTGTTGGCGGAGGGAGTCGGAATGGATCTTGGTGATTTGGGCGAAGGCGCGTGAGGGATCGAGTCCGATGGTGGACCAAGCGATGGCGCGGGCGGAGAGATCGAGAGCGGGAGATTCAGGGTTTTGATCGAGCCACTGTGAGGCGGCGAGGGGATCGTGACGGGCCCAGTGGGTGGTGACGGCGGCGAGGGAGAGGGCGCGCTGGTTGGGTTCTGTGAGATCGGCGGCCCAAGCGAGGGCGGCTTCGGGATCGCGCTGAGCCCATTTGGAGGCGAGGGCTTGGCGGAAGATTTGTTGTTCTTCGGGAGGAAGGTTGGCGGAGAAGGAGGTGGCTTCGGCGAGGGAATCGGGGTGGAGGTGGGTGAGGGCTTTTTTGAAGGCGGCGAGGCGGAGGGCGGGGTCGCTCTTTGGAAATTGGGTGAGGGCCTGGAAAAGGGAGGCGGTGCTTTGGCGGGCCCAGGCGCCGAGGATGAAATCGAGCGAGCCGGTGCGCTCGGGGGATTTGGGTTGGGTGAGAAGGAGGGAGAGGGCTTGGTCGGGATCGCGGCGGGCGAGGCCGCGGATGAGGGCGGCGTTGAGGTAGAAGCGGCTGACGTCCGAAGGGATGGCGTAGTTCTCCAGCCATGCCTGGGCGGCGGCGGGATCGAGGGTGGCCCAGCGGGAGAGAGCGGCGAAGAGGAAGGGGTTTCGCGGGTCGGGGGAGGAGAGGGAACTGAGTGAGGCGACGGCGTTTTCGGGATCTTGCGAAGCCCAGGAGTCGGCGAGGAGCCAGAGGCGGTCGTGGTTTTCGAGATCGTTGCGGAGCTCGGGGGAGAGATCGAAGTCCGAGAGGGTGGGAGACGGGAAGTCCCGGGAGGGGCGGTTTTTTACCGTCTTTTCAGGTGGGGACCCGACGGTGGGCGGGAGAGTCGGAGGGGATTGTTTCCCGAGGTGGTAGGCGGCGACGAGAGCGACGAGCCAGAGAGTGCCGGCGATGATCCGGAAGGGGGTCATGGAGCGGTGACTTCGATGCGGTAGAAGCGGGGCTGAGTGGTGGAGCGTGGGTGGGTGGCGTTCACTCTGGTGAAGTTGGCGTTGAGGACTTGTTCGCTTTGGGTGATGCCGGACTCCGACCAATTTTGAAGGTCCGCTGACCAGACGACGCGAGTGGTGTAACCGGTGGCGTTGCCGTTTTTGAGGAAGAGGATTTCCGATACACTGGTGCCGAAGGTCATGGTGGGGCTCGGGGAATCGGAGGGATTGGTCGGGTTCGAAAGGAGGACGAACTCGAGGAGGTTGCTGGAGCCGTCGTTGTCGGCATCAGCCAAGGGGGCGCCGGTTCCGTTGAGGTCGAGGCCTTGCTGGGTGGCCCAGTTTTCATAGGGATCACCGGTGGGGACGATTTGGATGGCATTGATGCCGCCGTTGGCGCTGCCACGGAGGAAGGTGACGGTGACGGATGAGGACGTTTTTCCGGAGAAGCGTGCGTAGTTTGCGGCGGGGTGGTTGAGGCCGGTATCGGTGGTGAGGACGTAAGCGCCTGGTTCGTCGATGTAGCGGGCGGCATTCGAGAAGGAATAGATTGTGGCGCCATCGGTGATGGTCTGGGTGGCTCCGCTGCTGCCTGCGCCGAAGTAGACGTAAACATCGTATTCCGGGTAGGGGATATTGGAGAGGGTGACGGAGGCGTTGTTGTTGGCGTTGGTGTCGAGGTAGCCAGCGTAGAGGGAGCCGTAGGGGGTGATGGACTCGTTGTTTATATTCCACGTGTTGTTCATCGTGAAGCTGAGGCCGATTGAGGTGGGGTTGCCTTGGCTATCGACGAGGACTCCGGAGTTTGGGGTGGCGATATCGGTCAAGTTGCCGGAGGACAGGCTGACGGCGTTTAGGGCGGAGGTTTGGTTCCAGTTCGTTTGGGCGACCTCGGGTGCACCGGCGTAGGCGTTGACGGGGAGGGTGCGGGCGACGCTTGCTTCCTGTCCCCGTTGGGAGATGAAATTGATGCCGACGGCGAGGGGGTTGGGGCCGCCGGGGGAGCTTGGGTCGGCTGGATCGGAGGCGAGAGTGAGGGCCTCATAGCCATCGAGGTAGCCATCGAAGTCCGAGTCGGGGTTGAGCGGGTCGGTGTTTGCGAGGCGCTCGGCGTTGTCATCGAGGCCGTCGTTATCCGAGTCGCCAAAGGCGTAGGAGATTTTGACGTCATCGACGGCCATTCGGCCGCCGTCGAAGTTTTTGCGGAGCGTGAACCAAGGGTCGGTCATGTCATCCGTGGTCTGGAAGGTGAAAGAGTAGAGGACGTTGCCTCCGGTATTGCCGAGGCCGTTCTCGAGGGCGTCGCCATTGTAATTGGGAACATCGGCGATGGAGGAGAAGAGGAAGGAGGCGTCGGCATTGGCGGGGGTGGGCTCGCCGTTAAAGAAGCCGAACTCGAGCTCGCCGCCGGAGGTCCACGTTTGATGGAAATCGGCCGCTTTGATTTCGACCGTGACCCAGGCGTCCTTGGGGATGGTGCCGGGGAGTTGTTGATAGACGGAGTTGTGAAGATCTCCCTGCAAGTAGACGAAATTTCCGGTGAGATTGTAGGAGTTGCTACCTTCCAGCTTGGACCAGGCTGGAGCGATGCCGTTCCACGACCAGAAATCGGTGATTTGTCCGGCATTGACGGTGGCGAAGAAAGAGACGGTATCGGTGTTTTGAGCGACGCCATCTTCCTTGGCCTGGATGGTGATGGTTTGGGGGCCGCCGGGGGTGGTGAGGGGTGGGGTCCAGCTGAAGACTCCGGTATCCGGATCAATGGTGGCGCCGGCGGGTGGATTGATGAGGCTGTAGGTGACTGATTGGGGAGGGAGTTCCGAGCCGGTGGCGGAGGCGGGGAAAGTTAGGAGGGCACCGGAGTCGACGATCTGATCGGGAACGGGAGCGAGAGTGAGGGTGCGGTTATCGGGGTTTGCGAGAACGGTGTCGGTGATCCAGTTCCGGAAGGCGCGGATGCGGACGTAGACGACGTTGTCGCCGTAGAGATTCCCGGAGCCGCCGCTGAGGACGCCGGCGATTTGGGCATCGAGGCCGTTTTTATCGACGTAGATAGGAGAGCCGGAGTCGCCATTCATCGAGCCGTATTCGAGGTCGATGGCGGTGTTTCCACCGAAGCGGCTCAAGGAAGTGTTGGTGGGGTGGTCGAGGTCGACCTGAAGGATGGCGTTGGCGGGAGAGCCGTTGAAGGAGTTCCCGGTGAGGACGTCGATGTCGTTCTTTCCGCCCCAGCGGACTTCATACCAGCGGTTGGAATTGCTGGTGTTTTGGGCTTCGGTTTTTCGATCGTTGTCAGCGCCATCCCGACGATTATTGGCACCACTGACGCCGGAGCCGACGCGGCCGACTTCGTCATATCCGGCGAAGAGGGGGGCGATGCGTTGGGCGGAGCAGGAGGCGTTGGTCTGGACGACGGCGATATCGATGACGTTTGAGAAGCGGGTGAAGTCGTCATCGTAGTGGATGACTTGGTTCACGAGAACGCCGCCGAGGCCCTGGCTGTAGACGCCCTTCCACTTGGTGCCGCGGAAGCGGGCTTTATTGCCGTCGTCGAGCCAATCGCTGACGGAGCGTAGGGTGTGACGGGCGTGAACTCCCCAGCGGCTGTCGATGGCGGTGCTACCGGAGAGCGAGCCGAATTCGGCGTTACCGTCCTTATAAACATTGGAGGAGGCGTTGAAGAGGTCGTTCTTGCCGTAGTTCTCGTAGTCGAGAGTGGGGGTGTCGTGACGAATGATGAGGGCGTGGAGGGATTGCGGAAGGATGACCGAACACAGGAGGACCAGGCAAATAGGGAGCGTGGCGAACGTTTGGCGGGAGTGAGTCATCAAAAAGAGGGATGGGAAAGGATACGATGGAGGGTCGGGGATGCAAGGACACTTGAATCCGGGCCGGTCGAGGGAACTAACCGTCGCTCATGGCGAATCTTGACAGATTGGGGGCTTTTTGTGTGGAAAACAATCTTACGAATAGAATGATGGGGCTGATGCGTAGAGAAGGGTGGATGTGGCGATTTTGGTTTATTTTTTTGGCGATGGCCTCGTGGGCAGGGGCTTCCGAGTTGCGGTTTCAGGATGGGGACCGGGTGGTTCTTTTGGGGAACACGTTTATGGAGCGGGCGCAGAAGTACGGGCAGGTGGAGACGGCGATGACGCTGGCGGCGGGTGAGGCGCGGGTGACGTTTCGGAATTTGGCCTGGAGCGGGGATACGGTTTACGGGGATGCGCGGAGCTATTTCGGGCCGCCGCAGGAGGGGTTTGATCGTTTGCGGGCTGATTTGGCGCGGATCAAGCCGACGGTGGTGGTGGTGTGCTACGGAGCAGTGGCGGCTTTTGAGGGGGAAGAGGGAGTGGGGCGCTTTGTGGAAGGGTATGGTCGGTTGCTTGGGATGATCAAGGAGGCGGCCGGGCCGAGGGAGGTGGTGTTGGTATCGCCTCCGCCGGCGGAGACCTTGGGTGCGCCGATGCCGGAGATGGGGACGCATAACAAGAGGCTGGAGATTTACCGGGATGGGATTCGGGGACTGGCGGAGAAGGAGGGAGTGAGATTTGCGGATCTTTATGGGGTGATGGGAGGAAGCAGCGTGGGGCTGACGGATAACGGGCTTCATTTTACGGAACAGGGCTATGCGGTGGTGGCTCCCAAGTTGGCTGAGGCGATGGGGTTGGAGGTGCCGGAGGTTGATGGAAGGAAGAGGGAGAAGTTGAGAGAGAAGATTGTGGTGAAGAACGAGAAGTTTTTTCATCAATGGCGACCGTCGAATGAGACTTACCTGCGATTGTTTCGAAAACACGAGCAGGGACAGAACGCGAAGGAGTTGGATCAGTTTGACGCGATTATCGCGTCGCGGGAGGCGGAGATTGGGGAGTTGAAACGTGAAGCATTGGAGGTGTCGAAATGAAGATTGGAGTATTTATTTTACTGAGTGGGATTGGGGCGCAGGCGCAGAATGGCTTGCGTGATATTCCTGATCCCGATCCGGTGAAGCAGGCGGCGGCATTCAACTTGCCGGAGGGGATGGAGATCAACTTGTTCGCTTCCGATCCGATGATCTCGAAGCCGGTTCAGATGAACTGGGATGCCGAGGGTCGGCTTTGGGTGGTCTCGAGCGGGACCTATCCGCACATCGTGCCGGGGGCGGAAGAGAATGATCAGCTTCTGGTGTTGGAGGATACTGATGGCGACGGGGTGGCTGACAAGCGAACGGTGTTTGCAGATGACCTTCACATTCCGACGGCGGTGCTGCCTGCGGATGGAGGTGTGTATGTGGCGAACTCGACCGAAATTTTGTTTCTGAAGGATACCGATGGTGACCTGGTGGCGGATGAGCGGCGGGTGGTGCTTTCGGGATTTGGAACCGAGGACACGCATCACCTGGTGCACACCTTTCGACAGGGTCCGGGGGGGATGTTGTATTTTTTGCAGTCGATTTATATCCACAGCCATCTGGAGACGCCGCACGGGGTGCGTCGTTTGATGGGGGGCGGGATTTGGCATTATCGTCCTGAGACGGGGAGGGCCGAGGTGCTCTCGAAGGGTCTGGTGAATCCGTGGGGTTTGGTCTTTGATGATTACGGGCAATCGTTTGCGACGGATGGAGCGGGCGGTGACGGGATCAATTTTATTTTTCCGAGAGCGGTGGGGGTGACGTCGCCGGGAGCGAAGCGGGTGATTCGGGGATTAAATCCGGGTCAGCCGAAGTTGTGCGGGCTGGAGATTCTTTCGGGGAGTCATGTACCGGAGGAGTGGCGGGGGGTGATGGTGGCACCGGATTTTCGGGGGCACCGGATCAACGCGTATCGGCTTTCTCCGAAAGGGAGTTCGTATGAGTCGACCCAACTGGCTGATTTTTTGAGCAGTGAGCATCGGGCCTTTCGTCCGATCGATGTGAAGATGGGGCCGGATGGGGCGGTTTACATTGCGGATTGGTATAACCCGATTATTCAGCACGGGGAGGTGGACTTCCGGGATGAGCGTCGGGACCATGTGCATGGCCGGATATGGCGGGTGACGTTTCGGGATCGTGGCCTGGTCGGAAAGGTGGAGATTCGAAAGGCTGAGACGGATGCGCTGTTGGGATTGTTGACGTCGAAGGAGAGAACACAGCGGGACTTTGCGAGGCAGGAGCTGAGGCATCGGGGTGGCGATGTGTTGCCGGCGCTGCGGGAATGGGCGGGGAAGCAGAATGATGACGCTGATTTACTGGAGGCATTGTGGACGTTTCAGTCCTTGAATGTGACGGAGGTTGGGTTGATTCGGAAGTTGTTGGGGTCGAGTGATGCGAGGATTCGGGCGGCGGCGATGCGGGTGGTGTATCATCGGCATGAGGAGATTCCGGAAGTGGATGGGTTGATCGCGGAGGCGGTGGATGATGAGAGCGCGCAGGTGCGTCTGTGGGCGGTGAGTTGTTTGGCGCAGCGTCCGAGCGGGGTGTCGGTGTCGACTGCTCTGCGGGTGCTGGATCAACCGATGGACGAGACCCTGGACTTTGCGCTGTGGTCGATTGTGCGGGAGCACGAAAAGGAGTGGGTGCCTTTGTTTGAATCGGGCGAGCTGAGTTTTCAGGGGAAATTGACGCAGCTGTTGTTTGCGATTTCGGCTCTGGAGAAGCCGCTGAGTTTGGCGAGTGTTTTTGAGGGGCTTGAGAGCGGGGCGTTGACGGGGGCTGATCGGAGTGAGGCGATATCGGCGATTGCCAAAGTGGGGACGCCGGCGGATTTGGGCCGACTTTTTGAGCTGGCGGGAGGCGGGGTGGAAGTGCTGGATGCGTTGATTGAGGCGAAGAGGAACCGGAAGATGGAGCCGGCCGGGGGGAAGGAGAAGATTGTTGGTTATCTGGATGGTGCGAAGCGGGGGAGTTTTGGGAGCGCAGCGACCTTGGCGGGTCTGTGGAAGGCGGCTGGTTCTTTTGAGAGGTTGAAGGGCGTGTTGTTGGATGACTCGAATGATCCGGGGTTGAGGGGCGAGGCTGCTGAGGGCTTGCGTTGTTTTGGTGGGGTGGAGGCGATGGGGCTCTTTGAGGAGGTGATTCGGGAGGATGGGAATGCGGTGATTCGCGAGTTGGCGGTGAGAGAGCTGGCGATGCTGGCTCCGGGGCGGGCGGCGAAGGGTGCGGTGATTGTTTTTCAAGGCGAGGATGGAGCGGATTTTGGGGGACTGATTGATGTCTTTTTGAAGAATGCAGGTGCGTCGACCGCGCTGGCCAAGGCTCTTGATGGTCAACGTTTACCTCGAGCAGTGGCGGTTCTTGGAGTGCAGCGGGCGGGAACGAGCGGGAGACCGCCACAGGATTTGATTCAGGCTTTTGAGAAGGCGGGAGACCTGAAGCCGATGGCGCAGCAGTTGGGGCCTGAAGAGATGAAGGCGATGGTGGAGCGTATCAATACCGAGGGTGATCCGCACAAGGGAGAACGGATTTACCGGAGGCCTGAACTGCAGTGCACGGTGTGCCATGCGATCGGGGTCAGCGGCGGGTTGGTGGGGCCCAATTTGGTGAGCATCGGAGGAAGTGCGCCGGTAGACTATCTGGTGAACTCGATGCTCATTCCGAGTGATAAGATCAAAGAGGGTTACCATACGACCCTGGTCACAACGAAGGATGGGAACTCGTTTACGGGAGGGTTGGTGAGCGAAGGAGAACAGGAAATTACCTTACGTGATTCGCTGGGCGGGATGATCAGGATTCCGACGGTGGATGTGAAAGAGAAGGTGGTGAGTCCGGTGTCGATGATGCCTCCGGGGCTGACGGCATCGCTGCGGGAAGATGAGTTTGTTGATTTAGTGCGTTTTCTTTCGGAGCTCGGGAAAGAGGGCGATTTTAAGGTGGGAGCGAAGCCGGTGATTCGGAATTGGCAGGTCTTGCAGCCGCACGAGAGAACCAAGGATTTGATTGGTCATCTTGGGGAGAAGATTTTTGCGGAGCGCTTCGCAGGGTATTCGTGGGTGCCAATGGGGAGCTTGGTGAGTGGAGAGTTGCCAACCGGGGAGATGCCGCAGGTTGTTGGGAGGGGGCTGAATCGTTACGGGGTGGCACGGTTTGGAGTGGGTGGGGACGGGCCGGTGGTTCTTAAGATCGATGAGACGCGCTTGATGCATCTTTTTGATGGGGAAAAGGAAATTGAGCTTCCGGAGAAGGGGGCTGCCGAGGTGACGATTACGGGTGGTGGGGAGAAGGATCGTTTTACGGTGGTGGTGAACTCGGCTTATCGCCCGGAAGGCATTGTGATCGAGGTGATGAAAAAGTGATTTAATGATATGAAAGCAATCAATCTATTCGGTCCGCTGGGGCTTGTTCTGGTGGTGGTGGCGGCCCGGGAGGATGCGGGGTCGAGCTATGAACGTATTGTCTTAAGTGAGGGAGTTTACACGGAGGGTGCGTCATTTGGGGACGTGGATGGAGATGGGCAGATTGATTTGTTGGCAGGGCCGCTTTGGTGGGCGGGGCCGGATTTCAAGGTGAGTCATCGGTATCGGGCCGGGGAGGCGGTGCCGGCGAAGGGGTATGCGCACAATTCGTTTCAGAGTTGGGTGCGGGATATGAACGGGGATGGGCGGGCGGATGTGTTTCAGGTGTCCCATGATGGGAATTTTCACCTCGATCTTTATCTGCAGCCCAAAGAGAGGTCGGAGGAATGGCCCCGGTATCGGGTGGTGACGAAGATGGGGAATGAGTCGCCGGAGTTGGCGGATGTGACGGGTGACGGGAAGGAAGAATTGGTGGCGATGCAGGAGGGGAAGTTTGGCTTTTTTCAGCCTGATTGGAGTGCGCCGGAGAACCCTTGGGTGTTTCATGCGATCTCTAAGGAACGGGCGAAGTCGCCTTATTATCACGGCTTGGGCTTTGGTGATTTGAATGGGGACGGGCGGGTGGATGTTTTGGAAAAGGGAGGCTGGTATGAGGGGCCGGAGAATCCGATGAGCGGGAAAAAGTGGACGTTTCATCCGTATCTCTTCTCGGTGAACGGAGGAGCGCAGATGCTGGTTTACGATGTGGATGGTGACGGGGATCAGGATGTGGTGACGAGCCTGGCGGGGCATGCCTGGGGCTTGGCGTGGTTTGAGAATGACGGGCTGAAGTTTACGCGGCACGTGCTGATTCCGGAGGACAAGTCAGCTGGAGTTGGCGGGGTGGTGTTTACGCAGGCGCACTCACTGGTGGCGGGTGATTTTAATGGTGATGGGCTGACTGATTTTGCGACGGGGAAGCGGTATTTTGCGCACAATGGGAACGATCCTGATGCGGGCGGAGCGGCGGTGCTTTATTGGTATGAGCTGAGGCGGAAGGACGGGAAGGCGGAGTTTGTGCCGCATCTGGTGGATTCCGATTCGGGGGCGGGGACGCAGCTTGCGGCGGCGGATGTGAATGGGGACGGGAAGACGGACCTTGGGGTGGGAAACAAGAAAGGGGTTTATGTTTTTAAGAGCCGATAAGGTGATTTTTTTGATGATGAAGAGAAGCTTGATTCGATTGTTCGGGGTGTTGGCGGTGGGTGTTTCCGCTGCCTTCGGGAAGCATCCCAATGTGGTGATTTTTTTGGCGGACGATCAAGGGTGGGGAGACTTGTCTCTTCATGGGAATGTGGATTTGAATACGCCGCACATTGATTCGCTGGCGAAGGATGGAGCGCAGTTTGATCGCTTTTTTGTGTGTGCGGTGTGTGCGCCGACACGGGCGGAGTTTTTTACGGGAAGGTATCATCCGAGGACGGGAGTGAGCGGGGTGTCAACTGGGAGGGAGCGGCTGAACATTGATGAGTTTACCTTGGGGGAGGCTTTCAAGAAGGCGGGGTATGCGACGGGAGCTTTCGGCAAATGGCACAACGGAACGCAGTATCCCAATCATCCGAACACGCGGGGGTATGACGAGTTCTACGGATTCACTTCGGGTCACTGGGGTCACTATTTCAGCCCGTCGCTTGATCACAACGGGCGGGTGGTGAAGGGGGATGGTTACCTGACGGATGATCTCACGACGAAGGCGATGGGTTTCATCAAGGAGCAGGCAGAGGGAGGAAAGCCGTTCCTCGCTTATCTGCCGTATTGCACGCCGCATTCGCCGATGCAGGTTCCGGATGAATTCTGGGATCGTTTTAAGGGGAAAGAACTCAAGATGATTCATCGCGAGCCGAAAAAGGAGGATCAGGCACATAAGCGGGCGGCTCTGGCGATGGTGGAGAATATTGACTGGAACGTGGGGCGGGTGCTCAAGCAGTTGGAGGATCTGAAGCTGGAGAAGGATACGATCGTGATCTACTTTTCGGACAACGGGCCGAATGGGAATCGCTGGAACGGGGGGATGAAGGGGAAGAAGGGGACAAATGACGAAGGGGGGCTGCGGGTGCCATTTTTGATTCGTTGGCCGGGGCAGATTCCTGCGGGACGCCGGGTTGGGGAGATGGGGGCGGCGATTGATATTTTCCCGACCTTGGCGGAGTTGACGGGGATTCAACGGGATGAGCCGAACCCGATCGACGGGGTGAGTCTGAAGCCACTTCTAACCGGAGTGGATGTGGATTGGCCGGAGCGGACAATCTTTTCGACGTGGGCGAATCGTTTCTCGCTGAGGACGGAGCGGTATCGGCTTTCTGATCGGGGAGAGATTTTCGATATGAAAGCTGATCCCGGGCAGCGGAAGGATTTGGCGAAGGAATTGCCGGAGGTTGCCAAGTCGCTCACGGAGGAGTTGGGTGCTTGGCGCGCGACCTTGCCGAATCGGGGCGAGCGGAAGGAGCTGCGTCCATTTTTGGTGGGGTATCCCGGTGGGATCGACAACCAGTTGCCGAGCCGCGATGGGAAGAGTTCGGGTGAGGTGAAGAGATCATCGATTCACCCGAACTGTTCGTTTTTTCTGAACTGGACGAAGCCGGAGGATCGGATTTTTTGGGATGTGGAGGTGGCGACAGGAGGGGACTATGAAGTGGAGCTTCATTATACGTGTCCGGCTGCTGATGTGGGTTCGAAGATAGAATTGAGCTATGATCTGAACGGGGCGAAGGTTGTTTCGTCAATCGAGGTGGCGCATGATCCGCCATTGATAGGGGCGGAGCAGGATCGGTCGCCACGGACGGAATCGCTGGTGAAGGATTTTCGGGTCTTGAATATGGGGACGATCCGACTCGAGAAAGGGCAGGGCAGGCTTTCGCTGCGCGCCCTTGAGATTCCCGGGAAGATGGTGGCGGATATTCGGCTGTTGAACTTGCGGAAGCGTTAGTTCTTTTGTGAGACCAGCCTGATGGCGTCGGCGACCTTGATTTTTCCGATGGCCTTGCGCTGCGCGGGTCGGTCGGAGGAGTTCTTGGGCCAGTCGGCGGGGTGGGCATATTGGCCGTCGTCTTTGAACTCTTTTTGGAGTCGGACGATTTCCGCTTTCAGTTCGCGGAAGAGTTTTTTGACCTCGGGTTTCTGGGAAGTGGCATCCGAGAAGAGGAGGTTGGTTTGCTCATTCGGGTCATTGATGAGGTCGAAGAGTTCATAGGCATCGCGATCCCAGTAGTGGATGAGCTTGTGGGTTTTGGTGCGGACGCCGAGGTGGGCAACGGTGTTGTGATGTCCGGGGCTGTGGTAGTAGCGGTAGTAGAAGGTCTGGCGCCAGCCGGCGGGGGATTCACCACGGAGGAGGGGCGCGAGGCTACGGCCTTGCATGAAGGAGGGGACGGGGAGCCCGGCAAAATCGAGGAAAGTGGGGGCGAGGTCGATGTTTCCGACGAACTGGTCGGGGGTGATTCCTTTGCTGATGCCGGGTCCGCGGGCGAGGAGGGGGACGTGGAGGCCGGGCTCATACATGAAGCGTTTGTCGTAGAGTCCCTGGTCACCGAGGAACCAGCCGTTATCGGAGGAGTAGATGACGATGGTGTTTTCTGAGAGGCCGGATTGCTCGAGGTAGTCGAGGACTTTGCCGACGTTGTCATCGACGCCCTGCACGCAGGCGAGGTAGTCGCGCATGTATTTCTGGTATTTCCATTTGATGAGTTCTTTGCCGGTAAGGGTATCGCCGTTGATGACGAGCTCGGTGGGCTTTACGCCGAGCCATTTGCGAAGTTCAGGACCTTTGAGATCGGCTGGTGGGATGAGTTTGAGATCGCGGCGAGTGAGGTCTTTGGCGACGGTCTGTTGGTTCTCAGGGAGGGCTGCGGGGCGGGTGGCGTAGTCATCGAAGAGGGTGTCGGGCTCAGGGATGATGCGGTCTTTGAAGAGAGCTCTATTGCGCTCGTCCGGCTCCCAAGCCCGGTGGGGGGCTTTTTGGTGGAGCATGAGGAAGAATGGTTTGTCCTTGGGGCGGGTCTTGAGGAATTCGACTCCGAGGTCGCCGGTGATGTCGGTGCAGTGGCCCTCGATGGTAAATTTTTGGGCTTTTGTGAGGAAGGTGGGGTTCCAGTAGGCGCCTTGTCCCGGGAGAACGATCCAGCGGTCGAAGCCGACGGGGTCGCTGCCGAGGTGCCATTTTCCGATCATGCCGGTGTGGTAACCGCCTTGTTGCATGTGCTTGGCGACGGTGTCACGTGAGGGGTCGAATTGATTGAATACCGGGACTCCGTTGAGGTGGGAGTATTGACCGGTGAGGAGGGTGGCGCGGCTGGGAGTGCAGATGGAGTTGGTTACGAAGGAGTTGGTGAAGCGGGCGCCATCGGAGGCGAGGCGGTCGAGGTGAGGGGTTTGGTTTACCTTGGAGCCGTAAGCGGAAATGGCGTGCTCGGCGTGATCGTCCGAGAACATGAAAATGATGTTAGGGTGATCGGCGGCTGAACAGCCGAAGGTCAAGGCCGAGAAAATGGTGAGGGCTTCTTTAATCATGAGGTCGGTTCGGTGGTTTCTTGGATGGTGCATCTTGAGGAGGGGGGAATCACTCCCAAAAACGGAGTTAAACAGCCGTTCGAGCAAGAGGTCATAGGAGAGGGGGAGATTTCACCCTATCTCGCAGGATTTTCCGAGCAGTGCGCGAATGCTGCAGCTGTTCGGGATTGTGGCAAGCAAGGTTGATGAGGACGAATCGATGGGGGCTATTTTCGGAATGATTAGATTTTTGGATTAATCTACCTGTAGGTTATGGGGTTTTTATTAAAAACTAAAAAAAGTGAGTAATATTAACGGTTATTTTAAATAATCTTCATAAAGAGCGGTGATGGCATCTTTAATTATAGGTAACTCAATTCAATGGCGGTTTCAGGAGCGTTGCTCCAGAAGGAATTCCCTTTGCAATCTCGTCTCCATCAGGTAATTACGTCTAAACACCCAGAATGACTGAACCCAGTAGCCCGGCTATTTCAAAACGAAATTCGGCGAAAACCTCCAGGCGCTTCGCGCGTCCAAACACGACTGTGGGGGTCGAGATCGGACATAATACCATCTATATGGTACAGCTGAAAATGCTCGCTGACGGGGAAGTGTTTTTCGAGAAATGTCGGGCATTCGAGTTCGATCCGAATTTAACGCCGGGAACCTCCGCGTTTTCTTCGATCTTAAAGGCGGCATTGAAAGAGTTTTGCGGTTCGTTGAAGGAGTTTGCGATCTGGGCTGCTCCCAAGCTGGATCGAGCTCGCCTTCATCACCTTAAAATCCCGAGAGTGAGTCCGGCCCAGCTTTCGGGGGCGGTGTTTTGGAAGCTTCAACGCGAAGACTCATTTCTCGAGAATGAGACGGTAGTAGATTTTCAGATTGAGGAGGGAGAAGAATCCGATGCTATTCTGAACATCACCGGTGCGCTCGTTGACCGGGAATGTGTCGAGGATATCCAGAAGGCGTTTTCTGAAGCGGGTTATCCATTGACCGGAATCGGGCTGCCTCTCTTGGCTTTGCGCAATCTCGTTAAGCTTCGTGGGGAAGGGGGCGGGACGGCACCGAAATTGCTCTGCCAGATGGGACAGCTCTCCACAAGTGTGAGCGTTCTCCTCGAAGGGCGACTTGTTTTCACGCGAAATATTCCGTTGGGACTCGAAAGTCTCGCGGAGTCGATTGTCAAGGAACCTGATTCGACACTGAACCAGAAAGAGGCTTGTAACATTATTCTTAATCTCGGTCGTGACGAGGCGCCGTTTACCCCGGATGAGCGCGGAGAGCATGAGAAGGCTTTCACTTTGCTTCGTCCGGTTCTGGAGCGCACTGTCCGGCAAATCGAGCGAACGATCGAGTATTACCAAAGTAATTTCGACACTGAGCCAATGGAGACGATTTTCCTTGGTGGAGAGATTGGGGCGAGAGGGAAGTTGTTTGATTTTATCTCCGAGAAACTCTTGCCCAAGGTGGTTGCGCTCGATCCTTTTGACACGCCGGAGTTGCAAGCGAAGTCCTCCCTTCCGGGTGATAAAGTAGATCGGATTGCCTTTGGCCCGGCTTTCGGTTTGGCGCTCGAGGGAAGTCAGATTGGAATCAATCTCGCCCATACCTATAAGGATCGTCAGAACGAGGGCAGGCAAAATAAGCTCGCAATGGTGGCTTCCGTGCTCCTGATATTGCTGGCATTGTTGGCCGCTTTATTTTATAACACTCAACGTTTGGAGTTGCGCGGTTTGGTAGCCGATCGGGAGGAGCTTGAGGAGAGTCTCAATGACTTAGGACCCCGACTGACCGAGGCCATCATTACGGAAGCCAACGAGGAGGTGCGATTGCTCGAAGAGCAGCGGAGGGCGGCGACCAACCGATACGAGGGGCTTGCGTTGCTTTCGGAAATCACAAGACTTACCCCTGAGAATATATCGCTGCTGCATATTTCCGCGGCGATGGGCAGCACCATCACGTTTTTGGATTCCTCAGCAAAGAGTGCCAAGAGTGGTTCCGATAAAACGGTAGCGGATCGGAAGGGGACTCTGCTTTTGAAAGGAGTTGTCACGGGAGTGCGCACTTCGCTGGAGACATCTCTTACCATCTATATTGCACGCTTGGACCAGTCGCATCTGTTTAATAAGGTCGAGGTTGCCTCGACAGAAGTCGTTCAAAGTTCGGGCGAGCTGCATCTCATCTTTACCTTGAACGTGGAAACCATTGCGGAGATCGAGGTCATCACAAAGAAATAAAGACAATGGGACGATACGTAAGGACATCAACCGGAGGGAAGCTGGCACTTCCAGCGATCCTGACAATGGGATTGCTGGGGATTGTTTCGTTTGGTGTGCTCCCCACCACCCAAGGTATCGCCAGGACACGGGCCTCCATCGTAGAGCTGCAAGCTGACATTAAGGACCAAAAAGCCTTTATTCCAATTTACGTTCCCCTGCAGCGGCGCAAGCAGGAACCGTTCCCCGAGGGAATTTCTGTCAACGAACTTCAGCCGCTCAAGGTCGAGGATCTGGCCGAGTTGCCGGACGTATTTGAAACATTGGCGCGTGAGTCCAATGTCGATCTCGTCTCGGTGACGCCTCAGGTCCGATCTCTCCAGGGTGGTCGTGAAATGTTGAGGGTCGATGCGCGCATGCGTGGGGAGTTTCCCAAGTTCAACAAGCTTCTCAATCGACTCAATGAGATGACATCCGTTGATTCCATCGAGTCCCTGGCAATCGACGTGACCGATATGGGGCACGAGATGAACCTTTCAATCTGGCTAGCCATCCAATGATACTCCGGGAAAAAATACTACTCGGCCTCGTGGGAGTCTCTGCAATTGGCGCAGTGATTGTCTATGCACCCGCCTTGTTGAGTCCGCCAGCGGCTGCGTCCACGCGGACGCCTATCGATTTTCCCGCCTTGGTTGCCAAGGTGCAGCAAAATCTCAAAGAGGGGGAGTCAACGAATCGTGAAAAGCGTGTTCTGGCGGCCGCCACGACAGAATGGGTCCGGAATCCACTTCGTGATCGGCCACTCGTACTGGAAGAGCAGAAAGACCTTTCAGCGCCCCTCGCTGAGTTTGTCGTGCCCCTCCCCGAGTACGTTGGTTACCTCAATATAGGAGGCAAGGTGATCGCGATTATTGACGGCCAAGACTACCGGGCTGGCGAAATGATCGAAGGGGGAGAATTTCAGGTGTCTCAAATTCACTCTGACCATATTGAACTGCTTCGCCGTGGAGCAACAGACCCGGTCAATGTGCCACTTGAGAAACCGCAACTTACCGGGAAACAGCAGAGCAAAGGAGAAACGCAATGAAACAACCAAGGACAAATATTCCTGATCAGCAATTTAATCGCTACGCGCCTCACAAACTTGTTTGTAAGCTGTGCATGGTGCTTGGGGCCAGTATCATGATCGGTGGCTGCAGCTTCCCGTTGGACGAATCGACGGATGCAGCAGGTGATGATCCTACCTACAGGGCATGGAAGCAAGCAGCTGCGGACTCGGTCATGACTGCGCCGCCTGCCCCGGACTTTTCCTCGATGCGTGATTTTCACGGAGAAGCAATAGCCATTCACGAATCATCACAGCCGGATCCGCTTCCCCAGATTTCGATTAAGAATATGGAACTCAGCCGTGAGATGGATGTTGGAGTCCTTTTGCGCACCCTCGCTGACGCCGCTGATTTGAATGTGATCATTAGCAATAACGTCAAGGGCCCGGTTCATGTGAGCCTGCGGCACGAGACCCGATGGGATCACCTCTTTTTGGCCATTACCGAAGCGCGTGGAATCCACTATAATTTCAAAGACGATCTCCTTAGTCTCTTCTCGGTTCAAGATATCCAAGGTAAAATTGCGATGGAGCAAGCGCTGCACGAGCAGCTTCAAGTGGCTGAGAAGAGGAAGCGTTCCGAGCCGATGGTTGTCGAAATGATCCGTATCCACTATGCGGATATCGATAATCTGGCTGCATCGGTCAGTGCAACGATGCTTGCCGTCGTCGCAGACCAGAATCCATCGGCCGAGCCGGGCGTTGATGAAGATGAAGCTCCTCGCTTTACGATCAAAGCGGCCAAAGACACCGGCCAAGTGATCATCCATGGTGTCCCTTCCGATATCGCCCAAGCGCGCAGGCTGATTCAGGGGTTGGACCAACCGGCTTATCAAATTCTGATCGAAGCCAGCATTGTGCAAGCGAGCAACGAAGTCGCCCGTCAGCTCGGCGTCCAGTGGGGAGTCTTCGATGTATCCAGCAACGGAGAAATTACCACAGGCATCACGCCCAACGGGAACGGTTTCAATTCCAACTTTCCTGCCGGGTTTTCTCCCGATGGGAGTGGTTTCCTCTACGGGGCAAGTCGCATCCGGGGAACTCAACTCCTCCAAGCCCAACTTTCCGCTCTTCAAAAAGACGGTCGACTCAACATCGTCTCCCGACCCTCGATTACAACACTTGATCAGTTGACGGCGACCATTGAAAGCGGTGAGGAAAGACCATTCTCTTCCTCTGCAGGAAGTGGTGTTGCCGCCGTCGCCCAGGTCGAATTTAAAAAGGCCGCATTGCGGCTGGAGGTCACTCCACACGTCATTGACACGAGTTGGGTCAAGCTTGATATCAACACCACCAAGGACGAATTCGATGACACCCGGTCGATCGTAGTTGATGGAAATGTTCAAACTCCGATCCTCACGCGTTCAGCTATTACGTCCCTCTATCTGGCCACCGGTCAAACGACCGTGATCGGCGGACTTTCCTCTGAAAGCACAAGCCGTCAGGAAGAGGGGATTCCCATCCTCAAGAATCTTCCAGGCTTGGGCGGGATGTTCCGCAATAGCTCGGATCGGAACTCTTTCAGCGACACCTTGATTTTCATCACCCCTCACATTCTTCCCCGGGGCGCGAAGCCAATGAGGCTCGAAGGCAAGTAAGCGGAGGTTCCCAACGATGAATATTAGGCTCGAAAAAATGCTTCTTGAGGAGGGTTACCTCACCGAGGAGCAGTTTGAAAAGGTGGAAAGTACCACCAGACCTCCGGGTCTCAAGGTAGAAGAGTATATCCTTCGCGAAGGAATGGTTGCGGACACTGACATGGTCAGTGTTCTTAGCAATCGCTTGCATATTCCAAAATACGAACCAGAGCGTTATCCTCTGTTTCCGGAACTCACGGAGATCATACCCGCGTCCATGGCCGGTAAGCATCGCATGATTCCGCTGCGGCGCGAGGGAAGCTTGCTCCACGTCGCGATGCCCTATCCCACCGAGGTGCTGGAGATGGATACGGTGCAGCGCCAGATCAAGATGGAGCTGGAGCCCGTTATTTGCACCGAGACCGAGTTCAACGAGCTCATGAACAGCCTCTACGGTCTTGCTTCCGGGGTCGGCTCGCAACTGGAAGATGTTGAGGAGGTTTATTACGGTTCGAAGAAGGACGACGAGGAGGAAAGCGAAGAAGGCGAAGCGTCACAAGTAAAGGCCTTGAAGGACATGGCGGAGGGCGCAACCGCCGTGCATACTGTCGATTGGATCATTACGCGTGCTGTTCGAGAAGGGGCGAGTGACGTACACGTCTGCCCGGAGAAGACTCATGTCCAAGTCCGGCTCCGGGTCGATGGAAATCTAAAGGACCTCCCGTCGATTCCCAAGTCGCTGCTGAATTCAATCGTCTCCCGCTTGAAGATTCTTGGACGGATGGATATCTCGGTGACGCGCGTCCCGCAGGATGGAAGATTCAGTGCCAGAGTCAGCGGTCGGGAAATCAATGTCCGGGTTTCAGCGATGCCCACCGTCCACGGCGAGAACGTCGTTATGCGTCTTCTCGACATGAACTCGCTCGTGTTTAAGCTCGATCAGCTCGGCATGCGCGAGAGCGACATCAGCAAGATTGAGGAGACAATCCATCGGCCGCACGGCATGATCCTCAATACAGGCCCGACCGGGAGCGGAAAAACGACAACGCTTTATTCCGTCCTCGGGATGCTCAATCGCCCGGAGGTGAATATCATCACGGTGGAGGACCCTGTCGAATACCAGATTCCCCGCATCCGCCAGGTCGAGCTCAACATTCGGGCCGGAATGTCCTTTGCCAGCAGTCTCAAAGCCATTCTGCGTCAGGACCCGGATATTGCCATGATCGGAGAGATCCGGGATGGTGAGACCGCCCTCATCGGGATCCAGGCTGCTTTGACCGGCCACCTCGTGCTGAGCACCATCCACACCAATACGGCGATTGGCACTGTTGCCCGTCTCGTTGATATGGGCATCGAGCCCTTCCTGATCTCTTCAACAATTGCCTGCGTCATCGGGCAACGTCTCTTACGCCGCGTCTGCGACGTCTGCGCCGAGCCTTGGACGCCTCCTCCCGAAGTCATGAACTTCTGGGGACTGAGCCCCGATCCCGAATCCAAGTTTCTGAAAGCAAAAGGTTGCTCCCGTTGTCGCGATACGGGCTATCGTGGCCGTGTCGGGGTGTATGAGGTGCTGGTCATTGGGGAAAAGATTCAAGAGCTGATCACTGCAAGCGCCACCGAAGGCGAACTCCTTGCAGCAGCCCGGGCGGAAGGGAATTTTACGACCATGCGTGATGACGCCGCGATCAAGGCCCAGATGGGGCTTACGACCCTTGAAGAAGCCGCCGCGAAGGTTGTTTTATAAAAATTAATAATTCAGATAGCTTTTCCTTCGGGTTCAGGTGATTATACGCTGAAAGAGGTAGTCACCATGGCTGAATTTAGTTACAAAGCATCTGATACGGCGGGAAAAATAAAAATTGGAACGCTCACCGCCGAGACATTTGAGGATGCGTTGACCCGTCTTGCCGAATCGGATCTCATCCCGATCGATCTCAAAGCTGCCGGAGACAATGCCGAAGGCGGCATTTTAGCCCGCTGGAAGACTCACTATGCCAAGGTCCCTCCAACAGAGCTGATCGTCTTTACGAAACAACTTGTCACCATGATTCGGGTCGGCATCCCGATGACGCAGGCTTTTGGAATCCTAAAAGAGCAGACAGAACAACCGCGCCTTCGTCGACTCGCGGGCATCATCAAGGATGACATTGAAGGCGGGATGAGCCTTTCTGCTGCTGCAGCGAAGCACGACGATGTTTTTTCGACCCTCTTTAGTAGCATGGTCGAAGCAGGGGAGACGGCCGGAACGCTTCCAGAGGTTCTTGACAGATTGCTCTACCTGATTGAGCACGAGGCCAAGGTGGAAGGGGAGATCAAATCCGCAATGCGCTACCCGCAGATCGTTGTTGTCGTTCTCGGAGGGGCTTTCCTTGTCATGGTGGGCTTCGTCATCCCTCGATTTGCGGCCTTCTTCGCTGGAGCCTCCCTTGAGCTGCCTGCGCCAACACGTCTCTGCATGTGGATGAGCGATATGCTCATGAGCTACGGGATTTTTATGCTTTTAGCCGTGATCATCGGTGGGGTGTCGTATCATCGCTACTTTAACAAGACGGAGCAGGGCATTTTAGCCCGTGATCGCTTTTTGCTAAAAATTCCGCTGATCGGGCCTGTCGTGATCAAGGCGTCGATGTCCCGTTTTGCCAGCATTTTCTCCCTCCTTCAGTCGAGCGGCGTCCTTGTTCTTGAATCCCTGAGAATCCTTGAAGCGACCGTCGGCAATGCCGCCATTGCTGCTGAATTCGAGGAAATCACTGAGCTGATGGAAGAAGGCCACGGTATTTCCGGTCCGCTTGGCTCATGCGGATACTTTCCCCCCATGCTGGTTAATATGGTCAGGATCGGTGAGGAATCCGGTCGTCTCGACGAGATGCTTCGACATGTTTCCGAGCATTACGACCAGGAAATCAGCTACACCATCAAGAAGATGACGGATGCGATCGGCCCCATTCTGATTGTTTCCCTGACTGCCGTTGTCGGTTTCTTCGCTTTGGCCATCTATTTGCCCATGTGGGACATGACCCAGATGGCTACTAAAAAATAGTAAACACCCCCTCCCGATACCTTGAATTTACCTGAATTAATGGAACTGGCTGTCCAGCGACGAGTCTCCGACGTGCACCTGGCCCCTGAGCGAAGCCCGGCATTTCGAGTTGATGGAGCGCTTCGGGCCCTGAATAAAGAATATGAACCTCTCAGTCCCGCGGAGTGTGAGGAGGTGATCTTCAGCATGCTGAATGAAAAACAGATGGATGCGCTCGAAGATAAACTCGAGATCGATATCAGCCACTCCCTCGACCTTCCCAGTGGGCGCACCCGTTTCCGCGTCAATATCCATCGACAGCAACGGGGCCTCGCCGCGGTCTTCCGCATCATTTCCAGCGTCATCCCAACGCCTGAGCAGCTCACCATGGAGGAATCGATCTAC
Source organism: Verrucomicrobiaceae bacterium (assembly GCA_051252135.1). Classification (GTDB taxonomy): domain Bacteria; phylum Verrucomicrobiota; class Verrucomicrobiia; order Verrucomicrobiales; family Akkermansiaceae; genus SW10. The sequence continues at coordinate 631,200 of JBPOGH010000001.1, read as the reverse complement.
CGCTTTTCCAAGGTCCCACGCGGTCTGGTTCTTTTTACAGGAGCAACGGGAACTGGTAAATCAACGACGATGGCTTGCCTGATCGACCTGATCAACCAACGCAGCCCGAAGCATATCCTGACGGTGGAGGATCCCATCGAGTATACTTATGAAGAAAAGGAATCCTGCATTACCCAGCGCGAACTGGGCATGCACACGCACGGTTTTGGTCCAGCGCTAAAGTCCGCCCTCCGTGATGACCCGGACGTCATCCTAGTGGGTGAGATGCGTGACCTGGAGACCATCCATCTTGCCCTGACAGCCAGTGAGACGGGACACCTCGTCTTCTCCACCTTGCACACCAGTGACACTTCACAGACGGTCGATCGCATCATTGACGTCTTCCCCGCTTCGCAACAAGCCTTGGTGCGCGCTCAGCTTGCCTCGGTCCTCCAGGGCATCGTGACCCAAGTGCTTCTGCCACTTGCCTCCGGGACGGGACGGGTCGCCGCTCGCGAAATCTTGCTCGCGACTCCGGCTGTAAGGACGATGATCCGGGAAGGGAATTCCCACCAACTTTACAACTCATTGACTGGCGGGATCAACGTTGGCATGTGTCCACTTGAGCTTTCTCTCGCAGCTAAAGTCCGTCAGGGCCTCATTACTGAAGAAGTCGCCTTGGGTGAGGCCAATCGGCCAACCATGCTGCAGGACTACCTCAAGGCCACGAATTTTTCCTTTTCGGTTCCCGGCTTGGCTGTTGCCAAGCCCGAGAAGATGGAAAGCGAAGATGATGAGTCAGGGTTTTAGGTAGTGTTACCACTACGGTAGCGTTCATGTTTCGGCGAACCTGGAAAAGGAAGGCCATTGAAGCGACCTTCCTTTTGCGGGAAAGTGATCAGCTCAATATAATTAACAAACCGGGTTCATCTGAATGAGAGCGAGCGGGGAGGGAGTTCGGCCTAGTGTTCGGCACGATTCGTCAAGCGGGGCCAATTAGATTTCAGATCGGTTCCTCGCCAAGCCCGAGGTGATCGAAGGGCAATATGTGTGAGCCGCCACCACCACGGCAGCTAAAGTGTTTGAGCGAACCAAGAAGAGTCGGGGCGTTTGGATTGATTCTCCTTTCATGGGAAAGTGGTCAGCTCAAAACCAATCGAAGAGTGGGGTGCTTGCAAACCCGAGTGAGCAGGGGAGGAAAGTGCATGCTGGGCGAGTCCCCGGGGGAAGGCTCAATGAGGAATTTGAACCTTGGTCTCACCAACGTCCGAAGAAATCGGGATGTGGAATGTGTAAGAGCCTATCACCACGAGTAGCCCGCAGACCTACAGCGGCGTAGTAAAAGCGACTTTTTTGAGAAGCATCAGACCCCTTCGGTAACAACATGTTCAATTTTTTTGAAAAAAAGTTCAAAACGATGTTGACGTTACAGGTATTTTAAATTAAATATCAAGCGCAGTCGGGAATCAGAGCCCCAAAACAATAAGCCAAACCAAAAAGTAAAAGCTGAGTTAAAAAGAAAAATCTCCAAGGAGTCGGCAGCAATGTCTCGTCCGATTCAGGCAACAGAAAAAAAAACCAAAAACCAAAAACACCCAAAATGAAAACTAACACCAAAGTAACAAGCCAGGCCAAGAAGAAGAAGAATGGATTCACCTTGATTGAGGTCATCGCCGTTCTCGTTCTCCTCGGCATCCTCGCTGCTGTCGCAGTGCCTAAGTATGTTGACATGTCCACTGCTGCCAAAGCACGGGCCATCGATGCTGCTGTTTCCGAGCTGAATGGCCGTGAGGCTCTCACTTGGGGCGACGAATCACTGGCTACCGGTGGTTGGACTGACGATGCTACGACCTTCGCAGCAATGGACACGACCCTTGGAAGCGATTACTCCTACACGGTTGCTGCAACTGCATCTGGAGCTACCATCAGCTTTCAGAGCGATACCGGTGTGGCTTTGACCCGCACGGCATCGACTGCTACCTCACCAGGAAGTTGGTCTAAATAAGGACCTTCCCTGATTAGGTAATCTAATCTAATATTGGCCGAGTTCACTGCTGTGAACTCGGCCTTTTTAGTTTTTCGCCCAGAACGGATCCCGTAAAATGACTTATTTGAAATCACCTGCGGCCCAACGCCACAGAGGCTTTACCTTGTTTGAAATCCTGACTGTTCTCATTCTCATGGGGATTCTGGCAGCGATCGTGATGAGCATTTTGCCCGGATCGACGGTCAATTTGACAAAAGAGGCGGATCGACTGAGCTCCCATTTGCGCTACGCCCAACTCCGGGCGCAGTCCGATACCTATCAATGGCGCGTGATTTTCACTGACACGACAACCTACGAGATCGGTCCCATGGTGGTTACCGGCCGTGGTTTTACTCCCGGAACGATTCCCGGAACCGATTCAACTGAAGGCGTTCTTTCGGAGGGTGTTACGACGACTTCCGGGACTGTCATTCGTTTTGATTCCTGGGGGAGGCCGTTGACCGATTTCGGCACTCTCCGGACCACGGACCAGACGATCATCCTGACCGGCGGAGGGCTCACTCAAATTATCACCATTCAAGCCGAAACCGGATTGATCGAATGAAATCGACATTTCACATGACCCAGCCAGCGCACTTTCACCGCCGATACGGATTCACTCTGATTGAGGTGATTGCCACGCTCACGTTATCCGCAGTCCTGATGGCTTTGATGCTCCCGCTGATCGGTTCCGGTCTTGAGGGGAGCAGGCGCGCCAAGATGAGATTGCCGGAAGCCCATAGTCTGCGGACGGAAATGGATGCAATTTGGCATTATTATCGCACGACCGACCCGACCGATCTTCCGGCCTTATCCGTTGCGCTCGCGGAGGCCGCCGAAGCGGATCCACCTCCGCCTTATACTCTAATTTCCAACGATTGGGTCGATTTCAACCCCGGTGGGCACGAATTCACCCCTCCTTCAGGGACCCATAATTGCTTGCGGGTCACCTTGGGCAACAGCCAAGGGGAGCGTCTCACTGCCTATTTCTTCCCTATTCCCTAACCTTAATGTCATGAAAATCCATTGCCGGAATCGAGCCGGCTTCACCCTCATCGAGATGGTGGCCACAATGATCCTGTCCGGGATTGTGTTGGTATTTGCCGCCCTGTTGCTGGAAACTTCCACCAAGGTATACGTTGACAGTAAGAATGCTGCGGTGGACTCGCAGAAAATTCAGATTGCGATGAATCGACTGGTCAAGGAGCTGACTTTTGCAGGAGTTGGCACCGTGGAGGTCCCCAACGGTCGAACGATCCATTGGGTGTCCCGTCATCCCGATCGCCTGGGCGAATTGGGGTCCGTCACGTGGGATGGCACCTCCGGATCCGATCTCGAATTTTCCACAACGGAGTATCAGGGTGCGGTTTTGCTGGATAACGTCAGCCTCTTCACGGTGTCCTCGACAGCCGGTTCCATCACGATCACCCTAAAAACGCGCAAAAGTGACAGCCTCGCACACACCATGATCATTCATCCCCGATATGATTTGTAACGAATCGCCATTGAAATCCGCCTCTGCTCAATCCGGAAGGCGGTTGATTCACAGTCATTTGGTGGTGTTATGTGGCTGTTTTTTCCTTAAGATTTCCAATCGATAAACTTATTTTATGACTGCTGAACGTTCTCCCTCAATCCGTAGCCTCCGATCCATCCGAAAGGGAGGGGTTCTGGTCAGCATGATCGCAGTCATGTTGATCATGGGTGTTATCGGGGTATCAATCATCTCTTTAACGCGGAGTTCGGAGCAGAGCTACCTCAGTGCGAACTCCAACGCCCGGGCCTATTATCTGGCCGAATCAGGATTGCGTTATGCCCAGACCATTTACTGCGAGGATGGTTGGAGGCACGGACGGGAGCGCACTTTGAGACTCGATGGAGGGGAAAAAGTGGAAGTTGTTCGTCTCGTCAACACCTTCTGGGCGACATCCATTGTGGATGAGGACACTCCGAAGGAAGCGCGGGCCCGCGTCCCGATGCCTTTAAGTCTGTGCGGAGTCGACCCTGAGGTTGAAGCGCAGAACATGGACCAATTTGCGATTTTCGGTGAGGTCGGGATTTCTCTCGGGAATAATACCATCATCCGGGGTGATGTCGCGATCTCGGGCGCGGATGTTGACATCAAAGGAGATGTGGAAGGAAACGTCCTGGCTCGGAATATTGAATTCACCGGCCAAGGAACTGTCACTGGAGACATCTTTGGGTCGGGTTTTGTGGACATCAAGACCGGGCACGTAACCGGCGATATTCATGCGAACGGGACCATCACGCTTGGAAGTGCGCAGAGTACGGTGTTCGGAGGCTGGCTTTTTTCCCAAAGCTCCATTTTTTTGCAGGGAAAATCCCAAGTTGCAGGCCATGTCCATGCCTGTAATGGAAACGTATCTCTCTCCGGCAGTGCGTCCATTGGCACGGCCGCCGAGCCAGTCGAAGTTCGGGCCACCGGTGATATCTATCTCAGCGGTTCCACCAAGATTTACGGGAATGTTTACGCCGGAGGGTCGATTGTGATGGGCAGTGGAACAATCTATGGGAACGCCTATGCCGGTGGCACCATCAGTAACGGCTCGATCACCGGGGCGGTGGTTCCGAATTCTCCCACCTATGTGAAAGCGCCGGTGTGCCCCGACCTCACAAACCTTGAGAATCTGGATCTCCCGGCTGCCACCGAGTTTACGGCCGGCGGTTCCAGTGTGAATGTGAAAAAAAATCAATCGGTGGCTCTGGCGCCTGGCGGTCATGGCCATCTTTCGACGGTGAATAACGCATCAAACAGCCAATTGACTCTCAATGCCGGATCGACAGGGCATGGGAATTACTACTTCGATAGCTTTTCATTGGGGGGAAACATGACGCTCCGTCTGGACCTTTCCGGAACTCACGATATCCGGATCTTTGTCGAGGGGGATATCGACATCGGTAGGGACCTGAACGTCCTCGTTTCGACCAATGGAACGAATTATGTGTCGATGACCGACGCTTCGGTCGATCCCTTCCTTGCGGCGAGGGTTTATTGGGAGTCTACCAGCGATTTTTCGCTAGGATCCTCATGTAACTGGTTCGGGGCGGTTTTCACGCCCGAGGGAAACCTCAGTGTTTCGAACGGCGGCTATTTGATCGGTTCGTTCTTCAGTGGAGGCGGGCACAACATCCAGGCGACCACAGTCGTTCACGTGCCGCCCAATTATTTCACGGGGAACTAAAGAAAGGGGATTGGTTGGGGGGTGGATTCCAATGGCCTTCTCGCGAGAAGGTTAAAGGATCTTAAAATCTTATTTTACTAAAGGGTTTAGTCGGATAAGATGATGTGACATGGATGAATACTCTGGTCTCCCCATTTGGCCCGTGCTGGCATTTTTGTTTGGCGCGGTCATCGGTTCGTTTCTCAATGTGGTGATCTACCGGGTGCCGCTGGGGATGAAGGTCTCTGAACCAAAACGATCGTTTTGCCCGCATTGTAAGAAGGATATCCCGTGGTATCGAAACCTGCCGATGTTGACCTGGTTGCTGCAGCGGGGAAAGTGTGCGGAATGTAGCGCTCCGATCGCCTTTCGTTATTTCTTCGTAGAAGCCCTTACGGCGGGCCTGTTTGTCGCGGCGTGGATGTTGATGCCGGTTCCGTATCCAGCGGCCTTCTTTGTGATGGCGCTGTGCGTGTTGCTGGTAGTGATCTCGTTCATCGATGCAGAGCATATGATCATTCCGGTTAATATGGTCTTTGCGGGAATGGCGATCGGGCTGATTGGCGCGGTGGTGGCTCCGGCGCTGGTGTTTCTTGGATCTCCGGTGCCTGCGATACCGAGTTGGGCAGGAGGGGGACAGTCCCTGTTGGGGATGCTGGTGGGCTGGGTCGGGCTGGGACTGGTCGTCTTGATCGGGAAGTTTTTCCTGGGAGAACGCCGGATGAAATTTGAGGACGAGGCCGAGAGCTGGAAGCTGCGTGAGCCAACGAATGATGAGGAGGAGCTGCGTTTTGTGGTGGGGGAGGAGGAAATCGATTGGAGCGATGTGTTCCATCGTAAGAAGGACCGGATCGAAATCGATGGTCAGGAAATCCTTTTAAATGGCAAGAAGGCGCAGGCCAAGCGGGTCGTGATTCTCACCGACCGGATCGTGCTCGATGATAAGGAGCATCTGATTGCGGAGATTGATACTCTGGAGGGAAAAGCGGATTTGGTGGTGATTCCGCGAGAGGTGATGGGTGGGGGAGATCCTCCGTTGTTGGGGATGATCGGGGCATTTTTGGGGTGGCAAGCGGTTCTTTTTTCCCTTTTCGCATCGTGTATTTATACGTTGATGGCCGCATTTTTGGGGCGGATTGGCTTCGGTCGAATGCTGCCATTCGGGCCGTTTTTGGCCTTGGGTGGCCTGACCTGGGTCTTCGGCGGCTGGCGGCTGTGGGAGATGTATCTGGTGTATGCCGGTCTCAAATAGGGAGTTAGGAAACATTTCGGGCAGGAGCATTCCGATCATCACCACGGCGAGAAGATGAAATTTTCACGAAATCGAACCGAACGAACCGAGTTCCAATTGAGCGATTTGCTCAGAAGGATTGAGCCAATGGGAGCCAGCTTCATTCTGCCCGAGCGGTGGATGCCGTCAAAAAAGATCACTTTTCAACCAATGAAACCGCCCACCCTCACTCTTTCCCTAGCGGGCTTGCTGATGACGACGACTTTCAGTCATGCCGAGCTGAAACTCTATGACACACGGATCGCCTGGACGGCGGCTGTAGGGGAAGTCACAACGGCGCCAATATTGACCCAATCCTTTGATGGCACCGACACGGAAGATACCGACATTCCGGTCGGGAAGGATACCTTTGATATTTTCGGTAATTTCAGTGTATACTACGAGACGAGAGGGGAAGTGGACGACACATTTTTTGACTACGCTTTCGACAGCAGCACCGATATTCCGCTCGATCTTGGAATTGATATCTCCGGCACAGACTGGACGTCGACACTCGAGTTTCGTTTTGCAGCCCCACAAGCTGCCTTTGCGGCTGATTTTGCCAGTGTGGATGTGGGAGAAGGGCTCACCATCATCATGTTTAACGGAACGACTCCGACAGGGGAGTCGGTCAATCTCGATGAGATTCTCACACCCACAGACGGGGATGGTTTCATTGGGTTTACGACGGACCTGCCGTTCACGTCGTTTGCATTCAGCCCATTGTCGGAAACTTCCATGATTTTCAATCTGGATGAAGTTTCCACCGCAGAAGCGGTAGAGAAACCGACCGTAGCCGTTCCACTTATCGACTCCACTTCATTTAACGAGGGAACGTTTCGCTTCAGAGTGCCCACCTCCGACCCCGGGCAGCTTTACCAAATACAGTCCAGCGCCGGGCTCACTCCCGCCCAATGGATCGACACCGGAAACATCGTTAACGGAACCGGAGGCCCCCTGGTGTTTGAGGTGGTCGCTCCAGCCGCTGATACGAGGCACTACTATCGGGTTAAAGTTTCCTCACCCTAGGGCTGAGGGGACGTCTTACCCGGCATTGGAGCTAAGGATTGACTCTTACCTGAAAGAACTCTTTGGAGTTGGTATAAGGCACGGTCACAATCATCACCGGGCCGTTTGCTGTTCGTGAGGGGATGATCGGGGTCCATGATCCGGGAGCCAGATCTTCACTCGCCCAGATGGAATAATTGATGCCTGCTACGGAGGTCCATTTGATCAATATCTCCGATTCGGAGATGGGGCGAAATTCAGACACCTGGAGAAGTGAGCGAGGATTCGTGGGATCGGTTCCGGCAAGAAACTCAGCGGCATCCGTCATGCCGTCACCGTCAAGGTCGTCACTGCCATCGGTTACGGTAAGGTCCGTAGGGTGGTAGTGCATTCGTTCAAAGTCATCCGGAAGGCCGTCGTTGTCGCTATCCGGGTCGATCATTGGCACCACATCACGGAAGGTTGCCCCAATCCGGATGTCGTCAATTTCCTGACCGCCCCCCTGAAATGCGCCAAATCCCAGACGGTCAAAGCTCAGGTCCGGATAAAAGGCAATCGCATCAGGACTATCCGGTTCATTCGACTCGGGATCCAGATACACACTGATGGCATCTCCACCATCCGGTCCGTATTCCAGCTTGAAGACAATCAGATGCGCTTCGGCATCGGCCGTGCCGAGGTCGAGGGGAATGTTGTCACCATCCTTGTCGATGAAGAGTCCGTAGTCCGGCGCGGCGCCATTGGTATCGGTCCCGAATGAGAACGCGGTATTGCTTCCGATCGGGTCGCCATTCCAAAACTCCATGATCTTCGTCCTATTGACATCTGAGGAAGCAAACTTCTGGATGAAGCTGATGTAGCGCACCGTGTTGTTTGCTCCACCTGCCGCTTCGGTGGCAAGGCTCAGCGCAACGCGATGGCTCGCTGCCTGAATCGCCCATTCTTCCGAGACCAGGGTCGATCCTCCACCTGTGACATCGGTCCATTCATTTCCATCGTTTACCTTCCCTGCAAGATCCCCATTTGGATAGGCAAAGGTCTCTTCAAAGAACAACGCGGAGATCTCCTGTGGAACCACGCTTTCATAGGTCGTTCCGATCCGAAATTCATCAATCTCCTGGCCGCCGCCCTGGAAAGAGCCAAAGCCAATTCGGGTGAAGGCGAGATTGGTGGAGTTAGCCGAGGCGTCCGGGGAGTTGGGCTCACTCATCCCCGGGTCAACAAAGACACTGATTTTATCGGCATCCCCCGAGCCATACTCCACCTTCAGAACAATCAAGTGGGCCTCTGTATCCGGGCTTCCGAGTGGCAAAGGAATTCCCGCTCCATCCTTGTCGATGAGGAGACCGTAATCCGGAGCGTCTCCATTTGTGTCTGTTCCAAATGAGAACGCAGTATTGCTTCCGACCGGGTCACCGTTCCAGAATTCGACGATCTGAGAGCGGCCCGCATCAGCAAACGCGAGTTTCTGAATGAAGCTGATGTAGCGCACCGAGCCGTTCGCTCCTCCTGATGCTCTGGCCGGGAGAGCCAATGCGAAACGATCGCTTGCTGTTTGCGTGATCGTTCCTCCCGCACTCAAGAGAGGCGAACCCGGATTTTCGAGGAGTTTGGAGCTTGTGACTATCATGGTGGAGCCACCATTGACGCGATCACTCCAGGGATTTCCAGAGTGGCTCTGCCCGTCCAGGGTTCCAGCGGGGTAAATAAAGCTCTCGGTAAACAACAGGTCTTCTCCGATCGTGACATACACGGTGCCAAAATCCGTTCCCCCATTCGGGTCGCACACGGTGTAGTGGAAGAAGTCGACCTCTCCGGAAGGATTGGTCGGAGGGGTGTAAAGGAGCTCGTTTCTCCCGCCCGGCCCGGTGCCAGCTGAAAGCGAAACTGTTCCTCCCTGAAAGCTGACGGTATCTCTCAGGACGGCATTCAAGACATCGTTATTGGCATCGTAGTCGTTCGCAATGACATCGATCATGACGCTGCTTCCCACTGTGGCGAAGGCAGAGTCCCGATGGCCAAATGGTGGGATTTGTCCCGGGTTTGTCACCAAGCGACCAAACGAGCGTTTACTCTGTTTGACCGAATAAACGGTGTTGGCCTCATCAGTTGCCAGGCGTCCAATATTGTTGTTTCCACTGCCATGCATCACGGAGACAAAAACATGTGAGCCGCCTGCGGCATTTCCGTTGGTTCTGGGCTTTGATTCGTAGAAGGAGCCCGGTGGCACGGCGCCACCTGTAAAATTGAACTCAGTAATCGGGGCGTCAGCGGTATGGCGCAAATTCCATGAGTGTCCAAACTCATGAACGAGTGTTCCGTCAGCCCAACTCGTGGGTCCATTGCTCCCGCTGGTTGCGTATCGGCTGCTCGAGCCGACGCTGTTGACGTAAGCCAAACCTGAAGGGTTCGATTTGACGTGGTAAACGGCAAGGTCATGGGTGTTGCCAACCTCTCCCGCATTGTTGTTCCAATAATTGCGAAACGCGCTGAGGCTGCTGCTGGCATTGGCTGCTGCGCCGGTTGCGGTGACCGAATTACGGAGTGGGTCGGTGGCCGCATCGGTTCGAATGATGACTGTTCCAAGCACGTGCTTGATTCCGGCTCCGCGCAAGTAGCGTGCATCCATATTGGAGGCGATCGATGCCGCGGCTGCCTGAGCGGAAGCCAGGTTCCCGCCATAGTTGCTTTCGAAGGCTCGCGAGCCAATTTCCACGCCTACTTCAAATTCCAACACCTCCATTACCCGGGTGGGTGAAAGAGTTGCACTGCCCGTGCTTTTCGTCCCGCGTGGGAACGATTGAGTGGTGGCAGGCGATGTCTCTGCAGCTGTCGAAGACGATACCATCAGGTGTGAAGAATGGCTCCCATCTCCTTCACAAAGACAATCTTCTTCGTTCCACGCCTCTTCGATCGAGAGCCAATGCCGAGCCTGATCGGACGAACTCCAATCAGGGCTTACGGTAAGGGATGACTCTCCCGGACGCACGATTGTCGCGAGCAAGCCGTGTGTGGTCAGAATCGCCCCCACCGAAAATTCAGGATGTTCTTCAACTGTTCCCAAGTATGAGGCTTCCAGGCAGGAGGCGATCTCTTCGAGGGTGCCTGATTCATTTGGGGCAAGGAAACGGGTGTTTTCACCTGTCACCCGGTTGCTCCACAGGCTCAAGGTCAACGGGCTGTCCACGTGGGTCAGTTTGACGGAAAATTGATCAGGAGCCTTTTTAGGAAGCTTGATCGAAATTTGCGTTCTTTCCGGTTGAGCGACGCCGGAAGGGGAGGTCGCTTGAGCATCAGTCATTAAGACTCCGACTGCTACGAAATCGATCAGAGAACGAAAGAGGAGTTGAACTGTCATAGAGATTAAAATCCGGGAGTGGTCCGCTTACTTATCGCTGCTCAACGAGGATGCGGGTGAATCCCTTGGTTGCTGGAGAGGCGAACTCGAAACGGAAGGTGAGCGCATCGATGCCATTTCCTTGAGACACCCGAGAAGTGAGAAGGCCGGTGACTGTCCACAGATTCAAGTCGCTTGAGAATTGTGGGGCGACAATGATGTCGTCTGCGTTGGCCTGAACGTTGACTGACATCGTCATGGTGTTCCCGGCGCCCGGAGTTAACGAAATCTGCGGAGTGCTCGAAGTCTGCGTGGGATCACTTCCCAAAGCATATTCCAGGAGGTCGTTGTAGCCGTCGTTGTCAGAATCGGTTGAAGCAATTCCGGTAAAGGAGACGGCATCAGTGGTGCCGGGGTTTCCACCAGGGGCGATGCTAGGACGCCAGTTTACGGCCAGAGCATGATCGGGATTTCCAGAAGGGTAGATTAAGACTAGGCTTGGTCCTTTTCCATCCGCTTCGTCCGGCCAGGAACCTTCATCAGAGTAGGTGACCTCTTGGATCAACTCTCCTCCCTGTGCTTCGAGTCGGATGGTTTCTCCTTTGTTGGAAAGCTTGGTGAGGTTTCCGAAGGCTCCAACGATCGTGAATTGATTGCCATACTTTGCAGAAAAAGCAGCAAGGTTTTGCACGACGAGAATCCGTTCTCCCGGAGCCAGGATGGTGCCTGAGGGAAACTCAAAATCGATACCTTCTGTGAAGAGGACCCCTGTAAGGTCGACCGAAGCCGTTGGGTGGATGTTCTGAAGCTCCACGAACTCCTCGAGCGCGTCGTTTGTGGGATGATAGTGCAGCTCGGAGATGACAAGGTTCGCCGCAGAGGCAGGCTCCGTGGTGCTGGTGTTCGTCACGTTGATGGTGTCACTGCCAGTCGCATTTCCCTGAAAATCGAGAGCAGTGAGAGTGAGGGGATTGGCTCCAGGCTGAATTGGAATCTGGATTTCCCAAGTGCTGGCATCGGTCCAGATGACGGGGAAGGGATCCGGGCTTCCGTTGACGATGATTTCCCGGACATCGATCCAGCCATTGCCGCTGAGATTGACGGTGGATGCTGCGACATCGAAATCGCTTCCCCCGTTGGTGTTGATCGCAAAGGGAGTCTCTGTGGGGAGTTGAGAGAGAACGTAGTTTGATCGTGCGGTGATGTAGTTTGCGGTACTGCTGTAGTTTTCACCCATTTTGCTGCCGTAGTGCGTCAGCCAAGGCTGCATGTAAGCGCTGTCGAAGGAAGAATTGATCATGTCATGAAGGTGACCATGATAGAGGCGCTGAAAGATGGAGCGGCCGGGAAGCTTGGCGAAATTCCTACCGCCCCAGAGTGATGAATTGGTGCTGCGTTGGAAGGTGAAATCCCAGTCCCAAGGCATGGGTTCGACTTTCCCGTCCTGTGGACGGACATAAAAGTTGAGGTTGTGCGGGTTTCCCTGGGTGTAGGTATCGCTAATGCCACAGAGTGACAGAAGGGCGAACTGGCGCATCCATTCGTCGACGTTGAGATTGTCGATGGCGGCATTTTCAATTTCCTGGCCGCTTAGGCTGAAGGTTTTGCACATGCGTATGATTTCGGTGTAGTCGTCGATATCATTGTTGCTGTTGATGCGCATGTTGTGGCGGTAGATTTCCTTCTCGTCGCCCTGATCGGCGAGGTCGAAGCTCGAAACCCAGCCGATGGGGAAGGGGAGCTTTTGGCCTTCGGGATTGTTCCCTGAGGTGCTTTCAAATTGGCGGATGCCTTCCATTTTAAAAACGGTGCCGCCTCCATTTTTATGGCCCTTCATGTAGGCGGTGCCAAAGCGAGCCATCTCGACGCGGACGGGAACTCCGTTTTGGGTGTTGTAGATGAGTTGCGCGGCGTCGTTGTAGTTGTCGTGAAGTTCTCCGGCTTGGTTGATGAGGTGCTTAACGACGATTTCCTGGCGGCCGCGGTTGCGCACGGTCATTGTCTTATGAATTCCACGGAAACGGTTGTCCGCAGGAAACTTGATGTTGAATCCGGTGTTGGTGGAAGTTCGGCGACTCCACATGCTGCCACGAAGGCGGATGCCGCAGTCGTAGTGAATATCCTGTTCATTGACGATCACGGTGCATGGGTAGCGATCATTTGAAAGGAGGTCCGCAGCGTTGTGCATCGCATTGGAGTCACTGGAAGGGAGGATGACGCGGATGTTCTGTCTGACAGTGGACGCGCGGTTGTCTTTTACCTGAACCATGGCCCGGGAATCCGGACCTGCCGGTGGGTGAAATGCAGTGACGGGCTGGGCCGCGCCATCAGTCATTTCGAGGTAGAACTGGATGCGAGCAGCGGTTGATTGCCCGGGGATTTGTCCGGTCCAGATGTCTGAGATTCCGGATTCCGCCATCGTGACTTGCTGGAAGGAAGAGCCATTTACCGAGTAATGGAGGGTCGCGGAGGAAATGCCATCGGGATCGGAGAGGTGAGCGCTGACGGTGATCGCTTGATTGGAATCCGGAACGGCGGGATCGTGTTTTAACCGGGAACCTTGTGGTCCGGGGTTCGTAACAAAAGTCGAATTTTGTGAGCCCGGAGTTCCGTGGGTTTCGGGCTGTTCGAGAATGAAGAGTTCGGCAAGTTGGTTGTAGTAAAGTTCGGCGCGGAACTGCGGGCTGCCTTTGAGCCATTTGGCCCGGAAGGAAATGCGATACTCAGTTCCCGGAACGACGGGGACGAGGTTGCCATCGGCTTTGAGCGAGGTCTCAAGCAAGTTGTTGAGATAGTTCATGGAACCAGTGGCGACAACTTTGAGGACGGCATTTCCATCATCATCGATCACGCTCGAGTGCTGGTGTGTGCCAAGAAGTCGCCAAGAATCGGATCCATTGTTGAATCCACCATTTTGCATCAGCTCGCGTGGGGCTGTGGTAGGGTTTTCAAGAACGGAAACGTCATCGAGTAAAACCTCGCCACCTTCGAGCAGACCGAGACGGAGTTCGTGGAAGTTAAGGATGTTTGGACGATAGTGAGGAAGGGCGGCAGTGGCGGTGTAGGAGTAATTTTTCCATTCCGAGGTCGCTGCGTTTGAGCTGGCAGCCCAAGAGCTTGCTTTGGCGTTATCGATCTCCGGGTTGAGGAGTTCGATGCTGGACCCGCCGGCATCGGCGGCACCGGGCCAAGGGGAGCCATCGTGGTAGTAGACTTCATCGGCCGGGTTTCCCCGGGCGTCACTGAGGCGGACATTTTCCCTGCTATTCGAGAGTGAACCCGAGAAGTCTCCCAGAATGGTGATGCCGGAAAATTTGCTGGCGAGAGCCGCGGCGTCTTTTGCGACAACCAGATATTCGCCGCTTCCGAGCTGAGTGCCTTGCGGGAATTCAAAATCAACGGCGTCCTCGATCTTCCATCCGCCCAGGTCTACGGAGTCTTGCGAGCGATTGTAGAGTTCAATCCATTCCTCCTCGATTACTTCATAATCCCGGGGAGGGTCGTCCGAAGGAATTTCTTCGAGGGTGGAAAGGGCGAGCGCCATCACGATGTCACTGCTGCTGCCTTCCGTTTGATGAACTTCGATCGAGAATCGGTTGTTGCCTGCGAGAAGATTGGTGGGGTTGATGATGAGCGTTTGTTGATCGGCTTCGATGTTTTCGAGAGCCCGTGTTTCGTAGGTGATGACTCCCTCGGGGAGATTGACCCGACCGATTTCCTGACCGTTGAGGTAGAAGACTGCACCGTCATCGATCATGTGGGTCAGCTTGAGTTGAGTGATCCCTGCGAGGTCTTGCGCGTTGATGTCGAAGTCAGTCTCGAAGTAGTAAGTTGAGATGTAGTTGCTGAAAAAATTAACGGTAGCCGCAGTCGCGATGGGTGGGTCGATATCATCGGCACTTTCCCGTCCGATGGGCGCGGGTCCGCTTTTCCAATCTCCGCCCACCACATGACTGGAGTCGGCCCAGCCGGTGCCAAGATCGTTCCCCGAGTCGTTAAAGCGCCATGTCTTGTTGAAGTCGAAGATGGCTTGCTCAGCAAATGAAGGTTGGACTCCTTCGCTGGCATACTGGGGCCGATGAGAATACATGATTTCGTTGATCACGATCTCATCACGATAGGTGATGTCGTTTTCGGCGTTCGGGGTCAGCGAGTTGGGCTGAAGAAATTCGTCGCTTTGGCCCGTGAAATCGCGGGCTTGAGCGGAGGTTTTTAAGTCCACTCCATCGAGCACGGTCTCACGGTCTTTGCCCAAGAGGAAAAGTCGCTCGGTTGCTGGGGGGGTGAAACCGAGTTCAGCGGATTCGATCACTCTTCGTTCTCCCGGTTGCAAAATATCGAGGGGTCCGGGGAAGGTGTATTCGTTTCCGGGATTTCCGGATGTCGCCAAAATGTGATTGGCCAGATTGAGGGGATTGGTACCGGTGTGCAACAGTTCGATGGAAAAATTGGCTCCTGCTGCAGACACTTCACTGATTCGAAGGCCCGGAGTGACGGAGCTGGGGTCGATGAAGTTGGGCGCTCCCGGGGTGCCTCCGTTTTCCAGGGAAAAGTGCCAATTGGCGACGAGTACGCCGGTGGTGTCGGGGCGGAGTTTGGAAAGGCTGGCCCCAGAGCCATCGGCAGCGACAGGCCAAGGGAAGCGGTCGTTGTATTCGACCTCATCCATGATGCGGTCATTTCCGTTTCGGAGGCGAAGGGTCTCGCCTTTGTTTTCAAGCGCGCCCTCCCAAGGGCCGTAGGCGCCGTCGATACCCGAAGCATCTTCCAGAGTCGCAGGTGCGGCGGCGATGACGAGATAGCTTTGGCCGTCGAGAATCGTTCCTTCAGGAAAGACGAAGTCGACACCTCCGGAAATTCTCCAGCCAGAGAGATCGACGTTTACCGTGTTTTGATTGTAAAGCTCGAGGAACTCCAGCGCCGCGTCATCTCCCTCGGGGTGATATTGAATCTCATTGATTACGACGATGGAATCGAATGCCAACGTCGCTTTGGTGAGAGCCAAGAGATAGAGCCATGGAAGAGATCTGGAGTTCAGGAGCATGTGAATGGTTATTCTTACTTCAGGAGAACCCGATAAAAGACCGTAAGCTCTTCTTGAATGGTTGGATCGTCATCGATGAAGACGGTGGACAAACCTTCAGATGTGATGCTGTCGTTAATCTCAATCCAATTTTCAAGGTCGACGCTGGCTTCGACTTTATACGTAGCATTAGGAATGCTCGTGAAAGAGATGGTGGTGGCAGGTTGATTGGCTCCGTTCAGTCCACGAACGATCGACTGAATTTTGATTCCTCCTGCCTCACCTTCGTAGAAGCGAACTTCGTTCAGTCCGACGCGGCGTTCAACTTCCGGTCCGTCGCCTTCGATATTGGTCACTGCGAGTTGAACATGCGTAACACCGGCTGCGATGAGGGGCACCGTTTGGAATCCATCAAGGTAATCCTGCAGAGTGATGGCCTTGGAAGGTGTGGAGAATGTGGTCCCTCCATCGGTAGAGGTCGCGGTGGTGAAGGTATTGGTCTCGGCGTCATTCCAGTTGGTGTTTGAGGTGTTCCGAATCTCGAGGTGGGTGAGATTGTAGGTGGCACCGAGATCGAAGGTAAGGGTCTCGTTGAAAACGCCGTCGTCCGCCATCCAGTGGTTATCCTGGTGCTGGGTTGGGCGGAGGCCATCCGGGTCAGCCTGATCTTTAAAACCTTCCAGAGTCAGTTCATCGACGAGATTTTGAGCATCAAAGCGGGGCTCCTGGGTCGAGCCCGCCGTGACGGTGATCATTGTTGGGTCGATCAAGCCAACCCGGCTTGTGAAAACGAGTGGATCGGTGAGGAGGTGCAAGACTTCAGCTCCATCCAGCAAGGTGTCGTCGTCAGTGTCGTCATCATTCGGAAGAGTCATGAAGGTGTTGACCTCGGCAAAGTCATTGAGTTCGTCTCCGTCGGTATCGACAAGGGTAGGATTAGAGCCGTGGATATTAACTTCCTCCGGATCGGTGAGTCGATCTCCGTCGGTATCCTTGGCAAGAGGATTACTATTGTGGGTCTTTACTTCGGCTCCATCAAGAAGGGTGTCGTCGTCCGAGTCCGGATCGATAGGGCTGGTGCCATTAGCCAGCTCCTCCGCATTGGTGAGTCCATCGGGAGCGGGAGCGTCGTTTTCATCGACATCATCGTCAGAGTCTCCGGTGCGAGAGAGGTCACCAAAGAAAGAAATTTCCCAACTGTCAGGGAGGCCGTCATCATCGGAATCCTCGGGAGGGGTAGCGAAGAATCGAATTTCATTGAGGCCGACTCCGGTGTCGGTCGTGCCATCGGCAATATCCTGATCGTTGTCGAGGTTTTCGCAGTTGAGCCGGATGCTGTTGATGCCTTCGGCATCGACGATTACTTCCTGGAAGCCATCGACATAATCCTGAAGTTCGACAGGGGAGGAAGGAGCGGACCAAGTGTCTCCTCCGTCAGTGGATGTTTCGATGGTGAATTGATCGGTCTCCCGGTCATTCCAGTTGGTGTTGGAGCTGTTGAGGACTTCGAGGCGTGTGAGGTTGTAAACCCCTCCGAGATTGAAGGTCAAAGTAGCGGTGAGATTATTGTCGGCGGTGATCCAGTGATTGCCCTGGTGTTGTGCCGGTCGTTCGGGAGGACCGGCATCGCCGGTATTGCGGAAGCCCTCGAGAGTTTCGCCATCCAAAATATGATCAGGAGTGAAGCGGGCATCGAACGAGTTCGATGCGGTCGCGGTGATGGTGGTGGAATCGATTTGCGTTTCCTGCGCTTTCATCGCGACGGGGAAGGACATCGTGAGCGCGACGGTGAGTGAAAGTTTGTTTCGTTTTTTCATGGGAATGCGATTCCGTAGAATCGAGTGGGCGGTTTGTAATGTTGCGAGAGTTTGACGAGTGAGACGGAGAGCATCTAATCTGACATACAACTTAACCTAGGTCCAATATTCCGGAAATACAGGGGTGACATGGTGCATTTGGGCTAAAGAGGTGTCAAAAAGAGGGGGCTATTTTGAATTTTTTAGCTTTTCCCGGAGTTGTGCGATCGCTGCGATGAGCTGCTTGTTTTGAGGGAGCAAGGTTGAGGCAGACTCGAATGAATGGAGCGCTTCACGAGTGTTACCGAATTGTTGGTAGAGTTTTCCCAAATTGATCCAGGCGCCAGGATCTTGGGGTTCGTTTTGAGAGATCAATTGAAAGGTCTTCAGGAGGGTTCGAAAATCTTGGCGCGCGACCTCGATCTGAGCGCGGATTCGAATGGCCTTGGGATGATATTGTTTCTGCAAGACAGGGGTGATCAGATTGAGGGCGATATCGTGATTCCCGGTATTGGTGTGATACTGGGCAAGATTCATTCTTGGGTTGAGGAAGTCCGGGTCCGCATTGATTGCGGCTTCCAAATGGGGGACGGCTTCGGCTCCCCGGTTCATTTGAAGGAGGGCGACGGCGAGATTGTTCCGGGCGGCGGCGAGTTCTGGCGCCGCTTCGACGGCTGCTTCCAGCATGCAAATGCCGTGGTTCCGGAGATTTTGTTCCAAAAAGCGGGTCCCCGTGAGCATGAGAAGTTCAGGGTAAAGTTTTCCGTCATCTTTAAGGCTGTCTTTTCGTTCAAGGAGATAGCTTCCGGCTTCTTGGAGCCAATCTTGTTCGATCATGCTTTTAGCGACGCCGGAGTAGGCGATTACATCTGGTCCGTAGACCCATGGTCCTTCTGCGGGGCGGGCGAAAGCCTGCCATTGTTCATTTTCCAAAGTGGCGGCTTGAAGGGCGAGGATGAGTTCATGCTGATCGGCAGCACCGCGGAAGACGGTCCGGAGATGTCCATCTGCGGTGATCAGGAGCGAGCTGGGTGCGGGGAGTTGTTCCGGGCGGATGAAGGGGACGGCGTGACAGAGATGAATGAGGTCGAGGGTCTTCCCGGTGACAAACAGGGGACGTGAGGTGACTCCCTTTTCCGATAGGATTTTCAATGCTTTGGCGCGTCCTTCGGCATCGCCCAGCTGGATATCGACGCAGAGCGTAACAAGTTCCACTCCTGTTTTTTCGAAGTCGCTGCGATGTGCTGCAAAGTCCGTGAGTTCTCCGGCGCAGTCCGGGCACCATGTGGCCCAAAGATTGAGGAGAATGGGCTTATCGAGCGGGAAGCTGAGATTGGTTTCTTTTCCCGATTGGTCGATGACAGGAAGATCGGGGAGTGGGAGCGGGCGCTCGAGGTGGGCCATCGAAGTGGGGGACAGAGGTTCCAACTCGTATTCGCTGGAGCTTGGGATGGCTGGTTTGAAGGGGGGATTCCAGGGTGAAGGTTTTTGGGTTCCCTGTTTCAACTGAAAGAAGCCGCCAGCTTTGAGGTCAGGGAAATTCTCTTTGGTTTGGCCATCCCAAAAAACGGTGAGCGTTTCGATCCGAGTGTTTTCCGGGATTCCAAAGTGGATCCACTTGCTGGCCTGGCTCAGGAAACCGTGTCCGGCGGTGAGAGTGCGGTGGAGTAAGGTTTTTTCTTTTTTGTCATTGGTGATGGTTAATTCCACTCTGCTGCCAATGGCGTCCCGATTCACTTTGGTTCCTATCAGCTTCACTGAAAGAGATGATCGATCACGGAGTGGAAATTGATTTTCAAAGAGGCGCACGCGGGGTGCGGTGCGATTGGTGGTTAGGAAATCAAGGTCACCATCGAGGTCCCAATCCAGTGAGGTGAGGCCGCGGGAGTCATCAGGAAAATCGAAGCCGGCGACGGCCGAGATGTCGGCGAATTCGGTTGATTTATCGTTCCCAAGTTGCTTTCCGAGATTGAGAAAGACTTGGTTCCTTTCGCTGCCGCTCCACGGAGTTCCGGCATCGACCAAGCTGTTGAGTTCTTCGGTTGCTTTGGCGTAAGCGAGTTCTTCTCCCTGGTAATCCGAGGCCTCGACAGGGGCATGCGACACAACTTGTCGCCAGTAAAAACTTCAGAGGTCGGGGAGGGTTCCAATTCCAGTGATGAAGCCATTGGCCACGAGAAGGTCATCCCAGCCATCATGATTGAGATCGGCAAAGGTTGTGCCCCAAGACCAGCGCCCTTTGTAAACGCGGGAGACTTTGCTGGCGTGGACAAAGGAGCCATCGGCACGGCCCTGGAAGAGAGAGTTTCCCATGGCTGCATGTTGCCAGGCTTTGACGTGATCGGTGGTTGATTTGGCGATGTTTCGTTTGAAGTCTTTTTGGAAGGCAATTCGGCGTCCGGCCGAGGAATACATGTTTGAGACATAAATATCGGGAATGCCATCCCGGTTGGGGTCGCCCCAGCTGATGCCCATGCTCGTGGTCATGTCTTCGACCCCGGTTTCGGGCGCAATGTCGGTGAAGGAGATGATGCCGTCTTTTGCGGTGTCGCAGCGGTAGAAATTATTCCGTCCGTAGTCATTCGCGCAGTAGAGGTCGAGGTCGCCGTCGCGATCGAAGTCTTCCCAGCTTGCGGCGACGGTCCAGCGGTCGTTGTTTTGATCGAGTCCAACGGATGTGGTGACGTCCTCGAATTTCCAATTCCCGAGATTTCGGTGGAGCGAGTTTTTTCCGCCATTTTTGGCATCGTGCAAGGGGATGGCACCGGGTGCGCGGCCGAGCTCATCAAGGTTCTGATATTGGCAAACGTAGAGATCGAGGAAACCGTCGGAATCGTAATCAGCAGCAGCGAGATTGAAGACCTGCCCACGATGGGGAAGCGAATGACGACGGATGAATTTTCCCCCGACGTTTTCGAAAAAATCGATGGGAGAGCGGAAGGTGATGACGAGGTCCTGGTCACCGTCATTATCGAAATCCGCAAAAAGCGCGCTGGTTGAGATATCGCGGAAGTTCAGCCCGTAATCAGCGGCGGCATCACGGACTGATCCGTCGGGCTGTCGCATGAGGAGAATGTTTGGAATGCCCTCGGGTTGGCAGAGGTAGATTTCTTCAAGGCCGTCTCCATTGAGGTCACCGACGGCCAAGCCATGTTGGAATCGGTGTTTGAGGCGAGGGAGGCGGGGAATCCAATAGTTTGCGCCTTTTGCGAGGATGTTTTGAAACGCGGGCAGGTCGCCGAGAACGGGGAGGGTGACATCTTTGAGGAGATGTCCGCTTCTTGAGGAAGTGGTTTCAGTCAGCTCGAGCAGGGTGATTGATTTGAGGAGGGGAGGAGCTTCAGGTTCGTCTGCGATTTGCCAGAGGCAGCGCCATTTTCCGATCTGTTGAACGGAGCGTTCCGTTCCCTGTATGAAGGCGTCGTAGTCCGTGCTGGTCGCAATTTCCTTTCCACCGGGCTGAACGCGAACATCAAAGTTTTTCACCTTCAATCGTGGCTCACCGCCTTTCGGCCAACTGGAGGAGAGTTCTTCAAAAGCGAGGCCCAATGAACGTGGCGTGTCATCTGGTGAACCTTCCCAGCGAAGAGTGGTGATCCCTCCGTTGGTTGAATTCAAAAGGGCGTGCTCGGATGAGGGGCGAAGTGATCCGGCGACAGCGGAATGTGGAGATGCGAGGTAGTCTGCGAGTTCTTCGGGATTTCCTTCGCGAAGCAATTCCACGATATCTCCGAGTTGATCCCGAGCTGACTCCTGAAAGGATTCGGTCTCTGCCGCAGTCCATTCCCGGGCATTCGAGACAAGTGTGACGAATGCCGTGATGATCAATATGAGTCGCATAAGGTGGGATTAGTTGGTCGGTAGCAGTTTGGACGGCTTGTGTTTCAAAGCAACCGAGAACCGGATGATTGGCAGGTCGCCCGCAGTGGGAGTCATAGACAAAAAAACACCCCGAGCCGTCCGGGGCCGGGGGTGTGAAAATTCGATAATCGAAAGAACGATTAGGCGCGCTTACGGCGAAGGAGTCCGAGAAGTGCGACACCACCCAACAGAGCGGAAGAAGGTTCCGGAACCGTTTGGTAGAAACGAACCTCGTTGAGGCCAACGGCGGTGTCGTTTGCTGAAGCGAGGGTTCCGGGACTGAGTTCACCGGGTTCGGTGCCTGTTCCAGAGTCGTTGTTAATGGTAATCTGAACGTGAGTGACTCCCGAGGCCACTGCAGAAACGGCCTGGAAACCATCGGTGTAGTTTTGCAGTGCAGTCAGAGCGACAAGTGAGGCGAAGTTGGTGCCATCTGTTGAAGATGAGATTGAAAAAGTGGCCGTCTCGCGATCATTCCAAGCAGTGTTGGAAGTATTGAGGAGGTCAATTCGTTCAAGGTCATACGTGCCGCCCAAATCAAAAGTCAGAATGGCCGTTTGGGTTCCATCTTCAGTGATGTAGTGGTTGTTTTGGTGCTGCGCAGGACGGTTGACGCCAGTGCCGGGGAATGCGCCGGCCGGATTGTTGGGATCGTAGTTGGTGGCATTGCGCCAACCTTCCGTAGTTTCGCCGTCGAGAACGTTTGTTACTGCAAAGTTTGCACTGTTGTTGTCGGGCGCAGCATCGGAAATCACGGCGATTCCAGAGGAGTCAATTAGAGTTGCACCAGTCGCGAGAGAGGTCATGGCTACAACACCCGTAAGGGTCGTTAATGTTGTTTTTTTTATCATAGTGAGAATTTCTTTAAGGTTGAAGGGGGTATCTTCCATCCGTTTGGTGAATTGTCTGAGAGGTTCCGGGGGAGGTAGAGCCCGGATGTGTCTGTTTTTGTATGAAAGCGGTTCGTTTTGTCCCCTACGGAGTCTGGCTCAATTTGTCAGATTGGGTTGACGCCAGCGATCTTTTTATTGGGGCGGGCATCAAGAATATCGTAGTTGAACATACCCCGAGCCATCCAAGGCCCGGGGTGTGAAAATTCGTAGATCAGATAAACGATTAGGAACGTTTGCGGCGAATGAGTCCCAGAAGGGCAACTCCGCTGAGGAGGAGGCTGCTTGGCTCCGGGGCGATGGTAGCGTCCAACTGAAATCCGTTGAAGTCAGAGAAGTTTGTGGCATTGCCGGCGATGGCAATGTCAAGCTCTCCACTAGGAGGAATCGTCAGTCCGGTGAACTGAACGTAGTTTTGTCCGGCTGTGAGGGTTGCGGTGGTACTTGCGCCGGCTCCTGTGGTGGACAGTGTAGTCGCGTCGATGGTGAACGAGGTGCCACGATTGATGCCGGAAAGGTGATAGGTGGCAAATAGCACGAGATTTGCGGAGCTGCCCGGCTCGAGATTCTTGATTGTGATGCTCGAACTTTCATTCAGGTGGCGCATGTAAACGCTGGCCTGCAACGGTGATTCACTGCCTGAGGCCTGTGTTTGACCGGCAGTATTGTGACGTCGAAATCCGAAATGGGAAACTGTCGCTACGGTCGCTGCTCCTGATGCGTCGTTAAGCACCTGATCGGTGACCGTGTTGCCATCGGCATCCACGGTAACGACATGGTTTTGCCAGAGGTCAGTGGACACTCCAAGAACGCCAGCACCGGTTTGACCCGGGACGGCTGTCTGACTGGACAGGGAGTAGTTGATGAGGGCGGCATGGACTGAAGTGGCGCATCCCAGGAGGGTGGCAGTAATGATGACTGGTTTTAGTTTCATGTGTTTTGTGTTTTGAGAATGTCATGGTCAACACGGACCTAGCGCAGGCTAGTCTGTCTGACAGATCGCGTTTCAAAGAGCATAGACGTGTCTGATTTTGTCTGAATATGGTTCATTTGGTCCACGCGGAGTCGGACTTAACATATTGGGTTGGAGTGACACCGGCGGTGTTTTTGAAGAAGCGGGCAAATTCCTGGCTGGATGAGAATCCCATGGAAATGGCAATGCTTTTGACCATTTCTCCCGGTTGGTCGAGGAGCTGCATTGCTGCAGCCAAGCGCTTGTGACGAATGATCTCTGCAGGAGGGCTTCCCAATGTTTTTTGAAAACGTTCGGTGAGGTTTGCGCGAGAAATTCCGAGTGCTTTGGCCAAGTCACTGACTTTGACCGGGGAGTGGTCAATGTTTCTATGAATGAAGCGCAAGGCATCTTGAATAATGGGATCAGAGCACTGGAGAGTGGAGCTGGAAAGGCGCGCGTTGATGCGGTTCGAGCGCACCGCAGTGGTGGATTCCACGGGAAGCTTCTTCAGCTGACGATGGAGAGTGCGGGCTGCCTGATAGCCAATTTCCCGTGAGGGGTAGGAGAGACAGGATATTTTGGGAGAGGCAACGGAGCAATGAGCATCATCTCTCAGAGAAACGATCGAGAGGTCATTTGGGATTCTGATTCCTACTTTTTGAGCCACATGGCAGAGTTCTACGGCGTGTGTGCAGTCAGGAGTGATGATCCCGACCGGTTCGTCGTGGGAATCCAGGCAAGACTCCAATGTATTCCGGCAGAGCTTCTGGAACGGGTAGTTCAAGCGGTGGGCGATTCTGAATAGATACGTTTCATCCGGAGTCGTCGAGTTCGAGTAATAGGCAAAGGTTCGCAACCCTTGTTCAATGAGATGCTCCAACGCAGCAGAGAGCCATAGGTCCTGCTCGAGAACCACGGAAGGGCCCTGGAGCTGGATTCCCAATCCGACGGTCGGGGCAGGCCTGGAGGGCTTGAAAACAGCAGTGTGATCTCCAACGATGAATCCATCACCTTTCCACGAGGTAAGGTCTGAAATGTCATGACAACAAGGTAGATTCCGCCCGTAGAGATTCCAGCCTCCCTGTTCCTCGGAGTATTCTCGAATGCCCTGCAGATATCCCAAGGTATGGGGGTTGTCGGAGCCAATGATGACTCCGACCTTGGGCTTGGGAGGGCGGTTGGCAGGGTCGAGATTATTTTGAACCATTTTCCGAGGGGTTCGTGGTTTCGAATGCTTTTAGTTCACTGAGTCCGGCGCCTTTTCCGTAGAAAGATTTGGCGACAAAGCGGATGTAGCGTGCTTTCGCGTTCTCCATGGGCACGATGACAAATGGGGAAGCATGATTTAAGGGGGGGAATATGCCTCTTGCTTGCTCGTGGAAGTGCTCCCCGTCATGAGAGAGGAAAATGAGGAAATCCTTGGTGCCTCGATCCAGATGTTTTCCGTTGGAGGTATTTTGGAGTTCCAGGGAATCAAGTTGGTAAACGGTTCCGAGATCGATGGTGAATTCTCCGCCCGAGTTGTCGGGGGCGAGCCAGCGGGAAAGGGTGTCTTCGGTGATGGCGGCGTCATCAATGAGACCGTCAATAGCACGGTAGGCCATGCTGGAACCATCGTGCTGATCTCTGCTCCGGATGAAGCGGCCAAGGGCAAGGTTCCGGGTAGGGAGGGAGTCTTCAGGGAGGCGACGGGCACCTTTGGTGATTTCGTTTCGAAGATCCGCCGGGAGATCTTCTCCGAAAACACGGACTTCATTGAGACCGGCAGAGGACGATTTGGGCGCACTGGCATAGAAGCTCCGCAACACGAGTTTTACGTAGCGGGCTTTTCGAGGGGAGAAGGTGTAAGTTTCACCCACAGGGGCGTCTCCGGCGGAAAGAGTGCTTTCAATTTTGGCGAGCCGGCCGGCTCCTATTTTTTTCAGGGTGCTTGGGTCGGTCCCGCTGTAGATTTCAAAGAGGTTGGTGCCTCGATCTCCGTGGTGCCTGTTACGGGTGTTGAAGACCTGAATGCAATCGATTGAGAATTCTTCTCCGAGGTCGATGGTGAGTTCCGAGGTGGGATGATGATTAGGGGCGAGCCAGAAGGACCAATCTCCCGGGAATCCGCTATCGTTCACCCGTCCATCGGTGATGTTTGAGCAGGGGAATGTTTCGCCCTCAGCGCTATGATAGAAATGATTCCCCAGCACCTCTTTTCCCAGAGCCAGGTTGTAGTCTTCGAGGAGTTTGTAGCGACTAAAGGCTTGGGTCCCGGTGTAACGGCTAAAGTTCAATTTGAAGGGGCGTTGATCGATGGTGTGGGAAATTTCCACGTAGCTCTTCCTTCCAAGAAGGCCACGGGCGTCTCCCTCCACCAGCATTTCGGAAACTGATGCGTCCCGGTCACGCGGCTCCATCCTGACTTCCCCTGTAAAGACTTCGGACATGACGACATCATTGCCAGATTCATCATTTCCGACGGCAACCCCGAAACGCGTCCCGAAATCGATGAAGTCACCCGCCGGAGTGCGCATGATAAATCCATGGCCATCTTCGGTAACTTCGATGTTGGCCCGTCCTTTGTGGAGGTGGAAGAGCATGTCGTGCTCCGGTTCAAATTCACAGGGGGCCTCAATGAAGACCTGAACACCCTTGCCAATCTGAAGAGAGACGAATCCTTCAAGGAGTTTGTAGACTCTGTTTTCCAATTCGATTCCCTCTGCCGCTTGTCGTGAATTTTCGTCCCAGCGTGCACTTGAGGAACTGAAGACGAAGGCCTTTGTTCTGATGTTGACCGAATCCGCCACTTCCGGGAGAAAAGAGGATTGTTTGGTGAGGGAAAGGTATCCGACGATGCAGGCAGCGATGCTCCCGATGAGGGCGATGATGGGGCCTCTGCGGCTTCTTGGATGGGGCGAAATGACAGTTTCACCAATGAGCGGCTCATTCTGGGATTCATCTGTCTCAGAGTTCGCAAGCAGCCATCTCATTCTCGATTCAAAATCGATTTGCTTGCGGTAGTAGGCGCGGTGTTCGGCGGACGAGGACAGGAGCCGGTTCAGTTCCCCGGCGCCGGCTTCATCCAAACGATCATCAATCAGCGCGGTGACGAGCCGTTGCACTTTCTCTGACGAATTGTCGGTGCTCATGATTGTCCGAAGGATTGTCTGTCGACACACTTCATGAGAGCCTGTCGAATACGGTAGAGCGATTGAGAGATGGAGGCTGCGGGGCGGTGAAGAGATTTTGCGATGCTGTCGACGGACGTGCCCCGGCTGTAGCGGCGGAGAATGAGCTCGCGGTTTTTCGAACTCAGTTGGGAAAGGCAGTGCTCAAGCGCATGCATTTGCGGATGAGTGGGGGGGTGATCCGATTCGATCTCGTCGGCGATGAGATTGACGAGATTTTCATCGAGAACAATGCGATCGCGCGATAGATCGCGGCAGGATGCGAGCACCTGGTAGCGGGCAATCGCTCTCGCCCAAGGTAAAAAACTCTGGGATTCATCGAATTCATCCACTTTTCTCCAGAGCACGATATTGGTCTCCTGGAGAACGTCATCGACCATATTGGAGTTTGGGTGCAGCGAAAAAATGTAGCGATAAAGAAGGCTTTGGGACGCACTGAGCTCAGCGACGAATCGTTCGCGCTTGAGTGAGTTTTGGTCATCCGAATCCAAATTAAATCTAAATGTCTACTAGTATTACCAATAGGAGGACGTATCTCACCATGAAAAGTAATTTTCTTACGCTGAAAGACGAATTGCTTTGGAAGTTGGCGAAAAGGTCGAGATTAGCAGTGATCAGAGAAGTGGATTATTGAGCTTCATTTCAAGCGAGCACTTGCTTGGGGGTGCCGAAGTGAGGTTTTCCGGTGGTTCGGAGAAAAATGAAGGATTGCCATGAAATCGCGATTGCGTCATGGAGCGGGTCTGCTAAGAAAGCGGCGTTGCAGGAATTCATTGGTTCATCAATGGTTCTCGCGACATTCCACCCGCTTTTACGGTGTAAAGGCCGCTGTAGCTCAGGGGTAGAGCAATTCACTCGTAATGAATAGGTCGTCGGTTCAATTCCGACCAGCGGCTCCACTGATTTCACGCTGAAATCGGTGAGGACGGGGCCGCGTTGTTGAGATGAGCGGTGAGGTGGATTACTTTGCTTTCCTGCGAGCAGGTTTTTTCTTTGCGTTGTAGATGGAATCTTGGGGAACTCCACGGGAGGCAGCGGGGGATTTGGGGAGGCCTTTGGCGAGCTTGGTTATGATGGGTGCGGACTCGGGTTTGGGGGCGAGGTTGGTGAATTCGTTGGGGTCCTCGATGAGGTCGTAGAGTTCTTGGAAGCCGTCGTGATGGCGGATGTAGCGGTAACGGGGGTCGGAGATGGCGTGGGCGAGGCCTTGCTCGGGGAAGTCGTAGGAGGTGAGGGAGAGGCGGGTGGTTTTTTCGGTGGGGGATTTTAGGACGGGGACGAGGCTGCTGCCGGTGCATTGGGCGGGGATGGGGAGACCGGCAAGTTCGCAGAGGGTGGGGTAGAGGTCGGTGAGGGTGGCGGGGGTGCGGGTTTTTGCTCCGTCCTGGCTGAGGCCGGGGGCGTGGATGAAGAGGGGGACGCGGGTAGTTTGGTCCCAGAGTTGGAATTTTTCCCAGTTCTCCTTTTCGCCGATGTGAAAGCCGTGGTCGCTCCAGAGGACGACGATGGTGTTGTCTTTTTTGGGGGAGGCGTCGAGGGCATCGAGGAGGCGGCCGAGTTCGTAGTCGGTGTAGCTGATGCTGGCGAGGTAGCCTTGCATGAAGGTTTTCCACTGTTTGTTTTTGACGACCCATTTGTGCCAGGGCTGGCGGGTGGGTGGTCGGGAGTCGAGGAGGTCGTCGGCGCGGTAATCGGGGAGTTGGACGTCTTCGAGCGGGTGCATGTCGAAGAAGCGCTGGGGGACCTCGAAGGGGATGTGGGGGCGGAAGAGGCCGACGGCGAGGAAGAGGGGTTTTTCCTGCGTGGCGGCGAGTTGTTTGGTGGCCCAGGTGACGACCATGTGGTCGCCGGTTTGTTCGTCGGGGATTTGGAGGGCTTGGGCGCCGAAGACTTTGCGCGGTCCGAGGGGGCGGCCGGGACCGATGCCGAGTTTGGCATCGGGGACGAGTTGGGGGCGGGGCCAATCGGCGGAGATGGGATCGAGGGGATCGCCTCGGTAGGTGTCCCAGGCGCTGGGATCGTTTTGGGAGTCGCCTTTGGTCCACTGGAGGGCGTGGAAGATTTTTCCGCCACCGGCGGCGTGGTAGCCGTGGTCGCGGAAGTGTTGGGAGAGGACGACGGCGTCTTTTAAGACGGGGGCTTCGTGACGCCAGCGGGGGCCGTGTGCGCCGAAGAGGTTTTTATAGAGACCGGATTTTGTGGGATGGACGCCGGTCATGACGGCGACGCGGGAGGCGTGGCAGACGGGGGAGGCGCAGTGGGCGTTGGCGAAGGTGACGGATTGCTTGGCGAGGCGATCGAAGTTGGGGGTTTTGACGCCGGGGTGGTTGTCGAGGGGGGAGATGTAGTCGTTGAGATCATCGACGGCGATGAAGAGGATGTTGGGCCTGGTTGATTCCGCGTAAGCGAGGCTGCAGAGGAGGAAGATGGCGAGGATGATGTTTTTCATGGAGATGCGCTGCAGGGAAATTGCTGAGGGGAATGATGAGCTTAGCATGAAAACGGACAAATTGCGGTTGTTCTCTGCTAAGGGGCACTCACTGAGATGCGATTCCTGAACGACTTTATGATTCGCTTGATTTTTTGCCGCTTCCTTTGGTTTCTGGTTTTGATGTCCGGGCAGGTGTTGGCCTCTCCGGTTTGGCATGCGGTGACGCTGGATTTTGAGGCGGAGGGGGGTGAGGAAGGTGGGAATCCGGCATTGGACTTTCGGCTTCAGGTTCGATTTGAGGGGCCGGGTGAGAGGGGGTTTGAGGTGCCGGGGTATTTTGCCGGTGATGGGAATGGGGGAGATGCGGGGAAGGTTTGGCGGGTTCATTTTACTCCGGATGTGGCGGGGGAGTGGAGCTATGAGGCGTCTTTTCGGAAAGGGGAAGAGGTCGCGGTTTCATTGGAAGCGGAAGCAGGTGAGGCGACTGGCTTTGATGGGAAGAAGGGGAGTTTTCTGGTGGAGGAGCGCAATGAGGATGCGCCGGGTTATTTGAAATGGGGGCGGTTGGAATATGTGGGCGGGCATTATTTGAAGTTCAAAGATGGGCCGTATTGGATTCGAGGTGGGGTGGATAGTCCGGAGAATTTTTTGGCTTATGAGGGATTTGACAACACGCCGCCGAAGCATCGCTACGTGGATCATGTGAGTGATTGGCGGGAGGGCGATCCGGATTGGAATGATGGGAAGGGGAAGGCGATTATCGGAGCGATCAATAGTTTGGCGGAGCAGAAGGTGAATAGCATTTATATGCTGACGATGAATCTGGGGGGGGACGGCAAGGATGTTTGGCCATGGGCGGGGACTCCGAATGGGAAAGGGGATGCGGGGAACAATAATGTCAGTTTTGACCAGAGTAAGTTGGCGCAGTGGGAGGTGGTTTTTGCGCATGCGCAGCGGCGTGGGATGGCGCTGCACTTTGTCCTGAATGAGGCGGAGGTGCCGAATAAGAAAGAGCTGGATGAGGGGGAGTTGGGGGTGGAGCGGAAGCTGTATTATCGGGAGTTGGTGGCGCGCTTTGGGCATCATCTCGCGCTGTCGTGGAATCTGTGTGAGGAATACAATGTGGGCTTTGATTTTGGTCCGGAGCGGGTGCGGGAGTTTGCGGGATACTTGCAGTCGGTTGATCCTTATGATCATCCGATCACGGTGCATTCGGCGCATGATCCGATGAAGGAGTTGGCTTTTACCTTTGGGGACGAGAGGTTCAGTTTGACGTCGATTCAGCTGAACAAGCGTCGGATTGATATGTTGGTGGAGGAGTTTCGGAAGGCAACGAAGGAGGCGGGCCGGCCTTTGCCGATTTCGATGGATGAGTTCGTGCTGGATGTGGGGCAGAAGGAATCGTGGAAGCCCTTTGATCGGGCCGAGATGCACCGGAAGCAGAAGCTGTGGCCGACTTATTTTTCGGGCGGGCAGATCGAGTTTATCTTGGAGGATTTGCTCTGGGTGGAGTCGTTTAAGAAGCCTCGTTTGAAGGCGCTTTGGAAAGATGTGGGAGTGGCACGGGAGTTTATGGAGGCGAACTTACCTTTCTGGGAGATGGAGCCAGCGGATGGGCTGGTGACCGGTGAGGCGATGCTGAAGGTGGGGCTTGGGGGCGGGAAGTCGTTTGCGCTGGGGGCGCAGGTTTTTCGAAAGAAAGGGGAGGTTTATGCGGTTTATTTTCCGTTCGGAACGAAGACGGGGACGCTTGATCTGAGTGAGGCGAAGGGGGCGTTTCGGGCTCGCTGGTTTCATCCACGGAGAGGGAGGTTTGAGGGGCAGGCGCGCGAGGTGATGGGTGGTGAGATTTTGAATTGTGGGAAGCCTCCGGGAGGTGAGGGTGAAGACTGGGTTCTGCTTTTGAGGAAAGTAGTTGCGGGGGAGTAGCTGGCTTAGGCTTGAAAGGGTGGGTGCTTGCGGCTAACCCTCAACCGCTTATGCCTTCCCGTGGACGCCACCAATCGACCTCCAAGGAGTGTCGCGTCCTCATAAAGAAGATCGAGGCACTGGATGGGGTGGTCGGGGTGATTATTGGGAGATCGTATGGGGGGAAGTCGCTGGGTCAGGGGGGCGCGACGGGGGCGATTCGGATTCAGCGTGAAGTGTCCGGCGGGCTGAAGGCGGTGATGCAGTCGGAGAAGGGACTGCAGGAGATTTATGTCCGGACGGAGGAGGGGAAGACGGAGGGGGTGGCGGAGGCGATTGCCGAGCTTTGAGTGAAACTCTGATGTCCTATTCTGGACTAGGGGAAGGTGACGCGGATGCGGTAGAACATTTGGTTACTTTGGGGAGAAGGTGGAAGGGTGGAGGATCGCATGACGGTGTAGGTGCGATTGCTGACGGTGTTCCATTTGAGGGAGCCTGCTGTGACGGTGGTGATTTGGAAGAGGGATTGGGGGTCGGTGGGGTTGGTTCCGGCGAGGTATTCTTCGGTATTGATGGCCGTTGAAGGAGACGATGGCGTCATCGATATGGCTTGAGAGGTTAAGAGGTTGGTCCGCGCTTTGGGGCTGGGCTTGGTTGCCGATGAGGGATGGAAAAGTTAGCAGGTGATTTAAGCGGGGCGGCGGGCGCGGGGCATGAGCAGGATAATGAATTCGATTGCTAAGCCGGGAGTGGTTTCGGGGATGTCTGGGTAACGATTCTAATTGAGTGGGGTTTTCCTGCCTGACCCAATTTGATCACGACACACTTCCACGATGTTGAAAACGACTTCTTTTGATACTCCGTTCAGACTTGGTTCTGGCTTGGCTCTTTCGCTTTTGCTGGGGGCATCTGTCGCATTTGGCTTGGACGGAAGATGGCTTGGGGCGACTGATGGTGATTGGGATGTGGCTACGAATTGGAGTTCGGGGGCGGTGCCGACGGGAGCGCATACGGCGACCTTTGATGGCGCGGGGAATGGCAATGTGGAGGTGACTTTTGTGGGGACCCAGCCGATTGGAAATATCACGATCGATACGACTGATGCGGCGGCTTATTCATTTGGTGGGGCAGGGGCTGATCGTTTTCGGCTGAGAGCGGGAGGGACGATTTTAATGACCGCGTCGGTGGTGAACGACCAAACTTTCGAAAACACGGTGGCACTGGGAATCAATGATGATCCGAGTATCTTCAACATTCTGAATGAATCAACGAGTGCTTCATTGATTCTCAATGGAGTGCTGAAAGGGGATCCGGTGGCCGGAGGAAACGGTGTTACGGTAGGGACCAAGAATCTTAATATTGGGGGCGAGGGAGCGATTGTGCTGAACGGGGCGATCGAGAACACGGCGGGCACCGAGCGAAAGCTGGGACTGACCAAGGTCGGGGCGGGGTCGTTGACCGTTTCCAATGCGGGGAATGTTTATACGGGTTACACGAGAATCACGGAAGGAAGCCTGATGGTGCCAGCGACCGGGACGATTGAAAGTTCCGAGGAGGTGATTGTTTCAGCTGGGGCGGTGTTGAATCTTGATCCCACGAACGGTCATCGGGTTGCTGCGACAAAAGGGCTGGGAGGGGGTGGTTCGATATCGGGCGGACCTATCATCGTGGAAAGCGGAGGGGTGGTGGCAATGGACGAGGGGGTGGTCGGGACGTTGACGGTGGAGAATCTTGAGCTGCAGTCCGGATGGCTTGGGGAGTTTGAGCTCTCAGAAGGTGGTGCGAGCGATCTGGTGGATGTTTTGGATGAGGACGGTCTGGTGATGAACGATGGTTCGGTGAGCTTGTATGAATTGGGCACGAAGGATGCGTTTGCGACTCCGGGCACCTACCTGTTGTTTCAGTATGAAAATGCCCTTGGGGGAACTCCCGTGCTGAGTGTTGCGAACCCGGCGGCGGGTGCGAGTTACAGCTTTGATTTTACCGGAGGAACGGTGGCTGTGACGGTGAGTGTGAGTGGCAGCAATTGGGACAGTGCGGTCGGTGGTAGCTGGAATATGGCGAGTAATTGGACGACGGACACGGCGCCTAATGGACAGGGAAGTTTGGCTTCATTCGGTGGTGGTGGCACGGCGATCACCTCGGCGAGCACGGTGTCGCTGGATGGTGATAAGACGGTGGGGAAATTGATCTTCGATAGCGTCGAGAGTTTTACAGTGGTGCCGGGGAGTCCGGATACGTCATCGATTACTTTTGATGTCGATGGTGCGGCTCCGATTTTACAAGGAATCAGTGGAAGTCATGAGGTGGCGGCGGATTTGGTGATTCCAGCGGGCTTTCAATTGCAGGCGGGAGCTGGCTCTGAGCTGACATTGAGTGGTGGGATTAGTGGGGATGGTTCGATTGATGTTGTGGACGGTGGTGTCGTCTTCCTTTCAAGAGCTAATTCCTACAGGGGGGCGACGACGGTTCTCAGCGGGACGCTCAATATTCGGGGCGATCAGCGTCTGGCGAATGCGGGATATGAAGTGGGGACGACGGTGGTGAATCCGGTAGCGGTGCTGAATGTGGAGAGTGGGGCGATTGTAGAGTCGACTGCTCCCGGCGGAATTTTCGTTGGGAATCAGGGAAACCTTGGGGATGATACCGATGTGGTTGAGTTGAATGTCGCGGGCACGGTGACGAGCACGGGTCAGCTTGGGATTCATCGGGCGGGTGATGTGAATATCAAAGAAGGCGGGGTCTGGAATCAGTCTGCAAATGTGACCTTACGAGCGTGGGGGAATATTGCCGGGGCGAATCTGACGGTCGAGGAAGGAGGGCGCTTTGTTTACACGGGCAACAACACGATCAAGGTCAATGGGCCTCAGGTCGGTGCGGCGCAGAATGGGGTTTCGACGCTGACGATTCGTGGCGAGTTTTTGACGTCGAGAGGATTTGAAGAGGCCAAGACGGGAGCGGCTAATCCAGGGAACGGGTATGCACAGGTCGTGATCGATGGGGGAATGGTTCAAATTACAGAGGCGGTGCCGGATCTTGTCTTTGGGGCCTTTGGTGATATTCGCCTCGTGGTCGAGAATGACGCGGTGATTGATACGAATGGCTTTGATTCGTCGGTCAGTGCAGTTGTTTCCGGCAATGGAAATTTGATCAAGACCGGGGCTGGTAAACTGACGCTTACGGGGGGGAACACTTACCTCGGCGGGACGACAGTGGCCGGGGGGACTCTTGAAGTGAGTGGCAATTCGATCTCTGATTCCGGGATTCTTATTCTGACCGGTGGCGGGCAGGTTTCGCTGACGCAGGATGAAACAGTGAACACGCTTTACTTTGGCGATTTTCCGCAAAATCCGGGGACCTATGGATCGGAGGAAAGTGGGGCCGAACATGTTGATCGCCGATTTACGGGAACAGGCAAGTTGACGGTGTTGGCGCTTGGAGATTTTAATGGGATTATTGCGGCGGAATTTACTGATATCCAAGTCAATGCGTCGGGTGATGTGACGCTCACTTGGGCTTCGCAGCCTGACGGGGTCTATTTGCTCAATTATTCCGAAAATCTGACCGATTGGCTTGAGGTTGATGATGCGATTCTAGCCGAGGGGGCGTCGACCAGCTTTACGGTCCTTGCGGCGCAGTTTCCCTCTGGTTTCGGGCCGGAGAAGGCATTTTTCCAAGTGAAGCGCGTGGAGATTATCGCGGGAGAGTAAGGGGGAGGAACTCCGGAGATATTTTTTTGAATCTCTTGCTAAGAGAGTCTTCGACTGTGTGATTCCAACACAAGGAAAGGTTTCTTTTGACGAAGAGATGTTTCTCTCCCGGGCTTTGAATAGTCCAAGGAAAACCAATGAAACAAACAAAAATAGACCAAATGAATAATAAGACTCTCTCAGTTTTGGGTGGAAGCCTGATGCTCTTTAGCCAGAGTTCATCGGCAGCGACCGTTGTTGCAAATTTAGATTTTCGAGTACTTCAAAATGTTACCGGCGGTGTGAACGAAGGTGGCTTGATGTTGAGTTCTGGAAGTGGAGCGCAGTTTGCGAACAACGGAGATGATCTTCTCAAATTTAGGATTACGATCGACGACACTGCCGATTCAGGGGCTGTATTCACCTCGATCGTTACGGTCTTGGGCCTAGATGGCGCAGGTGGAACCAGAATCGTGTATCTTACGCCCGGTATTGTAAACTTCCTGGCCGGGTCATCGAATGTGCGTCAAAACACGCTTACAGTTTCGATGGGAGTGCCTACCCAAGTGAGTGGACCTGCTGCGACGATTAACTTTGATGGGTTTGCCAGCACCAAGATGAGTTCGTGGACTCAAGGTGATTCCGATTCGTTCACCATTGATGGAGCTACTTATACCGCTTCGGTGGGGGACTTGGGTGAGATCACCTTTGGGTCTTTGGCGCCATCGGGGTCCACATTTGAGGCCGTGTCGACAGGCAACTTTCGACAGGACGAGATTCGCAGCCAGTTCACGATTACTGCCATTCCTGAACCGAGCAGTGTGCTTCTTGTCGGATTTGGAGCCCTTGGATTGCTGCGTCGGCGTCGGGGATAGGTTGTGATTCGTTTGACGCTTTAGTCATAGGAGCTCCGCGGCGACGCGGGGCTCTTTGTTTTTCGAGGCATGGTGAAAGAGGATGGGAGTCTTGCTTTGCGCCGACTGGCGAACGAGTTTTTTATGGGGAAGCCAATCCCAAGAGTGCCTTTTCCCAATTTGAGTGAAAGGGGGGTTTTCTTGAATGTGCTCTTTGAAGAGGACTAGTCATCGCTGAGAAGGATGCGCATGTTGTCGATTCCTTCCCGGGCATTGAAGTTGAAGTGAATTGAGCGTCGGTCGGAGCTCAAGGTCACGGTGTCATGAGGCACTTTTCCTTCGAGGCTGTCATTGCTTTCGAGCTGACGATTCGCGGAGAGGGCGTGCTTCCGCATCACGATGCCCAAGATGTTGTCGGAAAGAGCCAAGGGTTTCGCAGTGCAGATGACGCCAAGGATCTCGCGGTTGAAGGTGATGGAGCCGTAGAGTTTGCGCACCGGGACTTTTTTGCCCTTGGGCGGGTTGTAAAAGATCAGGTAGCTGCTGATTGAGCGGCCTTTGGAGAGATAGGAAAGTTTTCCGGAGTTCGGCCAGGTGGAATCGGCGGAAGAGAGGTCTACGAGGAGGGGGGCCTCCAGAGTGATCGACTGTTGCTCGGGGAAGAGGTAGACATGGTCCGGGTCCTGGAGGCTGAACAGAGTGGAGTCGGGTGGGCCGGGAGGGGCAAAATTGACCAGGTCCGAGGCATCATCGATTCCGAGTGTCAGGGGCCAAAGATCGCGGAAGGGTGTGGGGTCGAATTTCAGTGGTTGGAGAGAGTGCCCTTTGGTGTTGGAGTGTTTGATCGATCGGCCGGCCTGCAGGATGGTGCTGGACTCATTTAGTTGTCCCTGGAGTTCCACTTTGCCCTCGAATACGGAGACGAGGGACTCGCCCTCCTTGCTCACGTCGACACCGAAGCCGGTGCCCAGGTCGGTGAGCTTGAGGCCGGGCATGGTGATGATAAGTTCATCTTCTTTGTCAGGGAGTCGGGCGGTGAGTTTTCCGTGAGCGACTCTGATCGCTTTGGGCGAGAGGATTTCAAATTGGCAAGGCGCGGATACGCAGACGGCGGCACCGGCGCCCATTTCGAATCGCAAGTTTCCAAATCCGAGGTGGTAGATTCCGGCGTCGAGTTGGTTGTCGCGGGGTTTTTGTGAGATTTCGCCCCACTCGATTCGAGTGTTGGAGGTGATGGAGGCCAATCCGGGAAGGGTTGAGATTACCGGAGGTGACGTGTTTTTGCTTCGAGCAGAATAATCGAGGCTCAGATAAATGCCGATGCACGCTGCGACGCTGACGGCGACAAGGAGGAGGTTTCGACGGGCAGGTGAGGTGGGCCGGGAGGAAGCGTTCTTGGGAAGGAACGGGGTGGCGATATCGGTGGCGGCTGCATTTCTGCCCCGGGTCATTTCGGAGGAAAGGCGGAGGAGGCCATGAATTTGTCCGATGCGCCGAAACTCTTCCCTGGCTTCAGGAGATGAAAGAAGGAGACCTTCGAGCTCATCCTTTTCGCCTGCTTGCAGGGACTGATCGAAGAACTTGTGAATGAGGAGATGCTCGGATTCCGAATTCATGATTTTCCGGGGGATTGTTGTTCGAGGTGGTCGATCTCCGCTTGCACGCATTGTGCGAGGACTTGACGGGCTCTGGTGAGGGCCACATTGACGGAGCCAGTGGACCAGTTGATTGAGTCCGCGACCTCGGGCGGATTTAAGTCAGAAAAATAGCGCAACTCGATAACCTCTCTGGCGCGGGGAGCGAGTTTTTTGAGGCAGCGGTTGAGGAATTCGAGGCGCTGATCCCAGGATTGGGCCGGGGATTCGTCGTGGAGGACAGCGTCGAGGACGGACTCTGACAGGCACACTTCAGAATTTGCCGGGTTCCGGGATACGTTGAGGAGTTTAAAGCGAGCAATGGCAAAGACCCACGCCCGGAAGTTGGTGCCTACTTCGAAGGTGTCCTGCTTCCGGAATACAGTGAGGAAGGTTTCCTGGACGAGATCGTCTACCAAGGCACGGTCCGCGACCATGCCACTGAACCAGCCTTTAAGTTCAGGCATCAACTGAAGGAAACCGGTTTGGAGGTCCAGGTTTCCAGATTCATCTGTGTGGTCGATCTTCATCCATGGGAAGGCAGGTGGATCGAGCTTTGCCGAAGCGCGAAGACCCTAACT
This sequence comes from Verrucomicrobiaceae bacterium, assembly GCA_051252135.1. Taxonomy (GTDB): domain Bacteria; phylum Verrucomicrobiota; class Verrucomicrobiia; order Verrucomicrobiales; family Akkermansiaceae; genus SW10. The sequence goes on along the minus strand of JBPOGH010000001.1, from coordinate 593,606 downwards.
ATTCTGTAGTGGGTATCTCCGTCACGGGCTTGTACTTAGCAATGTATTTTCAGATCGAGGGAAAAGACGGCGATTGACCCGGACAGCGCAGGTTTAAAAAAAGATGAACCGGACGGCGCGGAAGTTCCTTTTCACTCGTTTGCAGAGTGGGGGAGGGCTTGAGCTTCCGGGCGGAGGATTTTCCCGAAGCGGCAAGGTGGGGTGAGGATTTTCAGCTCACGTATTATTCCTGCGGTATTTGGCAGGGGTGATGCCGGTATGGGCTTTGAAGGTCTTGGCGAAGTGTTGGCGGCTTCCGAAGCCGGAGAGTTCCGCGACGGCATCGACGGTGTATTCGGGGTTTCCGAGGAGTCGTTTGGCGATGTTCATGCGGGCGTCGAGAATGCTGGCGTGGATGGTTCGGCCGGTGATCTGGCGGAACCGGCGTTGAAGTTCGCGGCGGGAAAGGGGGACCGAGGAGACGACATCATCGACGCCGATCGGGCTGCCGGCGTTTCGATTGATAAACCGTGCGGCCCGGGCAATGAGGGGATCGCTGATGGCGAGTTCCCCGGAAGAGCCGCGAACGACCAGGCGGCTGGGTGGAATGAGAATGGTGTTTGATTCGGGAGTGATTCCTTCGAGGAGGTCGTTGAGCATACGGGCCGCGCGGTAACCGACTTCGAAGTGTGAGGCATCGATGCTGGAAAGGGTAGGGCTGCAGACGTTACAGGCGACCGTGTCGTTATTCACCCCGACAAGAGCCAATTCTTCGGGCACGGTAATTCCCAGGCGGGCGCAAGCGCTGAGGATGAGGGGGGCGATGTGGTCACAAGAGACGAAGATTCCGAGCGGAAGGGTGAGGGTATTGAGCCAGTCTTCGATGCGCTTGCCATCGCTTTGATCATGTTCCTGATGAGATTTGGAGACCGTGATTGAGGGAGCGGTTAGGCCGAGTTTTTCGACTTCCCGAGTGAAGCTTTTCCCACGTTGTTCCGACCACCGGGTATCGGCAATGCCGCAAAAAGCGAAGCGTCCGAAGCCTTGTTCAATGAGGTGACTGAGGGCGACTTTGGCAACGGCGTGATCGTCAGTATGGACGAGAGGGAGGGTGCGGTCGTTGTGGTCGCCGAGGATGTCGACGACGGGAATTCCCCTGGAGATGAGGTCGTGCGCGCGCTTACGTCCGTCTTCATCGTAGATGCGGGTGATGACGCCGTCGATCCGGCGATCGGGAGAAATTGGTTCAATGTGGGAAGGGCCTGAAATGCTTCCATGGAGGGCCCAGTGTCCGGCGTTGTGGTGGATATCCCAGCGATGGATTTCGCCGGAAAATTTGGCGATGCCCCGGAGCATGTCCCGGCCCGGGGCGATTGCGGTTTCGATCTCCAGGAGAATGCGCCGACGGTGTTGTTTTGTGGGCTCGGCCATGTTGGGGAAGTCGTTGGTGGCTTAGCGAAGAGTTAGGCTTTGTTCCAGGGAATGCGAAAGGTTTTCAGAAATTGGTCCATTGGGAATCGAGGGTAAATGATGGATTTTGAAATCCGGAGTTTCGAGGTTGGGTGTCGAGGGCTTGCCAGTTTGTCCGGGAGGCGTATTCTCGGATTGAGGAATGCCAACCTGGGAATTTGAAAAGAAGCATGCGCGGGCGGGTTTGAGCCCGGTGGTGGGAGTTGATGAAGCGGGGCGTGGTCCCTTGGCCGGGCCGGTGGTGGTGGGTGCGGTGATTTTGCCAAAGGGATTTGCGCACTCCAAGATCAACGACTCGAAAAAGCTGAGCGAAAAGGTGAGGGAGGCGATTTATGATGAGTTGATTGCGATGGATGATCTTTCGTGGGCGGTGAGCGTGGTGGAGGCGGGGGAGATCGATGAGATTAATATTTTAAAAGCGACCCATGCGGGCATGGCGCGATGTGTCGCAGGGTTGGGCGTGACGCCGGGGATGGTGTTGATTGATGGGCTTGCGGTTCCCAATTATCCCTATCCGCACGAGGGGATTGTGAAGGGGGACTCGAAGAGTCTGTCGATTGCGACAGCAAGTATTTTTGCGAAAGTGACGCGGGACCGGATTATGAGATCGGCAGCCGAGGTTTATCCGCATTATGGTTTTGAACGGCACAAGGGATATGGAACGAAGGCGCATTTGGAAGCTCTCAGACGGCATGGCCCGTGCCCGCTCCATCGTCGCTCGTTTCAGCCCGTTGCTCAACTCTGCCTCCCGTCTGGAGATTAGGGGTCGCCGGATGGGGCATATGGAGGTGGGTGCGCTTGGCGAGCGGATCGCAGCGCATTTCCTGATGCGAAAGGGCTGGAAGCTTCTCTATCGAAACTTCCGGGCCCCGAAGGGGGGAGAGGTGGATCTGGTGATGCGGGGAGGTCGTGATTATAAGCAGCTCGTTTTTGTAGAGGTGAAAACGCGAACACGGAAGGGGTATGGGCGTCCGCTGGAGGCCGTGGATCGGGACAAGCAAACCTTGATTGAGCGGGGAGCGAACGAGTGGCTGCGATTGCTTGCGGAGGAGCACCGCGAGGATGACGAGGATTTCAGGCGGACGATCTCGTGGCGCTTCGACGTGGTGGAGATCATCCTGCAAGAGGGTGAACGACCGGCGGTGAATCTGGTGGAGAATGCGTTTTAAATCCTCATTTTAGCTTTCAAACTCGGGCTGGGGAAGGCGGAGGATGAATTCGCGGAGAATCTTGGCGCTGGCGAGGGAGGAGTAGCCGGTGAGATCGGTATCCGGGACGAGTCCGCTGAAGTCGATCCCTTTCACCTTGGCCCAAGGAATGGTGTCGAGGAGGGCTTCGAAGTCTCTCCAGAGAAGCCCCCCCGGTTCGTGGATGCCGGTGGCGGAGAAGAGAGAGGATTCGAAGACGTCGAGGTCGAGGCTCAGGTAAACGGGAGAGTCATCGAGCCGATCGGGGAGGTCCTTGATGGTAACGAGGCGGTTTTCCTCGCGCATTTCTTCAAAGTCCTTTTTGAGTCCTTCGTGCATTCCGAGCTGGAGGAGTTGATCGCCGGGGAGTCGGTCGAGGATGCGGGCGGTGGCGGATCCGGGGTGCCACTTGTCACTGATACCCGAACCCAGCTTGGGGGAGGCGGAAATTTGGATGACGACGAGATTTGGGTAGCGGTCAAGGGTCGCCCTGACGGCGCCGGGGAAGGGGGAGCCATCTCCACCGAAGAGGATGGGGGTGGCTCCGGTTCCGAGGACGGCGCGAGTGGCGTCACCCACGATGCGGGCGGCATCCTCGGCCGAGTCGGTTTTTAGGACGAGGTTTCCATAATCGGTGAAAAGAATGTCCGCGAGGTCGGCATCTGAAGCGGGGGAGTAGGATTTGAGGGATTGGGAGGCGGCGCGGGTGACATCGGCGCTATCGTCGGTGCCTTTTCCGAAGGGGATTCCAAGCAAAGCCGGAACTCCGCTGAAGGTCTCTGAGTGAGCGCGGAGAAAGAGGCAGCTGGTTGGAGGAAGGATTTCAAGAGACATTGGGATATGGGCGGGAGTTTATTAACCAGACATTACTTTACGGTAAATCGGGCAAAAGGAAATCCCTTTGGGCGGGAATGGAAGATTCTTCCAAGAATCCACTGACAAGTTTGCGTTTCGTGTGCGTTATTTTCAGTGTAGAGATCATTCACAGACATTATGAAACTTCAGACATCTTCCACAAATCGACGTCTTCGCGGATTCGCCCGCGGTTTTAGCCTCTTTGAAATGGTGATCGTGATGGGCATCATCGGGGTCATCCTGGGTTCGGTCATTTATGCTTCGAGGAGCTTTGGTGACCAGGCGCGGATTCAAACGACGCGACGGGACTTTACGGCCATTTTGGGTCACCTGGACACTTATAAGATGAGCGGTCGTCGGGGATATCCTACTGAAAGCCAGGGGCTGGAGGCCCTGGTGAAGAAGCCTACGGCATCGCCAATTCCCAAGGATTGGGTGCAGAGTTTTCCGGAACTGCCCACCGACGGATGGGGGAATGCGTATGAATACAAGATGCCGGGCTCGAAGGACCCGACCTTACCTGAAATCATCAGTCCCGGGAAAGACGGCAAGTTCGGGACGGACGACGACATGAGCAGTCAGGACGAGTAATTCGTCTTCATCTTGCCAACCCCATGACCCACTCCTTCAATGATTCACCGATGAGACTGACCCGCCCGGGCTTCAGTCTTATGGAGATCATTGTGGTGTTAGGGGTGGCGAGCGTCCTGATGGCTTCGGTGGTTTTTCTGGTGAACTCGCCGCAAGAGGAAGAGGCGGTTCGTAAGGAACATGCAAAAATTGAAGACTTTGTGAGGCAAGGGCGGGCCCTAGCGGTGAGTTATCAACAAGCCTTCGTGGTGGAGTTGAGCGAGGGGAAGGTCACCCTTGGTCCGCTGATCAATCCCAACGAGCAAAATGTCGTTGAGTCGGATGGTGGTCTTCGGACGCTGGCCGAGCAATCCTGGCCGCGGATTGAGGAGTTGGACCCGATCTATGAGTTATCGGTTCGGCGGTGGGGTCAGCAGAATTTCAATTTGGTGACCGGAGATTTGAAAGAGCGGTGGATATTGGAACCGGCCGGACTTTGCGAGCCGGTGGCCATTCTGCTCTCGAAGGACTTCGGCGACAACAGTCTGTCGCGAATTTACCATCCGCTCACCGGAATGGCGGAGGATGAATCACTGACCATCACTGGAAAACGATGAGGTTGAATTGCAAACAAGGCCCCAAGCGCGGCTTCCTCCTGATGGAGGTGGTGCTGGCGTTGATGGTTTTTGGGATCATGGCGGTGGGGTTCACGAAGGCTCTTGCGGTGATTCGGAAAAACTCGATGTTGGTGGGGGAGCGGATGCAGATTACCCAGATTGTCGATAGTGCCCTAACCGAGACCCTGATGCTGCCCACCCTGGAAGAGGGAAGCACGGTGACTGATATTGAGGAGCGGGATATGGAGATTTTGACGGTGATCGAGCCGATGGAGATTGAGACGGAGGAGGGGCAGCTCTTGCAGGAGATGTATCGGGTGGTGGTGACGGCGCGGTGGTATGAGGACGGGCGCGAAAAACAGGAAACCGCCGAGGGCTGGCGTTATCTCAGGCTCTACAAGCCATGAAGATTCATCCGAACAGAGGGCGGCTTGGTCGTCTGAAGAGAGGCTTCACCTTGGTGGAGCTGGTGTTGGCGATGATTATTTCGGGCTTGTTGGTGACTTCGATCATGAGGTTGGCGGACTCGACGATCAAATCGACCCAGCAGACGGTACAGCGCCAGAATGCCGAGATTACCCAGGATGCGTTTTTCACGCTGATGAGACGGCATTTTGAGGGGCTGCCCGGGAATTGCCGGATTGAGCTGACTTACACGGAACAACGTGGTCAGTATCTCTCGGAAATGATTTTTCAGAACGTGCCGACCGCGTTCAATTGGGGGGGGATGGCGGTTTCCTCGGAGGCGCTGCGGATCAGGACGGTGCCTCTGCAGGATGGTGAGATCGATATCGTTCTGGATTATTTTGATGAGCAAATTCTGGATGCCGATGGGGAGCTTGCCGAGTTAGGGATTGAACCGATTGCTTCGATCACCTTGTTGCAGGGCTTGCGATTGTTTGAGTGGCGGGTTCTGGATGGCCGGAATCAGGACTTGGAGTGGCAGAATGACTGGGAAGTGGCGGGACGGAAGCCGACCCAGGTTGAGCTGCATTTGGCGTTTGGGCAGACGGGGGATGTGGTGCGGCGTGTTTTCTGGATTCCATCGAAGGTCAACCCGGTCACACTGATGCTTTCTCTGGGGAATAATGTGCAGGGAAATCAGGGAGGGAACGGAGGGGTGTCTACTCCGAACCCAAATATCGGGGGTGCCCCGGGCGGTAATCGGCCTACCGTGTCACCCGAGCGACCCAGTGGTTCCCGTCCTCCGGGAGAGGGGGGGAATCGTGGCGGCGACCGGAATGGAGGGGGACGATGAGACTACGGCCTCTAAGGAAACGCGGTGCAGCCCTGGTTGCGGTCTTTTGGATCATGGCAATCATGGGGTTGGCGATCGTGGCGGCGATGCGGGTGGTCTCCTACCAGATCAATGTGGTGGATGCGCAGACATCGGGAATTGAGGCGCGGCAGCAGGCTGAAAAGGGAATTGCGATTGCGGCGAATCCGGTGGTTGAGAAGTGGGACCCATTGTTAAGGCAGGGGTTTGAGGATGGAACGGGGTTTGAAGCGTCGATTCAATCGGAAGGGAAGGCGTTTAACATCAACTACGTTCTGCAGAGCGGAGACAAGGCTCTCTTGCGGTTGATTTTTGACCATTGGGGGATCGATTATGATGTTTCTTCCGGGATTGTGGATGCGCTGGTGGATTGGATTGATCCCAATGACAACGAGGAGGTCAATGGTGCTGAAATTGACTGGTATGAGAATGAAGGATTTATCAACCAGCCCTACAACCGGCCCTTTTACGATCTCGACGAGATGAGGCTGGTGCGGGGAATGGACGTGGTGGAAGCGGCCAATCCGAATTGGCGTGAGTGGTTTACCATTTGGTCATCTGGTGGTCTGGATGTTACGGCAGCGTCAGCGGAATACCTGGCGATCGCGGCAGAGGTGGATATTGAGGATGCGATTCCGGTGGTGGATTACGTGGAGGGTCCCGATGGGATTCAGGACACCGAGGATGATACGCCGCTTTCGGTGGATGAAGCTCTGACGCAAATGGGGGTCTTTGGAGACGAGACGGGAACGATTCGAAATCGTTTTTCTTCGAACGATTCGACGGATCGTATCGAAAGTATTGGCTTTTCAGGGGATGTTCGAAGAAAGATCGTCCTCATCATACGGAACCGCAGTGGAAATCCCCAGATCCTTGATCGTAGAGAAGAACTTGTAAAATGAGCGCTAAAAAAGGAGACCTGATCTTATTGATGCCGGGAGCGACGGGATGGGAGGTCTGGAAAGGCACCCCGGCCGAAGGCTTAAGCCGTCATGCCGAGACCGAACATCGAAAGGCATTGGAGGTGACCGAGTGTCCCTCCGGTCCGCTGCAAATGGCACTGCCGGTTCGTCAGTTGGTGGCTTTGCCCTTCCGGGCGCAAACGACCGATCTTGATTTGCTCGACGATCTCGCGGAGATGCATCTTGAGAAGAACGGGGTGCGGCCTTCGCTCGATGGAGGGCAGCTTACCGATCACTTTGTTTATGGTCAGGGAGGTGAGGACACGGTGCTGACCTCGGTGGTTCTTTCCGCGCCCAAGGAGGGGGAACTTCCGCGTCGTAGTCCCGAAGCCTTTGACCTGTCTCCGCGTTGTCTTCCTTTGCCGGCAGGTAAGGTGGCCGTGTGGAAAGAACTGGGGCGGTGGGTATTTGGAATCGGCGAATCAACCAAGGCCCTCTACTTTCAGTGTCTTCCCGGCGAGCATCTTGATGCCCGGGCGGGAAAGGATATCCGACTTGCGATTTCGCAACTTCAGTTGCAGGGGCTTCTGCCCGAAACTCCGGGAGAAGTGGTGGTGTGGACCACCGGATCGAGTGCCGATGCCCGCGAAGAAGAACTGGAGGCCTTGAGTCGGGGAGTGAATCTGGAAGTGAATCCTTCACCCAAGCCCCGTCCGCATTGGCCGATGCCACCGAGCAAGCTCCTGCCGGAAGATGTCCGGGCGGAGAGAATGCAGGCGGCTTCGAAGCGAAACCGCACCATTCTTCTGGTGGCAATGGCGATTGCCTATCTCGGCGTGATTGCTTTCCTTTACACCAAGGTGCAGAAAGCGGAGAAAGATGCGCAGGTTGCCGAGCGCCAGGTCAGTCAGCTCAGTGGTGAGACTACCCAATTGATGTCGCTGCAAGACAAGTGGGAGGAGCTCTCTCCCGTCGTGGAGGAAGAATTTTATCCTTATGAGGTGTTTCATCAGGTCTCGACCTGTTTGCCCAATGTGGGTGAGCGCAAGGTGCGCCTGACTTTGGTGACGGTCTATAATCAGCCCAAGGTGGCTGATGGGGGCGTGCTTGAGATGAATCGCGAGATTGTGGTGATGGGGGAGGCGGCAGACACCAACGACGTGGCGAAGTTCAACCTCGCGCTGCAGGCCAAAGAAGAGCTTTCCGACTTTGATTGGACGATTGAGCCCGAATCGCAGACAAAAACCGGAGCTTGGGGCTTTAGATATACAGCCAAAGCACCTAACTAACGCCAGCATTCATGTCCGATCGCGAAAAAAAACTCCTCATCATGCTCGTTGGCACCCTCTTTGTGGTGGTTAATGTGCTGGCGTTTAAAAAGTTCTACCAGCAACGGCTGGATGCCGCTCTAAAGCGCACCAATGCCTCCGAGATGGCCCTGAATCGTGCTGAAAGTGTTCTGCAGCAGCAGGACAGCTGGGAAAAGGCCGGTTCCTGGTTGGAGCGTAGCGAAGGTGAGCCCATTGCTTACCAGACCGCGCAAGCCAATTTGCAATCCTTTGTGGACCGTGAAGCCAAGAAGAGGGGACTGATCACCCGTGACCAGCAGATCCTGCCCTGGCAGCCCGGCGAGCATTACAACCGGGTCCGGGTGCGCTATCGCGTCACCGGGATGGAGCAGCAAATTCAGCAATGGCTGATGGCGTTGCGCCAGAACCGGCAGCTTCAGGTCATTACCAAATTTGAAATCAAGCCGGTCAACAATGACATCACCAAAGTCGATTGTGAGGTTGAAGTTGAGAAATTCATTCTGCCCATCGACGACGAATCCAACCCTCTCTAGATCATGAAAGCCATTTTCCTCGTTCTCTCACTGGCGCTTCCGCTTGCGGCGGTTGAGCCTCCCCAGACCCATCTTGCCAGCCGCTACAATCATCTTTGGCAGAACTCACCGCTTACGGATCCGCCACTGCCTGTCGATCCTATTAACGAACCCAATGATCTCGAAGATTGGGTTTTGGTGGGTTTGGAGAAATACACCGATGGGCAGTTTGTGACCTTGGTGAACAAGAAGAACACCAGTGAGCGGATTCGCATCCCGGGTCGCAAATCCGAGGGGTTTGCGGTGCTTGAGGTGAAACAGAGCGAAGGAAGTTTTCTTGATACCGAGGTCCATATTCAGAAGGGACCGCATCGGGGATGGGTGAAGTTTGATACCAAGTATCTGGTTTTGCGGAAGGCCCCGCCACCGCAGGCGCAGACGAAGAAAACGACCCAAAAGACGACAACCAAGACGGCCACGCCGACTCCAGCCGGACTCCCCGGCGGGACCAAGACGGCTACTCCGACGACGACCAAAGCTCCCCGGACACGCTACATTCCGAAGCCGAAGAAATAATTTCGACAACCCGACTCCACGATCAATTTCATGAAACGAACCATCGCCATCTTTTTGGGCATCGCTGCAATGGCCGGCGCTCAGGAACCGACTCCTACGCCTACTCCCACAGCGACTCCGGGTGCTGACGCGCCTGTGCAGCCTCTGCCGGGAACCTTACCCGGCACTGACCCGGTCGTGCCTGTGGCTCCCGCCCAGCCCGGGAGAGCAGTTCGCCCGATGAGGGGACCTCTCGACCCCAACGCGATCGCGGTGCCGGAAGGTGACGAGATTTTGCGCCCTGAAATGACAGGGATTGATGCGGCTGAGATTTACCGCAAGCATACGGGCAAGCGTGTGATTTTGACCTCACAGGCGTCCCAGGTGCAGGCTTACTTTGTGCAACCGGGTCCGATGACCAATGCGGAGGTAGCGAAGCTGCTTGAGATCACGTTGTTGGCGGAAGGTCTGGCGATTGTGCCGGATCAACTGGATCCGGACATCGTGCGGATTGTGGCATCCGGGCCAACCCAGGGAACAGGATCAGCACCCTTGGCTTACCTTGACGACCCACTCGACCTCCCGTTGACGGACCAGCTGGTGACCTACCGCATGGAGTTCAATCACCTTAAGCCGGAGGAGGCATTGCGGGTGTTTCAAAGTGTGATGGGGCAAAGCAGTCCTTCCGGGAGCATCACTGCGGTGACCAATGCATCATCCCTGATCATCAAGGAAAACTCCTCCCTGATTCGGCAACTGATTAAGTTAAGAGATGATATCGATCGCTCGGTCCGTATTTCCGAAGAGTGGGTGAAGGTGGTTTATGCTGACGTCGATGAGATCGCGGAGCGTTTGAACGAGATTTACAACGAGCGCAATAGCTCGAACACGACGACCCGCACGACGCGCCAGCGGGCGCCGTTACCAGGCGGAACGGCCACTGCGGCCGCTGCATCAGCAGGAGGTTCGGCTGAAGAAGTTCCCATCAACATCATTCCGGATTCCCGGACGAATCGGATTCTTCTGGTGGGGCGTCCCGCGGATATCGCGGTGGTGACCTCTCTGATTCAGGGATACGATGTCCCGAGCGACGGGAAAAATGATTTCACCTACCGTCTGCGTTATTTGCGCGTGGGAGAGTTTATTCCGATTGCCTATGATGCCATTGAGGCAACGATGAGCAGCAGTTCGACATCGGGTGCCGGTGGCGGAGGCCTGCCCAATCAGAACCAGAACTCGCGGACGAACAATCAAAGTAACGTCAATAACAACCGGACCAATACGACCGGAGGCGGGGGAGCAAGCGGGGGGAGTCGCACCAATCTTGAGGAGCAGGATATTCCGACGGCTCCTGAAGCCCAAATTATTGGCAAGACACTTCTGGTGGCGGACAACGTGGCCAACGCGGTGATCGTCAATGGTCCACCGCATCATATTGAAATTGTTAAGAATCTCATTTCCCAACTTGATTCACCCGGACAGCAGGTTGTCATTTCAGCGGTGATTGGAAGCTACACCCTTGGAGATAACCTGAATTTCGGTTTCGACTTGGCCCGAATCATTGGAACGGATTCCGGAGATCAGATCGGTGGACGACTGACCTTCGGTGATCAGGGAGCAGGGGCATTGAGCTCAGGTGATCTGGATAACCTGGCGGGTCTTCTCACGGCCAACGGTGCCACGGGGGCGGGAACCTCGCTTTACGGTATCTTCAACGACAATTTCTCGGTCTTTGTGAATGCGCTTGAGGCGAACACCAACTTCAAGACGTTGGAACGTCCGGTGGTGACGACACGCAATAACCGGGTGGCCCGTATCTCCTCGGGTCGTCGAATCGCGATCCCTGCGAGCACGTTCAACAGCGGAGTCAACGGGGGACAAAATACCAACGTGGAATATCGTGATGTGACACTGGAGTTGGCGGTGCAACCGCTGATCAACTCGGACACTCAAGTTACCCTGGAAATCTCTTTGGTTCGGGATGCGGTGCAGGATACCAGCCGGACGATTGCAGCGGGTGTTGATGTCCCGGACATTGCCACCGAAGAGTTGACCACGAGCGTGATTACCGAGAGTGGTTCCGCGATTATTCTGGGAGGCCTTATTACGGAGGAGGACACCGATAGCACGAGCGGAGTGCCATTCCTGAGCCGGGTTCCCGGACTGGGGCGCCTTTTCTCAAGCACCAAGAAGAATACGCAACGTCGGGAGCTCATTATTCTCCTCCGCCCCCAGATCATCAGTAATGTTCACGATTACCGGAACTTCGAAGATGGCTTCGAGGCGCAGAGCCCCTTTATCGGGGAAGCACGCGACTCGTTCCCACCGACCGGAAACGGGATGCTTCCGGCCAAGGGGACTTTGGAGGACGCCAAGAGTGGCCAACGTGCAGAGGCTGTTCGTGAAACGCCCAAAAAGGAAACGACCAAGAAGGCTTCTCCGCCCCGCCGGTCGGGAGGTGGATTCCGTCGATTTGGAGTGCCCGAGTAGGCCTTTTTCGAAAGAAATTCAAAGAGCGGGCTGGAAAGTCCGCTCTTTTGGGCTGTATGCTTGCCAAGAGGACGGATTATCGCTTGATTTCGTCAGTTAGTTTTCGACCCGCGCACAACATGTCAGAAGTGAAAGAAATTAAAGAAATTACCGAGGCAGAATTGCCAATCGAGCTCAAGGAGCACTGGAAGAACGCAAAATCCAGTGTCGAGCGGAATAACCCGGGCTATGCCGTAAAATTCCTTCAGGCTATTCTGAAACAAGAGCCGGGATTTTTGAATGCCCGCAAGCTTCTCCGACAGGCAGAGATTTCTGCCACGGGAGCGGTTCCCGGTGGTTCAAAAAAGGGACTGTTCGGAACGTCCGGTGGTGGTGCTGCCGGTGGTCTGGCAAGGCAGAGCAAGAAGGACCCTGCGGGGACCTTGGTGGCTATCGAAAAGGAGCTTGAGAAAGATCCGTTTAACCCCGGCGTGAACGATGTGCTTCATGACACCTGTCTGAAGCTGAATCTTCTGGATACTGCCGGATTCGCACTGGAAACGGCACGGAAGGGTAACCCGGAGAATACCAAGTTGGCCCATAAGTTGGCTCATTTCTATATTCTACGCGAAATGCATGCCGAGGCAGCAGCGGTTTTCCGTGACATTGTGAAGCAGGATCCTGCTGATGGTGCGGCGATCAAAGGGGAGAAGGATTCCTCGGCCAAGGCGTCGATGCAGAAGAACAACCTTTCCGAAACCTCCAGCTTCAAAGATATCATCAAGGGTGATGAAGCCGCTGAGCTTGAGAAGGCTTCACGGACTGCTTTGACCAAGGAGCAGCTCCTTGAGCGTGCCGGTGAGCTTGGGGCCGCCTATGAGGCTGATCCTCACAACCTTGCGTTGGTCAAGGACCTCGCCGCAACCTACGAGCAGTTGGAAGACTGGCCCTTGGCCCATCAGTTTTATGACTGGGCCCACCAGATATCAGGTGGTGACGTCGCCCTTCGTTCCCGCGCCGAGGCGATGAAGGACATGTCCAAGAGTAAAGGGATCGCCGAACTGGAGGCAGAAGCTGCCGCCAACCCTGACGATGCCGAACTGCAAGCCCAACTTGCCGAGGTGAAGAAAGCACGGACCGCCGAACGACTGGTGGAGTGCAAGCAGCGGGTTGATCAGAACCCCACCGATCCCAAGCTTCGTTACGATCTGGGGCAGGCGTTCTACGATGCCGGCGATTACAGTGAGGCGATTCCCCATCTTCAGCAGGCGACACGCAATCCGCATATTCGCACCAAGGTGCTTCTTCTTCTCGGGCGCACGTTCAACGCCAAGGGAATGACCGATCTTTCGATCAAGCAGTTGAGCGATGCCAACTCCGAATTGATTGCGATGGACACAACCAAGAAAGAAATTCTCTATGAGCTTGGTCTAATCTACTCGAAAGCAGATCGGAAAGATGAGGCGATCGAGTGCTTTAAGCAGATTTACGAAGTCGACTACGGTTACCGCGATGTGGCGGCGCGAGTCGAAGGTTCGTATGAGGGCTAGTCCCGGTATCTGAAGACATTTTCAAAGGCTCATCCGGGATTCCGGGTGAGCCTTTTTTGTGATTCTTGCGACCGGAGGACGGTGGGGCTAGACGAGGGCCTCGACACAGAAGCGAGACCAGGTTTCCAGTTGATCGAGCATTTCCCCCTTAAGTTTGTCGGCCGGATGGAATCCAAGGTCGGCAAGGGCGTCCTCGTTGGAGGTGACTTGATCGGTCTCCAGTTCGAAGATGTGGACGACCCCGAGATGGACCTGACCGACCGGATTGCTGTCGTCATTGAGAAGGGCGACCATTTTATTGGAGTGACCTCCGACGATGTTGAGTTCCTCATCAATCTCACGCTCAACCCCCGCGAGATAGGTAGCGCGGCCCAGGTGATCTTCCCGCTCGTCGACGGGGTTGATGTGTCCTCCAATGCCTACCGATCCCTGGGCGTGAAGACGGCTCTCTCCTCCGCTCTTTCCCCGCACGTAGTGGAGGTAGCTGTCACCGTGGCGGAACAGGCAATAGGGAATGATTTGTTTGAACCCAGGGTCCTCCTCAGCGGCACCGCGGTCCATGAAGAAGTTGTTTTGGGGGTCGAGAATGGCGTCCAAATATCGGTCCACATTGGTTTCGATCCCCTGAAACGAGCCTAGTTCGTCAAATAGGGAGCGGGGGATGACCAGTATTTGTTCGCCTTTGTAGTCCTTCACGGACGGGAGCTTGTCAGACGATTTTTAGGCTGTCGATGCTTTGACGAAATTGGCGATCTTTTGGTCATCGCTATCAGCGGACCAGACCTGGCGGAGAAAATCGGCAGGGTGGATCCGGTGGTCGTTGAGGAACTTGCGATCTCCTCCGCAGGAGAACATGACATCGGGGTGAAGCTCACCCTTCAACTTGGCGCGAGCCTTGGTGATGATGCGGGGAAGGTAGGAAATGCCGTCCAGTTCTTCGCCAAAGGAGGGAAGGGAATCACGGGTTACCTCTTTGTCGCTGTGAACTCCTTTTTGGATTACAAGAAAGTAGTCACGGCGAACCGCAGCGATGAGGAGAGCGGTGGACTCAGTTGGGACAGCTTCATCGGCCAAGTCCTCCACAAAGTCAAAGAGCTCGCGCGGTTTGTATCCAATACCTTGAAGGAAGGTGAGGTCCTCAGGGCTGTAGTAGCTCATGAAGTCCCGGTTGCCTCCGCGGTATTCTTGAAGACAGCGTTGAAAAAGGGCGAGAAATTGGTCGTTCCATTGCATAGCTGTGGGGAGTTTCGATCCATCGGATGGTCTGTCAACGGACAATTGCGAATTGCTTAGTCGCGTTCCCAGGTTGTGGCATATTGGCGGACCTCGGGGTAGAAGGTGTGGAAAGCCCGGTCGAAGGATTGGTAGTGGTCAATGAGGTCGGTTTCAGCTCCGACAAGGGGTTTGAGCCACGAGCGGCGCTTGCTGATTCTTTCGAAGGTGAGCTTCAGGCCTTCGATGGTGCCGTAGCACTGCAGCCAGTTTTCATCCTTCATGCGAGGGACAATTTCGTGAAGTTCGGGAGTCAGCCAATCGTGACGACGTTCAAGGGTGTCGTAGAGTTCCGAAATGAACCGAGGGAGGTTTCCTTTTTCAAAGTCTTCCCAGTGAATAGCGAGGAAGTGATCGAAAAATATGTCGATGATGATTCCGGCAAAGCGGCGTCGTTTCGGAGAAAGGAGATCTTTAGCTTTGAGAAAGACGGGGTGGTCATCGGTGAAGCGATCGATGGCCCGGTGGAGCATGATGCCCTCGATGACTTCCGGGGGATATTGTCCGGTGAGGGAGGAGGGGTGGCCCCGGACGAAATCGCCCAACAAGGCACCTACGCGGGAGGCGTCTGTTGGTTGGGCGAGGGCGAAGTGGGCGAGAAAATTCACGTGGCTCAGTGATAACGCGGGCTTCCAATGGTGTCGATGGCCGGAAGGTCAAACTTCCCGGGCGAGAGCGACTCCTTGACAGGGAGGGGGATGGCGTCGAGGTTCTCTCCGTGGGAAAGGATCAGATTCCAGGAAAGACAATTTATCGCCTGTCGATATACCATCGTTGTCTGCGTCGGCTTGAAGAGGCAGAGACCGAAACCATTTCATCGTCGGCTTTGGCCAAGGCAGCTGGAGTGAATCCTTCACAGCTTCGCCGGGATCTGACTTATCTGGGGACTTTTGGGACCAGAGGATTGGGGTATTCGGTTGCGGAACTGGTCACGGCGATCGCGGATGTGTTGGGGCGGGAGCACCTGCAGCCGGTGATCCTGGTTGGTGCGGGAAATTTGGGATCGGCACTTCTTCGGTATGCCGGATTCCATAAGGAGGGATTTGAAGTGGTGGCGGCTTTTGATGTGGCTCCCGAGTTGGTGGCCCAGCGGGGAATTTCCGTGCCGGTTCATCATATTGGGGACATGCCAAAAATTGTGCGGAAGCACGCGATCCGGTTGGCGATTCTTTCGGTGCCGGTAGAGCATGCCCAGGAAGTGGCCAATGAATTGGTGGACGCCGGGATTCAGGGGATTCTGAGCTTTTCACCTACGGTGTTACAGGTTCCCGAAAATGTGACCGTGAACAGCGTTGATCTGGCTCTTGAACTTGAGCAGGTCAGTCTGTTTGTGAAGTCGGCGGATTCCAAAGCGCCACGCCCCGAATTGGAGCTACCTGGTCCGATGGAACCCAACCTTTGATTCCGTTGGGGAATTTGAGGTGGCTCCACTTGCCGGAAGTGCCGGTGACGTGACCGATGCTGGTGGCCGGAATTTCAATACCATCGGCATCCTGATAGGGGGAGCTCGATGCTTTGGTGTCCACCATGACGACCGAAAGTTGGGTGAGGGGCAGGAACCCGACGTTATCAGGGTAATATCGGAAGCCGATCCACCAAATAACAGAGGCAATCAGAGTGAGCGGGATGAGAAACGGGAGCCACCGTTTCACGTGTAGGACGATCACAAGCAAGGTCAGGGCCAAGCCCCAGAGAGCGGCGGCTCCAGCTTGTTGGAAGAAAGGTTTTGGAAGGACAGAAAGGTGCTCCATACCCTGCGGCTTAGGGCGTTTGATTCCCCGGGTTTGTCCGAGGATTCTCTCGAGGCCGGCATCGTCTCCTCCGTAGGCCTGATATCGGTAGAAGTAGAGGGCAGCGGTGGGAAGGCGACCGGACATCTCTTCCTGAAGAGCAAGGTTATGGAATGCTTCGGGGGTCGGGTTATCTTTAGCGAGGGAGCTCCAATCGGGTTCCTGTCCGGTGGCCGCTGGTGCAAGAATCAGGAAGGCGAGAATGATGAGAGGGGCAAGGGTGCGAAGGAGGTCGAGAATGGCGGTGCGTTCTTTGGGGAGGAGCGGGGCATCGGAGGCATCGGGACGGAAGCAGATTTCATCGCGGGTTTTGATGATCTTATTCAGGTCGTCAGGGCATTGATCCGGCCCGTCTTCTTCAATCAAGAGGGCGGCGCGGCGGTAGAACTCGACCCGGGTGGTGGCATCGGCAATATGGCCGAGGTCCTTTTCAAACTCCTTCTGCCTTTGAGTGAGCTGTTTTTTCTGAGCGATTCGGGGGCGGAATTTTTTGAGAAGGAGAAAGAGAGCGAGTAAGGCGGGGAGGATTTGCCAAAGCCAAGGAGGCCATACCTTAGGATTGGCAGGAATGAGAGAGGAGCCGGGGGGGAGGAATTTGGGGGCATCCGGGGATGCGGGCAAGGAAGGGGCGGTGGATGGGGTGCCGGGGGTGACGGTGATGGGAATGGGAGGAGTGCTGGCGAGCCGGTATTCCTTGAGAATGGGGTCGAAGAAGTGGAGATGATAGGGGGGGATGGTGTCGATCACCTGGTTGGGACGAATGACCTGTGAGAATTCCACTTCGCCGGTGGTGCTGGTGCGCTCCCGTCCCTGGGGTTTCTTGGCGACATCGAATTGCTTGAAGGCTCCGGTCCGGTCGATGAGCTTGGGAGCTCCGAGTTGATCGAGATTTCCGGTGCCGCTGACGGTGAGTTCGATGGTCAGGGGGTCCCCAACGGCGATCTCGAGGCCCAGGGGTTGGGCGGTGAGATTGAAGGTGCCGACGGCTCCTGAAAAATCAGCGGGTTGAGGGAGCGGGAGGGATTTGACGTCGAGGGAAAGGGAGGGGAATGAGCAAGTCATTTGCGCCCGCTGCCAGACAAAGCCGCGGCGGGTGTTGAGACGGAAGTTCAGGAGGGGAGATACCGAACCGGGGCCGAAGGTGGTGGGTCCGGGTTCGAGAGGGGTGAGGGTGCTTTGATAGGAGTAGGTTTGATAGGTTTCCCCATCGAGCCGGAACGCCCCATTTCCTTCGGTGGGGTCGAATCTCCAGGCGACGAGGTTTTTCTTTTCGAAATCCGCATACTGGGGCTGTTCGACACGGATGCGGGTGGGGAGATAGAGCTTGGCTTCGATCTGTTGGGTTTCGCCGACGTAAGGGGTGCGATTGGTCACGAAGAGGCCGGAGAGATAAGTGAATTCCTGGCCGTTGTGAGAGAGTTGGTGGCGGGACAGATCGCTCTCTTTGAAGACGTGGAGGGTGAGAGGTTTGCTGACGACATTGCCCACCCGGAATGGCGGGACGGTGTAAACGCCAGCCTTCATGGAAGAGATGGCGTAGGAAAAGGCTTCCGAGACTCTCCCGTTGATCAGCATGTTTCGGTGTTGAAGCTGACGCAGGGAGAGGGGGCTGACGACCGGGGAGGCCGGCCACCCGGGCATGTTGAGATTACGGACCGTGAGAGTGAGAATGGCTTCCTCACGTTCCACGAGAAAGGCGCTCTGGAGTTGCACCTCGATCGAGGGCGGGCCCTGTGCATTTAGCACCGGGATGAGAATGAAGAGGAGAAGAAGGCGGACCATTGGAGCTGAATCTTTGTTTACCAGTCTTTCTCGGGGCGACGGAAATAGCGGCGTTGGGCCTTGGGAGGATTTCCTCCGAAATCGGCTTGGGATTTGAGGATGCGCCTTGCTCTTTCTTCGGGTGATTCCTTTCCTTTTTCCGGTTCCATTTCCTGAGCTTCCTGCTCCTCCTGAGTGGGGCCTGGGTCGTCCTTTTCCTCCTCGGGCTGACCATTTTCTTCGCTTTCGTTTTCTCCCTTTTGATTCTCCCCATCCTTGGGTTCCTCTTCCTTGGGCTCGCCTTCCTTGCCGCCCTCTTTTTCGTCGCCCTTGTCGGACTCATCCTTGTTGTCCTGATTTTCCTGATCCTCTTCCTTTTCTTCTCCCTGATCGCCGTTCTTTTCTTGTTCGTCGTCGGACTCGTTTTCCTCCTCTTTCTGTTGCTGGTCCTCCTGTTCCTTTTTCTCCTGCTCTTGCTTCTCTTTTTCCTGCTGTTCCTGTTCGGCCTGTTGGAGGAGTTGTTTGACGAGCGCGAGGTTTTCGGCAGCCGATTGGTTCTCTCCCAGCTTGAGGCTTTCCCCGTAGTGGGAGACCGCGCCTTGCCAGGCCGAGATGCGTGGTTTGCCTTCGGTGGCGGCACCCTGGTAGTAGAGAGCATTAGCGAGGCTGTAGTGGGCTTCGCGGCGGAGGTCATCGTCTTCCGTTAACAGGGCTTCACTGAATGCGGCGGCGGCTCCGGTCCAATCCTCAGCCCGATAGGCGGAAGCACCGGCGGCCATTTGGAGCTTGGCCCGGCGCCCGCCTTCGGCCTGATCGGCAGCGGAGCGGAAGAGACCGGAGGCCATCCTGTGGTCACCTTCCTTGTTGGCCTTTTGTGCGGCGAGGGTGTCGAGAAATTCCCCTCCTTCAGCGGGGTTGCCGAAGGTTAGAACGAAGGCAGCCAAGATGATGGCGGCGCGAGCCAAGGGGAGGCGGTCGATGATGACGGAAAGCATGAGGAAAAAGAGTCCGGGACAAAGAAACCACTGATAGACCGGTTTCGCAATTCGTTGATGGCCACCTTCTTGCTCAAAACGATCCATTTTGGCGACGGCGCGATCCAGTGAACCGAGGAAATCGCCACCGACTCCACGGGAGTAGCTGCCATTTGTTTTGGCCGCGATGAGTTGGAGGGAATCGGACTTGAGTTGGCTGATGACCTTGTTTCCTCTGCGGTCGCGGAAGAATCCGTCCAATTCACGGGGATCGCGGATGTAGTCACCGTCCTCGGAACCAAAACCGAGGGTGTAGATGAAGACGCCTGCTTTGGCCGCCATCCCCGAGGCATCGTCGATTCCCGACGAGTGGTCCTCTCCGTCGCTGAGGATGACCATGACATTGTTGCGCTGGCCGGTTTGATTGAGGATGATGGTGGAATCCTTGATGGCGAGGGCGAGGTCGGACCCACCTACGGGGAGATCGATGGGGTTGAGTTGGGTGATCGTTTGACTGAGAAACGAATGATCGATGGTGAGGGGCACCATGACCTGGGTTTCCCCGGAGAATACGAGGAGTCCGATCCGGTCGGTCGGGAAGCGTTCGACGATTCCCAGGGCGGCGCCTTTTGCGGCGGCGAGTCGACTGGCGGCCCCGGCATCCTCGGTGAGCATGCTTTGGGAAATGTCGACACACAGGAGGATATTACGGCCTTCCGCCTTGGTCTCGATCCATTCCTCTCCAGCTTCGGGCATGGCGAGAGCGGTGATGAGGAGGGCGAGTCCCAGCATGGCGAGGCCGAGAGCGGTGAAGTGCTTTGAGCCCGGGCGGGCGTTGACCAAGCGGGATTTGAGCCGGTCGGCCACGAGGGAGCCGAGGCGTTTTTGACGGGAGCGCCATTTGAGGATGCCGAGGGTCACCACGAGCGGGATGACGGGCATCAGGAAGAACCATGATGGAGCGGTGAAGGTCACGTCAGGGAGCGGGCGGGGGGTTGAGGGCCGAGAAGAGGAAGTATCCGGCGAGAGCGATCACTCCCGGGGCGAGGAACCAGGGGTAGTATTCCTTTACCTGAATCCAGCTGGAATGTTCGACTTCGGTCTTTTCGAGGGCGTCGATGCTTTTGAAGGCTTCCTTGAGGTCGGAGAGGTCCTTGGCGCGGAAGAATTCGCCTTTGGTAAGAGAGGCGATTTTCATGAGGGTTTCTTCATCGTATTCCTGCTGGGGGACTCCGACGATGCGCCCGCCCTCGGTTCCGATGGCGATGGTGTAGATTTTGATCCCCAGGTCGGCTGAGAGTTCGGCTGCCTGTTCGGGGGAGATTTTTCCGGAGTTGTTGGCACCATCGGTAATGAGGACAACGACCTTACTTTTGGAATCCTTTTGTTGATCGAGACGGAGGCTGGCGGCATTGATGGCGCTTCCGATGGCGGTTCCTCCTTCCTCGCGGCGACCACTGACGAGGATGATTTCGGCAATTTTGAGTTTGAGGATGTTGTGGTCGAGGGTGAGGGGGGCGACGGTGTAGGGGCGTCCGGAGAAGGTGACGATGCCGATGCGATCGTCAGGGCGCTCTTCGATGAAGTTGAGGAGGACCTCACGGGCGGCATCGATGCGACGCTGGGGACGACGGAAGCGAGGGTCATTGGATTGGAAGTCGCGGGCTTCCATGGAGGCGGAGATATCGAGAGCGACGAGAATATCGATTCCGCTGGCAGTGCGGGATGATCTTTCATTTTGCCACTGCGGGCGGGCCATGGCGAGAATGGGGGGGATCAGGAGGAGAGGTAAGACGAGGGGTGCGATGCGCCAGGGTTTGTCTTTGGGCTTGTATCCGAGGGTTCCGAGGACGCGAAGGGTGGGGTAGACGACCCAGCTTTGGACACCGAGTTTGTATCCGAAGAAGATGAGCACGGGGACGACGAGGAGCAAGAGGAGCCACCACGGGTGTGCGAAGGTGAATTGTTCCAGGACGCTCATGGGGTGGGCGGCGGAGACTGGGAGGTTTCGATTTCACGGAGGCAGGTGAATGCGTGGTCGGCGAGGACGTGACATTGGGCCTGATTTGCGGATGAGGGGGCGTATTTGGCGGAGCCGAGAGTGATGAGGTATTTACGGACTCCGGAGGGGACGCGGTCGAGGCTGGCGAGGCGGGTTGCCATTTCTTCGTCGGTCTCGTAGAGAGCGGGGTCTTTCAGGACCGAGGCGAGGCATTCGCGGAGAATGAGGGAGACCTGTGATGCGAATTCGGCGATGGGAAGTTCGCCGGAGCGATCCTTGAGTTGGGTGAGCTTGGCCTCGGCAGTGCGGTAGGGAGAAGGGAGTTGAGGTGGGGGTGGAGTGGCATTTTTTCCCAGAGAGCGAGCGAGGTAGACGAGGCCAATAATGATAACGAGGGCCGCGATTGCGAGAGTGATCCAAACCCACATGGGGGTGCCGGGGACGTAGACTTCCGGGGCCTCGATCCCATGGGGAAGAGGCGGGGGAGAAGGCGGGTCGGCGGTGTCCGGCATGGGTTAGTGTTTGCGCTTGGCGCGGCGTTGGAAGAGTTGGTGGAGGGCGGGGAGGTAGTCGCGTGTGGTGGAGATGGGGGCGTGGTCGATGCCTTGTTTTTTGAAGAAAGCGTCGAGGCCTTCGCGATATCTTCGGGAAAGTTTCACCAATCCCATCCGGGCGTTTGCGTTGGAGGTGTTGACGGTGGTGGCGATGCCGCTCTCGGGGTCGCGGAATTGGATTTTTCCGACGTCGGGGATGCTTTCCTCGAGGGGGTCCTGAAGGGAGAGGGCGACGATGTCGTGCTGGCGGGCCAGGGAGCCGAAGGTTTTCTCGAAGCCCCAGTCGATGAAATCAGAGATGAAGAAGACGAGGGCCTTGCGTTTGAGGGTTTGGTGGAGGAATTCGCAGGCGTTGGCGATGGAGGTCCCGGGATCGTTAGGCTTGGCGGAGATGACCTCGCGGATGGCGCGGATGACGCTTTTTCCTCCCTTGCGGGGCGGGAGGTAGAGGACGGGTTCCTTTGAGAAGAGGAGAAGGCCGACCTTGTCGCCATTGTAACGGGCGCTGAAGCCGAGGAGGGCGGTGAGCTCGGCGGCGCGCTCGCGCTTGGAGAGGTGCTTGCTGCCGAAGTCGGTGGAAGCGGAGACATCGACGACGATGATGACGGAGAGTTCCCGTTCTTCGCGGAATTTGCGGATGTAGGGTTCCTGCATGCGGGCGGTGACATTCCAATCGATGAAGCGGATTTCATCACCGGGCTGATATTCGCGGAATTCGTCGAAATCGAGACCGGCACCTTTGAACGAGGAGTGGTATTCGCCGGAGAAGGTTTCGCTGGCGAGGCGGCGTGCGCGGATCTCGAGACGGCGCACCTGCCGCATCATTTCTTCGATTCTGTCGTCTTCGTCCATGCGCCGCCGGAGTGTCGGATGATCGAGGTGACTTTTCGAGCCAGCAATCGCCTTTTTTGAGGCTGTTGATTAGCGGAGCCCTTTGGGAGTGCCGAGGATTTCGGAGAGGACGATGGCGTCCCGTGCGGCGTGTGGGCTGGAGAGCACGCGCTTGGCTCTGGCACGTGCGGTGGTGCCGGGTGAGGAAGGGCGGCGCGGTAGGTTTTGGCTCTTTTTGAGGTTTTCCAGGGCGCGTTTTTCGGCGGCGGAGAGTTTTGGAAGGGCAGGCTTCTCCTGAAAGCGGGAAGGGACTTTTTTTGCGACAGGAAGTGCTACGGGGATTGCGGAGGGGAGAGGCGGGGGCGCAGTTTCCAGAGCGGCACGCTGTTGCGCTGCGATCTCTGCCTGACGCTCGCGTAGTTGGCGTGCGTATTCCTCATAATCCGTTTCGATGGTCTCCGGGCCCTCGTAATCCTCCCCGGTGACGGGCGGATGCGCCTTTTCCTGGAGTTTTTCGATGAGGGCCTTGACGCCCGCGAGCACCACCATCACGAGGACGATGATGAACTGCGGGTCGAATTCAGCGAGAACCATGGGGGTTAGGAGTTGTGGTGGTTGTCGGAATCTTCCTCGCCGATGGAGTCGCGCATTTTGGTGTCGGCGACGACATTTTGGTATTTGGCGTAGTCCATGACGCCAAGGTTTCCGTTGCGGAAGGCTTCGGCGATGGCGAGAGGGACGGTTGCTTCCGCCTCGACCACCTTGGCGCGCATTTCCTGGGTGCGGGCAGCCATTTCCTGTTCGGAAGCGACGGCAGCGGCACGACGCATTTCCGCTTTGGCCTGGGCGACTTGCTTGTCTGCCTCGGCCTGTTCGGTCTGGAGTCGTGCTCCGACGTTATCAGCGACATCGACGTCAGCGATATCGATGGAGAGGATTTCGAAGGCGGTGGCGGAATCGACGCCTTTCTCGAGGACGAGGCGTGAGATGGAGTCGGGATTTTCGAGGACGCTCTTGTAGGAGCTGGCGGAGCCGACGGAGGTGACGATGCCTTCGCCGACGCGGGCGATGATGGTTTCTTCGGTGGCGCCACCGACGAAGCGGTCAAGGTTGGTGCGGACGGTGACACGAGCGCGAACGTTGACTCCGATGCCATCTTTGGCGACCGCGGTGATTTTGGTCATTCCGGAAGAGGGGTTCGGGCAGTCGATGACCTTGGGGTTGATGGAGGTGCGGACCGCTTCGAGGACGGTCTTTCCGGTGTCCTTGGTGGCGAGGTCGATGGCACAGGCGCGGTCGAAGGGAAGGGAGATTCCGGCTTTTTCAGCGGCTACGAGAGCAAGGACGACATTGATGATGTCACCACCTGCGAGGTAGTGGGCCTCGAGTTGGTCGGTGGTGTAGATGAGTCCGGCTTTTGCGGCAGTGATCCGGCTGTTGACGATGATTCCGGGATTTACCTTCCGGAAGCGCATGAGGACGAGGTTGATCAGGCTGACGGGGGCACCTGCGGCTTTGGCTTGAATCCAGAGGCCGAAAAAGTTGATGAAGACGATGCCTACGACGAGAAGGACGAGAATCCCTGCAACGGCGAGGGCAACGTTGATGGGGTTGGCTAAAATGGAAGCAGTCATGGTTGTTAGATTAGCGGGTTGGCGACTTGATGCAAATTGAAGTTTGAATTTTAGGTTCGAAAAATGAAGCTGTGGGCCGTGAGTGATGCAGAACGTGTGATTGGGGTGATTGCGGGTAATGGAATTTATCCGGAAACCTTTGTGGGAGAGGCGCGCAAGCATGGGGCCAAGCTGGTGGCGGCGGCCTTCAAGGGTGAGACGAAAGAGGAATTGGGGTCATTGGTGGATGAAATTTCGTGGTTTCGGGTGGGGCAACTTGGAGGGGTGATCAAATTTTTCAAGAAACACGGGGTGAAGGAGGCGATCATGGTGGGGCAGATTGCGCCGAGGAATCTTTTTGATTTATGGCCCGATTTACGGACGTTGAAGGTGCTGCATTCGGTGAAGGAGCGGAATGCGGAGTCGCTCTTTGGGGCGATTGCTGCGGAGCTGGAAAAGGACGGGATCGAATTGTTGCCGGCGACGACCTTTTTGGATGACCATCTGGCGGGTGAGGGGTTGATGTACGGACCTGCGCTGAGTGAGCGGGATGAGGAGGATATTGCCTTTGGTCATGCGATTGTGAAGCAGACCAGCGCGTTGGATATTGGGCAAAGTATTGTGGTGAGGCGAGGGACGGTTCTGGCGGTCGAGGCATTTGAGGGGACCGATGCCTGCATCAAGCGGGGGGGAGAGCTGGGGAATGGAAAGGATGTGGCTTTGGTGAAAGTGTCGAAACCCAATCAGGACATGCGTTTTGACGTTCCGGTGGTGGGGCCAAAAACGATTGAAAGTTGCCGCGAGGCGGGGGTCCGGATGATCGCGGTGGAGGCGGGGAAGACGCTGATCCTGGGTAGGGATGAGGTGAAGGCGGCTTGTGAGGCCGGGAAAGTCTCGCTGGTTGGGATTTCCTAGGGTTTTTGGGAAACGTTGAGGCGATAGAACGAACGCGACCCCCGAGGGACGGTGATGGCGCGAAGGTTGCCCTGGAGGGTCGTGGTGACGGGGGCCCACTGCAGCAGGTCGGAGGAGACCTCAAGGATGACATTGAGATCAGGTTTGAGGTAGCTGGCAGGGAAGGTTAGGCCGACCAAGGTTCCATTCACGGACAAATTGAGGGGCTGGAGCCGGCTTGGGATGTTGGGATCAGTTCCGAAAGCGTATTCCATGAGATTGCTCAAGCCATCGGCGTCGGGATCGGCATTGGGATCGGTGACGCCAAAGTCGGCCGCCCAGCCGGCAAAGCTGGATCCCGTGGCGATGGTTCCGGGGGTGGGGGCAGCGGCGATCCAATTGATGAAGTCATTGCCGTAGTCGCCTTCGATCACCTTGTTGAGAGACAATCCGGTGCCGTCGGCTCCGACATCCCAGGGAAGATCGGGAGCGTAGTTGACGCGGTCAATGCGGACATAGGTGTAGTTTCCGAGGGAATCGGCCGGACCGGGTTGATCGAGCTGGATGGTTTCACCGCCATTGGAGAGCTTGCCGGAGATCCATTCGAGGACGATGGTTCCCGGTGGAGGAGAGAATTCGCTGGCGAAGGCATTGGCATTTCTGGTGAGAATGATGCGTTGGCCGGCTGCGAGGGTGAGAGGGGTGTCGGAGGGGAATTCGAATTCGATGCCGTCGCTGATTCGCCATGCGAGACCTTTGGCGGGATCAAACAGTGTTACGGGGGAACCGGAGATGTTTTGGAGTTCCAGGTATTCCGAGTCGGCGTCTCCGGCGGGGTGATACATGATCTCGGTGAATACGATCGGTCCGACACGGGGGCCGATATTGGGTGCTGATTGAGAGTGAGCGGCTTGGGCAACGAAGTTGTAACTGTTGCTACTTGATTTGAAGTAATAGCCGAGAGACTCACCCTGAAGGCTGGGGCCGAAGTCCTCTTTGAAAAGGTAGCCGCTGAGCTGATCGTCTACGGCCGAGCTGAGGTAGACGGTTTCTCCGGTGTCACTGAGAGCGAAACCTTCCAGTTTGTCCGGGTCGATACTGGCTGTTCCGAAATTCGTATCTTCATAGAAGACGAGGTATCCTCCTCCGGGGATGATGGTGCCGGACGGGATACGGTATTTTGAGAGTTGGGAGCGATCGTCGCTGAGGAACCAGCCTCCGATATTCACGGGGTCGAGGGTGCGATTGTGGAGCTCAATCCAATCTGTTTGGTCGCCCGAGTTCGCAAGGATTTCGTTGACGACAACGGTGTTATTGTTGGTGAAGGGGTAGTCTTCAGGAGAGAAGAGATAGTAGGCACCCATGTCGGCAAGGGTGTCATCAGGATCAAGTTCGTGGTTGGGGTCGCCGGAGTCGATCGCCGGGGAGTTTGGGGTGAGCTCGAAGTTGAGGGAGGCGGCATCAACAAACAATGGCGAGCCGAGTTGGTTGCCAATTCCGGGAAGGGGGAGGGTGTCGCTTAAGGAGTAGGAAACGAAAAGAGTCGAAAGGGAGTCTACGGTAGTGGGGAGGGGGCAGTCGGAAAAGATGGAGTTTGTCACGGTGGCCGAGCCGCCTCCTCCGCCGAAGTTTTTCTCGAAAACGGCGACAGCCTGGTCGCATCCGACAAAGGTGTTTTGATCGATGATGATGTTCGATCCGGTGTCTTTTACGCCGACGCCCATGGGGCATCCGACGATGAGGTTTTTACGGAGGATGACGGTTGAACCTTGGCCGACAGAGACGCCCTTATCGGAGTTGTAGAAGATGGTGTTTCCTTCGATCAAGACGTCCACACATTGTTCTCCGGTGTCGATGCCATCGCTGTTGAAGCCGAGGAAGCGATAGATGCGGCAGTCGCGGATGACTCCGTTGATGACACCATCGTAGTCGATGGCATCGGTATCGGGTGAATCATTTCCGGTGAAGGTGCAGCGGATGGTTTCAGCGGCTCCTTTTTTGATGTTGATGCCATCGCCGGTGAGGGGGATGTCGATCAGGGAGTCGCGGAGGCTGACCGAGCCACCCCGGAAAAAGAGAGGTCCCCGGGATTTGCCAATGTTCAGAAATTCAAGGTCGAGGTTGGCGTTTAATCCGGAAATAGCGGAAGGGTAGACGATCGGATTGTGTCCACGGGAAGCGTTCCGGATGATGAGATGGGAGAGGGAGGAAGGGGTGGATGGCTCTTCGAAAGAAATGCCGCCCCAGATTTGGCCGGCACGTCCCTTGATGGTGACGGGTGATTCTTCAGTGCCGGCAACGACCAGGGTACCCATGACGCGGATGTTGCGACGGGTCGCAAGATCGATGACAACCCCGGGGTTGAGGGTGAGAGTGATCCCGGTGGGGACGATGAGGTCTTCCTCGATCAGGTAGGCATCGGTGGTCGCGTCGAGGGTCGTGTCCTGGGTGAGGGTCCCGCCGAGGAGGGGGGTGCCGGACGGGGCAAATACAGCGGTGATGGTGGTGTCTCCGGTGAGGTTGAAGGAGGAGGCTGAATCAGGGCCCGCAATCCCGATCCAGGAATCAAAGCGAAAGCCCGGGGCGGGGATGGCTTCGATTTCTGTATCGATATTCGGGAAAAACTCCAGAGTCCCGTTTTGAACTGAAACTCCATTGATCATGAAGCTTCCCTGGCCGGTGGTGGCGAGGGTGAGGTCGACGGCATCATCAAGACCAAGCCGGTTTGCGATATCGGGGATGACGTTTGTGGCGCGGGCAGAGGCGTAATCCTTCATGCTTTGAAGGCTCGATTGGTAAGTCGAAAGAGAGGGGGCTCCGGACCAGCGCTCATCATTGCGCTCGATTTCCGGAGCGGCGGCGTTACCCAGGGTGTCGATGAGAGAATGGATGCGGTCCGTTGAGAAGGTGGATGCCAAGTGCGCTGCGTAGCGTTGTGCAAGGCGATGTCTGAAGGAGGTGTTGTCCTTTAGATGCCGGAGAAATTGCTCGTTGTTGAGCATGCTGTTGAAGGTGTTGGCACCAGCGTTCTGGAAGGTGCGGTCCATATCGGGAATGAACCAGCGCCATTTCGAGCCGGGTCGATGAGCCTTCCAGGCCTCCCTGTTTCCTTCCCAACTGGAGTTGTTGCTCCAACCTTCAGCGACGACGAAATCGATGAAGCTATCAACGTCGATGCGCGATTCGACATAGGCCCAGTTTGCGGGGTCTTCGAGGTCGTTGTTTCGGATGAATGAGAAGAGTTCGTTCCAGGATTCGTTTGAGCCGTTCTCGATGGCGGGTGGAGTTCCCTGGCTGGTGTTGTTGAATCGGACGTGGTCGTATTCGCCATTGTCCGTGCCATAATGTTGGAAGAGCCAGTTTTCGTCCCAGCGGTCGCGAATGTTGTAGTGACCCCAATATTCTCCATTAATGAAGACGGCGGCGGTGCGCATTCTATTGGTCTCAACCTGAAGACGGTCGCGCCCGATAGAATCAAAAATGCCATCCCGGAGGCGGGCTGCTCCAAAGTCATCCCCTCCTTCACGAATGGTGAGGGAGGAAAAGATCGGAATGCCGGAGCCGGGGAAGAGGTCGTATTTGAGTTCGTCGTCGCCGTATTTTCCACGGATGGCAAAGTTGAAGGCGCGTTGGGTGTGGCTGGCCCAGTTGTTTTCGCCCCCCATTCTGAAGCCGCCGTTTACCGAGAATCCGGGGCTGCCATCGGGGAGGAACATTTCGAGGTTACCGGGTGCATCTTTTCCTTTATAGACGGCCGGTCCGACGCCCTGATTGGGCTCGTGTTGGTTGAAGTAGATTCCGATCTCGTCACCGAACAAAGTTTCCGGTTCAGCGGTGATCGAGAGGACGGGCATGCCATTAAATTCTTCGCCGATGAGGTAGGTTGTGGTGAAGATTTGTCCGGGGACCTTTCCGGTTTCGTAGACCCGTGCGCGGACGACGGTGGGTTCGGTGATGGAAATGGGGGTGGAGTAGACCGGGTCGAGGGGGCTTGGTTCACGGCCGTCGAGGGTGTATCGGATTTCGCCGGCGGGGGCTGAGAGGGTGATTGTTTGGGAGTCGGAAAAGAGTCCGCCGGGAGGGGAGATGTCGACCGATCCACTGGTGGAGCGAAGGTCGGAGACCTCCCGGCCGGCATTTTCTTCCCCGGGTGTTGATTGATCAAGAGCTACCCAGACATTTGGATCGATGGGATCACGGGCCATGGGGACATCGCTGATTTGCTGGGAATAGGTGACTGAATCCTGAGCAGTGAGATCGTTGTAATTCACTCCCTTCAGGCTCAGATCCAGACGGAGGTCAACCGAGCTTCTTCCATTCTGGTGGACTTCGACTGCAATGACATTTTGTCCTGTGCTGAGGAACTCAGGGGAAACGTTGTAGTCAGTAAAATAAGCCTCCTCCGGTGGGGCGGCAGCCTGGAGCGAGAGGGTCTGGGAATCGATCTCACCGGCGGGAAGGTTCTGGCGGATGATCTCGTTTCCGTTGAGGTAAACGACGGCGGCGTCATCGACCTGGATCGAGAGGCTCATGGTGTCGAAGTCGATGGGGCCGGAGACATCGAAAGAATGCCGGAAATAGGAAGTGATGTGCTTGTTGTCGCTGTCGCCTCCGAAAGAAATTTCGGTAGCCGGATCATCCCCATAACCAAGAGGAGCGGGACCGGAGGCCCATGAGGAGTCATCGTAGAGTCTGGCACGCCACGGAGTGGTTTGGGCCGAGCCGTCATCGAGATACTTCCAGTCAGCTCCGACATTGATGAGCGGAGTTTCAATTGGGTCGGAGGTGCGGGTAAGGACTACGGATTCACCGTCTGCGGAGAGGGAGAAGTTTGTATGGTATTTTTCCGTGCGGAACCTGCTGAAGGGCCAGTAGTCACGGTAGTGGGTGTCGCCGATGTTCGCATTATTGCCATCTGCAATGATGACGAGGTAGCCATTTGCGGGAATGGTGGCTCCGGAGGGGAAGCGCCATTTTAAGGGGCGGTTGGGATTATCGCTGAGGAAGTAGTTGTCGAGCGAGGCTTCGGTAGCGGAGGTGTTGTGGAGTTCGATCCAGTCGGGATAGTCCTCGAAGTCCGTGATATCGGGATACGATCGCGTGTTGGATGCCATGAATTCGTTGATTCGAATTTGGCCCCAGGAGAGGAGGGGAGACGCGCTTAGCGCGATGAGCAGAAACAGACGCACGGTAGTAAGTTGTTGCCGGTTGACGATTTCGTCAAACTAGCAGTTAGGGTTTGAGGGAAATTCCCAAGCGGTAGAATAAGTGGTCTTCGGTCCTTGGTCTGCTCACGGCGTGCATTTGCATGTCACCGCTTATTGAAAGAGGAGGGGAGTTGACCGGGGTCCAAGTCGAGAGGTCACCGGACGATTCGAGGACAAGGTTCACATCCGGACGGGTTATGTTGACCCCGAAGGAGGCGGTGATGCTCCCTCCATTTCCGGAGATTGTAAGGGGTGCGAGGGGGCCGTGGAGGTTGGGATCGGTCCCCATGGCGTATTCAGCGAGATTTGAGATTCCGTCTCCATCGTTATCGAGGAGGGGATCGGTGATGCCATTGGAAGTGGCCCAGTCGTCATATCCGGTTCCCGGAGCGGTGTCACCCGGACTTGCGGTGGCGGCAGTCCAGTTGAGGTAATCATTGCCATACTGATTTTCGGCAATTTTGGTGAGAGAGGGTCCGGAGCCATCGGGAGAGGTGGGCCAAGGCGAGTTGTTGTCGTATTTTACGCGATCGACGCGGACATATTGGACTTCGTTGAGAGCGTTGACGGGTCCGGGTTGGGCGATCTGAAGGGTTTCTCCGCCGCCGGAAAGTTTGCCGGTGATCCATTCGATGACCTGGGTTCCCGGAGGAGGGGAGAACTCTGCATTAAAGGCGGTGACGCTGCGGGTGAGAATGATGCGCTGGCCGGGGTTCATTACGAGAGGGGAGAAAGCGGGGAATTCGTATTCGATGCCATCGGTGAATTGCCATGCCTTTCCGGTGGTTGAATCGAACAGGGTGACGGGGGAGGAGCTCACGTTGAGGAGTTCGATGTACTCGGATGAGCCTGCTCCAGCCGGATTGTACATGATTTCCGAGATGACGATGGGACCTACCGAGGGAGCGGCGTTCGCGGCAGCCTGGGTGGGTTCCTGAAGGGCGATGAAGTTGTAGTTGCCGGAACTTGGCTTGTAGTAATAACCAAGGGTGGTGCCTTCCAGTGATGCCCCAAAGTCTTCCTTGAACCGGTAATCGGTGAGGGTGTCGTTGGTGGCGGAGGAGAGGTAGACGGTTTCGCCATCGTCGCTGAGGCCGAATCCGGTGATGCGGTTGGGGTCTGTGCTTCCGGCGCCGAAGTTGGCGTCCTCATAGAAAATGAGGTAGCCATTTCCCGGGATGATGGTGCCTGCGGGGATGCGGTATTTTGCGAGATTCGTTCCGCTATCACTGAGGAACCACCCGCCGATATTTACGGGAGAGGAGGAGCGGTTGTAGATTTCGATCCAATCAGGGTTGGCGCCCGAGTTGGCCAGAATCTCGTTTACGACCACCGTTTCTTCGATGGTGAAGGGGTAATCGTTCGGGTTGTAGAGGTAGAGGGCCCCTCGATCGGCCTGAGTGGAGTCAGGATCGGGATCGTGGGAAGGATCACCGGAATCTTTGGCGGGAGAGCCGGGCAGAAGTTCAAAATTCAAGGCAACGGGATCGACGAACATGGGGTCGGTATTCAGGTTGGCGAGTCCAAGCAGGGCGGTGGTGTCACTCAAGCTGTAGGAAGTGGTGAGCGTGGAGAACGAATCGGAGCCGACGGGGATATCACACTCGGAAAAGATGCAGTTGGTGACGGTGACATCCCCTCCGCCTTTTCCGAAATTCTTTTCAAAGGACGTGATGGCCTCGGCGCAGCCGACAAAGGTGTTTTGGTCGGCAATGAGGGTGGAACCGAAATCTTTTACTCCGGCACCCTGGGGGCAACCGACGATCAGGTTGTTCCTCATGATGACCGTCGATCCCTGGCCTACGGAGACTCCTTTGTCCGAGTTGTAGTAGATGGCATTGCCCTCGATGAGGACATCGACACACTGCTCTCCGGTATCGATGCCATCGCTGTTGAAGCCGCGGAAGTTGTAGATGCGACAGTCCTTGATGATGCCATTGGTAACACCGTCGTAGTCAATGGCGTCGGTGTCGACCGAGTTGTTTCCTAGGAAAATGGTGCGGTGGGTTTCGGCGTAGCCGCCCTTGATGTTGATGCCATCTCCGGTGATGGGAATGTGGACGTGGCTATCGCTGAGGATAGTGGAACCGCCGCGGAAGAAGAGGGGGCCGCGTCCTTCGGCGATGTCGAGGAAGTCGATTTCGACAGTGGCATTGAGGCCTGCGATTCCGGCGGGATAGATGGTGGGTTCCTTTCCGCGTGAGGCATTGCGAACGATGAGGTGCGCGAGGGTGGAGGTGGTGGTGGGTTCCTCGAACGAGAGGCCGCCCCAGGTGACTCCATTGCGACCGCGGATGGTGACTTCCTGACCCAGTGCTCCCTGGATATCGAGAGTGCCCATGACGCGGATGTTGCGTCCGGCGGTCATTTCGAGAATGACATCGGGGCCGATGGTGAGGGTGACTCCGGTGGGGACGATGAGGTCGGTGTCGATGTGATAGGGGGAACCGGCGGCGTTGAAGGTGGTGTTGGTGGCGAGAGTGCCTCCGGTGACGGTGCCGCCCGCAGGGATGAAGTTGGCGGTGATTGTTTCAGCGCCTGCGATGTTGAGAGTGGTGGCAGCACCTCCGGCGAGCCCGCTCCAGGAATCGAAGACGTAGCCGGGGGCGGGGATGGCTTCGATGGATGCGTCAAGGTTGGGGAAGATTCTCATGTTACCCGGTTCGACGGGGATTCCCTCGAAGGAGAAGGAGCCGGATCCGGTGACAGCGAGGGTGACAATGACATAGGGGTCGAGGCCAAGTTCGGCCGAGATTTCATCATGGACGCCGGGCTTTCTTTGCGTTGCGTAGTCTTTGATTTCCTGGAGGTCGATGGCTTGTTGGGCGGCATCGATACTGCCTGACCATTTGGCTTTGTGGCGGGCCAGTTCGGGTGTGATGACTGCACCCAGGGTGTCGACGATGTTGGCGATTCTGGTCGCGTCAAAAGTGGATTCGATGTGGGCGGAGTAGCGCTGGGCGAGGCGGGCTTTGAAGGTGGGTTGGTTTTTGATGCGGTCGAGAAGCGCGTCATCATTGAGAATGTCGCCAAAGCGGTTGCTGTTGATCTCGGAGAGCTTGAAGGTGCGGTCCATGTCCGGGAGGAACCACCGCCATTTGCTTCCGGGTTTGTCGGCTTTCCAAAACTCGCGGTTATGGCTCCAACTGGAGTTGTTTGCGAAGCTCTCGGAAACGATGAAATCGATGAAGCTGTCAATGTCGACCCGGGACTCGACGAAGGCCCAGTTGGCGGGATCGTTGATGTCGTTGGCGTCGATAAACTGGAGCAGGTCGAGCCATTCGGCGGTGTCGCCATTGTGAGCGCCGAGGGTTGTGGAGGAGCTGGTGAAATGCCCGTATCCGAGGTGGGAGTATTCGCCATTATCGACGCCATGGTGCTCGAAGAGCCATTGTTCGTCCCAGCGGGAGCGGATGTTGTAAACGCCCCAGTATTCGCCGTTCAGGAAGACGACACAAGGGGTGGAGGCATTGGTTTCCGCATTGATGTAGCCTTCTGCGATGGTGTTCCACATGGGGTCGCGGAGCATGGCATCATCCCAATCATCGCCGCCCTCCCGGAAGGCGATGGCGGTGTGGACGGGGATGTTACTGCCGGGGAAGAGGTCGTATTTAATGGCGTCATCACCGTATTTTCCACGAAGAGTGAAATTGAGGGCTTTTTGTTCATGGGAGCCCCAGTTGTTCTCGCCGCCGATGCGGAAGCCGCCATTGACCTGGAAGCCACTGCTGCTGTCGGTGGGGAAATATTGGATGTGTCCGGGAGCGTCCTTTCCCTTGTAGACTTCATTCATTCCCGAGGTGATGAGTTCATGGTCATTATCGTAAATCCCGATTTCATCACCAAAAAGAGTTTCGGGATCTGCGACCGCGGAGACGATGGGGAGGCCATTGAAGGATTCTCCGAAGAAGTAGGTGCTGGTGAGGATGGGGCCGGGGACTTTTCCGGTTTCAAAAACCCGGGCCCGCACCACGGTGGTGGAGCTCACAGCAAACGGGGCCGTGTAGAGCGTGGATGAGGTGGTGGGATTGCTTCCGTCCAGGGTGTAGTAGAGATCGCCTGCGCTTGTGGTGAGGGTGATGGTTTGTTCACTGGAATAGAATCCGGCATTCGGAGAGATGGAGGCCTTGCCGCTGGACAAGCGGACGTCGGTCACCGCGGCGGTGATGTTGGCGGCGCCCGGGGTGGATTCGGCAAATTGTTTCCAAATGGTCGGCGTGGTCAGGTCGCGCCCGTAGGAGACATCGGTCACTTGCGTGGTGTAGGTGATGGAGTCGACAATGGAGGGTCCGGTGTAGGCGGTGGCTTCCAGAGACATGTCAAATCGGGTGTCGGAGCTGGTTTGAGAGGACTGATGAACCTCTACCGCGATCACATTGTCACCGGCGACCAAGCCTGAGGCTGAGAGATTGAAGGTGGTGAAATCGCTTTCATCAGAACCACCGATCGCTTCTTCGGCACGGGTGGTGTAGATGATGGTTCCGGTGGTGGGGAGGTTATCCCGGACGATTTCAGCTCCGTTGAGATAGATTACCGCACCATCGTCGACTTGCAGGGCGAGAGCGAGGGTCTGGTAAATTGAAGGATCGGCGACGTTGAAGGTGTGGCGGTAGTAGGTGGTGATGTGCTTTTGGTTGCTATTGCCACCGAAAGAAATCTCCGTAACGGGAGAGTCACCATAGCCCAGAGCAGCCGGGCCCGAGGCCCAGGAGGTGTCGTCAAAGACGCGAGCCCGCCATTGTGTTGATTGATCCGACCCGTTGTCGAGATACTTCCAGGTCGAGCCAGTTGCAATGAGGGGGGTGGTATTGGAACCGGTGGTTTGGGTGAGAACGACCGACTCACCGTCAGCGCTGAGCGAAAAGTTGGTGTGGTAGCGTTCGGTGGTAAAATTTCGCCATGGCCAATATCCCCTGGGGTGGGTTTCCCCGGGAGCGGCATCGTGACCATCGGCCATGAAAAGCAGATAGCCTCCTGCGGGGATGGAGGCCCCGGCGGGAATGCGCCATTTGAACGGGTCTGCCGGGTTATCACTGAGGAAATAGCCGTCGAGGCTTACTGCGGCGACATCCGGATTGTGGAGCTCAATCCAATCCGGGTAGTCCTCGAAATCGATGATATCAGGAAAGGACCTGGTGTTTGACGCCATCAATTCGTTGATCCGGACTTGGCCAGAGGCTGCCGGATTAAGAATCGAGATGAGAGCAAGAACGAGGAGATGACGAGAATGCCACATTTGGGGATATGTAGGTTTTGGGGTTGGGGAAGTAATGTCCACGAGCTCACATGAGAAAATCGTGAGAGCTGGCAAAGATTTTCATCTTTAGCCGAGGAGGACAGGACGGTCCATTTAGCCTTCCCTTTTTAGGGGATGGCAATCCCTAAAATAGGGTGACGGAACGAGCTGCAACCAAGTTACAAAAAAACCACCCAACTCGAAGTTGGATGGTTCAAAGAGGTTACCAGGCAGTGGATTACTCCATTTCCTTTGCTTCGGCGGCAGCGATGTATTGCTGCTCCTCCTCATGGGAATGGATGCGGAGGTTGACCTGGACACCTTCGCGCTCGGCAGCGGCCTTTAAGAGGCTGCGGATGGTGGAGGCGGTGAACCCCTGCCTGCCGATGAGAATCGCCACATCCGGCTGGGTGAGGACGAGACGAAAATTGACTTTTTTGTCACCAGAGTGACCGATCCGGAGTTCGGCAAGCTTGGGCTCTTTGATGAACTGAAGAGCGATGTATTGAAGAAAGTCCTTAAGTTGGGCCGTGATCTGTTCCATTGCGGTTGAAGCTAAAGTTTTAGGTAAATTGGAGCGAGTTCTATTTTAAAAAGGGAGTTTTGGACCGCCTTTTCCGCCTTTTCCGCCACCGAGGAGGTCTTCGAGACCGTCCATGTCGGGCATTCCGCCTCCGCCCGGTCCGCCCATGCCGCCGAGTTGCTGCATCATGCCCTTCATCTTGCCCTTCGACTTCATCATTTTCTGCATCATGCCGAACTGCTTGAGGAGCTGGTTGACCTGAATGAGTGAGGTGCCAGAGCCCTTGGCGAGACGACGCCTTCTTCCCGGCTTGATGATGATGGGGCGGGCGCGTTCCTGGGGAGTCATGGAGAGAACGATGGCCTCCATGTGCTTCATTCGTTTGCTATCGAGTGCTCCGGTGGGGAGTTGTTTTTTGATTTTGCTGAATCCGGGGAGCATTCCCATCAGGCCTTCGAGGGGGCCGAGATTCTGGAGCATTTTCATTTGATCCAGGAAGTCGTTGAAATCAAATTTGCCCGACTGCATCCGCTTGGCGGACTTCATGGCCTGTTCCTCGTCAATCTTGTCGGCAACCTGCTCGACCATGGAGACGACATCTCCCATGCCGAGGATCCGGTCGGCCATGCGGTTGGGGTGGAACTCGGCGAGATCCTCCATCTTTTCGCCTTCACCGATGTATTTGATGGGCTTGCCGGTGACAGCGCGCATGGAGAGGGCGGCACCTCCGCGGGCGTCTCCGTCAAGCTTGGTCAGAATGAGGCCGGTGATGCCGATCTTTTCGTCGAAGGTTTGAGCAACTGACACCGCTTGTTGGCCGGTGGCAGAGTCTGCGACGAGGAGGGTTTCTCCGGGGTTGAGGAAACTGTGGAGTTTCTTGAGCTCGTCGAGGAGGGCTTCGTCGAGCTCCTGACGACCTGCGGTATCGAAAATGACAACTGTGCCATTTTCAGTTTTGGCCCACTTGAGGGCATCCTTGGCAACCTTGACGAGATTTTTCTCCGAAGGGTCGGGGGTGTAGCAGGGGACATCAACCTGTTCGGCCAGTTTGGCGAGTTGGTCGATGGCTGCGGGTCGGTAAAGGTCACAGGCGACCAGGAGGGGGCGGCGGCCTTCTTTTTTAAGGCGGAGGGCGAGTTTGGCGGCGGTGGTGGTCTTACCGGCACCGTTGAGACCGCAAATGAGAACGTAGCCCGGAGGGTTGAGGTTGATGGGCGACTGGTCGCCGCCAAGGAGGGCGGTGAGCTCGTCCTGGAAGATTTTGACGATCTGCTCGCCGGGCTTAACTGACTTCAGGACTTCGGCCCCTTGGGCCTTGATGCTGACATTGGCGATGAAATTCTTAACCACTCCGAGTTCGACATCGGCCTCAAGCAAGGAGAGACGGACCTCGCGGAGGGCATCGGCGATATTCTTTTCGGAGATTTTCCCAACGCCCCGGAGATTGCGGAAGGTTTTGTCGAGGCTGTCAGCGAGGTTCGAGAACATGCTGATGACTTAGGTGATGGCGGGCAGGACTGCAAGTGAGGATGAAGGGAAACGAACTTGCTTCGGATTATCCCGAGGTGAAACCCGATGGGTCCGGGGGAATGACACCCGGGCCCCGGAAATAAAAGTAACGACTCTTCTTCCGTGGAATGAGTGGTGTTTGATTGGGGCTGCGAGACCAGAAAACTAGCGCATCGAGGCGAAGCGTTGGCGGAGGATATCCTGTTCGGAGAGGCCCTTGACTTTCGATTGGGCATCGGCGAGCCATTCACGCTCGAGCTCGTTCTTGGTGGGGCGGTTTTTTTCGAGGTAGACGCCGAATTTTCCAGGATTGAGGTCTTGGCTGAGGTCCATGGCCGCGGCGACGGACTCGAGGTCCTGGGTTTCTTCATCGACGAGGTCGAAGGTGCCTCCTTTGCGCGGGTTGCTGTCATCGAAGGCTCCCGGGTAGAACATGGTGCACTCGGAGAGGGTTTCCACGACGGCGAAGCCGGGATGGAGGATGGCGCGCTCGAACATTTCGTTCATGTGCTTCACCTGGGCAGCATGGGTGCGGGCGATGAAGGTGGCACCACTGGCAACGAGTTGGGCCATGGGGTTGATGGGGCGGTCGATGGCACCACGGGGATCGGTCTTGGATTTGCGACCGAGCGGGGTGGTGGGAGAGGTCTGGTTCTTGGTGAGGCCATAGACGAAGTTGTCCATGACGACGTAGGAGAGATTGACGTTCTTCCGCGCGGCGTGGTTGAGGTGGTTGCCTCCGATGGAGAAGCCATCGCCATCGCCCCCGAAGACGAAGACGTGGAGGTCGGGGCGGGAAAGGGAGATGCCGGTTGCCAAGGGAAGGGCGCGACCGTGGATGAAGTGGATGCCGTGTGCGTTGACGAAGTAGGGGAAGCGGGAGGAGCAACCGATGCCGGCGACGACGCAGATTTTTTCGTGGGGGATACCCAGCTTTTGGACGACGTTGAAGAAGGAGGCGAGAACGGCGAAGTCGCCACAAGCGGGGCACCAGGTGGGGTGATCGGCTTTGAGCTGTTTTTTGGTCAGCTTTTCAGCGGGAGCGGCAGAGGTGAGGTCGGACATGGGAGTGGAGAGTTGGGAATTATTTGGAGGCGATGAGCTTTTCGGCAGCCACTACGATTTCGCGGACGCGGAAGCTGATGCCTTGGACTTTGTTGAGGGACTTGATGCCGGCATTGCAGGTCTTGGCGCGGAGGAGGGTGGCCAGTTGGCCGTATCCGTAGAGTCCGGAATCGTTCATTTCCGGGACGAGGATGTGATCGTATTTGGAGAAGATGTCCTCGAGGTCGGTGGGGAGCGGGTGGACGTGGCGCAGGTGAACGGCGCCGACCTTGTGCCCTTCGGCGTTGAGTCGTTGGGTTGCTTCCTTGATGGGGCCGTAGGTGGAGCCCCAACCGACGATCAGGAGTGAGCCAGAGGAGTCTCCATCAATGGTGGTGGGGTCGTAGCTTTCGGCCAGCCTGACGAGCTTGTCGCGGCGCTTGGCGGTCATCTTTTCGTGGTTCTCGGGGTTGCCGGAAGGGTGGCCCCATTCGTCGTGCTCGAGGCCGGTGACGACGGGATATTTTTCTTCGGTCATCCGTGATCCGGGAGCGGCGTGCTGGGTGAGTTTGTCGAGGGGGTAGGGCTTGAAGTCGGCTCCGCGCTCGGAGAGGTCGAGAGTCGGTTCGATCCAGTGTTTTGTGAGATCAGGCTCTTCGAAGGCTTCGAGGCGGGTGGCGATGGCCTGATCGGAGAGGATGATCACGGGAGTGGAGTATTCTCGTGCGATGCGGCAGGCCTCGATGGCGGTGTAGAAGCAATCTTCGACATCCTTGGGAGCGATGACGACGCGAGGGGCGTCACCGTGGGAGCCGTAGATGGCTTGCATGAGGTCGGATTGCTCGACGGAAGTCGGGAGGCCGGTGGAAGGGCCGCCACGCTGGATGTTGACGACGATGAGAGGCATTTCGGCCATGCAGGCGTAGCCGATGGCTTCTGCCTTAAGAGCGAGGCCGGGGCCGGATGAACCGGTGATGGCGAGGTGGCCGGAGTAGGAGGCGCCGATGGCAAGGGAGACGGCGGCCAGTTCGTCCTCACACTGGATGAACATTCCGTTGTATTTCGGAAGTTCGGAGCGGAGGAACTCCATGATGGTGGTCCAGGGGGTGATGGGGTAGCCGGCACCGAAGCGGACGCCGCCGGCGATGAGGCCGAGGGCGAGGACGGTGTTGCCATCGGTGGAGAGGCGCTTGTCTCCTTCGTTCTCACCGGGGGCCATGGGCATGTGCTCGATGTCATGGATGGGCCAGGCGTATCCGGCATCGAAGGCGAGCATGGCGTTGCGGAGGACGTCTTCCGATTTTTTGCCAAACTTTCCGGTGATGATTTCGGTCATGCGCTCGCGGTCGAGCCGGTAAATGGAGCACAAAAGTCCGAGGACGAAGATGTTCTTACCGCGTGATTTGGCGGTGCCACCGATGGCCTCGATGGTGGCGGAGGTGAAGGGGACGCCCACATGGGTGATGCCGCGCTCTTCCTTGATTTCCTCGACCTGATCGGAGTCGTAGAAACAAATGCCGCCGTCGCGCACGGTGTGGAGGTGGTTGTCGTAGGAGTGCTGGTAGAAGGCGACGAGGGTATCGGCTTCGTCTCCGGGGTGGAGGACGTCGCCGGAGCCAAGGTGGACCTGGAAGATGGAAGGGCCTCCCGAGATGGTGGAGGGGATGGTCATGTAAGTCATGACCTCCTGGGCGGTCGAGCCTGCGAGTTGGCCTAAAAAGGCACCAATGGACTGAATTCCGTCCTGGGAATTTCCAGCGAGGCGGATGACAGCATTACGAAGGTCGGAGGACGAATCCGCGGGCGCGGAAGCAGATGGAGACGGCATAAGATAGGATGCTGGTGAAAAGAGTGTGGTGGAGATAGCACGGCATTATATTTTCTAAAGGAAAAAGGGGGGCAAGGGCCGGAAAGTTTGGGGATTTGAATGACAGGAGCAAATTAGGGGGTGGTTTCGTATTTATCTTGGCCAGACGGACCGTTGACAGGTGGGGGATGATGGGTATTTTCCCGCCCGAAACATTACCATTATGAGCGATTCACAGCCCCAAACACAGTCCTTCCAGGCCGAAGTTCGTCAGCTTCTCGATATCGTCATTCATTCCCTTTACACGGATAAGGAGATTTTTGTTCGTGAGCTGATCTCGAATGCGTCTGATTCCCTTGAGAAGTTGCGCCTGAAGCAGCTGACGGAGAACACGATTTATCAGGGTGATCTTCCGCTGGAGATCAACATCACGACGGATGAGGAAGCGAAGACGATCACGTTTGCCGATCACGGGATCGGGATGAATCGTGAGGAGTTGGCGGCGAATCTGGGCACGATTGCGCGTTCGGGGTCGAAGGAGTTTTTGGAGGCTCTTAAAGAGAAGGGGGATGCCAACGCCTCGGTGATTGGCCAGTTCGGGGTCGGTTTTTACTCGGCCTTCATGGCAGCGGACAAGGTGGAGGTTTACACCCATTCCTGGGATGAGGGAGCGGAGTCGCTGAAGTGGTCAAGTGACGGGCAGACGGGATACACCATTGAAGAGGTGGAAGAGCAGCAGCGAGGGGTGCGCGTGGTGGTGCACCTGAAAGAAGATGCCGGGGAGTTTGCGAAAGGGGATACGATCAAGGGAATCATTGATCGTTACTCGCGTTTTGTTTCCTTCCCGCTGAAGTTGGATGGCGAGCTGGTCAATACGGTGGAGGCAATTTGGCTGAAGTCCAAGAAGGACATCAGCGAGGAGGAGTATGAGGAGTTTTACAAGTACTGCGCCCACGCCTTCGACAAGCCCCGGCACACGATGCACTTCAGCACGGATGCGCCGATCAATCTGAATGCATTG
Source organism: Verrucomicrobiaceae bacterium (assembly GCA_051252135.1). GTDB lineage: Bacteria > Verrucomicrobiota > Verrucomicrobiia > Verrucomicrobiales > Akkermansiaceae > SW10. The sequence continues at coordinate 552,316 of JBPOGH010000001.1, read as the reverse complement.
CTCTTTACGCCCGAGGAGAATCACGAACGGTTCGGGATGGGGCAGATGAAGTCCGGTGTTTCCTTGTATTGCCGTAAGGTTCTTATTGATGCCGAGCCACAGGGTTTGCTTCCCGAGTGGTTGCGCTTCCTAAAAGGAGTGGTGGATAGCGAAGATTTGCCGCTGAATATTTCCCGGGAGTCGATGCAGGACAGCGCGCTGGTGCAGAAGCTCAATCGCTTGCTAACGAAGCGCTACATTAAGCATCTCAAGAGTGAGGCCAAGAATGAGCCCGGGAAGTATCAGGAGTTTTTTGATCGCTTTGGCCGCTTTATTAAAGAGGGGATTGCAACCTCGATGGATCAGCAGGAAGAGCTGGCGGGGCTTTTGCGATTTGAATCAAGCATGCTTGATGCGGGTGAGAAGACCTCGCTGGGTGACTATTTGACACGGGCGAAGGAGGATCAGGATACCATTTATTATCTTACGGGGACGGATCGGGATGAGATGATGACCGGTCCTTATTTGGAAGCGTTCCAAAAGCGCGGGATCGAAGTGGCATTGTTTACCGATTCGGTGGACGACTACATCATGGAGACCCTTCGTGAGTTCAAAGGGAAGAAGCTGGTGAGCGCGGATCGTGCCGACATTGAGCTGGATGATTTGGCTGACACCGAGACCAAGCTGAGTGAAGAGGATACCAAGGACCTTGTGGAATGGTTGGGCAAGACTTTGGGAGACAAGGTTGAAAAAGTGGAAGCCGGCAAGCGGTTGGTGTCCCACCCGGTGGTGGCATTGCAGTCACAGGATGCGCCGAGTGGCCAGCTGCGCGCAATGATGGAGGCGATGGGGCAGGATGCTCCGGCAATGAAAGCCCGTCTTGAAGTGAATCCGAATCACGAGTTGGTAGCCAAACTTCATGCACTGAAAGGGGAGAACGAGGAGCTGGCGGGCAAGGTGGCCCATCAGCTTACGGACAATGCATTGCTTGCTGCGGGACTGGTTAAGAATCCGGCGGGCATCATTGCCGGCATGAACGAGCTGATGGGTTCGCTCATGAAGTAAGGGGCTGATTTTTCCCTATCGGCGCGAGGCTTTGCGGCTGAGCGCCAGGTAGGTGGCTGCGCAGAGGAGTGCGATGACTGCCATGACGGCGAGTTGTCCGTTCGTGCCTGCGAAGCCGAGGAAGGCGACATGGCTGGCGAGTGCGCCCCCCATGAGGCCGATGGTGAGGAGGGCGCCTTTTGCGGTGTGCCCGGGAATGAGAAGGAGGATGACGGCGACGAGTTCGGCGACTCCGGTGCCCAGACGGGCGACGGTCTCGAGGCCGGGGTTGCCGAGGGCCTTTTCAGTGAGGGTGGTGAAGAGGGCTTTTGATTCCGCGGCTCCCAGGAATTTGAAGACGAGGGTTTGCCCCATGATGAAGGCGGGAACGATGCGGAGAATCCAGGCAACTGCGGGTTTCATGGGGGTTGGAGAGTCGGTTGGTGGACTTATTCCGGAAAGATGTCCTACCGGTAGAACTCCCGGTAATCGCGGGGGCTCATGTGCATGACTGATATAAAGGCACGGGTGAAGGAGGCGTGCTCCTGATAGGTGAGGGAGTTGGCGATTTGTCCCACGCTGAGGGTGGTGTTGATGAGGCGGGTGCATGCTTCGGCGATGCGGGCGTGGACGAGGTAGCGCTTGGGGGTGGTGCCGAGGTATTTTTTGAAGCGGCGCTCAAGGCTGCTGACGGACATGCCGGCGCGCCCGGCGAGCTCCTGAACGGTGAGGGGTTCTTCGAGGTGCTCGTTGATGTGATCGATCAATTCCGAGATGGCGCGGTGGGGAGTGGGGAGCGGTGGGCCTTCTCCGTGCTCGAGGCGTCGTGAGATGCCGGCGGTACCGATGACGGTGTCATTGAGGTCGAAGAGAGGGATTTTGGAGGCCATGCGCCATTCGATGCTTCCATCGGGGCGGGTGAGGAGTTCGAGTTTGTTCTGCATGGGCTTGCCGGTGCGGAAGACTTTTTTGTCGTCCCGTTTGTAAACGGCAGCCATGGCGGCGGGATAGAGCTCGTGATCGGTTTTGCCTACAAGGGCAGCGGGCGTGGAGCGGAGGACCTCGGCGCAGGCGCGGTTGGCAAAGATGATTTTTCCTTGTTCGTCCTTGAGCCAGAACATGACCTCGGGGAGGGCTTCGAACAAGCCGAGGGCGATTTGTCCTGAGCGGAGGCGAGAAAGAAACTCGTCAAACTTGGCGTTTTCTCCAATGGAGCTGTGGTTTGCGGTCATCGGGTGGTGACGAATTAAGACAAAAGAACGATGGTTTCGATCATGGCTATTTGAAAGGTTTTTCTGCTAGCTTCCAAGTGCGCAGAGAACGAGCTGCGACCGAAATTTTACCAACCAATACAATGTCCGAATATTTCCCGACCATTCCCAAGATCAAATACGAGGGGCCTGACTCCGATAACCCTTTGGCCTTCCACCACTATAATCCCGACGAAGTGATCGGCGGGAAGACGATGCGCGAGCACATGCGCTTTGGTGCGGCCTACTGGCACTGCATGCGCAATGGCCTGGGTGATCCCTTTGGTGATGGAACGGCTCTGATGCCCTGGGACAACGGGCAGGAGACATTGGAGAATGCTTTGGGCCGAGTGCCGGTGTTCTTTGAGTTTCTGGAGAAGATCGACATCGATTACTATTGCTTCCACGACCGTGATATTTCTCCCGAGGGCGAGACTCTGGCGAAGACGCACGAGATGTTCCACCGCGTGGTGGATGAGCTGGAGACGTTCCAGAAGTCGAGCGGGAAGAAGCTTCTTTGGGGCACGGCGTGTCTTTTCAGTCATCCGCGGTATGCGCAGGGGGCATCGACTTCTCCGAGTGCCGACGTTTTTGCCTACGGTGCGAGCCAGGTGAAGAATGCGATTGATGCGACGCATCGTCTGGGTGGGCCGGGCTACACCTTCTGGGGTGGTCGTGAAGGATACGGTTCATTGATCAATACGGACATGAAGCGCGAGGTGGATCATCTGGCGGCGTTCCTGCACATGGCGGTCGATTACGCGAAGAAGATTGGCTACGAGGGGCAGTTTTACATTGAGCCGAAGCCACGGGAACCGTCCACGCACCAGTATGATTCCGATTCGGCGGCCTGCTTGAACTTCCTGCGGGAATATGACCTTCTGGATCACTTCAAGCTGAACATTGAGACGAACCACGCGACGCTTGCGGGCCATACGATGGAGCACGAGCTTGAGGTGGCGATGGGTGCGAATGCGCTGGGATCGATTGATGCGAACCGCGGTGACGAGCTTCTGGGTTGGGATACGGATCAGTTCCCAACCAATCTTTACGGGACAACGAATGTGATGCTCCGTCTTTTGAAGATGGGTGGATTTACGACCGGTGGATTGAACTTTGATGCGAAGAGACGTCGTGAAAGCCACGAGCCGGAAGATCTTTTCCACGCGCACATTGGTGGCATGGATGCCTTTGCCCGTGGCTTGAAGGTTGCGTCGAAGATCATCGAAGACGGTCGTTTCGACGAGTTCGTGAAGACCCGCTACTCGAGTTACGATGCGGGTGTTGGCGCGGACATTGAGTCCGGCAAGGCGAGCCTTGAGTCCCTTGATCAATATGCACAGGGAATCACGCCGCCGCAGCTTGCGAGCGGACGTCAGGAGCGTCTCGAGAATCTCTTCAACGATTACCTTTAGTCGAAACCCAACCGCCGGTTGTGGTGAAGCGCAGGGAAACCAGGGACACGAATCCCATGGTGGTTTCCCCGCGCCGAACCAAGCATCACGGCACTCTCAAACCAGCAAAAGTCATGCCAAACGTTCTCGGTTTAGATTCCTCCACGCAAAGCCTCTCAGCTGTTATTCTCGATACGGATTCAGGAAAGATCCTGACTGAAGCATCGGTGAATTTTGGAAAAGACCTGCCTCATTTTGGTCAGCCCCATGGCTATGATGAATCAGGAGCGCGGGGCGAGGTGCACTCGAATCCCTTGATGTGGGTTGAGGCTCTTGATCTGCTTCTGGGGCGGATGAAGGCTGATGGGGTCGACTTTTCGTCGGTGACGGCGGTGTCGGGATCAGGTCAGCAGCACGGGAGTGTTTATCTGCGGGGATGCTTTGGTGAGAAACTGGCTTCGCTGGATGCGGGGCAGGATTTGAGTAGCCAGTTGGCGGGTTGTTTGACGCGGAAGAGTTCGCCGATTTGGATGGATAGTTCGACCTCGGAGGAATGTGCCGAGATTGCGGAAGCGGTGGGCGGGAATGACGAAGTGTGTCGTCGCTCCGGCTCGATTATGGTGGAGCGCTTTACGGGCTCGCAGATTCGGAAGTTCGCAAGGACGGAGCCGGAGGCTTATGCCGAGACGGGGATCATTCATTTGGTGAGTTCGTATTTTGCGAGCATTTTGGCCGGGAAGAATGTGGCGATTGATCACGGTGATGGAGCGGGGATGAATCTCATGAATTTGGCCACGGGTGATTGGGATGACGCTTTGGTGGCGGCGACGGCAGACGGGCTGGGGGACAAACTGCCACCGGTTGCGCCGTCGGCTACGGGATCGGGCCCAATTTCGAATTACTTCGTGGAGAAGTATGGGTTTTCTCCGGAGTGCGAGACGGTGATCTGGTCGGGAGACAATCCTTGCAGTTTGGTGGGGATGGGGGCGGCGCGGCCGGGGAAAGTGGTGATCAGTTTGGGGACGAGTGATACCTTGTTTGCGGCAATGCCGGAGCCACGGACGGATCCGCAGGGTTATGGGCATGCTTTTGGTAATCCGGCGGGCGGTTATATGAGTCTGATTTGCTTCAAGAATGGGTCGTTGGCCCGGGAGCGGGTGAAGGAGCAGTATGGGCTGGAGTGGAGTGCTTTTGAAAAAGATGCGCTTGCCGAGACTCCGCTGGGGAATGAAGGGCTGATGATGCTGCCATTCTATGAGCCTGAGATTACGCCCCGTCTGGATACGGGGAGTGCGGTGCTATCGGAGGATGGGAGCCAGGAGGCGGCACGTGTGGTGCGCGCGGTGGTTGAGGGGCAGTTTTTGAACATGCGCCTGCATTACGGGTGGCTGGGGATTGCGCCGGAGCGGATTTCGATCACGGGCGGGGCGTCGGCGAATGATGGAATTGCGCAGGTGATTGCCAATGTCTTTGGGGTGCCGGTGGACCGGCTTGATGTGCCGGGATCTGCGGCGGTGGGAGCCGGGATGCGGGCTGCGGCGGCGACCGGAGGGGACCTGGAGGCTCTTGAAGGGCAGTTTAGTCGTCCGAAGGAAGGATCGACGATTCTCCCGGAAGAGGGCGCGAAGGCGATCTATGCTGAGGTGCTTCCGAGGTTTGAGGCGTTTTTAAAGAGTCAGAGTTCTGACTAGGAAGTCTGTGTTTCTGTGCTACTGTGCTCACCATGAATGTGACCTTGAAGTTGCAAGATTCGCTAGGGGAAAAGGCTAAACACTGCGCAGTCGATGCGGGAACCTCGCTTTCGCGCTGGGTGGCTACGTTGATTGAGAGGGAAGTTGCGATGCAGTCAGACCGTGAGCCAAGCAGTCTTTTGGAGGCGCTGGGCTGCGAGAAATTTGAGATGTGCGATCGAGAGGATTTTGAATTTTCACGTGGTGAGACCCTTGCGAGGGAGCTGGAATTCTAAGCGATGCCTTACCTGCTTGATACAAATGTTCTCTCGGCTTTGCGCAACCCGAAGCGATGTGACCCGGGTGTCCGTGAATGGCAGGCTTCGGTTGCGCCCGGTGAGTGTTTTTTGAGTGCGGTGAGTCTGATGGAGATTCGCAAAGGAATCGGTCAGGTTGCGAGGAAAGACGCTGAATTTGCGAAGGTTTTAGAGTTTTGGTTTGAGAACCACGTGAAGCCGTTGTTTTCCCGACGGGTGTTTCCGGTGACTGCGGAAATTGCCGAAGAGGCGGGGCGGATCTTGGCAATGCGGACCCGGACCGTCGAAGATAGTCTTATTGCTGCCAGTGCGAGGGTTTTGGGTCTCACCTTGGTGACTCGAAACGTGGGGGATTTCGATGATCTTGCGATTGATCTTTTGAATCCGTGGGAGGGAGGGGCAGGGTGAAGATCAGGGCCTTGATCGTTTTGCTAACGGCAGTCGTGTTTTTGGGTTTGGGGAGTTTGGACCGGTTGTTGATTGAAAGGGGGCACGTGCCTTTGTTTTCTTCAGTTGTAATTTCCGAGGATGGTGGCAGTGAGGAGCGGTATTCCTCGTTTTTTTATGAGGCGGTGAGGGTTTACCCTCAAAGGAAGCTTCAAGGTCCGAAGGAGATGATTCTGGATGTGTTCTCGGATGAAAACGGCTTCACCGTCACCTTTCGATGGAAGTGGCTGAACCTTCTGTTCCTGGCTCTTTTGAGTCTCCTGATCCATCACTGGGTCAGAGTTATTCCCAAACTCTTGTCTTCGTCCAAATCCAAGCTTGAAGGTGAGTCGATTTGACTCATTTTTTGGAAAGTTACTTTTCGTTCCGCGTAGACGTTTGGGAGCGAACTTTTAGATCAACTCAATTAAATCACTACCATGTCCAGACCAGTCACACTCTTCACCGGCCAGTGGGCCGATCTTCCTCTTGCCGAACTTTTGCCCAAAGTCAAAGAAATGGGCTACGATGGGGTGGAACTCGCCTGTTGGGGCGATCATTTTGACGTCCAGAAAGCGCTTAATGAAGAAGGTTACGTGGAAGGTCGGTGGGAGCTTTTGAAGAAAAACGACCTTTCCTGCTTTGCGATTTCGTCTCACTTGGTGGGGCAGGCGATTTGTGACCACATCGATGAGCGTCACGCGGCGATCCTTCCTCCTCATGTTTATGGCGATGGTGATCCCGAGGGAGTGCGCCAGCGTGCGGCCCAGGAGATGATTGACGCGGGTAAGGCGTGCCGGAAGTTTATCGATGCGGGCAAGGATTACATGGCCGGGCGTTCTCCGCAGTCGGGGATCGGTGCGGTGGTGAATGGATTTACGGGGTCGAGCATTTGGCACGCGCTCTATGCCTTCCCGCCAACGGACCAGGCCTACCTGCAGAAGGGTTTTGATGATTTTGGAAAGCGCTTTGGCCCGATTTTGGATGCCTTTGATGCGGTGGACGTGAATTTTGCGCTGGAAGTGCACCCGACGGAGATTGCCTTCGATATTGCTTCGGCGGCCCGGGCGATCGAAGCGGTGAAGGGACACAAGCGTTTTGGGTTCAACTATGATCCGAGCCACCTTGGTTATCAGGGGGTGGATTACGTGCGTTTCATCCGTGAGTTTCCGGACCGTATTTACCACGTCCACATGAAGGATGTCTGGTGGGGTCACGGTGACGGAACGGTGGGTGTCTTTGGTGGACACACGGATTTCACCGATGCCCGACGTTTTTGGGATTTCCGCTCGGTGGGTCGAGGCGACATCAACTTTGAGGAGATCATTGTGGCGCTTAACGACACGCGTTATTCCGGACCGCTTTCGGTGGAATGGGAAGACGGCCGGATGGAGCGTTTCCACGGTGCGACCGAGAGTTGCGCCTTTACCAAGTCTCTGGACTTCCCGCGCAATGAAGGCGGGATGTTTGACTCCGCCTTCGACGGCGACAATCAGTAATTAGAATAAGATCATGGCGACAAAAATTGGTGTAATTGGTGCCGGAGGCATGCTGCAGTATCATGCGGCAGGTTTCCGTCAGGGTGGTGGCGAAATTGTGGCAGTGGCGGACCTTGCGCCCGGCGCGGCTGCAAAGGCAGCCGAGGAATGGGATATTCCGTTGGCCTTTGAGAGCGTCGAGGAGATGCTGGAAAAGGCGGTGCTGGATGCGGTGAGCATCATCGTGCCGAACAAGTTTCACGCGCCTCTGGCCCTGCAGTGTCTTCGGGCCGGGAAGCACGTATTTTGCGAAAAGCCACCTGCTCTTACGGCGGACGAAGCGGAAGAGATGATGAGTGTATCCCAAGCCGTGGGCAAGCAGCTCATGTTCAACTTCAACAATCGGGCCCGTCCGGAGTCCCGTGAGTTGATGAAGTTAATTTCCGCGGGTGAGATGGGGACGATTAACTCGGCGCAATCGAAGTGGATTCGTCGCACCGGGATCCCGGGATTCGGGGGGTGGTTTACGACCAAGGCGCTTTCGGGTGGCGGTCCCTTGATTGATCTTTTGCATATGGTTGACCTTGCGATGTATTTCATGGGTTATCCCGAACCTGCGAGTGTGTTAGGGCGGACCTATGATACGTTTATCAATGATCCGGGGCACAAGGGGCCTTGGGGAATTCCTGACAATGCGGATGGCAAGACCGACGTGGAGGCTGCGGCTCACGGGTTTGTGACCTTCAAGACGGGGCAGTCACTATCGCTTCAGGTTTCCTGGGCGGAAATGGTGAAACGGGAAGAAGTTTCCGTTGTGTTTCAGGGCACGAAGGCCGGTGGAAAGATTGAGCGTTTGTTTGGAACCGATGGTTTGGATGAAACGGCAATCGATACGCTTGAGGTCTACACTCAGGAGAACGGCGAGTCGGTGAACCGGACGATCGAGGTGGAAGAATGTGAAGACATGGGTCGGATCAATTCGGCAGCGAACTTTGTGGAAGCGATTGACGGCAAGGCTGAGCCACTTAACACACCTGAGCAGGCTTTGGCTCTGATGCAGGTCATTGATGCGATGTACAAGTCGGCTGAGACCGGCAAGGCGATCAACCTCTAAACGACAGCGAGAATTATGAATCGGAAACTCAGAATGGGAATGGTTGGTGGGGGCCGTGGTGCGTTCATCGGGCAGGTCCATCGCATGGCGGCCAATCTGGATGGAAAGATTGAGCTGATTGCAGGGGCGTTTTCCTCTGATCCCGAGAAATCCAAGCTTTCGGGCGAGGATTTCTTTTTGGATCCGGACCGCGTCTATGGGAGCTATGAGGAAATGGCGAAGGCCGAAGCGGCTCGTGAAGACGGGATCGATTTTGTCTCCATCGTGGTGCAGAACCACTTGCACTACGCGGTGGCGAAGACCTTTTTGGAGGCAGGAATCAATGTGATTTGCGACAAGCCACTGGCGCTGGATATTGATCAGGCGAAGGAGCTTCAGGCTCTGGTTAAGGGCTCAAATTTGGTGTTCGCGCTGACCCATAACTACACCGGTTATCCGATGGTCAAAGAGGCCAAGCGGATGGTGAGTGAGGGTGAGTTGGGACGGATTCTGAAGATCGTGGCCGAGTATCCCCAGGGATACGCGGTGGGTGATGTGGAAGGTGAAGGCTCAGGTAAGATTTCGAACTGGCGTGCTGATCCCAAGATTGCGGGAGCATCCAATTGCATCGGCGACATCGGGACCCATGCCCACAATTTGGTGAAATACATCACGGGACTTGAAGTTGAGGAGATTGCAGCGGAACTCACGGCCTTTATTCCGGGACGCGAGCTTGATGACGACGGCAACTGTCTGGTTCGATTTGAGAATGGCGTGAAAGGAATCATTTATGCTTCCCAGATTTCCAACGGGGACGAGAACAACCTGAATATTCGCGTCTATGGTACGAAGGCATCGCTGGAGTGGCACCAGGAAGATCCCAACGAGTTGATCGTAAAATACGCCAATGCGCCGCGGAAGACGTATCGTCGTGGGAACGACTACCTCGGAGCGGCCGCGCAGGCGAATTCACGGACGCCATTTGCGCATCCCGAGGGTTTCATTGAGGCTTTTGCTAACGTTTATCTGGCGGCAGCGGCAGCGATTTCAGACAAGATCGACGGGAAGCCGGCCCCCGAGGGTGGTTACGATTATCCCACGGTGGATGACGGGGTATCGGGGATGGCGTTTATCAAAGCGTGCGTGGAGTCGTCGAAGAATAACGCAGCCTGGACCAAAATGGACCTGTAGTTGTTTTTCGAAACATTGTTTTAGGACCGGATCGCTTAATCAGCGGTCCGGTCTTATTCTTTGAATAAACCGGTGCTATTGTTCGTATCAGCTAGAAAACCAGCATGATTAAATATTGTCTTTTCATTCTTGCGACGGGTCTTTCGATGGCCGCTCCGACTGTCCATCTCGATCTCTTTGGTAAATCGCTGGGAGGCTGGGATGCCAAGGAGGGGAAATACGCTGATTTTGTCAGGTCGGGGAGCCAATATCGGACCTGGAAGCCGGAGATTACCCCAACTCTGGATGGAGGGGTTTATGTTTCTGTGCGGATTGACCATTTGCGGGGGCGTTTTGCGAGTGATGACCACGCCAGTCTTGAGGTGACCTTCGATGCGGATGGTGTCGTGGAATCGGCCCGGAGTTCCATTGCCTTGCAGGGGAAAAGGGTAACCAGCGATTTGGTGGCGGGAACCGGGAAGTTGGGTGCCAGTGCGGTGGGATTGGAGCGGGCAGCCAAGATTGGGACGGAAATGGTGGCTGATTTGTCAGCGAAAATTTTACGCGAGAATATTCGCGAGCCGGGAAGGGTGACTTTTCCGGCTGTTCTTAATCACAATTATAATTTGCTCTGTCTCGCGGTGACAGGGCCGCCGGCGAAGGCGATTTTGGTCGATGAGACGACTGGAGATGCGGTTACTGAAGAGGGAAAGAAGGAAGAGGTCGCGAAAGAGGAGCCAAAGGTGGAGGTTCCAGCCTCCAAGGAGGAAGAGAAGAAATCGGTGCCTCTTGTGATTGATTCACCGAAGAAGGAGTAGCGGGAGGTCGGATCTTACCGGTCTGTGGGGGGCGGGGCTATCCTGAAGATCACGAGCGGGCTTGGTTGCTATGGCCCGTGATGTCGAGTTGATGGGGGAAGTCACGGATTGAGTGCAGAGGTGGCGCGTTGATGGAGCCCCAGCGGGTAATTTATCGTGATCCCTTAAAAAGTGACACCCGGTGATCCACTATGGAACCACCGGGTGTCGCCCTGCCTTGCCTTGGAAAAGGAAATTACCTGGGAACGTAAATCTCCGAGCCACGTGCGAGGACGGTGGCTTTAGGGAGACTCCAGCCGTTTAGCGAATTGAGCTTATCGGTGCTGGTGCCATGCTTTTGCGCGAATTCCGCAAAGGTAGTTTCGTCAGTCAGGATGATTGAGGAAACTGCCGAAGGAGCTTCCGGCATCGGCTCCTCCACTTTGGGAGGAGCCGGGGCCGGCGAAGCCTCCTTTTTCACCGGTGGTGCCGCTGCGACCGCCTTACGTGAAGACGATGGGGTTGACACGGGTTTCGTGGAGGCTGTTCTGCGGGTGAGTGCAGCTGTCGAAGATTGTTTTTTGCTCCTTGTTGCGGCCACCGGAGTGGAAACAGGGGCTTTTTTGGTCGATGGGCGGGGGGAACCGGCAACTGCGAGCTTCTGTCCTTCCAGAATACGGGAAGGGGAAGTGTCAGGATTGAGTTCCTTGAGCTTGCCTACGGAGATTTTGTTGGCCTGGGCGATACTGTAGAAGGTGTCGCCGCGCTTTACGGTGTAGGTGTCACCGGAGGCTGATGGGGACGGTTTGGAGGCTGGAGTAGCCACGGGAGAATCGCTCACGATCAATTTTTGACCGATGATGATCTTGGAGGGGTCGGTGATTTTATTCCAAGCCACCAATTTTGAAAAGGTGATGCCGTGGCGGCGGGCAATCGAGCTGAGGGTATCGCCGGACTGAACAGTGTATTGGACCGCGGCGCTCGAAGGAGAGGCCAACTGGTTTTTAAGATCAGCCAACTCGTTCTGGATTTTGGAAAGCTCGATTTCCTTCTGAGCGATCCGGGAACGGAGTTGAGTGCTTGTTTCGCCGGGTGCGGCAAGCACGAGAGCGGCGATGAGAGCGGAGGTCAGGGTGAGGGGCTTCATGACGGGGAGACCTTACGGTAATCTTCAAAGGATGGTCAACTTTATTTTTAATATTTGTTAATTAAATTTCGGAAATTCTCAAAAGTACCCCAAGTTATAGGGATCTGGAGGGGTTCGCTTTTTTTATTTCGGGAGACTAGAATCGAAATGTGAACAACTTTGAGGGGCGATTTGCTCAAAATGGCCTAAGAGAAGTCGTTGGTTGGGCGTTTTAAACTTAGAAGAAGGAATATGGAGAAAGGGGATCAGGAAATATTCGCATCCCGCGAGGAACTGGTGAGAACGGCACTCAGAGAATATGAGATGCCGCTAATCGGGTATGCGATGACTTTTCTTCATGATGTGGAGCGGGCCCGTGATGTGGTGCAGGATACCTTTATTCGGCTCTACCAACAGGATGCTGAAAAGGTTCGGCATGGTCTCAAGACCTGGCTTTTTACGGTCTGCCGGAATCGGGCATTGGATATTTTACGCAAGGAGAAGCGAATGGTGGCGCTGGAGGAGCAAAAACTGTCGCGAATCCCAGCGTCGCGCCGGACGCCATCGGAGCGGATGGATCTGGATGAACGGGTGAATGAGGTCCGCGAGGCACTTGAGCGGCTATCCGGGAATCAAAGGGAGGTTGTGCTGCTTAAGTTCGAACAAGGTCTGAGTTACCGGGAGATCAGCGAGGTGACCGGGCTGAAGGAAGGGAATGTTGGTTTTCTAATTCATACCGGACTCAAGAAGCTCAGAGAGCATCTTCCTGAAGATCTGCTCCAAGATATTTCACCCCAAACCGTTTAAACAGAGAGATGAAGATAACTCCAGATGACCCCCGTCTGACTGCCTATGTGCTCGGCGAGCTTTCCGAAGAGGATTCGGAGTGCGTAAGAAGGACGATCAGCAATGAGGCGGCGCTTGCGGAAGCGGAGCAGGAGATTGAAGGGATGGTTTCGCTTTTGCGTGAGACACTGGGCGGTGAAAGAGGGTTAGGATTGGGGGCAGATCGACGGGAGGCTATTTTTCAGGCGGGCAGGCAGCCTGATGCCGAAGTGATCCTGCTGGAGAATCGCAGGCGGGTCCGGTTTCAGACGCTTGGGGCGATTGCGGGAGTGGCAGCGGTGATTACTCTGGGAGTTTACCTGCTGGCAAAAACTCCGGTTTCATCCTCGCCGGCGGTGATTGGCCAGGAAGAAGGGCGGGGTGAATCCGGTAAGACGGAGGTAGCGGGTGTGGAGTCAAGCGTGGCCGGTTCTTCTGATACGAATGAGGTGGTTTTGGAGGAGGGAGGGATTTCTGAGTCGGGAGTTCCGGCTCCGGTGTCCGATGAGCGGGTAGAAGTTCAGGATTTGGTGTCACTCCAGATTCCATTGTCGGTGAAGCATGCGGATTTGGCATCCTTTGAGCGGACTTTGAGGAAGGGGGAGATCCCTTCGACGCGTGTGGAGGAATGGGTTAATGCGGGGAATTACGGGACAGAGGCGATGGTCCGGGTGAATGGCGTGGGTGCTTCGGTTGAATTGGGAGAGTGTCCGTGGAATCCGGGGCGTGCGTTAATTTTTGTGGTGATTCAGGATCTCCTGGATGATGGGATTTCCCCAAGGATGAAGGCCCGTTTGTTGATGGAAGGGGAGCAGGTGGAATCTGTGGGATTGGTTGTTTCGAAGAGTGTGCGGGGCGACCTTGCCGATATGCAAACTCTGGCTTCCAGTGAGGCTACGGCGCTGCTTTATGAGGTGGAGCTTACGGGGAACGAGGGGCGAACGGGGGCGATTGATTTGGAGGTGATGGGTGTGAACGGAGAGGAGAAAAATTCCTATCTGCCGGTGATGGGGTCTCCTGTTCCGGTTAGGGCGACTTCAGCGGCCTTTCAAACGGCGGTCACTCTGGCACGTTTTGCAAAATGGCAGAATGCCGGTGCGAGTGATGTGGGCGAATTGGAGCAGGTGGTGGCCGGTGCCCGGAACCTGTTGACGGTGGTGGAGGATTCCCGGACGCGCTATGCGCTTGATTTGATTCTCCTGACCAGCGAGGCAATTTCCGAAAAGCAGGATTAACGGAGGGGGAGGGTGGCCAAAATATCGTCGGTAATTTGAAGTCGCTTGGGGCGATCGTATCCGATCCAGGTCACGATGATGCGGTTGTGGGCGAGAGAGGCGCTCCAGTAGTCGCATTTTGAGAGTGAGTAACCCGAGATTTTTGAAGGGAGGCTTTCGGGGATGGCATTGCCGGAGAAAGCGGGGAAGAAGGCGGGAGGTCGGTTGAAGAGTTGGGTGTCTCCTTTTTTAACCGATCTCACAAAGCAGGGGGCGGGGCGCTGACCGCCCTGCAAGAGGGTGGCGTAAGCGGTGGCCAGCTCGAGGGGGGAAACGGTCATGGTGCCCCGGTAGAGGTCGTCTCCTTTTCCAAAGACGCCCTCGAAGCCGAAACGTTTGAGAAGGCGGATGGTTTCTTTTTCGCCCAATTGACGGCCGGTGGAAACGGGTCTTCCCGGAACGGGGAGGTGGCCCCGCTCAAGGGCGGCTGCGGCGACGAGGGGCTCGATGAGGCGATCGCCCAGGTCACGGTGCATGTCGAGGGCGCGATTGAATCCGCTGGGTTGTTTTTCCCGGCAACCGACGATGGCGAGGATGTCACCGTTTCTTGGATCGAGTGCGATTCCCGCACATTGGCAATCACCGGGGAGGGTTAAGGAAGTGAGGGTGGCTTCGAGGGAGGCCTGTAGTTCCCGATCAATGGAGGTGAATACGGTGAGGCCTCCGTCCTTGATTTGGGAGTCATCGAGGACGATTTCGAGGGGGCGGCGAAGAGCGCGCTCGGCGTGACCAGAGGAGGGGAAGCCGGCATCGGGATCCCGGAAGCGAAGGGGTTCTGTCTTGATGCGATCGGCATGCAGCTGATCGATGTGACCGAGGATGGCCATGCGGTCGAGGACTTCATCGCGTTGGGCAAGAGCGGCCTCCATGTCGCGGAAGGGGCTAAAGGCGTGGGGGGCACGGATGATGCCGACGAGGAGGGCGGCCTGGCCCTGGGTGAGCTTGTGGGCGCTGACGCCGAAATAAGTGAGTGAGGCTTCTTCAAGCCCGTGGCACCCGGCCCCGAAGTAAATCCGGTTGAGGTAGTGAATTAGAATTTCGTCTTTGGTGTAATGGGATTCGATTCGGTAGGTCAGAGCGACCTCCAGAAATTTTCTACTGAGTGATCGTTTTTCGCGGAGGTCGTAGGTGTTACGGGCCAACTGCATGGAGAGAGTTGAAGCACCTTGGGTGAATTCGAGGTCTTTGACGTTTCGGAAGATGGCGCGTGCCACTCCGATGGGATCAACGCCGTTGTGCTCGCGGAAGCGTGAATCCTCGCGGGCGAAGAGGGCGTTTTTGAGGAAGCTGGAGAGATGTTCTCCCTCGACGAGCCGCCGGTTGGTGCCGTGGATGGTGCCGCACTCGCGTCCTTCCCGATCCAGAAGAACGGTTCGAGCGGGCATTTCAGCGACTTGGGAAATGTCGAATTGGCTGGCCTGGTAGGCGTACCATCCGGCGATGAGGATCGCCGGGATGAGGAGGGTGAGGAAGCTGCGCCAAGCAAAATCCCAAACGCGTCTCACGCGGCGCAGCCAGACGGTTCTGCGGTATTCGCGTTCTGTGGAATCCCAACTCATGGACACTCAGACTAGCGCATTACGGGCAAGGCAGCGGAGACATTGGCCATTTCCGGAGGACTGATCGTGATGGTTTCTCCCGAGGGGAGAACGTAGTCCACCGCGCAGAGGGGGACGAGAGTTAGGTAGAGTGCCGAATCGCCGTCAAATTCAAGATTTCCCACATTAAGAATAGCGGCGCAGTCCGGGATTTTTTTCAGAACGAGGAGATCACCGGGGGTGAATGGGTCGGCAGGGTAGTCAATTGCGGGAAAGAGGCACTCGATGAAGACGGGATATGCAAGGGATTCGCCAAGATCGTCCGGTTTGACCATGGCCTGCGCCCTGACAACGACTCCGGAGGGCAGGAAGTCGTCAGGAGTGAGGGGGCGTGATGAGATGATTCTGAATTCACCACGGACGTAGGTGAGGAACTTGCGGGATTTTACGTAGTTGACGAGGTAAGCCCTTTTGAGCTCGTGATTGAGGCGCCGGAGGTCGTCATCATCGAAGCGGCGATACTCTTCTTCGAGTTCCAGGGCTCCCGCGCTTTTGCGAGGTGCGGGTGCGGTGGTGGGGTCAAACTGTTCGAGTGGGTGGATGCGTCCCACCTTCATCATGAGCTTATAGCTTGTGGGGTGGGTGGGATCGCGAAACAGATTCAGGCAAACGACCCAAGCGGTGATGGCAAAGGCGATAGCCAAGATGTTGGCCAATAACCACCAGAAGAGGGGTGGTCGGCTTTTTACGAAATCCTCGATGTCCTGCTTAGCCATGCCTTATTTGCAATTGGTGCCGTCAAGAGCGGGGTCGTAAGCGGGTTTTTTACCTTCTTCGGTGGGTTCAAAGGAGGTGCCACAGCCGCAGGCGCGTGCGGCATTGGGGTTGAAGATTTTGAATCCCCGGTCGGAGAGGGCATCGGTAAAGTCTACGGTGCATCCTTCAAGAAATTCGAGGGAATCGGCGGCAACGATGAATCGGGTGCCATCGAGTTCAATGATCTCATCGCCGGGTTCCGGCTCACCGATGCGCATGGTGTAGGCCAATCCGGCGCAACCACCGCGCTCCACGCCGAGGCGCAATCCCGATGCTTCCGGGGCGTCTTTGGCAATGAGTAGGGCTTTCAGCTCGAGGGCTGCTTCTTGAGTCACGGTTATCATTTGGTCTGTAGGAGGAAGATAGAGCGGGAGGAGACGAGTTCCAGCGTTCTTTTTCGACACATTGCACGGAAGTTTAAGCGATCCGGCTTGTCAGTGTCGTGTTCGACCGCTTGAATTCTAAGAACAGTTACCCAATGTATTTTCTCGGGATTGAGTCAGGCGCCCATGCCACACGAGCCATAGTCGTCGATCTCGAATCGGCTTCGGTTACGGCGTCGTCGACTGCGCCCCATTCGCTGGTCGAGGGGCTTCCGGCGGGACATCAGGAGCAGGATCCTGCGGTTTGGATTCAAGCGCTTGATCAAGCGGTGCGTGATTGTCTGGTGCAGTTGGGGCCGCGTAGAAATGATGTGGTGGCGCTGGCGGTGGGTGCGCAATCCAAGGGTTTGGTGCTTCTGGACCATGAGAACCAGATCATTCGCCCGGCAAAAATCGCGGGTGATACGTCGGCCAGGACGCAGCTGGATTTGCTGAATCGTGAATTTGGGGGGCCCCCGGGCCTGAGTGAGCTAACGGGGAATGCGCTGGAGGTGGATTGTCCGGCGACCTGGCTTCTTTGGCTGAAGGAGCGTGAGCCCTATCTTTTTCAGAAGACAGAGACGGTGATGCAGCCGCATGATTTTTTGAACTACTGGCTCACGGGGGTGAAGCGGGGAGAGGTGGGGGACGCCTCGCGTTCCGGGCTTCTTGAGGTGAAGAGCGGAAGGTGGAATGCATCGATATGCGATTATATTGATCCCCGGCTTCGGGAAATGCTTCTGCCTTTGGGGGGGAATGGAGCGGTTATGGGGGCTTTGCGGCCCGAGGTGGCGCAGAGCTGGGGGTTTCAGCGGGAGATTTTGGTGAGCACGGGAAGTGGCCGGGCGATGATGGCGGCACTGGGAAGTGGAAGTTCGCATCGGGGATCGGCGGTGGTTGATTTGGGGGCAACGGGTGCGGTGTGGGGACTGTCGTCCCAGCCCATGATTGATCCCCGGAACGAGGTGTCGACCTGGTGTGATGCTACCAGCCAATGGCTGGGTCATTTTGAGGAGGATCGTGCGGTGGCGTCATTGGAAATGGTTCAGGGGCATTACGGTTGGAACGGAAAGCAAATGGAGGAGGCTGCCGCGGCGACAAAGGTGGGTGCGGGAGGGCTGATGGCATTGCCATTGGGCTACGGGACGATGCATAAGGGCGGGGAGGGGATGTTTCACGGTGTGACGATGAACAATTTCACGCAGGGCAATGTGGCGCGGGCGACATTGGAAGGAATCGCGGTAGGGATGGCTTATGGCTTCCACCGGATGGCGGAACTGGAGATGAATTACCAGAGTGTCTGCGTGACCGGTCGGGGGGTGGGGAGTCAATTTTGGCGTCAGTTGGTGGCGGATGTGTGCGGGGTGCCCAGCTACGCGATCAAGAATCAGGAGGGTGCGGCGTTGGGTGCGGCGATTCATGCGGCGGTGGCTTATTTCCAGCAAACCGGCGAGAGTCTGAGTTTTGGTGAGATGGCGGCGTATGCGGTGGTGGCTGATGAAGGGAGTTTTTGTGACCCTGATGGTGAACGGCACGAATTTTATTTGGAGCAACTCTCAAAGCAGCAGTATCTTGCTGAGACGTTGATTGGAGCGGGTTTCCTGGTGTGATCATGAGCAATCCGAATGATATTCGCGGGACCTGGAAAACGATCTGGGGTGGTCGGGTGGCGGGGGGATTGATCTGGGTCCTTGGGCGGACGATGCGGATTGAGATTAGCGGATGGCGCCCGGAATATGAGGACACGCAATTCATTCACGCATTTTGGCATAACCGGATTTGTGCCCTTCTGGTTCCCTGGACGACGAGATTCCGCAAGCGGTGCCGGAATTCCGTAGTGCTTTCCAGTGCGAGCAAGGATGGGGCGGCGATTGAGGCCGCGGTCGGGGTCTTTGGAGTTGGTGCGGTGAGGGGATCGAGCAGTCGGCGGGGAGCGGCGGCATTGATTGCGCTAAAAAGGGCCGCGAAGGAGGGCAAGGATCTGATTGTTACTCCGGATGGTCCGAGGGGGCCGTGTTATTCGATGCAGCCGGGAGTGATCAAATTGGCGCAGACGACCGGACTGAAGATTTTGCCAATATCGGTCATTGTGGATGACTTTTGGCGGTTGGAAACCTGGGATCGTTTCATTGTGCCGAAGCCGTTTTCACGGTTAAGAATTACTTTGGGGACGCCCTATGAAGTGTCTCGAAAACTCGACCAAGCGGGCTTTGATGCGGCGCGGGTTGAGCTTGAATCAATCCTACGAGATGGAGTAGACGATCTCCCTGACGATCATGCTGACAATCATTGATGGAAAAGAAGTGGCAGCCTCTGTGCTGGCTGAGTGTGCCGAGGAAATTGCGAACCTGAAATCCCGAGGCATTGTGCCGGGGCTTGCGGTGGTGCTGGTGGGTGAGGATCCGGCCTCCAAGGTTTACGTGAACTCGAAGGTGAAGAAGTGCGCTGAGTTGGGATTGCATTCCGAGAAAATCGTCCTTCCGATTGATGCGACCCAGGAGGATGTGCTTGCGGTGGTGAATCGACTTAATGGTGATGCCGCGATTCATGGGATTTTGGTTCAGTCTCCTCCTCCGCCCCAGATCGATGAGGAGGCAATTGTGCGGGCGATTGATCCGGCGAAAGATGTGGATGGGTTTCACCCTGAGAATGTGGCGAAGCTCGCTCTGGAGGATTCGTCGGGGTTTGTTCCATGCACTCCAGCCGGGTGCATGCGCTTGCTTGCGGCGGCGGGGGTGGAGACGAGCGGCAAGGAAGCGGTGGTTGTCGGGCGGAGCATGATTGTCGGGAAGCCGATGGCGCTTCTTTTATTGGCGAAGGGAAGTGATGCCACGGTGACGGTGGCGCACTCCCGGACGAAGGATTTGGCAGTGGTTTGCCGTCGAGCGGATATTGTGGTGGCTGCGGTGGGAATTCCGGAGTTTTTAAAGGCGGAGCATATCAAGGATGGGGCGGTCGTGATCGATGTGGGGATCAACCGGGTGAAGGATGATTCGCGCAAAAGCGGCTACCGGCTTTGTGGCGATGTGGCTTACGATGAGGTGGTCGACAAAGCTGCGGCGATTACTCCGGTGCCCGGGGGAGTGGGGCCGATGACGATCGCGATGTTGATGAAGAATACGATCAAAGCAGCGCGCCAGATTGCGGGTTAGCGGAAGTCGAGCTTGAGGCCGCGTGGGGCCCAGAAGGATTTGAGGCGCTGTTCGATGAGGGCGGCGTCTTTATCGTGAATGAGAACGGGCAGGGGGTCACGGCGGCGCGAAATTTTTGCGGCGGCCATGAGGTAGTCTTTGATCTCTTGCTGACGTTCCGGGCCGCCGTGGAAGTAGTAGTGGGTGAGGAGGAGGGATGAGGTGTAGAGTTCGAGGGTTTTGGCGGGTTCTTCATTGCGGGCGGAGCGGTGCCAATCAGCGGGGCTCATGCGGATGAGTTTGGAAATTTTGGTGAGAGGGATGAAGGTGGATTGGGTGCGTTCCTTCAGGTGATCCCGGATGGATTGTTCCATTTGGGTGAAGCGAAAGTTGCCGGCCTTTCCGTGTGCGGCTGCAAGGTATTCGGCAACGCCCTCGAAGAAATAGGGTTGGGTGCGGGAGAGGAGGTGATGCATCCGCAGGTGGGCGAGCTCGTGGACGAGGAGGTTGAAGTTTTGGGTGCTCCCGAGTCGCGAGCCTGATGTCCGGAAGAATTGCTCCCTGAGGATGAGGATTCTTTGTTTGCGGCCATCGTAGAATCCGGCAGCGCCTTTGGGGCCTCCGGCGAAGACGAAGGAGGATTCGTCGGCGCAGATTTTGATGAGCGGAAGTTCCTGTTCCGGAGGGGAGGAGAGGGGCAGGGGAATGAGATCAATAACGGCCGAGACGGATTCGATGCTGCGGGCGAAGTCTTTTAAGGGGTTTCCGCTGAGAGGGGTGGCGCTTTCGATTCGATAGGAGCGGGTGCGGTAGTGGTGGAGGCTGTCTTTTTCCTCGAGAATCCGGATTTGTGAATGTGAGGGGCCGGGCGTGAAGGTGGTGGGCCAGGTCTGTGCGCCGGCCCACTGGCAAAGAAGGAGAAAGAGGCTAATTTTCGTCCTCATTGAGCGGGACGATCTTAATTTTTCCGGCCTGGGGTTGAAGTTGGCCGGCCAAGGAGGCGGTGGCTTTGGTCTCGACGGGAGCTCCGCCGTCGAGGGCGCTCTTGAGGGCTTGTTCGACGAGCTGGCCGCAGTGGATTTTCATGGGTGGCAGTGGGCCGAGGTCGCCGGAGAGTTCATTGGGTTTGAGGTTTCGGGCTTCCTCGGGGGTTTTTCCTTTGAGGAGCTCGGTGGCCATGGAGGCGACGGCGATGGCGGTTTGGCAGCCGAAGGCCTGGAAGGAGGCGCGGTCGATGACCTTTTTGCCGTCTTTTTCGGTGAATTTGAGCCACATCCGAAGCATGTCTCCGCAATCGGGAGAGCCGACGGTGCCGACGGAATCGGCGTCGGTCATTTCTCCAACGTTTTGGGGTTTGGAAAGGGCCTCTTTGGCTCGGTTTTCGAAATCGCTCACGGGGGGAATCTACGCGAAGTGTGGACGATCACAAGGCGGGATCGTTATTCAGAGGGGACGGTGACGTCGGCTTCAAGGCGGAAAAAGGCCTTGGTTGAAGGAGTTGCAGTTTGGGACCGGAGGCCTTGGGGGACGAGGCTATTGTTGATGCCTTCGGTGGTCCAGGTGGTGAGATCGGTGGAGTGGTAGACTCGCAAATTGGAAGTGGTGGTGGGGGGTGATGGCCAGATGACGCAGGGCTGACCTGAGGTTTCAAAGATGGGAGCGGGGGGGCAGTCTTCTTTGAGACGAGGGTTTGTGCCGTAGGCGTACTCGAGAGAATTGGGGTAGCCGTCCTCGTCTGGGTCGGCGATGGGGTCCTGCCAGGGGGAGAGCTTTGCGATGGCGTTCTCGACTTCAGGGTCGGCAAACCAATGTTGGCCAGCCCATTCGGCGTAGGAGGGTAGGACGGGTGAGATGTTTAAGTTGGCGAGGCGAAGAGTGCGGGAAAGGAGGTATTCGTTGGGCGCTCCTACTTTCCAGGTGAGAGTGTGCTCCCCGGGGCCAAGGTAGAGTTCGTGTTTCTCCCAGCCTTCGCGAGGTGTTTCCAAGGTTCTGCCTAGCCGGGCGGTATAATCCCAACCGAGTCTAATCGTGCCATTTTGGCTGCTCGATATGTTTTTATTCAAAACGATTTCGGGGTTGGAAGATGACATGGGTTCGACGGGGCGAGTTGGAAGTGGGCCTATGGAGATGATCCATCCATCGTTGCGGCCTGTGATGTAGGTTTCACGCCCGTTGACGAGCAGGGAGGTTCCGGGGTCGAATGCGGGAATGATCGGAGTGACGATGATCACACCGGTGGAGGTGAAGGTGGAGCCCGAGCTTAGGTCGAGGGTGCCTCTTGTTGCTCGAGGAAGGAGTGGGGCGTCTGAGCTCAGGGTGGATTGTCGCTCGAAGCTGAAGAGGCAAGGGCCGGTGATTTGGGTGGTCAGCTCGAGTTTTTCGGCCTGACCAGCACTGACATAGATGCCATCGTCCGGAGTTCCCCAAAACGGGTTGCCGGGGATGGAGATGGTTTCCTTTTTCGCAGAATTATACCGGGTGCCCGTTGCGGTGAAGATGAGCTCCGGTGATCCGCTTGCTTCGCCGAGGGGGATTTCCGGGAGGGGCTCCAGGCGGAGGTTGCGGATGGTGGTCCATTCATCCGAGCGTTTTTGCAGTTGGACTGAGTGTTCTCCGGGAGGGATGTAGACGGAAGATTCTCCGGTTTGGGAAATGAACCGGATGGTGTTGCCGTTGAGAGAGACGAGGACTGGGGCGGAACCGGCAAGGTCGAATTTCAAGAGGGACGGGCCGTTCATCGTTCCTTGGATTGTGGAATTCCAAATTGAGGAGCCGGCGACAGGGTCGTCCGGGGTATCGGTTGGCCAAGCGTGCCATCCGTCCACGGTGAGCTGCTCCGCAATGGGCCCGAGGGCATCGGAGAGCGGGAGGGGGGTGATTTCCCGGATGACGAGATTATCGAGTTCGGCGATCCATGGTTCCTCCGAGGTGTAGACATGAAACCGAAGTTTACCTTGTCCGGGCGGGATTCTGAGGGCCGTCTGAGTCCATTCCTCGCCACTGGTAAATGTGGCTGATGAGCCAAGAGCATAAACGTTGGAGGGGGCGGTGTTACGGTGGGAGAAGGTAATGAGTCTTAATTTCGGGCTTTCTTCCAAAGGCCAATAGAGGCGCGCTTCCCGGTGATTTGGGGAGGAGACACCCAGCGATGTTGAATTTTCGCTTCCGGGAGGGGGTGGAAAGAAGTGGCCTGATGCCAGGGTGCCCACAGGCGGGGAGGCGAGGCTGGAGAGGGTTCCACCAAAGAGGGGGGCTACTGAAAATTGGTCGACCCAGAGGCCTCTAGCGGGACTCTCGCGCCAGGGATCGCGGCCGGTGGCTCTGATCTCGATTTGGTGTCTTCCCGGGCCAACAGTGGCCGTGATTTTTTCCCAGGAACCCTGTCGAGGTGAGGCGATTTCTTCGATGACCCGGCCATCGATCAGGAGATCTCCGAGGGTGTAGCTGCCGGTAGTGATTTGCCACCAGAAGCTGAATTCAGCGGGGCCTTGGACGAAGGTTTTTAAGGTCGACGTTTCGCCATCGGCGAGGCCCCCGCACCAGGCGGCATCATTTCCATCGAGGGAGAAGTAGGGGCTGCCGACCCATTTCGTGTTGTCAGGGGAGAGCCAGGACTGGCGATCGCGGTCGAGGGCTTCGGTGAGGGAGACAGATCGATCCGGACGGAAAATGACGTTGTCGACACTGACTGATTCTTCGCCCGATCTGCCGTTGTACGTGATGGTTAAGGTATGAGGACCCTCTCCTTTTACGCGGAAACCGTAGGGCCAGGTTCGCACGGAGAGATTGAGTGGGGTGTCGTCGATTTTTGCCGTCCATCGGGAGAGGAGACCGCCGGCGATTGAGAAATCGATGATTCCTGAGCCGGGAATGGTCGTGCTGAGTTCAGCCGATTGATAGGGTGGAAGGGTTGCAAGGGCGCGGCTTCCACCAATTGCGGTGGGATCAGGTGCTCCGAAAAAGCGGATGGTGCCGGTGTTGGTCCAGGAGAGGGTGGAATCATCAAGAGCTTGTTCCAAGGAGGGGGCCTGACCAGAGGCATTGAGAGCCATGGCCAGAAGGCTGAAAAAGATGCCTTTGCTCCGCATTGGATTTAGGTTGTAGAGTGGCGGGCATTATTCTTCAAGTTAGGATTCCGGAAGGTATTCGAGGACAGGCTTGAAAAAGGGGGGAGGCTCTGCCATTTCCACCCCGCGATGTCTGAATTGCCCAAGGCCTATGAGCCCAATGAAGTTGAGAAGTCCTGGTATCAGGCTTGGCTTGACGCGAAGTGTTTCGAAGCGGATGCGAACTCGGAGAAGCCTCCGTATTCGATCGTGATTCCGCCGCCGAATGTCACGGGGATTTTGCACCTTGGGCACGTTCTCAATAACACGATTCAGGATATTCTGGCCCGGCGTGCGCGTCAGAAGGGGTGCGAGGTCCTTTGGCTTCCGGGAACGGATCATGCGGGGATTGCGACCCAGACGAAGGTGGAGCGGCAGCTGCGCGATGAGGAAGGGAAGACGCGTCGTGATATTGGACGCGAGGCATTTCTGGAAAAGGTGTGGGATTGGAAGGAGAAGCATGGCGGGATCATTATTAAACAGCTGAAGCGTCTGGGATGCTCCTGCGATTGGAGTCGTGAGCGCTTCACGATGGATGAAGATTATTCGAAGTGGGTGTCCAAGGTGTTTGCCGATCTGTTCAATGAGGGTCTGGTGTATCGGGGCAAGCGGATGGTGAACTGGTGTCCGGTGTCGCTTACGGCGCTTTCCGACGAGGAAGTGATTCCGAAGGCGCAGAACTCGAAGCTCTACTACATGAAGTATGAGTTGGTTGATGAGCCGGGTCAGTTTTTGGAAGTGGCCACAACGCGTCCCGAGACCTTGATGGGTGATGTGGCCGTGGCGGTGAATCCGAAGGATGAGCGTTATGGAAAATATGTTGGGAAGCTGGTGCGGCGACCTTTCCCGGCAGCGGAAATCCCGGTGGTGGCGGATGACCACGTGGACCCCGAATTTGGAACCGGTGCGCTGAAAATCACGCCGGCCCATGACAAGGCGGACTTTGAGATCGGGATGCGGAACAACCTGGAAATCATCGACGTTTTCCATGCGGATGCGACGGTGAACTGTCCGGAGGTGCCCGAGCTGGATGGTTTGGATCGTTTTGTGGCCCGTAAGAAGGCGGCAGCGATGCTAGAGGAGCGGGGACTGATGATCAAGATCGAGGAGCATGAGAACAACGTGGGCTTTTCGGAGCGCGCGGATGTGCCAATTGAGCCCCGCATTTCGATGCAGTGGTTCCTCAGGTATCCGGCGACGCAAGAGACCGCGGATGCGGTGGCGAGCGGCGAAATCACCTATCGTCCGGCCCATTGGGCCAGAACGCATGCCAATTGGATGGGCAATATCCAGGATTGGTGTGTCTCGCGCCAGCTTTGGTGGGGGCATCGCATTCCGGTTTGGTATCGAAAGGAGAAAGTTGATTCCTTGCAGGAAGCGGAGTCTCTCACGCTGGACAATCTGGCGGCAGGGGACTTGCATGTGAGTGCCGATCCCCCGGCCGATCCTGAGAATTGGGTGCAGGACAATGATGTTTTGGATACGTGGTTTAGCTCCTGGCTATGGCCCTTTGCGACGATGCAGAATTCCGACGAGGAGTCGGATTTGGTGAAGAAGTTTTATCCGACCGCGGATCTCGTCACCGGTCCCGATATCATTTTCTTCTGGGTGGCGCGGATGATCATGGCGGGCTATCGCTTCAAGGGTGAGTTGCCATTCAAGAACGTCTTTTTCACGGCGATCATACGGGATTTGCAAGGTCGCAAGATGAGCAAGTCGCTGGGGAATTCTCCGGATCCGATCGATTTGATGGAGAAGTATGGGGCGGACGGACTTCGGTTTGGTTTGATGCGGATCGCCCCGGTAGGTTCGGATGTTCGGTTTGACGAGGTCCAGATCGAAGAAGGACGCAACTTCGCGAACAAGATTTACAACGCCTGCCGGTTCCGCCGGATGGCAGGTAGCGAGCCGCTGCTGGATGTCGATTTGAAGTCGGTGGCCTTGCGTCCGTATCATTTGGACATTTTGGCCCGATGCGATGAGTTGGCGGTGAAGCTGGAGGGAGCCTATGCCGACTATCGTTTCAACGAAGTGGGTTCGTTGCTCTATGACTTTCTGTGGGCGGAGTTTTGCGACAGATTTCTGGAAGCGGTGAAGCTGGACTTGCGTGAAGATGCTCCGCCGGAGGCCCGAGAGGCCACGCTGGCGGTGTTTGATTCGGTGATGGCGCGCTATCTTCAGTGTCTTCACCCCTATATGCCGCACCTGACCGAGGAGCTGAGTTCACGGATGGGCTACCTTGCGGAAGGGGAGTTTCTGATGCTGAAGGTTCTACCGGCAAAGACCTTGTTGGACGGGATTGACGGGAATCAGGTGGTTGAAGGCCGGGAAAAGGCCACGGCAGTGTATGAGACGGCCGGACGTTTGAGGAACTTGAAAGCGGAATATCGATTGGCAGCCCGCAAGGATGTGAGATTTATCGCCAAGAGCGGGCCGGCTTGGCTGGAGGACGAAGCTGCGACGTTGTCATTGCTGGTCGGCTCGGAGTCCGTCACCCGTGATGAAGGATACGATCCTGAACAGGGCACTCCGGGTGCGGTGACTCCGGCAGGGGAGCTGTTTATGCCACTTGATGGGCTGATCGATGTCGCGGCCGAGAAGGCCCGCCTTGAAAAGGAAGTGGAGAAGATAGAGAAGGAGGTCGCAAAGTCCCGGAATAAGCTGGGTAATGAGAAATTTGTGGCCAATGCGAAGCCCGAGGTGGTGGATCAGGAGCGGGCGCGTCTCTCCGAGTGGGAAACCCAGCTTGCACAGCTTAAAAAGATGTATGCCGACCTCGGTTAGGGTGGTTTTGTCTGTTCAAGAGACCTCAAAATATCTTCAATTCCCATCCGGATGCCAATCTCCCCAACACTCGATGAAGTCCCCGGTCTGGGGAAGCTTAGCTGTGAGCTGCTGGAAGCAGTGGGGGTGGAATCGATCCATCAACTGGCCGAGAGTGATGCGGATGGCCTTTATCTGGAGTTGGCCAAGGCCAATCAGATTCTCTCGATCAGGAAGAGCAACCCTTCGACATCCGAAATTCTCAAGTGGATCGAAACGGCACGCGAGATCACCGGATACGATCCCGAGGATCATGTCACCAAGCTGGATGTTTCGGAAGCGCTTCCGGATGAGTTGATGGTAGCCATTCCGGTCCCTGGGAAAAGTTTGGCCGGACAGGGAATCAAGGTGGGTGATGTGCCCATTATGGAAACCGGGTTACCGGAAGCAAAGGTTAAGGCGTCTCCAGCTCCTAAGCCCAAGAGAGAGAAGGAGTTCGAGGAGAACACCCCACCGGAGGGGCTGATCCCGGAGCCCAAGAAACCTTCGAAATCCAAACCACTCGAAGTGGAGATTCCGAAGGCGCAAGTCGAGCCTCTGCCGTCCAAGCCCCGCGATATCCGGACCTCCGTGAGCCCCGGGCTGAATGCCGGAAAGAAGGAACACTCGCGGAGTTATATCCGTGGTGTGCTGCACCCCCAGGTCGCCAAGGTGAAATTTGGTGCGGTGATTTCCATTCTGGTGCTTATTCTGATTCCAGCCACGTTGGTGGCGGGAGGAATGATCGTGGCAACAAACAACCTGTGGTGGTTTGCCATTCCAGCAGCGTTGGTGTTCTTTGGGTTGCTCTATTTGATGTTTGCGGTTCCGGTCAAGTGCCGGATTTGCGGACAGCCGGCCTTTTGGCCGAAGGCGTGTCGGCGACACGTCAAGGCGCATCATATTCCTTTGATCGGTTATATTTTGCCAACCAGCGTGCACATGATTGTGTTCAAGTGGTTCCGCTGCATTTATTGCGGAACGTCGGTAAGGCTTAAGGAGTGACCGTTACTCCCGGTTTTGGGAGTCGATGAGAATGGTGACGGGACCGTCGTTGACGAGTGCGACATCCATGTGTGGTCCGAAGCGGCCCCGACTGACGGGAGTAGCCAACGCTTGTTCGAGGCTGGTGCAAAATTTTTGGTAGAGTGGTTCGGCGAGTTCGGGGCGGGCGGCTTTGATGAAGCTAGGTCGGTTCCCTTTTTTGGTGCTGGCGTGGAGGGTGAACTGACTCACGACAAGTGCGGAGCCTCCGAGATCGGTGATTGATAGATTCATTTTGCCATCGCCATCTTCGAAGACCCGCAACTTGCTGATTTTTCCGACCAGCCAGGCGATGTCATCGGGTCCATCAATCTCTTCGATTCCGAGAAGGATGAGGAAGCCCCGTTCAATTTGGGAGATCATTTTTTGGTCGACGGAGACGGAAGCCTGACTGACCCGTTGAAGCACCACACGCATGCCGGAAGTCAGTCAGGCCGTTCACGGGATCACAAGATTTGTTTCAGTTTGTCCTGCCAGCGATTGTAGATGAATCCCAGCCCGAGGAGACCGATGCCAAGAGTGATGAAGCTAAGGATTCGAGGAAGGGGGTCGAGCTTGATGATGTCGACGAGCATGATGTGGGCAAGGCTGCTGGCGATAATGATGAGGGCCACGACCCGGAAGGGCCGGCTTTTGAAAATGAGTCCGGCGATCAAGGTGAAGGTGCCAAGAAGGGCCCATGACACGGCGAGGCGGTCCGCCGAGACATCAGAACTTATGGTGACCCATAGGAAGAGGAGGGCGATGGTTCCCAAGATGGTGTGGCGATGAGGAAGGCGAAAATTAACGGCCCCCAAATGCATGATGATGAGGGGCAGGAGTCCCCAGTAGACTTGTCCGAAGGTTTGATTGCCGAAGCCTGAAACCAGCCATGCACCAACAATGCCGAGTGCTATGAACGGGATGGCGGCGAGAGTTACCAATGTTCGTGGGTAAAGACGGTCGAGCAGGAGAATTCCCGCTCCACTCCAGCTTAGGATGACGAAGGGTTCGGATCCTTGGCTCAGATTCCAGGCCAGCCAAGAAAACCACAGGGTAGCGGCACCCAGGAAGGAAATGGATTCGAGGACGGGGCGATTGGGGAGGAGATAGAAGTGCCGTAGGATGATCAGATGAATGATGAGAATTATGAGTCCGCCAAGGAGTGGAATGCTTTCGAAGGAGAAATGTCCAAGCAGACCCAGATAGGTAAAATAGGAAATGGTGGCGTGGATGGGGGTATTGGTTTTCCGGGCGATCAGCGTGCCGATGAGAGGCAGGGTGAGAAAGAGGAGCATGCGAAGGGCTTCGGCTGGAATTCCGTGATGGATGGCTGAAGCGGCGAATCCAAAGGAGAGGGCGTAAAGGCCATGGTGGAGGGCTTCATGGAGCTCTTTTAAATTGGGCCCCATGGAAGAGGAGACCTGTCGATGATGGAGGAAGGAGAGAGCTGCCGATACCAAAAGCCCGCTGATTAGGAGTGTAGAATGTGACGAAGCGGCAATCAGATAAAGCAAGGCAAGAGGGCTTGCGGCGGCTGCTATCAAGTAGGCATCGGTGAGGTGGCGGAGCTGGATTTTTTTCCAGTGGAGGGCTGTCGTGCCGAGGCCGATCAGTGAAACGGTCAGAGCGAGAATACCAGGGTCAGCTTCTTTAAAGGCTCCGAAGACAAGAGCGAGCGTCGCAGCGGCAAAGCCGATGAGTCCGATGAGGTGAGGGGCCTCTTTTTCACCAGAATTCAAGCGGTGAAGGATGGCGAAGATCATCCATAGAAGACCGCACAGTCCCCAGGCTTCTCCCGGAACCTCGTGTTGGTTGAGAAATCCTGCGATGATGGATATGCCTGCAATGGCACAAGAAGCGAATGCGAGGAGTGGTTTTTTGATTTTGAGTGCGAGCGCGATGAGGAAAATCGATTCGACGAGGAGGGTGATAAAGAGGTGATGGCCGGAGAGTTTGAGAATGATTCCCAGAGTGATCAGGCCCAAGCCATTGATGAGATGGAGGAGGACGGATTCGCGGGGGAAGCGTTCACGGGCGGAGAGACCTATGGCGATGAGAGCTGCTCCGAGGATCAGGCAGAAGCTCCAGTGCCCGTCCATTCTCTCCCAAGTGGCGGGGTTGAACGAAAAGAGGGTGAAGAAGGCGGTGTGGTTGATGGAAGAGAAGAGGCGGTGCCCGGCAATTTTTTCGGTAAAGGTGAGCACGACAAAGAGAGCCCAGAAGGCGACGAGGAACCAGCGGGTTTCCTCGTAGAAGGCGAGGGAGGTGAGGGCAGAGATGGTGTAGGTGAGGTAGCTGCCGACGAGGCCCAAGTGGAGGATTTCAGGCCATTGTTTGCGATGGGCGATGAGACTTCCTCCGATCGTAAGGAGAAGGATGAAGATACCGACCATCCAACCGAGGGGGTTGAGGGTGATGCTGTAGAAGGCAAGGGCGATGCTGGTGCCGAGAAGGAGTTTGGAGTCTTTCCATACGGAGATGGCGCCGCAGAGGACGGCCGTTGCAAGGAGGAGAATCGAGCCTGTCACCGGAGATTCGATGACCTTGAGGGGCGCGACATTGTGCGCGGCAAAACTGGTGTAGTAAATCGAGGCAAGTCCACCGGCTGCGACGATTCGACCCCATTGGCGGAGGTTGGGCTTCCATTGTTCACAGAAGAGTCCGATTCCGGTTAGGGATATGGAGACGAGGTAGAGAAGGCCCAGACGGATGCCGGGACTGAGATCGTGGATGAAATTTTTATAGGTGTAGCTGCTCAGGAAGACGAGGCCGGTGGTGAGGAGGACGATGCCGAGACGGACAAACCATACGCGGCCCAACTCGAGTTCCAGCTTTCCGGAATAGGCGGGGAGTGACTGTTTTTTAACGGGCTTTCGAGCGGGTGGAGAATCTTTTTCCAGCTCGGGCTGCTCGATCGCGGGCTCGATCCATGTCTCGGGTTGGGAGGGAAGGGGCGGGGGGGTGAGGAGTTCGGCGGGGGAAGGTGTTGATTCCTCTGCGGGCTGCTGCTCTGCGAGGGTTTTGATTTCACGGAGTGAGATTCCCAGACGGCGCGCTTCCTCGTGCAAAGAGCGGAGGTCGAGTTCAGCCTGGTTGATGCGATCAGAGAGGGAGTCCACCTCTGAACGATAGCGAAATCGTTGAGAGCTGTCGCATTGAAAGGGAGGGTGAAACTATTGATTGAGTCGATGATTTGACGGGGTAAGATTGAAGCCATGAACATTCATCATCTGGAGCTTTTCTATTTTGTGGCAAAGTATGAGGGGATCACGGCAGCGGTGCGCAAGATGCCCTATGGGATTCAGCAGCCTGCAGTGAGTGGCCAGTTGCTTCAGCTTGAGGAGAAGCTTGGGGTGAAGCTTTTTAACAGGAGGCCTTTTGCCCTCACTCCCGCAGGGGAGGAGCTTTATGATTTTTGTTATCCCTTTTTCTCGAGACTCGATGACGTGGAAGAGCGCTTGAGAGGGGAGGAGAGCCGGCATCTGAGGTTGGCGGCGTCGGCGTCGACCTTAAGGAATCATTTGCCCGATGTGTTGGAGTCTTTGAAAAAAGAGGAACCCAATTTGCGGCTGTCGCTCAAGGAAGTGGATCCTTCCAACGTGTATCATTTGCTGACAACCCAGCAGGTCGATGTGGCGGTGAGTGTGCTGGCGGGAAAATTGGCGGATGGGTTGAGGGCGCTCCCTCTTGTTGAGATTCCAGTGGTGCTATTGGTTCCGAAGAAATCGAAGGCCAAGACTCTCAATGACCTGTTGAAGGAGGATCCGTATAATCCGAAGAGGTTGGTGGGGTGTGATCCTTTGATCGGACTGCCGGCGCACGAGGTGCTGCAGCAGCTCTTTCAAAATGAATTTGATCGCCGTAAGATTTCGTGGTCCACGAGTGTGGAGGTGAATTCGATGGAGGTGATTCGGGATTATGTGGTGAGGGGGTTTGGGGTTGGTTTGGGGCTTTCGATTCCGGGGGTGAAGCTGCCGGCCGGAATGAAGGCGATACCGCTAGCAGACTTTCCGCCTCTGGTGATTGGCGCGCTTTATCAGGGGCAGGCCAAGGCTTTGGTGAGCCGGTTTCTGGAAACGGCGCAAGCTCACGCAGCGAGGCTGGGATCGTGAGGCTTGAATAATGGGGATAACTAAGGCAAAGGCATGCGCATGAACGAAGGTCTCATTCTCAAACTCTCTTGTCCGGATAAGCCCGGGCTGGTGGCCAAGATTGCGCGGTATACTTCCGAGTACGATGCCAACTTGATCGAATTGAACCAATTTACGGATCGGGACCGGGGGAAGTTCTTTGCGCGGCTGGAGATCGATACGACGCGATTGCAGGTATCGGTGGATGATTTTGTGACCGGATTTGAGGTATTGGGGAAGTCGCTTGAAGCGAATTGGCACTTCCGCCGGTTGCCCTACAAGATGCGCACGGCCGTGCTGGTGACCCGGACGGACCATTGTCTGAATGACATTCTGTGGCGGACGAAGCTGGGAGAGATGCCGATCGAGGTGACCTCAATCATCGGGAACCGGGAAGATTGTCGCGAGAGTGCGGAGAATGCGGGGATTCCTTTTCATTTTGTGGATATGAAGACCGACAAGGAGGCTGGTTTTCAAGAGGTCGACAGGCTTTTGGAAGAGCAGGACGTGGAGCTGGTGGTGCTGGCGCGATTCATGCAAATTATGCCGAACTGGATGTGCCAGAAGTATGAGGGGAATATGATCAATATTCACCACAGCTTTCTCCCGGCATTCATCGGGGCGAATCCCTATCGTCAGGCTTACGAACGTGGGGTGAAGCTCATTGGGGCGACTTGTCACTACGTGACTCCCGAGCTCGATGCGGGTCCGATCATTGAGCAGGAAGTGGACTCGGTGATGCATCACCATTCCGTGAACGATTTGGTCCGGCTGGGTCGCGACTGTGAACGGACGGCGCTGGCGAAAGGGATTCGCTATCATGTGCATGACCGGACGATCATCGATGAGCAGCGGGCGATTGTCTTCCCCGATTGATTGGAGGAAGGGTGGGGTAGGGCCGGTGGGGTTCGAACCCACGACCAAGGGATTATGAGTCCCCTGCTCTAACCGCTGAGCTACAGCCCCGGAACGGCGGGAGACTCACACGATGATTCCTTCAAGGCAAGGATGTTGAGTGTGGTCTTGCTGATTTTGTAAGGAGAAGGCACACAGGGGGGGTGAGTTTTTCCGTCGTTATGCTGGCTGTGCTACCGGTCTACCTTTTGGTGGGAGTGGGTCTGTTGCTTCGGAGGACGAGAGTGGTGACCCAGGAGATGGAGAAGGGGATGTTGCAGCTGGTGATCCATTGCCTGTATCCCTGCCTGATTCTCGACAAGACATTGGGGAATGATTTGGTGCGTCAGGCCGATGTGATTGGCTGGGGGGTGGGGCTTGGATTTGGATTGGTGATTGCGGGGATGATTGTGTCGTATTTTGTGGGGGCGGGATTGGGATTGAAGCCGGGTGGGGGGAAGAGGACGTTTACTTTTGCGGGAGGGATTCAGAACTACGGATATACGGCGATTCCGATTCTGGCGTCACTCTTTGTGATTGAAGGAAATGACGAGGTGCTTGGGGTGCTTTTTGTCCACAGTCTGGGAGTGGAGATTGCGATGTGGTGTGTGGGAATCATGGTGATGACGGGGAAGTTTATTCGAAGCCCGAGGCAATTGCTGAACGGACCGATTGTGGCGGTGGTGCTGGGCATTGGATTATCGTGGACGGGAGGGTGGCGATTTTTTGACCCGGAAGAGGGAGGGATGCTGGGGCTGATCATTCGGCAGGCGATGCATTGGTTGGGGGGATGTGCGTTTCCTATCGGGCTGATGCTGATCGGGGCGATGATGTATGATTTGGTGGGGAAGGAAAAATTGTCGATGCGGGTGAGCGGGGGCGGGTTGCTGGTGAGGTTGGTGATCATGCCATTGGTGATCCTTTCGGCCGCCAAATGGCTTCCGATTGCGGTGGCGCTGAAGCAGGTGCTGCTGGTGCAGGCGTGTATGCCGGCAGCGGTTACGCCGATCATTGTGGCTCGACATTATGGGGGGAGTCCGGGGGTGGCGGTGCAGGTGGTGATGGCGACATCGATCGCGGCCTTGGTGACGATGCCGCTGTGGCTTTCCTGGGGGGTGAAGTTTTTGTTCTAAGCAACCGTTAAAGAGATATGGCGATATTGAGAATGGCTTTGGTCCTGCTGTGCCCGGTGATGGTGCTGCAGGCTGATCTTGCGGAGAAATCAGCAGCGCTTGCGGAGAGGCTGTTGGGGGAAAACGGGGGGAATCGTTTTTTCTATTACCCGACCGAGAAGGGGCTCTACGAGCCGGGGGAGTTTGGATACAAGTATGAGGAGGTGACTTTCAAGAGCGAGGATGGAACCAAGCTGCATGGTTGGTTTTTGCCTGCCCATGGAATGAAGAAAGCGAAGGGGACGGTGGTGTTTTCCCATGGGAACGCGGGGGCGGTAGGGTATCATCTGGGATTTATCACGTGGGCCATCAATGGGGGATACAATGTTCTGCTTTACGACTATCGGGGTTATGGAAAATCGGAGGGGGAGGTGGATCGCAAGGGGATTGTGCAGGATGTGCGGGCGGCATTTGCCTATGTAAAGACGCGGTCCGATGTGGATCCGGGGCGCTTGATTTCCTTTGGTCACAGTCTGGGCGGGGCGAAGTCGATTGCGGCGTTGGGCGAGAAGGCGGTGGAGGGAGTTCGGGGGGTAATCAGTTTTGCGGGATTCAGCTCCTACAAGGAGATGGCGACGAAGGTGGGAGGAGAATTTGGAGGTCGGATGGTGAGTGATGAATTGGCCCCGCGGGATTATGTTGCAAAGTTGAGTCCGGTCCCGCTGTTGCTGGTTCACGGTCAGGTCGATGCCGTGGTGCCGGTGGAGCAGGCGAGGGAATTGTTTCAAAAGGCGAGGGAGCCCAAGACACTTTTGGAGATTGAAGAAGGGGGGCACAACGGAGCGTTGAGAATGAAGAAGGACGAGGGGGTCAAGAAGGTGCTGGCCTGGATGGAGAAGGTGTTGAACTCACCGAAAAAAGGGTAAGAGTATGGGGATGAAATTGATCGCCTCGTTTTTGTTGTTGGTGGGGGTTGTGGTAGCCGAGGAAGCTCCGGTGCGGGGGCACGTGTTTGCGTGGCCCTTTATGGAAGCAGCCGAGATGCAGCCGCAAGGAGGAATGACCAAGGGGTTGGAGGTGACTCTGGATGAGGAGCCATCGAAGGAATGGACCGCTCTGCGTGAGAAGGGGTTGGAGAAAAAGGAACGGGACCGGAGGGCGATCCTGGCGATGGCAGGGGATTATCGGGTGAGTTTTGACTTTGTGGAGACGATGGGGTTTGCCAAGGGATATAAGCCTCCCAAGCCGTATTTTTCGTGGGGGACGGAGCGGGTGGCGGTGCTGGCGAATGAGCCCGGGTTTGTGTCCCTACAGCACACCTTGGTGATGTATTTTAAAGGTCAGGACGGGACGATTGAGGGGCCGATGGTGATGAAACACTGGCGACAGGATTGGCGTTATGAGGATGCGGATTTACACGTTTATGCCGGTCGCCAGACCTGGAAGAAAAAGACCCATCCCCGGGTGAAAGGGGCTTGGACACAGGCGGTGTTTCAGGTGGATGATTCCCCCCGATATGAAGTGGTGGGGCGCTGGTCCCACCGCGGGGGGATGTCGACGTGGAAAAGTGGTGAGAGCTGGCGTCCGTTGCCGCGTCGGGAGTTCTCGGTAAGGGATGACTACAATGTGTTATCGGGTGAGCATGAAATCACGATCACCGCGAATGGGTGGGTGCATGTGCAGAAGAACAGGAAGCTTATGGTTGGGGAAAAGGGAGCGCTATCGGTGGTGGGGCAGGAGTTGGGCGTGAATCGATATGAGAGAATATCCGGCCCGAGTCTGGCGGCGGCTGGAGAAAATTGGGAGAAAGAGGGACCCTATTGGGCGGAAGTGCGCCAAAAGTGGGCGGAGGTGTTTCGGACGCGCGAATCCTTTACGCTCAAGGGTGAGGTGGACGGGAAGAAGCTCTATCAGCTTCATTTTGGATATGCCGGAAAGGTTCGGGAGGAAGGTTTTGATGCCGAAGAGGGAAAAAAACATGCACGGGAGACGATTGATCGTTTTTTGAGCAAGGAAGTGGACCCGAAGAAATCAGAGTATTGATGAACAGGCTCAAGGTGATTTGCGGAGCGGCCGGAGTGGGGAAAAGTACTTACGGACGGAGGGTGGCATCTGAGTTGAGGGCTTGTTTTTTGGATAGTGACACGGTGACCGAGGAGGTAGTCTGTGCGGGGATGAAGGCTGCGGGGTGGGATCCGAAAGACCGGGATTCTCCGGAGTATGTTCAGGCGTTTCGGGACGCTGTTTATGAGTGTCTCTACCGGGTGGCGGAGGAGAATCTGCCCCATCTCCCGGTGGTGATGGTGGGACCGTTTACGCGGGAGATTGCGAACCCCAATTGGAAGAAGGGATTAAGCGAGCGATTCGGATGTGAGGTTGAGGTGTATTTTGTGACCTGTCCGGAAGAGGTGAGGAAAGAGCGGATCAGGGTGAGGGCGAACCCGCGGGATGCCTGGAAACTGGAGCATTGGGCGGATTACATGGAGAAGTGTTCGCTCACGCCTCCTGTATTCCCCCATGAGATTGTCCAGACTTGATCTGGGGTGGTGGCCTGATACTTACGAGGAATGTGGGTGTGGTCGAAACTTTCGGGAATTCAGTGGAGTGATGCCTGGGAGGAGCGTTTTCATGGTAACCCCAACACGGTGATTACGGAGATCAAAGGAGGGAAGTCTGTGCGGGTGGAGGTCTATTGCGAGACCGAGGCTGGCGGATTGGAGATCAAGAAGCAGTTTGGTGGGAGTGTCAGGGAGCTGAAGAGTCAGAATTGGGCCGCTTTGGGGCCGGCGAACACTTCGCCGATCGTGATCCGGGACCGTCTGGTGATTTCACCAATTGAGGATCGTGAGAGTGTGGTGGCGCAGTTTCCGGATCGCGATGTGATCACGATCCCTGCGGAGATGGCGTTTGGAACGGGCGATCATCCCACGACGTCCACCTGCCTGAGGTTTCTAGTGGATTCGGCACGCCGCCGGAAGGAGGGCTGGACGTTTCTGGATCTGGGAACGGGAAGCGGAGTGTTGGCTCTGGCTGCAAAGTTTCTTGGTGCCGGGAAGGTGGAGGCATTCGATTATGACGCCAAGGCGGTCGAGGTGGCGCAGCACAACGCGGAGCGGAACGGGGTATCCGGCCTTAATATCTTTGAGGCGGATGTTTTTGAGTGGACGAATGCGGAGCGTTTTGAGGTGGTGGCGGCCAATCTTTTTTCCACGGTTCTTTTGGAGGCGCTTCCCTTGATTGCGGGATGGATTTTGCCATCGGGGCGTTTGATTTTATCGGGGATTCTTGCGGAACAGTGGCCGGACGTGGAGGAAAAGGCCAAATCATGCGGATTTGAGTTGCTGGAATTCAGGAAGCGGGGGAAGTGGGTTACGGCGAGTTTTGACGCTTCAAGCTGAGAGAAATTCGCAACATCCGACCGCATTTCTCTTGCATGGAGCGGCAGTCAGGTGCAGAAAAAACCCGCTCCCCGGGGGGAAGTCTGCCGCTTGGCTCCATCGTCGTCTTTGTCCCGGTTTCGGGCGCTCACTATTACGATTCCATGGAAAGTCTCTCAAGTCGCATTCAGTCCGTCAGTCCGTCTCTGACCCTCTCCGTTACCAATCAAACGAAAGCACTTCGCGCCGCCGGTGAAGAAGTGTACGGTCTCGCAGGAGGCGAGCCCGATGTCGATACCCCGGATTTCATCAAGCAAGCTGCATTTGCAGCGCTTTCCGAAGGGAAGACCAAGTATACGCCTGCCGCGGGAATTCCCGAGCTGCGCGAGGCGATTTCAGATAAGCTGAAGCAGCAGAATAAGGTCGATTACGAACCCAAGCAAATTTGTGTGACCAGCGGTGCGAAGCAGGCTTGTTACAATGCGATTCTTGCAGTGGTAGAGGAAGGTGATGAGGTCATCATTCCCGCTCCATACTGGGTAAGTTATCCGGAGATGGTGAAGATGGCCGGAGGGATTCCCGTCATTGTTGAGACGAAGGAAAGCAACAAGTGGAAGCTAACTGCCGAGGAGTTTGAGGAGGCGATGTCTCCCCGGACGAAGATGATCATTCTCAATACACCGGGAAACCCGACCGGTTCGGTTTACCGCCGGGAAGAGATTGAAGCCTTGGTGGAAGTCGCCTCCTACGAGGATATCATCATTCTTGCTGACGAAATTTACGAGCATCTCGTCTACGGTGAGGCCGAGCACGTGAGTGTCGCTTCGGTCAATGAGGACGCCTACAATTTGACGATCACGGTGAATGGGTTCTCCAAGTCCCACTCGATGACGGGATGGCGGATCGGTTACACTGCCGCCCCACTTCCGATCGCCGAGGCGCTGATCAAGATTCAGAGTCACACTACTTCAAACGCCACGACCTTTGCCCAATATGGAGCATTGGCAGCGCTCCAGGCTCCCGAGTCTGCGGAGTTCATCGAAAACCTTCGCGGGGAATATGATGTGCGCCGTCAGTTCATGTTGGGACGTCTTAAGGCGATTCCCAACGTGAGTGTGGTGGAGCCTCGGGGAGCCTTTTACTTCTTCGTCAATTGCACGGATCTGGGGCTGCGTTCCGGAAATCTTTGTGACAAACTCCTGACCCGCTACAAAGTGGCAGCTGTTCCCGGTGTCGCCTTTGGACACGACTCGGCTGTCCGTCTCAGCTACTGCACGACGCTCGACGTGTTGAACGAGGGGATTACCCGTTTTGAGGAGTTCTGCCGCGCGCACTAGAGGCGAAGCAATAGCGAAATTTCGACGAAAAAGGAGTGATGCAAATCACTCCTTTTTTTGTGATCGGATTGCCACGATCCCCATTACGGGGGCGGCACGGAAAGAAATCTTAAGCGTCTTTGGCCTTCTCCTTTTCTTCCTCGTTGATTTCCACCGGAGGATGTGCGGAGGTGCTGATCGCTGGAAGAACACGGCGAACAAGTTTTTTAAGGCCACCTTCACCTTCGGCGTGATCATGTTCGGCCTGACGGACGGCAGCCTCCCATGCCTGGGCGAATCCGGGAGCCTGTTCCCGCATAAGACCCACAGCGTTCTCCATGATCTGAAGATGCCGGAGCTCCGCTCTTCCGGGCTTTTGCTGGAGAGAGGCGATGTTTACGCGCAGATTTTCGTTTTGTTTACGGAGTTCGTCGAGTTGTTCCTGAAGGGACCCGGTTCCCTCGGCTTGGACCTTGAGGTGGGTATTCAGATGTCTTTGCAATTCCTGGCTTTCGGATTGGATCCTTTCGACTTCTTTTCTGAGAACCCGCCGGGACGAGAATCCGGATTTCCAGGTGAAGAAGGCAATAAGAAGGCCGAGGAGCAGACCCCAGACGAAGGGGGCTTTTAAGAGATCGAGGATAAAGTCCACAGATGGGGGAGTCAGTTGTTATTGGAGGGGGATTCGGAAGTTTCCTCATCCTGAGTTACAGGAGCATCTTTGTTGAGAATTGCAAGGACCTCCGTAGAGATGTCTGTGGCATCCCTGACGTAGAGAACAGCCGGAACCTGACTGCTGGTGCTTCCATTGATGTCGAGGACCCAATCGTAGCCCTGCCGGTCACCGACAGTCCGTGAGGCTTCAGCGATTTTGTTGAGGGTCGCGCGAGACCGGCTTACGAAGTCTTCATTGATTTTTCTCATCTCTTCACTGTACCATTTCTGCCATTGGGTATAGATGTCCTCGTAATCGGCTCGTGCGGCCTGTGCCTCCAAGAGTAGGGATTCCTGTTCATTTTGTTGAGCGACAGCGTCCTGCAAGGCTTTGATCGCCGTCTCAAGGCGTCCTTGGGTCTCTTTGAGTTTGATGGCCCGTTTGTCTTCATTAAGCGCTTCGCGCATGGCCTGAAGTTCTTTGCTATCTTTTTCAGTGACGTGGTAGGAACCAATGACTTTTCCAACGTCCACCGTGGCGATTTTTGGAGCGGCATGGCTGACCAAAATCAGGGAAAGAAGAATCAAAAGAGTGCGCAAAGTGGGCATGAAGAATATTTAGCCTTCCTTGAAGGCTTTGTCGAGTATTCCGCCGCTGGCTTGACCTCTTAAGATAGACACCCAGAATTGAGGAATGCAAACACGCCGAAATTTTCTTTCCGGAGTCGCCGGGACATTGGGGGCCCCTCTCATTCTTGGGGACATCAAAAGCGGAAAAGTATATCGGACAGCACTGATCGGGTGTGGATGGTGGGGAACCAATATCCTGCGCGAAGCAGTGAAAGCGGGCCATTCGTCCGTGGTGGCGGTGTGTGATGTGGATCAACATGCCATGGTGAGGGTCAACGAGGAGTTGAAAGGGTGGACCGGGTCGGTGGCGAAAGAGTATGAGGATTTTCGTGAAATGCTGGAGAAAGAGTCGCCTGAAATTGTGATTGTGGGATCACCGGACCACTGGCACGCCTTTCATATGATCGCGGCAGTTCGGGCCGGGGCCCATGTGTATTGTGAGAAGCCGATCGGGCACAATATCAGGGAAGGTCAGGCGATGGTGAAGGCCGCCCGGGATGCGGGACGGGTGGTGCAGGTGGGCACCCACCGAAGGGTGTCTCCCCACAATATTTCGGCGATGGATTTTCTAAAATCCGGGAAAGTGGGTGATGTGGGGATGGTGCGTTGCATCATCCATTATGGAGGGGCGGAGGAAGAGCCGACGGCCAACGAAGAGGTTCCCGACGGTCTTGATTGGGATGCCTGGTGTGGACCGGCCCCTGTGCGCCCTTTCAATAAGAAGATGCACCCCAAGGGGTGGCGGAATTTTTTGGACTACGCGAACGGAACGATCGCAGATTGGGGGATTCACTGGTTTGACCAGGTCTTGTGGTGGACCGAGGAGAAGGCACCATCGAAGGTGTTTTCATCCGGGGGCCGCGATGTGCGGGGGGAGGTGGTGAATTCGGGCGGGATGATGACGACCGATGCTCCTGACCATCAGGTGGCGACCTTTGACTTTGAGGATTTCACCTGTATTTGGGATAATCGAAATTTCGGTGGAAATGAGCATCCGGATCACAATGTGGGGGCGTATTTCTATGGGACGAAGGGGGTGCTTCATTTGGGTTGGCAGGACGGGTGGACTTTTACGCCGAGTTGGAAGAGCGGAGAGGTTATTCACGAAAAGGCCCAGTTGAATGCTCCCGATTCGCAGAATATTCGTGAGCTGTGGAGTGACTTTTTAGATGCCATCAAGACGAATCGACGGCCGGTCTGCGACATTGAGATTGCCCACCGCTCGACCAATATGAGCCTGTTGGCGATGAACTCGATGAAGTTGGGTCGCAGTATTGAATGGGATGGCGAGAAGGAAATTTCGCCGGGTGACGATGAGGCGAACGCACTGCTGGGCCGCGTGTATCGGGGTGGCTGGAAACTCTAAGAAGATCGAACCGTTATGATTGTTGATGAGATTGAAGTGGTGCAGAAGCTGTTGGTTTCTGTCGTATTATCCCTGCCAATTGCCTGGAACCGGGAAAAACATACCCGGATTGCAGGACTAAGGACTTATCCGCTAGTGGCAGCCGGAGCCTGTGCGTATACGTGGATTGGGGTCAGCGTGATTGGCCCGATTGATGCTCCTGATGCGTCGGCGCGCGTGGTAGCGGGGCTGCTTACGGGAATCGGCTTTTTAGGAGGAGGAGCTATTTTGAAAAGTGACCGGGAAGTGCAAGGGACGGCGTCGGCGGCGGCAATTTGGATTACCGGGGCCATTGGATGTGCGGTGGCGTTTGATCTCTGGTTGCTTTCAGCAACTCTTTCGATGTTGTCCCTGGCGGTCTTTTTGTTCCTGGGGAAAGTCAAAAAGGGGATTTCGGAAGCGGAAATGGACGAGTGATTTTCACTTCGACTGCTCGAGCATTCTGACGAGGGAGATCTCCGCTTTGGCCCGAATATCCTCAGGGAGCTCGACGCGAGGCTCGAGATTTTCAAGGCAGGCATGGAGCTTCTCGAGCGTGTTCATTTTCATGTAGCGGCAGTCTGCGCAGGCGCAGTGGTCGGTGGGTCCGGGGATG
This sequence comes from Verrucomicrobiaceae bacterium, assembly GCA_051252135.1. Classification (GTDB taxonomy): domain Bacteria; phylum Verrucomicrobiota; class Verrucomicrobiia; order Verrucomicrobiales; family Akkermansiaceae; genus SW10. The sequence continues at coordinate 510,579 of JBPOGH010000001.1, read as the reverse complement.
AGGTTCTTTTCAGGGACTTCCTTTTGGATGCGGTGAAGCATACCGGACTCGGTGACGACGACGATGTTTTGGGCGGGGCTGTTCTTGCAGAAGTGCACCATTTTTTCAGTGGAGCAAACCTCGTCTGCGAGAAGGCGGACGGCTTTGGTGCACTCGGGGTGAGCAACGACCTGGGCATCGGGGAATTCGTCTTTGATTTTTTGGATCGATTCGCGGGTAAATTCGACGTGGACGTAGCAATTGCCTTTCCAAAGGTCCATTTTGCGTCCGGTTTGTTCGATGACCCATTGGCCAAGATTTTCGTCCGGAACAAAGAGGATGGGGCGATCGGCAGGTGCTTGCTCGACGATGCGGGGAGCGTTGCCGGAGGTGCAGATGACATCACAGAGTGCCTTTACTCCTGCGGAGCAGTTGATGTAGGCGATGACGTAGTAATTCTTTTCCTTATTTTCCTCGAGATAGGCGGCAAGCTTATCAGCAGGGCACGCTTGTTCGAGAGAGCAGCCGGCATCCTTGTCGGGAAGAACGACGGTTTTGGTGGGGTTGAGGATTTTGGCGGTCTCCGCCATGAAGTGGACGCCGCAGAAGACGATGACATCGGCATCGGTTTCCTGGGCGCGGTAAGCGAGCCCGAGTGAGTCACCCACGTAGTCGGCAATGTCCTGAATCGGGCCGATCTGGTAGTTGTGCGCGAGGATGACGGCGTTGCGTTCTTTTTTGAGTCGAAGAATGTCTTCCTTGAGGTCGAGAGCAGGGGCTGAAGCCATGGGGGAGGTTCCCGAAATGTCTCTCGAAACGCCAGTCTTTTCCGTGGTCTAACCGCCCATTTGGATTTGGCCGTGGTGCCGGGCTCCTTCTTCGATGGCGAGGCGGCCAACCCGGACGTTGCCATTGAGCAGTGCCTTTTTCTCGAGTCTGAGGAGGCCGGAGCAGGCGATGTTCCCCGTGACGACGCCATCCAGGGAGCATTCTTCGGTTTCCACGGAGTTGAGGAATTCGAGGGTGGCCCGTTTTTCGACGATCAGTCTTCGGCAGACAACCTTTCCCATGATTTTGCCATTGCGACGAATGACCAAATCTCCCGAGCATTCGACTCCGCCGGTGAAGTCGCCTTCGACGGTGAGGTGGTGGCATTGAATGGTGGTGCCGGCGACGACTCCTTTTTTATGAATGAAGACGTCTCCCCGGGTTTGGATCCGGCGATTCCATCGTTCCCGGATTTCGTAGTCCTTGAGGCTGATGTATGAGCCGCATTTCGGACAGAGCGCGGAGGTGGAGTTCGGAGAGATGGTGTGCTCGGCCTTACAGTCGAAGCAGCGAATCTTACGGGGTTGCCTTTTGGTGCGTCCGAAGAGACCTGAAGTCCGTGTGTCATCCGCCGTGATGGCTTTTTTCTTGGGCTTGAAGAAAGAGGGAGGGGCTGCGGCTTGCGGGGGGGCTGAGTCAGAGGTGGAATCCTTTTTGGTTTCCTCGACGACTTCGGAGTTTTTTTGAACCGGGGTAGGGCGGTTGGCGAAGGGGTTGTAGACTTCCTTCTTGTTGTGAGAGACGGCCTTGCCGTTCTCTATTTTGAAGTGTGCGCTGCATTCACGGCAATACGTAGAAACCGCCAGCGGAGGTTCCACTTGACGGTTTGCACACTCGGGGCAGATGACCTCGTGAGGTCCTTTCTGCTCCGGTTTGAAGAATCGAAAGGCCAGGGCTTTGAGACTTCAGAAGGTTATGGGCAGATTAGGCTGCACCTGCCTTTTGGCCCTCGCTCTTCTTGACGTTGCCTTGGGGTGCCGAGGTGTTCGATTTCTGAGGTTGAACGGAAGGAGTTCCGACCTCGGACTTACCGACGAAGATGGCACCTGGCTCGATGGAGAGGGTTGCTGCTTTGACGTCACCGATCATTTCGGCTCCGTCTTTGATTTCAATGCGATCACTGGCGACAATGTTGCCGTGAACTTTTCCGTAGATGACTACCGATTTGGTTTTGATCTCGGCTTTGATGATGGCGTTTTCAGCGACGGTGAGGGAACCCTCGGAGCTGATTTCGCCGTCAATTTTACCATCTACAAGGAGGTCATTGGTGAATCGGACGGAACCAACGATGGAAACGTCATTGCTGAGAATGTTGCGCTGGCCGCCTGCTGGTGCCTTAGAGGCCGGAGCCGAGGCAGGAGATGAAGAAGGGGCGCTTTCCCGTGTTGCAGGTGAAGACGGGGCGGAGGGGGCCGAAGATGGGGCCTGTCGGCCTTGGTTGGAATCTTCGGGATTTTTGCTAATAATTTTCTCGAACACGGATTGAATAGGGTTGTTGTTGTAAGAGTGTCAAAAAAGACTGGTTTTGGAAGGATGAAATACAGGATTTTTTAAAATTAATCTTCGGCGGAGGTATCGGGAGTTGGGGGCTCGATGGGCTTGGGAGAATTTGGAATGGGGGGAAGAGGGGGAAGTTCGGGGAGTTTCAAGGGGTCGGACACGGCTTCTTCGGGCTTGGGTGCCGGGGTTACTTCCTTTGGAGCGGCGACGCCGACGAGTTTTTTGTGGGAATCGGCGAGACTTCTGAAGTTGAGGTGGCGTTCTCCGTATTGGTCGCCCACTTTTTGGTAGAACGCGTTGGCTTCGTCGTTTCTGCCGGCGCGCAGGGCAAGATCTCCGAGAGCCACGAGAGCCGGAGAGCTTACTGCGGTGTCGGCATCTGCTGCGGCCTGGAAGTACGAGGTGGCTTCTTCAAGATTGCCAAGATCGCGGTGGTAGGTTCCGAGACGAAGCTGAATGCTGCTGGCAAGGGGGTGATCAGGGTATTCGGAAAGGGCGGTTTCGAGGGATTCAATCGCTTCCTGTTGGCGTTGGTCGGCCCATTGCTTTTCGGCGATGGTCACGAGGGCGGTGGCTCCGGCAGGAGTGTCCTTGTGTTTTTCGTAGGCAGCGCGAAGGGAGGGGAGGTCGTTGGCGGCGCTAATTTCCGCAGCGGCGGTTTCGCGATTCTTGCGCTGAACCCCGGTAATAATAACGTAGGCGACGACGGCAATGATGAGAAGGCTGCCGAAGACCATCAGTTTTTTCTGATTGGCATCGAGAAAAGCCTCAAGTCCCGAGGGACCGTGTTCGATTTCGCCGATCGGGCTTGGGGCTTGGTTGTTTTGGGGATCTTCCTTTTCTGACATGGAAATTTTTTGCTGGGGGAGGAAATAAGGGTTTGTCTCGTTGGAAGCAAGCCCTTGTCAGTGGTTTGTCGCGGGAATTTGCGGATGATTTGGGTTTTGGAAAATGGGGGGAAGGGCGTAGGGTGCGCCCGCACATGAAACGTCGCATCTATGTTCTGGCCGGAGAAGTGAGTGGAGATACCCACGGGTCTGAGTTAATGGACGTCCTAAAGAGAGAGAATGAGGGGGTGGAATTCCGGGGGCTTGGAGGGCCGCGGATGCGGGAATCGGGCGGTGAGGCGGTGTCAGACTGGATTGACGATGCGGCGGTGGTGGGTGTTTGGGAGGTGTTGCGCCGTTATGGATGGTTCAAAAAGCGATTTGATGAGGTGGTGGCGGCGGTTGTCGAATGGAAGCCGGAGATTCTTTTGCTGATTGATTACCCCGGTTTTAATTTACGGCTGGCCAAGCAGGTGAAGGAGCGCTCGCCCGATACCAAGATCGTGCACTATGTGGCTCCGCAGGTTTGGGCCTGGAACAAGAAGCGAATTCCGCAGATTGCAAAATCCCACGATCTGATGCTGTGCTTGTTTCCTTTTGAGGTTGAGCTGTTTGAGGATGCGGGCCTCAAAACCGAGTGGGTGGGTCATCCTTTGGTGGATGAGTTGGAGGAGAGTCGGGGGGATCACGTGCGGGATGCGAAATTGGTCGGGCTTTTCCCGGGGAGCCGGAGCAAGGAGGTGAGCCGGTTGTTTCCGATGATGCTGGAGTCTGTGGGCTTGTTGCATACGAGGGAGCCGGAGGTGCGATTTGAGGCTGCCGCGGCGAGTGCCAAGGTGGAGCGTGTGATGCGGGCTGCATTGGAAGCGAGCGGGCTCCCATCCGGCCTGGTGTCGATCCGATCGGGAGGAAGCCATGAGCTGATGCAGCAGGTGGGTTGTGGCGTGGTGGCCAGTGGGACGGCGACTCTGGAGGCGGCTTATTACGGGATGCCCTACTGTCTGGTTTATCGGGTGGCCTGGCCGACGTATTTGATGGCCCGCCAGTTGGTGAATCTCCCCTATATTGGTTTGATCAATATTTTGGCGGGAAGGGAGTTGGTTCCGGAGTTTATTCAAAATGACGCCAATGCCTACGAAGCGGCCCATTGGCTTGGAGGGATGCTTCAAAACACGGAGGCCAGACTGGAACACGGGAGATCATTGGAAGAGGCGGCCTCACGTCTGGGTGAGCCGGGAACGCACCAACGGGCGGCTGATGCCATTGCACAACTTTTTCCATCGTCATGACTGAACCGAAACCAAAGTTTGGGATCGCGTTGTTTGCGATTTTTGCGCTGCTGATTGTTTCAATCATGGTGGCGCTTTATCTCGGAGCAACCGAAGAGAAACCGAAATCGCAGCCATTGGAGGGGCAGGTGACGACATCGGAGCTCCGCGATTATCTTTCGAAGCTGAATCGGCTGGTTGGAAAGAGGAATCTGGAAACTCCGGAAGGACGCAAGGCGCTGAAGCAGTCGGCCTCGATGATTGAGGGAACGCTTGGGCCGATGAACATGGGCTTCGAGGTTTCCCGGAGTGTGGAAACCCGTGCGGAGGGATTGCTCTGGAAAACCTTGTGGGTCGATATGGGGGAGATTGAGAAGAAGAAAGTGGTTCTCATTACGGTTCCGTATGGGGAGGGCGGCACGCCGGTGGCCTTCTCGCTGGGGTTGGCGGAGTATTTGGTGACTGCGGGTTCAGAGAACCATCTTCGGCTGGTCTTTTATCCTCCCGTGATTGGGAACGATTTGTGGGAAGTGGTGCGTCAGGATGGAGAGATATTTGGGGGGCGAATCGATCTGTTGGGAGGCGGGCCCTTTGCGAAGTGGGGGTTGGTTTCGGGCGAAGTTCACGTTCAAGAGTTATTGGCCCGTCCCGCTTGGGCCGAGAATATTGAGGTTGTGCCTCCGGTGGGTCAGAACGCGGTAGTCAGGCTCAGTGAAAAGGGGCCGATGAAAGAGAGTCAGCAGGCGGAACGGCTGCTCCGGATGATGCCGGTGGTGAAGGCGCTGGCGGATCGGATCCGGTAGGGTGCTTGTGATTTGCAAAGGTGGGAGAAGCTGCGAGGATCGGATATGCTTTTTCGACTGTTTGTTTTTGTATTTTTGATTCTTCCGGTCTCCGGTCAGGGGGTTCGGAAAGTGGCTGATCTCAATTACGCGGGAAACGAGAATCCGCGGCAGATGGTGGATGTTTATCTGCCCGAGGGGATGGAGAAGCCGATGCCGGTGGTGTTGTGGATTCATGGAGGGGCATGGCGGCAGGGAAGTAAGGAGAATGCGGGAATGTCGAAGAAGCTGGCTCAGCTGAAAATGGCAGCGGTGGTGTCGGTGGGGTATCGGCTGACTGACGAGGCGCAATGGCCGGCGCAGATTCATGATTGCAAGGCGGCGGTGAGGTTTGTGCGGGCCAATGCTGATAAATACGGGCTCGATCCGGAGCGGATTTTGGTGTGGGGATCATCGGCGGGAGGGCATTTGGCGGCGATGCTGGGAGTGACGAATGGAGAGGCGGCCTATGAAGGTGTGGTGGGGCCGTATCGGGAGGAGTCATCGAAGGTCAAGGCGGTGGTGAATTTTTTCGGGCCTGCTGATTTGGTGATGATGGATGAGCAAGGGAGTGCGATGAATCACAGTGCTGCCGATTCTCCGGAGGGAAGATTGGTGGGCGGGAAGATTTCAGAGAATCTGGAGAAGGCGAAGGCGGCGTCACCGCTTTATCAGGTGGGTCCTGGTGACCCGCCGATGTTGGTGGTGCATGGGACGGAAGACCGTTTGGTGCCGTATCAGCAGTCGGTTGATCTGGATGCGGCCTATGAGAAAGCGGGCTGCGATTGTGTGTTACTCACGGTGAAGGGAGGTGGTCACGGAGCGGGGTTTGGGCCGTCGGTTGAGAAGGTGGTGGGTGCATTTTTTGAAAAGCATTTGGCCCGGGAGAATGGGCTTTTGAGAGATCACACTGTAGGGAAGGGGCAATGATGGAGGGGAGAATTCACGAATTGGCGATCCGGGTTGATAGCTCGGTGATCGACGGGAACGGGCACGTGAATAATGTGGCTTATGTGGAGTGGATGCAGCGGGTGGCCGTATCGCATGCATCGACCTGGCAGATTGATGCTCTGATGGAGGAGAATGGGACGACGTGGTTTGCGCGGAGGCACGGGATCGAATACCTGCGTCCGGTGTTTGAGGGGGACGAGGTGGTCGCGAGAACCTGGATCGCGGGGGCGGAGCGGGTGAAGAGCCTGAGGAGGTACGAATTTTATCGTAACGAGGAACTGGTGGCCCGGGGCGAGACCGAATGGGTTTATGTGGATGTCAGCTCAGGACGTCCACGGCGGATACCGGAGGTGATGAGGGATTTTGTGCTAGGCGAGTAGGTTTTCGCTGTGGTGCGGGAGACCGAAATAGGCTCTGGCATTGTGGTAGCAGATGTTGCCGACGAGGTTGTGGATGAGCTGACGGTCGTAGGGGAGTTTGCCGTCTTCGATATCCTGACCGATGATGTTGCAGAGCAGGCGGCGGAAATATTCGTGGCGAGGGAAGGAGAGGAAGGAGCGCGAATCGGTGAGCATTCCGACAAAGTGCGGGAGAAGACCGATGGAGGAGAGGGTGTCGATTTGGTCCTGCATTCCCTTGAGGGTGTCATTGAACCACCACCCGGACCCGAATTGGACCTTGCCGCGCATGGGAGCTTCCTGGAAGGAGCCGCAGGCGGCGGCGAGGACGGCGTTGTCGCGCGGGTTGAGGTTGTAGATGATGGTTTTGGGAAGAGAGTTCTTTGAGGCAAGGGCATCAAGGAAGGTGAGGACGGCTTCTCCCTGAGGCCAGTCACCGATGGTGTCGAAGCCGGAATCGGGTCCGAGTTGGGCGAAGAGTCGGGAGTTGGGATTGCGCTTGGGGCCGAGGTGGAGCTGCATGGTCCAGTCTTTTTCGGCAGTCCATTGGCCGACATGGATCATGATGAGTGCGCCGAAGGCATCGGTCTCAAGATGGCTGGCGGCAGTGCCTTGGCGGGCGTTGGCGAGGATGCGGTCGGCCTCGTCCTGCGAGCAGGGGTGGGCGAGGGCGTAGCGCATGCCGTGATCGGTGAGGCGGCACCCTTTTTCGTGGAAGTAGTCGTGGCGTCCCTTGAGGGCGGTGAGGAGGTCACCGAAGGTTTCAATTCCCGGGGCCAGCTTGTCCAACCAAGGATTGAGAAGGTCGGGCCGGTCGACGAAGAACGCCTTGTCGGGCCGGTAGGTGGGGTAGATCTTGGTGGGGCAGTCCGAAGCATTGGCGGCTTCGTGATGGTAGAGGTCATCGGTGGGGTCGTCGGTGGTGCCGACGGCATCGACACGGAAGCGACGCATGAGTTCGCGGGCGGAGAAGTCTTTCTCCTTGAGGCGTTCGTTGGCCTCGTTCCAGATTTCTTCGGCGGTATCCGGCGAGAGGAGGGTATCGATGCCGAAGCAACGGCGGAGTTCGAGGTGGGTCCAATCGTAGAGTGGATTGCGGAGGGTGTTGGGGACGGTTTCGGCCCAGGCCTGGAATTTTTCGCGGGGGGAGGCGTCTCCGGTGATGTGGGATTCGGGGATGCCGTTGGCGCGCATGGCCCGCCATTTATAGTGGTCGTGCCCGAGCCAGATTTCGGTGATGTTTTCCCAGCGTTTATCGTTTGCGACCTCCTCGGGGGGGAGGTGGGTGTGGTAGTCGATGATGGGAAGGTGCTTGGCGGTCTCGTGGTAGAGTTCGCAAGCGGTCTCGCTCAGGAGAAGAAAGTCGTTATCAAGATAAGTTCTTGGCGAAGGGTTGTAGGTTCTTGGCACGGAAGAATCCTACAGCGTTCGCGAGTTTCTTTCAAATGCACAAATAAGATTAAACTGCAGCGCTCAAATGATGGGCAATGGAGAGGACGATGACTCCGGTGATGACGAGGGTGGTGCCCAGGAAGAGGGCGCCATTTTTGCGATATTTGAGAAAGGCCCAGATTCCGGCAAGTCCGAGGATGGCTCCCAGGGCCAGAGAGAGGAGGCCAAGGGCGACGAGGAATTGAAGGAGCATGAGAGAAGTGAGCATAAAAAAACGGTCCTGACGAATCAGGACCGTTTGAAAGAAAGGGAGCAGGGAGCTTAGTTTCTCCGGATGCTGGCGGTGTTACTCGCTTCCATGATCTTGAGGGCGTGGTTGGCCATGGCCTCAAGTTGGTTGTTGATGTCGGTGTAGAGCATCTCGACGCGGATATCGCCTTCAGCCATGCGCTTGATGGCTTCCTTGTTGAAGGACTTGCGCATGTTGTCGGTTTGATCCTCGAGGCTCTTCACGGAGGAGATCACGTCGGCCGGAACGGGCTGAAGGAGGTAGTTATCAACAGCACCGAGGGCCTGACCCACGACATCAGAGATTTCATGGAAGCGCTTGGCCTGATGGTCGGTGAACTGGTGGCCCTTGTTGTATTTGCGCTCGATGAGCTTCACGAGGCGGTAGATGCAGTCGGTGCATTCTTCCAGTTCGGAAACGATGAGGATCATGGCTGCGATGTTTCCGGCGTGTTCCGGGGTGACATCGCGGGCGGCGCACTGGACGAGATACTCGGTGATGTCCTGCATCATGAGGTCGGCCTCATCCTCCATCTTCTTCAGTCGTGAAATCTCGGAGGAGAGGTCTGTAGTGGGGTTGTCGAAAGCGTCGATAAACCCTTTGTACATCTCGTGGGTGTGTTTGGACATCTTGCGGATGGCGCCTTCAGCTTCCACGATATTCAGTTCGCCGAGGTCGACAAATTTTTGGGAGATGTATCGGAGGCGGTTGGTGTTACGCGGTGAGGCGGTTTCCTTTTTATCGGGGACCCATTTTTGGACGAGGTTGGCGATTTGGGGAACAAACCATACGAGCATCAGGATGTTCAGGAGGTTGAAGGAGGTGTGGAAGATGGCGGTGGCGAAGGCGATTTCACTGGCGCCCCATTCTTTCTTCGCGGACTTCATGCTCTCCGGGAGGTGCTGGGCAATGTTCCAGACCATGGCGGTGAAGGGGACAAAGAGGATGAGCATCCAAATGACCCCGACGACGTTGAAGGTGAAGTGCGCTCGAGCAGCCCGTTTGGCATCGGTGGTTGCTCCGAGGGAGGCGAGCCAGGCGGTCACGGTGGTGCCGATGTTTTCACCGAGAACGATGGCGGCTGAGATCTTGAAGACCTCCATCTCGTTGGTTCCGAACCAACCGTTGATGGCGCAGGTGATGGTGATGGCCATGGCTGCGGAGGAGGATTGAACGATGAGGGTGAGGATGACCCCGGCGATCATGAAGAGGACATAAGAGAGGTAGCCTTTGTTTCCAAGGAGACCGATCCAGTATTGCATGGAGTTGGCGGTGGCTTGGTCACCATCCTTAAGCGCACCGCTGAGGTCAGGGACGGCATCTTTGAGTTCACCGAGGCCGAGGAAGAGGAGTCCGAAGCCGACCATGAATTCACCGAAGGCCTTGGCGCGACCTTTGCCGATAAAGAAGACGGGGAATCCGAGGCCAATGATGGGGATGGCGATCTTGGCGACACTGAATTTACCGATGGTGGCGACGATCCAAGCTGTAAGGGTGGTGCCAAGGTTGGCGCCCATGATGACGCCGATCGATTCGACCAGGGTCAAGAGGCCAACGTTGACGAAAGAGACGACCAATACGGTGGTGGCGGAGGAGGACTGGACGAGTCCGGTGGTGAAGACACCGGTGAGGACGCCCTTGAAGCGGTTTCCGGTGATGGATGCGAGGGCGGCCCGCATGCGCGCGCCGGCAAACTTTTGAACACCCTCGGACATGACCTTCATTCCGAAGAGAAAGATTCCGAGGGCGCCGAGGATTTGGAGTGCTGTTACCATAGTGTGTGTGATGAAGGAGGCAAAGAAGTGACGATATTGGGACGATAACGCCAGTCAAATGTGACAAAATTTCCCCGTGGATGTGACGGAATTGTCACATTCAATAAGATGCAATTCCCAGAGCCCAGATGGTTGCGGGATCTACTGGTTTAGACCGATAGTGCGCTCGAAATCAGCGCGGGCGGGTGCTCCCCGGCGGAGGGCTTCCTGGTAGTGGATTTTGGCATCTTGCATGTTGCCGGCACGGGAGGCGAGGTAGGCGAGGTTGAAGTGAGGCTCCCAGATGTTGGGGTCAGTTTCAATGGCTTCCTGAAAGAGTGCTTTGGCTTCGGCGGGGCGTCCCAAGCGTCCCGCCATGTTGCCGAGGAGGACTTTGGCCTGTGCGTTGGAGGGATCAAGGGAGAGGGAGAGGTTGAGCTCCCGCTCGGCGTCATCGTAGAGGTTGGTGCGGTAGAAGGCATCTCCAAGCATGAAGTGGGCGAGGGGGATTTGGCGGTCGCCGGCGTAGAGGATGGCTTGTTGGAATTGTTTGATGGCCCCGGCGGGGTCATCGAGGCGGAGGTTGACGATGCCCAGATTGAGCATGGCATCCCAAGCGCCGGGATCCTCCTCGATGATCATGCCGAGGAGGCCGCGGGCGGCTTCGATATCTTCCTTGGCAAAAAGACGACCGGCGACGCGCTGGAGGTCCTCCTTACGGCGGCGAAGGTCATCTGCGGCCTGGCGACGTTCGGTGGCGGAGGGTTGGAATTGACTGGTGGCGGTGTAGTCGGCCTTGACTTCATCGATGATGGCTTTTTCCTCATCGGAGAGGACGGGGGCCATGGAGCCGGTGAATTGGGCGACAGCCTGGGCCCAATTTGGATCCTCGCTGCCCATGCGTTTGGCTTGTTCGACGAGGAGTTGGCCTTTCTTTTGTTGGGCCTGAAGTTGGTCTCGTTGTTTTTTGACGATATCGCGAAGGACGAACATTTCTTCCTGGTCGGCGTCGCTGAGATTTCCGGACTCGGCGCGGGCGAGGATGTCGTCCTGAGCCTGTTTGAGGCGGGTCTCGAGATCGCGGATGCGCATCTCGTGTTGCACGTTTTGCTGCCTGGCTTCCTGAATCTTGGCCTTGGCGATGACGAGTCCGCGTTTGGCGAGGATGACGTCGTCGTTGTTGGCGTTGGCGTTTTCAGTGGCGGCTTCGACGCGGCGTTTGGCTTCGTTGAGTTCTTTACTGAGGGTGAGATTTTGGGAGAGGAGCTCTTGAACGCCGTCTGCGGCGCTCATTTTGAGGAGGGTGGCCATTTGCTCTTTTTCCTTAATGAGGTCGTCGCGTTCTTCCTGGAGCTCGGCGACCATGGCTTGGGACTGCTTTAGGCTGAGAGTGAGTTCCTCGACGCGTGAGTTGGCGTCGGCGAGAAGGCGGTCGCGTTGTTTTCCTTCGCGGCGGAGTTCGTCGATTTGCTCCTGCTGGCCTTTGGCGACGCGACCGTTCACGCGGCGTTGTTCTTCGATGACGGCGCGGAGTTCGCGTTCCTTCTTTTGGTATTCGGTGATGGCGAGTTGGGCGACTTTGAGCTTTTCGAGGGTCTTTTTCTGTTCGGTGCGGGTTTTGCTGAGGGCCAAGGACATGGCGTCCCGTTCGCGGCGGAGTCCTGCGATTTCGGTGTTGAGGGCTTCCAGTTCGGAGCGGAGGGGGGCGGAGGCCATGCGATTGCGTTCCGCTTCCAGTTCGTTGAGGCTTTTGCGGAGTCGGGCGGCGTTGGCGTCGCGATCGTTGATGGAGTCGCTGAGTTGTCGTTTGAGCTGATTGATCTCGGATTGGAGGGATTGAAGATCCTTCATGCGGGAGGCATCTGCTCCGGCGTCCATGGGGATGACGAGGCGGGTGCCGGGGCCGGTTCCTTCGAGGAGTCCGCCGGAGTTCTTATTTTTTTCGGCTTCCTCGGCGACGGCCTTGTCGTAAATGGAAGCCATGGTCTCGCGGGTGGATTCCTGGCGGCCTTTGACGAGGTCCGGTTTGTAGGTGGCGTGATTGACGGCGACGGTATCAAACATGACCTTGGCCTTTTTGAGTTTGGCGTAGGCGTCGAGATGCTTTTCTTTTTCGATGAGGTTATCGGCATCGCGGGCGAGCATCCAGCCCTGGAAGTAGAGGTCGGAGGGGTCCAGCTGAGCGAGCTGCTCCGGGGTTTGTCCGGATGCAGGGAGGCTGAAGATGAGGCCTGCGAGAACGAGGGCCCAGAAATGACGTAGGTGTGTCATGGGAGCGAGGAGGCTATCAAAGTGGGATCGGGAGGAAAAGAGGGGATTTTAGACCTGCTTGCGATCGAAGGCGGCGGCGCGGCGGGGGTCGAAGGCTTGCAGGTGTGCGAGGGCGATGGCGAGGGCGTCGGCGGCATCGGAGGGAGGGGTTTCGGCGAGGCCGAGGAGGGCGCGGATCATGAAGGCGACCTGGGATTTGTCGGCAGTGCCCTTACCGACGACGGCTTGTTTCACTTTGCGCGGAGCGTACTCGTAGATGGGGAGGCCAAATCCGGCGGCGGCGATGAGGGTGGCGGCGCGGGCGGCTCCCATGGTGATGGCGGTCTTGTGGGACTGGACGTAGATGATGCCTTCGACAGCGACTTCATCAGGCTCCCACTTGGTAATGAGGTGCTTGATGTGGGTGCAGATGGCATCGAGGGCCTTGGACTGCGGGACGCGGGGCGGGATCGAGATGACGCCGAAGTCGAGGGCTTTGGCGTTGTTGGCATCACCTTCAAGGATCGCGTAGCCGGTATTCCGGATTGCGGGATCGATGCCGAGGGTGCGCATGGAACGAGGTGCCTAGCGGCGGCGACGTTTTCCTCCGCCGCGCTTGGGCTTTTTGAAGGATTTGATCGGCTCGGTCTCGAGGAGTGCGGTGTAGTGGTAGTCGAAGTCCGGAAGTTTTTCGCGTTTGATCTTTTTGCTAAGGAAGCGCTCGACGGAGTCAGCGTATTCGAGTTCATCGGCGGTGAGCAGGGTGAAGGCGTCGCCTTCGGCCTCAGCCCGGCCGGTGCGGCCGATGCGGTGAACGTAGTCCTCGGCATTTTCGGGGACGCGGTAGTTGATGACGTGGGTGACACCCGAGATGTCGATGCCGCGAGCGGCGACGTCAGTGGCGACGAGGATTTCGTATTGTCCTTCCTTGAAGCCTTTGAGGGCTTTCATGCGGTCGGCCTGGCGGATGTCGGAGTGCATGGCGACGACCTTTCCGCGAATGGCTTCGACCTCATTGAGGAGGGCGGTGACGGAATCAGCTTCCTTGCGGGTACGGGTGAAGATCATGACGGAGTGGTAGTCCGTCTTTTCAAGAAGGCCGAGGAGGAGTCCATCGCGCTGGGTCATGGCGACGGGGTAGAAGGCGTGGGAGACTTTATCGGAAACCGAGGCGCGGGCGATCTCGACAGATTCGGGATCGGTGAGGCACCAATCGGCAAAGCCTTTGATGACGGCGGGCATGGTGGCCGAGAAGAAGAGAGTCTGGCGGGTCTGTTCCTCGTTGTTCCAGGGGCAGACATTGATGATCTTACGAACCTGGGGGAGGAAGCCCATGTCGAGCATGCGGTCGACTTCATCGAGGATGAGGATTTTCACGTGCTTGAAGCGTGCGGTGGCGCGGAAGAAGTGGTCGATGAGGCGGCCCGGGGTGGCGACGATGATCTCGGCACCGCCCTTAAGAGCGGCATCCTGTTCTCCGTAGCCGACGCCACCGTAGAGGAGGGCGACCTTGCAACCGGTGTGCTTGCCGTAGTGCTCGAATTGCTCGGCGACCTGATGGGCAAGTTCGCGGGTGGGTTCGAGGACGAGTATCTGGGTTTTGCCGTTGGCCTCGATATTACAGAGGGATGGGAGAGCGAAGGCTGCCGTTTTTCCGGTTCCGGTTTGGGAGGCTCCGATGAGGTCTTTGCCCTCAAGAATCAGTGGAATGGCTTGTGCCTGAATAGGGGTGGGGTTTTCGTAACCAGACTCGGAAACGGCCTGAAGTACGGGGGCGGAAAGCCCTAACTCATCGAAACGCATGCCGTTGGTTAGGTGATGAATGCGCTTTGCTCAAGGTTTGTATTTGATTGGGTGACGAATTGACGGGGGCGGATTGTCGTGCTTTTTATGCGCGGGATGAAAGAAGCTCTAGAATGTTTTATGGTCGCGCTGCGTTTGGGGCTCACTTCCTTTGGGGGGCCGGTGGCCCATGTGGGGTACTTTCGGGAGGAGTATGTGATGCGACGGGGATGGGTTTCGGAGGAGCGATTTGGGGAGTTGATGGCATTGAGTCAATTTATTCCGGGGCCCGGAAGCAGCCAACTGGGGGCGGCGATTGGTTATGAGCGGGCGGGCCTGTTGGGAGGATTTATGGCGTGGTTGGGATTTACGCTGCCATCGGCTCTGGTGATGTTGTTTGTGGCGATGGGAGTGGAAAGTCTTTCCGGCGGGGTGATTCACGGAATGAAGTTGGTGGCGATTGCGGTGGTGGCGGGGGCTTGGCTGGGAATGCGGAGTTCGCTGGCGACCGGGATGAAGAGGGGGATGATTGCTCTTGTGGCGTTGGTGATTCTTTGGTTTGCGGCGCAGGCGTGGATGACGATTGTGGTGATTGGGTTGGCGGGAGTCGCGGGGGTGGTTTTCTTAAAGGCGGGTGAGCTGCCGGGTGCCGGAGATGAAAAGAGGCGAGGCTTGGGCGGGTTGTTGGCGATGGTGGTGTTTTTGGTGCTGCTTTTCTGGAGTGTTGGGGTGAGCGGGAAAGGTGATTGGCAGGGTTTGGCGGGGATTTATCAGGCGGGGGCGTTGGTGTTTGGAGGGGGGCATGTGGTGCTGCCGATGTTGCAAGAGACGATGGTGGGTGGCGGATATATGGATAAGGAGGTTTTTCTCGGTGGCTATGGTGCGACGCAAGCGGTGCCGGGTCCGGTGTTTACCTTTGGCGCTTTCCTTGGCGGGTATACGCAATTTTTTGGAAGCAGCTGGGCGGGAGCGGGGGCGGCGATTGCGGCGGTTTTCCTTCCCGGGATGTTGCTTTTAGCGGGGACGATGAGTGTCTGGGGGCGGTTGCGCTCCAAGGCTTGGGCGCAGAAGGCGGTGCAGGGTGCGAATGCTGCGGTGGTGGGAGTGCTGGGACTCGCCCTGATTCAGATGGCGACTGGGGGGGCGATCGGGGGATTGAGGGACGCGGCCGCGGTGGTGCTGCTTTTTCTGATCTTGAGAAAGAAGCTTGTTCCGGTGTGGGCGCTCGTGATTGGCGCGGGTGTGGTGGGCGGGTTGGTCGGGTAGGCCCGACCGTATCACCTGATCGCGTAGAAAGTGCGGCTAAAGCCGACGACCTCAGCTGAGAGCTAGCCTTTGATCTCCAGCAGCATCTGGGCGTTGCTGGGGAACTTCTTCATGAAGAAGAGGAGGCGCTCCATGGCTTCGATGGGTTTGTGTCCGGCGAGGCCACGGCGGATCATGTAAAGTTTGTGAAGGGTGATGTCCGGGAGGAGGAGTTCTTCACGGCGGGTGCCGGATTTGAAGATGTCGACAGCGGGGTAAACGTAGTGCTCGGCAATCTTGCGATCGAGGATGAGCTCCATGTTGCCGGTGCCTTTGAATTCCTGGAAGATGGCTTCGTCGGCCTTGGAGTTTGTTTGGATCAAGGCGGTGGCGACGATGGTGAGGGAGCCTGCTTCACGGGTGTTGCGGGCAGCGGCGAAAAGGCGACGTGGCATTTCGAGGGCTCCGGCGACGACTCCGCCAGATTGGTAGCCACGGCCACGGCTTTCTTTGCCTCCGCTCATGTTGTTATTATAGGCACGAGCGAGTCGGGTGATGGAATCCATCACGATGAAGACGTGCTGGCCGGCTTCGACGAGTCGCTTGGCGCGTTCGATGCAGAGCTCTGCGAGGCGGCAGTGGTTGCGCGGTGATTCGTCGTTTGAGCTGGCGTAGATTTCGGCCTCCGGGAGTTGGCGACGAAACTCGGTGACTTCCTCGGGACGTTCGTCGACGAGGAGAATCATGAGGTGAATGTGCTCTTCGTGCCGTTCTTGCACGGCCTGGGCCATGTGAAGAAGGAGGGTGGTTTTACCGGAGCGGGGGGGCGAGACGATGAGTCCGCGTTGTCCGCGACCGATGGGGGCCATGATATCGACAACCCGGGTGGTGTAGCGATCGGGCTCGGTTTCGAAGACGATGCGTTTGTTGGGGTTGATGGCCTTGAGTTCTTCGAAGAAGGGGAGTTTTCTGGCGGTGTCGGCAGGGAGGTCGTTGACGGTGGTGACCTCGACGAGCTGGGGGCCGCGGGTGGAGTCCCGGGCGAGACCTTTGATCCAAACACCGGAGCGGAGTCCGCAGTTTCGTGCGACATCGGGCGGGATGAAGACGTCGTTGGTATTTTGTTCGAAGTTTTGATCGGCCCGGCGGATGAAGCCGAATCCTTTTGGAGTCATTTCGAAGAGACCGGTGACGGCGAACGGTTCACTGGTGAATTCGAGCGGTTTGCGCTCCTTTTGTTCTCTTGGCTGTCTGCCGCCCCGTGGTCCGTAGCCGTCCTGGCGGCCCCGATTTTGGTTGTTTCCACCGCCGCCGCCGCCTTTGCGTCGGCGATTACGATTGTTGTTATTATTGCTGTTGCTGCGTCGGCGATTGTTGCGCTGGCGATTGTCGCCATCTGAAGAGCCGCCATGGCTGTTCGAGCGTGAAGAGGAGTCCGCGTAGTCGGAGTCGGGAGGAGTCATACGTTCAATAAATAAAGCTGTGAGAAGGCGCGAAGCTCATTGCCGGTGATCAGGGTGGCCATAGGACAGGGAAGTCCAAGGTTCCGGAAATCGGTCCGGCGTGTTGATGTGAGGAGCTGCTCAGGGCCTGACATTTAGGAGAACCAAATTGCCGGCATGGTGCTGGAGAACCTCTGGAAACAGAGAGTCGGTGACAACGTATTTACGTTGATGACCTTCAACTGACGGGAGGATGGACGCCGGAGGCTGTGAAATCAACGATTTTTTATTTTACCTGCTTCTGTGACTTTTACTGGGTTTTCCCTTGACCACCCGTCGATTTTTCATAGCTTCCGCCTCCCGATTTCGCAAGATCATGCCTAGAGACATTATTATCCTTGAGTGCACCGAGGCTCGCGCCGAAGGCAAACCTCCGTCACGTTACACCAGCACCCGCAACAAGAAGAGCCTGAATACCCCAGGTCGTCTTGAGAAGGTGAAGTTTAACCCATTCCTTAACCGTCGCACTCTGCACCGCGAACTCCGCTAACTTTTCCTTTTACCTATTATGTCTGAGCCAAAGACCGTCCAGCGTCGGATCAACTTCCGTAAGGCCAACAAGGCCCACCCAACCAAGCGTCTTGACCTTCCATTTGAGAAGATCAGCTACAAGAATCCCGAGATTCTTTCCAAGTTCACGACCGAGACCGGTCGTATTTTGCCCCGCAAGGTGACCGGAGTGTCTGCAAAGATGCACCGTGCCATCACCCGCGAGATCAAGAGATCCCGTGCTGTGAACCTGATCCGGTAATCCGGAGAGCGTTCCTTCCTTGCGAACGATTTTTTACCTGTCTGCCATTGGTGGACAGGTTTTTTCGTGTCCTTGTTTTATCGGATGGTGCGGAACTGTCGGGCGATGCCGATACTGAGGCCGCTGGCGATTCCGGCGGTGTAGGCGTGACGTGACCAGTGGTCGATGGCTGACCGGATATCGTTGATGATGGTCTTGGCGCGGCGAGGTTTGACGTCCGCCCGGGTGGCGACGGCGAGGAGGTCGGCGAGAGTGAAGTCATCCCGCTTAGCGTTGAAGGTCATCTGGTGTTGCCCGGTCCAGAGACCTTTCGGGTTGTATGAAAAGGTGACATCGTAGGCGGGAGCGAGGGCCCATTGACCATTACGGTTCATCATGAAGGAGATGTTTTTGGTGTGATCGTCCTGATTGCGGGCAAGAACGTTGAAGACGGCGCGGCGATAGAGTTCTTCGAGTTCGGGGTAGGTGAGGCCGATTCGACGGGCGATCTGGAAGGCTTGCTCGTAGCTGTAGCCACCAGCCTGATTGAAATCGTAATGGCCGAGGGCGCAGAGGGTTTGAAGGTGGAGCTTGTCTCCGGAGGGGGTGCGATCGAAACGGCGGGTCATGAAATGGGCGCGGCCTGATTCCTCGAGGAGGCGGCACTCGCTCATTTCGATTCCGGCATCGCGGGCCATGAGGTGGTAGGCGTATTCGATGCGGCCGTAGCCGCGCGGATCGCTGAGTTCCTTATCGGCGTTGCCCTCGATCCCATCGAATTTGATGAGCCAGGGTTCGTAGCCTTCTTCGAGGGGGATTTGGCCGGATCGAATCTGATTGCTGACAGGGTGCCAGGCGATGACGGCTTTGGCACGAGCGCCCCCGGCGGAGGTGCCGACACGAAGGATGTCGGCGAGGGCGTCCTCCTCGTGGTTTTCGATGAGAGTGGTTTCGAGGGAAGAGCGGTGGCTTAGGATGTCGTTGGCCAGGTTGACGAGGGCATCGATTGCCAGAGGTCGGTCAGGAGCGACGCGGTGGGTTGTGGGTTCGAACTCGAGGGCTCCCATGGCGCGATTACCGAGGTAGCAGAGGCGTTCGACGGGGTTGAAGGAGGCGGGTTCGCGGTTCTCACGGGCGAGCCATTGGTCGATGAGGAGATTTCCGAATTTGTCGGGAAGGGCATCGGCGAGCATGCCGGGGAGGCCTTTAAAAGTGTCGGGATTGAGTTGGGGGAAGGAGTAGGGCGCTTCGCGGAGAGGCATTTGCACGGGTGCGACCTGGATTCCGCTTCGGGTGAAGCCGGGATCGTATTGGAAGACGCCGACTTGTTGATCGGTGTCCCAGGCGATGGTTCCGATGGTGGATCCGTAGAGTTTGACGGCGGCGGATGTCATGGCGGCTTATTGTTCGTCTCCCCAGACCCAGGGTTTGGACTCGTCTTTCTTTCGGGGTTTTGAGGCGTTTTTTCGGGTTGGTTGGCGGAGGCTGTCGCGGAGACGGATTTGTTCTGGAGTGAGTGGTGGGGGATCGAGAAGGGGTTGGAGGAGTTCGATTTTGTTAAGAGCTTTGAGGAGGCGGATCAGGGTGTTGAGGGTGCAGCCCTGGCCGTTCTCAACGGAGGTGATGGTTCGGCGTGCGATTCCGGCCTTCTCGGCGAGTTCGGTCTGATTGATATTGAGCTCCAGGCGGTAGTGCTTGAGGCGTTCGCCGATGAGGGATTCGTAGGCGGAATCGTTGTGGAGGGTGTCGTCGGGGATGCTCATAAATGTTCTCAAAACGATGGTTCTGTGGTTATTTGAGCACAAAAATGCTCTTAAAGAAAGAAGAATGTTTTAAGGGTATGTGAGTAAACTTGCTCATATTTTGATATTTTAGACATAATGAGTATAAAAATGCTCATTGTGAGGCAGGGTGACGAGCGAATAAAAAAGAGAGCCTTGTTGGGCTCTCCTTGGAAGGACCGCGTGCAAAGAATGACGCGTCGGCAGATTTGGGAGGGTCTATTTTTCGCCGAAGAGGTCCATGAAGGTGTGGAGCTCATTGTGGAGAGTTTGGACGGCTTTTGGATCGGTGGACTGCTTGCAGGCCATGGCGGCGACGATGACTTTGTGGCAGGTGGTGAGCTTATTGAGATAAGCTTCCTTGTCGGTGTCGGCTTCGCCGGTCTTGAGGCGTTGGGCGAGGAAGTAGTTGAGGACAGTCTCCTGGATGGATTGGGCGTGGGATTCCTTGTTGTTGATCCAACGGACGAGTTGATGGGCGTTGGCGGCGGCAGCCTCCGGAGTGGCGGTGAGCTCGGTGATTTGAGCGACGGCCTTTTCGATGGTGACGTAGTCGGTGTGCATTTTACCAAGGACATTGTTGTCATCATAGATGCCGCAGGGGACCTGGCAGTGGGCGGAGATGGTGGCTGGTGCGAGGAGGCCGAGGGCGCAGAGAGCGAGAAGTGATTTTTTCATAACGGGAGGAAGTTAGCTGATGGGGCGGAGGGTGCAAGTGGTGAAGACAGGAGAATAAAAAAGCCTCCGATCCCGAGGGGTGCGGAGGCTTTTTGAGAAGTGTTTAAAATGGTTTAAGCGGTGAGGTCTTTGGTGTCGCCAACGCAGTTCTTACCGACGGACTTGATACCGTTGTCGCGGCCGGACTCGGTCTTGTATTGCTGGGACTGGCCGACGATTTGGCCGTTGCCCGCTTTGAGCACAAAGTAGAATTTGCCGTTGGAGGCTTCCTTTTTTTCGAAGTTTCCTTCGTCGATTCCGTTCTTGCTGACGGAGGCGATGCCATTCTCGGCACCCTTCTTATCCTTGTACCCTTGGGACTGGAGGATGATCTCGCCGTTGCCGGCTTTGAGGCGGAAGTGATACTTTTCGGTTTTTTCGCTTTGGAAGAGTTCGTACATAATTGTTTGGGGGTTGTTTTAAAACAGAGGAATAAAAGGTCAAAAAAGGTGTCTTGTCACACGAAAATCTCAATGGAGCGCATGAAGGAAGATGGCGGAGGAGGAGGCGACGTTGAGTGAGTCCATATTTTGGTGCATGGGAATGGAGACAAGGTGGTGGCAGAGAGCCTGGATTTCGGAGCCAATTCCGAAGTCCTCGGGGCCGAGGATGAGGGCGACGGGGAGTTTAGGTTGAGGGAGTTGGCGGATGGGGATGGCTTGAGGGGAGAGGCAGGTGCCGAGGAGGGTGCGGGAGGTGTGGAGGGTAGCGAGATCGGCCAGGAGGTCGGGGCTTTGGCGGATGGGGAGGCGGAAGAGGGCTCCGGCGGAGGCGCGGACGGCCTTGGCATTGTAGGGGGAGGTTCCTTTTCCGAGGAGGAGGCCGGAGCCTCCGAGGGCGGCGGTGTTGCGAATGATGGTGCCGAGATTTCCGGGGTCGGCGATTTCAGGCAGGACGACGAGGGGGCCGGAGGCGAATGAGGAGAGGTCCGGGTTGGTGTCTGGTTTTCGGGCGACGGCGAGGTGGGAGCGGTGGAAGTGGAAGCCGAGGAGGGCGGAGGCTTCGTCGCGGGAGAGGTCTTTGCCGATTTCGATGACCTTTTCGACGTGAAAGGGGGAATCAAGAAGGCGTTCGACGGCGTGTCGGCCTTCGACGACGAAGTGGGTGGGGGTTTCTCGTTTTTTGAGAATGTCCTGCCAGTCGATCATGGGGATGGGCGGACGTTGCATTGCCTGACGACCTGGGCCCAAGTGAAGGGCTTGCGGAGCATGTCGGCGAGGAATTGGTTTTTGGGGGAGAGGCCGGAGGCTTTGGTGAGGCGATCGTGGCGGGTGAGGCGGCTAAAGAGGGCGTGCTTGATAAGGGAGCGGGCGACGGTTTTGCTGCCGTATCCGGAGGGCTCGTTGGAGGACCAGAATTTGACGGTATCCTTGGTGTGGCCGAGGTAGACGACGAGGTGGCCGCGCTCGCGTCCGCCGATGGCATCGGTCCACCAGATTTTCATGAAATCGCCGGGTTGGGCGTGGTCGTAGGAGGTGAAGTTGACGCCGCAGCCGAGTTCGGTGAAGAGCTTGGCGGTGCCGGGTCCGTTGGCATTCCAGCGGCCAAAGATTTCCTCACCATCCTTGACGCCGAGGGTGGCGTAGCGTTGAAGGTTTTTTTCGGAGAGGGTGAGGGAGTTGTTTTTCTGGAGCCGGTCGATGACACGGAGGAAGACGAGGTAGGTGGCTCCGGAGCAGAAGGATTTTCCGCAGGCGCGGGTGTCTTGTTGGATGGTGCCGTTTTTGAGCGTGACGCTGGCGGCGAGTCGGTCGACGGCGACTTGGGAGGCTTCGTAGCCGCCACCGGAGGGCATGGATTTGACGGCGGCGAGGACGTATTGGTTGAGGACGGGGATTTCGGCCCGCGAAGAGAGGCTCCCCAGCAAGATCAGGAGAGTGCAGAGACAAGGGGGGACGAAGGTCATTGATTGATCTTAATTTTTGGTTGTTCGATGGAAAGGTGGAAAACTTCGGGAGAAGGGAATGCAATGCCTTGAAAGAATGTTCTCAATTGATTGAGTAGGGGATCACTATGAACGCGTTTCGATTTGGTTTCATCCTTCTTTCTCTAGCCACTCATCTGATGGCCGTCGAGTGGCCTCAGATTCGGGGGGGCGGGATGCAGGGGGTGGTGGAGGCGGCGGGTGTTCCGGTGGAGGTTGATTTTGAAAAGGATGTTGTTTGGAAGACGGAGATTCCGGGGAAGGGTTGGTCCTCGCCGGTGCAAAGCGGGGGCTTGATCGTGGTGACGACGGCAGTGGGAGAAGAGAAGGTGGAGCTGCGGGTGGTGGCGGTGGATGCGGAGAGTGGAAAGATGGTGTGGAACGAGAAAGTCTTTGAGCCTTCCGAGGAAGAGGCGGCGATCCGCCATCACAAGAATGGCCTGGCGAGTCCGTCGGCCTTGATTGTGGACGGGGTGGTTTTTGCCCATTTTGGGCATATGGGGACGGCGGCATTGAGTTTGAAGGATGGCGAGGTGCAGTGGCGCTATCATGAGACCTATGATGCGGTGCATGGGAATGGCGGGAGTGCGGTGTTGGCGGACGGGGTGTTGGTCTTCACGGCGGATGGGAAGGACGAGGCGTTGACTCGTGGATTGGATGCAAAGACGGGGAAGAAGCTTTGGGAGAAGCATCGTGGGGTGGAAACGTCACGAAAGTTTTCCTTTGGGACTCCGCTGGTGATTGAGATGAATGGCGAGTCACTGGTAGTGAGCCAGGGGAGTGAGCATGTGGGGGCTTACCGCCCTCAAGATGGTGAGTTGGTCTGGGAGGTCGACTGCGGAGGGGGTTGGTCATTGGTTCCGACTCCGGTGTTGGACGAAGGTGTTGTTTATCTGGCAACCGGTTTTATGAAGCCGCGGTTGATGGCGATTGAGCTGAAGGATGCGGCGGGGGATGTGACGAAGAGTCACGTGAAGTGGGAAGCGAAGAAGGATATTCCGAAGACGCCTTCGTTCGTGATTCAAGACGATACGATTTATTTGATCGAGGACTCAGGGAAGCTGAGTGCGATCAACAAGAAGGACGGGGAGCGACTTTGGGTGGAATCGCTGAAGCGGAACTTTTCGGCCTCGCCGATGTTGGTCGGGAACCGTTTTTATTCCTTCACCGAGGAGGGGGTGGGTTACGTCCACGAGGTGAGCCGCGAGGGGGCGAAGCAGCTTGCCGAGAATGATTTCGGCGAGCCGGTGTTTGCAACGCCGATCATTTACGAGGGCGGAATGATTGTGAGGGCGGAGACGACGCTTTGGAAAATCAAAGGGGGTCAGTAACCGAGCCAAGGGCCGAGCCACTTTTCGGCTTCGGCGATGGCGATTCCTTTGCGGGTGGCGTAGTCCTCGATCTGATCCTTTTGGAGCTCGCTGATCATGAAGTAGTGCGACTCGGGGTGGGAAAAGTAGAGGCCGCAGACGGCGGATCCGGGGTGCATGGCGCAGGACTCGGTGAGGGTGACGCTGGAATCAGCTTCCGCGTTGAGGAGTTTGAAAAGAGCGGGCTTTTCGGTGTGATCCGGTTGTGAGGGGTAGCCGGGCGCGGGGCGGATGCCCTGATACTTTTCGTGGATGAGTTCGGTCTTGGTGAATTGACCGGGACGCTCGATGCCCCAGGCGACGCGGGCACGGTGATGGAGGAGTTCGGCAAAGGCTTCGGCGAGACGGTCGGCGATGGCTTGGACCATGATGGCTTCATCGACATCGTGGGTATCACGGAGTTCGGCGGCCCATTCATCGGCACCGTGGATTCCGACGACGAAGGCTCCGAGGTGATCGTTCTTTTCGGCGACGTAATCAGAGAGGGCGAAGTTGGGTTTTCCGGTGGTCTTCTTCTGCTGCTGGCGAAGAGTGTGGAAGGTGGTGTCGTGGTCGGGGAGGACGATGTCGTCGCCATCGCGGTGGGCGGGGAAGAAGCCGTAGACGCCGGTGGCGGTGAGCTTCTTTTCGGCGATGATGCGCTCGAGGAGGGCCTGGGCTTCGTGGTAGAGATCGAGGGCTACTTTGGCGCCTTCCGCGTTCTTGGTCTTGAGTGTTTTGGTTTCGTCATTCCAGACGCCGCGGAGTTCCCAGGTGTGGAAGAAGGGGGTCCAATCGATGTAGTTCGCGAGTTCGCGGAGAGATTGGTTTTTGATGATGCGGGTGCCGGTGAATTCGGGGACGGGCGGGTGGTAGCCGGCCCAGTCGATTTGCGGGGCGTTGGCGCGGGCCTCGGGGAGCGAGATGGTTTCCTTCTTTGGGGCGGAGCCGAAGGCAGCGCGGTGTTTTTCGTGCTTGGCCTGGTTATCGGCAATGAAGGCGTCGCGATTTTCCTCGGAAAGAAGGGAGGTGGTAACCGGGACGGAGCGGGAGGCGTCGAGGACGTGGACGAGAGGGCCGGAGTAGTGCTCGGCAATCTTGATGGCGGTGTGGGCGGCGCTGGTGGTGGCTCCACCGATGAGGATGGGGACTTTGCGCGCGCCGAGGCCGGCGAGCTCGGCCTGCTTGGCGACGGTGATCATTTCGTCAAGAGACGGGGTGATGAGACCGGAGAGGCCGATGACGTCGGCGTTCTCTTTTTCGAAGGCTTCGAGGATTTTATCGCAGGGGACCATGACGCCCATGTCGACGACATCGAAGCCATTGCAAGCGAGGACGACGCCGACGATGTTTTTGCCGATGTCATGCACGTCGCCTTTGACGGTGGCCATGATGATCTTGCCATTGGAGTTGGCCTTTTCGGCCTCACGGCGGGCGTCGGGATCCGAGAGTTCGGGGCGCTCGGTCTGGAGCTCTTTGGCAAGCTTGACGATGCGGATCTCGCGCTCCTTTTCCATGAAGGGTTCGAGGTAAGCGACGGATTTCTTCATGACGCGAGCGGATTTCACGACCTGGGGAAGGAACATTTTTCCGGCGCCGAAGAGGTCGCCGACGATGCCCATGCCATCCATGAGGGGGCCTTCGATGACGGAGAGAGGTTTTTTGTATTTTTCGAGAGCTTCGGTGGTGTCCTCGACGATGAATTTGTCGATGCCTTTGAGGAGGGCGTGTTCGAGGCGTTTCTCGACAGTGGTTTCGCGCCAAGTGAGGTCTTCCTCGAGTTTCTTGGCTCCCTGCCCTTTGAACTCTTCGGCAAGATCGAGGAGGCGTTCGGTGGCGCCGTCGTCTTTGTTGAGGAGGACGTCTTCGACTGCGGTGAGGAGGTGCTTGGGGATCTGATCGTAGACCTCGAGCATGCCTGCGTTGACGATGCCCATGTCCATGCCGGCCTGAGTGGCGTGGTAAAGGAAGGCGGAGTGCATGGCCTCGCGAACGGCGTTGTTTCCGCGGAAAGAGAAGGAGATGTTCGAGACGCCGCCGGAGACTTTGGCGTAGGGGAGGTTCTCTTTGATCCAGCGGGTGGCGTTGATGAAATCGAGAGCGTAGTTGTTGTGCTCCTCGATGCCGGTGGCGACGGTGAGGATGTTGGGGTCGAAGATGATGTCCTCGGGCGGGAAGCCGACTTCGTCGACGAGGATGTCGTAGGCGCGTTTGCAGATGCGGATTTTCTCGTCGTAAGTGGCGGCCTGGCCGTTTTCATCGAAGGCCATGACGACGGCAGCGGCTCCGTAGTTGCGGATGTGGCTGGCGTTCTTTTTGAAGGCTTCTTCGCCTTCTTTGAGTGAGATGGAATTGACGATGCCCTTTCCCTGGAGGTGTTTGAGGCCTTCCTCGATGATTTCCCATTTGGAGGAATCGACCATGATGGGGACGGCCTGGATGTCGGGCTCGGCCTGGATGAGGTCGAGGAAGCGGGACATCATGGCGACGCCATCGATGAGGCCGTCGTCGAAGCAAATATCGATGACGTTGGCACCATTTTCAACCTGTTGGCGGGCGACTTCGAGGGCGGCTTCGAGGTCGCCTTTTTGAATGAGTTTCCGGAAGCGGGGAGAGCCGGCGACATTGGTGCGTTCCCCGATCATGAGGAAGTTTTTGTCGGGGGTGTGGTTGTAGGCTTCGGTGCCGGAGAGGCGGAGGAGGCGAGGAATGGTGGGCATTGGAAATCTGAAATTTGAACAGTGAGATTTGAAATCCGAACGAACTTGATGAGAAGAACTAAGAAATCAGGGACGGAACGGGACGAGGGGTTTTGCCTTCGACGGCTTGGGCAATGGCGGCGATGTGTTCGGGGGTGTTACCGCAGCAGCCTCCGATGAGATTGACGTATCCTTTGTCGGCGAAGTCGGCGGCGTATTCGGCCATGTGTTCGGGGAGGAGATCAAATCCGGTGGGGGCGAGGGGGTTGGGGAGTCCGGCGTTGGGATAGCAGGAGATATGGGAAGTGGCGACCTGGCCGAGCTCGCGGAGGAAGGGTTCCATGAGGTCCGGCCCCAAGGAGCAATTGAGGCCGATGGCGAGCGGGTTGATGTGGGCGAAGGTGTTCCAAAGGGCTTCGACTTTTTGAGCGGAGATCATGGTTTCCCCACCGCGTCCGACGGCTGCGCTGATGATGACGGGGACCTTGGTGCCGGATTCCTTGATGGCGACGAGGGCGGCTTTGGCGTTGAGGGCGTCGAAGATGGTTTCGACCATGAGGATGTCGCAGTCGGCTGAGAGGAGGGCTTCGATTTGATGGGCGTAGGTGCCTTTGACCTGATCAAAGGTGACGGCACGGAAGGCGGTGTCGTCAGGATCGACGACGTTGGTGAGAGAGACGGTGAGGGGGCCGATGGCTCCGGCGACGTAGCGTTTGCGGCCGGTTTCATTTCCGACGCGTTCGGCTTGCTCCTTGGCGAGTTTGACGGATTCGACGTTGAGTTCCCAAACGAGGTCCTGGAGTTGTTTGTTGGCAATGACTTGGGTGTCGAAGAACTCGGGGTTTTTGATGCCTCCGGATTTGCGGGGGTCGGGGACGAAGAATTCGGATTGGGCGAGGACGGTGCCGGAGAAGGTGTTGGTCTCGCAGATGTCCGAACCGGCTTCGTAGAATCGCTTGTGGATGTCGGAGATGACATCGGGACGGGTGATGGAGAGGATGTCGCCGTTGTTTAGCAGATCTTCGTGGTTGTCCTTGAAGCGGTCTCCGCGGGCGTCGGCCTCGGCTAATTCGTATCCGCGAATGGTGGTTCCCATGGCACCATCAAGGACGAGGATGCGTTTGGAGAGGGCTTGTTGGAGCTCGGAAGTCAGGTCGTTTGGCATGAGGTAGGCGGTGACGGGATTGTGCGGGTGGGCGGGAGAATCTCAAGTTAAAATCTACAAATCATGATTTGTTGATGGGTGTGTGTGGCTTATTTTGGGAAGGGATTGCGTTCTCCGGAAAACGACCTCATTCTTTGTCCAGTTAATGGCAAGGCGTGGCGTCAGTTGGAGCTTGGAAGAGCTTATTGATTTTGAGGTAGAGCTGAATGGGGAACCATCGGATACCGGAGAGATTGGGCAGGAGATTCGACGTGAGATGCGGAAGGGCGGTGCTGCAGGTGATGGCGTTGAGAAACGGCGTTGGGGTTTGAAATACTGGCTGCTTGCCCATCGTTCTCCAGGCGAGGTGTCGCCTGGGAGAAGGGTGACGGCTGCGGCGCGAATTGTGGGCTTGGCGATCCTGATCCTGACTTTTTTGGCGGGAGTGGGAGTGGTGAAGGGGTTGATCACGACCTATGAGTATGAAGGCGGACCCTACATCTTGCAGGTGGAGTCCGACGGCTGGATGACCTTTGACCTCTCCAATGTCGACCATGCGACTGCGGAGGGGCAGAAAGTGGCGGCGAAGGGCTTCAACATTTGGCTCTTTCTGGGTGTGACTCTGGGAATCCAGTGGTTGTTGATCCTGGCAGGGATCGTGAGTTATTTGCTGATCCGGAGGTGGTCGCATGGGTTGATGGGGTTGAAGGCGATGGTGGGAGGCTTGGTGCGACGGTTTTCGGGGCAGATTGGAAGTGAAGAATGGGCCCATTTGATCAAAGGGAAGAAGCAGCATAAATCGGCGCTGGGATGGAGGCTGACGCGGGTGCTTCAACTTGGAGGAGTGGGGTATAATGTGGGGTTGCTGATTGGGCTTTTTGGAGTCCTTTGGTTTAGCAAAGTGGGATTTTATTGGGAGTCCACCTTACCGGTGGGGGCTCCCAGTCTGGAGAAGGTGACTTCAGTGATTGCCTTTCCGTGGGGTGGAGAGCGACCGACGGGTGCTGACATTGGTCTGTCCGAGTTGCGGGATGATTCCGACTATCGTTTTGAGAGTCACGGAGAGAGCATGACGATACCGGTGCGTCTCCGGGCGAACCTTGCGTGGGCGTGGTTTTTCTTTTTGGCGATCATGGTGTGGGGATTGTTGCCGCGGTTGGCTTTTTTAATTTTCGCGGTGTGGAAAGAGCGGAAGGTGTTGGCCGGACTGGAGTTTCAGGATCCGGCGCATCGCGAACTTTGGCGTGAGCTGAGTCAGGTGGAGCGAAGTTTTGAGATGGAGGGATTGAGGGATGGTGTGGTGTTGTGCGATGTGGGTGGGTTGGAGGTTGAGACGGAGGTGTTACGTCCGTTTTTGCTCAAAACCCTTCGGGTCAATCCGGAGGCGCGATACTCCGTCGATGTGCTGGACCAAGAGGAGGAAAGGGAGGCCTGGGAAGCGATGCGGGAAGCTCCATGCGGGGTGGTGATTTTGGTGGAAGGCTGGAATCTTTCGCCGAAGCAATTTACGGGTCTTTGGAAAAGGATGCGGCATGAAGCGGGTAATGAGATGGTGATTCGGGTTTTGGTGTTGGGGAAGGTTTCGAAAGAGGGGGTGGCAGCTCCTCCCAAAGAGGAAGTCGAGGCATGGACAAAGGTGGTTGATGAGGTGGGGGATCCCTTGATGGAGTGCCTTCCTTACACCGGTGGAAACGAGGCAGGAGAATGAGTGAAGTGAATACAGAGGTGCCGACTTTCGCGGTGGTGGGAAAGATCAACATGGGGAAGTCATCGGTGTTGGCCACGCTGCTGGAGATTGATGATGACAGTGTGGTGCGGGTGAGTGCGACGCCGGGGGCGACGACGCATTGTCAGGATTTACCGGTAAAATACGAAGGGCGTGAGATGATTCGTTTTGTGGATACGCCGGGCTTTTCGAATGCGCTTGAGGCGATGCGGGCGATCCAGACATTGCACGGCGAGGGGACTCCGGACCTTGCGACGATCAAGGCGTTTGTGGAAGGTCAGGGGCAGGATGGGGAATTTGAAGATGAGGCGCGGCTTCTGAGGCCGTTGATTGATGGGGCGGGCGTGCTTTACGTGATCGATCCGTCCAAGCCTCTGAGGGATACGTTTGTGGCGGAGATGGAGATTCTACGTTGGACGGGGCGGCCGCGGATGGCACTGCTCAACGAAAAGGAAAGTGACCCGGAGCGGGAGAAGGAATGGAGGACGCGACTGGGCAGTTATTTCAATCTGGTGCGGACGTTCAATGCGCATCGGGCGCGGTTTGAGGAGCGGAAGAGATTGCTCAAGTCTCTGCTGGAAATTGACGAACACAACAGGCAGCGGATTGAGGAAACGATTGAGCTGATTGAGTATGAGTGGAGCCAGCGAAGGGAAGAGAGTGCGGAGCATTTGATGGCGTTTCTGGAGAAGGCTTTGGCCCACCGGGAGTCGGTGGCGCTGGATGAGACCGAGGAGCAGATCGAATCGAAGAAGGAGCGGAAGCGCAAGGAACTGACCCGTAAGTACTACGGTGCGATTGCCAAGTTGGAGGAGGGGACTTATCGGAAGATACTCCGGCTTTACCGTCACCAGTCGATTATGGTGGATGTCGATGAAGAGCTTTTCAACGGATTGGATCTCAGCTCGGAAGAGACGTGGCAGAAGTGGGGGCTTTCGAAAGGTCAATTGACGCTGGCCGGAGGGGTGGCCGGAGGGGCGGCGGGGATTGCGGTGGATTTGGGTTCGGGTGGGCTGACCCATGGATTGGGGACGTTGTTCGGAGCGATCGGAGGAGCGAGTGCGGCATTTTTTAAGGGAGAGGATTTGCCTGATCTGAAGATGGGGATGACGGGAGGAAAGGGAAGCAAGCGGGCTCTGATCATGGGGCCGCCGGCGAGTCAGAATTTTCCATGGATACTTTTGGATCGTGCCCTGCATCACTATCGTGAAATCATCTCGAGATCACACGGGAAGCGGGAGGGCGAGTTGGCGGCACATGAGGAAGATGCGGGTTGGGTGAGGGCGTTTTCGCGGGAGAGGCGGGTAAAGTTGCAAAAATGGTTCACTTCCCGGAGTAAGAAGGCGAGTGATTTTGACAGCGAGGTGTATGGGGTTTTTGTGGAATGCCTGCATGAGGTGGAGAACGGGAGTGACTGATTTTTTCGAATGAGAGCGTTTATTTTCGTAGGGTTTTTCTTTTGGCTTCTGGGAGCAGCGGGCGTATCGGCGCATCAGTTATCGAAGATTCAGGGGGAGTTTACCGTTTCGGAGGATCGTTGGGTGATTGATGTGTTGGTGGAGGCGTGGGCGATTTATCCGGAGGATGGTCCGCGGGCGGTGCTGCCTGCCGACGGGATCATCGGGTTATCGTGGATGGAGACGTTGGATGATGAGGATTGGCGTCGGATGAAGGCGATCAACAATGCCGTCTTTGAAGATTACTTCCTGCCGGCTTTGGATGGCGAGGCGCTGGGCTTTGAGATCAGCTATCCCGATTTGGCAAAGACTCCGCCGAGCTTTG
This sequence comes from Verrucomicrobiaceae bacterium, assembly GCA_051252135.1. Classification (GTDB taxonomy): domain Bacteria; phylum Verrucomicrobiota; class Verrucomicrobiia; order Verrucomicrobiales; family Akkermansiaceae; genus SW10. The sequence goes on along the minus strand of JBPOGH010000001.1, from coordinate 479,941 downwards.
AGACGGATGAAGAGGGGGTTGCCTTGATTCACACCAGGTTGGAGGGGGAGCTTCCGGAGGGTAAAGAGGGGGTGTTTACCATTACGTGGGAGGATCCTGATGAGGCGCTTCTTTTGTTGTCGCTAAAGGGGGCGGAGGCGCTTCAGGAACCCTTTGAGGAGGGTGCGCTTCTTTTCGAGACGGGTGAGGGGGCGATGCCGGTTTTTCGGGTGTCGAGTGACGGGAAGGTGACGACGGAGGCCGGAGCTCTGTCTCTGTGGAAGTGGATCCATCTGGGTTTTGTCCATATTCTGCCAATGGGATTGGACCACATCCTCTTCATCGTGGGTCTCTTCCTGCTTCAGCCGAAGTGGAAGCCACTGCTTTACCAGACCTCTGCCTTTACGGTGGCGCACTCGATCACTCTGGCTCTGGTGATCCTGGGGGTGTTCAGTGTGCCGGCGCAGATTGTGGAATCGATGATTGCGTTGAGCATCGCCTACGTGGGGATCGAGAACCTTTGGGTGAAGGAATTGAAGCCTTGGCGGGTGATACTGGTGTTTGGGTTGGGCTTGCTGCACGGGATGGGGTTTGCATCGGTGATGGGGGAGTTGGACCTGCCCGCGGGTTCGCTTTTGAAGCCGCTCATTGGATTCAATGTGGGGGTTGAGCTGGGGCAGATCACGGTGCTTGTGATGGCGTTCGTGCTGACTTTTTGGGGATTCAAGAAGGGGTGGTTTCCGTGCTTCAGGAAAGTGGTATCGGGGATGATTGCGGTGGTGGGGCTTTATTGGACCTTTGAGCGGATGATGGGGTGAGGGGGAGTTTTTCAGCTGACGAACTTCTTGCAAATGGAGGTGGAGGCCCTTAAGGCGGCGTGACTGTTTGCTGTCTGACAGCTGGCGGAACCCACACGACTCCATGATTTTCAACCTGATTAAGAAGCAGAACGGTAATTGGAAAGATGACACCCTCTCCGGACTGACCGTGGCCCTGGCGCTGGTGCCGGAAGCGATTGCGTTTTCCTTTATTGCGGGAGTTGATCCGTTGGTCGGTCTGTGGGCGGCGGTGTTTATGGGATTCATCACCTCGTCCTTCGGCGGGCGCCCGGGGATGATTTCCGGAGCGACGGGAGCGATTGCGGTGGTGGTGGGAAAAGTGGTGGAGATTGGCAACGTGGCGGGCCTTGAGCGGGGTGTGGAGGACCTGGGTCTGCAGTATCTTTTTATGACCTTAATGGTGGCGGGGGTGATTCAGATTTTGTTCGGAATCGGAAAGCTGGGTCGCTTTATCCGCCTGGTGCCTCATCCGGTGATGATGGGCTTTGTGAATGGTCTGGCGATTGTGATTTTGATGTCGCAGTTTGACTCATTCAAGATGCCGAATCCGGACTTTGATCCCGAGATTGTGGGGAGCCTTAAGCGAATCTGGATGGAGCAGAATGCGATTGTGATGATGGGCGTGTTGGCGGCGATCACGATGGCGATTATTCAATTTCTGCCGAAGTTGACGAATGTGGTGCCCTCGATTTTGGTGGCGATTTTGGTGGTGGGGGGAGCGAGTTATTTTGGGTTGTTTGAGACGAAGACGATTGAGGACGTTTTGAAAAACGGTGGTGGGGACGGAACTTTGAAGGGGAGTTTTCCGCTGCCTGCGTGGCCGAGTGACATTATTTGGAACAAGGAAACGACCTTATTGATTGTGATTACGGCGTTCTCGGCAGCGATGGTGGGGATTATCGAGTCTCTGATGACGCTGCAGCTGATCGACGATATGACCGAGACGCGGGGCAAGGGGAACAAGGAGTGCCTTGCCCAGGGTTCGGCGAATTTCCTTTCCGGGCTCTTTGGCGGGATGGGTGGTTGTGCGATGATTGGTCAGAGTTTGATCAATATCAAATCGGGTGGTCGCGGACGTTGGTCGGGAATCGTGGCGGCGCTGGCGCTTGCGATCTTTATCATGGTGGGTGGTCCGGTGATTGTTCATATCCCGGTAGCAGCCTTGGTGGGTGTGATGTTTATGGTGGTGATCGGGACCTTTGAGTGGTCGACGTTGAAGACCTGGGGACGGGTGCCTTTATCGGAGATTTTTGTGATTCTTGCGGTGACGTTGATCACGGTATTTATGCACAATCTCGCTCTGGCAGTCTTTGTGGGAGTGATTCTTTCGGCTCTCGTGTTTGCCTGGGAGAGTGCGAAGCATGTGCGGATGCGGCGCGATGACAGCCAAGAGGGCGTGCGGATCTACAATTTGCAGGGAGTGCTTTATTTTGGATCGGTGCGTGAGTTTGCGGAGCGGTTGGTTCCCTCGAATGATCCGGACGAAGTGATCATTGATTTCAAGGACGCGCGCGTGGCTGATTTCTCGAGCCTGGAGGCGCTCAACGGACTGACGGAGCGTTACAAGAATGCCGGGAAGCGGGTGAGGCTTCGTCATTTAAGCCCGGCGTGCCAGAAGATGATCAACACGGCTGATTCGTTTGTGACGGTGGAAGTGGCGGAAGACGATCCCCACTACGAGCCCGCAAACATTTAGCGGGCGTCGGTTATTGGGAGTTTGCGATGAACTCGCGGGCTTCCGTGAGCTCCGGGCGGTCGCCATCGGCATGTTGCCATGATTCGAGGAAGGCCCGGTAGTCTTCCTTTTGACCGGTGGCGCGAGCGAGTCCGAGGAGAGCGGGTCCTGACTTGGGACGAAGTTTGAGCGATTTACGGAACCACTTGGCGGCTTCTTCCTTGTTCTTCCGTTGGAGCCAGAGGTTGCCGAATTGTTCTTCGACGTTCCAAGGAAGGAACGGGGGTTCGATGTAAGCGAGGGAGTTTTGTTTTTCGCTGGCGAGCTCCATGGTGCTTCGGAGTGTGTCGTCGTCCGCTTGGGGAGATTCGAAGAAGGCGCGGAGTTCGATGTCGAGAAGGTCGAGGGTGATCATGCTGGTCTCGTAGGGCATTGATTCACCGACGGTGTCGACGATGGGCTTGGCCGCTTTGTAGGAGCGAAGGATTTGCCGAAATTTGAGGCGGGCTTTGAGCAGTGCGGTGCGGTCAGCTTCTTTTGTCTGAGCCATCAGTTGACGGACTTCGAAGTAGGTTTTGAATCCCTGGAGGAAGAAGTAGGGCGGGGTGCCGTCGGTGTGGGCTTCGGGGTCGATGAGAGAAGCGGCTTCGCCATAGTTGCCCATGCGGGCATGAACGAGGGCCGGGAGTTGCTGGGAAAGGTAGTTGGTTTGGTAGGAGCCGATGGCTTGGTTGCGGCCTTCGGGGATTTTGATGCTGGCGAAGGAGACCGCGGCTTCGAGAGCTTGATCAACCTCTCCTGATTCGAGGGCGGAGAAGACAAGGAAGTGGAGGTTGTGCAGGTAGTTGGGCGAGTCGATGGGGGGGATGCCTTGGACTTTGAGATAGGATTCCTCGACGCGGCGGGCGAGTTGGAAGATGAGGACGGCGCGGTGATAGTCTCCCTGGAGATGAAAAATGTGCCCCGGCATGTGGACGAGGTGGGGGGCGTTGGGGGTGATCTCGGGGAGGAGGAGTGCGGAATCGAGGGCGGTGGCGAAATCCGGTCCGGGCTCGAGGAGGTGGATGCGGTAGTGGTGGAGGCCCGGGTGTTTCGGGTGGCGTTTCAGATGCTCGTCGAGAACTTCGAGGCCGGCGGAGGTGCCGGGCCCGGGTTTTCCGTCCTTAAAGCCATCGCGGAGCCAGTATGCTAGAAAGCCTCCGGCTTCGGGATCGTCCGGGAATTTTTTGAGAAGAGTCCGGATGTTTTCGATGGCACGGGTGGAGCCGCTGTTGATGAGGGATTGGAGGACGGTGATGTAGGCTTGCTCGTGTGGGGAGGCTTTTGGAGAGAGTTCGAGGGCTCGTTCGAGGGCGGCATTTCTTTCGACCCGGGATTCGGGGAGTTTGCCGGGAAGTGACATGGCAATTCCCCAGTAGGCCATGGCGCAGTCGGGATCGGCCTCGGCCGCCTGAAGGAAGGAGCGGTAGGCCTCGAACTCCCAAAAGGCGTGGAGGAGGCAAAGGCCTTGGTTGAACCAGCGTTGGGCTTCGGGAGATTTGGTTGAGATTTTGAGGCTGCTGGTGCCAATGCCTTTGTGAAGAATGGGAGGGGGGAGGTCTTTGAGGTAGGGGGCGAAGACCCGGTTGAGTTGGCAGCAGCGACAGGGGGCGTTCTTTACCTTCTCTTGAGCGTGGACCGGGGGGAGGAGGCTAAGGAGAATCAGGCAAAGAAGTTTCATGGGAGTCTAGCAGGAGCGGCCGCCCTCTGTATTGGAAGGAGCGGAGGGGTCGGGGTCTTCGAGGACGCCTTTGGATTTTTTCCAGATGCCGATGGCTTCGATGATCATCCAAAGCTCGAGGAGGATGGTGACAAACCCGAGTCCAAAGAGGAGCCAATTGCCGGAGTCAGCAAATTGACGAAGATTCATGGACATGGCGATGGCGGGAAGGGCGAGCATGGCGATTCCGGGGATGAGGGTGAAGGCCAGAGGGAGTCCGCGGCGGCGCAGCCAGAATGTGATGACGAGGAAAGAGAGGCCGGCGAGGAGTTGATTGATGGCGCCGAAGAGGGGCCAGAGAATGGTGCCGCCTGTTCCGAGGGTGGTGCCATCGGCTCCGGGCAGGCGGGCGATGAAGTAGGCGATGATGATGGCGAAGAGGGTGGCCGCGTAGCGATTGGTGAGCCAATTGATGGGGTTGAACTTGGTGGCGGCTTTTCCGCTGCTGAGGCTGGCAGCGAGCTCCTGAACGACGTAGCGCTGAAGACGGCAGGCGGTATCGAGGGTGGTGGCAGCGAATGAGGCAACGAAGACGCCCATGAGGGCGGTGGCGAAGGTGGCGGAAATCCCCATGGCTTTGAGGAAGTTGGCGCTGCCTTCGACGAAGGCACCGATTTTGGCCCCAAGGCCTCCGGCTTTTGCCCAGGAGGAATAGCGGGAGTCGAAGGCTTCGATGCCGAAAAGGGTGCCGTCGGGTGATTGTGCTCCGAGGCCGAGGCCGGCAACGCAGGCGAGGATGACGAGGACGGCGAGGAAACCCTCGGTCAGCATGGCACCGTAGCCGATGAACTGAGCGTCGGTTTCGCATTTCAGCTGTTTGGACGAGGTACCCGAGGAAACGAGGCAGTGGAAGCCTGAGATAGCACCGCAGGCGATGGTGATGAATAGGAAGGGGAAGATGGAGGGGGCTCCTTCCGGGGAAAGGTTGAGGGCGGGGGCGACAATCTCGAGGGCGGGGCGGGATGCCTCGGGGGAAGGTGCGGCCCCTCCTGCAAAAGCGGCGACGACCAGTCCGATGGCCACGAGGCCGAGGGAAAAGAGGAGTTGAAGGCTGTTGATGTAGTCGCGGGGCTGGAGAAGGATCCAGACGGGGAGGACGGAGGCGAAGAAGCAGTAGCCGAGAAGGATCATGCACCAGTCGAGGATCGACCAGGTTGCGAGCTCCGCATTAAAAGCTCCGAGGATACCAACATCACCATAGGCAACGGAAAGAAGCATGGCGGCGAGAGCAAGAAGAGAAGGGATGAGGATGTTGACGCCCTTTCGGTGGAGAGTGAGGCCGATGACGACGGCGAGAGGAATCTGGACGAGGCAGGGGAAGATGGACTGGGGATACATCTTGAAGACCGCGGCTATGACGAGTCCAAAGATGGCGAGCACAATGGTGAGCGCGAGGAAGAGGATGCTGAGAAAGAGGATGCGCGTGCGCTTGGTGATGACCTTTCCGGCGATGTCGCCGACGGTTTGTCCTTTGTTACGGAGTGAGACGACGAGGGCGCCAAAGTCATGAACCGCCCCAATGAGGATGGAGCCGAAAAGGACCCAGATGAGGGCCGGGACCCACCCCCAGATGACGGCGAGAGCGGGGCCGACGATGGGTCCGGTGCCGGCGATGGAGGTGAAGTGATGACCGAAGATGACCTTTTTATCGCTGGGGACGAAATCGACGCCATCCTCGAGTTCGATGGAAGGAACCTTGGCGTTGGGATCGAGACGGAAGAGTTTTTGGCCCAACCACTTACCGTAAGTGTGATAGGCAATGAGATAGAGCACGAAGGCGCTCACTGCGATGGCTAGAGTGGTCATCTTTTCAGGATTGGGCTTGTTTTTCGAGAGCGTCGAAAACAGCGGGGGGAACGTAGCGACGGACTGTTTTTTCCCAGCCGTCGGGGCCGGTCAAGCCTTTGATCATGCTGGATGAGAGTTCTGCAATCTCGCGAGGAGGCATGAGGAAGATGGTGTTGATCTCGGGGGCCATGTCGGCGTTGATGTGTCGCATCATCCGTTCATATTCGTAATCCTGGGGGGAGCGGATGCCCCGGAGGATGAAGTGGGCTTCGAGATCGCGAGCGTAGTCTACGAGGAAGCGGTTATCGAAATGGGTGATGGTGAGGCGTTCGCAAGAGGGAACCGACCTGTGAAGGAGGTCCATTCTTTCTTCGATGGAGAAGGTGTAGGCCTTTCCGGGATTGCTACCGATGGCGACGACGAGCCGGTCGAAGAGCTCGAGTCCTTGGCGGATCATCCAGAGGTGTCCATTGGTAGGCGGGTCGAAGCTTCCCGCGTAAACAGCCGTTTGCATGGCCGCCTATTTGACCATTTTATCGACAGGAACGCGAGCGCGAAGCTTGGCCATCCAGGTCTTGAACTTTTCGTTCTTTTTCTGGTTGTTGACGCGCTGTTCCATTTCCTTTTTTACGGAGCTGTAGGCCTTGGCGGGGCCAAACTTGCGCTCCTTGACTTTGACGATGGTGTATCCGAACTGGTCTTCGAAGGGGCCCATGATTTCGTTGCCTTCGGTTTCGAAGACGAGGAAGCCGAATTCGTGGTTAAGATCGGTGCGGGGGACGTTTTCCCAGAGGCCGCCTGTATCGCTTTTGGAATCACGGGAGTGCTCTTTGGCGACGGCGCTGAAGTCGGCGCCTGCCTTGAGTTTGGCAGCCAGATCTTCGGCGAGCTTGAGTTGCTCTTCGGCGGTGGCCTGCGGGTTTACGCGGTCCCGCTTGGGAATGTAGATTTTGTAGTAGGTTCCGACATCTTTGGTGCGATCCCGGTTCACTATTGCCCATTCGCGGTATTCCTTGCGGAGTTCGGCATCTGTGGCGGGCGGGGGATCGCCGAATTGCTGGCTTTTGATGACGGTGACGAGAATCTCTTTGCGCTGTTGTTCCTTGAATTGCTGGTAGCTGAGATTGGTGGCCTCGAGATACTTGCGGAAGAGGGCGCGATCACCGGTGTAGACGTTTTGGATGATTCTCTCGATTTCTTCTTCAACGACGTGGTCCGGAATGGCGCTGATGCGGTCCTTGTATTGGGAGTAGATGATGGTGCGATCGATGAGTTCATCGAGAAGCTGATCCCGGACTTTGCCAAGCGCCTGTTCGTAGGGTTGTCCACGGCGCGGGAATTGTGCCATGAGGACGGATTGCATGGGTGCGAGCTTTATCATGAGCTCGTTCATGGTGACGATTTCCCCGTTTGCTTTGGCTGCGATACCGTTCACACGGACGGCTGCGCCGGCATTAGGGGAGAGAATTGCCAGAGCGGCGCTGATAAGAGGGATGAATGCTGTAAGACGCATCTTGAGTAGTTAGAGGGTTTTGATCAGGTGAACAGCTTCCTTGAGCTTAGCGGCGAGTGAGGAGGAACTCAAGCGGGGAAACTTGCCATTGGCAGGAAGCATGTATTCTCCGTTGCGCATGAGCATGAGCCGGTCTCCGCTGACTTCGGCGGCTTGTATTCCCTTGGAGGAAGCGACAACACGAATGCGATTTGTTTCGAGGAGGGCCTGGACGGGTGGAGGAAAGCGCCCGAACCGGTCCCGCCAGTCTTTGGCGAGTTGGTCGAGTTCCTTTTCAGTCCGGGTAGAGGCGAGTTGTCGGTAGGCTGCGACCCGCATTTCCGGGTCGGGTCCGTAGGTGCGGGGAAAGTAGGCGCGAAGTTTTTGACCTCTTTTGACGGTGGCTGATTCGGAATACTCGAGGAAATCGACCTTAACGACGGCATCTGCCCGAAGGGTGGGTGTTTTGCCCTGGAGTTGGTCGATGGATTGGTGAAGGAGCTGGCAGTAGAGTTCGAAGCCGACTGCGGTGATGTGGCCGGATTGTTTGGTGCCGAGGAGGCTTCCGGCGCCGCGGATTTCGAGGTCCCGCATGGCGATCTTGAAGCCGGAACCGAGTTCGGTGTATTGCTTGATGGCACTCAGCCGTTTTTTGGCGGCGCCTGCGGCAATGAGTTCGCCGGGGAGAAGGAGGAGGGCGTAGGCGCGGCGCCCGGATCTCCCGACGCGGCCGCGGAGTTGGTAGAGATCGGCGAGCCCAAAGCGGTCAGCGCGGTCGATGAGAATGGTGTTGGCGTTCGGGATATCGATGCCGCTCTCGATGATGGTGGTGGCAAGAAGGACATCGGCATTTCCCTCGACGAATTGGTGCATGACGTTTTCGAGGTCCTCTTTGTCCATCTGGCCGTGGCCGATGACGACCTTTGCTTCCGGGACGAGGTGCTCGATACGTTGTTTCATGCCCTCGATGGATTGGACGCGATTGTGAAGAAAGAAGACCTGACCTCCACGGGTGAGCTCACGGCGAATGGCATTGCGGATGAGGCGTTCGTCGTATCCGACGATGGATGTTTGAACGGGGAGGCGGTTGGGGGGAGGAGTGTCGATGGTGGACATGTCGCGCGCGCCCATGAGTGAAAGGTAGAGGGTGCGCGGAATGGGAGTGGCGGAGAGGGTGAGGACGTCGATGAGGCGAAAGCGCTGCTTTAGCAGTTCCTTATGGCGGACGCCGAAGCGTTGTTCTTCATCGACGACGAGGAGACCGATGTTTTTGTAGACGATTTGCTCCGAGAGAAGGCGGTGGGTTCCGATGACGATATCAACTTTTCCAGAGGCTAGGCCCTCGAGAGTGTCCCGGATCTGAGCGGGAGTCTGGAGGCGGCTCATGAGGTCAATACGGACGGGGTAATCACTCATGCGCTCACGGAAGGTGCGGGCGTGCTGCTCGGCAAGGACGGTGGTGGGGGCCAGGATGGCTACCTGGCTCCCTCCAGTGACCGCTTTGAAGGCGGCACGAATGGCGACCTCGGTTTTTCCGAATCCGACATCTCCGCAGATCAGTCGATCCATGGGGCGGGTGGATTCCATGTCGACCTTTGCTGCCTCAATGGCTTTCAGCTGATCGGGTGTCTCGGTGTAAGGGAACGCGGATTCGAACTCCTGCATCCATTGGCCGTCGGGTGGGTGGGCAAGCCCGGTTTTTGCATCACGCTCCGCCTGGACGCGGAGCAGTTGGGCAGCGTAGTCGAGAACGGCGGCTTCAGCGGTCTTGCGAGCGGTTTTCCATTTTTTGTCACCGAGTTTGTTTAGGCGAGGGGTGCCGCCTCCAATGCCAACGTAGCGGGCAACAAGGTGGCTTTGATCGATGGGGACGTGAAGAGTTGCCCCGTCCTGATATTCGATGCCGAGTTCTTCCCGGCCATCTTCGCCATCGATTAATCCGATGAATTCGCCGATGCCGTAGTCGGCATGAACGACGAGGGTGCCTTCATCAAGTTCGTGAATTCCGGCGAGGGCAGCGGTGTTGCGTTGCTGGGCAAGTTTCTCTTTTTGGCGTGCCCCCGGAAGGTGATGGCGACCGAAAATTTCGAGTGTCGAGAGAAGGGCTATTTTAAGATCCGGGGCGACGAAGCCTTTTGAGAGCCGTCCTTCAACGCAGAGAAATTCTGATTCGTCCCGTTCGATGACTTCAAGGAAGCGGTGGCGTTCAGCTTTGGTAGGGGTGATGAGTCCAATGGTCCACCCGCTTTGCTTCCAATCATCCAGTTGTGCGAGGAAGAGGGTGCGACTGGAGTCAGCGATGACGAAATCACCTGCGGCGAATCCGGCGGCAGGGGAAGGAAAGAGGTTGGCATTCCAGTTATCATCGGGCGCTTGGGAGATGAGGACATGGGCGACTGCGTTGTCATCTTCATCGACCGAGAGAATGAGATCCTTCGGTTTGAGCCAGTCTGAGAGTGGGGCGGTAAGGTCCGGGGTCTTGGTGCCAATCTCGACGCCATCGAGACGGCGGGTGGTGGTTTGTGTTTCGACACTGAATTCGCGAATGGATTCGATTTCGTCGCCGAAGAACTCGATTCGTAATGGACTGGTTTGTTGGGGCGGGAAGAAATCGAGGATGCCGCCGCGGCGGGCAAATTGGAGTCGTTGGAAGATTTGCGGGTGTTCTTCGAATTCGCGTTCTTTAAGCCACTCAATGAGTTTTTCGGGTGGGAAATCCTGCCCGACTTTTAGTTCGAGTTCTTTTTTGGCGAGTCCGTCGATAGCTGGAGCGGGGCTTTGCCAGGAGGCGCGGGAGAGGATGACGGGTGACGATGGATTTGCGGCAATGCGGTGGAAGGTGGAGAAGCGTTCGGCTTCTCGGTCGGGGTCGACGATTTCATTTTCCACGACCACCGTGGGATCACTGAGGATGAGGGTAGGGGTTTTCCAGAATGCGAGCTCGTCGGCGAGTTGGTCCCGACGGCGGGCATGAGGGCAAAGAATCCAAACCCTCCCTTCGGGCTTACTGCCGAGGAGTGAGGCGATCAGGTATCCTTGGGCGGAGGGATCGGCAGTGCCAAGGATGAGCGGGCGTTTTGGGTTGTTCGAAAGACGGGTACGTAGATCTGCCCACGTGGGCAGGCTCAACCCACGCCAGAGGTCCTTCGGAGAACCGGCGCTCATGCATGAGGGCTATAGCATGGGCGGGAGATGGCGCAAGGCGAGGAACTGATTCCGGCGAGGAGTTTGGGTTCTTTTTGACTGACACGGCATCGAAAAGGCTTAGGAAAGTAGTATGACGATGTTCACAGCAGTGACGGAGACCAGTGGGATAGGAGCTCTAGTTGCGAAATGGGGGATTCAAATAGGTCTTGCTCTGGTGACCCTATATGTGGGTTGGAGATTGAGCAGTTGGGCGGCAAAGTTATTGGGGAGGGCGTTGGATAACAGGGGGATCGATCCGACCCTGCGGCCGTTTTTGACCTCCCTGGTGAGCACCTTGATTAGGGTGGGAGTTGTGGTGTCGGCGATTCAGACAGCAGGGATTGAGGCGACATCTTTTGCGGCCATTCTGGCAGCGATGGGTTTGGCCATCGGAATGGCGCTCAGCGGGACCTTGCAGAATTTTGCCGGAGGTGTGGTGTTGTTGATTCTCCGTCCGTTTAAGGTTGGGGACGTGATCGAAGCCCAGGGATTCGTTGGGAAAGTGAGTGAAATCGAAATTTTCCAGACCATCCTGATCACGGGTGACAACAAGATTATCCACATTCCCAACGGGAAGCTGTCCAATGATTCTCTGACGAATTATTCGGCGATGCCTACGCGTCGGGTCGATTTGAGTTTTGGGGTGAGTTATGAGGATGACATCGATCACGCACGGGAGGTGATCAAAGGAGTCATTTCCAGTGTACCGATGATCAATCACGATCCGGAGCCGATGATCAAGGTGGGTGAATTGGCCGATAGCTCGGTGAATTTCACAGTGCGGGTGTGGGTTGAGACCGCCAATTACTGGGATGTTCATTTTGCGATGATTGAGGGGGTGAAGAAGGCTTTTGATGCGAAGGGGATTTCGATGCCTTATCCACAGCGAGATGTTCACATGCACCAAACAGAAAAGTAGTTTAGGAACTTTGGTGTTTTCAGTTTGGAGACTTTGCGGATGTCCGTTGATGTGCTAGTCTCGATTTCTCATGAAGAGAAGATGCCTGTTACTGCCCTGTATTGCCGTTGGCGCGGTGGCATTGATTGTCGCATGCGCACCGGATCCCCCATTGGTAAGCAGCAATGATGCTTACGTGCCGTATGGAGTGACGATGGTTCGAAATCCTTCTTATGTGGGGACGGAGGCGAAACGTTGGGGTAGCAATTACGCAATGCCCTATGCCGCGCCGACCTATTCCGGCCCAGCAGTGGCTTCGGCCAATAGTGTGCCTCAATTGAGGAGTGCGGCGAGCAAGAGCCCGTCTACCCTATACAAGGAGGTGAATGTGAAACGGGATTATCTTTCCTATGGCGCCCGAGGCCGGAGCCGGAAATCGATGGCCCCCCGATACATTACGATTCACAGCACACAGAATTGGAGCCGGGGGGCAGATGCCAACCGGCATGCATTGGCTCTCAAGCGAGGAGCTCTGGGTCGTCTTTCCTGGCATTACACGGTTGATGAAGATCGTGCGGTCCAGCATTTGCCGACGAGTGAGCAAGGAAATCACGCGGACTATGATGGTCCGGGGAATCGATACAGTATTGGGATTGAGATGTGTGAACACCCCGGGAATAGCAGGGCGCAGACCCTTGAGAGGACTGCGAAGTTAGCGGCATGGCTGATGCACCAATATAAGTTGCCGGTGTCGAGGGTGGTGCCGCATTACAAATGGCCACGGAAGGGCAAATCGCCGGCCAATAAAAATTGCCCGCACTTTTTGTTAGATAACGGGCGGCCGGGCGCCAAGTGGCGGGCATTCCAGCAAAAGGTCGATTCCTACTACCGCAAAATTTCATCGAGTTCATCGACGTATGGCCGAGGCTAGGGAGGAAGTCTGGTATCAATGCCAGCGTTGTACCAACTGCTGCAAGTGGGAGGGTGATGTGGTTATCACGGAGGAAGAGACCGAGAAAATCGCCGAGTTTCTGGAGATCCCTTTTTATGAATTTGTCCGTGACTACACGCGGCTTAGGGAGAACCGGGTCGGTCTTTCAATCATTGATAAAGAGGGAACGACCGAATGCATCATGCTGGATGGGGCTGATTGCCGCTTGCAGAATGTGAAGCCCGAACAATGCAAAGGGTTTCCCAACCGCTGGAATTTTCCGAACTGGAGGGACGCCTGCGAAGCGATTCCGGCTCCACGCCCGGAAGGGGAATAGGCCTACTTTTCCAGATTTAGTTTATCGAGCTTTGGATTGATCACGTTCCGGCAATATCCGTGGGCCTTGTTGTTGAAGTAAAAATCCTGATGGTCGTCGGGAGCCGGATAGAAGTCTTCGGCTTTGCGGATTCTGGTAGCGATGGGCTTATCAAATGCTTCCTGGGCAATTTTCATTGATTCTTCAGCAAGCTTTTTCTGTTCGTCGCTGTGATAGAAAATAGTGGTGGCATACTGGGGGCCACGGTCGGCTCCCTGACCTCCTGCATCGGTGGGGTCATGTGACTTCCAGAACCATTTTAAGATGGTCTTGGTGGAAATGACGGAAGGATCGAAGACGAGTTGGAGCACTTCCACGTGCCCGGATGTTTTGGAACATACTTCCTCGTAGGTGGGGTTTGGGATGTGACCGCCCATAAATCCCGAGGTGGCCGAGTGAACGCCATCGAGTTGCTGGAAGATAGCTTCGGTGCACCAGTAACAGCCGGTGCCAATGGTGATGGTTTCAGTTTTAGCGGTCATTGGAGGTTCTTGATCAGGTTTGATTTTTCCCTCGGCGGGTGCGTTGTCGCAAGAGGCAAAACCAAAGAGGGACAGAGTTAGAATGGGGAGGAGTTTCTTCATGATTATTTAACGTTGTGGTGCTGACATTTCTTCCATTTGGCGCTTGGCCCGTCCGGCGATGCTTTCAGGGACCGGATTGTTCTGGATGTAATTCATCATGCGCTGGGGATCGTCCCGTAACATGGTCCCCAGAATTCGGTGAAATGTGCGCTCCTGTTCGCGCTCATTGGTCAACTTCATGATCCAGTCTGCTCCGAGTTCCGGCTCTTTTTGGACGACGTTGTAGACGAAGGACTGCACGGCCCGATCAAACTCCGGTTGGCCTTCAAATTGGGAAAGCCACCGGGAGGCTCCTTTTGGATCATCGGCAGCGATTGCGCTCATAAGTCCGCGAGCAGCGGCGGCTTTGGTGTCATTCGGTTGGGAGTCGACCCAGGTCCGGGCTGCGGCGGGATCTGTGCGGGCCCATTCTTCAACAATTGTTCCGGATGAGCGCAGGAGGGAATCTTCGCTGACCGATGCAACCCAGGTGAGGGCTGCTTCCGGATTGGCTTGGGCGAGTGATTCGGCAAGGCGGGATGCTGCTCCGGTGCGAAGTTGGTCGTCATTTAAGTCGTCGATCCAATCTTGCGCGGCAAGGGTTCCTTGCTGGCGCAGTTCGCGGAGAACGATGCCGAGAGCCTCACCCCGACCTTCGGAATAGGGGAGTCCCTCGAGCAATTGGGTGGCGCGGTTTAGGTCGGAAGATACTATTCCGTTGATAATCCCGACGATCCACGGGTTGGCGCGCTTGCTATCTCCCGAGTAATTTTGCTCGGCCCAACTGATGGCGGCTTCGGGTTGTGTTTGAGCCCACGCGGCGAGAATGGTCTGCCGTGCGAAGGGGGTTCCGGTATTCTCCTTGGCGTAATCGAGGGCGGCCAGGGGGTCGATCTTTGCCCAAGCGGTAAGAAGGATGGAATATTCGCTCATTCGCTCGCGGGTCATATCGAGTCCTCTGAAGGATGCGACAAGGTCCTGAAATTCATCGGGCTTCAAATTTTCAACCAAAGAGAGCATTCCTTGAATACGGGCAATGGGGTCATTCAACTGGGTCAATTGGGTGATGCGGGAAGTGAGGTCGTTTTCCTTCCCGCCGTGTCCATTCGTCAGGCGATCGCCTGCCGAGCGTTTGCCCTTCAATTTGTCGATGTTGGTGTATCGATCTCTCGTTGAAGTGACCATTGTGGGTTTTTGATCGAGTGAATCCGTGGACAAATCTTCCCGGGGAGAGGTTCGGCCCCCGTAGAAGGCAGCAACGCAGGATAGAATCCAAGCTGTTCCCAAGAAGAGGGTTTGTGATTTCATGGACGGAAAATAGCAGAAACGGGGCATGGTGCATCACGGATTTTTTACATTCGGCGGTTGCGGAACATTTGAGAGGAGGGTAGGGGTCGCCCATGCAAATTCTCGAAAATGATTCTGCTGTGATGTCGAAAACCCGCGAACTCTGCGAGGCGATCGTAGCGGAGCCTGAATACCAGGAGCTTCTTGGAAAGGTTGAGCGCTTCCTCAACAACGATGAGGCTCGTCTCAGCTATCAGTCGGTCCACGAACGCGGACAGGAACTTAACAATAAGCAAGGAGCCGGTCTGGAGTTGTCCGAGGCCGAAATTGGTGAGTTTGAAACTGCCCGTGAGTCACTTTTGGCAAATCCGGTGGCTTCGGAGTTTCTTCAGGCACAGCAGAGCCTGGAGACACTTCAGATGGCGGTGAGCAAACAGGTGGGGATGACTCTTGAACTTGGGCGTGTTCCGACGGAAGAAGATATTGCCCAATCCCAGTCCGGTGGCTGCTGCGGTGGCAGTGGCGGCGGTGGCTGCGGGTGTGACTGATGATACGCCTAACGGCGGTTTTTTGGGACAACTGAGTTGAAGACGCGCTCGGAGAGGGACTCCGAGTTTTCGATGGCCCAATTGATGGCGGCTTCTTCATTGCGCCTTTTCCACCGACCAAGGATATGCCGGTGATAGTTTTCCTGATCCGAAGATCGGGAGAGGGTGTGAATATTGTTGAGTGCAACCTCGGGATCGATGTCCGTCGCTTCACGTAGGAAGCGGATTCTTGCGCCATCGAGATCAGGATTTTCACCAAGGCTTTGCAACCAGCGTGCGGCTTCGGCCGGATCACGGCGGGTGAGGTGGGTGGTGACGCCCTCGGCTGCTTCTGATGCGGTATCCAGGGGGAGGGTTTCAACCCAGGTCATTGCCGCATCGACATCTTGGGATGCATAGATTTCAGAAACGACTTCAGAGGCATCACGGCGAGATCGAACGGAGGTTAGGCCCGCCACCCAGAGTGAAGCGCTCTCCGGATCCTGCCTGGCAAGATCACGACCGAGACGTTTGGCGGTATCGACTTGAAGTTTGGGGTCGCCAATCATCTCGATCCATTCGGAAGCAAAGGAAGGACCCCGAGCTGCGACTTCCGGAAGGATCTCTTTGATTCCCTGTTGGCGGGTGTCACCGTCGGGTAAGTCGAGGAGGGTGGAAAGGGCGGTTGAAGGATCGTTACGCGCCATTCCTTTTACCATGCCGACGATCCAATCGTTTACCTGGCCCTGGTCCTCCAATCCCTGGATAGCCGAGGCAGCAATAGCAGGATTTTCTGATGCCCATGCGGCGATGGCAGTCCGTCTGGCCCAACCGTCGGTTTCGTTTTTTTTAAGGTAATCCAGCGCGGAGAATGGATCCTGAGACATCCAGCTGGATAGGAGGAATGAGAATTCGGAACGATTGAATTGGACCCAGCCTGCTTCGGTGAATCCGGAAACCACGCTTTCAAAGTCCGATGGGTTGAGATGGTCAATGAAGGTGAGAAGACTCCGTGTGCGTTCGACCCTACTGCTGATATTGAGAATTTCGGCCAGATGCGCTTTTGCTTGTTCGCGGCGCTCTTCCGGGGAGCCATGGAGAGAATGATCAGAAGGTGGGATGTCGCGAGGATTATTGGTAGGGCGTTTTAGGGGGGCGGTGGTTGGACCAAGTTGATTCGAGTCGCTTTTGGAAATCTCCCGGTTTGCAGTGGGGTCCGAGGGGGGCTGAATTTCATGCCCGATGAGAATTCCGACGCCCAGAGTTCCAGCCCAAAAGCTGGAGGTTAGGAGGTGGCGCTTGGAGATTTTCATCGTTTGTCGCAAGGAGAATAACGTGGCTAGAGGCTGATTCTTTCATTGATCTTAAGTATCTTTCCTGTATGGGCTGCAATTCCTTACTGCTTTTGATTGCATTGCTTTGAAAACCGCTGTTAGGATAACCGCAGCGTCGTCGGTCCCTTTGAATCAGGAGGGGTGACGACGCTTATCACATCTATTTACAACAGATCATGGCTAGCAACATGTCAGCACTTAACCCGGATCGGGCGACTCTTAATTTTCTCAATAGTTTTCCGGAAGCTGTGCGCCAGCGAGGCGAGGAGCTGCAAGAAGAAGGTGCTGTCACGCAGATTTTCGGAAATCACTTGTTCATCCAGGGGAGGGTCGATGAAAAGGGGACGAGCCACAGAACAACCCTGAGACTGCAGGGCAACCGTTGGTTTGGAAGCTGTTCCGCCGAAGAAGATGATACGGCCGGAGCGGTGATGTTTGCGGCGATGTTGGAAAGGCTTCACCGTGGAGAGGATCTTCCGGAGTCACCCAACGAATTTGACGATACACCGGTAGTTGATCTGATTGAAGAGAAGCTTGATCGGGAGTTGGACGATAAAGAGGCCGATTTCGTGACACGAGTCGAGAAGCGGTATCGTCGCTACGTCATTGAAGGAGAGATTCACGATCATGACATGGTTCGGCTTAATCCCCGGTGGGAGATCGCGAGTTATGAGCCGTTGGAGCTTTGGCCGGTGCCTCCGGGTGATATTCTCGAGTTTTGGAATTATCTCGCTTACGCGTTCTACAAAAAGAAGTTGCCGTATCCGGACTTCATGGACGCCATTACCGATTTGGAGGCTGTCCAGCGTAGGATGCGTGACTGGGAAATGGAACGCGAGGTCGCGGCATGGTATGATCGAATTGAGAGTGTCAATGAGCGTCCACCGCAGGAAATCCCCCACAAAATCGAGTTTCGTCTCGTATCGACGATCAACGAAGCCCGGGTGGAGGCCCGCGAAGAGCTCCAAGAATGGGTTTCGCTTCGAGAGAAGGGGGAGATTGAACGGATTTTGAAGCTTTTTGATGCTTCTGCTCTGCGGATGGACGCCGCTTCCCAGATTCTTTGGGAGCATTTCCTTCGTTACACCGAAAAGACCGGAGAATGTTATCTCGACCTCGAGAATGAGGATGCGTGCTGTTTCATGAACCTGCTTTTCCATCAGAAGGAATTGAAGGGATACATGGTCAACCTCGATGAGCGTCCTTTCCGTGTTGTGAACGAGCCTCTGAGGTGGAAGTGCAATGACGATCCGTCCGATCCAAACTCCTTCGAGTTGCAGCTGGTGACCAAGTCCGGTGAGAATGTCTCGCACTCGGTTCGACTTCTCCCCGGCCGGACCGAACTCTACCAGTCCGATGAAACGGTCTTTCCGGGACCATCCCGCTGGCTTGAAGATACAGAGATCATGCCACGTTACAGCATCCCTGTTTCAGTGATCGATTCTCTGGAAGGGGTTGAATTTCTTCGAAAAATTGGGGCAAGTCTTCCGACTTCGATGAAGAAGCGGGTGACAGATCTGGATCTGTATCCGAACTTTAAGATGTGGGTGGAGCAGGGTCTTACTGCTGCGGAGACCGAGCACCTTGTCGTCGATGTGAAAGCTTTCGAGGCGAAAGGGCGACGAGTCGAAAAGCTAATTAAAGCAGGATGGGATCTCATTGAACAACAACCTGTCAAAGGAAAGGCACTTTTAAGGTTTGCCCGTGAAAAGCTGTATCCTGTTCCCGAGCTTTTGCTGGAGATGGGCTTGACCTACGATGAGAAGCTTGAGGCCTTCAAAGGTCGGATCACGAAGCAGTTTCCTGAAAAGTTTGCCGAGTGGATCGGTCGGATGCCCAAATCACTTGAGTTGGACATTGAGGAAAAGCTCAAAACCATTCTTGCCGATCCTGTTTCAGCGGCAATTCGGTTCGAGGTTGTCAATCAGGAGATCGATTGGTTTGACCTGCGGGTGGTGATCGACGTGGACGGAGTCAATCTTTCCAAAGCACAGATTCGCCAGTTGGTGGCAGCCCGGGGCGGATATGTGCGTATGGATGACGGTTCCTGGATGCGTCTGGAGATCAAGCTCGACCCCGATCAGCGGGATGCGGTGACTCGTTTGGGTCTGGATCCCTTCGATCTTACCGGTGAAACGCACCGGATGCATGCAATGCAGTTGGCTGACCCAAAGGCGGCCGAAGTATTCGATCCCAAAGCCTGGAAGCGAATCAAAGACCGTGCGCGGGAAATCAAGATTGATGTGACTCCCGACGTCCCTGCCGAGTTGAATGCGACTTTGCGTCCGTATCAGGTGGAGGGATACCAGTTTTTGGCCTATCTTGCGACCAATGGCTTTGGAGGAATCCTGGCTGATGACATGGGACTGGGTAAGACGATTCAGAGTATCACCTATCTTTTGTGGCTTCGCGAATACGCCCATAAAAACACGAAGAGTAAGAAAAAGCTTGGACCTGCGCTTGTGGTTTGTCCGAAGTCCGTTTTGGACGTGTGGGCGACCGAAGCGGGGAAATTCGCGCCAGAACTGAAAGTGAAGGTTCTGAGAACCCGCGACGACCTTGATCTCAAAGAGGTGGAAGAGGTTCTTGATATCCTGGTGCTTAACTACGCGCAGCTTCGGGTGTGTGGCGATCAATTGAACAAGGTCCGCTGGTTGACTGTGATTCTTGATGAGGGACAGCAAATCAAGAACCCTGATTCGAAGGCTGCAAAATGTGCCCGTGAATTGGATGCCGAGAACCGTTTGGTTCTTACCGGTACTCCAATTGAGAACCGTTTGATGGACATGTGGTCTTTGATGGCATTCGCAATGCCCGGTGTTCTTGGAACACGAGCCTATTTCAAACGCCGCTTTGACAAGCGGAAGGATCCCACCAGTCAGGCACGCCTTGCGGCGCGACTTCGACCATTTCTGCTACGACGGACCAAATCGCAAGTGGCGAAAGACCTTCCGCCCCGTACTGAGGAAGAAGTGTTTGCAGGTATGGAGGGTATCCAGGAGGAACTCTACAAAGCCGAGCTCAAGAGAATTCAAAAGGCCCTTTTGGGACTCGATTCCGACGAGGCGGTGAAGAAGAATTCCTTTGCGATTCTTCAGGGCTTGATGCGTTTGCGTCAGATTTGTTGTCACCCCGGTTTGATCGATCCGAAGTGGTTGAAAGAGGAAAGCGCCAAGATGAATGCGCTCTTTTACTTGCTCGACCAACTTCGCGAGGAAAACCACAAGGTGCTCGTTTTCTCCCAGTTCGTCTCGATGCTTGATATTATCAAGACGCGTCTGGAGGTGGAGAGTCGCCCGTTCAATTACCTCACCGGTCAGACAAAGGACCGGAAAGGAGAGATTGAGAAGTTCCAGACGACCAAGGATCCTTCGGTCTTTCTGCTTTCCCTCAAAGCAGGTGGAGCTGGTCTGAACCTCACATCGGCGTCTTACGTCATTCTTTATGATCCATGGTGGAACCCCGCAGTGGAGAATCAGGCAATCGACCGGACGCACCGAATTGGTCAGAAGAATAAGGTCATCGCTTATCGTCTCCTGACCCGTGATTCGGTGGAGGAGAAGATTAGGATTCTGCAGCACCAGAAGACGGCATTGGTGACCAATATTTTGGGCGACGAGGGATTTGCCTCCAATCTGGGAGTTGAGGACCTTCAGTTTATTCTGAGCCATGGTGGAAGTGATGACGAGGATTTGACTCCTCCGCCTCCGCCTAAAGATCGGCCCAGTGTGGTTGATGCGATCGAGGTCGAAGCCATCAAAAGAACAGTGGCTCCGGCAAAGAAAATTGCCAAGAAAGCGACCAAAAAGGCCGCTAAAAAGGCGACCAAGAAGGAGCCCAAAAAGTAGGAGCCCCACTTAACTTTCGAAACCTCTTCCGGACCAATGTCGGAAGGGGTTTTTTGTGGGCTCCAAAAAACCCCGGGAAGCTGTGCTTACCGGGGTATGGAGAGAATTTGAGGATGAATCTCTTAAAACGGGATGTCGTCCTCAGTCGCTTCGGATTCGCTGTCGAAGTTATTGTCAAACGCGGAGGCCGGAGGTTCGTCGGCTGCGGCAGGGGCAGATGGTTGAGCGGAGCCCCCGCCCTCGGACTGAATTTTCCAGGCGTTCAGGTTTACGTAGTAGCGTCCCTTGTATTCGTTACCCCGGATATCGAAGGTGACCTTGAGAGTGTCTCCGATGTTGAGGGTATTCAGTTGGTCGATCTTGTCCCGAACGCACTCAAACTTGACCATTTGAGGATATTGTCCGTCGGGGACTTCGATGACGAATTCACGTTTAGCGAATCCACTGGCAAAAGTTTGGGTGTCTTCAAGAACCTTGAGGGTTCCGGTTAGTTCGAATGAGTTGGCCATGATTGTTCTTGGTTTTAGCGAAAGTGACGTTTGATGGTAAATTCTTTCTGTTCCCAGATGAGTTCGTTTTTAGGGAACTCCTTGTCATATTCGGGGAAGTAGGTGTCTCCCTCGTATGACTCGTTGATGTGGGTGATGATAAGGTCTGTCATCATTGGAAGGAAGAAGCGATAAACCTGGGAGCCGCCGATGATGTAGACTCGTTGGTTGACGAGATTTTGATCATTCAGATCGCGAGGATGATGGATTGCCTCGACTCCGTCATGATGCCAAGCAGGGTCACTGGTGATGACGATATTTTCCCGCTTTGGAAGCGGACGCCCGATGGATTCGAAGGTCTTTCGCCCCATGACGATGGGGTGTCCCGAGGTTTGTTTTTTGAAGAATTTCAAATCATCGGGAATGCTCCAGGGGAGGTCTCCGTTTCTTCCGATGACGCGCTCGGGTGTCATGGCAACGATTCCAGTAAGTATCATACAGCGACAGTGGCTTTAATGTGCGGATGGGCTTGATAGCCGACCAGCTCAAAGTCGTCAAAACTGAAGGAGTCAATGTCATCGATCTCCGGATTGATTTTCATCGTGGGCAGTGGAAAGGGGGCGCGGGAGAGTTGCTCGTTCGCCTGATCGAGGTGATTGGAGTAGAGGTGCAGGTCGCCAAAGGTATGGACGAAATCCCGCGCTTCAAAACCGCAGACTTGGGCGATCATCATGGTGAGGAGGGCGTAGGAAGCGATATTGAATGGAACTCCCAGGAACAGGTCGGCGCTCCGTTGGTAAAGTTGGCAGCTGAGGCCCGGGCGTTCGGATTCGGGATCGTGGACGTAAAACTGGAAGAGGAGGTGGCAGGGCGGGAGCGCCATTTCGTCGACCTTTCCAACATTCCACGCTGAGACGATGTGGCGTCGTGAGGTGGGCTTGTTTTTGAGGTCATCGACGAGCCGTTTAATCTGGTCGATTGAGTCTCCGGATGTGGTTGGCCAAGATCGCCATTGTTGTCCGTAGACGGGGCCGAGGTCGCCATTTTCATCCGCCCATTCGTCCCAGATGCGAACCTTGTGCTCCCTGAGGTAAGCGATGTTGGTGTCACCCTTCAGAAACCAGAGGAGTTCGTGAATGATGGACCGGAGGTGGAGTTTTTTGGTGGTAAGGCAGGGGAAGCCTTTGCGGAGGTCATAGCGGGCTTGACGGCCGAAGACGCTCAGGGTTCCGGTCCCGGTTCGGTCACCCCGTTCTTCTCCGTTATCGAGAACGTCGCGGAGGAGGTCGAGGTAAGTTTGCATGGGGGAATTAAAGCGCAGTTCGGAGAGAGGGGAATGGAAAAATCAATCGGAGGCGCCGGGAGGGCGTCGAAGCGATTTTTTGGCTCCGTGCTGGCGCTTAAGGGATACGTTTTTGGCTCGCTGCCGACGAGATTGCCGGCGTTTTTGACGACGTATTTTTTCACGAGCCTGCTGACGGGCGGACTTTTTGCCCAGAATGATTTCCTCGAGTTGATCGCAAAGCTCCTTGCGTGCGAGGTAGCGATTCATTTCACGAGAACGATCCCGTTGGACTTTTGTCTCCAGACCGGTGGGTGGGTGCCGGAGGAAGACGCAGGAGGAGGTTTTGTTGATTTTTTGACCTCCGCTTCCGGTGCCGCGAACAAACTTCTCGACAAGGTCATCCTCGAGAATGCCCAGTTTGATCATGCGGTCATTCATGGCCGCTTTTTTATCAGCGGAAATCATGTGTCAGGCTTCCTTGTTGAAGGCTTGAGCTGCTTTCGAGATATCGCTGGCCACGGTTGCGCGCTGGACAGCGAATGGAGGGACGAACCAAGGGTAGGAGCCGATGACGTCCGTGATCACTGCGATCTCGCCGTCACAGGTTTTCTTGCCGCAGCCAATGCCAATGGTGGGAATATTGATGGCGCCAGTGAGACGCCGGGCAACCGTGGGGATGACGCTTTCGAGGACGATGGCGAAACAGCCGGCTTCCTGGAGGGCAAGGGCTCCTTCTATCAAGGCGTCGACTTCCGAGTCGGACTTGCCTTTCTTTTTATACCCTCCTTCTTCTTTAACACGCTGGGGCAGCATGCCGAGGTGGCCCATGACCTGAATGCCTTCGGAGGTAATTGCTTTAACCTTTTCAGCCTGACGGACTCCGCCCTCAAGCTTGACGGCCTGTCCTCCGGCTTTGATGAGGCGTCGCGAGTTTGCGACAGCTTCTGTCGGCGTGTGGTAGGTGTTGATGGGAAGGTCGGATACGATGAGTGCGTTTTGGGAGCCCCTGGCGACGGCATCCGTATGGTGGATGATGTGATCAAGGGTGACGTGGGTGGTATCGGGAAAGCCAAGAACGACCATTCCCAAAGAGTCGCCGACCAGGAGGATGTCGGTGCCTGCTTCATCGAGAAGGCGGGCGGTCGGGTAGTCGTAGGCGGTAAGCGCGGAAATGCGCTTTACGCCCTTGTGTCCACGAATGCGTTGGGTTTTTTCCTCAGGGGTCATTGCTCTTGCTTGAGAAGCACTCTACCACACTGTTTGCACGAGGGAGAGTTCCGGTTCGTCTGAATCAAGTTTGCGAAAATGTTCTCCGACGGTGGTTTCGTCTCCCGGGAGAATCAGTTGAGGCCGAATATCGGTAAGGGGTCCCAGAACGAAGCGCCGATGAGTGAGGCGCGGGTGGGGCAGGGTGAGGATGTCTTCATCGATGACGATGTTTTCAAAATAGAGGATGTCGAGGTCAAGAACGCGGGGAGCGTTTCGCTGGGAGACGGCGATCCGTCCAATGTGGTATTCGATCCCCTGGGTGGCTTTCAAGAGGTCGTGTGGAGAGCCGATGAAGTCGATTTCAATGACGGCGTTGTAGAAGTCGCGGGAGTCGGCAGGGCAGTCAACGGGTTCGCTTTGGTAGATGGATGACTGGAGGTAATTGGTGCCCTCCGGCATGAGGTTCACGAGAAGGTCCCGACCCTTGCGGAGATTGGCAAGGCGGTTTCCGAGATTGGAGCCAAGGGAGATACCAGCGCGGTGGGCCATGGTGACTTATTTGAGACCCAGAACGTCCTGCATGTCGTAAAGTCCGGAGTCTTTGTCACCGAGCCAAAGTGCGGCGCGGACTGCGCCTGATGCGAAGGTCATGCGGGACGATGCTTTATGGGTGAGTTCGAAGCGCTCTCCATCTGCTGCGAACATGACGGTGTGATCCCCTACGACATCGCCCCCTCGAAGGGTGTGCATGCCAATTTCTTTGGAAGGGCGAGCCCCGATGTTTCCGAATCGTCCGTGAGCGATGTCGTTATCGTAGGAAGTGTGGGTAACTTCGTTAAGGATTTCAAGGAGGCGGCGGGCCGTGCCGGATGGAGCATCAATTTTGTGACGGTGATGCATCTCGGTGACTTCGATATCGAAGGTGTCATTTCCAAGAATCTCTGCGGCCTTACGAGTGAGGTGGAAGAGGGTATTCACCCCGACGGAGAAATTGGGAGCGTATACGACGGGAATGGATTCGGCGGCGTTGTAGATGATTTCGCGCTCTTCGTTGCTGTGGCCGGTAGTGCCGATGACGAGCTTGGTCTTGGTGGCCAGGGCCGCTTGGACAAGTTGGCTGGTGAAGCGGTGCATCGTGAAATCGATGACGGCGTCAGTTCCTTCGAGGGCGGTCATCAGGTCCTCGCCTACATCGTGTGTGCTGTGTGAGTAGGCGGAGGGCTCGGCTTCGATCGCAGCGAGAACGGATTGACCCATGCGGCCGCTGCATCCGGTAACGGTGATGTTCATGGAGGCAATCTAATGATGAGGGAGGAGGTCGCGAGCAGAAAAATGGTGGGTGAGTATTTTGATCACAGGATCGGATGTTGGTGTCCAGAGATCAAGGGGTGAGAGAGGGCGGCGTTCTGACGTTCTCTGATGCGACAGTGTTTTGGCGTTGCATCCAGGGAAGAATGTCGTCCTGAGGTGAAGGAGGACTGTTCTATCGAAGCTGAAAGGAAAATGGGCTTCAATCTTTTCAAGGAGAGTACCGGCGATGGGAATCGAACCCATACTTCCGAGGAAACACGATTTTGAATCGCGCGCGTCTACCAATTCCGCCACACCGGCTGCTCCTTGAAGCGGGCGGAGTCTTTCTTGCTCCGCCCGTCTTGTCAAAGAAGTTTGCTACACCTTGCGTAATTTTGTGATTCGCCCCGTCTGGACCCACTCGGCAACAATGATATTTCCTTCAGCATCGAAGCAGGCGTCGTGCGGGTGGATGAATTTTCCATCGATCCAGCGCTGGGGCTGGCGGCGGAGGAGATTTTTATTGGAGGTGACGTATTTCGTCCATTGGTCATCCTTGGCCAAGTGGATGACTTTGTCGTCTTTATCAAGGAGGGTGATGCAAGCGGCTAGATCAGGGATGAGCATGAGGTCGCCGAGGACGTCGACATTTGCAGGGAGAGTGAAGCCTTCACCGGAGGTTTTGAGATGTTTGCCATCGAGATCAAACCACTGAAGCCGGGCATTGGCGCGATCAGCCACACAGATTTGGGGGGGGCGGCCTCCACGGGTATCGATCCAGAGGCCGTGGGGAAGATTGAATTGTCCGTCGGCCTTCCCGGGTGAGCCAATTGTCGTGAGGTAGTTCGCGTCCTTATCGAAACGGTGAACGCAGTGAGCGCCGTAGCCATCAGCAAGGTAGAAGGAGCCGTCGGTCGGGTGGAAGGCAAAATTGGTGGGCATGAAGTGCTTGCGCCCCCAGATGCTTTGAAGGTTTGTGTCTTCGCCTTCGGCGTAGCGGCCGCAGGCCATGGGTGCCCGTTTATACCAGACGATGTCGCCCTGAAGGGTGAGTTTGGCGAAGCTATTGAGCCCCAAATAGGCAGTTACGTAGAGAAATTGTTGGTCTCCCTCAGTGCGGATTTCAAGGCCATGGCCTCCGCCCTGGAATTGGCTGCCAAAGGCGCGAATAAAGTTCCCAAAGGAATCGAAGACAAAAATGCTGGGGTGGTCGGTCTGGGCTGCGTCTCCCTCGTGCATGACGTAGAGGTTCTGCTCTTTGTCGACGGCGACGTTGTGGGTGGTTTGCCAACTGTATTTGTCAGGGAGAATTGCCCAGTCGTGGATGACTTCGTATTGGTGTTCGCCTTCACCAATAATGATGGGAGCACCGGTGCGTTTGGCGATACTGAGGTTTGGGAAGGCAAATGCCGACCCGGCGAGAAGGGTGGATTTGCTCAGAAATGAGCGGCGTGTTGTAGGGTTCACCCGTTAAGGCTGCCGTTTTTGGCAGCGGCTTGTCCAGACTAGACTGGAATGGTGGTGCGGAGAACTTTGGTGTTTTCCGAGGTGGTGAGAGGGGTTCCGTTTCTAGGTAGGAGGAAAAAATCGCCTGGCAAAAAGCTTCGACCGCCTGCGGATTGAAGGGATCCTGAGATGATGGTGAAGATTGCGAAGCGGTTCTGTGGGCTTGCGACGGAGTTGTTGGGGAAGATTTCGAGTTTCTCTACGATGAAGTGTTCGCATTGGGCGATGATGTCTCCATCAGGTTTGTCCATAGACGGTTCGAAGTCGTTAAAATCGATGGATTTGAGAGACTGGCTGACGTGAAGGTCACGAGGGGAGCCGTCGAGTCCGGTGCGGTTCCAGTCGAAGACGCGATAGGTGGTGTCTGAGTTCTGTTGGATCTCGTAGATGAGAAATCCTGAGCCGATGGCGTGCAGCCTCCCGGAGGGGATGAAAATCGATTCGTCCGGTTGAGGGCGGATGGCGTGGACTTGGTCGGCCACCGAACCATCGGAAATTGAGCGTTTGAATTGTTGCGCGCTGACCCCATTTTTCAATCCTACGTATAGAGAAGACTCCGGGTCGCAGTCCGCGATATACCACATCTCGGTTTTTGGGTCCCCACCTAGCTGTTCGGCAACATCTTGAGGGGGGTGAACCTGGATGGAAAGGTCATCCCGAGCGTCAAGGATCTTGATGAGGAGTGGGAAGCGGTCGCCGTCCAGATTCGGGCCGAATACTTCGTCACGGTCATTCATCCAAAGATCGTGGAGCGTTTTACCGGCGTGCGGGCCCTCGGCGATGACGGATTGTTCATCGTCGCGATCACTTATTTCCCAAGATTCTCCGTAGGGTTGTTCATCGGGAAGGTTGCGATTGAATTTGGTTTCAAGGGTGCGGCCTCCCCAGACACGGGTCATATAGATGGGATTGAAGACGATGGGTTCCATTTTTCGATGCGTATTTTGGGTGAGTCGGTTGAGTTAGGCAAGAAAGGATCATTTTTTGCATCAATTGATTGTTAATAAAGCGGTAACTTCGCCCTTGCCCTAAGCATGCAGAGTGTGAGACGATCCGGCACCACGGAAAAGTCGTGGACGTGTGATCATGGCCAAACGGCAGAATAAGGCGAAAAAACAGGAGGTGTCTCTGTCGGGTGAGGGTGGCCAGGAAATGGTCGGTATTGGGATGGTGATTGCGGGCTTGCTGCTTTTTGTGTCTTTGCTGCGATTTACTCCTGTTGATTTCGTGGGTTGGAAGTTGGTTGGGAGTTTCGCGCCGGAGGGGGCTGCAGACCAGCCGACTAAGAATTTGATTGGGCCGGTGGGGGCGATGCTGGGATTCGTTTTCATCGGGCTTTTTGGTGCAGCGGCGTATTTGGTGTCACTTTCGGTGATTTGGCTTGGGGTTGCGGTAGCTTGGTTCAAGAGCAAGCTGGGATGGCGGACGTTGATCGGCTTTGGGGTGTTGATGTTGGCGAGTGCGTCGCTTTTTAACGTCATGGGATGGTTTGAGGGAAGGTGGCATGTGCATTGGGCGGGTGGAGTGCTTGGTGAGGGGATCGGGCATTATGTGTTTCAAAACCTTCTGGGGACCCTGGGAGCATCGATTGTCTTGATCGGAGCTTATTTGGTAAGTTTGATTCTCTTAACCGGACTACACCCGTTGGAATTTACACGGACTTCCCTCGGGGAGGTTGGTGAACGTCTGGCGTCATGGCGGGAATCCAGAGCGAGCAAGTCTGCCTCCAGTGCGGTGGCAGCGCCCAAGAGAAGGAGTCCCCGCAGGAAAGTTTCCCAAGCTCCTGTCAATGAGCCGTCAGCCAAGGATGTGGAAGAAGATGGACAAGTTGTCATGCCGTTGAGGGAGACCCCAACACCCCAAATTATCGATGCATCGACACGAAAGGCGCCCCTTCAAGATCTGGGGGCCAGACCGTTTGAACGAAAGAAGAAGCCGGGGCATACCGGGCTTAGTACTGACGGTTTTGAAAATTATGAACTGCCGGGCTTTGATCTCTTGCAGTTTGAGGAGAATGAGGAGCCGCCGGAAGATCACAGTGAGGAGTTGTTGGAGACACAGAGAACGATCATTGAGACGTGCAAGGCGTTCGGGGTTGACGTCTCGGCTGGAGACATCACCAAGGGGCCGACGATTACCCGGTATGAAATTTACCCGAGTTTGGGGTTGAGGGTGAGTCGGATTTCCCAGCTTGAAGCTGATTTGGCAAGGGCGACCAAGGCTGAGCGGATCAATATTTTGGCGCCTATTCCCGGAAAAGACACCGTTGGGATTGAAATCGCCAATGATCAGGCTGTAGCCGTACCTCTCCGCGAGCTACTTCAGGACGATGGATTCCGGAGTTCCAAGCGCAAGATTCCGCTGGCTCTCGGGAAAGATGTATATGGAAACACGGTGATTGGTGATTTGGCGGCGATGCCCCACTGTTTGGTGGCTGGAGCTACCGGTTCCGGTAAGTCGGTGTGCATCAACTCCATCATTACCAGCATTCTGTATAAATTTGGTCCCGATGAGCTTCGTTTCATCATGATTGACCCCAAAGTGGTTGAAATGCAGGTATACAGCAAGTTGCCGCATTTGGTTGTTCCAGTGGTGACGGATCCCCGCAAGGTGGTTGGGGCTCTCAATTGGTGCGTCAACGAGATGGAGCGCCGTTATAAGGTTTTTGCAAAGCTGGGGGTGAGGAATTTTGACAGCTTTAACAACCGGGTTCGTCCCGAGCCGGAGGAAATTCCCGAAGAAGAACAGGAAATTCTCGACGAGATAGTGGATGAGGAAGCCATCGAATCAATGGCTAAGGCCTTTGAAGATGGTGATTTGGGGCCCATGGCGACGGAGGAGGAATTGGAGCAAGAGATCGACGAGATCCCTGACCGTTTCCCGTATATTGTGGTCATTATCGATGAGCTTGCAGATTTGATGCAGACGGCTCCAGCAGACATCGAGGTGGCCATTAGCCGTATCGCCCAGAAGGCCCGTGCTGCAGGAATTCACCTCATTGTCGCTACGCAAACTCCGCGTGCAGATGTCGTGACGGGCATTATTAAGGCCAATATTCCCAGCCGAATGGCGTTTCAAGTGTCGTCATCTCTTGATAGCCGGGTGATTCTGGATACCAAGGGTGCTGAGAAGCTGGTGGGTAAGGGGGATATGCTCTTTTTGCCACCTGGTTCGGCCAAGCTGGAGCGCGCTCAAGGGGCCTTCGTGTCTGACGAGGAAGTGGAGGCGATTGTGAATTATTGTGCGGCTCAAGGTGAGCAGAAATTTGAAGAGAGCATTCAACAGAGTATTGAAAAAGGGGGAGGAAGCGGGGATTCAGGTGATGATGATGTTTCTGATGCTGACGAAGAAACCCTCGAGCGTTGTCTGGAGGTGCTTCAAGCGGAGGGCAAAGCGAGCACCTCGCTGCTTCAACGCCGATTGCGTCTGGGCTATACTAGAGCCGCAAGGATGATTGATATTTTGGAGTCGAGAGGGGTTGTTGGGCCAGCGGATGGAGCCCGTCCACGGGAGGTTCTTCTTCCAGGGGTGGGTGGCAATGCGGGTGAGTGATTGGGGATTTCGTTTGGTGATCCAAATAAAAACGCCTCTTTTCCCATAAAATTGTCGAATTCCACTTGTCAGAAGGTGCACTTCTGATACAGAACTCGCCCCCGTGCTGGAGCTTCCTTGCCCCGGCCGGTAACTGACCTTGTTCCAATAGACCACCATGGCACGACTTTTTGGCACTGATATTCCGAATGAGAAGCGTATCGAAGCTTCTCTCCCTTACATTTATGGCATCGGTCGTTCGACCGCGGCACGTATTCTTGAGCACGCAGGTGTGAGCCCCGACATTCGCACAGGCGAATTGACCGAGGAGCAGCTTGTGAAGATCGCTACGGTGATCCAAAGCGAAGAGATTCTCATCGAAGGTGACCTTCGTCGAGAGCAACAGGGGCAAATGAAGCGACTTGCTTCCATTAACTGCTACCGCGGAATTCGTCACAAGCGTGGCCTTCCAGTCCGCGGACAGCGCACCCAAACCAATGCACGCACCCGTAAGGGCAAGCGTAAGACGGTTGGTGTTGCCAAGTAATGATCCTCGCTCGCTGAGTAGGACCTTTAATTTTCCATTATCATGGCTGAAGAAGAAAACAAAAATGAGGAGGCCGAGGTGGTCGAAGCTGTAGAGGCTGCGACTCCTGCGGAAACTCCAGCCCCTGAAGCGGCTGCTGAAGAAGCAGCTCCAGAAGCATCATCTGATGCTCCTGTTGAGGGTGAAGCAGCTGAAGGCGCAGATGCCCCGGCTAAGAAGACAGAGGAGAAACGCGATATCTTCGCGGAGCTGCTCGGTGAGGAATCTCCCGACTCGGTTAAGATTCACAAGTCCAAGAAGAGCAAAAACGTCACCAAGGGCATTGTCCATGTGACTGCAACCTTCAACAACACCACCGTTACGGTGACCGACGAGCGTGGTAACACGATTGGCTGGTCTTCGGCCGGTAAGATGGGTTTCAAAGGTTCTCGTAAGAGTACTGCATATGCTGCCCAGGTTGTGTCCCAAGATGCTTGCCGTCAGGCTATGGCTCACGGGCTTAAGGAAGTGGATGTTCGCGTAAAAGGCCCCGGTGCTGGTCGTGAATCTGCTGTTCGTGCCGTGCAAGGTCTCGGTGTGGATGTGAATACCATCGAAGATGTGACTCCAATTCCTCACAATGGCTGCCGCCCCAAAAAGGCTCGTCGCGTCTAATCCTTCTTCTAACCAACTTTTACTAGAATAGATCAATGGCACGTTACACCGGCCCAAAAGATAAGATTAACCGTCGTTTTGGAGTTCCACTTTTTGGACCTTCCAAAGCCCTCGAGCGCCGCAACTACCCACCGGGACCCCACGGATTGCGCTCCGGACGCCGAAAGAAGTCCGACTATGCAATCGCCCTGGGTGAGAAGCAGAAGCTGAAGTTCATCTACGGAGTTCTTGAGAAGCAGTTTCGCGGATACTTTGCTGAGGCAACCCGTCGTCGTGGTATTACCGGCGACCTGATGCTCCAGCTCCTTGAGACCCGACTTGACAATGTTTGCTATCGCCTCGGCCTTGCGAATTCCCGTCAGTCAGCTCGTCAGCTCGTCAACCACGGCCATATCTTGGTCAATGGCAAGAAGCTCGATATTTGCTCCTACCAAGTCCGTCCAGGCGACAAAATTCAAGTTGGACCTCGTGCCAGCTCACAGCAACTCGGACTTCGCATGCTTGATATCACGCAGTCAGTGCCCCTTGTGGATTGGCTGACTCTTGACCGCGAGAAGATGGAAGGAACAGTCGCACGTCTTCCTGAGACCGAAGACCTTGACTCACCGGTCAATCTTCAGCTGATTGTCGAACTTTATTCCCGATAAGGTTCACGGCTTTCAGAGGAAACCCATTTCAAAACTCCGTCCCAAACAGGACGGAGTTTTTTTGTGGGCAGATGCCGCCTTTTTCGTGGCCAGATCACGGGGGGAGGCTTAGTTTCTTTCGTTAGTATAACTTATTTATGAAGCTCAAATTTTGTGGTGCCGCAGGCACAACGACCGGTTCCCAACATCTGCTCGAAGTCAATGGTCAGCGAATCCTTTTGGATTGCGGGCTTTATCAGGGAAGGCGGAAGGACGCCTATGAAGTAAACTGCTGCTTCCCCTATTTTGATCCGAAGACAATCGATACAGTCGTGCTTTCCCATGCGCACATCGATCATTCGGGAAACTTGCCCAACCTCTCCAGTAAGGGGTTTGATGGGAATATCTACGCGACTTTTGCGACCCGTGATCTTTGTCAGATCATGCTGGCCGACTCGGCCCGGATTCAGAAATCGGACTCCGAGTGGGTAAACAAGAGGCGCAAGAAGGATGGCAAGCCATTGGTTGAACCACTCTATACCCCAATTGATGCCGAGTTGTGTCTCCGCCAGTTTGTGAACGTGGGATACAATCGCAAGATGATCATTGGAAAAGGGGTGACGCTTACTTTCATTGATGCAGGGCACATTTTGGGGAGTGCCCAGGTGGTCCTCGATATCGAAGACGAGGATGATGGAGGGAAAAAGAAACGGCTCTTATTTTCCGGTGATGTGGGACGGGGTGATAACGATCTATTACGGGACCCGGTCGGATGTGAAGACGTCGATTTTTTGTTGATGGAGTCCACCTACGGAGGGCGCGAGCATGAGTTGGGAACGAACGCTGATGAAAAGGTGGCAGTCATTCTCCGGCGGGCTCTCGAGAAAGGGGGGAAGGTGATTATTCCTTCGTTTGCAGTGGAGCGAACCCAACAGCTGCTTTTCGTGCTTCATCAGTTGTTCGAAGAGGGAAAAATACCGAATGTTCCGGTGTATGTGGATAGTCCGCTGGCGGTAAATGCGACCGAGATCTTCAGGCTGCATCCGGAGTGTTTTAATGAAGAGGTATACAACTTTCTGTTCGAGAAGAGAAACCCATTTGGCTTTGAAGGTTTGACGCTGATCCGCTCGGTGGACAAGTCAAAGGAGCTCAATGCCAACGACCAGCAAGCAATTATCATCTCGGCGTCAGGAATGTGCGAAGCGGGCCGAATTTTGCATCATTTGCGAAATAGCATTGAGGACCCCAAGAATACGATTCTCTTTGTGGGATACTGTGCTGAAAATACCTTGGGAGCAAAAATCCGGAATGGTGATGAAGAGGTGAGAATCTTTGGCGATTACTTCAAATTGAGAGCCAATGTTGAAATCATGGATTCCTTTTCGGGTCATGCCGATCACTCGGAGCTACTGGAATATTTCCAAAATATCAAGGGATCCAAAAAGAAGGTTTGGCTGGTGCATGGAGAGCCTACGCGATCCAATGCGCTTTGTGAGGCGCTTCGTGAAATTCACGGAGGCGATGTTGAAGTGGCCGAGTTGGGAACCGAAGTTGTATTTTAGTCATGTGGAAAATCCTGTTACTCATTCCAGCTTTGGTTGGAGCCGGAGAATTGACCTTTGCTGATTTTGAAGTCCAGAAGGATGAGGGCAAATGGTGGCGCTCGGAAGATGGGGTCATCTATGCCGGTTCTCCAACTGAAAAGGTGAGCCACAACACCTTCGCCACGACCAAAAAACGGTTCTCCAATTTTGAATTAAGACTCCAGGTCAAGCTGGAGGCTCATCAGAGTAAGAACCCGAATGCGGGTATCCAAATACGAAGCGAGAGGATTCCCAATCACCACGAGATGATCGGGTATCAGGCGGATATGGGGAAAAATTATTGGGGGAAACTTTATGATGAGTCCCGTCGCCGAAAAATTGTGGGGGACTATGTGAGCGATGAGGCAAAATCAGCGGTCAGAGATGGGTGGAATGATTACCGCATCCGTTGCGAGGGACCGCGCATCCGACTTTGGTTGAATGGGATTCTGACGGTTGATTTTACAGAGAAGGACGAGAACATTCCATTGGAAGGTTTGATCGCGCTTCAGGCTCACAGTGGAGCTCCATTTGAAGCGTGTTATCGGAAAATTGAAATCGATGAGATTCCGAAAACGGAGGGGATCATGACATGGGGGAAGCTTGGTCCAAGCGGAGTGAAAACCGGTCAGTAGTCTTCGACAGGGCTTTGGTTTGGGCGCTCGGGGTCGAACCGATCCTGACCAATGATCTCATGAGTGAGCTCTGCCATGTGCTCATTAATTTGCTCCCATCGATCCGTTTGGAACGGTGGGGGTGGTTTGAGTTTTCGGCGGTATTTTTCGATTCGTCGAAGTGAGTCGTCTAGCTGTCCGCTTGGCAGTGCCTTCAGCTCGTGAACAGCATCACGGAGGGTTTCAATTTGATGGCAGACCATCGGGATGTCCGCTCCAGCCTCGATTGCAAGGCGGATGTCATTGCCTCTGCCGTAGTGATTTACGATGGCCCCCATATCAAGATCGTCGGTAAGTATCAGGCCGTCGAAGCCCAATTGGTCGCGGAGCAGTCTGGTGAGGATCGTGTGAGAGAGAGAAGCGGGATACTGGTTGTCGATCTGCGGGAAATTGAGGTGGCAAGCCATGATGGCATCCAGTTCCGGCATGAGGGCGGTGTAGGGGATAAGGTCGTCTTTTAATAACTCCTCGAGGGAGATGTCGGCGATTGGCAGATCATGGTGCGGGTCACTTAAGGCGCGACCGTTGGTTGGGAAGTGCTTGCCACAGGAGAGGACATTTTGTTTTCGCATCCAGCGGTTAAAATTTCCGGCGTAGTCGATTACCCGTTGGGAGTCTTTTCCCCAACAGCGACCGCGGAGGCCGTTGTTTAAATCGGGGAAATGGTCGAGGTCGAGGACAGGGGCAAAATTGAGATTGATGCCGAGTATTTCGAGAAGTTGGCCGGTGAGGGCACCAAAACGAGCGGTTTGTTTGAAATCCGCTTTTGCTGAAAAAGTGGCGGCATCAGGGGGAGCGCAACTGAATTCCCGGGTGCGCCAGACCCGGCCTCCTTCCTGATCAATGGAAATGAACGGAGGATCGAGATGAAGACTACGGAGAGAATCGGTGAGGTCTCGGATTTGGAGGGGCGAGGCCAGGTTCCGTGAAAACAGAATATATCCGGCAGGTTGCAGGTCCCTGAAGAGGGATTCTTCTTCTGGTGTCAGGGTAGTTCCCGAAAAACCAACGATGAGGCATTCGGCGCTCATGAGTTCTTCAAGCAAGCTTCAATAAAACCGGAGAATAAGGGGTGAGGCTTGTTTGGCTTTGATTTGAACTCCGGGTGGAACTGGGCAGCAAGAAAATATGGGTGTGCCGGATTCTCGATGATTTCGACCAATCCTTCATTGGCGGACACCGAGGCGATCACCAGTCCGGCTTCCTGAAGGCGGTCCTGATAGTCGGAGTTGAATTCATAGCGGTGACGGTGGCGTTCATGGATGCGGTCGGCTCCTCCGTATAGGTCGGAGGACTTGGTTCCTGCGACGACAATGGACTCACAGGAACCGAGGCGCATAGACCCCCCCATGTCAGTAATCCCTTGCTGCTCCTCCTGAAGACAGATGACGGGATGGGCGCTGTCTTTACTGAATTCGGTGGAGTTTGCCCCCTCGAGTCCGCAGACGTTGCGAGCGAACTCGATGGTGGCGATCTGCATTCCAAGACAAATGCCGAAAAAGGGAATCTTGCCTTCTCTCGCGTAGCGGGCGGCTTCGATTTTCCCTTCGGTACCTCGGTCGCCGAAGCCGCCGGGGATGAGGATGCCATCAACTTTTCCGATTACTTCGGCTGCTGAAGATTTCTCAATATCTTCGGCATCCACCCGGGTGAGGGTGACTTTGGTCCGGTGAGCGGCCCCTGCGATGGTGAGGGATTCGTAGATGGACTTGTATGCGTCCTGAAGCTCGATGTATTTGCCAACCACGGCAACATTGATCTCACTGGTGGGATTGACGATACGATCGACAAAATCCTCCCAGGCGCTGAGGTCGGGTTTGTTTGATTTGAGTCCGAGGACGTCGGTGACCAAACGATCGATCTTATCTTTACGAAGGTCGAGAGGACATTCGTAGATGGTGTTCTCGACATCACGGAAGGCGACGACATTGGGTTTGGGAACGTTGCAGAACATGGCGATTTTGGCCTTGTTCTCTTCATCGAGGTCGTGCTCGGTGCGACAGATGATGATGTCCGGTTGAATTCCAATCTCACGGAGCTTGGCTACCGATTGCTGGGTTGGTTTGGTTTTAATTTCGCCGGCAGCGCGAACGAGCGGGAGAAGGGTGACGTGAATGAAGCAGACATTGCTGCGTCCTGCCTCCTGAGCAAATTGTCGCAGGGCCTCGAGGAAAAGATGTCCTTCAATGTCGCCGACGGTGCCGCCGATCTCGGTGATGATGACATCGACATCCGGGTTTTTTTCGGTGGCGAGGTTGAGACGATCTTTGATTTCGTCGGTAACGTGAGGAATGAATTGAACGGTCTTGCCGAGGTAGTCGCCACGTCGTTCCCTTTTGATGACGTTTTCAAACACCTGGCCCGAGCTAAGGCTGTTAATTTGGGATAGGGGCGTGCTGGTAAAGCGCTCATAGTGGCCCAAGTCCAGATCAGTTTCCGCTCCATCATCGAGGACATAGACCTCTCCGTGTTGGTAGGGGGACATCGTGCCGGGATCGACATTCAGGTAGGGGTCAAATTTTTGGAGAAGAACCTTGAGCCCGCGGTGCTCAAGGAGAGTGCCAATAGATGCTGCGGCAAGTCCTTTTCCTAAAGAGGATACGACTCCTCCGGTGACAAAAATGTATTTCATGAGCGGGTGGATGAGAGAAGGGATTCAATGAGGGGAACTTGATCAGGAGAGTCGAGGCCGATCGCCTCATGTTCTGTGATGTGAACACGGATGCAGGCACCGTCTTCAAGGGCCCTGAGTTGCTCGAGACCTTCACAGATTTCGAGGGCGGAAGGGGGAAGGGACACAAAATGGCGGAGGAAATCCGTGCGATACCCATATATGCCCAAGTGCCGGTAGGTAGGGATCTGAGTCGTTAGGTCCCGTCGAAATGGAATGGGGGAGCGTGAGAAGTAAAGGGCGTTGCCATTTCCGGAGATGGTGACCTTAACCACATTGGAGTCGCAAATCAGGGCATCCTCGGTCACCGGACTAGCAGCGGTGATCATGGGTAGGGTGAGATCATCGCGGAGTGTCTTTGCAAGGGTGTCGACCAATGCGGGATCGAGGAGCGGTTCGTCTCCTTGAATGTTGATTACGTGAGTTGCGTCGTCGAGAGCATCGGCGGCTTCGGCGATGCGATCAGTTCCGGTAGGGTGGTCGGCGCGTGTCCTGATGACCCGGGCCTCGATGGCTTCACAGAGTTCGATGATTCTGTCGTCATCCGTTGCGACGATAAGCTCATCCAACTCGTGGCATCGCGCTGCGCGTTCGAAAACGTGTTGAAGCAGGGGCTTGCCGAGAAGCGGGAAGAGGGGCTTTCCGGGGAAGCGGGAGGAGGCCCAACGGGCCGGGATAATGCCAACGATTCTACTCTTTTGGTCGGAAATACTGTCCTCCTTGGAAGGTTTCTGAAAACTAGGGCGAGGGTCTCCTGGTCACAAGACTAATGTCACCTAGAAGAGGATTATCGACAACGAGGAAGCAAGTGGACAGATTTGCGGCATGGCAGACTTTTTTACTCCTTGGGACGTGGCGGTTCTTTTTGGTTATTTGATTTTGACCACTGTGATCGGGCACTACATGGGAGGGAAACAGGCAACAATTAAGGACTTTTTTGCAGGTGGGAAATCGTTGCCTTGGTGGGCGGTATCGGGATCGATTATCGCGACAGAGATCAGTGGGGTGACCTTTATTGGTGTGCCGGGAGGTGTGATGGCCGCAAACGGGGATTTCACCTATATGCTCTGGGGGATTGGATCGGTGATTGGCCGGGTGATTGTGGGAGTATGGTTTGTGAAGGTATTTTATGAAGACGAGATCTATAGTCCATACGATTACATGGGTAAGCGGATCAAGCCGCAGCTAAAGACTCTGGCGACGGTGTTTTTTACAGTGGGCTCAATTCTTGGCCAGAGTGTGCGGGTTTTGGTGGCGGCTCTTCCCTTGACCGTGGTGACCGGGTGGTCTTTCGATCTTTGTATTTTGGTAATCGGGGTATTCGCCATCGGGTGGACTCTCATGGGAGGGATGCGGACAGTGATTTGGACGGATGTGATGCAGTTTGTTCTCTTCACTGTGGGTGGATTGATCACGGTTTTCTGGGTGGTCTCTTCACTGGACGGGGGCTGGGCTACGTTCTGGTCAGAGGCTGACGCTGCCGGTAAAACGCGGATGTGGAACGACGATTTTGGGTGGGGGCCGGCATTCAATTTCACCTTCTGGGTGGCTATCATTGCGGTTCCGTTCCAAAACCTAACAGCATTTGGGGTCGATCAGCTGAATGCGCAGAGAATGTTTTGCTGTCGCAATGCAGGAGACGCGCGGAAGGCGATTATTTTCAGTTCCGTCGGACAGGCGTTGACGTATCTGATGCTCCTTGTCGGCGCGGCGCTTTATGTGTTCTACTTGAACAATCCGCCGGAGGGAGTTGTGGCGGATAATTTGTCCTTCATGAAGGATGGGAAGCCGGCAACTTTGGCAGAAGGGGGAACGCCGGCTGCGGCTGCGGAGGTGTTTCCGATCTGGATTGTCAGTGAGTTGCCTCCCGGGTTGGCAGGGCTCATTTTAGCGGGTGTCTTTGCTGCTGCAATCTCGAGTCTCGATTCAATATTGGCAGCGCTGAGCCAGACGACAATTTCCCTGATCCATCATCCGGAGAATGGGGCGGGCAAGATTAGTCAGACACAGTTGGTAAGCCAGTCCCGGAAGTGGGTGGTATTTTGGGGGATTACCCTAACGCTATTCACATTGGTAATGAACTACGCAAGAGAACAGCTTAAGATTCCAATTCTCGATCTGGCTTTCGGGATGACGACATACACGATGGGTCCATTGCTTGGGATGTTCCTTTGTGCGCTGTGGGGCAAAGGTTCTTTTAGGGGGATACTGATTGGTTCGGTCATCTCGTTCTTCATCACGATGATGGTGCGGACCGACATCTGGGTGATTGTGGAACGAGCTGGTTTGGATCTCAATGGATGGCTCTCGATCCTCCCGAGTTATTACCTTGAGGGAGGGCAATTAAAGTCGAGTTTCAACTCTTCCTGGATGTGGCCGATTGGGACCATATTGACTGTTGCCGGAGGGCTTTTTGGAGGTCGGGTATTTGGGACAAAGGAGGGGTGATTTAGTTCCCTTAAGAAATCTATCACCGTGAAAATTTTGCAAAAAGTCGTGGAACACTTGTGGAAATCAACCACAGATTTTTTCTTATTCTTTTGTTTTTTCACAGCTTCCCAATCTGCCCAATGATCGGTCTGTTGTCACCTAAACGAGTGGCGGATTGGAGTAGCCGTTCCGCACTTTTAAACACCAAGTCTGTATTCCGTAGTAGCTAATGAAAAACGAGATCGAAGGGGGTCATGAAAGTGGATCGAAGGATCATGAAATTGAAATGGTCAAAGGTGGCGAAAGTCAAAAAAATTGGGAAAAAGTTAAAACGAAGTTGGGGGAGTATCTGAGTCCTGACGCATTCAATCGCTGGTTTAGAAATGCAGAAATGGCCGAGAATGATCCACGCGGAGCTGCGGTCATCTTGGTCCAGTCGGACATGCAGCAAATCTGGATCGAGACCAATTACATGGATGAGGTACGAGCGGCATTTGCCGAGGGCGCAGGAATTCATGCTGCTCCGGTGATTGCCGTTCACGGCGAGGAAGTGCCACCAGAGGTGACGGTGGCTGCAAAGGGTGCGGCACTTGCAAGCGATCAAGTCAAGGTGATGAAGCCTGTTGAAGACAAGCAGGACAATGCGGCACTCGAGCGCAAATTGAAGCGATTGGGGATCAATCCCGAGTTGGACTTCGCAAATTTTGTTGTAGGTGATAACAGTCAGTTCGCCCACGCCGCATGTTCAGCAGTGGCAACAGGGGAGGGCCGAAGTTTCAATCCGTTATTCATCCATGGTCGGGCGGGACTGGGAAAAACCCATTTGATGTCGGCGATTGCTCACGAGCTTTTACTCAGTGATCCCAAGGCGAAGGTGGTGTTTTTGACGGCAGAGCAATTTGCCAATGAATTTATTGAGGCCGTCCGTAAGGGGAGTTTGGATGCATTCCGGAAATCCTACCGGACAGCCGATGTGATGTTGATCGACGATATTCAATTCTTGGCTGGCAAGGAGCGAACCCAGGATGAGTTTTTCCACACGTTCAGCTCACTGTTAAATACACGGACCCAACTGGTTTTCACTTGTGACCGACCGGCGCCGGAAATCCAACAGCTTGAGCCCCGACTTGTAAGCCGGTTCGAAAGTGGATTGACCGTTGAGCTGCAACCTCCGGGATTTGAAACCAGAGTGGCAATTCTGAAGCGGAAGATGGAGCAATGGAACGTGGTTCTTGAGGATGAAGTTATTTTTCATATTGCCAATTTGATCCAGAGCAATGTTCGAAGACTTGAGGGAGCTCTTACTCGAGTGGCCAGTTTCAGCTTCCTCTCATCGGAAACGATGACGATAGCGAAAGTGGATGAGTTGTTGCGAGATTTGGTGCGTGATGAAAATTCACGTCAAATCACCGTCGATTCGATTCAGAAGGCGGTGTGCGAGCATTTTGATCTCAGCCTGGCTGATATGACCAGCCGGCGTCGGCCTGCTAGCATCGCATTCCCGAGACAAATCGCAATGGCCCTCAGCCGGCAACTGACGAATCACTCATTGGTTGAGATCGGGGAGGCCTTTGGCCGCCGGGATCATGGGACAGTTATTCATGCCTGTAAGCGTGTTGAACAGGAGATTGAGACGAATGTTGAGGTGAAGGCTGTGGTCGAGAAGTTGATTGTGCTTTTGCAACGCTGATAAACCTTTCTCCTTTCTTAAGGAAATACTTGCCAAGTCATGTCACTAAGGGCAGCTTGTCCTTAGTCCTGAGTGGGCATTTAATGGTATGAAGTTTCGGATCGCGAAAGAGGCTTTTTTGGATGGGCTGCAACAAGTCCAGCATGTGGTGAGTAGTCGTACGACTCTGCCGATTTTGTCTAATGTTCTCATTGAGGCATCTGAGTCAGGGCTTCGTCTAACGACGACTGATCTGGACGTGGGTGTTAGCGGGACAGCTGAAGCCGAGGTCAGTAAGACCGGAGCTACGACCTTGCCGGTAAAACGGTTGGTGAACATCATCCGAGAGCTTCCTGCCGCGGAGGTGGAGGTCTCGGTGGACGCCAAGAACGTGGCGAGCATTAGCAGTGGTCCCAGTTTTTTTAAGATCATCGGACTTCCTGATGCCGAATTCCCTCCTTTGGCTGATTTCAGCGATTCCAAGGAGTATACCATTCCCCAAGCTCTGCTGTTGGACGGTCTCAAGAAAACTTCTTACGCGATTTCCACTGATGAGACCCGTTATGTTCTCAATGGAATCTTCACCTCATTCAAAGAGGGTAAGCTGACTCTCGTTGCTACCGATGGTCGGCGATTGGCGATGGTTGACAACGAATTGGAATTTCCAGCCAGTCACGAAACAGACTTTATCGTCCCAACCAAAGCCGTTCAGGAACTTCAGCGGCTACTGGGGTCGGAAGGTGATTTGACCTTACGTTTGAGTGATAATCAGGTTTGTTTCGAAGTTGGCAGCAGCATCATTGTGAGTAAGCTGATTGAAGGGAATTACCCGAATTATCGTCAGGTTATTCCTGGTGAAACAAAGGAGCGATTGACGGTAGGTCGTGAGGCTCTTTTGGAAACTGTTCGACGGGTTGCTCTTCTTTCTTCCGAGAAGTCCAATTCAGTCAAGCTCACCTTCGGTGCAAACGAGTTGGGAGTTGCTGCGAACAGCCCTGATATTGGGGAAGCCAATGAATCGGTTGAAGTGAAGTATAGCGGCAAGGAATTTGCCATTGCTTTCAATCCTGATTTTCTTCAGGCCCCTTTGCGAGCGTTGGATGATGAGGAAATCCATCTGGACCTCATTGACGAGATGAGCCCCGGTGTGCTTAGGACAGAGGATGCGTTCCTTTATGTTCTGATGCCCATGCGCGTGACTTCCTGATCAAACGGACATTTTTCCATATAAACGGCCCGACGAGTTTTTCGTCCGGGCCGTTTTTATTTTCCGAGGAAGTTCTCGAGCAACTGGAGTCCGGCATGCTGGCTTTTCTCCGGGTGAAATTGAGTAGCCAGCAAATTTCCCCGTTCAATGGCAGCGCAGAATGTTTCGTCACCATACGTACACGTTGCGGCGATTTCCTCTGCCTTTACCGAGGTGGGGTAATAGGAGTGCACAAAGTAGAAGTAGGGAGCATCCTGTAGATTTTTCCAATAGGGTGATTGGGGATAGTGAATACTGAGAGCATTCCATCCCATATGGGGAATCTTTTTTCCGGTTCTTGAAAAATGCCTGCAAAAGCCGTCAATAACTCCGAGGCCCTGTGTGCCGGGAGATTCTTCACTTGAGGCAAAAAGAAGCTGATATCCCACACAGATGCCGAAGTATGGGCGGTCGTCCTGGATCCACTTGCGGAGAGGTTCCGTCAACCCAAGTCGATCGAGGCTCTCCATACAGTCTCCAAAAGCGCCTTGGC
The DNA here is from genome assembly GCA_051252135.1 of Verrucomicrobiaceae bacterium. Lineage (GTDB taxonomy): Bacteria > Verrucomicrobiota > Verrucomicrobiia > Verrucomicrobiales > Akkermansiaceae > SW10. The sequence goes on along the minus strand of JBPOGH010000001.1, from coordinate 437,557 downwards.
CGGGAAATATTATGTGGGTTAGGTTCTGCAATTGCTCAGGGCCCGTCACCAATATTGGTTCGTGACCAAGAGAAATACAGGCGTTCATCACGCTCCGGAGGTTTCCCCGGCCGTAGTCGATCATGCCCAATTTCATTAAATCAAAGGATTTCCTTGGTGGAAGGAATACCAACCTGGCGAGGGTCCTTTTCAATGGCGACCCTAAGTGCTCGAGCAAGAGATTTAAAAATGGATTCCGCAATGTGGTGCCCATCACGACCATAGAGGAGTTCAATATGAATGTTAGCCCGGAGATTGGCAGTTACCGCCCGGCAAAATTCTTCGACGTAGGTGAATGGAAAGTTCTGGGCCGAGGGGGTGGATTCCGGGGCCTTAAATTCGAGGTGGGGTCGGTTACTCAGGTCAATCACAGTGCGGCTGAGGGTCTCGTCCATTGGAATGTAGGCGTGCCCATATCTACGGATGCCGCTCTTGTCGCCAAGTGCCTGTTTGAGGCATTCGCCCAAGACAATACCGGTGTCTTCAACAGTGTGGTGATAATCAACCTCGACATCACCTTTGACTGTTACCTCAAGATCAATCGCGGAGTGACGCGAAAAAAGCGTTAGCATATGATCGAAGAAAGGAACTCCGGTATCGATCTTTGACACGCCTTCTCCATCCAGATTAAGGGACAGGTTGATGCGCGTCTCAGCTGTTTCGCGGTTTTGGGACGCCGTTCGTTCGTTCATAGAGAGCTTCTACTTTTATTCTTTGGACTTCCGATTCTTGAGAACCACTCCCACTAAAATCCCAATCACGGCCAAACCAAGGATAGCGTAAATCAACGGCATCATCGATGATTCTTCTTCGTCGCCGGCAGGGAGATCGTCGTTATCCTCAGCAAGAGGACGGTTCTTTTTCTGCTTCTTTTCCTTTTCCGCGGCGGATTTAGCCTCGTCATCCTTTACGATGGTGTCTTCCACTTTTTCTTCCTTGGGAGGCTCTGGGGCGGGGTTGGCTTCAAGTTGAGCGAGCAGGAGGTCCTGATATTTTGCGTCTACTTTAGCGGAGCGAAGATTGGAGATGATTCGCTGTACGGCGGCAGTATCGCCCTCACTTGCAGCGGCCCAGCCTTCACGGTAAAGTTCGGCAGGATTGGTGTTGCTGCGGGGAGGTCGTTCCAGGTTCTTCAACTCCGACTGAATATTTCGCTCAAGCGTTTTGAGAGTTCTTTCGTCAAGGTCGTTAATCGGGAGCCATTTGGTTTTGAGTTCCCTGGCTTCGGCCAAGGCAGCCTGATGACGTTTCTCTTGGGCTGCAAATTCGGCCTTTACCCGAGGGACATCTCTCGCAGGAAGGTTGGCAATGATGCTTTTTCGTTTAGCGACCTTGTCACGAGCGCTGTTTGCCTTGGCGCTGACGATCGGGAGATAAGCCTGAAGAAGTCGGGTAGCCAGGTCTTTTGCTTTGGATTCCGACTCGGTGCCGGCAAAGTGTCGGGAAATTTTTTCGTAGGATTGCATCGCTGAGCGAAACTGTTTCCTTGCGGCAGCCTTTTTCATGTTGCCAAGTTCGAGTTGGGCATCGAGTTCGATCGCATTGGAATCCCAATCTTCCTTGGCAATCCATTGTCCCTCCAGCTTGATATCGCCGGCCTCTACTCTCCCAAGCTCTTCCTCCAAGGTGCTGAGCATTTCCTTGACCTTGGGGGCGTGCTTGGATTTAGGGAACTCGGAGAGGAATGGTTTGACGCGATTTTCGATGAGGTGATTATAGGCTCCGGCAGGCATTTGATCGCCTGTGGGGAGAATGTCCGCCAGCTCTTCGAAGGGCTTTTTATCCGGAGCTTCTTTCTCAATGGAGGCAACCTCGCTTTTAGCTACCGTCTTACGGTCTCTGATGGACGCGGTGACTTGGACCTCAAGGAGGTAATTCTCTCCTTGTTCCTCCAGAACCCGACCTTCGATGACCTGGCCTGATTTTAGCGTAATCTTATCTGCAAGGGTAACTCCGAGTCCAAGGGCGGAGACGATAAAAATTGATAAAACAGCTTTGTTTTGCATGCAGGGACAACTTAGCGACCCCAAACGAAGTGCCAATCATTCTTTTTCAAGGAAGGCATTAACCAGGAGGGTTCGGAATTCGCTAATGCTGTTCACCGAGCCCAAAACCTGTGAAGAGCGGAGGAGAACGATATCTGTGTCCGAGGTCGCGGTCGGCAATTCAGGGAGAGGAGCCAGAGAGGAATCAGGGATGTCTGACCTGATGGTAACGAAAGGGGAGATTGAAGGTGCATTAAGAGCTTTCAATAGTGGGGAGGCTGCTGGAGGGCCGTTTTTGTTCCTAATCACGGCGATGATGGGCTCATCTGAAAGGGCACAGGAAATCAGAAAATCGGTATGAATGATTGGCGCTCGCTCGACCGACCGCTGCAAACGGCTGGCAATTTCGTCTCTGGTCTTCTGGAATTGAGGGTCTCCGGTTAAGGCCAGCAAACGGGTGGAGTTCTCATCCAAAATGCCCTGTGTTGAGCTGGAGAACACCATGGAATAGGAATATAGCTGCAGGGGAAGGATGTTGTCTTTGGGCTGAACCTCCTGAAGTAAGGGTGATTCTATACTTGCGGCCCCTTCAAAAGCTTCGTGGAAAAGTGCGGTGGCCCATTCGATCCAAGTCACATCAAGGGTTGCCTGATAGAGTCGTGTGGCGGCTCCGATAGCGGCCGCAAAGTCCTCGCCCCTAGCCGAGATATTGATCGGGTGGGCGAAGCGCAGGAGCCTCCCTTCGGTATCACGATGATTGTTTTTGATCGTGGAGGCGTGCACTAGGGCAGATTGGAGGTGCTGATCGTCGTTGGTTGCGCTCCAAGCCTCGATGAAAGCCAGAGAGACTTGTGCGTGGTCGACCGTGCTGACACTGGTTTCGTGGAATATTTTTTCCTGTTCAACGCGATATTTGTGAAGTTTGGCGATTGCTTCGGTCAGGAGCGTCTTGACCTCGGGAGCAGATTTGTTGAGGAGCCTGGAGAGTGACGCGGAGTCGTGAGGTTGGGGGAGGTTATTTAGACCGAAATATTGACCATCCGGGTCTGCCAATGCGGGGATATTCCCGCTTTCCTTTAAGTCAAACGCTTGGGATGCGACTGCCAGTTCGGTTTCAGTAAGAATCTTGTTTAACGTCTCCCAATCCCAAAGGAGTCCATTGTCACCAGTAGGAGTTTCCTTCGCCGAACTACTGGAATATCCCGGTGTGATGAGATTCCTCTCGATGCTTTGGAGGAGGCGGATACCGCTATCTGTGAAATGCTGATTTCCGGTTGCATCACCAGATTTGATAAGAGCTTTCACAATTTGAGATTGCGAAACTGCAGATTTTGAAAAAGAGGGGATGTTCCAGTCGGGGCTTCGCCGGGCATGAAAGAACCCGCCATCGAGGGGATCATGAACGGCTCCGGAGATTACGGTTTCGTTGATCCGGGTGATGGCTGCCTTTGCCCTTTCTTGAATTTCTTCTCTGACCAAGGGCGAGAGGGAGGCGATTGATAATAGTTCCAGGCTGCTCGAGGGAACCAGTCCACCAGCGCCATCAAGATTGCCGCTAATGGGATCAAAGTACGACGAGATCTCCCTGGAGTACCTTGTGAAGAGGTAGTTTCTTGATTTAGCATTCTCGGTGGGAGCGATGAGTTCATCAATTCTGGCCTGTCTCGATTCCGCATCACGCCTGCTATTCTTGACCGCGTAGTCAGAAGATTTGCTCCAGATGTCATCCACCATTGCGGAAGAGTGATTGATAACAGAGGCCAGTCCGGTCGAAGTGGTTGAGGAAAGCTCAACCGAGCCCAGGGGTGCAGCCTCATGGCTCATCCAGATAAGCATTGGAAATCCCACAGATTTACGATTTTCAGAAGAGACAATATAGCTCAAGAGAGCAAACTCAGGGTGAGCGTGGATATCGATGAGGGCGCAAACGTTTTTGTCCCGAAACAAGGGGAGTAGGTCAGGGTCACTGATGATTGATTCAACAACGGTCCGGCTGGTTTCACTTTGTGACGATATTACAACACCCAGGATGGGGGCCTGACATGCCCGTGCTTTTTCTGTGACAGAAGAGTTCCACGCCTGCCAAGGGATGGGGTCGTCTTTGAAAGTCCGAAGAAAAGCGGTGGGAGCCTCCCGCATTTGGTTTGTCAATTGATCGAGTGAGCTCACCGCTTCCTCCTTGAAAAATTGCTCCTCGGCGAGGCGTTCCTCAGTTCGACTGGTCCTATCAGGGCGATCACAGCTGGATAGAAAAACCAGGGCGAAAACGAAGACTATGAGTTTATGGCGATTGGGCATCAGTGCTAGGTCAAACCGGGGGGAGAGGGGCAGAGTAAGAAAATTCGGCAAAATGACCAGACAAAGCCCACGGGAAATGCTTTCCTCTTGCGCAGCCCAATCGAAGTAGTTTTTTAGTTCTCCAGCCCAGTAGTGATCACTCTTGCAATTACCAGCCAAAAGGGAGGTGTCGGAAAGACGACCGTGGCAATCAACTTGGCCCATGCCTTTGCCCGAAGCGGACGAAGAACTTTATTGGTCGATTCCGATCCTCAAGGTTCCGTTGGCCTTTCTTTAACCCGGCAATCCCGTCATCTTACCGGATTTTATGATCTGCTTTCTGATCCTAGCTTGAGTGCAGAATCCTTGATTGTTCCGACCCGGCTCGAAACTTTGAGTCTGGTGGCTTCAGGTCACAGCAGCGCTTATGAACTTGGTGGGGGAGTGATGGGAGCGAGCTTGCATCGTGTTCGGTCATTTTTAAGGGAGACCCAGGAGATGGGTTTTGATATTTGCATCATCGACACTGCGGCCGGGTTGTTTGGTGCGACCGCTGATGTTCTCTGTTCTTCGACCGGAGTATTGGTTCCTCAACAGGCAGAGCCATTGGGGGTGAGGTCTGTTCCAAAGATGCTGGAAGCTTTGGCAAGAATGCGGGTGGTGAACCCGAATCTTCAGGTTCTTGGGGTGGTGATGACAATGGTGCAGCCCCACCTTGCTGAGAGTCTGGAGGCTGCGGAAGCTTTACGAAATATTCTCCCACCTGAGATGGTAATGAGAACAGTAGTCCCACGGGATGATTTGTTTATTAGAGCAAGTGCCAAGGGGCTTCCGGTGGGAGTGATGGATGAGGGGGCCGGGGCATTGGCTGTCTTCGACGGATTGCGGGCGGAATTAGAAGCAAAGCTGTCTTTTGACGGCTACCATAGATAAGAGATGCAGGCTGATGCGGTCAACCAATGGATTGATGCCGGTGAGCTTCGGAAGCTTGCCGAAAGCCTGATGTCTACGCCTCCGCTCCCGGTTAATGATGAAGCGGAGTGTGTGTATGGGGCCGGGTTTGTGGGTTACATGGAAGCTGGAGGGGACGATCGAAATTTTGGAAACGTCGAGGTCGCACGGCGTTCAGCTATGGAGACACTCTCAGCTGCCCGTGGAATGGTAGATTCCGCAGGACTCTCCCAGGCTCCTCCGATGCATGGCGAATCCGATGTGCAAGTGATGGAGATTGAACCGGTCGTAACCCGTTCTCCGCGCAAGGAGCCATCGCAGGAGGTGACGATGCAGCCTGTTTCTTCGGGGCCGATCGAATCTCCATTTAAGTTGGCTGGTGATTCGGCCAAAACGGTCCTTCCGGAGCCGGTGGTCCAGAGGGCATCGATTCAACCGATAGAAAGTTCATCGACGTCATCAGGGCAACCTCTGGCGCGGCGAATGGAGGTTTTTGGAGAGTGGCTGAAGCGTGCCGTGCCTGCCGAAGCTTTTTTCGTTTGTGATCGCAATGGAGAGATCATTGCAGATGAAATCGGAAACAGTAAATTGGTAAAAGTCGCCCGGACGCTAGCGCATGCTTCGAGCAGTGCGAGTCGACAGGTTGCCGATGTTGGCGGCTTGGCAAGTCCGCATGTGAAGATCGGGGTGGACCGGGTGCTGCAGGTTGTTCCAAAGCGCTCCAAGTTTGGTCTGGTCGTGCTTGGGATTATCGTATCGGCACCCCTAAGCAGAGAGGTGATTGAGGCTGTCATCAGCTCATTGAGCAAGACCCTTGGAGACGAGGTGTCAGTGACTCCGAAGTGAAAGCTGAAGTGAGACTGCCGATCCCAGGAGAAATATGGTGGTGAGTATCAGGAGTCTGATTCGACAGTATGAGGCGGTACTTATCGTAACCCCAAAGGCTGACTTTTTTTCCGCAAGGAATACCTTGGAAGTGGTCAGTTTTCGGTCGTCCAGCCGGTGAGTTTCGGCGAGTTCCACGAGACCCTCAACTCGCTGATTTACGAAAAACTGAGCGAGTGTTTTGTCATTCTCGGATGAACTTGAGTCGTTTGAGTTTTGGACAGCTTCCGCGGTTTCCAAGGTGGGAGAGGCGATGATTTCCCGAGCTTGGTCTACCGTTGAGGCTGTTGCAGCAAAAAGAATTCCCAGCTCTTGTTTGGACTGGCGTAGTCCTTCCTCGTTACCCTCACGAGATGCGGCTTCCGTGAGGCCATTAATTCGTTCCTGAAGTGGTCGCCGTGCCTGTTCGAAATGGTTGTCAGTTGCCTGGCTCACTATTGATCCTTCATAAGCGTAGCGTAAGGGCATGGCGATCGAAGGAGCGGGTTCCGCTCCGCGCTCCCGACCCTCCGATCCGTCCCGAAAGAGGCCTCGGTTCATTTCTGAAAAGGGGATTAGCGCTCCCGCAAGCAGGATTTGTGGGACTAAGATGAGTGGGATGGAGCCAAGCGCGGTTCGCTCGGACTTTGATAGGACCGAAACCAAGAGCGCCAGGCCGGTTCCGCAGCATCCCGTCAGGGTCATCCAACCGAGGTGGACCCAAAGCATATTATGAATCTCCAGAATTTTGTGTGCCACCGCAATGAATGCCAGTGACTGAAGCGCAATAAGAGAAGTTAAGACCAAAAATTTAGAGCCCAGATAGAGGAGGGGGTGCGGACGGCAATTTCGCTCCCTTCGCAAAATGGGGCGGTCACGGAGCACTTCCGTCGCGGAGTTGGTGAGACCAAAGAACATTGCCACGGTCACGGCCAAAAATAGGTAGGAGGGGAGGTGGAGGGAGTCGTGAAATTCGTAACTGCCATCGGCGGAAGCATGTAAGGTGTAGGCAATGAGAATGGCAAGGAGCGGTGCCTCAAGGAGGACCGTATACAGAGTTCCGCGATGGCGGATTTTGGATTTAAACGCTCTGGCAAGGTGAGTCTTGAAAATCATCCATTTCTGCCGCCGCCCATGTTGGGGTGGTTCGGGCGCAGGGATTTTATCATCGGCTGTTGGAAGGTCGTGCGAGCCAGTAAAGGTTGATCTGCCGGTGGTGGACAAGTGTGCCATGACACGGCGGTTTTCAAATCGCTCCTGCCAGAAGGTGGGTGGGAACCGTCGTTGGGACCGACTGCCGATGCGCTGAGTGAGATTTAGGAAGGGAGCTTCAAGAATATCAAATACGAAGTCCGCTCCGGTCTGGTCTTTTTGGGCTCGGTGAAGCCCCGACCGTATGGACAAATCCTCTTGGGCTTCTGCGAAGTAGTGGATCATTTCCTCCGGTGGTCCGAAGAAGGCCATTTTTCCTCCGCGATCAAGCAAGAGCACGCGATCGAAGGATTTCAGCACGTTTTCACTGGGTCGGTGCAGGGAGGCGATAACAATTTTATCTCTGGCCAAGCCCTCCAGTGCTTCGACCACGTGTTCGGCGTCTTTGGAGGAAAGGCCGGATATGGGTTCGTCAAAAAGAAAGATTTCACCTCCGCCAATGAGGTCCAAGCCCGCGTTCAATCTTGAACGCTCCCCTCCGGAAAGGCTTTTGGAATCCGCGCTTCCGACCGGTCTCTCTGCAATGCGTTCCAAACCAAGATCATCAATGATATAGCTCGCCCGCTTGCGGATGACTTCGGGGGAGAGGTGTGGTCTGCGAATAGCACAGGCGTGCTCCAAATGCTCCCTCGTAGTAAGCAACGAATTCAAAGCTTCCTCCTGGGGCATGAAGGAAATGAGGGGAGAAAGGCGACCCTGCCGCTCATAAAGTGAAAGACCGTTGAGTCTTACGCTGCCGCTTTGGGGGCGTCTCTGACCGGCAAGAATTTCGAGTAAGGTGCTCTTGCCGCTGCCACTTGGCCCAATGATGCAGACCATCTCTCCCCGTGATACTTGAAAGGACAGGTTGTCGATCGTCTTCCCGGCCTTCCAGAATGAGTAGTTAATTCCCTCCACTTCCAGTGAGCGAACGAGATTCCTTTCTTCATCGAGATGGTTTTCCGAAAAGCGACACCTGAGTGCTTGGCGGCTACTTAAGCGAATGAGTGCTCCATCTGGAAGCGGGACCGTGCCCAAGGGCCTCCCGTTAGCGGTGATGATCTGGCTGGATTCAATCACACGAGCGTCTCCCATCCCGGTGTCGGGATCAAATTCGAGCTCAATGACAAATCTTCCTGCTAATCCAGGAGTAACCAAAACGCTGTCTCCGGAAAGTTCGGCATGATCGTTCGAGACGATTACTTTGCGTCTTCCAGCCGGAAGTTTGAACCGGTGACCATCCTGAAGGCTCAGTCGTCTAAGGGATTCGATAGCGACCGGCTTCTCTCCGCCTACGCTGATGAGGTTGTGGTAATGGCACTCGAATTCCTCGCCCTTTGAAAGTTGTTGGCCTGAGGCGTCGGCGAGCAGCGAATCCCGGAGCGGAGTGATTTTGGCGGTATGGCCAAAGATCAGCTTTGCAACCGCGAGCCGTGATTTGGCGCGGCTCATTGTCAATTCTCCTTGGTCTAAAATTAGGAACAGGGTTTGGGATGAATCTTGAAGGAAAAAATTGAGGTCGTCGAAGCCGAGATGCCAACCCGCAACCACGACCTCATCGGTGGTCCGAAACTGAATGAGTTGATCCTTTTCAATTTGGTAACCACGGACCCAGAGGGGGTGTTCGGACATATTCCGGAGGAGGAGGATGCCGCCAGCCCGGTAACATCGGAAGTGGGCTTCCTGTTCTTCGTTGCTCAGTCGAACCTGGCCTGTCTCTCCCGAGGCAAAATCAAGACGGGGAAGGATGGGGGATGCATCCGAATCAGGCTCCATCATTTCATTTACAACTGCCTGGCCAATTGCTTTCCAGCCCAGACTGCCCATTACTCCGAGGTAATCCTCCTGCGATGCCGGAGAAACGTTTTTTCCGGCTCGGATGACGGCAAAGAGTTGCAGGGCAAAAGCGGCTTTTTGCTCTCTGGTGAGTGAGCGTTTCAAGCGGGTGAGGTGAGGTGAGAGAAGGGGGCGGTTAGAGAGGGCTGTTTCCAAGTATTTACCAAGTCTGTTATGATCAGCATTGGGAAACGTGTTTCTCACGAAGTCGAAGGCAATTTCCACTTCGACAGTTTCGATCTTCTCGTCCGATGTAATGAAGGAAGAGAAGACGGCAAGAAGAGATCGGGCCATGTTGATTTCCCGTTGGCTTGCCGAGCCCCGATTCAGGAACCTTCTGGTAGATTGGTAAAACTTTTGGAAAACACCCATATTCGACGGATTAATAAATAGACGTGACGGTCACTTCAGGCAAGAAAGGCTCTTACTGTTTTTTTCCATTGCCAAAGTGCTGAGGGAATACGATAATACTGCCAGTCGCATTGCGGCTCACAACCCAACTTTATTATCGCTAGACCTAGAAATTTCCGGAGAGGTGGCGGTGGACGTCGTCGCAATCAACAGCGCGGCCCCCGATCTGCCAAAACCGTAGACGAGAATGCCGAACAGAAGTCTGTTGAGGTAGAGGGAGTCATTTCCGCTGTCCTTGCAGGAACCATGTTCAAAGTTGAGCTTCCTAGCGGCCACGAAGTGCTTGCCCACATCTCAGGGAAGATGCGGAAGCGATTCATTCGTCTCGTGATTGGCGACCGTGTCAAAATGGAGATGTCTCCCTATGACACGACCAAAGCGCGCATCGTTTTTCGTTTGGGTTGACCGTTGGGTCAATCGTTCCGGCTTGATCTCATTTCCTCTCCGGAGTATTGGCAGGCTGATTGATGGGGAATTCCGTCATTTAATTTTCCAACCTTTTTAAGAATGGGCCTAGTCGATGATTTTAGACGGTGGCGGCTGGTCCAGCAGGGGCTTTCCTCCGGAAAAAAGCGTCGAACCAGTAAGGAGAAGGGGCTTTTTTGGTTTTTGAGCAGGAGTGTGCTGGTTCGGGCGGGAATCTATTTGGTCTTTGCCGGGGGGATTTCCGCGCTTTTGTGGAATGCCTCATCGATTGCAGGCCTGGGACAACTGCAAGTGCTTGCCGTGGCACTGGTGTTATTGATATCGGCGATTGCGATTTTTCATTTCAACCACCAGCAGGCTTCGAGGAGAAATGGAAATGTCCTTCTGGTTTATGGGGGGATTCTTTTTCACCTTTGGTTGGTTCACGTAACGAGTGGCTTGTCGGCTGGCTGGTTGCCTGAGAGTGCGAGGTTTTTGGTGATGCCTTTGGCATTCGCACCGATGGTTCACTCGGTCCTACTTGGCCAAAGGGCCGGAGTTTATTCGGCTGTGTTTGTGAGCCTTTTTGGGGCGTTGTTGGTGGCTGAGGATGATCGCTGGCCGTTTTTGGCGATGAGCCTTTTCTGTGGTTTGGTGGCGGTGTTTGGAACCAAGCGAGTTCGAAAACGAGGGAAACTTCTCCGTGCGGGGTTTTACGTCGGTGCGGCAGCTTTGCTCCTCGATTTGCTCTATGGAAAAATTTCGATCTCCGGGCTCAATGAGGTCGAGGCGTTGCGGGCATTTGGCCAAGCCTGTTTGGTGGCTTTGGGGATTGGATTGGCAACCGGTCTGATCGTCGGCGGGATTTTGCCCATTCTTGAGAGTATTTTCGATCTGACGACAGAGATCACCTGGTTGGAGTTAAGTGATCTGAATCATCCTCTTCTCCGGCGTATGCAGGTCGAGGCACCCGGCACTTTCCATCACAGCCTGATGGTGGCTGCGCTGGCGGAGTCTGCCGCTGAGGAAGTGGGTGCGGATGCCCTTATGAGTCGGGTTTGCGCATATTTCCACGATATCGGAAAATTGACCAAGCCCGAATATTTCATTGAAAATCAGGGGGACGATAATCCGCACGACACACTGACTCCCACGATGAGTGCGTTGATCATTATTGCCCACGTCAAAGAGGGCGTGGATTTGGCGATCAAAAACAAACTCAATCCGAGGATCATTGAAGTGATTCAAGAGCACCACGGCGACTCCTTGGTTTATTACTTCTATCGACGGGCTCAGGAGAGAATTCTTGCAGAAGAAAGAAAGGAGAATGAGAGCAAGGGGAGTTCGGATGATCTTCCAAATGTGGATGAGAAAAGTTTTCGTTATCCTGGTCCCATCCCGCAATCACGGGAAAGTGGGATTATTTCGTTGGCGGACGCCATTGAGAGTGCTTCCCGTACTCTAAGTAAGCCTTCCCCTGGGAAGATCAGGGCTCTCGTTGATGAAATCGTTCTCAAGAGGATACGGGATGGGCAGTTGGATGGTTGTGATCTCACTTTGTCTGAGCTTACGAAAATCCGGGCGGTCTTTGCCAAGACCTTGCGGAGCATGCTCCATGCCCGGGTCAATTATCCGAAAGAGGTCGATGACGAGCAGTCGTCGGACCTTTCATCGTTGGATAAGAGGAAAACCGGCCCTTTGGAGGTGGTTGAGCAGGGTCGACGTCAGAAAAATCAGAGTGAATGAGAGAAAGTGGCGGCGAGATGATTGAGCTTGGGAACTTTTCGAAATCCTGTTCTTTCGGCGCTGATCTTTTGGAGCGACTGGTAGGGGGATGGAGTGGCGTATTGATTCGTCTCCGGGAGATTGGGGTGGGAACGATCTGCGATCTTGATGGTCTTGAGGTCTCATTACTTGACGATTCCGATATGTCGCGGGTTCATCTTGAATTTTTAGGTGATGATTCCACGACTGATGTCATTACCTTTGATCATGGAGAATTGCTAATAGGAGTGGAAGTGGCGGAACGGCAAGCTGCGGCCTATGGGAGTTCGGGCCTAAGGGAGATTGCGCTGTATGGGATTCACGGAATGCTTCATTTGGCGGGGTTTGATGACCGGAGTGCCGCGGACTCCAGGAAAATGTCCCAACGGCAGGAGGAGCTTTTGGAGGAGTTTTTTGAGTGGTTGAAATGAAGGCCGGCACAAAGTCGAGCATGATCTGGATTTGTTTTTTTCCTCTTTCTGGCTCGCCGCATTGACACGTCTCACCTCGTTGACCAAGCTTCATCAACCTTGGGAGTTCATACTGACAAACTAAGGTAAAGCACACTGAGGATAAGCCGTGTATTCTAACGAAGATTACTTGATACAGCTGTTGGTCGAAGCCGGGCACCTTGATGCCGCGTACGTCCAGGAATTTCGCGAAGCGATGGGAGATGAAAATACGATTCAACTCATGTTGGATCGCGGTGACCTCAATGAGACCGTTATCGCCCAAGTTTCTGCGGCGAATGCCGGGGCCGAGATGCTCGACCTAAGCAATGCGTTCATTGATGCCACACTAGCGAGTCGCATGACTTTGGCCGATGCCAAGCGCTTCCATGCTGTTCCGGTTGCAGATGACGGGTCTTATTTGAGTATAGCGGTTGCGGATATTTTGGATTTTGAGACTTTGGATTCGGTTCCACACGTTGTGGGTCGTGAAGTTACCTTCTATGCCGCAACTCCCACCGGCATCACCCACGCAATGACCCAGCTCTACGGCGAGGAAGCCGGAGAGGTGGATTCCAATGCGATCACTGTTGTGGGAGACTCGGGCGCGGAAGGGGACCAGGATGCACCAATTATTAAAATGGTATCCGGAATTTTAGTGGACGCCTTCAAGATGCGCGCGAGTGACATTCATATTGAGCCACTTGAGACCAGTTTGCGAATTAGGAATCGACTGGACGGAAAGCTTGTTGAAGTCGCCAATCATCCAAAGAAGCTTCTGCCCGCGATCGTAGCCCGACTCAAAGTGATGAGCGGCTCCATGAGTATCGCGGAGAAGCGACTCCCCCAGGACGGTCGAATTCAGGTCAAGATGGGAGGAAAAGAGGTCGATCTCCGTGTTTCCTCGGTCCCCAGTAATCACGGCGAGAGTATTGTCATGCGTATTCTGGATAAGTCGGCGCTGAATCTTGGGTTGGGGCAGTTGGGATTCTTCTCAGATGACCAAGACACTTTCAAAGAGTTGGTGGCATTGCCGGATGGCATTATTTTGGTGACCGGCCCCACGGGGTCCGGAAAAACCACTACTCTTTATTCCTGTCTGAATCAGATCAACAAGCCCGACAAGAAAATCATCACCGTGGAAGACCCGGTGGAATATGAAATGGCGGGGATTAACCAAGTCATGGTCCGAACTGACATTGGGATGACTTTTGCTGCGGCCCTACGTTCGATGCTTCGACAGGCGCCCAACATCATCATGGTTGGTGAGATTCGAGACGCTGAAACTGCGACGATCGCCATTAACGCCGCTCTCACCGGTCACTTGGTGTTCTCGACCCTCCACACCAATGATGCGCCGAGTGCGGTGGCCCGACTTGCGGATATTGGGATCAAGAGATTCCTGGTGGCCTCGGCGGTGCGAGCAATTATTGCGCAGCGTCTTGTTCGAAAACTCTGTGACAAGTGTAAGGCCCCGGTTGAACTGACCGAGAAGGAGATTCGGATGCTCAATATCGATCCGGCTCTCATGGCTGATAGCAACATCATGGGACCTGTAGGTTGTGAAAACTGCCGCGGAGGTGGATATCGCGGACGATTGGGAATTTTCGAGATGTTTGTGATCGACGACGAAGTGCGGCATTTGATCAACCAGAACCTCAGCACTCCACAATTGAGACGTCGGGCCCGAGAGTTGGGCATGCGCACCTTGCGAGAGGATGGAATTCGAAAAGTTCTTGCCGGGGTAACCTCTGCTGAAGAGGTCATTGGGGTGACAATGTCAGATGCCGAATAAGCCGAAGATCGAAACAATAAACTTTTAAAAAGATGGATAATCAACAAGTCCTCGATATTTTTACCAGCCGCGGGATGGTAGATGGAGCTTTGGCGCAAGACGTACTGGCCGAAATCGGTAGTAGCGGAAAAGAAGTTGGCGAAATTTTGGCCGACTACCAGGTGATCTCCCAGCGTGACGACATTTGGCCGGTCATTGCCCAGGAATTGGGCACGGATTTGGTCGATTTGGAGGGTTTTGAGCCTCCAGAAGCGCTTCTCAGTCTTATTCCAGCAGGCATGGCACGCTTGCACGGAGCACTTCCTGTTACTTATGATGAAAATGGGATTTCGGTCTGCCTGACAGATCCGCTGAATCCGCAAATTCTTGAAGATCTTCGTTTTGCGATCGGCCAGGAGGTTAAGCTCGTTGTCGCTCCCGATTACATCGTGGAGCAGAAAATCAATGAGCTCTATGGCGGAGAAGAGAAAGCGATGGACGACATCCTGAGTCAACTTGACGGGGGATTGAATTTCGACGGAGGAGAAGGGGCTCTGGAAGAGGAGGCCAATTCGGCTCCAATTATGCGTTATGTTGATTTGGTGCTTTTCCAGGCGATTAAGGAAAAAGCTTCCGATATCCACTTTGAGCCTTTTGAAAGCGAATTTAAGATTCGCTACCGCGTTGACGGATCACTTTACGAGATGTCACCCCCTCCGGTGCATCTGGCTTTACCCATTATTTCCCGGGTTAAGGTGATGTCGAATATGAATATTGCGGAACGCCGCGTCCCTCAGGACGGCCGGATCGTGAAGCAAATTGGAGAGCAGCATGTCGATATGCGTGTCTCTTCGCTACCGACGCAATATGGAGAGAGCGTGGTTCTCCGTGTTCTCGATCGAAACTCGGTGAATCTTGATTTGCCGGCCCTTGGTCTCCCTGCCCATGTGCACGAATACGTCGTCGATACGATGAATAAGCCCAATGGGATTTTTATTGTGACAGGACCAACTGGTGCGGGTAAGACGACCACTCTTTACGCTGCTTTGCGTGAGATTAACCGGATTGACACCAAGATTTTGACCGCCGAAGACCCGGTGGAATATGACGTGGACGGGATCATTCAGATTCCGACCAATGAAGCGATTGGGCTGAGCTTTGGAAGAGTCCTCAGGGCCTTCCTTCGACAGGATCCCGATAAGATTCTGGTAGGGGAGATGCGTGATTTTGAAACATCGCAGATCGCAATTCAGGCATCACTCACCGGTCACCTGGTGCTTTCAACGCTTCACACCAACGATGCTGCCGGCGCTGTGACGCGATTGGTGGATATGGGTTCCGAGCCTTTCCTGGTGGCGGCCTCGCTGGAAGGGATTCTTGCGCAGCGACTTCTTCGGACGATTTGTAAGGAGTGTAAGTCTCCCTATGAGCCCAGTGAGGCGATTTTGGCCCAGTTAGGGGTGTCCCCCCACGAATTGGGAGACAAGTCCTTCTACACCGGAAGCGGCTGTAAGAAATGTGGAAACTCCGGCTACAAAGGTCGAGCAGGTCTCTTTGAGCTGCTTGATGTTACCGACCCGATTCGGGAGCTGATTATCGAACGGGCGCCCAGTGTGGTGCTCAAGCAGAAGGCCATCGAACTTGGAATGACCACCCTCAGAGAGGACGGTCTGCGCGGTATCTACGAAGGAAAAACCACGATCGAGGAGGTCCTCAAGTATACTTAATCTCAATGGGGGCGAGGGGGTCGCTGGAGAGAATTCTCGATTTCGACCTTCCCAACCCTGTACGAACTTCAATAGAACTAACGAACACACTTAATTTCTAATGGCAAACTTCCAATATATTGCGCTGGACGCTCGGGGCGAGCAGACAACCGGAGTGGTGCAAGCCGCATCCGACGCCGAAGCGATTCAAACACTCCGCGGGCAAGGCCTTTATCCAACCCAGGTTGTTGAAGAGGGAAAGGGCTCGCTGAGTGCGGTAGCCGGCAAAAAAGGAGCCAAGGGCAAGAAAAAGGTTAAAAAGGGGAAAACCGGAGGCAAGGTGAAGCCGAAAATCCTGATGATTTTTACCCGTCAGTTGGCCACCCTAATCGATTCCGGACTTCCACTTTTGAGGGGGCTTACGGTTCTTGGTAAGCAAGAGCCAAACCCCGTGCTCAAGGCCACGATTAACAAGCTTGCCGATTCAGTGCAGGGCGGTTCCACATTCTCCGAATCCTTGGGACAGCACCCCAAGATTTTCAACAAGCTCTTCGTGAACATGGTGAAGGCCGGTGAGCTTGGTGGTGTGCTTGAGGTGGTTCTTAAGCGTCTCGCTGAGTATCAGGAGAAAGCCCATAAACTGAAGGGTAAGATCGTGTCTGCGATGGTGTATCCCGTCATTGTGATGTTCATCGCGGTAGCCATTCTGACCTTCCTGATGCTTTTCATTGTCCCCAAGTTCCGCGACATGTTTGCAGACATGGGAGGTTCGCAGCTTCCGTTGATCTCCCGGGTGGTTTTCGGGTTCTCGGACTGGATGCTGGCAAGACCGTTAATCCTACCAAACTCTGTTTGGATTATGGGTGGCGCGGTGATGATTTGGTTGGGCGCTACTGCTTGGGCTCGTACCAAGAAGGGACGTCTCTTTGTGGATAATCTTAAATTGAAGCTCCCGATTTTCGGTGATATTCAGCAGAAGAGCGCGATCGCCCGCTTTACCCGGACGCTGGGAACTCTGGTGACTTCAGGTGTTCCGATCCTTCAAGCCCTCAATATCACCCGTGATACCGCTGGTAACATGATTGTTTCCAATGCCATCGATAAGGTTCATGAGGCGGTAAAGGAGGGAGAATCCATTGTGACCCCTCTCACATCGACTGGAATCTTCCCCAACCTCGTGGTGTCCATGGTGGATGTGGGCGAGGAAACCGGTCAGCTCCCTGAGATGCTCTTGAAGATTGCTGATGTTTATGACGATGAAGTGGATGGAGCTGTGACTGCTCTGACATCGATTCTCGAACCGGTAATGATTGTGATTCTGGCCCTCGTGGTTGGTGCAATTGTTTTTGCGCTCTTCCTCCCGCTGATCAAAGTGATTCAGCAGATGCAGAGTGGTGGTGCGTAAACACTGAAATTGTGCTAATCTTTCATAACGAAAGGACTACCCAGATGAAAAAATTTCCTCAAACCAGACCCAGCAGGGGCTTCTCATTGGTCGAGCTGCTTACCGTAGTAGTGATCATTGTGATCCTTGCTACTTTGGTGATTGGCGCGGTCAATAAGATCAAGAAGTCCCAGGATGAGAAATTCACCCGGACGAATCGCCAGAATATAGCGATGCATCTCGAAAGTTATGCGGCTGATAACAACGGGATTTACCCGGTGGGCGAGAACGTCCTGAGCATGCCGGTCTATCAGGCCCTTTCGGGGGACTTTACCGGAAGGCTCGAAGGTGAGCCGGAGGGCGAGATTTACTGGCCGGAGCTTTTGAAAGAGAAATCCAATCTCATTGGAAAGTATAACGGTCAGAGAATCATCATCGATGGATTTGGGGAATCTTTCCGATATCGCTCAGCTGTCGATATCGAAGGCAACGAAGACCCAATGGCCCGAAACGCTGATTTTGATATTTGGTCAATCGGTCCGGATGGCCTCCCTTCTGATCTAAATGTCGACAGTAATCTTGATAACGAGGAGACTGTTGACGATATCTGGAACTAAAAAAACTACCTATTTAACCCTTTTTGGGGCGGGAGCGATACTCCCGCCCCTTTTCTGACCCATGTCTGAAGATCAACCAACCAAGAAGAAAGCTGCGCGTAAATCCGCACGCAAAAAGTCGGCCAAAAAGGCCTCTGTCCAAACTGAAGTCTCGCCAGCGGAGGAGCAGAGTCTTCCTCTGGTCCCTGACGAACCGAAAGCCGAGGTGAAGACCGGTAATGAGGAAACTCAAGATCAAGGCGAGCGGCGTGATAATAGAAGGAAAACCAGGGAACCCAAATCGAAGGTGCGGGATGCCCGGTCCGAGTCACCAACAGACGAGCCCGAGCAAGGAGCCGCCTCTGACCCAGCTGAAGAAAAAATTGAAGGCAATGGAGAAGATAACAGAAGGTCGGACGGTCGTTCCGAACAATCTGAGTCTGATTCTGCATCGTCAGAAGGACGGGGACGGGGGCGGGGACGAAATCGGTCTCGTCGGACAGGCGGTAATGAGCCTTCAAAGCCCAAGCAACCGGTTGACGAAGATCATCTCAAGAAGAAGGCCTGGAAGATCTATCTTTCCGAGGTCACCGAGGAAGGTCTAGCATTGCTTGATGATGCCGGTCTTCGGGCGTTTGCCCGGGGTAGCTTCCAGGCTGCTCGAGTCTTCCTTGAGGAAGAACAGCGGCACGGTGGTAACGACTAGATCGAGCAACGTTTTACAGCATCCGCCAGGGCGGCCTTATGGTCGTCCCAGGTGGGGACGAATTCTTGTGCGACATAGCCGCTGAATCCCGTTAAGCGGATGGTCTCCATGATTGCGGGGTAATAAAGCTCCTGGGTTTCATCGAGTTCATTACGCCCCGGGCACCCCCCGGTGTGGTAATGGTTGATGAATTGGGAGTTTTTCCTGATCGAAGCCATTATGTCGCCCTCCATGACTTGCATATGATAAATGTCATAGAGTAGTCCAAAGCGGGGGGAGTCCAGAAGTCGGCAAAGGTCCACGCCCCATTCGGTGTGGTCACACTGGTAGTCAGGGTGATCAACCCTAGAATTGAGCAACTCCATGGTGATCTTAATGTCATGCTTCTCAGCCAGATCCAAGATGGGTGAGAGGCCTTCGGCGCAAATATTCAGACCATCAGTGTCGGATGTTCCGTCCCGGTTTCCAGAGAACACGATGACATGCGGGATGCCGGCTTCTGCAGCGGAGGGAATTAGTTCCTCGTAGAGAGACAGGAGCGGTTTGTGATGGGAGGGCTTATTAAAGGCCTTTTCGATCGTTCCAATTCCATTGGAGTTTTCGGGAAACGTTGAGACAGGACAAATAAGACCATGTCCTTTGATGGACATGGCCTCTTTTGGAGTGAGGAGATCAATCCCCGCTATCCCCAGCTCCACACACCAATCGGCGAGTTGAAGGAGGGGAGTTTCACCAAAGCACCAACGACAAACCGAATGGGAGAACGCCATGGCGAAACTTTAAGGAAGTCAGGAGACGTCGACCATCCCATAATCCCCATCCTGCTTGCGCCAGACGATTGAGGTTACTCCACGGCGAGCATTCTCAAATACCACGAAGGGTCTTTCGGTAAGGTCGAGTTCCATGATGGCTTCCTCCTTGTAGAGTTTGCGGAGTCGGAATTGTTCCTTATGAACGTAAAATGGCTCCGGTTCTTCAATGACCTCTTCGGGGAGGTTGTCGAGGAAGTCGCTCTTGTAGGAGCGTTCGTCGAAATACTTGATCGTTTCATCAGGCTTGGGGCGATGTCTCTTGAGGAGGCGGGTTTTGTGTTTCCGCATACGTCGAGCAATCTTGTCGATGGTTTCATCGAGGCTCTTGTACATGTCCTCGGTTTCACTGGAGGCGTCGATCACGATGTGATTGGCGCAGAATAGGATGATTTCGGCTTTGTGCCTGCGGCCGCCTTCGACATCGAGGATCGCTTTGGCCTCGATTATCTTCGGGTAGTCCAAGTGAAGGCCGTGGATTTTTTTCTCGGCATAATCACGGAGTGAATCGGTGATTTCTTCGTGACGCACGGTCACGACTACTTTTGGGTTCGCATTTGCTGTCTGCATAAGAGTATTGGGAAATTTTTTTTCCGAACATCTACCCTTAACAGCAACTCGGGCTGAAATCCACTTCGTTCTGCTTTTTTCGACAAAAAAACCCGCGGATTGGCCGCGGGCTTCATTGATTGGGGGTAGAAGAGGAGGTTATCGTTAAATCGTCATAGAGTTAAATCCACCGTCGACAACAATTTCGGTACCCGTAATAAAACCACCGGCCCGATTGGACGCCAGAAGAAGGGTCGCTCCAACCAGTTCCTCGGGGCTTCCAAAGCGGGAGGCCGGAGTGTGGCGGAGGATGTCGGCAATACGGGATTCGTCCAGCACCTTGCGGTTTTGTTCAGCGGGGAAGAAACCTGGAACCAGAGTGTTCACACGAATGTCACGATCCGCCCATTCGCGGGCGATGTTGCGCGTCAGGTTATGGAGGGCGGCCTTGGAGGCCGAGTAAGTGAAGACGCGTGAAAGCGGGTTGAGTCCTGAAATGGAACCCAAATTGATAATGGACGCCTGGACATCACGGCTGAGGAAGTAATTTCCGAAAACCTGACAGGCGCGAAGGACACCGATCAGGTTGATATCGAGAATACGATGAGCTTCTTCGTCGGTGATTTCGACGAGAGGGCTTGGGGAGTTGATTCCCGCGCCATTGACGAGGATGTCGACTTGTCCGGACTGTTCGACAACGGAGTTGAGCAATTCGTTAAGTGAGGTGCGATCTCCGGCATCTGCTTCGGCGAAATACCCGGTGCCGCCAGCAGCCTCGATCTCGGCCAATCTGGCATTGGCCTTGTCTTCATTGCGACCGACGAGGACGACTTCTGCTCCGGCCTTTGCCAAGCCCAGGGCCATGTGCCCGCAAAGTTCTCCCGTGCCTCCAATTACGACGGCGGTTTTTCCCTCGAGGCCAAATAACTCCTTCAAATAGGCTGCGCTTTTCATGCAGGGAGAGGGTAGGGATATGGCTGGGGTGGGCAAGAAATGATCCAAGAACTTTCGAGGTGAAAACGTTTCCCATTTGTGAGGAAACGATTTCAAGGAAAAGTGCCCGGTGATTTGGAGCCTGATGATCCCGAATTGGATGTCTCCTCCTTGATCGATGTTTGTTTTTTGCTGCTGATTTACTTTTTGGTGACCACGACGATTGTGATGCAGGAGATGGACCTTGATTTCGGAATGTCCGGTCCGGGGTTGGTGAGTGAATCTCCTTCGGCGCCGTTAATTATTCGATTGGATGCCAACGGGCGAATTACGTTGAATCCCAATCATTTTCCGGAGGTGGTGGGGGAAGCCGGGGGAGGGAAAGAGCTCCCGATTTTGATTGAGCGATTGGAGATGTTGAAGGCAGGACGCGGGGAGAGTGCTCCGGTTATCTTAAGTCTGGATGATCAGGTGGATTATCAGAGGGTCGTGGATCTATTTAACTGCCTGGCCCAATGCGGGGTTCGCAGGGCGGGAATCATCAATCTTTAGATTTTTGGCGTGAGATTTCGTTCGCAATCGGTGGGGTAAGGTCTAGTCTTGCCATGTCGATGAAGTGCGACCTTTGCGAGAACAAGGCGACCGTGTTTTACACACAGGTTACCAATGGAAAGATGAAGAAAACTGCGCTCTGCGAAAGCTGTGCGCAGCAGCAGGGGATTACAGATCCTGAAGGTCTATTAATGGCTGATCATCTGATGGGATTCCCTAAAAAAGCCCCGGATTCCAACGAGGGGGGAATATTTCCGGTGGAACCCACCGGGGATTGCCCGACGTGCGGCTTCACGCTTGATGACTACGTCAAGATCGGTCGGGTCGGCTGCGGGGATTGCTACGTCGCCTTTTCCAAGGAGATTGCCGAACGTCTGCCGTCTCTTCACAAAGGGTTAAGTCATACCGGTCGGGTTCCGAAAGGATTGGCCGAGATGGAGCAAAAAAGAAGCTTGGTGGAGAATCTCAACAAGCAACTGGCGATCGCAGTGAAAGCCGAAGATTATGAAACTGCGGCGAAGTTGCGTGATGAGCTGGCCGCGGCGGCGGATTCAGCAGCAACGAATCAGGAGGAGCAACAATGATGCGTTTTTCCACTCTGTTGAAGCATCCCGCTGATTGGATGACCGGGCACGAAGCCGAAACCTCTGTGGTGGTTACGAGTCGCGTCCGGTTGGCTAGAAATCTCAGGAAGACGCCTTTTCCCGGCTGGGCCCGCAAGGGACAACGGCAGGAAGTTTTGCAAGAGTTGAAGGGTCGACTGGAAGAGCATCCGGCGATGAAAGAGGCCTTTTCCCACGAACTTTCGGATCTCGATTCCCTACAAAAACAGGTTTTGGTGGAGCGCCATCTAATTAGTCGTGAGCAAGCAGCGCGAAATGAAGGGTGTGGATCGGTAGTCAATCGGAAGCAGACATTGAGTCTGATGATCAACGAGGAGGATCATCTTCGAATTCAGGCGATCCGGCCAAGTTTGCAACTGATGGAGGCCTATGAGCTAGCGCTATCGGTCGACGAGTATTTGGGCGAGCAGGTCGACTACGCATTTCATCCCCAATGGGGATTTTTGACTGCGTGTCCAACCAATCTTGGAACGGGCATGAGGGCATCCTCTATGCTTCACCTGCCGGCGTTGGTGCTGAGCGATCAGATTGGTCAGGTGCTTAAAGGGATCGGGAAGCTGGGTCTTGCTGTCAGGGGATTGTATGGAGAGGGAACCGAATCGTTGGGAAATCTCTACCAAATTTCGAATCAATCGACTTTGGGGGAGAGTGAGGAGCAAATTCTCAATCGTCTGACGAAGGTGATCGGTGACGTGGCGCGGTATGAAATTCAAGCCCGTGCAAAGCTGATGGAGGATGATCCCTTGATGGTCCGGGACCGGATTGGTCGCGCGGCGGGCATTTTGACCTGTGCCAGAATCATTGATTCCAAGGAAGCGCTCGGTCATCTCTCGATGCTTCGCCTGGGTGCGGACCTGACTATTTTGCCGGAGTCTCTGGTGGAAATTTGTGATCAGCTGTTCATGGAAACACAGCCTGCCCATCTTCAATGGAGGGCGGGCAACAAGCTGCCACCCGACACGCGCGATGCGATGCGGGCACAAATGATTCGCGAGCAGTTGCAATCAGTTCTTCCTCCTGCTATTGATATTAAAGAAGAACGCTAGAAATTCGACCCCCGACTATTTTCATGAACAATTTCACTCCCCGTGCCCAGCAAGTCCTCGCACTTGCCCGCAAGGAAGCTGATCGCTTCAACCACAACTACATCGGCACCGAGCATGTCCTTTTGGGTCTCATTAAGTTGGGCCAAGGAGTGGCAGTAAGCGTGTTGGAGCGTATGGGCCTCGAGCTCGAAAACGTCCGCCGCGAGGTGGAGAAAGAGGTTGGAACCGGCCCCGAACAGAAGGCTTCGACCAATATTCCCTACACTCCCCGGGTCAAGAAGGTGCTTTCTCTGGCGAATAAGGAGGCTCAGCAACTTTCGCATTCCTATGTCGGAACCGAGCATATTCTGCTGGGGCTCCTCCGGGAAGGCGAAGGAATGGCGGCCCGTGTGCTTGAGCGGCTCAATGTCGACTTGCAGACCACCCGTAACGAGGTGTTAGCCGAGATCGATCCCAATTTTTCAGCCGATGATCTGGATGATGACTTTGAGTTCGACGATGATGACGATGACGATGATGGCGTCGAAATTGAGAACGAGGGAAAGACGAAGACGCCGGCATTGAAGGCGTTCGGTAGAGATCTGACCAAGCTCGCAGCAGAGGGAAAACTGGATCCGGTCATCGGACGTGGTGGTGAGATCGAACGGGTGATTCAAATTTTATGCCGACGGACCAAAAATAACCCGGTTCTTGTGGGAGAAGCGGGAGTGGGAAAGACGGCCATTGTTGAGGGGCTTGCCCAGGAGATCTGCGCCGGTGATGTGCCGGAGATTCTCCGTGATAAAAAGGTCATCACCCTTGATCTCGCGTTGATGGTTGCCGGAACCAAATACCGCGGACAATTTGAAGAGCGCATCAAGGCGGTGATGGATGAGATCAAGAAGGTGGGGAATGTGATCCTCTTCATTGATGAGCTTCATACGATTGTTGGTGCGGGTTCTGCCGAAGGTGCGATGGATGCTTCCAATATCATCAAGCCCGCACTCAGTCGCGCGGAGCTCCAATGTGTGGGAGCGACCACGATGAATGAGTATCGGAAGCATATTGAAAAAGATGCGGCATTGGAGCGTCGATTCCAACAGGTGAAAGTGGACGAGCCCTCCATCGATGACGCGATCGAGATCATGAAGGGGCTTCGGGAGAAGTATGAAAGCCACCACAAGGTGCACTACACCGAGGAGGCTTTGGAGGCATCGGTGAAGCTGACCTCGCGCTATCTGACAACCCGATTTTTACCGGATAAGGCGATCGACGTCGTCGATGAAGCCGGAGCCCGGGCCCGGATTGGGACAATGACCCGGCCACCTGAATTGAAGAAGCTCGAGTCACGGATTTCCACGATCAACGAGGAAAAAGTTGAGGCGATCAATGATCAGGATTTTGAAAAAGCGGCTTCCCTTCGTGATGAGGAGAAGACGGCCAAGAAGGATTTGGAGGATCAACTTGAGGGCTGGCGTGGAGTCAGCGAGGAGAAAATTGTTGAGATCAGTGAAGATGACATCATGTCCGTCGTTTCGAAATGGACGGGTGTTCCACTTCAGCGAATGGAACAGAAAGAGAAGGCCAAGCTTCTCAATATGGAGAAGGATCTTCAGGAGACCGTTATTGGTCAGGACGAGGCTGTGGTGGCGATTTCGAAAGCGCTCCGTCGGTCCCGTGCCGATCTCAAGGATCCGAAGAGGCCCATCGGTTCTTTCCTATTCCTGGGACCTACGGGGGTGGGTAAGACCTACCTTGCCCGCAACCTGGCGAAATTCATGTTTGGCGATGCGGATGCGCTCATCCAACTCGATATGTCGGAGTACATGGAGAAGTTCACTTCCAGTCGACTGATTGGTTCTCCTCCGGGATACGTGGGTTATGAAGAAGGAGGCCAGCTTTCCGAAGCGGTGCGCCGGCGTCCTTATTCGGTTGTGCTTTTTGACGAAATTGAGAAGGCGCACCCTGATGTGATGAATCTTCTACTCCAGATTTTGGAGGAAGGCATGGTCACGGACAGTTTTGGCCGGAAAATCGATTTCAGGAACACCATCATTATTCTCACTTCCAATGTCGGAGCAGAGAGCATCAAGCGGCAGACCAGTCTTGGCTTTGGGGCGATGAATGAGGACGAGGCTGATTTCGAGGGCATGAAGAGTAAAATCGAGGAAGTCGCGAAGAAGCACTTCCGTCCTGAGTTCCTCAACCGTCTTGATGAATTGGTTGTCTTCCACATGCTTGAGAAGAAGGACCTCAATGTGATTGTGGACCTTGAGGTTTCCAAGCTGGTTGATCGATTGGAAGCGAAAGAGATCACCTTGACTCTTGATGAGTCCGCCCGCGACCTGCTGGTCAAAGAGGGGTATGATCCAGCTTACGGAGCCCGTCCCATGCGGCGTGCGGTTGAGCGGTTCCTTGAGGACCCGCTGGCCGAGGCTCTGCTTGCCGGCGGAATTCAGGAAGGAGACACTGTGGTGGCCGCCGTTGAAGACGACGACAAGAAGATCTCATTTACTCCGCAGGAGCGAAAGGGCGAGGAAGCGGCGACCTCCGCGGAGTCTTAAAGAGTTCTCAAAATTCATCAGGCCTATCCTTCATCGCGGGGGATAGGCCTTTTTCGTTGGTGATTGGACTCATATTTATTAAGCTTACGAGATAGAAAGCTCGTCTTTGACTTCCGTATCCAAACAAGGCATGTTCCCCGACGAAATGTCCGTGCCCCAGAACACCATCGCGTTGGTTTACGATTATGACCAGACGCTTAGCCCTGCGTATATGCAGGACGACGTTCTATTTCCCAAATTTGGGATCAGTCCGGAGCAATTTTGGAGCAAGTGCAATAAGCTCGTTCATGAACAGGCCTGGGATGGTGAGTTGGCCTATATGAAGTGCCTTTTGGATTATTTGGGTATGGATAATGTCTCCAATTCCGACCTGACCGAGTTGGGGAGGGGGCTCAATTATTATCCAGGTGTCGAAACGGTGTTCGAAGAGATTCGCGAATTCTGTATCCGGCCTGAACATGAGGCTGCGGGGATCAAGGTGGAGCACTATATTGTTTCTTCAGGCCTGAAAGCTCTCCTGGACGGGTGTTCCCTAAAAGAGAAGGTGAGAGCGATATTCGGGTGTGAATTTGGTGAAGACGAGCACGGGAGGATTAGTTTCCCCAAGCGGACGATATCCCACACGACAAAGACGCAATATCTTTTCCGAATCAACAAGGGGATGTTGGGTCACGAGGATGATGTGAATGATCACATGCCCTCGGAGGCGCGCCCCATTCCGTTTCAAAACATGGTTTATGTGGGAGATGGTCCGACGGACGTGCCGTGTTTTACGGTGATGAAGAAGAACGGAGGGCACGCCATCGCGGTTTACAATCCCAAGGATGCAAGTGGCCGAAGTTTCCGCAAATGTTATCAGCTTTGCACGCACGCCGATCGCGTGAAGCACATTGCTCCCGCCGATTACCGGAAAGGGAGTCACCTGCGACTCCTTCTGGAGGAAATGGTGAAGGAGATTGCTGATCGTATTCTCAAGGAGCGACTTGAGGAGCGTGAGAGTGGACGGGTGGCAGCTCCCGGTTTTTAAATTTTCGATGAAAGACGAACAATTTCACTTCATTGGGATCTGTGGCACGGCCATGGGTTCTGTCGCGGCCGGAATGGCCGAACAAGGGTATCGGGTCACGGGTTCCGATCAGGCCGCCTATCCTCCGATGTCCGACTTTCTGGAAGAGAAGGGGATTACGATTTTTGAAGGATATCGGGCGGAAAACATTCCAGCAGAAGCGACCACGGTAGTGATCGGCAATGCGATCAGTCGAGGGAATGAGGAGGCCGAGGCGGTACTCGATCGCCGACTTCGGTATCAATCACTCCCGGAAGTGCTGAAGGAGTATTTTTTGCGCGGACGGCGGAATCTGGTGATGAGTGGGACCCATGGGAAGACAACGACAAGTTCGATGTTGGCCTGGATTTTGGAGTCGGCCGGGGAAAATCCGAGCTTCATGATTGGAGGGATTCCCCGCAATTTTGGTCAAGGGGCCCGCTTTACGGATTCTGATTTTGTGGTAATGGAGGGGGACGAGTATGACACCGCGTTTTTCGACAAGCGATCCAAGTTTCTCCACTATCTTCCCGAGGTGGTGGTGGTGAACAATATCGAATTCGACCATGCTGATATTTTTGACTCCCTTGAGCAGATCAAGCTGAGTTTTGAGAGACAACTTAAGGTGGTACCCCGAAACGGGTTGGCTTTGGTCAATGGAGATGAGCAGAACTGCCTCGACGTGGCCAAGGGGGCACCTTGTCCGGTGCGCACAGTGGGCTTGGGAGAGCATTGTGATCTTCAGATTAGGAACATCGAGTATTTGAGCAATGTCAGTCGTTTTGAGCTCGATGGGGCGAGTTACGAGATTCCCATGGTTGGGGAGTTTAATGTTCGCAATGCGGCAATGGCTTGCTCATCGGCCCGTTTCTCGGGTTTTTCGGTGGAGCAGATTCAGAAGGGGCTTTCCAGTTTCGAGGGAATTGCGAGACGTCAGGAGGAGAGGGGGACTGTTAAGGGCATTACGGTGATTGATGACTTCGCCCATCATCCTACGGCGATCGGTCAGGCCATCACAGGTCTTCGCCAGCGTTACGAGGGTCGGCGGCTGTGGGTTCTTTTTGAGCCACGCTCGAATACGACCCGCCGAAATATTTTCCAGGATGATTTGGTCGATGCATTGGCCGGAGCGGACCTGGTGGCCCTGCCTGCGGTTCCAGATCCCGGAAAGGTGGCTGAGGAGGACCGACTAAATCCCGAGAAGTTGGTGTCCGATCTTAATGCAAGAGGCACCCGGGCCTGGTATTGCGATGAGGTGGACGATATTGTCTCACTTGTGGCAGGAGAGTCTCTGGAGGGGGATGTGATCGCAGTCCTCAGTAACGGAGGATTTGGTGGGATCCACAAAAAGCTGCTTTCGGCATTGGAGAGTTAATCTCCGGAGCGTTCGACCAGCTTCTTGTTCCATTGAATGGAACGGCGGAGCAGGCGAATCTGCTCAAGGAGCCCCCGGTGGCTACTGCATGCCTTCTGGCAGGATGGTAGCCTCGCGTTGAGATTCAAATAGCGACCAACTTCACGGCAGAGCTTGGCGTGTTCTTCGATCAAAAGTCCCATTTCCGCCTTGGAGGCCGTGATGTCACGGTTGGCCTTGCTGATCTGACCAAAGGTCTCGGAGGCCTCGTCCTTGTTACCGCGGAGCTTCTCATCGATGTCCTCCTGCAGCTTGGAGAGCTCTTCCTGTCTCACATCGATGCGGGAGTCGATTTGAGTAAGTTTGCGTTTGAATCCTTTAAATTGAGCCTTCAGGTCATCGAGTTTTTCTCTCGTTTCCTGATAGGCTCCGGAATTGATCTCACCTTCGTCCTTGAGAACGCTGGCTTTGGTTTTGAGGGCCTCAAAGCGACGCTTCACCTGCTGGGCGTCGGACATGATTCCATCCCGTTCAATATTGAGGGTCTCAAGAAGTTCGAACAGGCGTTCCCTTTGATTAAACAGTTCCTGGCCGATGTCCTTGGAGCGATCTGCGACGGATGCCCGTTTGGTATGCGCGGCATGAAGGACGGTGTTGGCCTCGGCAATTTTTTCCTCCAGGCCGATCCTTTCGCGGACGATTCGTCGGATACTCCAGTATTCCATGGAGATTTCCTCAATCTCTTCGACCTCGGGCCAACAAAGGGCTCCCAAAAACTCCTCTCCTTCCTGCATCAAGTGGAGCTCATACGCGGCATCGGTCATTCGCTTCATCTTCCGGTGAATTCCGAA
This sequence comes from Verrucomicrobiaceae bacterium, assembly GCA_051252135.1. Taxonomy (GTDB): domain Bacteria; phylum Verrucomicrobiota; class Verrucomicrobiia; order Verrucomicrobiales; family Akkermansiaceae; genus SW10. Next base: position 408,914 of record JBPOGH010000001.1, on the reverse strand, counting down.
TGACTGGATGATTGAGGCTAGGGCGTATCGAAATCGGGTCATGAAACAGGGGTTATCTTTTGAGGTTTTCCTGAAGTGATTTGATCACTTCGTAGTCCTCAAGAGTAGATACGTTGCCGGTCACCTTTCCGGTTGCAACGAGCTCCTTAAGAAGTCGACGCATGATTTTTCCTGAGCGGGTTTTTGGCAAGGCAGGAGTGAAGTAGATTTCGTCGGGTTTGGCAATGGCTCCGATCACTTTTCCGACATGATTTCGAAGTTCCCCGGATAGCTCGGGAGAGGTTTGGGCATTTCCCTTAACCGTTACGAACGCGACAACTCCCTGACCCTTAATCTCGTGCGGACGCCCGACGACAGCGGCTTCTGCGACCAATTTGTGCTCTACAAGGGCACTTTCAACCTCTGCGGTGCCGAGGCGATGTCCGGAAACGTTGAGAACATCGTCCAGTCGACCGACGATCCAGAAGTTTCCTTGTTTATCGCGACGTGCTCCGTCACCGGCGGTATACATGCCTTTGTAGTCATTCCAATAGGTGTCACGGTAGCGTTTTTTGTCTCCGTAGATGGTGCGGAGCATGGATGGCCAAGGCTTGCGGATGACGAGTTTTCCGCCTTCATCGGCGCGGCATTCCTGACCGGTTTCATCAAGGATGGCGGCATCGACTCCGAAGAATGGCAGGGTGGCGGTTCCCGGCTTGGTGGGAGTGCATCCCGGGAGGGGGGAAATCATGATGGCTCCGGTCTCGGTCTGCCACCAGGTGTCGACGATGGGGCAGCGCCCTCCACCGATTTTTTCATGATACCACATCCAGGCCTCGGGGTTGATCGGCTCGCCGACGGTGCCGAGGAGGCGGAGGGAGGAAAGGTCACGGGAGTCGGGAAATTGGTCGCCAGCCTTGATGAAGGCGCGGATGGCGGTGGGGGCGGTGTAGAAGATGCTGACGCTGTATTTTTCGACGATGTCCCAGAAGCGACCGAAGTCAGGAAAGTTGGGTGCCCCTTCATACATCACCTGGGTGGCGCCGTTGGCAAGCGGGCCGTAGACGATGTAGGAGTGACCGGTGATCCAGCCGACGTCAGCGGTGCACCAGTAGACGTCGTCATCCTGCATGTCGAAGATGTATTTGGTGGTGGCGTAGGTGCCGAGGAGGTAACCGCCGGAGGTGTGAAGGATGCCCTTTGGTTTTCCGGTGGAGCCGGAGGTGTAGAGGATGAACAGGGGGTGTTCGCTGTCGAAGCCTTTAGCCTCGTGTTGTGAGCTGACTTTGGCGGCTTCGTCATGCCAGTAAACGTCACGCCCTTTCTTCATGGTGATTTTTTCACCGGTGCGTTGGTGGACGATGACGGTATCGACGCCTTTGTATTTTTTAAGTGCGTCATCGACGTTCTTTTTGAGGGGCACAATGGAGCCGCGGCGGTATCCGCCATCGGCAGTGATGACGGCCTTCGCTTTGCAATCCTCCAGGCGGTCTGCGATGGAGTCGGCGGAGAAGCCACCGAAGACGACGGAGTGTACTGCGCCGATGCGGGCGCAGGCGAGCATGGCGATGGCGGCCTCGGGCACCATGGGCATGTAGATGAGGACACGGTCCTTGGATTTGATGCCGTTGGCGAGGAGGACGTTGGCAAAATTACAGACTTCGCGATGAAGCTGGCGGTATGTCAGGGTGCGGGATTCTCCGGGTTCTCCCTCCCAGATGATGGCGGCCTTGTTGGCGCGTCCGTTGTGGAGGTGGCGGTCGACGCAGTTTTCGCAGACGTTAATTTTTCCGCCAACGAACCATTTGGCATAGGGGGCGTTCCATTCGAGAGCTTTGCTCCATTTCTTTTGCCAAGTAAGCTCTTTGGCTTCACGGGACCAGAAGGCACCGGGCTTTTCGATGGATTCCTTATAAAGTCGTTTGTATTGAGCGAGACTCGAGATGTGAGCCTTCTTTGAAAAATCCTTGGAGGGTTTGAAGACGCGGTCTTCAGTCAGATGGCTCTCGATATTTTTACTCATGTTTGCTGGAGCTAGCTAACAACGTGAAATGAGATGGGACAATCCGGAAAGTAAGAACTTCCGAATGAACCTATTTGGAGCTTCCGGCCATCTCGAGGAGTGAGTCGCGTTCCTCCGGAGTAAGGGGGCGCCATTTTCCGGGGCGCAGGCTACCAAGTTTGAGGGGGCCAATCTCGAGTCTGACGAGTCGTTTCACACGGTGGTGGACAGCTTTCATCATGTAGCGAATCTGGCGTTTTAGTCCGGTGGTGAGGACGATTTCCATGCGGCGCGGGGAAAGTCGCTTGACCGAGTGGGCCTTTGCCTTTCCGCCCTCGATGTAAACTCCTTCTTCAAACTTGGTGAGGATTTCGCTCTCGAACGCTTGTTCGAGGGTAACGTGGTAGAGCTTGGGAACCTTGTGTTTGGGGTGGGTGAGGGCCTGGGAGAGCTCGCCATCATTGCTGAGAATGATGAGGCCTTCGGAGTCGCGATCCAAACGTCCTACGTGAGGGAGGGTGTGGAGGCGACCGGGGAGCAGGTTGTAGATGGTATCGCGGTGGAGTTCGTCGCTTCGGGAGCAGACGAGTCCTGCCGGTTTATGGAGGACGATGCTTTGGACGTTGAGCTGTTCGACCCGTTTTCCGGAGGCGCGGACCTGGTCGCCCGGTTGAACACGGTAGGAAGGTTTGATACAAGTGGCGCCATTGACCATGACTTCGCCCTGCTGGACGAGGGCATCACAGGCGCGGCGTGACCCGACTCCGCAAGAGGCGAGATATTTGTTGAGGCGGATTCCTTCTTCCATAGTAGTGAGGGGTAGAGACCACGAAAAAGGCGAAGCCAAGTGGCTCCGCCCCTAAAAGAGATCAAAAAATGCGAAGGCTATGCCTCGGCTTTGGTCTTAGGCAGGCCGATGGGGCTGGTGCCGTCCTTCCATTCGCCACGCTGCTTGAGGACCTTAATGCGCTCAAAGCGCTTCATCACAGAGCGTTTTCCAGTGGCTCCACCTTTACGTTTCAGACTATTGTGCTTGGACATGGTTCAAGGTTCCGGTTAGGGGCGCGGAAGCTATGAGCGGATTGGGGGATTGGCAAGGATGAAGTTTGTGTTTCTTTAGGAAAGTTGGGGGGGCGGAGTTTCGTGATTTGCAGGAAGGCCTGTGAGGGGGCCGGCAATGCGAATGTTTGTTCCTGAGGGGGCATACCGATGTGGGGATTTCAATTTAGGGAAATAAAACTTGCAGAGTGAATGAACTTTCAGTAAATACTGAAACAGATGAGCGAGCAAGCGGCCAAGTTGACCAAGATTCGGGATGAGTTTGTGGCTCAGTGGGGGGTGATGGGGGCGCAGTGGGGGATTAACCGGACGATGGCACAAATTCATGCCCTGCTGATGACGAGTGCAGAGGCGATGAGCACGGATGAGGTGATGGAGGAGCTGGAGATCAGCCGGGGGAATGCGCATACGAATTTGAAGGATTTGGTGGGATGGGGTTTGGTGCGGATTGTCACGAAGAAGGGTGAGCGGAAGGAGTTTTTTGAGGCGGAGAAGGGTGTTTGGGAGATGTTTCGCCGGATCACGGTGGAGCGTAAGCGTCGGGAGATTGACCCTGCATTGGCGGTGCTACGAAAGTGCCGCGATGAGAGCGCCGATCTGGAGGGGCGGAATGCGGAGGCTTTCCACGAGCAGATGAAAGAGCTGGAAGAGTTCGTGGCTTTTGCGTCGTCGATGGCAGATCGGGTGGCCGGGATGCAGCACGGGAAGGCGATGCAGTTGGCCTTCAAATTCTTTTCCTAATCCGAGAGCAGATTGAAACAGCAAATTTCCACGAAACAAACTTTCAGAAAAACCTGAAAAAACAAAACAAACAAGAAGATGAAACTCCCACTACATACGAAATGGATCGAAGTATTCTACGATGGCCGATGCGGCATGTGCTGCACCTTTCATGAGTGGATCAACAAGCAGGAGAGGGCGTTTGAGATACGCTTTACTCCCTATCAGGCGCCGGAAGCGGAAGAGCATTGCCCGGGGATTCATGCGCTGGACCCGGCGAGAGAGATGGTGGTGCATACTTGTGAGGGGGAATTTTACCGGGGGGCGGAGGCCTGGGTGTGGTGCCTCTACAGCTGCACCCATTACCGGAAGGCGGCCCGTCGGTTGGGAGCTCCGGGTTTACTGCCGATTGCGATCCGGGCTTGTCGGCTGCTGGCGGCGAATCGTCATGCATTGAGCAAGGTGTTTTTTCGCCGGAAGGATCGGGAGGTGAGGGCAGAGCTCCACCGAATGGAGGAGGTGGCTTGCGAGGGCGACTTTTGCGAAGCCGAAAAAGACGAATGGCGTGAAGAATTGATCCACTAACCAAACCCTAGAAAAACTGAAACAATGAATGATATAGCAACTACTTACATGCTTTACCTCGCGATCGCCGTGCCTGTCACGGTGTGGGTGGGGAAAACCCTTCACCGCAGTGGACGGATCTTCCTGGTGGATTGTTTCCACGGAAACACCGAAATGGCGGATAGTGTGAACCACCTCTTATTGGTGGGGTTTTACCTGATCAACATCGGGTTCGTGACACTCTACATGCAGCTGGATTTCCGGGTGATCGGAGTGACCGGGATCTTTGAGGCCTTGAGCCGGAAGATCGGAGTGGTGCTGCTGGTGTTGGGGGTGATGCACTTCATCAATATCGTGATTTTCAACAAGATCAGGAAGCAACCGGTTCAGACACCGCCACCCCTTGGAAAATTCTAACAACTGATGAGATGAAGAAGTTGATTCGCCGGATAAGGAGGATTTTGAAACTTGAACCCAAGCGGCATCGTCGGCTGACGTGGATGTTTGGGGATTGAAAGGAAAGACGATGAATGAAGAACAACTGATTTGGTTGGTTCGCCTTGCCGGGTTGGCTTGCGCGGGGCTGATTGTGGCGAACTTTATCGCGGCGAAGCGGTTTGGTTATGCCCGGAGTCTTGTGGGGGCGGAGACGATTGTGCGGCAGATCTTTTATGTGCACTGCGGTTATATTGTGTTTGTGATTTCGGCTCTGGCGGTTCTTTGTCTGGGCTGGCCGGAGTTGCTTCGTGAGCCCGGGATGGGGCGGGTGGTGAGCGTGTTCTTTGGGGTTTTCTGGACGAGCCGGGTGGTGGTTCAGTTGACCTACTATGATGGAGGTTTGCGGGCAGCGGAGCGATTTTGGGACATCTTCTTTTTGATCGTGTTTGGGGCGTTGGGGGTCATCTTTTTCACTGCGGGATTACTACGATGAAGGAACTACTGGAACTTGGACTGACCTTGGCGGGCTTGAATCTGGTGATTCTGACCGTGGCGAGCTTTTGGATACCGAAGGCGCTTGAGTGGAAGAGGAAGCTGGCGGTGCTAAGTCCGTTGATGAAGCAGATGTGGTGGACCTATGCGTTGTATGTTTTTGCGAGTCATGTGTTCTTTGCGGTGCTGGCATTGACGCAGCAGGAGTGGTTGCTGAGTGGGCATCGGTCGGCTGCGGTGGTGACGGGATTTATCACGCTGTGGTGGGGGTGGCGTCTGGGGTTGCAGTTTTTCAGCTTCAATCTTGATGAGGTGAAGCCGACGCGGGGGAATGAGTTGGCGAAGCATTTGCTGACCTTGCTCTTTGTGAGTCTGGTGACGGCATTTGGAGCGGTTCTATGCTGGAATCTGGGATGGTTGGGAGAAAGGGGGCTGGGATGATTTGGGTTCTGTTTGCTTTGTTGGGAGCGGGGTTACTAGGGGGAAGGATTTTGGCTGAAGTCCGCCAAGTTTGGCCACGGCGGTTCTTGGGATGGTTATTGGTTCTGGGGTTGATTGGAGTCAGCCACCTGGTGTTGCTGGAGGTTGATCCGATTGTGCGGATGGCAGGGGTTTGTGCGGTGTTGTTGGGGGGGATGAAGGGGCTGGTGTATGCGGAGTGGGGCGGGAGGTTGGGGGGGGGACGTTATTTGATCTTTGGGCTGTTGTGGTTTGGGATGGATCCGGGGAGTTTTGAAAAGCGGCGGGAGGGGTTGAGCTGGAAGGGGGATTTGAAGTGGGGAATCCTGATGATGGTGGTGGGGACGGTGGGGGCTTGGGTGGTGTGGGAGATGGGGTGGCGGCAGATTTTGGTGATGTTTGTCCCGATGAGTCTGGGGTTTCATTTCGGGGCGTTGCGGGTGCTGAAGGGGCTGCACCGGAGGGCGGGGTTTCCGGTGAGGACGCTCTTTCCAAATCTCCTGAAGGCGAGAGGGGTGGGAGACTTTTGGGGGCGAAGATGGAATGTGGGATACTCGCAGATGATGCAGCGGGTGGTGGGAAGGCCGGTGGGTGGGGTGCTTGGGAATGGTGCCGGGGTAATGGCGGTGTTTGTGGTATCGGGCTTGTTGCACGAGGTGGCGATTACGCTGGTGGTGCAAGAGGGGTGGGGGCTGCCGACCTTGTATTTTACGCTGCACGGATTGCTAACGCTGGTGGAGGTGAGGTGGGGGAGACGCTTCGGTCGGTTGGGGAGTCTCCTTTTGGTGGCCTTGCCGCTGGGGTGGTTGTTTCCGGCAGCGTTTCAGAGTGAGGTGATTGAGCGGTGTTTGAGCGTGATGAATCTAATCAATTGAACGAATGAAGAAGGTAGTTATCGCAGGAGCGAACGGATTTTTGGGGCGATATTTAAGTCGCTGGTTTTTGGACCGGGACTGGGAGGTGGTGGGGTTGAGCCGGAACGCGGGAGTCATTGAAGGGGTGGTTGATCGGCGTTGGGACGCGGTCAATCCGGGCGACTGGCAGGGTGACCTGGAGGGTGCGGAAGTTCTCGTGAATTTGGCGGGACGGAGCGTCAACTGCCGGTATGGAGAGCAGAACCGGAAGTTGATTCTGGAGAGTCGGGTGGTGAGCACGCGGGTGCTGGGTGAGGCGATCGCGGGATGCCGGTGTCCGCCAAAGTTTTGGCTGAATTCGAGCACGGCAACGATCTACCGGCACGCTGAAGATCGGGCACAAGATGAAGTGAGCGGAGAGATCGGGAGTGGGTTTTCGGTGGGGATTGCGAACGCGTGGGAGGAGGCTTTTTTCCAAAGCGTGGTGCCGGGAGAGGTGCGCAAAGTGGCGATGAGGACCGCGATGGTGATCGCGAACGAACCGGGGACGGTGTACGACTACCTGGCGACCTTATCGAGGTGGTGGTTGGGTGGGACGATGGGAAGTGGCCATCAACGGGTCAGCTGGATTCACGTGGAGGATTTTTGTCGGGTGGTTGATTGGCTGATTTCGAACCATGAAAGTGAAGGGATTTATAACGTGGTGGCTCCGACGGCCCAAACCAACCGGGAGGTGATGGAGGTGTTTCGCAAGGTGGAGGGGAGAAGGTGGGGGCTTCCGGCGAGCAAATTGATGTTGGAAGCGGGGGCGTTCTTGTTACGGACTGAAACTGAGATGGTTTTGAAGAGCCGATGGGTGGTTCCGGGGAGGCTGGAGAAGGGGGGCTTTGTGTTTCGCTGGCCCGAACTTGGGCCGGCCCTGATGGATTTGAAGGTGCGCGGTGGCTTCAAGTCGCTGGGGGGATCGGGGGAGATCCTGTAAAAACGTTGTCGGTTGGTTGATTCCTTTTGTGATTTTGTTGAAATCTGACTATCTTCGGTGACCTTGCATGGAGAGATGGGATTAGGAAAATGGTAGAAGAACGACAGAGTGCCAATGCTACACGGATATTGGTGACCGCAGCGAGTGTGGTGATTCTTGTGACCGGGCTTAAATTGGCTCAGGGTTTTTTTGTTCCGATTCTGTTGGCGGCCTTCATTGCGACGATCAGTTTTCCGATTACGAGTTGGTTACGGCGGCACAAGGTGCCTCGTTTTTTCGCGGTGTTGCTGACGGTGCTGGTTGATTTTGCCTTTTTGAGCGGGATTGTTCTGATCGGTGTTTCCTTGTTGGGTGATCTGGAGACGAAGTGGCATGACAAATACTATCCGCAGCTCAATGTGCGGATTCAGGAGGTGTCGGATCAGGCGGTGGGTGTTTTGGAGGCGTGGAATGTGGAGGACGCGCGGGAGAAGGTGGAGGTGTATGGAACGTCGAAGCTGCAGGAACAGATTGCAGAGAATTTTTCGGTCAGCAAGGTGCTCGATCTGGGCACCAACGTGGCCTGGCAGGTGTTGTCCTTTCTGGGGGCGACGCTTCTGGTTCTGATCCTGACGATTTTCATGATCAGTGAGGCGAGGATGTTCGGTCGACGGGTGAATGCGGTGCTGGATGCGCGCGGACCGAATCTGGAGCGTATTCTTCACGCGACCTCCGACATTCAACGATATCTTGCGATGAAGACGGTGGTGAGCCTTGCGACGGGTGTTTTGGCCGGATTCCTGTGTTGGGCTGCGCGGCTTGATTTCTTCGTTCTTTGGGGGATTCTGGCGTTCGCGCTGAATTTCATTCCGGTTTTGGGATCAATTATTGCGGGGGTGCCGCCATTTATTTTGGCTCTGGTTCTTTCGGGTGGTCCCAGTGCGGTGGCGATTTTTGTGGGGTATGCTTCGATCAATGTATTTTTGGGGAACTTCCTTGAGCCGATGCTGATGGGAAGACGCTTTGGACTTTCGACTTTGGTGGTGATTGTGTCGGTTCTCTTCTGGGGATTTATCTGGGGGCCGGTGGGAATGCTGCTGGCGGTTCCTCTGACGATGGTGGTTAAGGTGATGCTGGACAATAACGACGAGTTGCGTTGGGTTTCGGTGGCGATCACCAAGGAGAAGAGGCGGCCGATTCTTGTTCCGGATGGTGATGACCAAGTTTCCGATCAGAGCATGTTGGATGAGGATGTTGATTTGTCTCCCAGATTGGGAGACGCTTCGCAGAGCTAACAATTGTCAGCGGCGAAAAAGAAGCTAGGGTGTCGGGGTGCGAAGCAATGGAGTGAAGCGAGCGGCGATGATCGCGCTCTTTTTTGTTACAGTTCTGGTTTTTGTGGGTGCGACGGTGAGGACTTCGGGAGCCGGTCTTGGTTGTCCGGATTGGCCCACTTGCTGGGGGCGGTTGATTCCGCCCTGGAAGGTTGAGCAGGTGGACTTTGACCATCTCGATATGGAGCGATTCGAGCGGGCGGCGAAGAAGCTCGGACGTGATCCCAGTGAGATTACCAAGGAGTCATTGAGGGCGGAATTTAACGGGACGCACACCTACATTGAATTTGTGAATCGCCTGTTTGCACTGCCGGTCTTGTTAAGCACGCTGGTCCTGATGGTGAAGGCTCTGCGGAGAACACAGCTTCCGGGGGCGGTCCGAAAGGCTGCGGTGTGGAGTTTCATTCTGGTGATTCTGAATGCGATTTTGGGTGCAGCGGTGGTCTACAGCGGGCTGCGTAGCGGGGTGATTACCTCGCATATGGTGCTGGCCTTCATTTTGCTTTTTCTCCTCGTCTATATTTATTGGGCAGGGACCGGAGAACGACGACCGAAGTCGATTATGGGGGCTTCGCGACTCGAGGTGGGGATTCTCCTTTTTTTCGTTCTTTTGGAGGGGGTGATGGGGTCGCAGATCAGAGAGATGACGGATGTTTTACAGCGTCAGTTGGGAACGGAATCGCGGGGGGACTGGATTGGGCAGATTGACGGGTCGCTGATCTTTTTGGTTCACCGGAGTTTCTCGTGGGCGATCTTTGCCGCGGCGCTATGGGCCGGTTGGCGAGTGGGATGGTGCGGGTTGGTGCCCCGACTTGTGTTGCTGATTGTTTTGGCGTTTATGATCATGGGGCTGGTGTTTACCCATGTTGAAATCAGCGCGGTTGTTCAGGTGCTCCATGTGGGGTTGGCATCGGTGTTGGTGAGTCTGTCTTTTTACTGGTGGCTGGCTGCAGACAAGGGGGGAGGACGTGCCTAGCGAGGAAAGTTCCTATCACGCAAAGACATTCAAGCTGGATAGTCTGCGTGCGATCCCGGCGGGGGTGGTGGAGACGGTAGGAACGACGTTTTCCATTTTATTGGCGGACCGGGTGTTTGATGCGGGGTCATGGTCGAAGGCGACGCTGGTAGCACTTCCGAGTTTGGGGTTATTGCTCAGCCTTTTTGTGGTTCAGGGGGTGAGGCGATCGGGGATGTCAGTGAATAAGGCGTTGGCGCTGATTTTTGGGGCGGCAGGTGTCGGTTTCTGGGTGGCCTCGATGGCTGGTGACCGGTTCTGGATGTATTTGATGGGGATGTCCCTTGGTTTGATCGGGGTGACTCTGAACGTTCCGTTGTTTTCACAAATTTACCGGAGACATTATCCGGATGAATCCCGTGGACGGTTGTTTTCAATGACGGCTTTTGTGAGGAAAGTGTTCGCGATCATTGCGGCCCTTCTGTTCGGTTGGATGCTGACACTTTCACTCGATTATTTTCCCTGGTTGCTCCGTTTCTATTCGGGGGCTTGCGGGTTGATGGCCTGTTGTGTTCTGGCGATGGATCAGGTGACCCTCCGGCGGGTGAATGCGGTGAAGCTCTTCGACGCGTTTCGCCATACCGGGGAGGACCGGGCATTTCGAAGCTTATTGATTTCCTGGATGATATTGGGGATGGGAAACCTGATGTGCTTCTCACTTTTCGTGGAGTACATCACGAACGAGAAATATGGTTTTTTTCTAAGCGAAGGGCATGTCAGCGTGATCACGACGGTGATTCCGGAATCGCTGTTTCTGGTGTGTATTTTGGTATGGGGGAGGCTTTTTGACCGGATGAATTTTTATGTTTTGCGGGCCCTGATCAATGTGATCTTTGCTGCGGGAATTCTTTGTTACTTCCTGGGGAACGGGATGTGGGCGTTGTATGTTGGAATCGGTTTGCACGGGGTGGCGCGAGCGGGGGGGAATGTGGCGTGGACGCTTTGGGTGACGAAATTTGCGAACGCGGAGAATGTGGCGGAGTATATGAGTGTTCATACCTTCCTGACGGGGTGCCGCGGCGTGGTGGCTCCATTTATTGCTTTCCAGATGGCCTCGAGTCTGGGCCCGGTCTGGGTAGGGGTTCTCGGGGCCGGATTGATGATGGTCGCCACGATGATGATCATGCCGGCAATGAAGTTGTCTCTGAAACCGAGGTAAATCCTTGGTATAAAACTTGCCAGAGTAGTCGGGATTTGTATTCTCCCGCCCGTTGACCGAGGTCAACAGTCCGCCTTTTGAAGGTGAATCCAAGCCAGCTTAGCTTCAACGGTAGAGCTCTCGATTTGTAATCGAGTGGTTGTCGGTTCGAATCCGACAGCTGGCTCCATTTTTTCTCTCATTTTGGGTTCAGAATCCTTTACGCAGTCCATGGGGCTGGTAGATTCTCCCTCTGAAAATGGCAGGGGTTCAACGGAGACTGGATACGCTACAAACAGTAGAGTTGGCGGAGGGGATGGAAGTCCACTTGCGGATCGCGGGTCCATTTTTACGTGTGGTGGCTTACGCTCTGGACTTGCTGATCGAAATTGCGGTTTTTTGGTTGCTGGCGATGGTGTTTGGGATGCTCTCGCTTGGGGTCGGAAGTAATGTGGCGACCGGGATCATGTTGCTGACGGCGTTTGCGATTTACTGGTTCTATCCAGTATTTTTCGAAGTTGGCATTAAGGGCGCGACTCCCGGAAAGCGGATTACGGGTTTGCGGGTAGTGAATATGGCCGGCGGGACGGTGACGGTAGGTCAGTCGATGATTCGGAATTTTCTGCGAGGAATTGAGATGACGCTGCCATTTCTGCCCATGGTGGCGTTTTTTAATTCACGCTTTCAGCGGTTGGGGGATTTGGCGGGTGGAACCTTGGTGGTGTATTCCAAGGACAGGCCCGAGTCGACGTTTTCGGGGCCTCCACCAATCGCGGCGGTGCCGATTCACGTGGCGCTTACCCGGGAGGAGCGTGCGGCGATAATTTCCTTCCGTCATCGCTCCGGAACTTGGTCTGAGGCGCGGCGAGCCGAGTTGGCGAATCACCTGGAGCCGTTGACGGGGAGTGTGGGGGCGAAAGGGGTGGGTGTGCTAACCGGAATGGCCCACTGGCTGGAGGACCACGTATGAACAGGCAGGAATTTGAACAGCGTAAGTCGGCTGAGTGGAATTCCTTCGAGCTTCATTTGAGCACGGTGGAAAAGAGCGGTCCTTCGATCGAGCCGGAGAAGGTTCCGGGGATGTTCCGAAGAGTTTGTCATGATTTGGCACTCGCGCAATATCGGATGTACGGAGCACGGGTTTGTGATCGGCTGAATAATTTGGCGATTCGGGGATACCGTTTGATTCACCGGAACAGGGGTGGGTTTGGCGAGCGGTCCGTGCAGTTCACCATTGATACGTTTCCCAATGCGTTTCGGCGGGAATGGAAATTGTTTGTTCTGGCCTCTTTGGTGTTTTGGCTGCCTTTTTTTCTGATGTGGTGGTCGGCATCCAAGGAGATTGCCTGGGTGCAATCGATTTTGGGTGCGGAGGGGATGGCAAACATTGAGGGGATGTATGGGAAGGATGCGGATACCGTTTCCTTTTTACGGCAGGAGCATGGATCGAACTTCATGATGTTTGCATTCTACATCTGGAACAATGTGGGGATTGATTTCCGCCTGTTTGCGAGTGGGATTTTGTATGGCGTGGGGACCTTGTTTTTTCTGGTATTCAACGGTTTGAACATTGGAGCGGTGGTCGGTTATGTCGAATATGCGGGTGATCCTGAAAAGTTGTGGTCCTTTGTGGCGGGGCATTCTTCTTTTGAATTGTTGGGAATGATTGTGGTCGGGATGGCGGGCTTGAAGATGGGGTTTGCGCTTCTGGATCCGGGCCGACTGACCCGGGGTGAGGCGTTATCAAAGGCCGGACGTGACGGGCTGCCATTGTTGATTGGAGGCGCTTGCATGACGGGGTTGGCTGCTGTGGTGGAGGGTTTTTGGTCGGCCCAGCCGGTTGAGAATGCAACGAAGTATGCCGTGGGGATTTTCTTTTGGGTTTTGCACGTCTTGTATTTTTCCTTTGTAGGAAGGGGGCGGAGTGGAGCTTGAGAAAGTGACGGCGGAGATTCGTCCGCGCAGTGAATGGGAGGCGGTTGACCTGGGCTTGAGTTTGGCAAGGGCCCATCTGGGGACTTTGTGGCGGGCCTGGCTGGTGACGGTGTTGCCCATGTCGCTGCTCATCATGGGGGTGTTTTGGAAGAGTCCGGGATGGGGGGTGTTTTTTATTTGGTGGCTGAAACCCATTTGGGATCGGGTGTCCTTATTTCCATTGAGCAGGCATCTTTTTGGAGAGGCTCCCAATACGAAAGCGACGATCAAGGTGGTGCCGGCCCAGCTACGCGAGAATTGGTTATTGGTCGTGATTGGAATGGTCTTTTCGGGTCTTGGGGTGGTGTTGCATCAGGAGGATTCGGATGGGGGATTACAGGCACTGTTTTGGCTGAGCTTGATCGGGGTGCTGTTTTACCGATCATCGGTTTACCGCTCATTTGTGCTCTCGGTGCGATTTTTGGAAGGGCTGAAGGGGGCGGCTTATCGATCCAGGGTTTCATTGTTAACCCGTCGGAGTTCCGGGACGGCCTTTGCGCTGACCTTGCTCTGTCTATTGATGGAAGTAGGGCTTTTTGTGAGCCTGTTTTATCTGATCGATTTTATGATTCCCGCGGGAACGGAGTGGGATGTGGGGCAGTTGGTGAGTGATTTTTTTAAAGCGGGTCCTGATGTGCTTCCCGAGTGGACCATGGCATTGATGGCGGTGGCTTATGTAATCTCCATGTCACTGACCTCTTGGTTTTATGCAGGGGGAGGATTCGGACTTTATGTCAACAGTCGAACTCTGACGGAGGGCTGGGATATCGAGCTGAGTTTTAAGCGCCTGGGGCAGCGGCTTGGGTTGCTCGTGCTCGTGCTTTCCCTTTTCGGAGGGGGGCTTCAGGTGGAGGCCTCGACTGCGGAAGAGCGGATCAATGAGGTGTTGGCGAGCGAAGATTTCGAGATACAGAATCGAATCAGTCGCACGAAGGTTGAGAAGGAGGATGATTCAGGGGAATTCGAAGAGGAGGAGGCCGGGAGCGGGAGTGACGCGGAGGATGGAAGTGGGTTGGGACTTTTTGCGGGGGTGGGACAGTTGATATTTTGGGCCGTGGTGATCGTCGTGGTCGGGGGATTGGTATGGTTGATTGTTCATAACTTGCAGGCGTTTAACGGGCCTGTGGCACGGGGAGGTATTGAAAGGAAGAAGGTGAAGACGGTGGCTGGGATGCAAATTACGCCGGAGAGTTTGCCTGCGGATATTTTGTCGGTAGCAAAGCGGTTGTGGGCGGAGGGTAACGTGCGGGAGGCGATGGGATTGCTGTATCGGGGGGCGATCGGTTCACTGGTGGCCCGGGATTTGGTCGAGATTGAAGAGTCGGATACGGAGAGTGATTGTCTGAGGAGGTTGAGTGGGACCGGGGTGAGTGAGTTTGACTATTTTGAGCTTCTTACGGGGACATGGATTCGCCTGGCATACGCAAAGCAGAAGCCGGAGGAGTCAGAAATGAACCGTCTATGGAACGAGTGGCCATTTTCAGGAAGGGGGAACGGGTGAGGTGGTTGATGGCAGTGCTGGTGTGTTTTTTGTCAGGATGTGACAACGACAAGGGAGAATGGGAAGAGCGGGAGATTCCAACGGGTTATAAGGGGCCTGCGCGGGTGAATCCCTACCTGGCTGCCGAACGCTTTCTGAATGAGTCAGGGAAGTCTGCGAGGAGTTCACGCGTGTGGAGTGATTTTGATCATGATACGTCGACGATCATCATGCCCGGGTCATTCCTTTCGACGAAAGGGGTGGCGATGCGGGCCCTCGATTGGGTTGAGGGAGGAGGGATGTTGGTTTTGACGCTTGAGGGTGGCGAGGCGGAATTGAATGAGTTTACGGGACGGAGCTATGGGGTCGAAGAGGAGTATCCGGGATTGGACTATCTCCTTGAGGAGGTGGGGGTGGAGCGAGGAGTTCACGAATTCGAAGAAGTGGGAGGGGATGGAGAGGGGCACCTTGCACGGCCCTGGCATATTGCGGAGATCGGCGTGGTGAGCGGGGAAGAGGAATACGATTTTGAGATCGAATTTCAGGGGCCTGTCAGTCTGAGCGCCGAGCATGGGGAAGAGTGGGATCTTGATGGGAGTTCCCGGATGGTGACGACTGGTTATGGAAATGGGATGTTGATGGTGCTGAGTCACGCCCGGCCGTTTCGGAATGCTTATATCGGAAGGAAAGATCATGCGGCCTTTCTGGAGCAAGTGGCCGAGTGGTATGGAGATGGAGAAGTGGTGTTTCTGTATGGTTCCGGGACCTCGTTCTTCGAGTTGATTTGGCAGCATGCGTGGCAGGTGGTCTTATCGGGCATGATTCTGCTTGGGGCGTGGTTGTGGATGCGGGTGCCGCGATTTGGCCCGGTGGCTAAGGATGATTTTACGATCCGCCAACCCTACGGGATGGGATTAAAAGCTGCGGCAGTTTTCTTGTGGCGGCGTAATGCGCTGGAGCATCTGGTTCGTCCCATGCGGGAGGAATTGGAGCGCGATCATCAAGGCCCTCCGGAAGCTCTTTATCTCTCACTTGCAGAGGAAAGCGGTTTGAGACAGGAGGATGTGTTCGAGGCTCTCAACTCAAAAAATTTCAAAGACCCAGGCGCCATCACCCGAGTGGTGCGAAATCTCCAACTCCTCAGGAAACGATGACAGAATATGATACTCCGCCCGAGCAGCCTGCTGCACCCAACCTTTCCCAAGTGACTGATCTTGCGAATCAACTTCGCGGGGAAATCTCGAGGGTTGTTTTTGGTCAATCCGATACCGTTACCCAAATTGTCGCGGCCTTGTTGGCCGGAGGTCACGTTCTCTTGGAGGGAAAGCCCGGTTTGGGGAAGACCCACATGGTGTTGGCTCTGGCGAGCACCTTCGGCGGAGAATTTGGACGGATTCAATTCACTCCGGATCTGATGCCCTCTGATATTACCGGATTCACCCTGTTCGATATGAAAAGTCAGACTTTTCAGACCCGCAAGGGGCCGGTTTTTACAAACCTATTGTTGGCTGATGAGATCAATCGGGCTCCGGCAAAATCGCAAGCCGCGCTGCTGGAAGTGATGCAGGAGGAGCAGGTGACCATTGATGGTGAGACCCTTCCGGTGGCCCCGCCCTTTATGTGTTTTGCGACCCAGAATCCGATTGAACAGGAGGGGACCTATCCGTTGCCTGAAGCGCAATTGGATCGCTTTCTGGTGAAGGTGATTATTGATTATCCAACGATGGAGGATGAGCGGAAGGTGGTGACGGAGGTTACCTCAAGAGCGAAGGGCAGAGGGGCCGATCCGAGGCAGGTTCAGCAGGTGTGTGATGCCGCTACCATCATTGAAGCGCAGCGGCTGACGGCAGAAATCCGAATTGTTGATGAGGTGATTGATTATGCCTTGCGCCTGACGAGGCATACACGGGAGGCACCGGGTCTGAGCCTGGGAGCGGGAACCCGGGGGGCGATCAGCCTGGTTCAGTTGTCGAAGGCCTACGCTGCGATTGCAGGTCGGGACTTTGTGATTCCGGATGATATCAAGATGGCGGCACTTCCGGTGTTTCGTCATCGGGTTCAAGTGACGCCGGAGGTGGCCATTACGGGTCAGGATATTGATGATCTGCTAAGGAAGGTGATTGAGAGTGTTGAGGCACCACGGACTTAATCGATGCGTTTACGTCCTTCCAGATGGCTGATATGGATTCTTGGTTTGTGGACCTTGATGGGAGTGGCCGTAGTGCTGTGGCCACCGGGGCTAGCGGCGTGGAAGACGGCTGGATTTATTCTGGGAGGAGTTTCTCTTTTTGATGCTCTCCTGGTTCTGGTGGGGCGGAAGGCTGATTCAGTCCGGGAGCTTCCCGGCCGTTTTGCGGTGGGCATAGAGGGGGAGGTGAAAGTCCGAATTTTCAATCGCAGTGGACGAGCCCTTTATGTGGCGATGTTTGATGGTGTGCCGGAGCGGAGCGACTGCCAGCAGCTTCCGTGGCGGGGATGGATTGGAAAAAAGGGATATGTCGATGTGAGTTACCCTGTTGCATTGCATGAGCGGGGAGAGCAGCGATTTGAACGGACGCATCTCCTGGTGACATCTCTCCTCGGACTTTGGAATCGAGCCTGTCAGGTGGGTGAGGAAGGATCGACAAAGGTTTATCCCAACTATCAGCCGGTGCTTAGTTATGCGCTGCTGGCAATGGCCCATCGTCAGGACCAGAGCGGAATTGTTCGCAAGAATCGTCCGGGGTTGAGCCGGGAATTTCACCAGCTGCGGGATTACCAGATGGGGGACTCGATGGCTCAAATTGATTGGAAAGCGTCATCCAAACGACAGTCGTTGATTAGTCGCGACTTCCAGGAGCAGCGCGATCAATCGGTGATTCTCATGATTGACTGCGGGCGCCGCATGAGGACCTTGGACGGTGAGATTAGCCAGTTTGACCATTGTTTGAATTCCTCCCTTTTGCTGAGTTACATCGCACTACGGCAGGGGGATCATGTGGGTATTTTAAGCTTTGGCGGGACGGACCGCTGGTTGCCGCCGGTGAAAGGGCAGCATTCGATGACGACGGTGCTGAACCATCTGTATGACTATGAGACAGCGCCATTCCCAAGTGACTTTAACGAGGCGGCAGAGCGCCTTTTGAGACACCAGCAGCGACGGGCGCTGGTGGTGATTTTGACGAACTTGCGCGGGGAAGACAGCTCCGAGTTGACGCTACCTTTACGAAAACTGCGCCAAAAACATCCGGTCGTTCTTGCAAGCCTGCGGGAAGAGGGGATCGACGAGATGGTCAACGAAGAGGTTCAAACTTTTGATGATTCCCTGGGGTATTTGGCGGCGATGGATTATCGGGCCGAGAGGGAGCGAGCCCTGGCGAGGCTCCGGGAGGAAGGGATTGTGACAATTGATGAGACGGCTCAGGCGTTTCCAGTAGCGTTGGCAAATTGCTATCTGGATACGCGCGATTCCATCTAGTTTACACTTTTCAGGCGAGTTGATTACGTATCATTTTTCGGCAAAAAGCGTGACCGTAAAAACAGTGGATTCTGTTCTTCGATTGAGCGCCAGAAGGCAGCCTCACCTCTTGCGGTAGGGAAGCCGCAAAGCTCCCCGCGGGGGGGCGTTGATTTGGGCCGAGGATTCGCTTTCTAGGAAGCGCTCTTTTTCTTGGCGGCCTTTTTGCGAGGGGCAAACTCGAAGCCAATTTTTCCGGTTTCGACGTCCAAGGTGAGATGGGCGGCAAAGGCGCGTTTTGTTCTCTTGGAGATAAAGCCGGGCAGGAGTGCGGTCTTGCCGGTGGTAAAGAGTGCTTCCACATCGGTGGCGTTCAGCTCTTTTTGCAGGATGGTCTTACCCAGACGGAATCCATCGGGATTGTCTTTGGTTACCAAATCCGGGACCATAAAGGCCTTCTCGGTCTCGTAGAGTTTCACCTGTTTGCCGTTGGGAAGAGTGACTTCCTTGAGGAGTTGGTCTTCGGTGAGGTCTTCGGCGGATTCGAGGTCAGCGTCGAATACGAAGTTGGTTTTCCACTTTCCTTTTTTGCCGGTTTTAGAAACTTGTTGGGTCAGTTCCAGGGCGGCGCTGAAGGGTCTGTTGAAGCGGGAGACGAAGCCTTCCCGTTCCTCAAGGAACTTTGTGGTGAAGAGTGTTTTGGCTTCCTCTTCGGTGAGGTGCCGGCCGGCGATGTATTTTGAAATGCGGAAGGTGCATTCGGCTTCACGACACTCATAAGTGGCATCGGTTTGCTTGAGCTCAGGCGCTCCGCAATTGGGGCAGATGCACTTAAGGTCAGGAAATGGTTTGCTGATGATCTCCTCATAGTGGGAGCGGGCCTTTCCAACAGCGTCCTCGGTGAATTTGGCGATCTCGGCCATGAAAGTGGCACGATCCAGCTCTCCGTGTTCCATGCGGCGGAGTTTGGCCTCCCAATCGCCGGTCATGGAGGGCGAGGTGAGGGGCTTGATGTCCATTTCCTCCAAAAGGTCGATGAGTCGGACGCCCTTACCGGTGGCGATGAGTTCACGGCCGTCCCGGGTGATGTATTTCTGGCGAATGAGACCTTCGATTGTGGCGGCCCGAGTTGCGGGAGTTCCGAGACCGCGCTCAGCCATTGCTTCACGAAGTTTGTCGTCGTCGACCAGTTTTCCGGCTCCTTCCATGGCTGAAAGGAGGGTGGATTCCGTGTAGC
The DNA here is from genome assembly GCA_051252135.1 of Verrucomicrobiaceae bacterium. GTDB lineage: Bacteria > Verrucomicrobiota > Verrucomicrobiia > Verrucomicrobiales > Akkermansiaceae > SW10. The sequence goes on along the minus strand of JBPOGH010000001.1, from coordinate 389,772 downwards.
GGGCGGGAGGATTGGTTTCCTTCTCCTCCAAGGTGATCTCAATTGCCTTGGCGTCCTCTCCTTCCTGAACGACACAAAGTTCGTCTTTTCCGGCGCCGACGCCGGGCTTGCGTCCGTAGACTGCGAGGTAGCCCGGGGTGACGAGAATCTTGCCATCGGTGCGGAAGGTGTCCTTTTCCGAGCCGTGATCGATGGTTGTCAGGCGCTTGGTGACTTCGAACTCGGCGTGAGGGAAGAATACGGCGAGGAAGCGCTTCACGACCATGTCATAAAGTTTCGCTTCGGCGTCATTGAGTTTTACGACACGGCCAGTGGGGATGATGGCGAAGTGATCGGAGACCTTGGCGTTGTTGAAGATTCGTTTTTGGAATTGGATGCGGTCGTTATCGATGGCGTCCTTTGCCCAGTGGGCGAGATCGGAAGAGGATTTGGCGAGATCAGCGACGACCGATTTGACGTTAGCGAGGTAGTCCTCGGGGAGGTAACGGGAGTCGGTTCGAGGGTAGGTGAGCATCTTGTGACGCTCGTAGAGGGTTTGGGCGAGACCGAGAGTGTTTTTTGCGGTGAAGGGGGCTTCACGCTGGAGAGTGGTGAGATCGTAAAGTTGGGGGGCGATCTGTTTAGTGGGTTTTTTGACTTCGGTGACGATGCCGGTCTTTCCCTGGCAGCGTCCGGTGATCAGCTTGGCCCGTTCTTTGTCCCAAATGCGCTCGGCGCGGCCGTGGGGGTTGTTTTCGTCCTTCTTGAAGTTGAGGTCGACCCAGCGGGATTCATATTCGCCGGCTGCGACACCGAAAGTTCCGTGAACCTCGGCGTAAGGAGTGGCTTTGAACGCCTGGATTTCGCGTTCGCGTCTTGCGAGAATGGCGAGGGTGGGGGTTTGGACGCGGCCGGCGGCGGTGATATTGAAGCCACCGTGACGCGAGCGGAAGCAAGTGAGAGCGCGGGTGGAGTTGAGGCCAACGAGCCAGTCTGATTCGGATCGGCACTTGGCGGCATCGGACAGATTGGACATTTCGGCTCCTTCGCGAAGATGGTCCCAAGCCTCTTGAATGGCGTTGGTGGTCATCGATTGCATCCAAAGGCGCTTAACCGGCTTGTCAATCTTCCCAATATCCATGATGTACTGGAAAATGAGTTCACCTTCACGGCCGGCGTCACAAGCGTTCACGATTTCGGAGACCTGCTTGGAGCGGGCGAGCTTGAGGACGTGCTTGAGACGTCCTTCTGATTGTTCAATCGGTTGGAGCTCGAAGGTTTGTGGAATGGCCGGAAGGACGTCGAATTTCCAAGGAAGGTTTTTTCCGTTGGGGCCGGTGGGCATTTTAAGTTCGACCAGATGACCGACTGCGGAAGTGATCATGGCGTTGTCATTTTCGAAATACTGGGAGTCGCGAGACTTTCCCTTCTTTTCGAATTTACCCAACGATTTGGCGAGAGCTTTGGAGAGATCTGTGGCGACAGAAGGTTTCTCGGCGATGATCAGAGTCTTGGACACGGGGGCGGACTTAGGCATCGCTTTTGCCTCATGAAAAGGGAAATCTTTTCGAGAAGCAATTTGGACCCCTCAGCGAGCTGCCGGTGTGCGAGATCTCCAGCCGTCTCCCTGATGGCGTGCATCGGGGCGGAAACAGCGGGCATCGTAGCCTTTTTCCAGAGGTCCATTGTGGCCGGGATCGCTGTCAATCACGTTGACCGTGAAAGTGGCCTGAATCTCGCTGTGGCAATAAGGACAGGGCCCAACGGCCTGACTTCCGGTGAGGCTGACAACCTTTTGGCAAGAGGGACACGGAAAGGTCATGATGGTTTGTTTATTCATCACTTCGAGATATCTAACATTCCTTACATACAATGGGAAGCCCCTTCTCTTCTCAGATAGTGAAGAAAAAATTCGCCGTGGGCCCCGGGCTCAATCGTTTGAAGGTCAAAATGACGACTTTTTGGAAGGAAGCCGGTCAGTTTTCCGGTCAGAGTGGGGGCCTCGTGGCCTCCAAAAACGGTATGGGTGGCGATGGTGATGTTTATCTCATCGACGTGGTTGAGAGCGAAGAGGTGGGATGCCAGTGTGCCTCCGCCCTCGCAAAGGAGGGTGTTGATCCCGGGTTGCCGATCAAGCCAGTTCAACCAGGTTGAGAGGGAGCAGTGGTGGATGGTAGCCGAATCGTGTTCGATCTGATTAGCGCCGGTATTGATGAGGTGAATATCTCCTCCGGGTGAGTGGAAGAGTTTGTGAGTGAAGTCAAAATCCCCTGATTTTGAAACTACGCAGCGCAGGGGCTGGTGTTGGCCGTGGGTGGTCAGGGACATTTGATCGGCTTCCAGAGTGCCCCGGCCGACCAGGATGGCATCAGCGGCCTGGCGGTGGCTGTGGAGTCGGTCGAGATCGTGTTTTGAGGTGAATCGGGCGGGTGAGGATTGACGCGTAGAAATTTTTCCGTCGGCGGTGAGGGCAAAATTTAAGACGACGCGAAGATTCATCACAAAAGGTTTATCTTAAATCGGGGGTTGAGAAAACTTGAGAAATCGCGGGTTGGTCCTATCTTGCCGCCATGAGCAACGAATCACCACAAATTACGGCGTATTTGAAAACCTTTTGCGGCTGGAGCGAAGGTGTCCGTGCGATCATGCGGAAGTACAGTCTCGAGTTTAATGAGAAGGATATCATCAAGAATCCCGCTTTTCGGTGGGAGATGGAGCAAAAGACCGGCCAGCCCTTGAGTCCTTGTGTGGAAATTAATGGTGAAATGCTGCCGGATGTGAGCGGTGAAGAGGTGGAGGCTTACTTGCTTTCCAAAGGCTTGGTCGAGGCGAATGAAGTAGCTCCCGACGCACCGATTGATTCATCGTGCTCTCCGGAGCAGCACGAGGCCCAGGCCCGTGCAGATGCCGAGGCGAAGGGGACTCCGGGGAAGATTGTCTTTTTAGACTAGTTGCGAGAGACCGGGAGACCGACAGATATGCCGGAATGAGCAATGGAGTTCGTTGCTTTTTAGATTGGTGCCTGTGTCTGTAGGGTGATTTCGGAGGATGTTAATAGTTTTTACCTCCGAATCGGGAATCGCGCTTGATTTTGATGTTCGGTTTCCATTGACTCGCTCATGGCGGAAACCCCTTTAGCCCTTTCTTTTGACGACATCCTTCTGACGCCCGGTCTGAGTGAAATTCTCCCTTCGGAATCCGATGTGCGGACTCAGTTGACGGATGATATTCCACTCAACATTCCGGTGATTTCAGCCGCAATGGATACGGTGTCTGAATCGGAGTTGGCGATGGCGCTGGCCCGTGAAGGTGGTATTGGAGTGATTCACCGCGCCTGTCCGATCGAGGAGCAGGCTGCCATGGTGGCCAAGGTGAAACGTTCGGAGAATGCAGTCATCCATAAGCCGAAGACAGTCAGCCGCGGGCACACGGTGGCGGAAGTTCGGGAGATTATGGAATTTGAAGGGTTTTCAGGTTTTCCCGTGGTGGATGCCAACGGAAAACTGGAGGGAATGGTGACCGGGCGGGACTTGCGTCATGTTCCCAGTGCGGACGCATTGGTGGGCGAGGTGATGACCCCAATTGAGAAGCTTGTTACAGCGGAACCATCGATGCGACAGGAGGAGGCCCGCCAAATTCTCTATGAAAATCGTATTGAAAAACTGCCTCTGGTAAATGCCGACGGGACGCTGGCGGGATTGATTACCGGTGCCGACATTGAGAAGAGGATCACCTTTACGAATGCTGCGAAAGATCCCAACGGTCAGTTGAGGTGCGGGGCAGCCGTTGGTCCGGGGCCGGAATTTCTTGAGCGGGCCCAGGCGTTGATTGAGGCGGGAGCCGATGCGCTTTTCATCGATGCGGCAACGGGTCACACCACGAGAGTGATGGAAGTGATTGAAGCATTGCGCGGGCTTAGTGACCGCCCGGTTATTGCGGGAAATGTGGTGACTGCTGCTGGAGCAAAGGATTTGATCAACGCAGGGGCAAGTGCCTTGAAGGTAGGGGTTGGGCCGGGATCGATTTGCACGACGAGAGTGATTTCCGGGGTGGGGATGCCGCAATTTACAGCTGTTCGGAATGTTGCCGATTATGCGCACCAATATGGGGTGAAGGTTATTGCCGATGGTGGGATTCGCTATTCGGGTGACATTACGAAAGCTCTCGCGGCCGGAGCCGATCTGGTGATGTTGGGGTCGCTTCTTGCAGGAACCCGCGAGAGTCCCGGACAGACAGTTCACTCCCAAGGTCGTCGTTTTAAGACTTACCGGGGGATGGGTTCAATCGGAGCGATGCGCAAGGGGGCGGGCGATCGGTACGGTCAGAATTCGAGTGGCAAGTTGGTGGCAGAGGGGGTTGAGGGCCGGGTGCCTTACAAGGGGCCACTGGCCGATGTTGTTTTCCAGCTGATGGGCGGTCTCCGCTCGGGAATGGGTTATGTGGGGGCCCGCAATCTTCAGGAGTTGCGGGAAAAAGCGGAGTTTGTCCGGATCACAGCCGGGGGTTTGCGTGAAAGCCACGCCCATGATGTCACGATCACCGAGGAGCCTACCAATTACCAGCCTGCCAGCTAATTTTTAGTAACATGCAAGAGACCAATCACGTTGCCGTTCTCGATTTCGGCTCCCAGTATACCCAGCTCATTGTCCGTCGCGTTCGCGAACTGGGCTTTTTTGCGAAGCTTTATTCACCCGAGGAGATTGAAGAGATCGGATCGCCCGGAGCGGTGATTCTTTCCGGAGGTCCAAAGAGTACCAGCGAGCCCGATGCTCCGGACATCGATTTTGAAAAATTGAGGTCATTTGGCGTTCCGGTGCTCGGAGTGTGCTATGGGATGCAGTTGCTCAACATCAAGTTTGGGGGCAGCGTAAAAGCCAGTAACAAGCGGGAATATGGTCCCGCGATGCTCAAGCCGGTTTCACACGATGATCTTTACGAGGGAATTTCGACCGAGTCCCAAGTGTGGATGAGTCATTCCGATACCGTGCAAGATTTGCATGCCGATGTGGAGGTGATCGCGACCAATCAGCATGGCACACCGGTGAGTCTGAAGTGGCCTGGAAATTTCTATGGGATTCAGTTTCACCCTGAAGTGACCCATAGCCACGAGGGGCTTCGGATCCTCCATAATTTCCTGCTTCAGGCAAAGGAGCTTCAGCCGTTTCATATTGAGGATTTTAAGCGCGAGATGATCGACGGAATCCGCGAGCGGGTCGGTGACCGGCAGGTTGTTTGCGGAGTGAGTGGGGGAGTTGATTCAACGGTTTTGGCCGTTCTGCTCAAAGAGGCGGGGGTGAAGGTGCGGGCTATTTTTGTCGACAACGGATTGCTGAGGAAAAATGAAGCGGTTGAGGTGCAGAACAACTTCCATCGCATGGGAGTTGAGATCGAAACGATCGATGCGTCGGATGAGTTTCTTGATGCCTTGGCAGGGAAAGAGGATCCGGAAGAGAAGCGTAAAATCATTGGGAATCTCTTTATCAAAGTCTTCTGGGATACCGTGGGTGACGCTCAGATGTTGGCGCAGGGAACTCTTTATCCGGATGTGATCGAAAGTGCGTCAAACGCCAAGTCCAAGGCATCGGTGATCAAGACCCACCACAACCGGGTCCCGAAAATTCTCGAGCTGCAAGCAGAAGGGAAAGTTTTGGAGCCTTTGGCGGAGCTGTTTAAGGACGAAGTCCGTGAGTTGGGAGCATCCCTTGGGATCGCGAAGGATATTCTTAACCGGCACCCATTCCCCGGCCCCGGGCTTTCGGTCCGTTGCCCTGGTGCGGTAGATCGTCACCGTCTGGCGATCATCCGTGATTGCGATGCCATTTTCATTGGCAAACTCAAGGAGCACGGATGGTATGACAAGGTTTGGCAGGCCTATGCTGGTCTGATTCCGGTCAAAACGGTTGGGGTCAAGGGGGATGAGCGGAGCTATGAATGGGCGACAAATTTGCGTGCCGTGATTAGTGAAGATGCCATGACGGCCGAGTGGGTGGATTTGCCAGCGCAGCTCCTTCGTGAGGCGAGTCAGGATATCCTTAATGAGGTTTCCGGGATTAACCGTGTTTTGTACGACATTTCCACGAAGCCGCCCGCGAGTATCGAGTGGGAATAGCATCTGCCGGTTCTTCAAAATAAAAAAGCCGCAGAGTCAAAGGACTCTGCGGCTTTCTTGTGAAGGAGCGTTAGCTTTGCACCAGAATCTTTTCGCTCTTCGCATCGATGATGGAAAAGCGCTCGCGGTGCATTCCGGCATCGCTGCGGAAGATGAGGCGTCCGGCGTGGGAGCGCTCAAGTTCGCGGAGGAGTTTGGAATCCTCGGTCTTGAATCGATTGAGGACGTCGGAGTTGACGACAACCACGAGGTCGCCGGGATCTTCGTTTTCCTGCTGGCGCTGGATTACGGTGTTGAGGCGCCGTTGGATCTCAATGCTCATGCTCATTGTGTTCTTGATGCGACCGCGTCCCTGACAGTAAGGGCAAGGCTCCAAGGTGGAATCCAGAAGGCTCTCATTGAGGCGTTGACGGGTCATTTCCATCAGGCCGACCGAGGAAATCTGAAGGACCTGTGTCTTGGCCTTATCACGTGACAATCGGTCCTTCATCGTGCGGTAAACCGCCTGTTGATCGCGGCGATGGCGCATGTCAATGAAGTCGACAACCACCAAGCCTCCGATGTTTCGCAACCGGAGTTGACGTGCCACTTCGACCGCAGCTTCAATGTTTGTTTGAAGGAGCATTTTGTCGACGTCCTTGGAGCCGCGATTACGGCCCGTGTTGACGTCGACGGAAATGAGGGCTTCGGTTTCATCGATCACGATGTAGCCGCCGCACGGAAGCCAGACCTGACGCATGAAGGCTTCGTCAATTTGCTTTTGAATGCCGTAGCGCTCAAAAATGGTTTGTTTTCCGGGTAGGTAGTGAATGCGCCGTTTGGCGCGACGGGAAACCTTGGAGGCGATTTCCTGAACGAACTCAGTGGTTTTTTCATCGTCGCAGATGACCTTGTCGACATCGTCGGTGAGGAAGTCGCGGGCGGTTCCTTCCACAAGATCGGGTTCACGGAAACAGGCAACGGGAGCGGACTTTGAATCGCGCTTTTCCTCAATCTCATACCATTGATCCAGAAGCATCGCGAGGTCCCTCACGAAGTGGCGGGCACGAGTTCCGATCGCGACGGTGCGCATGATGATTCCCATGCCCTCGGGGACGCTGAGCTTCTGCATGATCTTGCGGAGACGCTGTCGTTCCTTGGGATCGTCGATCTTACGTGAGATACCAAATTGGTCGGAGAAGGGCATCAGGACGAGATACCGTCCGGCCATGGAGACATTGGTTGTGACTCGCGGTCCTTTGTTGCCGATCGGCCCTTTGGAGACCTGAATCATGATCTCCGATCCCACGGGGTAGATGTTCGGGATGTCTTTGGAGGTGATTTTTTTCTGCTTCTTCTTGGGGCGTCCGTCGCGACGGATCTCCTCAAGACCACCGTCAAGAGCAGCAGGAATGGCATCCCAGAAGTGAAGGAAGGCGTTTTTGTCCATGCCAATGTCAACGAACATTGCCTTGAGGCCAGGTTCGATGTTTTTGACCCGGCCTTTGAAGATGCCTCCGACGATGTTGTCGTCGCCTTCGCGTTCGACATTGTATTCTTCCAAAATACCGTCCTCGAGGAGGGCGACACGCCGTTCAAGGCGTTCGGAGTTGATGACAATAGTGCGGCCGGAATTGGGGTCTGGATTGCCCAGTCCGAGCACGTTACGGATTCGTTTAATCATGTTTGATGAATTTTCTAATGTGAAAGATTAATGAGGTGTGAGGTCACTCGTCTTCTTCAACAATGGTGGCCCGGGCAGGCTTCTTTTCGGAGTCTGCCACGGGGGTGATTGAGGGAAGAGGAGCGGTATTGGGGGTGACTTTTACAGGGGTGCGTTCTTGGAGAAGTTCTTCGTCGACTTCATTGCCGGTTTCGCCGAGGTCTTCGACTTGAAAGGGGAGTTCGTCCCCCGGGGGGAGTTCGAGGGTGGCAATGAAGTCGAAATGGCCTTCGTGGAGGCCCATTTTGGTAAGGCGGGGGACGCTGCCATTTTCCATGGCGAAAATCCCCCGGTAAATCAGGTGGGACAAGGTCCCGGCTACGGCACCACCACTCCCGCCATTTCGAACCATGACGCAAATGGCGTAGCGGGGATTGTCATAGGGAGCGAACGAAACGGTCCATGCGTTATTTTTATCGCCTTTTGTTTGGCCTGTCTGGGCTGTGCCGGTCTTGGCGGCCACGAAGACGTCCTTGAGGGCAACCCGCTGAGCGGTTCCTCCTTGTTCATTGACGGCTTTCCACATTCCCTTTCGAATCACTTCGAGCCTGTGCTCGGTCACCCCTTCTTTCAGCAGGTCTTGTTTTACGACGGGAATGTTTTCGATGAAGACTTTTTCGTTCCCTGATTCGTCTGTGCCAATCGCTTTGCGAATAATGCGGGGTTGGTAATAGCGCCCGCCGTTGGCGATGGTAGCTACGACCGAGCACATTTGAAGCGGGGTGGCCATCGAGTCGCTCTGGCCGATTGCCATCTGGGCCAAGGTGGCCGGAGTCATGATGGCTCCGGGTTTGATTTCGCGGCTCCAAAATTTGCTCCCGGTGACGATGCCGGCATTTTCATTGGGGAGCCGGATTCCCGTGGGACGCCCGAGTCCGAGAAGGTCGAAAGTATCCACCATGGCCTTTGATCGAAGGTCGCCGGCGAGGGACATGAAATAGGGGTTACAGGAACGTTGAATGGCTTCGCTTAGCCCAAGCGGTCCGTGGCCACCAGTTTTCCAGCATTTGATACGGAGCTTGCCGAATGGCGTGTAGCCGATGCAGTTGTGCCCGTAACCGACCTGGCCGTGACGGATGGCGGCGATGGCGGTGGGAAGTTTGTAGGTGGATCCGGGGGTATACGGCGAGATGGCACGATTGATGAAGGGGTCAGCCTTATTGGCGAGGTAGACCTTCCATTGCTCGTCGGAAATACTGGGAACGAAATCGTTGGGGTCGAAGTTGGGAACGGAAGCCATGGCCAGGACCTCACCGGTGCCGGGGTCCATTACAACGGCGGCACCGCGGCCGATTCGGCGGAGAACATTTTCAACGACATATTGAATGTTGGAATCCAGAGTGAGCTCAATACGGGCGCCTTCGCGGGGAGGGGTGTAGTCTTCTACGGCGATGACTTTGTTCTTTTCGTTACGTACATAGACGCGCATTCCGCCTTCGCCTTTCAAAAGGTCGTTCATGGTGGCTTCGACTCCGGCCTCGCCATAGTCATCGCCCTGATAGTGCATCCGTGGTTTGCGATATTCATCGGGGATATCGCCATTTTTCCACTGGTTGACCATTCCAAGAACGTGGCAGGCGAGGGAGCCGTAGGGGTAAATCCGTCTTGGTCTGACGGTCACCGAAACACCGGGGAGATCGAGGCTGCGCTCGGCCAGTTGGGCAAATTCGTCGTAGTCGAGGTCCGTGCGGTAGGTGAACGGGACCAATCCGCCATGAGTTTCATAATGGGTTTTGAGCGCGCGACTGAAGCGTTTTCCTCCGAGTCCGTAAGATTCGATACGGGGGATCACCCACTCGTTGACAATCTTGACGATGTCTTTTTTTGTCCGTTTTACCGGCATGCCACCCGGGCCCATGACGGTCTCCTCGAGTTCGGGTTGGGGACCTTTATTGTGCTGAAGCTGCCAGTTCCGGTAGATGTCTTCGAGATTAAAGACCACCTCATAGCTCCGTCTGTTACGAGCCAGGACTGTTCCGTTGCGATCAGTGATTTCACCACGGACACCGGGTTCCCGGACGCTTACGGTATGGGTGGTGGGGATATTGGCGACGAAGCGAGCGCGATTTTCAATCTGGAACTCGTAGAGCTGTGACAAAAGGGTTCCGCAACCGACCAAAACCAGGGCGGTAAGGAGGTAAAGTCTGAAGCGATATTTTGGTTCCATGGAATTGTAAGAAGTTAGTAGCGACTACGAAGCGAGTCGTAGCTAATTTCATGTCTGCAAAGGTTTGCGATTTGGAATAGGGCCCAGAAGATAATAGGGGAAACGAGCATCGTCAGGAGGGCGGACATCGAGATTTGCTTTAAGACTCCATTGGAAAGGTCAAATCCGCCCCTGATGAAGCTGAAGAGGAGGTATTCCACGGAAAGATAGAGGAAGATGGCGACTCCGGTGAGGATTGCTGAAAGATACCATTTTCCCTGTTTGAAGAGAGGTTGGATTCCCTGCATCAGGAAACCCATGAGAGCATAAAGGAGAATGGAGTAGCCAAACTTCATCCCTTCAGTTGGGCTGTGGTAGACGACTTCATCCACAACCGAGGGGAGGAGGACCTGTTGTGCGTCCCAGAGGAACCCGCCGAGGAAAGCCAGTAGAAGCATGCTGGCGGTTGGCACGGTGGCCGCTCCGCAGACAACGACAAGGGGCAGGAGGAGGACCCGAGCGTCATTCCAGATGCTGATGGCCGGAAGGAACTGCTGGACAATACAGCTGAGCAAAAGCAGGCCAATGAGACTGATGTGATAAAAGAACATAGTTTCGTGGATCAATCGCCTGGTGGGTCGGTGATCACGAAGACAGTCTTGAGGTTATTGAAGTCCACAGCTGGCTTGATTTCAGCCTCGCCGTATACCGGACCTGGCTCAAAGTCTTCGATCGTTCCGATTGGAATATCCGCAGGGAAAAGCTTTCCCCGCCCGTCGGTATAAACTTTCATTCCTTTTTGAAGAATGGCGTTTTTTGAGAGGTAGCGCAGACGCAACCGGGGCGTCTCGCCGTAATTTGTTCGCTGGCCAACGAGGATTCCGACCTCTGAGGTTCCTTCCACACGGGCGGATACCTGAGATAGTTCGTCGGTGATCAAAATTACCGAGGAGATATCATCCCCCGGTTCATTGATGCGTCCAACCAGTCCACCATTTGACGCCAAAACACAGAGAGATACTCCGATGTGATCATTAGCTCCGCGGTTGATCTCGATGGTGTTTCCCCAAGTGAGGGCCTGCCTGCGGACGACGCGGGCAGCGACAACATCAAACTCGGATTGCTTCTTAAAGTTGAGAGCGCTACGGAGTTCGTTGTTCTCGACCTCCAACTCGCGAACGCGTGAGGCAATGAGCTTAAAGCGATCACGCTCACGCAATGCCTGATCCAGCTCTTTCTCCAGGTCTTCCGAATGTTGGACCTCCTGAATGAAGTTGTTGGCGAACACCTCGACATCTCCACCCTTTGAAATGAAAGGGGTGATTGCGGAATAGTAGCCCTTCTGAATTTTACGCACTGCGACCTCGCTGAGGGTAAAAACCCACACCGTGCCTGCCAAGAAAAGCAGGAGAGCGATAAAATTTAGGGGCCTCATGGCCGGGAGGGCTCAGCCCTAACGATCGGAGTTGGTTACTCTTCTCAGGAAAGCGATTTCACTGAGAACCTTTCCGGTGCCTTCCGCTACTGCGCTGAGTGGATCCTCAGCAACATGAACAGGAAGGCCCGTCTCTTCGCGGAGCCGCTTGTCCAGACCGCGGAGGAGAGCTCCCCCACCGGCAAGAACAAGGCCGCGGTCGACCAAGTCGGCAGCAAGCTCGGGAGGACAACGCTCCAAGGTGGTGCGCACGGCATCCACGATGGTGTTGAGTGGGTCTGCCATGGCATCCCGAACCTCCTGAGAGGTGATGGTGACGGTTTTTGGTAGGCCGGAGACGAGATCGCGACCTTTCACTTCCATGCCCGTTTCCTTGGGTAGTGGCGCGGCGGAGCCGATCCGAATTTTGATGTCTTCAGAGGTGCGCTCACCAATCATGAGATTGTAGCCACGTTTCATGTATTGGATGATTGCCTCATCCAGTTCATCACCTGCGGTGCGAACACTGCGGGCATAGACGATGCCGGAAAGGGAGATGAGGGCCACTTCGGTGGTGCCTCCTCCGATGTCGACGATCATGTTTCCAGAGGCTTCCTGGACAGGGAGTCCTACGCCGATGGCAGCGGCCATGGGCTCTTCGATGAGGAACACTTCCCGTGCGCCGGCTTGCTCGGCAGATTCCTTAACCGCTCGACGTTCGACCTCGGTAATTCCGGATGGAATTGCGATGACAACGCGGGGGTGGGCGCGGCGTTTGTTGTTAACTTTGCGGATGAAGTGGCGAAGCATGGCTTCGGTGACCTCGAAATCGGCAATGACACCGTCCTTGAGAGGGCGGATGGCGACGATGTTGCCGGGAGTTCGGCCAAGCATGCGCTTGGCATCGTCTCCGACAGCGAGAACTTCGTTTGTCCCGGCCTTCACGGCCACAACTGAGGGTTCCCGCAGAACGATTCCGTGGTCCTTAACATTGACCAGAGTATTGGCAGTCCCGAGATCGATTCCGATGTCGTTGGACAGCATACCAAAGAGTTTTGCGAACATTGATTGTACTAAGTTAAAATGAAGAGATATTTTAGGGTCGAAAAATGTTGAGGTATTCAACCTATTCCCAAAAGGGACATAGGACATTGACGGCAGCGCAAAAAGCACTTCCGGCGACCGGGTGAGACTATCGTGAGGCGATGTCCTGTGGTCAAGCCGCATTCGGTGTTCCTCACCGATTTCACCAATGTTCCACAACCTTTTAGTGGCCCGCGGTCAATTGGGTGGGGCTGGCAGCACGACGATTTAGGAATTCGTCGGAAAATCCGGCATAGGCCAGCGCTCCCGCACCCTGGGGGTCATGTTCGAATATTGTCCGTCCGTAGCTGGGTGCCTCGCCAATCCGGATGGAGCGGGGAATCGCGGTGTGGTAGAGCTGTTCGGGGAAGTACTTGGCAACTTCTTCCAAGACCGAACGCGAAAGATTCGTCCTGGCGTCATACATGGTCATCAGGATGCCTTCCAGGATGACGTTCGGATTGACCTGGGCTTCTTTGATGCGTTCGATAACGTGGACGATCTTTGCGAGTCCTTCGAGGCCGAACCATTCGCATTGGAGCGGAATCACGATTTCATCGGCCGCGGCGAGGGCGGAGGTCATAAGAACACCCAATGAGGGAGGGGTGTCGAGAATGCAGTAATCAAAAGAACTGGATTTCTTGAGGTCATTTAAAATCCCCTGAAGGCGGGTCAGGTAATCATCCATTTGTGCAAGCTCGATTTCGACACCGGCGAGATCCATGTCGCCTGGGACCAGCCACAGATTTTCGAGTCGGGAGGAGATGATTTTTTCCTGAATGGAGGCTTGGCCGAGGAGAGGATGGTACATGCAGTTTTCCGAGCTCGCCTCTGCTCCGATGCCACTTGTGGCGTTCGCCTGAGGGTCGAGGTCGAGGAGGAGGATTTTTTTACCTCTTGCAGCAAGACCAGCGGAGAGGTTGATCGCAGTTGTCGTTTTTCCGACTCCTCCTTTTTGGTTGGCGATTGCAATGACTTTCATTCGGGCGGGGGATAGGGTGTTCCGGGAAAAATGGGAGAGGAAGTAAAAAGCGGAAGTTGTGGGGCGATTTAGCGGCCCAATTCACGGGATCGTTCCGTTGCGGTGCTCACCGCGCTGATCACGGAGGATCTAAAATTCCCTCTTTCGAGGGCGGCCAGCCCCGCGATGGTGGTACCGCCCGGGGAGGTGACACGGTCCCGAAGCTCTGCGGGGAGCAGTCCCGTTTCAGAGACAAGTTTGGCTGCCCCGAGTACTGTTTGGGTGGCCAAAGCGAGAGCCTGATCACGGGGGAGTCCTTCCAGCAGGCCGCCGTCAGCGAGAGCTTCGATCATGGTGAACACATAGGCCGGCCCACTACCGGAGAGCCCGGTCACGGCATCAAGCAAGGGTTCCTTAACCTGGATGACGAGTCCGACCGAGCCGAGGAGTGATTTGATAAGTGCTGAATCATCTTCAGTCGCATTGTCACCCAGGGAGAATGCTGCCGCTCCTTCACCTACGAGGCAGGGTGTGTTGGGCATTACCCGGACGATGCGGGCTTTTCCGCGACAGGCTTCGGTCATGGCAGCAATGGGAACTCCTGCGGCAATTGAGATGGCCAGAAGGTCGGGTGCACTCTTACCCGATTGGGAGACCCACTCCATCACCGCGGAGACGTCCCCGGGCTTCACGCAAATGAGGAGGGTGTCAGCCTGAGTGATCGCTTCCTCCAAGGTTGCGCATCGATGGGCGTCGGGGATCGTTTCAAGGAGAGCATCGATTGCTGCTGAAACAGGATCATACAAGAAAAGCTGGTCGGGTTTTAGAGCCCCCGAATTTACCGAGCCCGAGGCAAGGGCCTGCCCCATTTTTCCACAACCAATCAGTGCAACCTTCATTGGGTCCAAGTCAACCGGAGGTGGGGCGTTCTGTCGAGGGAAAGGCATTGCCAAGGGTGAGACTTTTCGACAAGAACAGGATATGCGAATTTTGTTAATTGCCCTGCTTTGTCTGGCTGGGCCATCCTGGGGTGAGTTTGATGTGAACACGGTCATCCACCCGGTGGTGCAAAAGCTGGAGGCTCCCCGGATTCGTCCGGAATTCTCTGTCAATAAGATGGCGATCAGCAGCAAATCCGATCTTGCTGCCAACCATGTGATCCAAGGGATGGCTCATTTGATTGGTCCTTGGGATTTTGAGTCCTATCGGCATTTTTGCGCGGCGGCCAAGGCCGATCCCGATTGCATGATGGCCTATTGGGGAGTTGCGATGTCGCTGGCAGGGCGGAAGCACGAATTTTATGATCAGCGGAAGGCGGCAGTGGACCGGATGCTCGATCTGCTGGAAGCAGGAGTTGGGACCGAAATCGAAAAGGGTTACGCGGAAGCTGTGGGTCACCTCTATGCAAATGGCCCTGCGGTTTCGGGGGCGACCTATTTGGCTGTATCAAAGAAATTCCCCAACGATATTCAGTCCAGGTTGTGGGGGAGTTTTCTCTCGCGCGATGGATACGATAGCTCGGGTGGACTGAATCCCGGACAATCAAAGTGTATCGAGGAGTTGGGGCGGTTAATTCGGTCGAATCCCGAAAATATCCCGGTGGTGGCATTTTGGGTGAGTGTTCAGGCGGAGGGGGCCGGTTCAAGCAAGGTGCTCTCGAGCGACGTTCTGCCTTTCGCCCGCAAACTGGCCCGATTGCAACCGGACTATCCTCCGTTCCATCTGACCTTGGCTCATCTTGAAGCACGATGTGGTAATGCGAGCCTATCGATAGACAGCTGTAATCGTGCGGTGGCCCTTTATGAGGATTACATGAAGAGTGATAAGGTGAGCATTTACGACTGTGGCGGATGGCATCGTGCGAAAGTGTATGCCGCGTGTCAGTATGCCGTAAAAGGGGATCGGCAGGTGGCCTTGAAAATTGCCGGTGAGCTTGCAGGGCTTGAGGTGGAGGCGGGCCGGGTTTTTTCCGAGGGTGCTTCGTTGATTCTTTGGGAAGGTCGGACTCTTGGGGGGAGGTTGGCGTTCATGGGGAGCAGCAAGGAGGAGTTTGATGGCGGTCTGCGGCTTCTGGATCAACTTCCGGCCGAGCAGTGGTATGAGGAGAAGTCATTGGCCCGGACGTATCGAGACGCTCTTGCGTTTTGTCTGGGAACCAGAAAGGCGCTTGTTTCCAACGACCGTGAGGGTGCGAAGAAGCTCTTTCAGGATCTGATTGAGCGGATCAAATCATTCGATACGGATGTCGAATTGGCCAAGAATACGAGTTCTTACTCCGAGTGGATGAGGGCAAAGAGAACACTGGGGGTGTTAGCGTTTGAGCTCAGGGGGCTGATTGCCGTGTCGGAGGAGGGCGCGATGAAGTTGGCTGCGGTCAATTGGTTCAGGTCGGCAATCGATCGACAGTCCTTCACCAGCAACCTTCTTCCTCCGAGTCTCAATTATCCCGTCGAGATTCGTCTTGCCGAATATTATTTGGCAATTGGGAATCCCGAGGAGGCTGCGGAGGTGTATAAGGAGGCCAATCGCCGGATTCCCAATCATATTGACGTCTTGCGTGGGTACCGTTCAGCTCTTCTCAAGCTTGGGAAAAAGGACGTTGCTGCAAAAGTTGCCGCGAAGATCGAGGTGGTTAAGAAATAGTCCTAAACAGCTTCAATCATTTCACGGGTAATACCCCGAAGGCCGAGAACCCTGACGATGGTTTCTTCGATCAGATTTGCGGGGCATGAGGCACCTGCGGTGATCCCGATGGTTGCCTCGCGATCGTCAAAACCGGAAAGGACGTTGGGAGATTCGACCTCTTTATGTTGTTCGAGGTCAAAGTGAACGATGTCCTCCAGGGATTTTAGGCAGGAGGCCTCACGAATGAAGTAGGTGGGAAGACTTTCGTTGCCGATTTCCACCAGATGGGTGGTGTTCGAGCTGTTGTATCCACCGACAACGAGGAGGACGTCCATCGGTTTTTTCAACATGTCAAAAAGGGCATCCTGACGTTCCTGGGTGGCACCGCAAATGGTATCGAAAACGCGAAAATTTTCAGCGTGCCCATCGCGCTCCACGATTGCTTCCCGGACGCGCTTTTGAATTTCCTCCGTTTCACTTTTCAGCATGGTGGTTTGATTGGCGACACCCACTTGGGACAGGTGTAAATCCGGATTGAACCCTTCGGAGTGAGCTTTATGAAAACGAGTCAAAAAGGCGTCCGGGTCTCCGCCGTTCCGAATGTAGTCAGTGACGATTTGGGCCTCCTCAAGGGTGAGGATTACCAAATAATGGCCCTTCTTGTCTTCTCCGATGGCCCGGGAAGCGGTCGCGAGAGTTTCTTCGTGATCCCTCTTTCCGTGAATGATTGAGGTGACTCCATCTTTTGCGTAGGTGCGAACCCGACGCCAAACTTTCATGACGTCTCCGCAAGTGGTGTCGATGATGTGAGCGCCTTGCTCTTCGATTTTTTCGGTAAAGGAGACCGGGGCTCCGAAGGCTGGCACGATCACGACATCGTCCTCGGTCAGTTGATCGTAATCTTCGGTGATTTCCTTCCAGGGAAGGGAGACAATGTTCATCTCGGCCAGCTGCCGGTTGACCTCGGGGTTGTGGATGATTTCACCGATCAGGAAGATTCGTTGATCGGGAAATACCCGACGGGCGGCGTAGGCCAGATCAATGGCCCGTTCCACTCCGTAACAAAATCCAAACTGCTCAGCGAGGCGGACGGTGGTGTTGCCAAAAGTGAGCGAACCACCGCGATCCCGTAGTTTTTCGACGATTGGAGAGTAGTAGTGCTTTTCGACCTCGGCTTGGACGAGGGCCATGACATCTGGACGACGGACGTTTACCCGTTTGCGTTTTGCCGGCGGCTTGGAATCGCTCATGGCCACGACATACGCTGGTTCACTCAAACCGCCAAACGTTTATTCGTCTGGAAAACGGGAGAAGGGTGAGAGCCATCAGAAGGGCGGCTGCTATTTGAAGGGGGATCCAATAGAAGGGCCAGGGACCGAAGAAGTCGATGGGAGTGGCTCCCTGAGGCTTTCTCATGAGAAAACCAAAATTGGTACCCGCGAGCCAATTGATGAGCAACGCGAACCCAAAATAGATCTGGTTCCAGATGAGAATACGCGGGAAAGTCCCCGGCCTCGGTCTCCAGCCCTCGGCAAGGGGGAGAAAAAGGGCGGTGATGACGATGACTCCATGGTGGATGAAAAAGCTGAAGAAGATGAGGTGTGGAAAGGAGTGGGGGAGATTCGGGGTGACCAGTGCTTGCAAGGTTCCAGCCAGTCCCCAGCAGAAACAGAGTTCGCACGCGAGCGGGTGTCTTGTGAGGAGCGCTACGGCGGCGATGAATGATGCGATGTCACAGAGATGGAACGGGAGAATGTTATCCATAGGAATGACATACCCGAGTGTGGAGTAGACGAATTGGTTGAGAGCAAATGCAGAGAGGTTGAGGAACGCGAGGAGGGCGACGGGCCACGTTTTTCCCAATCTTCTGATTCCAATGAGGAAGGCGCCCGCGATGGCCCCTAGAAACAGGATTGATAAATGGGGTGTTCCAAAAAGTTCCAAGGGGTTATTTTCCCGAGATCAGGTACCAGTGCAACATCACAAATTCTTGAAGAAGAAATTTTGTGCGGGCTCCCATTGATTCAAAGCGTGAGGAAGGGGTTGCGGAGGCGTAGACCAAGAGGTCGAGATCGCGAGCCATAATCCTTGCGCGTTTGAGATGGTAGGGGTCACTGACGAGCAGGGACGAGCTCCAACCTTCCCTCTTAATTATCTTCGCTGCCTCGGTGAGGTTTTCAAAGGTGGTGCCGGAGTCGGTCTCTATGCGGATGGCGTGGCGGGGGATTCCGGCCTCCACGCAGTAATCGTAAGATACTTCAGACTCCGACAAAGGGGCCCCCTGACCGTAGCCGCCGGTGAGGACCAGGGCTTTGACGCGTCCGGCCTTGAAGAGGTCAATGGCGTGATTGAGGCGTTCTTTCAGAACCGGAGATGGTTTGGTGTGCCATGCAGCGGCACCCAGAACAATGGCGCAATCGGCAGAGCGATCCCTGTCGAGATGGCCTACCCGTTGGATGTCGTAAAGCTGCCAAGCCGTGTAGGCAAAGAGAGCTAAGAGACTCCAAAGAATATAGCGGCGAATCCGGCGCATAGAATATTAGGGGACGTCGTTAGCAATAGCGGGTTGTGAAAAAAGGAGAAGGACAAAGAAAAGGGGACTATTTCCACTGCAGGATCTGTTCCGGAAAAGGGCAGTCAGAACAATCCGAGGCATCCTCGAGGCAGAAATCATGATAGATTTGGAGAATGGCCTGATGCTGCCACGCTTTGGAAAGGTGGGGCTTTGCGGTTTCAATGGATCCCCATAGTCGTTCACAACAGCGTTTGATTTTCTGGTTGGGCGGTCCGGCAGGGATTGTTCGATAGGAATTCCAGCCGGATTCCTTGTTATCCAGATGAATGGGGATGAGGGTGTTGAGAACGAACTCCCGAATGCGCGCCTCACCAAGGACCCTGATGGGTCTGTGTGTTCTCTCTGACTTGAGCGTGTGGTGGCAGTCCCAGAAGGGATGGGTGAGCGAGGCGAGGAGTGTTGTCAGTGATTTGTAAGGGGGAGGCTCCGTTGAAAAATTAACGATTTTTTTCCACTGACCCGAGGCCGTTGCGAGGGCGGCAAGCCTCCTTTGGGGATGATTTCCCGGGCGGGTTGCCTGGGTGGACCACTGGGGTTTTCTGGTGTCGAGAAACTCGTGCTGGTCCCGGAGTTTCCACCAGTGGGTCCATAGGGATTGAAGGTATTCCTGAGATTCGGGAGGTGCCGCACGATGCAACCCGGGGTCGAGAAATCCCGCAGCGCCGAACAGAACGGCTTCTCTGTGGGCAGCTGGAAGTTTGGTGAGTTCTTTGATCGGGAAGCGCTGTGCCAACAGGCGCATAGGGAGGCGGTTGGCCGAAAATCCAAGGCTGTCTGCGAAGGCTTCCCAAAGCGCTTGTGGAAAGTCGTGCCAGTCACAGGTTCTTCGGAATCGGGCTGCTTTTTGTCCGGCGCGATGCCGGGCTGCTTCTTCGAGCAAGCGCTCGACTGCGTCAGAGGCGAGTTGACTGAGCGGGCGCAGGCAGCGTCCGGGACGTGCAAGGGCTTGGGTGAGGCGGGGCTGCCCGAGGGCAATGTTGACGCTTTCCCTGCTAAGGCAAATACGCGAGATTTCGCGAAACAAGGAGGTTTTGGTGAAATAGGTGGGGCCGTCATCATGGAGGACGACATGAAGGATCACCTGATTGAAATTCGAATTGGTGGAGTGCCCGTGGAGGTCCCAATTGCGCGAAGCGATGTCGAGTTCGACAGGCCCCTGATGTTGTTCGCCATCAATCTCGATTACGGCGTTGAGGAAGTCGGGACCGGCACCGCGATTCCATTCCCCGGGAGAGATGATTCGGATTCGTTGTCCTGTGTTGGCTTGGTGGGTATCAGGGAAGTATCCTGCGAACCAACGGGACTGGACTTCGATCTCGTCAAACGAAACCCGGGGAGAGCACTCATTGAGAGTGTCGGGGATATCATTGATCGCATTGAGCAATTGCCGGTAGTCCACTGGTCGAATCTATTTCTTTTTGGCGTTGGTTGGCGGTGGTGCCGGGGGATCGAGAATTACGAGAAGTGCGTCGACGGCTTTGACTTGGGGGAGGTCCTTATATCTGGCTTTGGCGACCTGCAGTTGGCTGATGGCCTTTACCGTCTCACCCCGTCTGCGATCCACTTCGACTTGATTGAGGGTCTGTCGCAGTTGGTCAAAGCGTGAGGGGTAGTTCGTTTTGGCGGATTCAAAGAAGGCGGAGGCTTCGGCGTATTGTCCTGATTCCAGGAGACCAAATCCCACCGCTTCGTAGATGATGCCGCTTTTCATCCGGGCGGCTGCGCCACGAAGCTTGGTGGTGAGTTCGGCAGGATCGGGCCATTGTGTGTGGGCAAGTCTCAAGGCCTTGTAGTCCCGTGACGACGTGAGGTCGGACGGTCTTTCGGTGAGGACCTTGAATGGGCGATAGAGAGGATCGCCGATGACAATGTTTTGCCAGGAGAGTGCGTTCATGGCCATGCCCGCAGATTCGACGATTGAGTAACCTTTCATGAGGCGGTCATGAAAGATGTCGAAGTTGTGGGAAACCTGGAGATAAGGTTCCCAGGTGTTACCCAAGGTGGCCGCAGCTCCCCGGTCAAGGAGGGCGGCCGACCAGTTCACGGAGGGGTCGCGCATCTGTCCGGCGCTCAGCGAGTGAAGATGGACAGCGACCGCTCCTTTTCGAAACTTCATCCCGGGATCGAGGAAGGGGCCATTGCGATGGAAGGTATACCACCCAAAGTAAACTGCGGCGTCGCCCATCGGGTAGTGGCTCACAAAGGTGTCTTTACTCCGTTCGGTGACTACCGGAAAACCAGCGGTCATGGATCGTTTGGTGATGGCTTCGAGCCATTCATCTCCGACTGAAAAAGCACCGCCTTTACGGGCGAAGTCGATATAGGTGCGCCCCCAGAGACCTTCTTTTTCGACATCGATGGCATCGAGAATCATGCGCTTACAAGTGGTGGTGTCCTTCGCGTCGATTCGACCGACGAGCAGTTGATACTGTTGGGGGAGCTGAATGAAGGGGATGTCTTTTTGGTAGTAGTTGTTATTGAGGGGGCCACCAATGGGAAGGTTCGGAACGCCGAGCAGCGCGAGTTCCGAGTCGACCGCAGCTTCATTGTTGGGTTTGAAGGGTGCTTGCGAGGTGGCTTCGGAAGCTGGGGTTTCGATCCGGTTGATGCGAAGGGGGACGCCGCGCATGAGCGCCAGACATCGAACAACGGAGCGAATGGGCACAGGATTCCCATTTTGATCATTCCCCATGGTCCACCAATTGCGTTTCTTAAACTCGGCACGGAGAGGGTCGCGGATCGAGCGGTTGAATTCATCACGGCCAATGGTCTCTTCCATCGGCATGGGGATGCCGATGAGGTTCTCCGGGGGAATCATCCGGTTTAGGGCGTAGAATTCGGCCAAGTCTTTGGACTCGGGAGACGAGGAGTTATAGACGATGCCAACGTGTCCGGGAAGAAGAGGGGCGGGATTCGCAAAGACCGATGATGCAAAAATGAGGAAGATGAGGGAGCGAATCATAAGCAGAGAGTGGGGGTGTGGTTGAGATCGAGGGTGAGCCCATCGTAGGCGAATTCAACGTTGGCGGGGAGGGATTTTGCCACCTGCCTGCAATCGATCTCGTGGGAGATATGGGTAAGATAGCTTTTTTTGGGCTTCAGGTAGTCGATCGTAGCGAGTGCCTCTGAGAGTGACATGTGGGTGTGGTGGTGACTTTCGCGCAGGGTGTCGATTGCGAGAATGTCAACGCCAGCAAGGAGCTCAAGCGATTGAGAGGGAATGGATTTGACGTCTGAAATGTAGGCCAGCGATTCACAACCTGGAAAATCGAAACGAAATCCGTGAGTGCGCACGTTTCCGTGATCGACTTCGATCGGGGTGATCAGGAGCTCGTTCATTCGAAAAGATTCCTCGAAGGCGATGGGGGCTGGCCGCACGTAGCCTGGATAGATTTTTTCCGAGGTGAATGCCCAAGGATACATCTGCTTTAACGCTGTGAGAGTTTCCTGCGAGCCATGTAAAGGAAGGAGGTCCTCACGCCGCCAACAGAAGGCACGGAGCTCGTCAAATCCTGCAACGTGATCGATATGGGCATGGGTGTAAATAACGGCGTCGATAGAGCTTATCTTCTCCCGAAGAGCCTGCTCTCGCAGGTCGGGGCCGCTATCGATGAGTATTTTTCCGAAGGGGCCCTCCAGAAAACCCGAGCTGCGGGTCCGGTTGTCCCTGGGGTCGGGTGAAGTGCAGTTATCGCAGATGCAGCCGATTACAGGGACGCCCACCGAGGTTGAAGTTCCAAGGAAGCGAAAGCGCATGGTGGGGAAAGATTCGCTCATGGTTGCAAGCGGTGGGAAGGGTGACATAATCCCGAGCACATCGCAAAAAGGAATGCTCACGCTGCTTAAGATTCGTAACCTCGCCCTTGTTGATCACCTTGTATGGGAGCTTGGAGGCGGCCTCGTCGGAGTAACCGGGGAGACTGGTGCCGGTAAATCGGTTATCGTAGGTGCCCTCAAACTCATTCTGGGTGAGCGGGCGGCCAAAGGACTTATTAGGACGGGAGAGGATCAATGCACGGTTGAATCGATATTTGAGCTTTCCGAGACCAGATTGATCAATGAAATTCTGGAAGATGCGGGGCTGGATGAATGTGATGGCGAAGTTTTGATCATCCGTCGAACGATTGGAGCAAAGAGTAACAAGCAATTTGTGAACAACTGTGCCGCGACGCTGGGGGTGTTGAAAAAGCTGGGGAGTCATTTGGTGGATCTTCATGGCCCGCACGATCATCAGTCGTTGCTTTCATCGGAAAGGCAGATTGCGATGCTCGATGCTTATGCGGGAGCCTCGGATCAGATGAGGGCTTATCGGGAGATGTGGTCCAAATGGCGGGATGCTGTTGAGGAGTATGAGGAGGCTAAGTCGCAACGGGAGGTGGGGGAGCAGGAGAAGGAGCTTTTAAAATTTCAAGTGGAAGAAATTGAATCTGCCGATCTTAAAGCAGGAGAGGAAGAAGAGCTGGAAGAGAGATTTCGCCGAACCAATAATGCCAGCCGATTGATGGAAATAGCGGGGAAGGCTTCCAATTTGGTGAGTGAGCAGGTTTCCCCAGGTCTCGAAGAGCTACTTCGAGCAGTGCATGAGCTGGCGAAAATTGATCCTGCAATGGGTGATCTTAGTGAGGAGGTCGAATCTGCTACGACGCAGATGCAAGAGCTAGAACGAAGCCTGGCCGATTATCTGGATGATCTGGATATCGATCCTCAGGAAGGGCGGGAAGTTGAAGAACGATACAACCTTCTTGAGACGATCAAACGAAAGTATGGGCCGACCATTGAAGACGCGATCGAACATGGTGCCGAGGCTCGGGTGAGACTGGAGAGCTCGGAGAATAGGGAAGGGTGGCTGTCCAGCTTGAAGGAAGCCGCTGATGCTGCCGGGAAAGGGGTGAGGGCGGCTGCACGCAAACTTACTGGCAAGCGGAAGAAGGCGGCGCCAGCGCTGGCTGCGGAGATCCGCTCCCATCTGGTTGATCTCGGTTTTAAGCAGGCGGAGTTTGAAGTTCAGCTTATCGCGCGTGATGAGCCCGGTGGGTGGGGGCTGGAAAGTGCGGAGTATCTTTTCGGGCCCAATCCGGGTGAACCCCTCAAGCCTCTGCGACAAGTCGCTTCCAGTGGGGAAATTTCCAGGGTGATGTTGGCGGTGAAGAATGCCCTGGCCGATCAGGACCGGACACCGTTGATGGTCTTTGACGAGATCGATGCGAATGTGGGTGGTGAAATTGCCCGGGCGGTAGGTGAAAAAATGGCCAGTCTGGGGCAGCGACACCAGGTCGTTTCGATTACCCACTTCCCTCAAGTGGCAGCCGTGGCCCATCAACATTTTGTCGTTGAAAAGCGGGTTGAAGGCGGGCGTTCGATCTCCTCACTCACAGAGGTGAGTGGTGAGGGGCGGGTTGACGAATTGGTAAGAATGCTCGGTGGAGGTGGGGATCAAGCCAGAGAGATGGCGAAGTCGCTACTTTCTTAAACGTAAAAAAACGGCCTTCGGGGAACCGAAGACCGTTTTGAAAGTTTGGGTCGGTAGCTGACCTAGCCGACTTCTTCGATCGTCTTGAGGACGCGGGAAGCGATGGCGTAGGGATCGCCCTGTGAGTTTGGACGGCGATCTTCGAGGTATCCTTTCCAATCGTTCTTCGCAAAGGAGTGAGGAACGCGGATGGATGCACCCCGGTCGGCGATTCCCCAAGAGAATTTGTCGATCGACTGTGTCTCGTGGAGGCCGGTAAGGCGCTGATCGTTATCGGGTCCGTAAACAGCGATGTGCTCCATGGTGTTCTTTTCGAACTGGGCCATGAGCTTGTCGAAGTATTCCTTGCCGCCCTCTTCACGCAGCTTCTGGGTGGAGAAGTTGCAGTGCATGCCGGAACCATTCCAGTCACCCTTAAGGGGCTTGCAGTGGTAGTTGACGTTCACGGCGTATTCTTCGCAAAGGCGTTCAAGGAGGAAGCGAGCGACCCAGATTTGGTCAGCGGCACGCTTGGAGCCCTTACCGAAGACCTGGAATTCCCACTGGCCCATGGCCACTTCGGCGTTGATGCCTTCGTGATTGATGCCAGCGTAGAGACAAAGGTCGAGGTGCTCGTCGACAATGGCGCGGCCAATGTCTCCGACGTTCTTATAACCCACTCCGCAGTAGTAAGTGCCCTGAGGCGCGGGATATCCACCTTTGGGGAAACCAAGGATTTGGCCGTCTTTTTCGAGGAAGTATTCCTGCTCAAAGCCAAACCAGGCATTCTCATCGTCGAGGATGTCGGCACGGGAATTTGAGGGATGGGGAGAGCCGTCGGGAAGCATCACTTCACACATGACGAGAATTCCGTTTTCACGGGTACCGTCAGGATAGAGGGCTACGGGCTTGAGCACGCAGTCGGAATCGCCGCCTTCAGCTTGCTGGGTAGAGGAGCCATCAAAACCCCACTCAGGGAGTTGCTCCAGGGTTGGGAAATCATCAAATTCTTTGATGCAGCACTTGGTGCGGAGATTTGGAACGGGCGTGTAGCCGTCCAGCCAGATGTAATCGAGTCGGTATTTAGCCATTTGTCTGATTGGTTGCTTGGAAATAATCCCCCAAGCGGTGGAAGGCCGGAGACTCGACAAGAATCGAGGTTCTGGCAATACCATATTGTGGGGTTATCCGACAAAGTGGAGCAACTGGCGTGCCAAATTTCAAAATTTGGGGCAGGAAGAAAACTTAGACGGGGGCGAGGTCGGCAACAATAAGGGTTGTATCATCCCGTTGGGCATTTTCCCGCGAACGCTTCATCAGAGATTGGGCAATGCCTTTGGAATTCCCTGGTTCTTTCAATTCATCAGAGATTCTCCTGTCGGAGAGGCCGTCGACAAGTCCGTCCGAACAAAGAAGGAGGCGGCCTCCTTTGTTTAGGGGCAGGGAACCTGTTTGGGGGAAGATGTTCGAGCCTCTTCCACCGAGGACCTCGGTGAGTGCGGAGCGCCGGGGGTGATTACGATATTGATATTCGTTGAGCTGTCCCGCTTGGTATTGGTGCCAGGCAACGCAGTCGTCTTTGGTGAGTTGGGTCACCTCATTTTCGGAGGAGAAGTAGAGGCGGGAATCTCCGACATGACCCCAGTGGAGAGTTTCAGGAGTGATCCAGGCAAGAGTAAGGGTAGCGCCCATGCCGTGAGTGTTTTCACCCTCGGCCATCATTTTAACGAGACCTTCATGGGCGTTCTTAAGGAGATCACCGAGAAGCTCGTCGACGTTCCCACCCGTGGTGAGGCCTTTGTAGAGCTCTTTGGCCTGGCGGCGGACATAATTGACGATCAGGCGAGAGGCGAATTCACCAGCCTGCCGACCACCCATGCCATCGGAAACCGCGAGGACGAGATGCTCCGGGTCGAGAAGAGCCTCTCCCGATCTCTCAAGAAGGTCGGCACCTCCCGGATGGACGCCAAGCACGAGAGAGGAGTCATCATTGCCCTCGTGTCCATTTCCCTGAACAGTAAGAGATTGCCAGTTGGCTCTCCAGATATTGGTGGTCTGATGTTGTGACTGTGGCTCGGGAAGGATTTCGGCGAGTTCAAAATCGATGAGGCAGAAGCGTCCGAGTCTGGTGGAGTAGGTGACATTCCGTGGTTCGGGATCGTCATGTCGGATCCCGTAGCGCTCCTCAAGCTCATCAAATAGAGCGGTAGCCTTCTCCTGGGTGAGCATGGGTGCAGGAGCTCCACAGCTTGTGGTGACGATGGTGAGGGTCTCTTCATCGAAGCTGATCAGGGTCGGGACGTTTTCGCACCCCCGTTCTTCCAACACTTTGAGGACCTTTACCTCGTTGGCGAAGCGCTTGTCGGCATCGGTACCCCGGAATTGCTTGTGAACATTTCCGTTGAAATCGATACGCACGAGTGAGCGGATGCCATCCTTCAATTCCTTCATGACGGAAGATTGCAGGGGGACATTGTAAAGGCAAGAAGACCGGTCGGTAAAGTGGGGAGGAGTTCGCGATTGCGGGGGTGAGTGGATTTTAGAATGATCCCGGCAATGATTGTCTGGCAGAATGGTGAGTTGTTGGCAGAAGAAGAGGTTAGAATCTCTCCGTTCGATACGGGCTTAACGTTGGGGGTGGGAGTGTTCGAAACCCTAATTGTGGAACGAGGTTGCCCTTTCGCATGGACCAGGCATTTCGAGCGCCTGTGTCAAGGTGCCCAAGTCATGGGGATCAGGGCTCCGGATGAAGGCTTTTTGAAAGAGGGGGCGATCGCAGTTTTAGAAGCAAATGAATTTGATTCTGCGAGAATGAGAATCACGCTCACCGGGGGGGCAGGTGGGCCTGGGGTTTCGAAGAAGGGTGCTCCGGTTTGTCTTATTACCACGACTCCTTTTGTGGAATATCCGGAATGTGTGGAAGTCGGTCTTTCTGAGGAGACCGTTGATTCTGCAAATCAATTGAGTGGAGTGAAATCGCTTTCCTATGCGCATCACATCCTGGCCATGACGAAAGGCAGGAATTTGGGATGGGACGAGGTTCTCTTATTTAACGAAAAGGGGAATCTCTGCGAGGGCGCGACATCCAACATTTTTATCGAAGACGGAGGCGTGGTAAAAACACCTCCTTTGTCGGACGGTTGTCTGGCGGGGGTGACCAGACAACTGCTCATCGGGATCTTGAAATCGAATAATATACCGATCGAGGAGGTTTCGCTTACTCCGGGCGACGTTGATACCAGTGACGGGATCTGGCTTTCAAGCAGCACCCGGCATGTCCAATGGGCAACACGGGCGGGAGATCGGACGTTTGGCGTCCCGAGTCCGCTTTTTCAGAAAATGAGGGCGAGTTTTGAAACGCTTAGACTTGAGGATGGCGACCCCTGAGTGCTTCGATTCTCACCAACACCGGTGGGTGAGAGTGATCGAGGAAGACTTCAAGTGGATGCGGAGTCAGATTGGAAAGGTTATCAGCAGAGAGTTTTTTCAGGGCGTTGATCAAATGCTCGGGGGTTCCTTGGGCATCAGCGGCATAGGCGTCAGCTTCAAATTCATGCTTCCGGGAAAGAATGTTCATGAGGATTGAAATAATGCGGGAGACCGGCTTGAAGATAATCATAAAGAAAACAAGCCCTGCGGCGTATGAGGGGGTCACTCCAAAGGCTTGGTAGAGTTGTTCACCAAAGGCATTATCCGGGTTGGTTGCAAGACCCAGGAGGTAGAACATGGCTGCTGTCTGGGCAATTGAGAGGATAAGGCGCTGGACGATGTGTTTCTTTTTAAAATGGCCAATTTCATGGGCCAGAACTCCAACCAGCTCATCCGTGGTCTGGTTTTCGACAAGAGTATCGTAGAGGGCGATTTTTTTGCGCTTTCCGAAACCTGTGAAGAAGGCATTGGCCTTAGCTGATCGCTTTGACCCGTCCATGATGGAAATTTCGGTGAGAGGGAACTCGCACTTCCTGGCCATGGTTTGAATCGACCGGGAAAGTTCGCCATCTTCGAGAGGAGTGAACTTATTGAACAAGGGGAGGATGATGGATGGGGCCAGATAGGTGAGAAGAAGAGAAATCCCCGTGACAGAAACCCAAGCCCACAGCCATGCATTCTCGACCGAGCTGAATATCCACAAAATTAGCGCCATCAGCGGTAGCCCCAGAACCGCGGCAAGAATAAGCCCCTTGATCTGATCCGAAACGAAGGTGCCGATCGTTGTCTTGTTGAATCCGAATCTTTCCTCAAGGACAAATGTTCTGTAGTAGTCAAAGGGGAGGCCCAGAAGCCAACTGGCCAGATAAATGATGCCAATAAACGTAATTCCCGTTCCAATTTCCTGAAATGCGAATGATTGGGAAATTCCGTCCACCCAACCGAACCCGCCAAGAAACCAAAAAACAAGGAAAGCGGTCAGACTGGAAATGGAGGAGAAAATCCCGAATTGAGCTTGGGCGCGCTCATACGCTTGGGATTTGGCGTAACGCTCATCATCCCAGACACCTTGAAATTCAGCAGGGAGAGAAGGTTTTAGGTTCTTGAGAGTCAAGATCGTAGCAATGAAGTCGATCTTCCAGAGGAGAATGAGAGCGACGATCAAGCAGATTGCCAGTGTGTTCGGAGCCATGAACGTAGACTGGCTCTCCGATTGATGACGACAAGTCGATTTTTCCGCCAAGATTTACCAGTTTGACAACGGGGGTGAAAAAAAGGTAACTTAGGTGAAATTCCCCAAGGAATTTAACCACCTACACGTCCCATGTTCCCGATAAAGTCCAAATTTGTAGCAATCGCCATCCTAGGCGGGCTAGTTGCCTCCGGTGTTGCCGCCGAGAATAAAAACAAGTCTCCCGAAGCCCTTAAGAAAGCCTCGTATGAGGTTGATAAGTTCGTAGCAGAGATTTTTAAGAGCAAAAAACTGTCCGTTCCCGAGGTTGTTGATGATGCGACATTCCTGCGTCGGAGTTTCCTTGTTGCAAATGGGCGGATTCCTACTCTCAAAGAGGCTCAGAATTTTCTGGAAATTGACGATGCCAACAAGCGCGAGATGCTGACCCGTTATTTACTTTCGACGGACGGATACCGCAGTCACATGCAAAATTATGTGATGGATCTTCTCCGAATTCAGGATGAGGGACGCGCCAATGGAGCTGAGTCATTTGTTCCTTATGTTCGGTTTATCCACAACTCTGTCGCTGAGAACAAGCCGTGGGACCAGTTCACCAGAGACTTGGTTTCAGCTTCCGGGATTGCCTGGGAAAAGGGGAATGGAGCAGTCGGATACTACGTTCGCGATAAGGGGATGCCGTTGGACAACCTCGCCGTGACAATGCAGATTTTCACCGGTGAGCGTCTGGAATGTGCCCAGTGCCATGACAGCCCGACCAACAAGTGGGAACGTATGGATTTTTACCAGTTCGCAGCTTTCACCAGCGGACAACGTGAGATTAACCCCCGTGTTTGGGGCGAAACAGTAAGGATGATCGACGATCCTGATTTTCGTCGATCCAAGCTGGGTGGCGTCATGTATTGGATGAGGGATAACATTCATTATCTCACTCTCGCTGATGACAGCGAAGGCCGGATTGCACTTCCCCGTGACTACCAGTATCGGGATGGTGATCCCGGTGAGATGGTCGGAGGAAAAACGCATTTCGGACAGCGCATTAGCACTTCAGCACGACGTGAGACGGAAGGGTCACGCAAAAAGTTTGCCGAGTGGATGACTCGCAAGAACGACAACTTCGACTATGTGATTGTGAACCGGATGTGGGAGCGCGTCATGGGAAGTCCAATCACTTACCCTGTTGATGAGTTTGTTGCCGAGGATAAGACTTTGTCCCCTGGGCTGGTCCGCTATCTGAAACGCCTCATGGTCGATCTGGACTACGATCTTAAGGCTTTCCAGCAGGTTCTATTGGGAACGCGGACATTCCAGTTCGCGGCCAATCCAAAGGCATTTGATGTAGGAGTGCCTCAGGCGTTCAATGGCCGACAGTTGCAGCGTATGAGTGCTGAGCAACTTTGGGACAGCTTGGTGACTCTTATTGCAGAAGAGCCTGATAAATTGGCAAAGCGTTCGTTCAACGATCACATTTATTACAATGGAAAGCCCGTTCTCGTTGGCAAAAAGAGCATGTCCGAGCTCGCGCGTGAAGTGATGTCCATCAGTAAGCCCAAGGCTTATAGGGAGTATGCTGAGAATTTCATGACTCAGCTGATGGAAAATGATTCCAACGCATCAAGTGACATGATGATGATGGCGCGGAAGGAGCGCCCCGGACCCGCCAATGGTATTGCCCGGGCATCCGAACTGAGAGCTCCCGCTCCGGTAGGTCATTTCCTTCGGGAGTTTGGTCAATCTGATCGAGAACTGGTGGATGGTGCCACCCGTGAAGCCAACATGTCTCAGGTGCTTGAGATCATGAATGGTCATGTTGAGAAGCTGGTCGTGAGCAACAACGGAGCCGCTGTCTACAATGCTCTTGAAGAAGGATCAACAGACGGGGATAAGGTGAGGTATCTCTACTATGCCATTTTAAGTCGCGCCCCTTCGGATGCGGAAATGAACATGCTCATGCGAGACGTGATTGACGGAAGCAAAGACAGCTATCGCAATCTGGTTTCCGCTCTGCTTTCCACTCATGAGTTTATGTTCATTCAGTAAACCATTCACACCAACCACCAACCTTTAACACAATGGATAAATCACAACTACTCAGAGCCGATGAAGTCGGCCGCCGCCAGTTTTTGATCAACTCGGCGCACACCTATCTTGGTGTCACTGTGGCTCCGATGCTCGGAGCTAGTCTCACCGGATCACTTGGCGCCAAGAGCGTGGCTGCGCGGGCCAAAACTGCGGAGCACGTTATTTTCCTCAATATGGGGGGAGGGATGAGCCATCTGGATACCTTTGATGTCAAACCAACCAACAAAGAAGTGCAGGGTCCAGTTGAGGCGATCGCTACCAGCGGTGACTTCCAACTCTCCCAATACCTGCCCAAGACGGCGGGAGTAGCCGACCGGATGTGTGTCATCAATTCAATGACTTCGCGCCAGGGAGCCCATGAGCAAGGTCAGTATCTTCTTCATCGTAGCTACTCACCTCGAGGAACGATTGTCCATCCGGCGATCGGATCGTGGGTGGTTCGGATGAAAGGTCGTAAGAATACGACGCTTCCCGGATTTGTAACCGCGAACACGAGTCCCAAGGTTTCGTCCCCGGGATTCTTTGGCGCCGAATTTGGCGGTGTTCCGCTTGGTCGCCCTGATGAAGGGCTGAAAAACTCAGAAATGGCTGGAACGGTGAGTGAGGAAGATTTCAAGCACCGCCTTGCGGTTGCTGATGCTCTCAATCGTCAATTCACCGAACGATACAAGACTCCTGATGTTAAGGCTTATGACTCTCTTTATGAAGAGGCGGTCAAGCTGATGCAGAGCGAGGATTTGGAGGCGTTCGATATCAATGCCGAGCCTTCCAAAGTTCGTGATGCCTATGGCAAGGATCGTTTCGGGCAGGGATGTCTTCTCGCCCGCCGTCTCGTTGAATCCGGAGTGCGATTTGTCGAGGTATCTCTCGGTGGATGGGACACTCACTATGATAACTTCAACGCTGTTGAAGGCCGGGCTGCGATTCTTGACCGCGGCTTCGCGCAACTGGTGAAGGACCTCGATGAGCGTGGAATGCTTGATTCGACATTGGTGGTCATCGGAACTGAATTTGGACGGACTCCACGCATTGTGGAAGAGCACAACAGCGGTCGGGATCACCACCCGGCATGTTTCTCTGCTGTCATGGCAGGTGGTGGCATCAAGGGTGGCACCAAGTATGGAAGCTCGGACAAAAATGGAGCCCGGGTCGCAGACAAGGGCGTCACTGTCCAGGATTTCAATGCAACGATCGCTTACGCACTTGGCATTGATCACTCCCAGGTTGTGAGTTCTCCAAGTGGCCGCCCGTTCCGCATGGGAGGTGCCGAAGCAGACCTTGGAAAGCCGATCACCGAAATCTTCTCCTAGAAGGTTCCTTCAATCCTTTAGCAACCCCGGTTGGAATAATTTCCACCGGGGTTTTTATTTGCCGTTTATTGGTGCCCGGTAACGAACCCGTTTTCGAACAAAGCTATGAGGTCTTGAAGGCCCCGTCTTTTTGGGCCTGCTTCCAATAAGCATATTCGGATCGGTTGAAGTCAACATACTCCGGAGAGAGATCGGAGGTATAGACATGATAGGAGCCATCACCCCGGCCCAGGTCGATTGTTACGGTAAATTCGCTCTTTCTTACGATACTGCGGAGGACCTCGGGGTTGACCTTGGACTGCAGTCCGCCCGAACAGGCGATTTTCTTATCGAAGCTGATATCGATAAGCTCCTCCCTGATGCTGGCGCCCGAGTAGCCGACAGCATGAATGATCCGGCCCCAATTGGGGTCTTCACCATTCCATGATGCTTTGACCAGAGAGGAGTTGGAAACTGCTTCTGCGACCTTCTTTGCGTCGTGATTCGTTCTGGCACCCTTCACCAGGACCTTGACGAATTTAGTGACCCGCTCACCATCGCGAACGATTGCCTTCGCGAGCTTGTTCATCACGAACTCCAATGCATGTGAGAAATCCTGACAGTCCCGGGTTCTTAGCCGAATGGGTTTGTTGCCAGCGGCGCCGTTGGCGAGAACCAAAACCGTGTCATTCGTGCTGGTATCTCCATCAATCGTGATTCGGTTAAACGTATTCTGAACCGCATCCTGAACGGAGCGCGTAAGACAAGCTGGTCCAACGTTTGCATCGGTAGTGATGTAGCAGAGCATGGTGGCCATGTTGGGATTGATCATTCCGGCTCCCTTGGCGCAGCCTCCGATCCGGACCCTTTGACCCCCCAATTCCACTGAGATTGCGGTCTCCTTCTCGATGGTATCACTGGTGATGATGGCACGAGCGAATTCGTTACCCTTGTTAGGCGAGAGTCCAGAAACCAACTCCTCAAATTTTGGCTCGATTCTCATCATCGGAAGGGGAATGCCGATCACGCCTGTTGATCCGACAGCAACTTCCCGTTGCTTTAGGTTTAGCAATTTTGCGGTGGACCTAGCCATGATCCGGGCGTCGGACATGCCATCCGGTCCGGTGCAGGCATTCGCATTTCCACTGTTTGTGATGATTGCGCGGATAGGATTGGCTCGCAAATGACTCTGAGTCATGCGAACCGGAGCCGCTTTTACACGATTGGTGGTGAACGCTCCGGCGGAAACGCAGGGGAATTCGGAAGCAATGAGTGCAAGATCAAGTCGATCTGAATCCGGATTTTTAATGCCGCAGGATACAGCGTTGCTTAAAAAGCCTTTTGCAGCACAAATTCCACCTTTGATGCGTTTGTAGGGACGATCCATCGAGAAAGAAAAATGTGTGCGGTTTCTAGAGTCTTTGCAACCCGTCAGTTTCCCTATTTCCAACCAAAAGGTTGAAACTCTGGACGGCCTGACCTGCGGCCCCCTTCCCAAGATTATCCTCTGCGCTTTGAAGGATGATCCTTCCGGTTCTGCGATCAAAGTGCCAGCCAATATCAAGATAGTTGGTGCCCACCACGTGTTTGGTGTCGGGAGAGACGCCCTCTCCGCGTAGTCTCACAAATGGGGCCTTTTGGTAGGCTTTCTGGAGTGCCGAGTTAACTTCATCGCCGGTGCCCTTGAGCGTAGCAAAAATAGTGGTGCAGATTCCAGCTGTCACCGGAATGAGGTGGGGAACAAAGCAGACCGTGATTTGTTCGCCAGCAGCTTTTCCAAGCTCCTGTTCAATTTCGGAAAGATGGCGGTGTCTGGGCAGTCCATAGGATCGGACACTCTCGTTGCATTCGGCAAAAATGAGAGGAATGCTCGCATTACGACCGGCGCCGCTCACGCCACTCATCGAAGATATCGTGATTGAGGACATTTCGATGAGGTTCTCCCGGAGAAGCGGGATCAGCGGCAACATGATTGAAGTCGGATAGCACCCCGGAGATGCGATCAGTTTAGCTCCTTTGATTTGATCGCCGTGAACCTCGGGTAGGCCGAATACGGCTTCTTTTAACAATTCTGGCGCGGGGTGAGGATGATCGTAGAAATCGGCGTAAACCTCAGGGTCTTCCAAGCGAAAGTCTGCGCTGAGATCGATTACTTTGATTCCAAGGTTGAGAAGTTCTCGGGCGAACGGAGCAGCGGCGCCATGGGGGAGGGCGAGAAAGGCAACTTCAGCGCCCGTCGAGGCGATCGTGTCCATATTCGGCTCAATGAACGTGAGATTGGTTCCAGGGTGATCCTGAAAGCGCGGGAAGAGAGTCGATACCGATTCGCCGGCATTTGCGCGTGAGGTGATGGCTACGACTTCCACGTTGGGGTGGCAGAAGAGGATTTTGAGAAGTTCGAGGCCGGTATATCCGCTGGCTCCGACGATGGCGACTTTGGTTGGGTGAGACATTTGACTGTATTTGAAATGGCAGGAAATTAGATGCTTGCCAATTCTCGATTCTCTGGCAAAAACCAGCCCGCCGTTCGGCATGTCGGGGCGTAGCGCAGCTTGGTAGCGCGCTTCACTGGGGGTGAAGAGGTCGCAGGTTCGAATCCTGTCGCCCCGACCATTTTTGGAACGATTTTTCCAATTTAGTTAAGCTTTTCCGAAAGCTCTTCGGCCACATAGGTCCAGATTTCACCCAAGGTCGGGTGATAGGAGGGGATTTTGAGGAACTCATCAACGGTAAGGTGTTGGGCAAGAGCGACGACTATCGTGTGGGCATAGTCGATGACATGGGGGCCCATTCCCGAAGCTCCGAGAATTTTTCGAGTTTTGCGATCGGACATCAACATAACGAGCCCATGCTCTTCTCCCACAATTTCGCCCTTTCCCTGATCATCGAAGCGATAGCTTGCGATGACCGGGTCAAAACCAGCCGTCTGCGCTTCTTGCAGGGTTAAACCCACCTGGACGATTTCGGGATCAGTGAATATGCCGAATATTTTCAGGTTGAGGTCCCACGTTCCCTCTAAGGGTTTGTTGGTGAGTAAGGAGGCGATGTTTTCTCCCGCGGCTTCGCCTTGCATTACTGCGAGGTGCACGACGGCCAGAGGACTCGCGCAATCACCAACCGCAAAGATGTGAGGAATTATGGTCTGGCAGTGATCGTTGATCTCGATACGCGAAAGTTTTTCCTCGAAGCCGGCTGCGGGAAGATTCAGCCCGTCGATATTAGGCTTTCTTCCAGTTGCCATGATGAGTTGATCGCATGTGATCACATCA
Organism: Verrucomicrobiaceae bacterium; assembly: GCA_051252135.1. GTDB lineage: Bacteria > Verrucomicrobiota > Verrucomicrobiia > Verrucomicrobiales > Akkermansiaceae > SW10. The sequence goes on along the minus strand of JBPOGH010000001.1, from coordinate 354,468 downwards.
TCGTTAGACAAGGTCAGCTTGAAGCCACTACTGCTATGGCTGGCAGATTTGAGACCGTTTCCAAAAATGAGGTCGATCCCAAGATCCTTACACCGTTTTTCCATTGCTTCGGAGACTTCGGGTTCCACTCCCGAGACGAGTGGTTTGCTGCGTGAAATGACCGTCACTGATGAACCAAGACCCTGAAATAGGTGGGCTGATTCCATCCCGACAGCTCCGGTTCCCACCACAACGACCTTATCGGGGACTGATGGGATGTTTACGATATCGTCGCTTGTCCAAAAGGGGGTGTCGTGGAGGCCTTCCAAAGGGGGGACACGCTCATCCGAGCCGGTGGCGATGACAAACGCCTTGGCTGAAATTTCTCCGGTGCCGGTGACGCTGATCGTGTTTGGGGAGCTGAATGATGCGGTTCCACGAATCAGGTCAAAATCTCCTTTCTCAAGACCTTTGATACGCCACTCTTGAAATCCCTCGATTAGACGACTTTTCCTGTCTCTTAGTACGTCCAGATCGAGCTTGGGTTCGGGAACTGTTATTCCAAATTCCCGGGCCTCTCTAATGGCTCTCATCCGGTTGGATGTCTCAATGAGAGCTTTGGTTGGCATGCAACCGCGGAGAATACAAAGTCCTCCCAATTCCTTTGCCGATTCGATGACAGCAACTTTGAGGTTGTGCGACACCGCGGTCTTGGCCGCCGCATAGCCACCACTCCCGCCTCCGATCACAATGAGATCATAGTCAAATTCCATGGATCGAATCTGTTCCAGAACCAGAGATAAAACAAGAGCTAGCCCATAGTCCCGGATCGCAAATTGGGTTCGAAAAAAGAGGTCAGGGGGGCGGTGGGGACGAGATCGGTATTTACTCCACGGGGAGAGCCATGGGAATTCCGGGAGTGACGCGCTCCGCCTCAGCTGGGCCGATCGGGCCATTGCTATAGGAGGGTAACCGGTCGGCGGTCTTCATGATGTCAGCCCAAATAGGCAAGGCCAGTCTGGCGCCTTCACCCCCGGAGATGGTCTTTTTAGGGGTATCCAAACCAACCCAGACCGCGCAAGTGAGAGAGGAGGTATAACCGGCGTACCAGGCATCCTGATAATCGTTGGTGGTGCCGGTCTTGCCTCCCGAAGGATTGGTGAATCCGAAACGTGTCCGAATCGAACGGCCGGTTCCTCTTTTGTTGACCTGTTCAAGAACACGGGACACCTCCCAGGCTGCCGACGGTGTTGCGGCTTCATGAAAGAGACGCCCGTTCTTCCAAAGAGTGTGCCCATCACGATCCTCAATTTCAGTGACGTAGTAGGGACGGAATCGACGACCGCCATTGGGAAAGATGGAATAGGCGCTGGCGACCTCTTCGGTGGTAGCTCCCCAAGACCCAAGATAGGATGAGGGAACCCGGTCGATTCGATCGTGATCAAAGCCCACCATGCGGGCGGTTTCAATGACGCGCTCAAGTCCGGCAACCGTGCCAACCCGGATGGAGGAGGTGTTGCGGGAGCCTATCAAGGCATCGTAGGCTCGCACTTGCCCGTAATATTTTCCATCAGAGTTCGTGGGAGACCAGTCCCGGGGAGCGCCGGAAATTTCACCCGGCCTGATTCGACCGTCGTCTACCGATTCATTGAGTGAGAAACCCGTTTGCACTGCGGCGAGATAGACGAAGGGTTTGAAAATGGATCCCAATGGACGGTGGGACTGAAGTGCCCGATTGAATTGGGATTCGCTCGCATCACGACCTCCCACAATAGCAAGGACACCTCCACTTGCGTTGTCAATCACGACAGCTGCTCCTTGAAGGTATTGCGGTGATCCTTTCCCGTCCCAGTCGGCCCTTTTTTGATGCTGGTACCCCGGAGTATTTTCGATCGAGGCTAGACGTGCTTCGATTGAGCGCTCTGCAGCTTCCTGGATATTGGGATCGAGGGTCGTGTGGATGATGAGTCCTCCGTCCTTAATGTTTTCACGCTCTAGAATTTGTTCAAGGTCGCGGCGAATGGCATCCAGCGCATAAGTGCCTTGAATGATTCGTTCCGAAGCATTCGGGATGTTGAGTCTGGTGGCCTTGGCGGCTTCGGCTTCGTCTTCCGCGAGGTGACCGAAATAGACCATGCGATCAAGAACGGTATCCCGCTCGAACTTGGCGGCATCGAGATCCTGAAAAGGAGAGAATGCGTTGGGAGCCCGAATAATGCCGGCCAGGAGTGCTGATTCGGAGAGGTCAAGATCATGAGCTGATTTGGCAAAGTAGGTGCGAGAGGCAGATTCGATTCCCATAATTGAACCGCCCCAGAAAATGCGATTCATGTAATGCTCCAGGATCTCATCTTTGCTGAAGCGGGATTCGATTCGAAAGGCGATGGCGATTTCGAGGGCCTTGCGGTGAAGGCTCATGAGGGGCCCGTGACCCGGTTTCTTCAAGCCATATGAATTTCGAGCAAGCTGCATCGTGATGGTTGAGGCTCCCTCGGCCTTTCCTCTGGTGACAGCTCGTTGAATGGAGCGGGCGATACCACGGAAATCCACTGCCCCGTGGTCACGGAAGCGACCATCTTCCCTTGAGATGAGAGCTTTGACGAATAGGGGAGAGACATCCCCGTATTTGATCAGGTGGCGGTTTTTCCCATGAAGAAAGCCGATTTCCTGTCCTTTGGTGTTTTTGAGGATGTTGCCGTGGCGATCCAAAATCTCAGTGCGAGCTGGCATTTTGGCGACCTCGTCAAGATCGTAAGTGGAGGCCATGACATAATAGAATATGGCGGCGAGCAGAAGGGTGCTGAGACCGACAAACCCTGCTGAAAGTCCCAATCTCAGGGGCCATTTGACGAACGGGGCCAAGTTTCGAGTCATCCAGCCGATAAGGATGAATGGAGAAAGAAAGAAGTGCCGGGCGGCAAACTCTGAGCTCTTGCCGGAACCTTTTTTCTTGGAGTCCTTTTTTTGGGCGGGCATCTGGGGGGAAGTCTATGCCTTGTATAACGAAGTCCAAGGCCGGACTTTTCCGGAAAAGAAATTACAGGCGAACTTGCACAATTCCAAAACAAAGGGACCTTTGGATGACGATGCTAAAGCGATGAAACAAATTTTCACCTTATTAGTAATTCTGGGAGTGGTCACCGCCCAAGCTGCTCCCCGGATCACCAGTTTGAGTGATCTCCAGGCGATTGAGGAGAAAATGCAGAAGGTCGTGCTTGAGGCGACTCCGGCCACGGTTTCTTTGGTTTCTCCCAAAATCGGGGCATCTGGAAGTGGCGTTATCGTTTCTCCGGACGGGTTGATTCTCACCGCCGCCCATGTGGTGGATGGCAGCCGGGAAATGACAGTAATTTTCCCCGATGGGAGGGAAGAGCGTGCGAAGGTCCTGGGGGCAAATTACAGCAGGGATGCCGCGATGGCGCAGATGGTTGGTGCAGGACCGTGGCCTTTTGTCGGGATTGGAGACTCGGCCCCCTTGACGACGGGGGATCTGGTCGTGGCGATGGGGCATCCAAAAGGGTATGATCCCACCCGGCGGCCTCCGGTGCGATTTGGACGTGTGATGACCAAGGGGCGAACCGGTTTCATCACGACGGACTGTACAGTGGTTGGCGGAGACAGTGGGGGACCGCTCTTTGATCTCGAAGGGAAGGTGATCGGAATCCACTCCCACATCAACGCCCATGAAAGGGCGGTAAATAATCACGCCGGCATTACGGGGTTCAAAAAGTCATGGGCGAAGATGCTCCGAGGAGATTCCTGGGGCCGGTTGGGGGGCGGTTTTGATGCCGCCAACAGTCCTGCCATTGGGGTGATGCTGGATGCTCGAAGTGGGAAGTTGGATGTGGAATCCGTGACGCCCGGTTCGCCCGGGGAAGTAGCGGGTTTGCGTGGTGGCGACGTCATTGTGTCTCTCAATCACGAGGAAGTGAAGAATTTGAAGGATTTGGGTGAGGTCTTGATCGATTTCGCTCCCGGTGACCAAGTCAGCCTATCGGTAAAGCGGGATGGGGTGATGGTTGATCTTTCTCTGAAGTTGACAAGTCGCGCCCAAATATATCGTCGAAGCCGTCGTTAAGAATAATCCCGAATATGAAAACGATCGTAGTATTTTTTCTCTCCATTTATGCGGGGTGGGGGCAGATTCTTCCGCCCGAGATTCCTAAAAAGGATTCCGCAATCACAGACAGGCAAGCTCTGGATATTTTCAAGGTTGTCCGGGCGATTACCGCTAAGGCCAGCGAAGTTGTTTATCCGGTATACTCGGGAAAGCAGCGCATTGCCTACGGGGTCTCACTTGGCGACGAGATGATTTTAGCCAAGTTGAGCGAAGTGGGAAATCGGCCGCGGCTTGTGGTCCTTTCCCGCGATAAGGTGGCCATCCCTTTGGAGATGATTGCGGCTTACCCTGAACAGGATCTGGTAGTGGCACTTGTCAAAGGTTTGAGGGCACCGGCAGCCGATTGGAGTGATGGCAGTGATCTTTTGGAAGGTTCGTTTCTAGCGGCTGTCCGGCCTGACGGTGAGGCGCAAGGAATCGGAGTGAAGAGTGTAGCGGCAAGGAGTCTTCGTGCGGCTGATCAAGGTTTTTTAGGGGTTCAACTTGATGCCAGATATCTTGGAGAGGGAGTGCAAATCTTTGGAGTGGTCCGTGATTCTGCTGCGGATGAAGCTGGAATTCGGGCAGGGGATGTCATTCTTAAGGTGAATGATGAACCGGTGAAGGGATTTCACGAAGTGTCGACCAGGCTCAAAAGGTTGAGGGCTGGAGAAACCCCAGAAATTCTGGTGAAACGTGGGGAGAGTGAGTTGCTGATGACGCCCAAGCTGCAAGGATCGGTCGACACTCTTCCGGAATCCCGGCGGCTACAGGCGATGGATTCACTCAGTGGATCTAGAAACAGGGTGAGGGGAAATTTTCCCAATGTCCTGCAATCGGATATGGAGCTGGAGGCGAGTGATACCGGACTCCCTGTCATTGACTTGAAGGGCAGGGTGATCGGAATGGTGATCGCCCGTGCAGGCCGAATTAGTACGTTGGTGCTCCCAAGCGACGATATCAAAGGGGTCTTTCGGGACGCACCCATCATGAATGATGCCAGCGCTGATTACCGGCGTAATGCGGCGTTGATTCAGAAACTCAAGGATCGGTATGTCTCGGAGTAGGACGGCTACCTGTGCTCGTCACGGGGAGCCTGATCATAGAGTCGATCCAAAGCGACACGAGGGGGGATGTCTTCATAGAGCATTGCGTAGACGACATCGATGATGGGGGTGCGGACGCTCTTTCTCCGGGCTGCTTCATGAATAGACCGTGTATTGGGCACGCCCTCGGCTACCATTCCCAGCTCTTCGACTGCTTCTGCGAGCGTTTTACCTGCGGCCAATGAGAGGCCAACACGGTGATTGCGAGAGTGCTTCGAGAAGCACGTGGTGAGGAGGTCACCCAGCCCCGAGAGACCGGTGAAGGTCTCAGGGTTCCCGCCCATGGCGGTCCCGAGTCGGATCATTTCAGCGAGGCTGCGAGTAACCAAAGCGGAGATCGCGTTGTCACCCAGCTTCATGCCGGCGGCGACACCGGCAGCGATGGCAAAGATGTTTTTAAGGGCTCCACCCAGTTCGACACCGGCAAGGTCTTCATTGGTGTATGCCCGGAAACGAGGAGTGGAGAAGAGGTCGCGGAGCTGTTCGCCAATTGCGGTGTGAGCGCAACCGAGAGTGGCTGCGGCTGGAAGTTGCTGTGCAATTTCCTCGGCGTGATTCGGTCCGGAAATGACAGCTACGGGATTGTTCGGAAACGAGTCAGCAATCACCTCGGTCATCCGTTTTCCGCTTTCGAATTCGATTCCTTTGGCACAAGAGACAAGAACGGTGGACTCAGGAATGTTGAGGCTGGAAAGCCGGGCGGCGGTGTCCCGGGTAGCTGAAGTAGGGACGACGAAAAGCAGGACATCTGCAGTCTCTGTAATTTGCTCATCAGCTGTAGCACAGATGTTTTCGGGCAGGGAAATACCGGGGAGGTAGCGCGGATTTAGATGCCTGTGATTGATGGCATCGATATCGCTTTCGCTTCGACCTAGCAAAGTCACCGTCGAAGCGTTTCTTGAGAGGAGGCATGCGAGGCCGGTTCCCCAGGAACCACAACCGATGATGACGGGGTTTGTTAGAGAGGTGGAGCTCACTGGGTGACTCCCTTCTTTTTGGCTCCCATTTTATTTTCAGTTCCGGCGCGTAGTCTCGTGATGTTCGCACGGTGCTTAAAAACAGCGAGGATGCCAGCAACGAGGGCTAGGGTGAACAAGGGTTTATTCCAGGTCCCATCGGCTATTTTTCCGTGATGAAAGGAACCCCACAGAGTGATGAGTGGGAGGGCGATTGCAGCCGCGATGCTTCCAACAGACACGTAGCGGGTACTGAAGGCGAAAATTGCCCAAACGATGATTAGAACAACGACTCCCATGGGCATAAGGCCCGCAAGAGCTCCTCCGGTAGTGGCAATTCCCTTCCCTCCCTTGAAGCCGATCCAGGGGGAGTAGTTGTGGCCCATGATGCTGGCAAAGGCGGTGAGGACGGGAATGATCTGTGAAATGAGGCGTTGGTCATCAGTGAATCCCGCGCTCCACTGATCCAGAAATCCCAGAGGTAAAGCAACCGGTTCACCGCCAATCCGAGAGATGTTGAGGGCGACGACCACCGGGATGAATCCTTTGAGGAAATCGAGAACAAGACAGAGTATGCCTTGGCCTTTTCCGAGGGTGCGGAAGACGTTGGTCGCTCCGATATTTCCCGATCCGTGCTGGCGGATGTCGATCCCCTTGAGCTTGCCAAGCAAAAGACCGAAGGGGATGGAGCCGAGGAGAAATCCGATAAAGGGGAGAAGCCAGATCATTGTTTTTTAGCGCGGCGGATGGATTTGATGATGACGGGTTCCACCGGCACATTTTGATGGGCTCCAGGCTGGATGCGGCCTCCCGGAGTGATGCTGTTCATGTATTTCGTGGAAGTGGCGACACCTTTGATTTTATTAACCACATCCATCCCTTCAGTGACTTTTCCAAAGACGGCGTAACCTCCATTGGACGGGTAGTTGAGACCCGCGTTGTCGGCGACATTGATGAAGAATTGGGATGTTGCGCTATCGATGTCACTTGTGCGAGCCATCGCGATGGTTCCGGTGTCATTTTTGAGGCCGTTCTGACCTTCGTTTTTGATTGGCTTGCCGTTAGGTTTCTCGGTCGGAATGTCCTCTTTAAGTTCGAACCCTCCGCCCTGGATCATGAAGCCATCCATCACCCGGTGGAAGATGGTGTTATCATAGAATTTTTTATCCACGTAGGTGAGGAAGTTTTCCACGGTGATCGGAGCCTTCTCTTGATTGAGCGCAATGGTGACGTTCCCCATGCTTGTCTCCATCACCACTGAGACCGAAGTCGTATTTTTCTCGGCTGGGGTATTTTTAGGTTTGGGCGGGCTTTCGGCGGCCTTTTCCGCTTTGCAACAGGTGAGGGCTAGAATGGGGAGGAGATAGTGGAATTTCATCGGGGAAAGAATAGTTAATGAAAGGCGGGTGGCAAGATTAGTGGGCTTGAAGCCAATTGTCGCCGGTGCCGGTATCGATGCGAACAGGGACGTTGAGAGGCAGAGCGAGGGCAGATTCCATTGCGTCGACGATTTTTGGGGTGAGTTCCTCAGCCTCCGACTTGTGGAGGTCGAAAAGGAGTTCGTCGTGAACTTGAAGGATCATTCGGGTTTTTCGATCATGAAGTATTTGGGCGACATCGATCATGGCAATCTTAATCATGTCCGCTGCGGTTCCCTGAATGGGGCTGTTGATGGCGGCCCGTTCCGCATTGGCGCGAATGGTGGCATTACCGGAGGTGATATCCTTAAGGAAACGACGGCGGCCTGTGAGAGTTTCGATATACCCCTGTTCCCGGGCTTTTTCGATGGTTGAGTCCATGAACTCTTTTATGGACGGGTAATTTTCAAAATATGCTTTGATGATATCGGAGGCCTCGCCCCGGGGAATGCCCAGGCGTTGGGAAAGGCCGAAAGCGGAAATACCGTAGATGATGCCGAAATTGACCATTTTGGCAGTTCTTCTCATTTCAGGCACTACGTCCTCCAGGCTCACGCCATAGACCTTGGCTGCGGTCGACTGGTGAATATCGGCATTGTTTTGGAAGGCTTCAATCATCGCCGGGTCTCCTGAAAGAGAGGCCATGACCCGAAGTTCAACCTGGGAGTAGTCGGCGGCGAGCAAGGTGAACTCCTCACCGCGTGGAACGAAAGCCCTCCGCAGGCCTCGTCCCAGCTCGGAGCGAACCGGAATATTTTGAAGATTGGGATCGGTTGAGGCGAGACGACCGGTGGCAGTGACGAGTTGATGAAGATTGGTGTGAACTCGGCCCGAGTGTGTGGCGCGGTGATTTGGAAGGGCATCAACGTAAGTTGATTTCAGTTTGGAAGCTTCCCGGTAGCCAAGAATATTGGCTACGATCGGGTGATGGGGGGCGAGGCTGGAGAGGGTTTGTTCGTCTGTTTTAAACTGACCGGTTTTTGTTTTTTTCGGTTTTTCGACGAGTTCCATTTCTCCGAAGAGAATTTCTCCCAATTGCTTTGGCGAATTGAGGTTGAAAGGGCGACCTGCGGCTTCGTGAATTTCTTTGCCAAGGTGCTCAATTCGTTCTTTCAGTTCGCATCCCACCTCATCGAGAACTTCCTGGGAAACCGTGACTCCTTCAGCTTCCATTTCAACAAGGACCGGGAGTAAGGGGGCTTCGATTTTGCGGTAGATGTCATCGACCCCATCTTCAGGCAATTGGCGTGAGAGCAGGTTGCTGAGCTGGAAGGTGACATCGGCATCCTCTGCAGCATATTCCGCCAGTTGATCGGGAGGGATTTGTGAGGGATCGAGTTCACCCTTGGCAGCTTTCTTTTTCGCGGCGCTGGCAAAGAGGTCGTCGGCTTCTTCAGAGGACTGCGCAAAAAGATCAGTGAGTTTGATGGGGGAGTATCCCAGCAAGGACTCGGAGAGGTAGTCCATGGTGTGCTTTTGTTCCGGAGCCAGCATCTGATGGGCCAACATGGTGTCGAAGAAGGGACCCTGGACGACTACGCCATGGCTCCTCAGTATGTGGAGATCATATTTGAGGTTGTGTCCGATCTTCGGTTTATTCGATTCCAGGAGTGGCCGGAAGGACTCCAGTTGATCTGCAAGAATGTACCACCCGGTGTGTGGAGCGGTGGAAAAAGCGATGCCCAGGAGCTTGGCCTGGAAACGGTCGAGCGAAGTGGTTTCCACATCGAAGCAGAACGAGTCCGCATCCCGAAGTTCGGCAAGGAGCTTCGCTATTTCTTCTGCCGATTGAGCAAAGGTGTATTGGTGCGTGGTGTCAGAGATGGTCTTGAGACTTTGGAAGACTGGTTCTGCGGGATCGGAGGTCTCGGCTTTTTCGAAGAGTCGCTTTGTCAGGCTTCGGAATTCATATTCCTCGAAAAGTCCCCGAATGAGTTCTTCATTGGGGGCTTCGAGAACAAAGTCCTCCATCGTCTCCTTGACGGGAACATCGAGAATGATGGTGGCCAATTCCTTAGAGATGCGTGCTTGCTCTGCGAAGTTGCTGACATTTTCCTTTTGCTTTCCCTTCAGCTTGTCGGTGTTTTCAATCAGCCCTTCAACGGAACCGTAGGCGGCAACCAGTTTTTTAGCGGTTTTTTCTCCAATTCCAGGGATCCCGGGGATGTTGTCGGAAGCATCGCCCCAGAGCCCGAGGATATCGATGACCTGTTTCGGATGATTGATTTCCCAATTTTTACAGATTTGAGCGAGATCAAGAACTTCGTGATCGGAGCCTTGTCTGCCGGGTTTCCACATGAAGGTGTGTTCGTCAACCAGTTGGGCGAAATCCTTATCCGGGGTCACCATGTAGGTCTCGATGCCCCCGATTTTTTCAGAACGATGAGCCAAGGTTCCGATGATGTCGTCAGCCTCGTAGCCATTAATTTCGAGCACCGGAATGTTGAAGGCATTGCAAACCTTTTTCACCTCGGGGATCGCGGCGGCGAGCTCTTCGGGCATGGCTTCGCGCTGGGCCTTGTAAGGGGGGTAAAGCTCATGGCGGGAAGTTGGAGCCGAAGTGTCGAAAGCGACGGCGATGTGAGTGGGTTTTTCCTTCTCGATGATGGTGAGAAGGGTGTTGGTGAAACCAAAGATCGCCGAAGTGTTGATGCCCTTGGAGTTGGTGATGGGATTACGGATCAATGCAAAATGGGCGCGATAGACGAGGGCCATGCCATCCAAGAGAAAAAGGCGCGCTGGTTGGGTATCCGACATGCCGGAGACTTCATCGTCCTTTTCAAAAGGTCAAACTGTCTTTGGAGGATGACAAATCGTTATTGCTTGCTTAGTATTCTCCCCACACCTCACTGATTTCCCGCTTCATGAAATATCTCAAGCTCGTCGTCGTCCCCCTTGTTCTCTATATGGTTGGTTTGATGCTTGGTCCCATGTTGGGATCGATGGTCGTCAAGGAAGCGAAGGAGGATACTTCATTGAAGCAAGATGTGAAGATTTCTGATGCTGTTTTTCATGTGAATCTGGCCGAGTTACGGGACAGCGAGTTGCCAAAAATGGTAAAGACCAAGGTGCGCTTGAAGTTGCCGACCGTAAGTGGCGAAGGCTTCAAGGATATTGCCGAGGGACGCGAAGTGAAGCTGCTCAATCGCAACGACAAGAAACTGATCATTGAAACGAAAGATGGTCTGGCCAGGGGAGAGGTCGACATTGACCAGACCAATATTTTCGAAACGATCGGACTGGCAATGATGGCGGATCTTCGCGCGAAGGCTGCGGGTGGTAGCCAAGCACCCGGTCCAACGCCCCAACCCACTCCTTCACCTCAGCCAGCTCCTACTCCTCAACCAACACCACCTGTGGTGGCAGACAATGGAGGAAATGAACCTGCACCCAATCCCGGGATGACTCCCGAGCCCAAGCCTGATCCCATTCCCGAGCCAACTCCGGAGCCATCCAATGCCTCTCTTAACCCCGAGCAAATCGTCGAGGTGATGAAGAAGAGTATCGCTGACGGTGCGGTGAAGGAATTTACCCTTAAGCAGGTCGAGGCATGGCAAGCGGGGGATGAGGAGGATTTTGGAGGCGAAACCTTCCAGACCGGTCTGGCTGCTTACAAAGCGGAGACTATTTTTGGAGTGAAGACGGTGCAGGCCAAGGCACTGATCAAAGGCGGAAAAGTTAGCAAGTGGGTCTATGCCAAGACTGGCATGGAGATACGCTAGTCCGCGTCGAACTCGGCGAAAAGATCGGGGTAGGCTTCCCGGGCGACGGCCTGGGAAGCATCGTAAATTTCCTTACTTGTGCTCATCTGAAGGACTTCAGCAGCGAGTGCTTTGCACTTCTCGTGATTGAGAGAAATGAGAGCCTTCCTGATGGGGGCCAGGTCATGCGGTCCAACAGAGAGTTCATCGACACCCAGACCAATGAGGAGGGGAGTGAGGCTTAGATCAGCAGCCAATTCCCCGCACACCCCGGTCCAAATCCCAGCCTCGGAGGCGGCGTCCGTGGTCATTTTGATCATACGAATGACCGAAGGGTGACTGGAGCGATAGAGATGAGCCACACGATGGTTAATTCGGTCAACCGCTACGGTGTATTGGATTAAATCATTTGTTCCAATCGAGAAGAAGTCGACCTCCCTCGCCATTTCCCGCGCAACAAGAACCGCTGATGGGATCTCAATCATGGCTCCGATTTCGAGATCCTGATCGAAGTTGATCCCTTGCTCCTTCAGTTCCGTCATGCATTCTGCGACCAGTTTGCGGCACTGCCGGATCTCGGTCATTCCTGAGATGAAGGGGAACATCATCCCAAGTTTGCCGTAGGCACTTGCTCTAAGGATTGCTCTGAGTTGCTGCTTAAAGAAGTCCTGCCGATCGAGTGAGACACGGATGCCCCGCCACCCTAGGAATGGGTTTGGTTCGGGTTCTGTTAGCGGCTCGACCAACAGTTTATCGCCGCCGGAATCAAGAGTTCGAATGATGCCCTGGTGGGGCGCCACGCCCTCGGCCAATTCCCGATAGACTTCGTATTGCCTGTCTTCCCCGGGTGGTTCGATGGCGGAGGATTCCAGGAGGAAAAATTCGGTGCGAAACAGTCCGACACCCTCGGCTCTGTTTTCACGCACCATCCCGAGTTCATGAGTAAACTCGATATTGGCGGAAAGAGTGATGTGGAGACCGTCTTTGGTGTTGGTGTCTTCCTCGCGCAGGGACTCGAGTGCGAGGCGATCCCGATGCCGTTCCTGGGCGAGATTCTGGTATCGCTTTGTGGTTTCCGGGGTTGGATAGACGATAAATTTTCCGGAGGAGCCATCGAGGATCGCCGGGGCAAGTGCTGTGGTCGCCAGAACAGCTCCGTCCAAACCCACAATTGCCGGGATGCCGAGAGCTCTTGCGAGAATAGCAGTGTGAGAATTGACGCTTCCGGCCTCGGTAACAAATCCGAGAAGCTTTTCGCGGTCCATCGAGGCGGTGTCTGATGGACTAAGATCATAGGCGACCAAGATACGAGGTTCTTCCGGGTCGGAGACTCCTAGATCGGCGGAAAAATTACGTAAGACGCGCTGAGTGACATCCTCGATATCGGACGTTCTTTCCCTGAGGTAGGGGTCAGAGACCCGGCGCATGGCCTCGAGAAAGGTCTGCATGACGACGTAGAAGCAGAATTCCGAATTTTGGAGCCGACTTTCAATTTTCGAGTGAACGCGGGTCTCAAGGCTGGGATCATCGAGAACCATGCGGTGGGCTTCAAACACAAGTGCTTCTTCCCGTCCGGAAACCGATTCAATCCGCTCCTGTAGAGCGGTGAGCTGCTTGATTGTTTTCGTGAGGGCTTCTGCAAACCTCTCTTTCTCGGCTTCAATGGCCCCAGGGGAGATTGGGTAAACGGGAGGGGCTGAAAAGCCCCGGGCGATTACCGAGATCGGACCGATGGCAATGCCCCTGGACACCGGTGTGCCCTGAAAAATTTGTTCGGTGGGCAGGGAGGCGGACATAGAAGACCCGGAAAGATTGACGGGATTTTGATTCCCGGTCAATCACGGGAATGAGGCAACCAAACAACTACTTGGTTACAGCCTCTTCAAAGTCACGCGAGATCAGGTCACCCAATGCGGCGAGCGCTTCCTCGGCCTGTTCACCCTCCGCCGAGACGGTGATGACCGACCCATGGCCTGCTGCGAGCATCATCAGGCCCAATATGCTTTTTCCATCCACTTCGTCGTCGTCTTTCTCGACTCTTATCTCGCAGGGAAAAGAGTTCGCGATTTTAACGAACTGGGCTGCGGGGCGAGCGTGAATTCCGAGTTGATTGGTGACTGTAAAATCCTTCTGAGGCATGAAATCAATTGCTGGGATGCGGGGAGATTGTGGAGGCTACGGCTGCAGGGTAAAAGACATTTCTTTGGTGTCCCGGTGAGGAATGGGTGTGACCCGGTTGAACTAGGCTCCATCCATCATCTCTTCCTGGAGCCTTTTATTGAATTCGTCGGCCATATTGTAGCCGAGACGCCGAAGCTGGAAATCAAGGGCGGCGACCCCGACAAGTCTGGCAGTGTCGCGACCCGGGGCCACGGGGATCTCAACGAAGGGGACTTCGGTATCGAGAATCTTGTATTTTTTTTGGGTGAGGCCCAAGCGGTCAACGTTGTTGAGATCGTTTTCCGGCTTAAGCTCTACAACCAGATCAAGACGTTTCTCGGGACGAATGGCCGAGAGGCCGTAAAGATTGGCTACGTTGATGATGCCGATGCCTCGCATTTCGAGGTATCCACGGGCCAAGTCCTTTGCCCTGGTCAACAATTCACCTCCTTTTTGCGATATATGGACGACGTCATCCGCCACCAGTGCGGCCCCTTTTTCCAGGAGCCCGATCGAAGTCTCGCTCTTCCCCGATCCGCTCTTTCCCATAATAAGAATTCCCACCCCGCGATAATCGACCATGCATCCATGCAGGCTGGTGCGGGGAGCAAAGTCGCGCTCGAGCCGAATGGTGGCTTCGTTGAGAAACTGCATTGTGGGTCTTGGCGAGCTAATGACGGCAATACCTTTTTTGTTGGCGATTTTGATTAATTCAGAGGGCAATCTATGACCTCGGGCAATGATGAGACAGGGGATGTCTTGTTCACAAAGCTGGGTGAATCGCTCAACTTTGAGCTCATCGGAGAGCTTTTTGAGGTAAGAATTCTCCGAATTTCCGAAAACCTGAATGCGCTTGGTCGCAAAGTAGGTAAAGAATCCGGAAAGAGCCAATCCCGGGCGGTTGACAGCCGGTTCCTGAATTTTCCGGTCCAACCCGACGACGGGATGATCAATTGTCAGAGCCAGAGACTCGCCGTGCCGATCCAGAAATTCCTGAACGGTAATGCTGGTCACATTTCTTCGTTTTCCTGCGGCTGCCATACATCGGGAGAATAGTGCCGGTTTGCCGAGACTAAAGAAAAAGCATGTTTCCCGCGGAGGAAAACATGCTTTTGGAAAGTGGAAATCGGGGGTTAGAAGGAACCGCTGAGTCCAATCGCGAAGAGGTCGACGCTTCCTTCTGCCTTTCCCTGGAACGCGTCTTCATTACCTCCGAGAGCTGCAAACTGAATGTCGGCTGTGTCCGCGAAAATGTGGGTGTAGCCAAGATCCAGGTTGTAACAGTCGTTGAGTTTGTAGGTCAGTCCAATCGACGCCCAAATGCGGTCCGCATCGGGGATGCGGAGGGTCCGGTTGGGAGTAGACACGGGGCTTTCATCGTAGGCCACCCCGGTTCGGAAGGTGAGACGGTCACTGTGCTTGTAGGTGGCGCCAACGGCGAAGCGGAAGGCATCAGTCCAATTTTCGTCGATCCGGACGGCAGCGTCGACGACGGCATTCCCCGTTTTTGGGGCGAGACTTTGGAATTTGCTCCAGTTGGTCCACATGACGTCCCCGTGGACGGCCCATTTATCATCGATCTCATGATAGGCTGAAAACTCGATGGTGTCGGGCATTTCAACATCCAAGGTGGTGGGGAGGATGACCGGGCCACCGAGTGCCGGGCCGACCTGGGAAGCTCCATTAAGAGTCAATTCGATGGAGGATCGGTAGTGGAGACCGAATCGGGTGCCCTCATTGACCTCGTAGAGGACTCCGAGATTGTAACCAAAGCCCCAATCATCTCCTTCGAGATTGAAGAGGTTTGTTCCGACCAGGAATGCCTGATTGGCTGGAGTGACGGTAGGCACGGCCGGGAAAGTCTTGGAGTTGATGTTTCCCTTGGCGTAGAGGAGGTCGAGACCGGCTCCGAGGGTCCACTGGTTATTCACTTTGTAAGAGAGAGCGGGATTCAGATTGAAGGAAAAGAGTTCACTGAAATCTGTTCCCGACTGAGAGGCAAATTGCTGGGAATAATCGCTTTTCAATCCGTAGGTGGTGTACGAGCCGAATCCAACCGTCCATTGGTCGTTGATTTTCTTGCTCATGAACATGTAGGGAACCAGAGCATCTGAGGCGACGTTTTGGTCGTTGTTCGGCGAAAAACCGGGAGCGGTTCCATTGGGGGATATTCCAGTGACATCGATGGTGGGAATGATTACATTGGCACCGAAGGCGAATGACATGTCATCGAGGAGGCTCATGCCGGCGGGGTTTGATGCGATGATGGAAGCATCGTCGCCGATTGCGGCTTCACCCGAGAATGCCCGCCCGAGACCGGAACCGGAACGTTCTGCGAGTTGGAATCCAGCACCCATGACCGGGTTTGCGGCGGCGAGTCCCAGAAGAAGTGTGCCGGCAATCTTGCTTGTAGAGTTTGTGTTTTTCATTTGTGTGTGGGGAGGGGTTCTCTGAACTGGAAAGAGGTATTTCCGTTCCGAGATTCCAAGGAGTCTGACCGGAACAGGAGATGCGTCAAGGTTCCGGTTTTTTAGCTGCGGAGACTTTAGGGGACAGGAACCCGTCCCATGAGTCGCTGAATGACATCATCGGTGGTGACGCCCTCCGCTTCCGCTTCATAAGAAAGCAGGATGCGGTGTCTCAGGATTTCAGGTGCCAGATTCTTGATATCTGCGGGGGTCACAAACGCCCTCTGGTCGAGAAAGGCCCGGGCACGGCTGGCGAGAGCAAAATTGATGGTGGCTCTGGGAGATGCTCCCGCTTGAATCAGGCTTCTTAGGCCTCCTTCATATTTTCCCGCATCACGGGTAGCTTGGACGAGGTCGACGATGTATCCCCGAACAGCCGGATCAATGTAGACCTGATTGACGAGGCTGCGTGAGGCGGCAACGGTGGCGGGGTCAACAACCGGATTGGTGTAATCAGTGGCAGCGGTGGATGCCATGCGGTCGAGGATAGTGAGTTCTTCGTCTCTATCCGGATAATCGACATGAATCTTTAAAAGAAAACGATCGAGTTGGGCTTCGGGAAGTTGGTAAGTACCTTCCTGATCAATGGGGTTTTGAGTGGCGAGAACCAGAAAGGGGTCGGGGAGTTTGTAGCTTTGATCACCGATGGTCACCTGACGTTCCTGCATTGCCTCGAGGAGGGCGGACTGCACTTTGGCGGGAGCCCGGTTGATTTCATCAGCCAAGACGAGGTTGGCAAAGATAGGACCCAATTTTGGAGCAAAGGATTTTTGATCGGGGTGATAGATCATCGTGCCAACGAGGTCCGCAGGAAGAAGATCGGGGGTGAATTGAACCCTTGCAAATTGGGCTTTCAAGCTTCCGGCGAGGGCGCGAATGGACAGGGTCTTGGCCAAGCCGGGGACGCCCTCAAGGAGAATGTGACCGTTGCTGAGGAGGCCGATAAGGAGCTTTTCCACCAGGTTGTCCTGCCCAACAAGGACCCGCCCAACCTCCTGTTTGACGGTGTTAACCCAGAGTCCTGATTCCGATATTTGTTCCTGAAGTGCTTGGGGATCCATCGATGGGCGGACAGTGGCAAATTCTGTTTGCTTTGAGAAAGAAAAACTCCCGGGCGGAGATATTCCGCACGGGAGTTGAATTGAGCCTGCTGTCAGAATAATGGATTAGTTTTCTCTCACATAGAAAAACAGCTTGTCTGCACCTCCGATGGTGTCGGATGGCACTGTGAAGCTTGTTGTCACTCCGGCGCTGGGCACTTCATCTATCACCTCGAGCCAAGACTCGAGAGGGAGAGAGAGGTCATTTGAAGCGAAAACCCCGTAATTTGCAGTGGCTGAATCCTTGGAATTCCAAGTGAGGGTGACCGTCCCGTTACTATTCTTAGTGACGTTGGTGATTCTGAGTTCGGGATTGAGTCCCAGCCCCAACTGTTGCCCCAGAGACTGGGTTGCCATGAAGAGGTCCGAAATCTCGGTGTCCGAGAGTGGACGGGCCCAGATCGCAACATCATCCACCAGGCCATTCCAGGAACGGGTAATGGCATCGGGGTTTCCTCCGATGAGAATATTATTGGCGTTGTTATTGTCGCTAAGCAGGGGGGCGTTGGTTCCGCTATCCGAGACCTTAACTCCGTCGATATAGAGGCGGACGTTGAACCCCTTTTCGGTGACCGCCACGATGTGATGGAATTGTCCGTCATCGTAGCTCAATGGAGAAACGATGTCTCCGGTGCCTCCGGCGTAAGCATATTGCCCGGTGTTATTTCCATTGGTGCCGCGACCTGCAACACGCCAGGCGGACCCTTCGCCACGGGCGACAAGGCCTTGCCAGTTCTCCGAGAAGGTGGTCACGCTGCTCCAAACGGAGATCGAGACACTTTCTCCGGCCTGGGTGTAGTCCGGAGGAGTCGAGACTCCTGCACCGTCGATCGTGACATACTGATTGTTATTCCAATCAAAGAGGATGGCATTGCCATATTTTCCGGTTTGGAAGACCGGGCTGCCTGCCGCGTTATCAAAGTATGTTCCATCTCCTCCAGAATTGGTGTCATCGATGAAGTCTTCATCGAGTGGCCAATACCCCAAAAGTCCTTGATCGAGAGAGGGGAAGCTGGTGTCCAGATTGGGATCGGTTGAATATTCCAATTCCACGGAATCCGAGAATCCATCCATGTCAGTATCATGGAGGGTAGGATCGGTCATGTGGGTGATCACCTCGTCACCGTCACTGAGGTTGTCACGGTCTGTGTCCGGCACGAGAGGGTTTGAGCCGGCGGTGGCTTCTTCCCCGTCTTTTAGGAGGTCGTCGTCCGAATCGTCGTCTTGAGGGTTGGTGCCGTCTTGAAACTCCTGAATATTGGTGCGTTGGTCCAAGTCAGGGTCCGCATCAGCGTCCGCGACCAAGCGGTCTGTCATGTTGGCAATCTCCCAGCTATCGGGGAGGCCATCGCCATCGGTGTCCGGGTCATTGATCAGTCCATTGATACTCGTTCCACCTCCACCGGCATAGATGCGTCCGATTTCCGAAGCGGAGAGTGGGCGCCCCCAAATGGCGACATCATCAATGATTCCCGGCCAGGTTCTGAAACCGTCAGCACCGGGGTTTCCACCGATGAGCATGTTGAGGGAGGTGTTTCCGATGATGGGGGGAGCGGTGGTCTCTGCGACTTTGACTCCATCGACCCACAGTTGGCCGGTCCCTGCGGTATTGGTTACGGCCACGATGTGATGCAGGGAGCCGTCGCTAATGTCACCGCCTTGAATATCATCTCCATCGGGCTTCCATTCTCCGGGGTTGAAGGACGCCTGATTGGTGCCCGCAGCACGGGCAATCCGCCAGCTTGTGCCTTCGCCCTTCGCGATAATTCCCTGCCAGTTTTCGGTGAATCCGGTGGTGGAGCACCAGAGGGATACGGTCATGTCAGCGCCGGTGAAATCGTAAGTAGATTCGGGGACCGATTGAATTTCCACACGGTCATTTGTGAGGGAGTCGAGTGAGATTCCGTCGCCAAACTTTCCAAGGGCGTAGACCGGGGAACCCGCGGTGTCGTTGATGAAGGTGCCGTCAGCGCCAGTTCCGGAGGTGTCTGCAAGAGAGTTGTCAAAGTTCCAATAGCCTACCAGTCCAAGGCTCCACGAGCTGGGGAAGTCCGTATCGTCATTGGGGTCGGTGTTGGCTTTGACTTCATCGAAGTCGGTTGCCTGATCGTTGTCACTGTCGGGGTTATCCGGCAAGGTGGAGTGGATATTCACTTCATCGCCATCCGAGAGTCCGTCACCATCGGAATCGGGATTCAACGGATCGGCATTATTGGCAATTTCATCTCCGTCGAAAAGTCCGTCTCCGTCGGCATCATTGTTGTTTGCACCCAAGCCGGCATTGTATTCGTCGAGATTGGAAAGGTTGTCACTATCCAGATCACCGGCAGCATCGTCGACTGCGGGATTCAGGCCGTTGGCGATTTCATAGAAATCGGGGATGCCGTCCGAGTCGCCATCGGCGGAAGTCACAATATCGGAACCCACGGTGCCGTTTCCATTATTGTAGATTGTAGCGACTTCAGGACCGGTGAGGGGTCGGGCAAACAAAAGGACGTCGTCGATCGTGCCATTGAGGGTTCTTCCGCCGTTAATGGGGTTGCCTCCGATTTCCATGAACGAGGCGGAATCAGTGAGGGCAGGGTTCCCGGGGACGAATGATTCAAGCTGGCCATCGACATAGAGATAAATTCCGCGGGCGGCATCGGTGACCGCGACGACGTGATGGAGACCGACAGAGGCATCTGATGTGCCTTCCGCACTGTCATTTCCGAAACCTCCGGCGTAGGCGAGAACGTTGTCATCACCACGTCGGGACACGCGCCATCCGCTGTTTTCGCCCTTCGCAACCAAGGCCTGCCAGCTGCTCGTGAACCCCGCAGTGGTGGAGCACCAAAAAGAGATGGTGGTGCTGCCACCAGTGAAATCATAGGTGTCCTCGCCAAGAAAACCGGGGTTTCCCGCTCCGTCGATGCTCACGCGCTCTTCGTTGGCTGCGGTGAGGAGAATCGCTTCGCCAAATCGTGCGCTTCCGGCACCGACTCCACCGGACGTAAATGAGGGGCTGGTCGAGACGCCATTGGAAGCGAATGTTCCGTCTCCGCCGTTGCTGGAAGCATCTGTCAGATTTGTGTCGAGAGGCCAATAACCGGTGAGGTCGGCATTAAACTGGGCGGACAGATGGCCCGTTGAAAGGAGGCCGATGAGGCCAAAGACGGGTTTGAAGAGGTTGTTGGGGTTCATAGTGTGCTTACTTTATGGAAATTAATGCGCGTGCATTCCATTTTTACGATGGACTACAAATAAAGCCGCTGATGTGGCCGCTCAGCAAGCGCAAATTTATGCAAGTAGAGCTATGGAGCCCATGTTGGGGCGACCTGCGCTAAGTTAGCGTGCCAGTAGGTTTTTCAGCCTTACAGGTCGCTGTTCCTTGATGGCTTGTGAGGTTTCTCGAGCAAGAACGCTCATGTTTCCGAGGTGCTCGCGGCCTCCAACTGCCAACTCGAGCGCTTCCGCAGCTTCCTTGAAGCGTGAGAGATTGCAGAGGGCCATGGCATTGGTAAGGAGGAATTCAGCATTCTTGTTCCTCGTGAATTGGCAAAGGCGGGCAGCGAGGACGAGAGCTTCGTCCGGACTTCGCACCGATTCATCGGGATGGCTAGAGAGGATTCGTGAAAGAGCGGCCGCAGCAGCAAGTTCACGCGGATGTTTAGAGAGGGTTGACTTAAACTGCGAGAGAGCATCGCCGGGTCTGTCCGCCATGAGAAGAGCCTCCCCGAGTCGAACCATGGCAGCACCGGAGTGGGGGTTGAGCGAGACGATGCGCTGATCCGTTTCGACGGCGGAATCCCATTGTTCCAACCGGTGCAAGATTGCCGACCGTTGCTTGAGAAGGTCGAGATTGGCCGGGTGACGGGTCAGTGTCTTCAAGTTTGCCTGCAGTGCTTCGGTCGTGTTACCGAGATCTGCATAAGCTTGGGCCAAAAGAAGTCCGACGCGGACGTCTTCGGGAAGAAATTCCATGGATTGCTTGAGGAAGGGGAGAGCCTCTTTGGGTTGCGCGTTGGCGCCCAGGAGTCGACCAAGGGTAAACAGGGTGTCGCCTTTTTCGAATCGGCTGAGGTTCGGGTGAAGACGGGGAGTGGCTTCTTTTAAGTAGCTGATTGCCCCTGAGTTCATCCCGCGTTCAAGAAGCTGGTTTGCCGCCCGCAACGGGGTTCCAATGGGAACTTCGGAAATCCAGATTCCAGGGAAAGGTGCTGCCGCATCTCGGCGGTCCAGGGTGCCGATGAGCTTTTTATCGTTTTCGACCTGATTCTGATCGATCGGGCCGCGATAGATTGCGATGATTTCCCGATCGCCGGAGACCAGGAACGCGCTGGGGACGGGAAGGGGGACCCAGAGGTCGACCAACGAGGACTGAATCGCGTCGAGGGCGATCATGGTGTCCTCACTGGCAAAAAGGGGTTCGTCCTTGAATCCGGCGGCAGCGTAGGCGAGGCGACAGGCTTCTTTTGATTCCGGGCTCATATCCGCGGAAACGAGGATGCGATCGTTCCATTCCTTCCAGTGGGGTAGTTCAGCCTGGCAGTGGTTGCACAAGCCGCTCCAAAGTTGGATTAAAACGGGAGAGGAGATATCCAAGGAACCATCGTCCAGCTCCAGAGGGGGAAGAATGTGGCCGGCCGGGGGGATAATACGTGCGATGGGCGTGCCCGGCGGCACCGGCTGAATTGATGGCTCAAGAGGGGCAATCGGTTTGCGGACGAATGGGGTTGGCTGAGGGGTTCCTTGTTTTAGCCGGAAATATCCGTCTACTGCCGGAGGGGTGAATTTTTCGATGTCACCACCCGGCCACGACACGGTGATTGAAGAGATTTCTTTTCCTGCTCCTAATCCAAAATGAACCCAACGGGAGGATTGTGAAAGGAAGGAGTGACCTGCGTGCAAGGTGCGTAAATGGGGGCGGGGGTCGCCTTTGATTCGAAGTTCAATGCGAGCTCCGATGGCGTCGCGATTGGTTGTCTTTGCAGTTCCCTCGAGGAGGAAGGCTACAAAGTGGTTGTCGCTGGCAAGGGTGTTTTCGAGGAGCCGAAGCCGGGGAGCGCTGCGATTGGTGACCCAGTAATCGAGATCACCGTCAAAGTCCCAATCGATGGCGCCGATGGCCCGGGCGTCGTCAGGAAAGTCCCATGCGATTGCAGAGGAGATATCAGCGAAGCGGGAGTTTCCTTCCCCGCAATTCAGGAAGGCGTTATTGGTTTCGCGACCACTGAAGGATTTGTTCTCATGGAGAAGGCGGTTAAGTGCCTTCCAGCCTTTTCGGTAGCTGGAGAGGTTTCCGTCAAGCCCTTGTGAATCGAGGGGCGATTGCGACACGACCTGTCGCCAATAAACACTTCAGAGGTCTCCGGTATCTTCAGCGGTGATGAATCCATTGGCCGCCAAGATGTCCTGCCAGCCATCGTTGTTGAGGTCGGTAAACGTGGAGCCCCAGCACCAACGGGCCATGGTGGTGTGGCTTTCCATCGCAATGTCTTTGAAACCACCTTTGCCATCCGCCTGGAAGAGGGTGTTTCCTCTGGCCATACGTTGGTAATGGGACCGGATTGAGTCGTCGACTCCTTGTTTGAATTTGCTTTGGAAGGTGATCCTGTTCCCGGCGCTGGAGAACATGTTGCTGACGTAGAGGTCCATGTGGCCATCACGATTAATGTCACCCCAGTTTGAGGACATCCCAGCGGAGGTGTCCTCGACCTCAAGCGATTCGGCGATGTTCTTGAAGAAAGGGAGTCCGTTCTTTTGGATGCCTTGGTTTTGGTAGAGGCAATTTCGTCCGAAATCGTTTGCGACGTAAAGGTCGAGATCGCCATCGTTGTCATAGTCCTCGAAAGAAGCGGCAAATGAAAAACGGGTGTTGTTGGCATCAAGCCCGGTCTTTTCGGCGATGTCTTCGAAGTTCCAATTTCCCAGGTTCCGCCAAAGCATGTTGGGTCCTCCGTTATTGGCGTCGTGGAAAGGGATGGGCTCACCCAACGCGCCGGCACGGGCAGAGGAATAGGAAGGGTTGTATCCGCAGATGTAGACATCGAGGAAGCCATCGACATCGACATCGGCAGCGGTCAGGGAAAAGCTTTGAGCGCGGGTGGACTGTCCGAAGACGAGTTCGAAGTGACCCTTGCCATCCAGGTTATCAAAAAAGAGAATTTTGAAATCCTGAGAGACCACCAGGTCCTTGTCGCCATCGTTATCAAGATCGATGATCAGGGCTGATGCGCAGTAGTCGAGAATGTCGGTTTTACTCTCCACGCTAAAGTCTCTCAAGGTGCCATCATCGTTTTGTAAATAGAGTCGATTGGGGAGGCCGCCCTGCTGGCAAAGGTAGAGGTCCTCAAGCCCATCACCGTTGATGTCTCCGAGGGCGAGTCCGTGGTTGGCAGGGGCATCAAGCCCGAAATCACGGGGGAGACGGAGTCGCCAGTGATCGGTTGAGCGAAGGAGTTGTTCGTGATAGGAGTCGACATCTCCAAGGACTGACTCGGTGATGTCCCGGAGGAGTGGGGGCCCGGTGACTTCTTCGTAGTCCAGCACCTGGAGTGATTTTAGCTCCAAGTCGGGTGTCCAAGTGCACTTCCAGGTGGCGTTAACCTGGTGGCCGGGCTTCTTGAATGTGATCAATGCGGTGCAGGCCAGGGGTTCGATGGTGACGACTTTGACCTTCGTCGAATGTCCTTTGAGATCGGGGATTGGGGCCGAGGCAAATTTCTCGGGAAGACCGGTTCCTCTCTGGATTACAAATTGGTCGACGGTGACATTCTCCAAACTCGACGGGCGCAAGGGCGTCGCGGAGAGGGTTTCGTCGTTCAGATTAACCGATTTGAATTCGGGATCGGTGATTCGGTGAACGAACTCCTTTAGGTGGTGGCCGAATTGTTCGTTCAACTCCTCGGATGTCCAGCCGTCTTTGAGAGGGTCGATTCGGTCATAGGCGTCGCTTAAATCCTTATCGTAGCGGGACTTTTGGAGAGTGGGGGTCTCGGATACCTGAGCAGGCAATCGCGAGAGACAGAAAATGGTCAGGAGAAAAAACCGTAGCATCGGGAAGAGAATACCGGCGTCACAGCAAGGCGGCAAACATGGATTTACTTTGTCTTGCTGGCCTCGTAGCGGGTCTTGAGGGAGTCTCTGCGGGAGAGCAGTTCGGCGTGGGTTGACGAAGCGGTATCGATTCGGGTTTTGAGCTCCCTGATGGCGTCTATTTTTTCGTCTTTTGCCGCGAGTTGGAGATCCGACCGCATGTTTTCGAGTTGTGCGGCTGCTGCGGTCAAGAGGTCTTCGGTGGCGATCAATTCGGTGTTGATCTGTGCCGCCTGCCAGCGGGCGATTGAAGCGAGATGGTTGGCCTCGGATTTTTCAGCGGCAATGATTTGTGATTTGGTTTCCTGAACGACCTTGGCCGTCCATTCTTTTCCTTTGCGTGCAGGATCGAGTTCTTTTTCCCGCTGGGGAATCTCACCCAGGATCGACTTTAGTTCCTCTTGCCTGGACTGCCGGGCTGATCCAGCAGTCTCCCGTTTTTGCAGGGCGACCTTGTGATCATCGCGGGTCTTGTTGAAGACTCCCTGCCTTTTGTCCATGTCGTCCCGCGAGTTCTTGATGTCGGCATCAAGATTACCGAGAGCCTTTTCGATTTGAGCTATTTTGGAAGGATCATCGGTCTTCTTTGCAGCCACCAATTCCTCGGCAGCCTTAGCTCGCTGTTCCTCGAGTCCACCCAGACTCTCACGGATTTGTTGCAACTCCTGACTCTGTTGCTGGAGATGTTTTTGAAGCGATTCTTGCTCAGTGTTGTGGCGATTCCAAAGGTCGTTTAGCTTTGCGATCTCCTGCTCCATGCCTTTCTTTTGATTGTTGAGTTCGGGAATCTTTTTTTCGAGCCAAGTGACCCAGTTGGCGGCATCAACCATCGCTTTTTCCTTTTTGGAGAGATCGGCGCGGAGGTCGGCGGTGGACTTGGCCAAGGTGGAGGTCTGGCCCTTCAACTCGACCAGTCGCGTGGCGATGGCGGGCGGGTTGGCATCCAGGGTTCCGACTTCTTTAAAGGAGTCATTTTCCCACACCTTGATT
This sequence comes from Verrucomicrobiaceae bacterium, assembly GCA_051252135.1. Taxonomy (GTDB): domain Bacteria; phylum Verrucomicrobiota; class Verrucomicrobiia; order Verrucomicrobiales; family Akkermansiaceae; genus SW10. Next base: position 329,414 of record JBPOGH010000001.1, on the reverse strand, counting down.
TCACCGTTCCAGTCGGCGGTGAAAATACGTTTGGAATCGTGGGAGAATTCCACCTCGGTTACGTCTTCCTTGAAGGCGGGAAGTTCCTTTTTTAGTCCAAGATCCGGTTTCCATATCTTCACCCTTTTATCGCGTCCAGAGCTTGCGAGTTGGCCATCGCGAGCATAGTCCATGGCCAGAACTCCTCCGTTGTGAGCCCGTTGTTTCTTCACCTGATTTCCGGAATTCATGTCCCAGAAGACAATGTCGCCATCAGATGACGCGGAGGCGAGCAGGTTGGAGTCGGCCCTCCATTTGAGATCGATGATTCCGCCCTGATGTCCCCGAAGACTATGAAATTCGTTTCCGGTAGCGGCCTCCCAGACTTGAACGCCATTTCCGCGGCCACCGGTGGCGAGGAGGACTCCGTCAGGGGAATACTTGAGCGAAATGAGCCAGTCGGTGTGCTTTTTGATCTTGGCTATCTCTTCGTTTGCCTGGGTATCCCACAACTTCACAAATCGGGATGGGCCTCCGAGAGCTATGCCGCCGAGGTCGGCACGGAGATCGGCAGCGAGAACGGAATCGAACTCTTTGCCCATTGTCATAATCACTTGGCCTGTGGTGATATCCCAAGTGACGGTGGATCCTGACTTGCCGCCAATGCCTCCGCCGGCAATGAGGTATTTTCCACCAGGGTGGAATGAGACTGTTTCCGGATTTCCCTTCGGAAAGGGGAGGATGCCGACGAGTTCAAGCGAGTCCGTGTGGTAGAGAAGAACTTGTTTCTGAGAGGTGACTGCGAGGAGAGGTGCCCAAGGGCTGGCGTCCATGTCGTTAACGACTGTATCCCTGCGGGGAACGAGAACCGGCTCGAGGAGAAGGTCGGCGGGCATTGGCAGGGGACCTTCCGGCTTGGTTTGAGCGTTCCCGGTGGCAGTGAGTGAGATTGCGGGTTTGCTTGGCTTACGGGCCTTGGAGGATTTCGTCTCGAGAAGTCCGCCATCGATCCAAGCGCGAATCAGGTCGGCATTCTTCTTCTCGATCTTATCGCCCTCCGGCGGCATGACGGGCTCCTCGGTGTGAACGGTGACGGTGAATAGCTTGGAGCTTCCGCCGTCTCCGGCCAGTGCGATTTTTCCACCCGAGCCGCCTGCCGTCACTCCCTGATAGGTCGAAAGATCGAGTCCCCCCTTTTTTTTATCGGGATTGTGGCAGTTGAGACATGCCGATTCAAAAATCGGGAAGATGTGATCTTCGTAGGTGATTTTTTCGGCAGCCGGAAGGACGCCGAAGACAAGCGGGAGGACACTGAAGAAGCGCATGGAGATCAGTGGTTGAAGAGGTATTCCTTGGAGTTGAGCAGAGCCCAAAAGATATCCTCCAGAATCAGCTTTTTGGCGTTATCGTCCCCGGCCTTTCCAACCTCGGTCATGAGCTTGGAAAGCTCCACGTCAGTGGGTTCCCGGGTGATGGTTCGGCGGTAGAGTGAGCGGATGATTTCCTCGGGTGATTTCTTTTCCTTCAATAGGTCGGGGACGATGCGCCCGCGTTCGATGCGGTTGTGAACGGAGTCGCCATTGAGGAGGTGGAGGGCCTGGGAGAGGTTGGGTTCCATCTTGACCTCGCAGGAGCAAACCGTTGCACGGGTTGCGCGGCCGAAGGTGGTGAGAAAGTAGGTGGAGGTGTTTCCGTCGGCAATTTGGACAGCACGTGAGCCGATCGGCAAGCCCTTGAACTTGTTGGGAGTGCCTGTCGACTGGGCGAGGGTGTCGAGGAGAACCTCGGCGCGGAGGCGCCGGATGCGGGCATGGGAGAAGTTGGTGTGGTCGTCCTTGTTCGTCTCGTTGACCTTAGTGGAGAGCTGGTAGGTTCGGGAGGTGCAGATGTCGCGAACGAGTTTTTTCATGTCGAAGTTGTAATCGACGAATTTCTCACCAAGCGCCTCCAGGAGCTGGGGGTTGGTGGCGGGGTTTGAGACGCGGATGTCGTCGACCGGATCGACAATTCCGATACCGAAGAAGTGAGACCACATGATATTGGCCACATTGGGAGCGAACCAGGGGTTTTCAGGAGCGGTGAGCCAGTCGGCAACCGCTTCACGGCGGGTCACACCGGTTTGGGTGTGGTAGTCGCCCCCCAGGAATTTGGGTTTGGCATTTTGATTGGTGATCGGGTGTTTGATTTCGCCACCCCCATCGAAAATGATTTGCTCCGAGGGGTCCTCGGCGCGTTTGCGTTTCACTTGGGAGAAAAAGGAAGCGAAGCCGTAGTAGTCGTCCATGGTCCATCGGTCGAACGGGTGGTTGTGGCATTGTGCGCACTGAATGCGGGTGCCCATAAAGACCTGGGCTACGTTTTCGGTTACCTTTTTGACGTCCGCTTCCAGTTTGAAGTAGTTGGTGGAGGGGTTGGCAAAGGTTCCGCCGCGGGAGGAGAGGATGTCCCGGATGATTTTGTTGAATGGGCGGTTTTCAGCGATGGCCGTACGAAGTTGCTCGTACCAAAGAAGGGCTGCCTTGTAGCTGATGTCATTGGCGTTTCCGCCGGTTGAGCGAATCTGAAGGAGTTCGGCCCACTTCATGACCCAGATTTCGGTGAACTCCTTGCGTTCCAACAGTTGGTCGACGATCGCCTCCCGTTTCTTCGGGTTGGCATCCTTGAGGAAATTCTCCCGTTCTTCCTCGGTAGGAAGAAGTCCGGTGATATCGAGGGTGACCCGGCGGATGAATTCTTCATCGCTGCAAAGCCCGGAGGGAATGACGCGAAGCTTGTGGAGCTTTTCGTGGACGTGAGAGTCGATGTAATTGTATTCGGCGAGCTTTGGGCGTTCATACTCGAGCCCATCGGGGATCACAATTGCCTGCGAGCCTTCGGTGAAGGTGTGGAATCGAGCCATGAGGAAGGCTTCACCGCGCTTCTTGGAGATCGCGAGGCCGGAGGATGGATCGATGCCAATCGAGGAGTCATTGGAAGTGGTGTAACTCGAGAGCGACGAGACATCCCGGTCGGTTCCGTCGGAGTAAGTTGCCTTAACGGTAAGAGGGATTTTTTTGTCCTGCCCTTCGAGGAGAAACTGCTTGGGTTCGACATCTATTTTAACGGGGAGAGCAATGTCCTTTGGGTCGGCCTGGGCCCCGTTCCGGACCCATTCCAGGAGAGTGGTGTAGAACGGATGATCCTCGTCAAAGAGCTTGCCTCCGGTATGGGGGACGGACCCGACAGCCTTGGTGAGGAGGAGTGATTCTCCGGGAACCGCGAGATTGATCCTTCGTCCGGATTGTTCGCGTGTGATGCGGTAGTGGTCGCCATCGGGATCGTATCCGAACAAGGAGAGCATGAAACCGTCCCTTCCGCGTGCGGAGCCATGGCAGGAGCCGGTGTTGCATCCTGCGGCGGTGAGAACCGGGACGACATCCTGTTGGAAGCTGATCCGGCGATCGGCATCGGCGGATTTGATGGCAAGGGGGATTTCAGAGGTTTTACCCCGGAAGTTGATGACCACGGTGGTGTTGCCATCTTTGAGAGGGAGAAGGGTGGAACCTTCGATTTTTGCGAGCGAAGGGTCCTTTAGAGCATAATTGGCCGAGGCTGTGACATCCCGGGTGATGGCATCCTTGTCAGTTGCGAGAACGATGAGGCGATGGGAGTCCCGCTTTGTTTCCAGGATCACCGATGAGGGATAGACGGCGATGGATCCGAGATGGGGATCGGGCGCGCTGGAGTCCTCCAGGATGGGGCCCCTTTCACGGGGAACCAAGGTGACGCCTTCAGGCCATGGAGCCTTGGCGGCGATCCACCCCTTGAGGGTCTCGACTTCCTTTGCGGATAACGGGGGGCGAGCCTTTTTCTTCGAGGAAGGGGGCATGAATTCGTCGTCATCATGCGGGAGCATGACCCGGCGAATGAGTTCGGATTGATCGGGCTTGTCAAAGTCGATGGAAGTCCCGAGATCGCCCCCGGTGATCAATCCTTCACGGGATTGAAGCTGAAGCTCGCCCTTTGCCTTGTCGGAATTGTGGCATTCGACACAGGAGGTTTCGAGGATCGGCTGAACCTCTTCAAAGGTGACCGCGCCCAGTTGGGAAATGGTAAGAAGGGAGATGAGGGTTTTCATCACTTGGACTTGGCTTGGCGGAGTTGTTCGAGTCGTGAGAGGGGCTTTTTGGTCTCCGGTTTTTTGGGTTCCACATTGGCCACTGCGGGGGCCGGTTTCTCGACCGGCTTTTTAGGTGCCGGAGGCGGGGGATCGATACGGAGAGTTCCTCCGTGACCCAGATTGTGGGAGATTGGGTGGCCGTTTTCGATAACGATGACCTGACAGAATAGGTTCCCGTGCTTGCCCTTTTTTGCTTCTCCGGTGACCTCAACGGGAATGGCGATTTCCTTGGTGTCCGATTTGATTTTTACGGGTTTGGATGAGGTTCCGTGGGGGAGGGCGTGGAGGCGCACTTCGGCTTCACCGTCGAAGCTCTTCAGGTTTTCAATGTTGGCAATCACCTGGGTGTTTTGACCGGGTTGGGTCGCAGCCATTTGAAGACTCATCCCGAGGTAGGGCTCACCGACCTTAAGGGGTCTGAGAGGGGTGGAGAGTCTGATTTCCCCACGCCCGTTTTTGGCGGGTGCGGTGGCAGTAACGCCAACCTGCCAGTCACCGGTTGGGGCGTCTCCGTTGGCATTAAGGGTGAGGATGACTTCATTCTGCCCTTTGGGAATATCGATCGAGTTGGGGGCGTTTACGCCGGGAGGTTTCCAGGGGAAGGTGAGGCGGATTTTTTCATCGAAGCCTTCTTTGCGTGTGGCGGTGATCTTGAGATTGGTGGTGCCGTTGGGAACCAATGGGACCGGAGGAATGAAGAGGTCCAAGGTGAAGGGGGCTTCCTCAATGACGGCGACGGCAATTCTTTCGGTGTTGAAGGAATGGAAGATGCCGAGATTGTTGACGGCGACGTGATCAATCTGTTCGGTAAAGTATCCGGTGAGTCCAGATTTGGGATCTTTTACAGGGAATTGGCAGAGCTGTCCGGCAAGTGGTGCATCGTGAGCCGCCTCGAAGAGAATTGGGAAATCATTGATGTTTCGGGGCGCGTGAGGGGCGATCATCTCGACCCCGACAGGGAGTCCTGTGTGACTGAGGTCGACGGCGCATCCGATATTGGAGCGATTGATTCCAGGCACAACGATGAGCCGGTTGCCACGAGGGACTGCGATCATTTTGTATTTCTGGCTGTCATTCCGGTCGGCGGGACGGAGGGACACGCTTAGAGAGGGTTCGCGAGGGGCGATTTCGATTCGATAGACAAAATCCGGTCCGCTGCGTCCGAGTTGGTCGCGAATGCGAAGGGCGTATTCTCCGTCCTCAGGGATGGTGAAGTCGACCCGGCTGTCGGGAGTTCCCTGTGTTTCGTCGTCGTTATCAGCGATGGCCTTGTTGTCTTTCAGGGATCGGATCGAAATGACGGAGTCGAGGGGAGAGCGCTGACTCCGTGCGAGAACCCGGGCACGGAGGTTTTGCCCCTTTTTGGCGGAGAAACGGAAGTAATCCACGTCCTTGTCATGAGACAGGGTGCCTTGAAACGCGATGGGGATGGCGGGAGGGTTTTGGAGCGGAATCGAAGTCTTGAGGCTTTCGTTTGGCTCGGCCTCGTTGAGATAGGGTAACGGAGAGACTCTGATCGGGAGTCCGGAGGGAGAAACGACACCGCTTCCGGCATGGATGCTTACATCTTCACCGGGAAGGGTGACCGATTGCTTGATGGGGCCCGAGGCATCGCCGGTGAACGTGAACTCGATTTGCTCTCCGGGTTTTCCAGCCGGAGGAAAGACCGAAACAGGACGGGGGAAGTCTCCGACATGGAGTCGATACTGGCATTTGTTCTCGCCCTCATAGGCGGATTCGCGGACGAGGATGGTATAGGGACCGTCCTCCGGGATGAGGACGGAGGAGGCGCAATCCCTGCGGAGAAGAGTGGAGTCATCATTTGCGGCAATCTCGAAGCGGTTTTTATCAAGGATGGCCACGTAGGGGTCAAAGAGCATGCGGCCCAGCCGGAGGCCTTCGACCTCGACTGAAAGGCGTTGGCCCTTCTTGGCCTCGACGCGGTAGAAGTCGGCGTCCTCACGAAGTGCGGTGCCATGAACCGTGACGTTCATGGGGATGTTCTGCGGTTCCTCGAAGGTGTCGTTGAGGTCGCGCTTGTTCTCGCTGTCTCGAGCTTCGTCGACTACAGGAAACTGGCCGACCCAGAAGGTGCGGAGGTAGCTGAGGCCGCCTTTGGTTCTTAGCCGGAACGAGTATTCCCCAAGGGGAGCATCAGGAGCGATGACGAATGTGGCATTTACCGATTTGTGGTCTTTCCCTTTTGCCAGGTCTTTTGCCGAGATGCCCTTTTGATAGAAGAGGATCTCCTCGGGTTCGTAGAGGCGATCTCCGATGAATGTGACCGGCACCTCGGTTCCTTTCTGACCTCCCCGAGGGACCACCACTTCCACATGGGGAGAGAAGGCGGCAGCACGAAGTGTCAGGAGCAGCAGGCTAATTGAAACCAAGGAGAGGAGGTTTTTCATGGGAGCTAGGCTTTTTTGGCCAGGATTTCATCAACGATGCGCCCGCCATCAACAATCTCGATGGGTCGCTCTCCGGGGGCCATGAGCTCTTTGTCACCGGTGATGCCGAGCTGGTTGTATACCGTGGTGGCGAGATCCTCGATCCCGACGCGGTCTTCTTCCGGCTCTCCGCCGAGGGCATCGGAAGAACCGTGGACGAGACCCCGATGTGTTCCGCCACCCGCAAGGCCAACCGAAAACACCCCCGGCCAGTGATCGCGACCTCCGGTCTGGTTGATTTTTGGAGTGCGTCCGAATTCCGAGGTCACCATGACAAGGGTGGAGTCGAGGAGTCCGCGTTCGTCGAGATCACTGATCAAGGCCGCAATCGCTTGATCGACGGTGGGGAGGTTGCGGTTGATTTGATTTTTAATGTCATCGTGGTGGTCCCAACCACCTGCGGTGAGGGAAACGAAGCGGACGCCGGCTTCGACAAGGCGGCGGGCGAGTAACATCCGCTGGCCGGGTTGGTTCATGCCGTAGCGTTTCCGCATTTCTTCTTTTTCGGCCTTGAGGTCGAAGGCTTCGCGGGCTGCTTGGGAGGAGATGAGCTTGTAAGCGTGTTGGTAGAAGGCATCCATGGAATCGAGCGCATCAGATTCCTCAAGGGATTTGAAATGGTGATCCACAGTCTCGAGAAGACTGCGGCGACGATGGAAGCGATCGTCATCGACGCCGCGAGGCATGTTGAGGTCACGGACCTGGAAATCGCCGCGGGCGGGATCGGAGCCGAGAGCGAAGGGTCCGAATGCCGATGACAGGTAACCCGAGTTGGCAAATTCGTTAGGAACGTTCGGGATGCAAACGTAAGGGGGGAGATTGTTTTTTGAACCCAACTCGTGAGCTACTACGGCTCCCATGGAGGGGTAGTTGACCGCGGGGGAGGGTCGGTAGCCGGTGAACATGTTATGGGTTCCCCGCTCATGGGCCGCCTCACCATGGGCCATTGACCGGATGATGGTCATTTTGTCGGCAACCTTGGAGAGGTGCTTCATGTTTTCACTGAAGGCCTCCCCTTTGATGGTGGTGCTGATGGTGCCGAATGGGCCGCGGTATTCGCTGGGCGCATAGGGCTTGGGGTCCCAGGACTCCTGATGAGCCATTCCGCCGGGAAGGAAGATTTGGATGACCGATTTGGCAACGCCTTCGCGGGTTTCGTAGTCTTTTTGTGCTCCCTGGGCCTCCATGCGGAGGAATTGGGGGAGGGTGAGTCCGAGTCCGCCGAGCATGCCGACGTGGAGGAAGCCGCGACGGGAGAAATCGCTGGCAAGTGGGTTTCCGGGGCAGGGGTCTTTCATCATTCGGGACAGTTAAGGGTTGTCTACGTGGGTGCTTGGAGATTTTAATCAATTCAGCAGAAAAACTTTGAGTCCCTTGGCAATCGGCCAGCTCGTCACTTGGCGGGGGATTCATGAGACCATCCCATTTAAGAATTCGATGACTCCCCCTAGCATCAAAGGCCACACCATCGAGGAATTGATTGGGTCCGGTTCGGCTGGCTCGGTTTATGAGGCGAAGAGGGATGATGGAACCCGGGTTGCGATCAAGGTTTTCGAAAGTATGGCTTCGAATCCTGCCCTGATCCGCAGCCGAATGGAGCGGGTGATGGATGGTGGTGCCCAGAATGTGACCGTCCCGATCATCGCCGAGGCTCTTGATGTGAGGCCCGCGTGTGTGGTGATGCCCCTGTTGGCGGAAATCCATGAGGACGGAGGACGCCGATTTGTCCCCAATACGCTACAGACCCGGCTGGCGGAGTATATGGGCACGGAAAAGGCGTGGCCGTTGGTTGAAGCCCTGGCGAACCGTCTTGCGACCTTGCATGGGGTGAGGGTGGCCCACGGAAATCTGAAGCCAGGCAATATCTTTCTTGATGGTGATCGGCCCCTTCTTGCCGATTACGCGAGTGGGTTGATGCCCGGTGTTCATCATTTGGCCTTTAGTGATGCTTTGCTCTACGCTCCACCGGAGCAGTTGAACAACCCCGAGGGTTACCTCAATGAAGAAGGTTATGGGTGGGATGTTTATGCCTTTGGCGTCCTGGCATTTCGGTTGCTCACCGGGCAGTTTCCGCGTTGTCAGGGGATTTTTGAGAGTGTCTGTCCTGCTGCAGGAGCGGATTCCCGTCATGGGATCGAAGCTTCCTACGAGGGGATTGCCGCCGGTTTGGCCGAGGACCCGCGCCTTCCCTGGCCAGCCGATCCGGTAGATGAACGTGAAGCGAGGCGGAGGGAGATGATCGAATTCTGCCTGATGCTCGACCCTCAGGGCCGGCCGGTGGATATGCGGGGGGTGGCGCGCCGGTTTGAGAAGATTGACGCGGAGCTGGAGGCTGAGGCCATCCAGCAGGATCTGACCAAGAAGCGGAAGGTTGCCGAACGTCGCCGTGCTGTGGCGAACGGGATCACCAAGATTCTGGGTCTGATTATTCTGGGGCTCGCTGCAGGGTGGGGGTGGACACAGTATCAGCGAACCAATGAGGCAACGGCGGCGGCGAATGATTTTGGCGATTATCGCGCCGTTTCCGAAGAGACGATTGCCGGGCTTGAGTCCTCTCTGGATGAGGCCCAGGCATCCGAAAAGATGAGCCTTTCCAAGGCAAGTCGCCTTCAAGCCGCGCTCGATCAAGAGCAAAAAAAGGCGGAAGACGAATTGAGATCCGCTCAGATGACGAACGACAAATTGTTCGATTGGATTCTTGAGTCGGGGGTTGCCGGTCTGCCGGCTCTGGAGAACAGACAGGGGCGTCTCGCCTACCTTGATGAACGGATCAGTGAACAGTTGGAAGGGATGGAAACGCGGGCAGCCCTTGCAAAACAGGCCGCGCGTTTGCGATTGCGCAAGGCAGAGGTGCTCCTGGCTGCGGGGAGGGCTGATGAGGGACTCAACGCGTTGAAGGATGCTTTAGCTGTCGGGGGGAGTCATCTGGAGGCCGTTGATGAAGCTCGGGCGAGGCTTCGCTATCTCGTTTTGGTCTCAGAGGGGATGAAGGCTTCGATTAGCGATGAAATCGGAAAGACCGGTCTGGTGGTCGCGGAGGCCTGGCCGACCGGATCGTCCGAGAGAATGAGGGCCGAGGCGGCGCTTTCATTTGTGAAGGGTCGGGAATCGGAATTTAAGAAGGATTTCCCAGCGGCCCTGAAGCATTATAAGAGCAGTCTTCAACGCCTGAATGCTCTGGTTGAACTCTTTCCGGAGACTCCTGCTTTGCGCATGAATTTGGGACGGGGATATTTGCGGGCAGCTTTGGCGGCTGAGGGAGGGGGTGCCGTTGATGATGCCGCTGCACTGAGGGCCCAGGCCGCCGCGTCGTTCTCCGAACTTGCCAAAAGGTCCAAGGAGGCCATTCCGGAAATTGATTTTCAGATTGCTGCTGCCAATGCCTCCCGAGCGATTGCCGAGTGGCAGATGGGCAAGACTTTCAGCGCGGAAAAATTGGCGAAGTCTGCTTTGGATGAACTTACTGGCCTGGTCAGTAAGATGCCCAATGATTTTCGTCTCACCAGAGCGATCGCTTCCCAACAGGGGATCATCGCCTCAGTGATGCGTGATGAGGGGCGGACGACTGCGAGTGGCGAGCTCCTTAACCGGGCGATCAAGAATCTGGAGACCGGGATTGATACGCACCCACAGGATTGGAGCGCGAAGTATCTCTTGGCCTCGCTCAAGTGGCAGCTTTCCGGATTGGTGGGCCAGCAAGGGAAGAGCGGCGAAGAGATCAAATTGGGAACGGAGGCCCGCGACCTGCTCAAGTTGATTCTTGATGCAGCTGTTCCCATTCCCCATCCGACGACGGTCAGGAAATCACAGGCGTATCTTTGTGGGGACCTCGGACATTCCGCGGATTTGGCGGGTAAGCGTGAACTGGGAGTCGCTTTTTTAAAGGAGTCCAAGTCCTGCTGGGATTCCCTTCAGAAGGAAGACCCGAATGATGACGAGGCAAAGGAAGGTCTGGCATGGGTTAATCAGCGGTTGAGCGAGCTTGGCGTGCGATAAATTCACCGCGTTTTCACATTCGCTTCATCATGACTTCATGGAGCGGGGAGAAGGTAGAGGTGTTATGGAAACACCAGTAGAACAAGTTAAAGAGAGTCCGCTTCGAAGCTTCAATCTTAAGGGAGCGTTCCCAGACCTGTTGAGATATGGGACGGTGACAGCGCTGACATTCAGCGGGATCGGTTTGATGATGGGGGGAGGGCTCGCGTGGGTGGCAGGGGAGCTGACAATGTTTTTTGCCTGCTTTGTGTCGGGCGCCATTTTCGTTGCGAGCGGAGGAATTGGATTCTTGAGGTGTCTGGATGGAAAGGCGGAGCGCCAGTGATCTTGGGACGAAAAAGCCCGACCCACAATCGTGAGTCGGGCTTTTGGAATATTGCTTTTTGATCCTATCGATCCACCCGGGCGGAACCACCGCCGACGAGTTTGGCGACTTCATCACGGGTGACCATGGTGGTGTCACCGGGAGTTGTCATGGCAAGTGCTCCGTGAGCGGCTCCCCATTCGACAGCTTGGGCGGCATCGTTGAACTCGAGGAAGCCGTAGATGAGGCCGGAGGCGAATGAGTCACCGCCGCCGACGCGGTCGAAGATTTCGAGGTGCTCGCGGTTGACCGAGTTATGGAATTCGCCGTCATGCCAGGCAAGTGCGGCCCAGTCGTTATCAGAAGCACTGTGCACCTCACGAAGAGTGGTGGCGGTGGCTTTGAAATTCGGGAATTCGGCGACGGCTTTCTCAATCATCTTTTTGAAGTTCGAGATATCGATGCCGGTGATGTTTTCTTCATCGACCCCTTCCACCTCGAAGCCAAGGCATGCGGTGAAGTCTTCTTCGTTGCCAATCATGACGTCGACATACTGGGCGATCTCGCGGTTGACCTCCTGGGCTTTGGCTTGGCCGCCGATGGATTTCCAAAGGCTTGGGCGGTAATTGAGATCGTAGGAAACGATGGTGCCGTGCTTCTTGGCAATCTTGCAGGCCTCGATGGTGAGGGCGGCATTGCCTTCGGAAAGAGCGGCGAAAATTCCGCCGGTGTGGAACCAACGGACTCCGAGGGTGCCGAAGATGTGCTCGAAGTCAAAGTCATCGACAGTGAGTTGTGATGCTGCGGTGTGCCCACGGTCGGAGGTGCCTTTGGCAGCGCGACATCCAAAGCCGCGCTCGGTGAAGTTGAGACCGTTTCGGGCCGCGACACCGAGGCCATCGAAATCAGCCCACTTGATGAACCGGGTGTCGACTCCACCCTGAAGGACGAGGTCCTCGAGAAGGCGTCCGACTTCGTTATCGACGAATCCGGTAAGAACGGCAGCGCGCTTGCCGAAGCAACGGCGGAGGCCGCGGGCGACGTTGTATTCGCCGCCGCCTTCCCAGGCCTGAAACTGGCGAGTGGTGCGGACGCGGCCGTCCCCGGGATCGAGGCGGAGCATGATTTCGCCCATCGACAGGATGTCGTAGGCACAGGAGTCGGCTGATTTGATATCGAGTGACATTATATTTTTAAGTGAAAATTAGAGGACGCCGTTGGCGCAGAGGACATCGGAATCTCCGGAGAAGAAGTTGATGGCGTTATTGAGGCAGCGATTGGCCTGGCGTTGGACGGATTCGTGCGTGCGCGAGCCGATGTGGGAGGTGATGATGCAGTTCGGCGCGCCGATAAGCGGGTGGTTTGGTGCCGGGGGTTCTGCGTCGAGAACGTCAGCTCCATATCCTCCGACTTTGCCCGATTTAAGGGCATCGGCCATGTCGTTGGTGTTGACCAGTTCGCCGCGCGCGCAGTTAAGGACCACGACATTGTCGCGCATCTCGGCGATCTTGGAGGCGTTGATCATGTCCTCGGTTTCTTCGTTCAGGAAGCAATGGAGGGACACCACATCGGAATTGTGCAGGACCTCGTCCATGTCGGCGCATTTTTTCACTCCGTATTCAGCGGCGAAAGTTTCGTCGAAATAGGGATCGAAGGCGATGATGGACATGCCGAAGGCTTTGGCGCGGATGGCTACTTCTTTACCGATACGTCCGAGACCCAGGATGCCAATGGTCTTGCCCATGATTTCGTTGCCGACGGGTTTTTTCCAGCCTGCGACCCAATCGCCATTTTGGACGGCGACTGCATTGGATTGAATGTCCTTGGTGATGCCAAGAAGGAGTCCGAAGGTGTGTTCGGCAACCGTGGTGTGGTTGACGCCGGGGGTGAAAAGAACGGGGATTTTTTTCTCGGTGGCGTAATCGACATTGATTTTATCAAGACCGATCCCGTATTTGGAAATGATCTGAAGCTTGGGCAGTGATTTGTCGATCACCGCGGCAGTGATGGCATCATCCCCGCAGAGGAAGGCATCGAAGTCACCCGCGAGTTCGAGCATCTCAGCTTCCGAAAGGGGGCCGCGGGCACGGACGATTTCCCAATCCTGGGAGTTGAGAAGGTCTTGGTGGCTGCCAGGAGTGTCCTGGAACGAGGTGGTGGTGAGTAGGACGCGCTTGCTCATAAGATCTGTCGGACAGACAGCTAAGGAGTAGGGCTGGGTATTTCAAACGAAAAAAAAATCTCCGAAGGAAATCGTGATTGCGAACGGAGATTGCGCACGGGGAAAAATGACTTATCTTACTCCGCAAGATGACCGGACGGATGATTCGCGGAGTGGCCGCAGTGCTTGGCTCCCTAATGTTGGCCAATTGTGGTAGTATCCCGGGTTCTTCGGGGGGGAGGGAGTCGAAACTCAAAGAGTTGGGCTACGTGGCCGTACCATTGAAAAAGGTGAAGGGTGATGTCCGTTATTCGGCTTCGTTTTATGTGAACGGTGAGCCTCTGTCTTTTCTGATCGATTCGGGAGCAAATAGTACCGATGTCGATGAGGCCTCCGCGAACCGGATTGGGTTGGTTCGAAGCAGGACTGCCCGTGTTGTGACAAGGGGGGCGTTGGGGAGGGAGATCAGGAGCGGGCTTGGGAGGGGAACTCTCCGGGTGGGACCGATGATGGCGAAGAATTTTCCGTTTACGATTGCGCCAAATGCCGAGGGTCCAACCTCTACCAGTGCGTATGCCGGACAAGTGGGGCTTGATGCTCTCGATGCCACCGGGTCGCTTGTGGATATTCCATCAGGGAAGCTTTGGGTGCCTGGACGATCTTCCCACCGGGCACGCACCGGAACTGTCCAACCGCTGGGAGCGCAACCGGGGTTGGGGCAAAAGGTCTTGAAGATGGGAACTGCAGGGACGCTGCCCCATCTGTTGCTCCACGGAACGCTTGATGGACGGCACGTGAGCTGGGTGGTTGATACCGGGGCCGAGATTTCAGTGATGTCGGCAGAGGCCTTTCACCGATTTGGATTACCCAGTCATGCGACCAATTCGCGGATGATCGATGCTTCGGGGGATCGGATTGCCTTACGCCGGGCGCAACTGAGCAATCTCCGTTTCGGTAACGTCAATGTGGGAACGATTGATGTGGCCATTGCGCCTTTGCCAGAGGTCCGGAGATTTTTCCGTGACCCTTCGGGGCGTCCGGTGGACGGTATTCTGGGGATGGATTTTCTAACCAGCGGGCACATTCTTTTGGATACGAGCTCGAGGATTCTCTATGTGGGCAGGCCTTGAGTGAGGGGGTGAAGGACTTTGGCCGATTGCCAGCAGGACTTCACGTTGTGAACCCGGAAGATGTGCGCGCCCTTGATCATGCCATGCGCCAAGAGAGCAATGGAGCCGGCATCCCGATCCGAAGGGTCTGGAAGATCGAGGACGTCTCCGATGACGGTTTTGCGCGAAATGGGCAAGAGGATGGGGCAGCCGAATTGATGGAGTTGACCCAGCTCACGAAGGAGGGTGAGGTTGTCTTCTTTCTGTTTCGCGAAATCGATACCGGGATCAATGATGATTTGTTCCTTTGTCAATCCAGCGGAGAGCGCGAGGGCGATTTTTTCTTCGAAGAAGGTAGTCATCGAGGCCATGAGATTCGGCCACTGTTGGTGGGTATGAGAGACCTTTGGTTCGCCGACAGAGTGCATGATCAGGAGGGGAATATTGTGCTTTGCGCATAGCCGGGCGTTTTGATCGTCCGGCAGTGCCGACATGTCGTTTAGAATATCGACTCCACTACCGAGGATCTGCTCAACCACCTCCGGGCGCCAGGTGTTGACGGAGAGGAGAGGTGGGGAAAGTTGCTCTTCATCCTTGGTTGGAGTGGTGCGGATTTCCTCCCAATTCGCCATGAATGAACGGAGTCGACCTACCTCCTCGGTGACCGAGATTGCTTCGCGATTTGTCCGGGCTGATTCAGCGCCGATGTCGATGATGTCAGCTCCGTCGGCGATCAGCTGCTTTGCCTGTGCGATGACGACTTCCGGATCGAGGCTGCCGTCGCCGGAAAAGGAGTCGTCGTTGATATTGACGATTCCCATGAGGAGGGGGCGACGCGGGAAGGCGATCAGAGACGAGGGGCAGCGGAGATTCATGGTGCGGTGAGTTGTTTCCCGTTGTCGTTGGAGGAAAGGCCGAGAATGAATGGGGCTGCGGTGATGGCCCATTGTTCGGCATTAGGGAAATCAAGCGCGCCATCATCCCAGCATTTCCGGAGCATGTCGGTGTTGATGACCCCCGGATTGAGGGCTACGGCGGCAAGACCGGAGGGGAGTTCCTGTGAAAGGGCCTGGGTGAGCCCTTCAATGGCCCATTTTGAGGCGCAGTAGGGCGCTACTTCGGGAGAAGTGGAGCGCCCCCATCCGGAGGAGAGGTTGACGATGACTCCGGAATCATTGGCAATCATCAGCGGTGCGACCTGTCTAATGAGGTTGGCGACCCCATTGATGTTAATTGCCGTGAGTTGGTCGAATTCGTGAGCGGGGATTTCCCAGAGTGGTGCGGGACTGTTTACGACGGCGGCGTTATTGATAAGGAAGTCAGGTTCTCCGGTGGCAATGAGGGCCTCATTGACGAAGTCTTCGACACTCCCTTCGTCCGAGACATCACAAGCCTGAAAGAAGCATTCGGGGAACTCCTCGTTGAGACGTTGGAGTTCGAGTTCGTTTCGCCCACATCCGGCGATGATATGTCCGCGATCAACAAGTTCGGGCACAAGTGCGCGACCCAAACCATTGGTGCATCCGGTGAGCCAAATAATCATTGGAGAACCATAGGGATGAACAAACTTTTGACCAATCGAATCACTACTTGTGGATCAAATTGGAGATGACTAATCTTCCATCGATGGAAGCTGATGCCTTACTGGAGATCGGGGGGAAGTCATTTCAACGTGGGGAGCGGGGGATCGTCGATTTGCCTGTTGGGCGTCTGGTGAGTCATGCGGAATTGGATATGCGAGTGCATGTGATTCGAGGCAAAAAGCCCGGGCCGCGGATCTTTGTGACGGCGGGAATTCATGGGGATGAGCTGAATGGTGTGGAGATTGCCCGCCGCCTCCTCCGACAGCCGCTGCGGGGGCTGCGGGGTGATTTGTTGGTGATTCCGATCGTCAACGTCGCAGCATTTCTTTTGCGCTCACGCTATTTGCCTGATCGACGGGATTTGAACCGGCTTTTTCCGGGTAATGCGGATGGAAGTTTCGGGGCTCGAATTGCGAAGACCCTGATTGATGAAGTGGTGGCGCAGTGCAGTCATGGTGTCGATCTGCACACGGCGGCGACCGGGCGAATAAATCTACCACAAACCCGGATGGCGGATCGGGTTCATGGCTCCCGTGAAATGGCAAAAGCGTTTGGGGCCCCGGTGATGCTGCGGGCGGGGAATCGGGAAGGCTCCTTCCGCAGTGCGGCCGAGGCGATGGGTATTCCTTATGTTCTTTTTGAGGCCGGGGAAGCGTTACGATTGGATATTCCGGCGGTTACTTTTGGTCTCAGAGGGGTGATGCGCGTATTGCGCAGGCTGGAAATGCTTCCCACCCGCAAGAAGGATGTGAATCATCCGTCAGCCTATTGCACAAAGAGTCACTGGCTTCGCGCGTCGGCCGGTGGACTTTTCCGGGCGTTGGTGCCACTTGGAAAAGCTGTTGAGGATGGCCAGATCGTGGGGGTGATCGGCGATCCGATGGGGCGACAGGAAACCGAGGTGATATCGGATCGGGAAGGGATTATCATTGGCCGGACAACGGCCAGTCTCGTGGATGAAGGTGACGCGCTCTTTCATATCGGAACCACCAAGGCTGATCCCGAGGCTGCGGAGGAGAGGATCACGAGGAGTGCCGAAAACGTCCTTCCGAATATCGAGCGCCCCGCCTTCCGCGATGCCCATGCGGACCAGTAGAGAAACCTATTGGCCAAATAGTTCGTTGCTTACTTCCGGAGGGGATTCTTCGGCCGGGACGGCGTCATCCGAAGGGATTGAAGGAAGGGGCTTGATGAGCCCGGCGGGAAGGGGGAACTGGCGTTCGTAGATTCCGGGGGAGGATTCGTTGCCATTTAGATACGCGTCGCGGACCATTTCCATTTTGGCATCGAGGTTATCGATGTAGTGGAGAGTGTGTGCTTCCGGTGTTTTTGGCAAGGTGGGCGAGCCGAACTCATGGGTGCCGTGGTGGGAGGCGACGAGGTGAAGGAGGTGAAGCCGGACATCTTCAGAGGCCGGTTCCATTTCCCGCCAGCTTTCCAAAGGGAGCTCCCGCCAAAATTTGTTCACGAGTTCAAGTCCAAGGGGGATGTGGCCCATCATTTCACCATGAAGCGTTTGAATCTGATTGAAGCCGGTTTCAGGATAGGTGTTTTCCCAAAGCTTTCCGCAGTCATGGAAGAGGATGCCGGCGACAAGTAGATCGCGATTCAACTCCGGATAGACCGGATGGAGCGCAAGAGCGGATCGCATCATTTGTGCGACGTGCTCGACCAGACCTCCACGGCGGGCATGGTGATTTTTTTTGGCGGCGGCGGTTCGGCGGAAGCGGTCGCCAAACTGCCCAATAAACTCGTTGCAAAGGGCCTTGAGACGGGGGTCTGCAATATCGGCCAAGGCACTCAGAATGGTCTCCCAATCATGATTCTGCTTTGCGCGCGTTACCGGGTCACCGCTGAGGAAATCTTCAATTTCATCCTTGTTGAGAAAGCGAAATTTCCACCCCTTGCCATCGATGCCATACTGGTTCTTGGTCCAATCTCCGGTGAGATGGAGGAATGCGTCGGAATCAATTTCAAGAGCCGCATCCCACTGGGGGTGGTTGCTCCAAAGGTTGATGGTGAAGGCCCCGGTGGCATCAGCCAGAGTCCATTGCCGGTAGGGCTTGCCGCCTTTGGTTTCCCGTTCACGGACGGATTGAAGCTGAGCCGAAAACCCGGCTTCAAGTGGGGCTTCACTGGTGTTCTGAAGGAGATCGCTTACGGTCATGGGCTTAACAAAGCCGAATCATGTCCTTCACGGATTGTTTCCAAAGAAAAAAAAGTCCCCGCACGGAATATCGGAAATGTCCGTCCCCGGTGAGGGTGATGAGCCCGCGATCGACATTATGATCGATCTGATTCCGCATTTCATTCTCGATCCGGGAGACGACCTCATCGGGATCCGGCATCAGTAAGCAGTCGGGCCCGATTTTGAGACGTGCCAGGTGCTTTTCATGATCATGGAAAACCATGGGAAAGCGGTTTTTTTCGCATGGAAGATGATCCCATCGTGAATTGGGAGGGTGCTTCAGGGTAGGAGAAAAGGGATAGTTGGTGGTGTGGATGGCAAGGCCTTCGTCGGAATGGGCGGAAATTGTAGCGAACGCAAAGGCTACACTTTCGTGTTCACAAAGACAGACTGAGGCAACCGCCTTGAGCTCGGGATTCCAGTAGATCCGGAAATACTGCTGCATCCCGGCCCAGTTCCACCCGCTATCGATGACATGCTCAAATCCTGCTTCCTCGATTTCGCTGATCATGCGGGAGGCATTGGGGAAGTAATCCTCCGAAGGCGGTGTTTTGTAGCTTAACCGGTTATTGAGAGGGAGGCGGAGTTGCCGGATTCGCGTGAGAATGTCGAACCACGGAAATAGAAACCATAGCCCGATTCCGATGATTCCCGACCACCAACATCCGCAAATGAATGAGAAGGCCAAGGCGGTGGCAATCAAGAAGACAAGAGCGCCGAGCTTTCGGAGAAGAAGCGTGCGACAGGAGCGCAGCGCGATCCCTACGATGACACAGGCTAGGACGATCAGGAATTCTCGCATCTGGTGATTCGATCCGCTCGGCAGCGGGGATGGTTTAACTTGCTGCCGATCTGGTGGGATTTCCAGTTGTTTGTTGAAGCGGAGGGCAAATTGCCTAACTTCGGGTCATGGCAATTGAACCATTCGGGGGAGTGTGGCCCAAGTTGGATGAAACGAATTTTGTGGCAGCCAGCGCGGATCTGATCGGCAGGGTGACCTTGGCGGACCAGGCCAGCGTTTGGTATAACGCCACTCTGCGGGGGGATATCAACGAAATCGAGATCGGTCCGCAGAGCAACATTCAAGACAACGCGGTGGTTCATCTGGCAGACGACTACGGCTGCTACGTCGGCGAGTTGGTGACCGTTGGGCATAGCGCGATTATTCACGCTTGCACGATCAAGGATGAGGTGTTGGTGGGAATGGGGGCCTGTGTTCTCGACGGAGCGGTGATTGGGGAGCGCTCGATCATTGGTGCCAATGCGCTGGTGACCGGGGGAACAGTCATCCCCCCGGGTTCACTGGTGCTGGGAAGCCCGGCCAAGGTAGTGAAAACGTTGGATCTGAGGGAGCAAGGGAAGATCAAGGGTTGGGCGGAGAAGTATGTCCGCAATGCAAAGCTGTTTATGGAGAGGGATTTTTAAATGCTTCTACGCTCGCAATTTCCCCTCAGCTTTTTGAAGATTCCATGCAATGAGTGACTTAGTCCGAGTTGAGCCGATTGCCCTGCTACCCACCCAAGCCGGATGTGCGGTATTTTTGGGAGACGGTTCGAAGGCGATCGTATTTTACATTGACCCCTCAATCGGCGCGTCGATCAATGCAATTTTGGCGGGAGCCGAACCTCCGCGACCCTTGACCCATGATTTGTTCACCCAGACTCTCGATGCTTTTGGTGCCGAGGTGCTCCACACGACGATTGTAAATGTCGAGGGTGAGGTTTTCTACTCCCGGCTATTCATAAAGGCTGAGAATGAAATCATGGAGCGGAAAATTGTGGAGCTTGACGCACGTCCGAGTGATTGCATCGCGATGGCGGTGAGGAAGGGGGCTCCGATCTTTGTGGCAAGCGGCGTGTGGGAAGGTCTGGAGGATGTGAGTCAGACTCTGGAAGACCTGCGTTCGCAAAGCGGTGTGCAGGGTGGATATGGAATCGGAGACGATTGATCCCAAAGAATTGGTTGCGGGGAGGCCAATGAAAGGTATTTTCGATCACTCATGAGCACTCTCGCGCCCGATCTGCCCGACTATCTCACCGAAGAAATCCTCCTCAACCCGGATAGACGGGAGTTTCCCGACTTCGATCTCAAGCGTCTTCTTGAGACCGTGTTTAAGCCTACCCAGGGTTGTAAGGTCTGTATCCTTACTGATTTCGAAGACCCGGGATTGTTAATGAAGGGCTACGGTTTCCTCAATGATGATCGCTTCCCGGTTCAAAATAAAGCCTACGAATACTTTTTCGAGGGGTTGAAGGGCGGAGTGATGGATGAACTCGGGATGAGTGGGGGGGAGATGTATGCCTACCGCTGCACCAACGGGTCAAACTTGGATTTAAAGGATGAAGTTTATGATGCGGAAGGAAATATGCTCTCGCTCGATCAGGATATTTATCCGAACTACGACATCATCCTCTGTATTTCGACATTTTCAGCGACGGCTCCTCTCACTGCGAAATGCAAGGAATTCAACTTTCGCGGTGCAACCATGCACGGGATGAACGAGATCATTCTGAATTCCGGACTCGCCGTGAATTACGAAGAGGTTTCCGCTGATGCCGAGAAAATGCGCAAGGCGCTTGATAAGGCGGATGAAGTCGAGATTGATTTCGAACTCGAGGACGGGACGATCCTGACTGCGTGGTTGGGACTGAACGGGCAGGCAGCCCAAAAGTCACATGGCCTCTGCCAGGGAACCACGCCGGATATTGCCAATCTTCCGGCGGGGGAGGTCTACTTTGTTCCTCAGGATGCTCGCGGGAAGTTCCCGATGAAATATGACGACGGGACCTTGGGAGTTCTTGATGTGGAGAATCGTGATGTTGTTCGTTCTACGCTGATTGAGGGAGATCAGGCCACCATTGACGCGCACAACGCCCGCCTTGCCGATGATCCGATGACGGGGACGCTTGGTGAACTGGGATTCGGGACACAAGTTCTGCCGGTTTCCTACCAAGATATTCAGGATGAAAAGGTGCTGGGGACCTGCCATTTGGCTACCGGTAGGGATGATCATCTTGGAGGGGATATTGTTCCCGAAATGTTTAAAATTCATGAGAACAGCACGCACGACGACATTCTCTTCGCGCCTCACAAGACCCCGAATTTTAACGTGAAAGAAGTGAGAATGATCTGGGGCGACCGCACGGAAAAGATCATTGAGGACTTTCGTCCGTCGAGCTACGTGATCGCGGCAATGGCCAAGGGTTGATCCTGTAACCGACATTTTTTAGTGGGAGGTCGAAGGACTTCCCACTAGATCCGCTTCAGCAAATGAAGTGGGACCGGATTTATGATCGCATTCTGGCTCCGTTTGAGCGGAAGCCATCTTCCGGCAGGTATATCCCCGAGATTGACGGTTTGCGCTTTGTTGCAATTGTCCTGGTTGTCCTGTTTCATTCCCATCTCTTTTTCCGCGATGGATCGGAACCGGTGGATGCCACGCAACTTTGGGAGAAGGACTGGCAGACCATCTGGACCCACATACCGAATTTCTTTATCGCGAAGGGATGGTTCGGGGTGCAAATATTCTTTGTGATATCAGGGATGGTTTTGGCTCTGCCTTTTGCCTCGCATTATCTAGAGGGGAACCGGAAGCCCGAGCTTAAGCAGTATTTTAAACGGAGGCTGGTGAGGATTGAATTGCCCTACCTAATTACGCTGACATTCTTTTTTGCCACGGCAATCATTTGGCATCGCCAAAGCCTTGGGGATACACTTCCGCCTTATCTTTCGGGGCTAATCTACAGCTACACCCTACTGAACGATGGGTCGCTCAATCCGCTTCTGAGTGTGTCCTGGACACTCGAGATTGAAGTGCAATTCTATTTAATGGCCCCGTTTCTCTGCCGGATATTTAAAGTGAAGCAAGTCCTGTTTCGCAGGGGAATCTTACTAGCCGGGGTGCTGCTGGCAGAGGTGGTCACGGAGGGGCTGCATAGCTGGCACCCCTCATTGATCTGGGGGCACAGTCTCATTGGGCAGTTGGGCTACTTTTTGATCGGAATACTCCTTGCTGATATTTTTCTTTCGCCGTCGTTTGAGCGTTTGAAAGGCTATGCCGGAGCTTGGGATTGTGTGGGTCTTCTGATTTGGCCGGTCACATTCTTACTCATTGAATGGCACACGCCGGTAAACTTGAAGCCCTTCGCCTTGTTGTTTGGCTTTCTTGCCGTTCTTTGCGGAGGGAGATTGCTTAAATTGTTCAGGGTGCGCTGGATTACAGCGATTGGAGCGATGTGTTACACCATCTACCTTTTTCACAACCTCATGCTCTACGGAGTGCTGCGACCCTTCTTCTTCGGAAGTGTTATTCCCGTGACTCCGGGTAATTGGCCGATGAATGCTTTCCTGATCGTCGTCATGGCAGCGATGGCAATCATCCTTTGCGCTGCTCTATTTTTGATAGTCGAGAAGCCCTTTGCCCGCGGTCGTCTTCCCTGGAGAAAGAATGGCTAGGCCTTCAAGAAGCGCCTCCAAAGGAGGTAAGCTATTAAAATTACGATCAACCCGAGCAGCATCAACATCCACCACGGTGGGCGAATTTGGGTCTCGAAGCTAAGTGCCATCGGACTGTCGACGTGGTCTCGAAGGACAAAGATCCAACTGAGTGACTTTCCATTATTGGTGACCTCGTGGGCGTTTGTTTTGGTGGCCGGGAAGGGGAGGTGGATCAGGTAGCGGAAATTCGATTTCCCCAAAAGGCTGGGGTTTCGCCGTATCATTTCAGGAAAGAAATTCCCGAGAGATATTGCCCGACTAAGATTGACGGTGAGTCCGTCGACATTGAGATCGATATCGCCGGCCACTGCATCGAGTTCCTCGGGTTGCATACCTGCTTCTTCGATCAGAACAGGCGCACTCCTTTCGGTCATTTCAAGAAGATCGCGTGCGTCGTCAAATGTAGCTTCAAGATGGAAGACGAGTTTGCTTCCCACCTGGGAAAACTGAATTTGTTGTACCTCAATGCCATCCTCGGCTTCATCAATTTGCTCAATTGCAGACACTATATTGGCAGGGTCTCCAAGCTGTGCCCTCAGGGCCGGGGGAAACTCGTAGTGGGCCCTGATCTTTCCCGAAGCATCAAGATTGATCCAGATCTCCTCCTCTCCTTCGATGCACGAATTGAGAAAAAGGACCAAGATGAGAAGGGGGTAGGTCAGCAAAGAGCGTCTCATATAGCTGGTGCACTCAAGACGACTGAGGCCGATGCGTCAACCAACTGAAAAAGGAGTTGCATCTTCGTCCCAAAGAAGCGATGTTCACTCAGTCAAAGATGACAAAGTTGATCAACTTTATTAGGTATTAGAATGATCCCATCGCACGCGCCCTTTACTCCGGAGCAGAAAACCTCGCTTTCTGCCCTCATTTCAGGATTTACACCGGAACAATCCAGCTGGTTGAGCGGATTCCTGGCCGGAATTGCTCCAGCAGCAGTCGCCGAACAACCAACGTTGACCATTTTATACGGGACAGAGTCGGGAAATAGTGAAGAGCTAGCCGATCGAACAGTAAAGGCAGCCAAGAAAAAGGGGGCAAAAGCCGTGATGAAGAATCTCGCCGATCTCAAGCCTGCTGATTTGGCATCCTTTGAAAATATCGGACTCATTATCAGCACGTGGGGAGATGGTGAACCGCCCGAGGCAGTAGAAGGCTTTTATGAAAATTTCATGAAAGAGTCGCCCGACTTGAAGGGGTCGAGCTTCTCGGTTTGTGCATTGGGAGACACTTCCTATGAGAAATTTTGTGAAATCGGAAAAATATTTGATTCCCGACTGGAGAACCTGGGAGCGAAACGACTGACTGCGCGAGAGGACTGCGATGTTGACTTTGAGGATAGCTACAATGCCTGGCTTGATCGTTTCTTGGCCGAAGTCGGGGGTGGTGGGAGTGCTGCACCTGTTGCTGCAATCTCCGCCCAACCATCGGTAGAGTATGGCAAGAAGAATTATTTCCCGGCAGAGGTGTTGGATCACGTCATCCTCAATGGTGAGGGAAGCGCGAAAGAAACAATCCATCTGGAGTTGTCGCTTGAGGGATCGGGGATGAACTATGAAGTTGGAGATGCTCTCGCTGTCGTTCCGCTCAATGCGGAGGACGTGGTTTCCGACATCTTGAGAGTAACCGGTTTTTCGGAATCCGAGGAAGTCGAACTCAAGGGTGGAGAGAAGGTCAGCTTTGGCGAGGCTCTTCGATCCAAGCTTGATATCACCGCCCTCTCGCGTGCCATCGTCAAAAAATACCTCGGGCTTGCGCCCAATGTTGATCTTGAATCACTTCTTGATGACGAGAATAAGGTGCAATTTGCCGAGTGGATATGGGGGCGCCAGATTATTGATCTGCTTGAGGGCTATCCAGTGGCCGGACTTACGGCCCAGCAGTTTGTCAGCATTCTGCGCAAGATGCCTCCGAGGCTTTATTCAATCGCCTCAAGCCCGAAAGCCCATCCCGGTGAAGTCCATCTCACGGTTGCAGCGGTGCGCTATGATGGCCACGGCAAACCCCGCAAAGGAGTGGCGTCGACCTTCCTTGCCGACGAGGCGGAAGTAGGATCCAAGGTCGCGGTCTACACACACGCCAACAAGAATTTCAGGCTCCCTGAGGACGACGCGACTCCAATTATCATGGTTGGACCGGGAACGGGCATCGCGCCCTTCAGGGCCTTCGTTGAGGAGCGGGCCGAACGAGGTGCGACAGGGGAGAGTTGGCTCTTCTTTGGAGACCAACATTACAATTTTGACTTCCTTTATCAGCTGGAATGGCAGGATCACCTCAAGGCGAAGGCGTTGACGCGTCTCGATGTCGCCTTTTCCCGGGACCAACCTGAGAAGGTTTATGTTCAGGATGTGATGCGAAAGCGTGCTGCGGACATCTATGCATGGCTGGAAAAAGGAGCTTATTTCTATGTGTGCGGAGATGCCTCACGCATGGCCAAAGATGTTCACGGCGCCTTGATCGACATCATTTCCGAACAGGGGGGGATTTCACAAGAAGACGCCACTGCATATGTTGACGCCTTAAAGAAGAATAAGCGCTACCAGCGTGACGTTTACTAAACACCAATTTTATCAAGCCCATGAGTGAAGAAAAAAAACTCGCCCACAACGAGTATCTCAAGACCGATAGCAACTACCTCCGCGGCACCTTGGCCGAAGGACTCGCAGACACCTCCACCGGTGGTCTTACCGAAGATGAACAGCAGTTGCTTAAGTTCCACGGTTGCTATCTTCAGGATGACCGCGATATCCGGGCCGGACGTCGCAAACACAAGCTTGAAAAAGCGTTCAGCTTCCTGATTCGTATCCGCGTTCCAGGTGGAGTGGCTACTCCGGAACAGTGGATCAAGATGGATAATCTCGCCGATGATTTTGCCAATGGGACCATCAAGTTAACAACACGGCAGGCATTTCAGCTGCACGGGGTCATCAAGACCCAACTCAAACGCACGATTCAGGAAATCAATGCGGCCGCGATGGATACCATTGCTGCCTGCGGAGACGTGAATCGGAACGTGATGTGCAACCCGAACCCTTACCTCAGTGAGGCCCACGCAGATGTTCTCAAAATCTCCCAAGAGATCAGCGATCACCTCACTCCCCGGACGGGCGCGTATCATGAAATCTGGCTAGACGGTGAAAAGGTCGAGTCCACCCAAGAGGAAGTGGAGCCGATCTACGGGAAGACCTATTTGCCGCGGAAGTTTAAGATCGCGGTCGCCGTTCCCCCTTCCAACGATGTTGACATCCACGCGAACGACCTGTCCTTCGTGGCTATCGTAGAGGGTGGT
Organism: Verrucomicrobiaceae bacterium; assembly: GCA_051252135.1. GTDB lineage: Bacteria > Verrucomicrobiota > Verrucomicrobiia > Verrucomicrobiales > Akkermansiaceae > SW10. The sequence goes on along the minus strand of JBPOGH010000001.1, from coordinate 303,705 downwards.
AAAGTGGTTGGATACAACGTCGCCGTGGGAGGTGGCATGGGAATGACTCACGGCGCTCCCGAAACCTATCCAAGGCTGGCGGACATCATCGGTTTTTGCACTCCGGAACAAGTGGTCGACGTGTCGGAAAAGGTGTTGTTGGTCCAGCGTGACTTCGGAGATCGCACCAACCGCAAGCATGCCCGTTTGAAATACACTATTGATGACCGTTCTCCCGAATGGTTCCTCGAGAAGGTCAATGAGTATCTCGGCTACGAGCTTGAGCCGGTTCGTGAATTCAAGTTCGATGACAATGGGGATCGATTCGGTTGGATCGAAGACCACCAGGGGAACTTCCACCTCAACCTATTTATCGAAGGTGGACGGGTTCGCGATGAAGCCCGCACGGGGCTGCGTAAAATTGCGGAAATTCACGACGGGGATTTCCGACTTACCGGGAACCAGAACCTTATTATCGCTCAAGTCTCACCTAAAAAGCGTCCTGAAATTGAGGCGATTCTTGACCAACACGGACTGCTGAAAAGTCATGAGCGCTCGGCAATGAGGCTGAACTCGATCGCTTGCGTGGCTCTGCCCACTTGTGGACTCGCATTAGCTGAAGCCGAGCGCGGATTGCCAGGTGTGATCGCCGAACTTGAGGAGGTTCTGGAGGAAGCCGGCCTCCAGCATGATGCAATTACGATTCGGATGACCGGATGCCCAAATGGCTGCGGTCGTCCGTTTCTGTCGGAAATTGCTTTTGTTGGCCGTGCTCCGGGAAAATACAACGTCTACCTTGGTGGCGGTCATGCCGGTGATCGACTCAACAAACTCTTCCGTGAAGCAGTGCCCCGCACGGAAATCAAGAGCCTTCTGGGTCCCATCATCCTTGATTATGCCAAGTCTCGTGAGGAGGGTGAGCATTTTGGCGACTTTGTGATCCGGGCGGGCTACATCGCAGCCACTGTCAACGGTCTCGATTTCCACGAAAATCTCAAATCCGACGTCGCGTCGGCATAGTATACCCATGGCTGCCACTCTAACCGAAGCGGAGAGCATTGCTGCTCATCTTGAGGATTTGAATGCCGGGGAACGCATTGCCTGGCTATACGAGACCTATGGAGATCGGGTTGTGGCTAGCTCCAGCTTTGGCCTGCAGGCAGCGGTGATGCTTCACTTGATCGCTGAACACGCTCCCAAAATCCCCATCATCTTCGTGGATACGGGATACCTTTTTCCGGAGACCTATGCCTACATCGAGCAACTTTCCAGTCAGCTCAATATTGATTTGCGTAAATATGTCCCTCAAATGACCGCTGCGCATCAGGAGTCGGTTTATGGGAAATTGTGGGAGGGTGATGCGGATGAGCAACAACGCTACGCGACGATCAACAAGATCGAGCCAATGAACAGGGGTCTACAGGAAGTGGGGGGGGATATCTGGTTGAGCGGATTACGGCGCAGTCAGTCATCGACGCGCGCCAACCGTGCCCTTGCCGAACAACAGCGTTCCACCTTGAAGGTGTATCCAATCCTTGATTGGGCCGATGCCCAGGTGGCATCTTACTTTTACGACAACAAACTACCACGCCATCCGCTGGAGGCGGAGGGTTATGTCACGATGGGAGACTGGCACTCTACCCGGAAACCGGCGGATGGAGAAGACGCTGAATCGACTCGCTACAATGGTCAAAAATATGAATGTGGACTCCACGAATCATCCGGCCAGAATGACTTTCAAATCTAAACAACCACAAATATGAGTATCGCATCCAACATGGTCGACACTGTCGGCAACACCCCACTTATTAAGCTTAATTCCGTTGCCGAAGGACTTGGGGCGGAAGTTTATGTGAAAGCCGAGTTCTTCAACCCTCTCTTCAGCGTTAAGGATCGGATTGGTAAGGCCATGATCGAGACGGCCGAAGCCGAAGGCAAACTCAAACCGGGTGGCACCATCATTGAACCGACATCCGGAAATACCGGAATCGCTCTCGCGTTCGTTGCTCGAGCCAAGGGTTACAAATGTATTCTTACGATGCCGGAGACGATGTCGATTGAGCGACGCGTGCTTCTTCGGACTCTGGGAGCTGAAATCGTGCTTACTCCCGGGCCAAAGGGGATGGGTGGAGCGATTGCGAAAGCCAACCAACTTCTTGCAGAAGATCCGAGCGCCTTCGGTCCCGGTCAATTTGATAATCCGGCAAATCCCGAAGTGCATCGCCAGACTACGGCGGAGGAAATCTGGAAAGACACCGATGGAAACATTGACGCCTTGGTCGCGGGAGTTGGAACGGGAGGAACTCTCACCGGGGTGGGAGAAGTGCTGAAGTCGCGCAACCCGAATTTCAAGGTGTTTGCCGTAGAGCCCGAGAATAGTCCTGTGATCAGCGGTGGCGCTCCCGGACCCCACAAGATTCAGGGCATCGGTGCCGGATTCATTCCCGGAAATTTGAATACAGAGATCATCGACGAAGTTCTTACGGTGACCAATGAAGAGGCTTTTGAAATGGCGCAGAAATTGGCAATGCAAGAAGGACTTCCTGCAGGCATTTCCACTGGAGCGAATGTGGCTTCCGCCCTCAAAATTGCAGCCCGCCCTGAGTTTGCGGGCAAGCGAATTGTGACAATTGGTTGCTCTTCTACAGAGCGTTACCTGAGCACGCCACTCGCAGAGCACTACCGCGAGGAGGTGATGAATCTCCCTGTTTCGGAGCTCCCTGCCTGAAGGTGAATACTTGCTCCAAGACGCGTCCCACCCCAAGGTGAGGACGCGTTTTTATTAGATGAAGTACATGGGCTCGGAACTGGCCGCCATACTCTCGAGAGTGATCCCGGAAAGAATGGTGCGGGTCGCTTCGCGGGCTGTTGCAAAAGTCTGTTGGACCACGGCGCCGGATTCACCTGCGCCATCTCCGGGGAGCCCCAATGCTTCCGGTTCGAGGGCCTCGACAACTTCGAGAAGTGACACCTGATTGGGGGATTTTGTGAGTTTCCACCCACCGGTTTTTCCCCGTCGACTGGTCGCGAGACCACAACGTTTCAACTCGTGAAGAATTTGAGCCAAAAAACTGGGTGGTATCGCCTCACTCTGTGCAATATCATCCGTCCTAACAACCGATTCGCCATCGTGCTTCCTCGCCAAATGAACGAGTGCCCGACTTGCGTAATCCAATTTCTGAGAGACCCTCACTGATGAAAGGAGAACACACCCAACCCGAAGGGGCGAGTCAGAACCTGCTCTGCGCGCAAGGAAAACCGGATCTGGAAAAACTCTGGACTGAAATTTGCCGGGAGGCTTCCTGCATCGCTCAGACCGAGCATCGTCTGGAGACCTTAATGGCTGATGTTTTCCTTTCTCGGGAGTCATTTGGGAGGTCTGCGGCAGCCCGCCTTTCGCGGAAACTTGCCCGGGAGGATATGACCAGGGACGAGCTTTTTCCGTTGTTGGTGGAAATATTTACCGAACATCCTGAGCTCGTGGAAAGCATGGCTGCCGACACCGTGGCCATTTTTGACCGTGACCCTGCTTGCACCTCGGTAATTCAACCTCTCCTCTATTATAAGGGATTTATGGCGATTTCCACGTACCGGATAAGCCACCAACTATGGAAAAACGATCGTTGTGCGTTGGCTTTGTATTTCCAGAGTCTGGCGAGTGAAGTATTTGGAGTTGATATTCACCCCGCGGCTCGACTTGGCTGTGGGATTTTCCTCGATCATGCGACGAGTCTGGTGATCGGAGAGACGGCGATAGTAGAGGATGATGTCTCAATTCTCCATGAGGTTACTCTTGGAGGTACAGGCAAGGAAACCGGTGATCGGCACCCTATCGTGAGGACAGGGGTGATGATTGGTGCAGGGGCAAAGATTCTTGGCCGGGTTGAAATCGGCACCGGTGCAAAAATTGGGGCGGGAAGTGTGGTGTTGGACAATGTCGAGGCTCACAAGACGGTAGCGGGTGTCCCCGCCGTGGTCGTGGGGGAGAGTCCGTCGGATAACCCGGCGAAGGCGATGGATCAGAGCCTCAAGTGCTCAGGACTCTAGCAGGACGTTTTCGCAAAAAAAATGAGGCAACGTTTCAATAACGTTGCCTCATTTTGATTCTGGTGATCAGGAAATTCAGCTAAGAAATTTTGGCAATTCCGCATCGAGAGCATCGAGGAGCTCCTGCATCGTTTCCGCCGTCTCGTTGCCCATGTTTGAAATCCGGAAAGTCTTGCCTTTGATCTTCCCGTAACCACCGTTAATGGCGAATCCATGGTTCTGGCTAACCGCTTTGATCCAGCCACCTTGATCGAGATTGTCAGGGGTGACGAAACAGGAAAGTGAAAGCGAGCGATAACCTTCTGGTGGAAGGAGTTCGAAGCCATGTTTCGCCCCCCATGCGTGAACCATGGCGTTATTGGAAGCATGCCTCTTGAAGCGATTTTCCAAACCCTCCTCAATCATCACATTTACACGCTCCAGGAGACCGTAGAGATGGGGGATCGCCGGGGTGGAAGGAGTGTTATTCTTGGCATCATTCGATGCAAATTCACAAAAATCAAAATAGTAACCCCGGTCATCAATTGTTGAGGCGCGCTCAAGGGCAGCATCAGAGGTTACGAAAACGGCAAGGCCAGGGGGGAGGGCAATGGCTTTTTGAACACCAGCGAGAAGCACATCGATGCCTAGCTCGTCGAAGTTGATCGGCATTGCCGAAAGAGAGGATACGGTGTCGACAACCAGGAGGACCCCTTCGAAGGATTTGACGACCTCGGAGATTTCCTTGAGAGGGTTGAGGACTCCGGTTGAGGTCTCGTTATGGACAAGCGTGACCGTGTCAAAGCCGCCTTCGCTGAGCTTGGCCCGGACATCTTCGGGGTCGATGGGCTGTCCCCATTCCACTTGGATTTTCTCGGCATCCTTGCCACAGCTTTGGGCTACTCCGAACCATTTGTCCGAGAAGGCGCCGCAGCACAAATTGAGAACCTTCTTCTTTACGAGGTTCCGAATGCATCCTTCCATGACTCCCCAAGCAGAGGATGTGGAGAAGAAGACGGGACGGGAAGTTCCAACAACCTCGCGGATACCTGGTTGGATCGAGGCGTATAATTCTTCGAAGTCCTTTCCGCGATGGCCGATGGCCGGGCCGGCCATGGCAGCATAGGTTTCAGGGGCAACATCGACTGGTCCTGGGATGAAAAGCTTGGGTTTTGACATCGGCGCAAGCTGGAGTCTCTCGCGTGCGCTGTCCAGTGTTTTCAGGCAATCAAAGGTCTATTCGGCCTCGTCCCAGATCATGTGATCAAACTGGATTCTTTTGGCTCGCTCGGCAGCCCGCTGAGCACTGGGCCCCCCGCTGAGCGCAATTTTGCGAGTAAGCGCAAGGGCGGCTTCCCACTTGTTATTTTTTTCAAGGATAGGGAGTGCTCCTTCAAGAGCGCAGCGGTCATGCCACCGCCACTCCACTTCAGCGGCCTTATCGGGATCAAGATTCCGGTTGATCACACTGTAGTATGATTCGAGTGCGGCATTGGGCTGCCGAAGATCCTCAAGAACGCGCCCTTTAAGGTAGGATGCCTGATTGAAAAATGATACCGGCAGATCACTCTGATTAAGGAGTTGTTCGTAATGGGAGAGGGCTTTTTGGAATTGTCCTGACTGACGTTCCGCTTCAGCGATGAGTACCAAAAACCGTCTTTTGTCTTTCGGATCGAGAGTCTTCTTTCCAAGAAATTTCTCGAGCTCGCTGATCGCGACCAACTCTTCGCCGCGATCAATTTGCAGTCGGGCAAATTCGATCGCAGCCTGAACGGCCAGCGGATCATCTCCCGTCATGAGCTCACGGTAACGCTCGAAGCCCCGAGCTTCGGCGGATTCGGTGCCAACCGAGAAGGCGGCACGCGCGCTGTATAGGCCTACTGTTCTAATCAACGAATGATCGGGGAAATTTTGGATCAATTGCTCGTAACTGGCAAATGCAGGGCCGCTTTTGCCATTTTGGTGTTGGGCGCGGGCCAAATAAAACAGGAGATTGGGAGTCGCTGAATGGTTTGGATTTCGGTTCAGCCATAAGGAGGCCGCTTCAATTCCCTGGTTCAGCTCCATCAGTGCGATGAGTTTCCTCGCAGATTCCAATGGTTCTTCCACGTCATCAAAATTTAGCTCCGCTAACAATTTGAGTGCTTTTGCTTTGGAACCCTCTTTGGTGTCGGAATTGGAGGCGAAAATATAATTCTCAGCCAATGCCAAAGTGGCCTCATCGATCCGCTCGTGGTCGGGGAATCGGGACCTGAAATTTTCAAGGAATTCTCGTGCGCCGGCTTCATCTCTACTGGCCATCAAAAGGCCCTGCTCCAGGAAGAGATCCGCTTTCGCGGGCTCCTCAAGTGAGGTTAAATCGGCGTCACGGCCCATTTCCAGATAGCTCAACGCCTGATTCATTGACGCCGCATGAGCGAGGTCGACTTCTCTAAACAAGAGAGCGGAAGCCTTGGCTTCCTCAAAGGCAGCAGCAGCTTGCTTTGGATCTTGAAGTGCAAATGCAGCAGCTCCTTGTAGCGAGGTTGCAATGGCCTGCAGACGCCCTTCGGGAGCTCTGTCTCGCACCAATTGAAACACAGATAAGGCCTGTGTAACTTGATTGAGTTCGAAATGGAACAGCCCCAGATCAATGAGTGATTGACTGATCTGATCTTCGTATTCAGCCGGTGTTTCCAGTAAAAACCGGGAGAACAGGAAAGCGGCGTGAGAAGGAATGTCTCCATCGACTGCTTTGAGTGCAGAGAGTTGAAGGGAAAAAACATGTAAACCCGAAGCAGGAGGTGGGGGGAGACTCCCGCTTAAAAGCGTCATCGGTGGCGGGGGAGAAGCTGACCATTTTAACAATTGGTCATTGGGCACATGGTCCCGCCACTGTCGCAATCTGGAGAACAGAGCCGAAAGGTTGCTGCTTTGCGGGTGATTTTGGAGATGGGATACTAAAAACGCAGCAGCGGCAGCTTCGCCACCCCCGAGGGCCAGACTATCGGCAAGTCCGACAACGGCCTGATGGTAAACATGCGCGGGAGGGAGCTTGTCGGTTGGTTTCTCCGGAACAAGTGCGCGGAAGGTTCTCACAGCGCTGACACGGTCTCCGCGGCCCAGAGCAAGCCTTCCCTCCAAGAGTTCCAAGTTGGCTTCCTGCAAATCATCCTTGGGCTTGATCGATGTGATGAGCAGCTCGGCTTCTTTCAAATCTCCCTGATCCAAATGAATTCCGGCTGCGATGAGTTGCGCGAGCGAATCTTCTTTGAGAAGCGGGGAAAGGACCACCAGTGCCTGTTCGTATTGGCGAAGAGCAGAGAGGAGGGTGGCGCGGTGACGCACATCGGCTTTTTCCTTGAGATTGGAGAGGTGCTCTTCTGCTTCCTTCAGCCTCCCCATTTGAACCAAGGCCAAGGCCCTCCAACGCAGGGCCTGGGTGCTGGTTCCCTCAAGAACTTCGAGAGCCAGCTCAGGTTGATTGCTCCGAATATGGGACTCGCCCAAAAGGAGATTGAGATTCGTGGATGCTTCCCTGGAGAGTTCGCGGGAGTTGCCCAGTCCCTTCAAGGCCGTGACTGCAAGCTCGGGAAGGTGGTCGGATAGCGCGACCTGAGCGGTCTTGAATTCATCAAGTTGCTGAACATCCCTCCATGTCAGCTCCTTTGCGCTGATTGAGAGGGTGAGTAATAAAAGGATGGTCGTAAATCGTCCCACGGGAAGAAAGCTAATCCCAAATTGGGGAAGTGGCCAATTTATAAGGTTCCGAAGGTGCGATCTCCGGCGTCACCCAAGCCTGGAACAATGTAGCCTTTTTCGTTCAATCCTTCGTCGATGACCGCGCAAGTTACCGGGACATCGGGATGCGAACTCTTGAGGAGGGCCATTCCTTCCGGACTGGCAACAAGGCACACAAAATGAAGGTGCTGTGCACCCTGCTCCTTGAGACGGGTCAGCGCGGCTACCGCACTTCCCCCAGTCGCCAGCATGGGGTCGAGAACAAACACCTCGGAATTTTCCATGCCCGGAGGGAATTTTTCAAAGTAGACCTCTGCCTCGAGGGTTTCTTCGTTTCGGGCCAAGCCATAATGTGCGATGGAGGCTTCAGGCAAGAGTTGATGGAACCCTTCGCTGAGTCCAAGCCCGGCACGGAGGATCGGGACGAGAACCACGGGGCGGGCAAGTCGCTGCCCGTTCATCTTTTGAATTGGAGTAGTAACCGAAGAATCGACTGTTTCGAGGCCTTCGGTGGCGGGAAGGACGAGCAGCCTGGCGATATCCACAACATGTCTTCGGAACTCTTGTGGCGGACACTCAACCGATCTGAGTTGGGACATTCGGTCGGCTAAGAGCGGGTGGTGGCTGAGGTCGGACATGATTCTACTTGCTCTTCTTCTTTCCAAATTCGGAGACTTTGGTCCCCAGAAGTTCCGCTGCTTGATTTTCTCCTCCCGCTTTCTCAAGAGCGTATTTCAACAATGCATCGCGAGCATAAGTGAGACTATCCACTCCTTCCCTTGATGCCGCCGAGACGATGGTCTCCAGCGCACCGGATATGGGAGAGGCGGAAAGCCGCCTGACAATGGGGATGTCATCGGGAAGGAGAACTTCGCTCGAAGCGAGGGCACAAGCACGCGCCATCGTATTTTCGAGCTCTCTTACGTTTCCCGGCCAAGTGTGCTTTTGAAGATGTTCGATCGCTTCGCCGGACAAGTGCAACCGGTTGTTCCCGTTGCGGCGGGCGATACGGTCGAGGAAGAATTCGGCCAAAAGCGGGACATCCTCGGGGCGGGCTCGAAGGGGCGGAAGCTCGATTTCCACCACATTGAGCCGGTAGAAGAGGTCTTCGCGGAAACGACCTGCAGCAACCTCGGAGGAGAGGTTTTTGTTTGTGGCGGTAACGATTCGAACGTCGGTTTTCAGAACCTCATTGGAGCCCACTCTGGAAAAAGAACCGTCTTGGAGAACCCTGAGAAGTTTGACCTGAACAGAAGGGGGGAGATCGCCAACCTCGTCAAGAAACAGAGTTCCCTCATGGCATTCTTCAAAGCGTCCCGAGCGGCGCGCAATGGCCCCGGTAAAGGACCCCTTTTCGTGACCGAACAATTCGGATTCGAGCAGATTCTCCGGGATGGCGCCGCAGTTAATCACCAACAGCTCATTATTGCGACGAGGACTAAAGTCGTGAATTGATTTGGCGACCAGCTCTTTGCCTGTTCCACTCTCCCCGGTCACCAAGACAGGGGCATCGGACCGAGCCACTCTTCCGACTATTTTGAGAACATTCTGCAATGGGCGGGAAACTCCAATGATGGTATTTTTTCCTTCAAGTCCCGGAGCCTCTCGATTGCTTTCTCCAGCTTCCCGACGCTGGTCGATGGTCTGCAGGGCCGATTCCACAACATGACGGAGTTCGAAAGGCAGAGATTCTTTTTTGAGGACGTCATGAGCTCCCCGTTGAGTGGACTCAATAATTTGGCTTGTTGTGGGGAAGCCTCCGGTCAGGACGACGATCGTGGAAGGGGACTGAGATCGAATTTGTCCGAGCAGTTCGAGTCCTGAAAATGGTTCCAGCTTGAGGTCGGCAATAACGAGATCAACTTGTGCTTTCTCAATTACTTTGAGTGCCTTGTCAGCCACATCGCAGCGGAGAATGGTGATCCCGGCTGCCTTGAGATGCTTGGTTGCCCAATCCAGATAATCATGATCCGGATCGACCAATAGTATGGTGTGCTCAGATGGTGTGCTCACAACGGGGCTAGACTCGACCGAAGCGGCGGTGACGGCGAGAATATTCGGCAACTGCTTCATGCATGTCGTTTTTTTTGAAATCCGGCCAATTCTTGCGCGAAATGACAATCTCAGCATAGCTCAACTGCCAAAGCAAAAAGTTTGAAAGCCTAAGTTCGCCAGAGGTTCTCACCAATAGGTCAGGGTCGGGAATATCGGAGGTGTAAAGATGGTTTGAAATGGTCTCGTTGCCGATCTCATCCGTGGAAATTTCACCGCTTAGGACCTTTTTGCTGATCGCCCGGGTCGCATCAACAATCTCTTCGCGCGCGCCATAGGAGAGGGCAAGAACGAGGGTGAGGCCGGTGTTGTGCTTGGTTTCGTCAATCGTTTGATCAAGAGCTTTCCGGGTTTTGGGGGGAAGTAGCTCCAGGCGTCCGATTGCTTTTAAGCGGACGTTTTTTTGGGTAATTTCCCGCGCCTTGGTCTTCAGGAATCGTTCAAGCAAACCCATCAGCGCAGTGACTTCAGCTTTTGGCCGCTTCCAGTTTTCTGAGGAAAAGGCGTAGAGGGTGAGGTAATCGACACCAAGCTCGGTGCACGCTTCAACCGCTTCACGCACGGATTCCGCTCCGGCGCGATGTCCTTCTTTCCGCGGCAGGCCGCGCTCGTTGGCCCAGCGCCCGTTGCCATCCATGATGACAGCGATGTGACGGGGTTCGGAGGCGGATTCTGCTTCTCCCATGACTCGGTAGATTAGCGAATGATGGTCTGCTCGCGATCTGGCCCCACGCCGATATACTTCACTGGAGCACCAGTAAGCTCTTCGATACGGGTGAGGTAATCCCGGGCAGCTTCGGGGAGATCATCCCAAGAGCGACACTTGGTGGTGTCTTCCAGCCAACCCGGAAGCTCCTGGTAGATGGGCTTGATGGCATCCCAGTAATCGCGCTCGGCGGGTGGAAATTCATGAATGGTTCCGTTGATGTCGTAACCGACACAAACCTTAATGGTTTCCCGCTCATCGAGGCCATCAAGGATCGTGACTGCCAAATCAGTGACACCATTCACCATGACCGCATAACGGATCAGGACGGTGTCGAGCCAGCCACAACGGCGAGGACGCCCGGTGGTCGCCCCGAACTCCATTCCTCGCGAATGGAAGAATTCGGCGATATCGTCATTCTGGGTTGGAAAAGGCCCGGATCCGACTCGAGTGGTGTATGCCTTGCAAACACCCACAACGCTATCGATGGCGTGAGGGGGAACACCCGATCCGGTGCAAGCCCCGCCGGAGGTCGTGTTCGAGGAGGTGACAAAGGGATAGGTCCCAAAATCGATATCCAAAAATGTTCCCTGGGCTCCCTCGAAAAGTAGGGTTTCGTTATTCTTCCACGCCTCGTGAACGACCGGGATAACATTGGCGAAGTGCGGGCGGAGGCGATCGATGGCAGCTTCTACCTCCGCATATACGGATTCTACCTCAAACGTTGGCAGATTGTATCCGGAAAGGAGCCGGTTGGCCTCCTCCAAACGAGTCGAGATCAACTCCTTGGCCAACCCGGCGTCACGGAAATCGGCCAGACGCAGTCCGATGCGATTTGCCTTATCCGCATAAGTGGGGCCGATTCCTCGCTTGGTGGTGCCGATTTTTTTATCTCCAAGTCCCATTTCGCGGGCAGCATCAAGTTCCCGGTGATAGGGGAGCACAACGTGAGCCCGATCAGAAATAAGGAGCTGCTCGGGAGAGATTGCGATACCCGCCTCTTCGAGAGTTTCGATCTCCTTGCACAAGCCAACCGGATCAAGGACCACCCCATTGCCAATGACGCACTGTTTGTCTCCCCATAGAATGCCGGAAGGAATCAAATGGAGAACGTATTTTTTACCGTTGGCGATCACGGTGTGCCCCGCGTTATTACCCCCTTGGCCGCGGACGACCAGATCAGCCTCCTCGGTCAGGAAGTCGACAATTTTGCCTTTTCCTTCATCGCCCCATTGGAGGCCACAAATAATCGTGTTCATTTCAATTTCAGGGTGGAGTGGACTAGCGGGCCTCTTCAATGAGACCTGCGAACTCGCCAAAGAAGTTCTTGGCGTCGTTGGGACCGGGAGCGGCCTCGGGATGGTGCTGCACGGAGAAGACAGGGTCTTTGGTGCTACGAACACCTTCGATCGTCTGATCGTTCAGATTGATATGCGTTACCTCCGCAAAAGAGGGGAGTGAAGCGTCATCAGTGGCAAAGCCGTGGTTTTGCGCAGTGATGGCCACCTGACCGGTTCGAAGATCTTTGACCGGGTGATTCCCGCCACGGTGTCCAAATTTCAACTTAAAAGTTTTCCCACCAAAACAATGGGTTAAAATCTGATGACCAAGACAGATTCCAAAGAGAGGGATTCTGCCGATCAACTGTTTCACTTCGTCGTGAATGTAGGTCAAAGCTGCCGGGTCTCCGGGGCCGTTGGATAGAAATACTCCATCCGGTTTCATGGCCAGAACATCGGCAGCGGAAGTGCGGGAATTAACGACATCCACCTCGAAACCCGATTGCCTCAGTGACCGCAGAATATTGTATTTAACCCCGAAGTCATAGGCCACGATGCGGTATTTCACCTCAGGAAGTTCGATGTAATTCGTCTCCTGGTTGGTGGTCACACTTGGAATGGTCCAAAGGCGGGATTCACCCTCCCATCGGTAGTTCTCCGGAGTGGACACCTCTTGGACGAAATCGCTGCCTTCCATTTTGGGCGAATCGTTGGCCGCTTTAACAGCTTCCTCCTCCGTCAACTCGGTAGTGATCACCGCCCGCATGGCGCCACGGGACCTCAGATGCTTGGTGAGTGCCCGGGTGTCAATGTCCTCGATGCCGATGATCTGATGTCTGGTGAAATAGTCGGCCAGCGATTCTTCGGATCGCCAATTTGATGGGATTTCACAAAGCTCTCCGATCACAAAACCACGGACATGAGGGGTGGCGGATTCCGCATCCTCCTCGTTAACGCCGTAGTTCCCTTGAAGGGGATAGGTCATCGTGACGATCTGTCCTCGATAGGATGGATCGGTAATGATCTCCTGATACCCCGTCATCGAGGTGTTGAAGCAGATTTCACCGGATGTGGTGCCGGTGTGACCAAAGGCGCGGCCACGGAAAATCCGTCCGTCTTCGAGGGCAAGTATTGCGTTCGTCAAAGCGGGCGGATTAGAGGCTACCAAGGGAGCTGTTGCAAGGGTAACCCGCTCCCGGAAGGGACAAAAAAACGGCGCCGATTTGGCGCCGTTGAAAATTCGATGTGCTTGCAGGTCGTTTCTAGGTCTCCTGACTGCCACGAGCCATGACCACCTTGCCGGTACGAACGGTCTCAATCACCTCGAACTGGCCGAGCATGATCATGGCGGCATCAAGCTTACTGGTCGTCCCGGTAAACATGGCAATCATGGATTCAGGGCTGAGATCGACGGTTTTTCCAGCGAAGTGCTCAATAACCTGAAGTGCCGCTGAGCGTTGCTCCTGATCTGCGAGAAGCTTCACCAGCAGCATCTCGCGAACCACTGCATGAGCTTCGGTGTGCTCGTAGCAATGGATGACATCAATGAGCTTGTTCACCTGCTTGATGATTTGCTCCAGACCCGAGGGGTCCCCGGATATGCCGATGGTCATCCGGGAAAATGCCGCATCGCGCCCTTCGGAGACCACGAGGGAGTCGATATTGTAGGCTCTTCGTGAAAAAACCTGACAAATGCGCATCAGCACCCCGGGGCTGTTATTCACCAGGATGGACAATGTGTTGGAGGAACCGCCGGCGCTGTCTGCCGGGGTGTCCGTAGTGACGATATTCTTGGACATTGGAATTCGGTTTTTTGAATGGATTAGCTAATAATTGGATTCGAGGCCTAGGTGGAACCTACTGGTTTTGCCATCTGGGTCTTGGGAGGCTCGGTGATCATGTCTTCCAATGCCGCTCCGGCTGGAATCATCGGGAACACGTTTTCGTATTTCACGCATTCGGCATGTATGAGAATGGGCCCATCGTTGTAGGCAAGTGCTTCCTCGATCTTGCGGGTGCAATCGGCGGGGCGCTTGAAATGAACACTGGGAATCCCGTAGGCGGCTGCAAGTTTACAGAAATCGGGGTTACCCTCGAGATCCACTCCTGATTCGCGGTTCTCAAAGAAGAGTTCCTGCCATTGGCGCACCATGCCAAGATAGTGGTTGTTGAGGACGACGATCTTGATGGGGAGCTTGTGAATCGCTGCGGTTGCCAACTCAAAGAGAGTCATTTGAAAGCCACCATCCCCCGAGATCGAGATCACTGTCTTATCAGGGTGGGCGAGTTGGGCTCCGATTGCTGCAGGAAATCCGAATCCCATGGTGCCGGCACCTCCGGAGGAAAGCCAGTGATAGGATTCATCGTTCCGGTAGAATTGGGCAGCCCACATTTGGTGCTGTCCGACATCGGTCGAGACGATGGCTTTTCCCTTGGTTTGAAGATAGAGTTCTTCGATCACCTGCTGCATGCGGAGACCGCCCTGCTTTTTATAGGAAAGGGGATACTTCTTCTTGTAACCATCGAGGGTTTTCAACCATTCAGTGGTCTCCAATGGAGAAACCCGGGCGATTATTTCTTTGAGCGCGGCTTTGGCGTCGCCAATGACCTGGACGTCGGGGCGAATCATCTTGTCCATCTCGGCCGGATCGATGTCGATGTGGATGATTTTGGCATCAGCGCAAAACTTGTCGGGTTGTCCAATGATCCGGTCATCGAATCGGGAGCCGACGTTGAGAAGGAGATCGCACTCCACCATTGCTTTGTTCGCATAAGCGGTGCCATGCATTCCAAGCATGCCGAGGGAAAGGTCATGGGTTTCCGGAAAGACACCTTTCCCGAGAAGGGTGGAGGTGACAGGGCAATTGAGCGTGGTGGCCAACTTCATCAGTTCCTCGTCGGCACGGGAAATCATGGTGCCCTGACCGGCGAGAATCACCGGGCGAGTGGCTTGTGAAATCAAGGCGACGGCTTCATCAATCGAGCTGATGTCAATATTCAGGGATTCACTTGGATCGTATCCGGGGAGATCCAGATCCGGCTCCATGGAAGCAGTGAAATCTCCAGAAGAGACGTCCTTAGGAACATCGATCAATACCGGACCGGGGCGTCCGGTGGTCGCAATGTGGTAAGCCTCTTTGGTAACCCTCACGAGATCATTGGTCTCTTTGACGAGGTAGTTGTGCTTCACGACAGGGATCGTGATGCCGAAAATGTCAGCCTCCTGAAAAGCGTCCTTGCCAAGCATCCAGGTGACCTGCTGCCCGCAAATGACAAGCATCGGAACCGAATCCATTTGGGCGGTCATGAGTCCGGTTACGGTATTCCCGGCTCCTGGACCGGATGTCACGAGGACCGCGGCAGGCTTGCCTGTGGCGCGGGCATACCCGTCAGCCATGTGAACTGCTCCTTGCTCGTGCCGAACCAGGATGAATTTCATGTTGGTCTTGACTGTTTCGAGAGCGTCGAAAATGGGAATGGCCGCTCCTCCGGAATATCCGAAGATGAATTCAATCCCGAGGTCATCGAGAGTTTTGATTAGAGCTTGGGCTCCGTCGAGTGGTTGATTGCTCATAAAATTAGGCTTTCGGGTTGAAGTTGGCAGAAAATCTGAAAATTGAAAGTGAAAATGGGCGCCTTAAGGGCTAAACCCCGGATTTTTTCGATGAATCTTCTTGAAAATGACCGTTAGCCTCCCAAATCGACCGAATCAACCACCCTTTCGCAATGAAAACTACTGTGCTTGGTAGTTTGCCACACGATCGATTCCAAATGACCACTTCATGACCGGTTCGTAGCTCGATTTTCCTTTAAGCCTCCATTGAACGCTCACGTCACAGATAGACTGGCGTAAGGGGCGATTCACGGTCCAAGCGATCTCGTTGGTCTCAGGATTAATGACAGCGGGAACCTTGCCGAACCCGCCGACGCGCATCACGATTGACTCAGGGTCAATCTCATCAACTTTCGAAAGGTTGGCGGAAATCCGCGGGAGGCGTGAGGCGATGATGTGACCGGAGCCGGGTTTGACGGGGTGCGGGAGGATCACCGGAGCAATTGATCCCTCCGCCAGGGAGGCTCCTGAGCGAAAGACCATCGCGGCGTTGAAGGCTGAGTCATGATTCCCAAGGACAATGTATCGGGGAAGGGTGGTCCGGGGGGAGTTCCGGGCAACCTTTCCCGGCTTCACGGTGAAAAGGTGATCATACCCGAGTTCGTCGGCCAAAGGGAACATTTCAGGAGTGTGGAAACCGCCCGGGTAGGCGTAGGTCGTGACCTTAACTCCAAAGGTCTTCTCTAGAAAATCTTTGGACTCTCCCATCTCGGTGCGTAGAAACCGGTCGTAGACATCGCTTCCTTGGCGGAGATGCTTTTTCACCTTGCTGGGAAAGGGGTGCGAAACCGAATGGGAGCCAATGGAGCAAAGGCCGCTATCCATCATTTCCCGAATCATTTCCAGGCTCATCGCGCGCCCTCCGCGCTCCGATCCGACATAATTCTTGTAGAGATAGACGGTGAAGGGGAATCCCATCTCCTTCATGATCGGGTAAGCTTCGGTGTAGACCGATTTCCAGCCGTCATCCATCGTGATCAGGATCGATTTGGCCGGGAGGGAGGTTTCTCCCCGTCGCCATTGGAGGAACTTTTCCATTGAGATCACCGGAATTCCCGAGGCTTTTACAGTTTCCATCTGTTGACGGAACTTGTCCGTGGGAATCTGCATCTGCGTGGCCGGTTTCGTGGCATGAAACACGTGGTAACCCAGAACCGACACCCGGCAATTGTCATCCTCGAGAACCTCTTGACCGGGGTCGGGAAGCGAAGCGCCTGTTTTCGGAACCTCTTGAGCGAGTATGACAGCAGGGGCTGCCAAGGTGGAGAGGATTGCGACAGTCAGGCGATTCATGGAACGATTAGTTTAGTAAACTTAAATAATGTTAGCAACTCTTTAGTATCGAGTCCGACATGGGAATGTGCGGCACTTCATCTATACGACGGAAATCCAAACAGCGCCCACAAAAAAAGCGGCGACTCAACAGGAGAGTCGCCGCCTTGATGGAAAATTGAGGATTATTCGGTCCGCGCCGGGTTCACTTGAGCCTCAAGGTTTGCGTCAAGAAGCTCACGACGCAAGTTGCTGCCACGCGCCTTGCTCCAGAGGTAAACCACGGGGGCCGCAATGAAGATCGAAGAGTAGGTTCCGATGATGACTCCAACCATGATGGCAAAAGAGAAATCCTCAAGGGCTGAGCCTCCGAAAATGTAGAGCACGAAAACCGCCACGAAGGTGGTCAGGGAGGTCAACAAAGTCCGGGAAAGGGTGGCGTTGATGGCCTTATCCATGATGTCTTTCACGTCGCCGCGCTTGGTCTGTAATGTTTCACGGATTCGGTCGAAGACCACGATCGTATCGTTGATGGAATATCCGGCAATGGTCAGGAAGGCGCCCACGTGAATCATGGATAACTCGGTGCCAATCAAGAGGACAGCTCCAATGGAGATGATGAGATCGTGGAAGAGGGCTACAAACGCTCCCACCGCAAAGGAGAATTCAAATCGCAAGGCAATGTAGACAAGCACTGCCAAAAGGCCGAAACCCAGTGCCCAGAGCGAATTCTTGAAGAACTCCTTACCGAGGGTGGGCTTAATGGTGTTGCTTGAAATTTCGAGCGCAAATTTACCGTCGGCATCCAAAGCTCCGAGTGAAGCGATGTCCTTACGGAGCTCCGCCTCAACAACATCGAGGTCCTGCTCGGCAACCTTCACCTTGATGAGGTGAGTGTCTCCACCGGGAGGGATTTCTTTCTGAACCAGGGCGTTCTTGGAGAGGGTGAGGTCGGCGATGGCACCTTCCACCTCTTCAGTCTCAATGGTTTTGGCGGCATCAACCTGAATGGTGATCAAGCTACCACCTACAAAGTCGATGCCAAGGGCGTCGTCCTTATGACTGGCCATTGAGAAAAGCGAGGCGATCACGAGGACTGCGGAGATCACGAACGCCGGCTTGCGCTTGTCCATGAACTTGATGGTCCGCTCCGGGATGAGGTTCATGAAGGAGAGCTTTTTGAGGACTCCGCCTTTACCAACACCAGCTCCCCAATAGAACAGGACGCGGGTGGCGAGAAGGGCGGCGAACATGGAAGCCAGAATTCCGATCGTCAAAGTGATCGCGAAACCTTTGATCTGATCCGAAGCGCGCCACAGCAGGATGAGTGCAGTCAGAATGGTGGTGATGTTGGCATCGAAAATGGCGCTGAATGCCTTTTCATAGGCGGCTTTGAGAGCCGATGCCACCGATTTGCCTTCCGCCATTTCTTCCCGAAGGCGTTCGTAGATCAGAACATTGGCATCCACCGCAATTCCGATCGTGAGGATGATTCCAGCAATTCCGGGAAGGGTGAAGGTGGCCCCGAACATCGCCATCGCGCCGAAGAGGATGAGGATATTCACCAGCAAACCCAGAATCGCAATAATTCCGGCAAAGCGGTAGTAAAGGAGCACGAAAATGAGGGTGAGGCCCAAACCGGCAAGAGCTGCGGTGACACCCTGACGGACCACTTCGTTTCCGTATTTTGCGGTAACCTTGTTCTCTGACAGGATTTGCAGAGGGTTTTTCAACGGGTTGGAAAGTGCGGCAACGACCTCGCGAACTTCCTTTTGGCCATCAAGTCCCTCGATGATGAAGTCGCGACTCAGGGCCGCGTTGACGGTGGGAGCGATCAGGGCTTCGCCATCCAGAACGACAGCCATGCGGTCCACTCCTTGGCGCATCTGTTTGGTTGCGGTGAAGAGTCGGTCGCCACCTTCCTTGGTCAGGCGGACAGAAATCGTTCCGAAACGTCCGGGGACCGCAAGGGCGTCCTGGACGAGATCGCCGGTAACAATGTTGCGGCGAGAAAGAAGAATGGGGGTCTTGCCCACCCGCTTACCGTCTTCATCGAGAATCGGGAGTTGGTAAAGTTTCCAGCCCGCCGGAGCGAGGGTTCCCGCATCAATTTGGCCTGCGAGGGTATCGTTCTGAGGGTGGACCGATTTGCATTCGAGTTTGGCCGTGCGCTCGATGATGTCGCGAACCCGATTGCTTTCCTCTTCGGAAACGCCGGGCATTTCAATGATGAGGCGGTCGGTGCCCAAGCCTTGCATTTGCGCTCCGTCCATGGAGCCGGAAGCCAAGCGTTCTCCGAGCGTTTTCTTGACTGAGGCAATGGCCTCCTCTCCCACGGGAAGGGGATTATTGTCATCATCAAGCCCCGGCTGGATTTCAACCGTGAAGGAAGAACCGCCGACCAGGTCAATGCCGCCTTTGAGCTTCTCGTCGAGAGGGATGACTGCCGCAAGGCAAAGCAAAATAACGAGGCTGATGGCAAGCGTGCCGACATTCCGCTTTCGGCGATCAATCTCCGAGGCAATGTACCAAAAGATGAGCGCGACGATGGCGATGCCCGCAAGGACAACGATGAGAGGATTATTTGAGAGATCCATGAGATTGGGAAGATGATGATCCGGTAGGGAGGGGTCGGTGCCGATGGGGCGCGTGGGTATTATTGCGATAAGGAGAAGGGCCCCTTACTCAGCGTTTTTGTCTTCGGACTTTTTCGTCCCTTTGGAGATTTTTTCCACCGATTGGATGGAGCTCTTCTCGAAAGGAACGAAAACGCCTTCGGAAAGCTTGAGGGTCACGGTTTTTTCGGAAATGTGATGCACCGTGGAGTGAAGTCCGCCGATGGTGACGACCTTGTCGCCCTTCTCCATGGAGTTCACTCTGGCTTGTTGTTCCTTGCGCTGCTTTTGTTGCGGGCGAATGAGAAGGAAGTAAAACATGACGATCATCAAAATGATCATCACGATGGGATTACCGAAAAGACCGGGATCTTGCTGGGATGCTGCGAGGAAAAAGGTGCTGGTCATGGTTAAAAATAGAAGGGTCCCGAGAAACCGGGTGGAAGGACGAGGTAGAAATCAGGAATGGTAAAGAAAAGCAATGGTAAAGGTTGCCAACTTAAAGCGTGTTTCGTTTTTCGCTACCGGGAATATCGTGCGGAGAACTCGGTTTGGAACTCCCTAAACCGACCTTCCCGGATCGCGGAGCGGGCATTTTGCATCAATTGGAGGTAGAAGTGCAGGTTGTGGAAAGAGAGGACGCGTTGTGCGATGATTTCCCCAGCCTTGAAGCTGTGCCGAAGAAAAGCCCGCGAGAACCGCGCCACGTGTGGGTGGGCCTCCGGGGTCAGTGGCGCGGAGTCGAATTCGAACGCCTTGTTTTTGATGTGAATCGGCCCATCCAGCGTGAAGGCCTGCCCGTGACGGGCGCAGCGGGTTGGGTGGACGCAATCGAACATATCGACACCCTGTCCAATCATCTCCAATAGCTGGGTCGGGGTTCCCAGTCCCATCGCATAACGAGGCTTGTCCTTCGGGAGAAATGGCTCGGCATTCCGAATCGCGGCAAACATCTCTTCCTCCGGTTCGCCAACAGAAACACCGCCTATGGCGTAACCATCAAAATCGAGGTCCACGAGGGCTCGTGCCGACCGCTCCCGGAGGTCGGGGTATACCGAGCCCTGAACAATGCCGAAATGGAGCTGCCGACCATTGCCGCTAGTCGGTTTGTTTGCCTGAATCCAGTCTTTGCAACGCTGTCCCCACCGGGTGGTCAGGTCAGTGGACTCTTCGGCGTATTTGCGATCGCAGGGATAGGGGGGGCATTCATCAAAAAGCATTGCAATATCAGACCCAAATACGGCTTGAATCTCCATGCTCTTTTCTGGAGAAAGCATCATGCGATCTCCATTCAAATGGTTCTGAAATTGAACGCCTTCTTCGGTAATTTTACGCAATTTAGATAACGACCAAACCTGAAAACCTCCGGAGTCCGTGAGCATGGGGCCGTCCCAAGTCGTGAAAGCATGGAGCCCACCCAATTGTTGGATCACCTCGGTGCCGGGCCGAAGCCATAAATGGTAGGTGTTTCCGAGGATAATTTGAGTATCAATCGCGTGTAAATCCTCCGGGTGAAGAGTCTTGACCGAACCCTGGGTGCCGACCGGCATAAAGATAGGGGTTTCGATCACACCGTGGGGTGTGGTCAAACGTCCGCAGCGGGCTTTGGAGTCGGGATCAGTGGCGAGGAGCTCAAACATGCGCAGGGGCTATCTATGACAGTGCGGGAGTCTGGGGAAGTGAATTACTTGAGTATGCAGACGGGTAGCTGTCTTTTCTGTTTTCCCGTCAGTCTCCAAAATTCACTGGAAGCCAATGATTAAATCTGGCCTGTGATCGGGGAGCGAAGCCCTTCGGGCACGAGTCACAAGGGCGCGACAATTATGGCCATGAGGCAAAACGGGAGGCAGATATATTTCGAGAGGCGCCAATTTTCGGTTGGGGGCTGATTTCCAACTTAAGCAGCAGTAGGGTGGCAGCTCCCATTCAAACCCACTTCCTAATTCCGCATTACATATATTGTGTGAAGTTATCCTCAGGGGGTGTTCAGGATAAGGGTGTTGGAAAACCTCCTCCAGGACGTCCGGATACTCATGAGCGAATCAAATATGCGATTCTCAGGCACTTAAGCAAATTGTGGGCATTAGTGAACCAGCTTGAGGAACTTCTTCTCGGCCTTGTCTGCAACCACGGCAAAAATCTGATCGCCTTTGGAAATGACGTCATCCGCTCCCGGTACGATTGCCTGAAGACCTTTGAGCAATCCAACCAGCACGCAGCCCTCCGGCCATTTGATTTCACCAACAGTCTTGCCTTCGGCTTTCGAATCCGCCTTCACTTGGGTCTCGATCACAAGCCCATGACCAAGTTTGCGGACCACGTGGAATTTGTCAGATGTGATAAACCGCGCAATTTCCTTCCGCGACGCCTCCCGTGGACTCACGGCCGCGATCACTCCAAAATGCCGACCTGTAGTACTGATCGCTTTCGCGTAATCGGCGCGGTGAATCAAAGTGAGGCAGTTTTCAGCACCCAAATTATTCGCCTGAAGACAGGTCATCACGTTATCCTCGTCACTCCCACTGGTAGCCACAAAGAAGTCAGCGTCACCAATTTGCTCTTCTTCAAGTTCCGCCACAGACGTTGCGTCAGCATTGATCACGGTGGTATTGGAGAGTCGATCGGTCAAATCCCGGGCCAACTCGACGTCCTTCTCGAAAATACGGACCCGGCAGCTCCAGGACTCCAGCATTTGAGCCAGGGCAAAGCCATATTCTCCGCCGCCAAAAATCACCACCCTCGGACCTTCCTTGGACGCGGCCTCCCGCTGCATCGACTCCACAAGAAGCCTCAGCTTTCTCGGATTTCCAAAAACGGTGACGATGTCGCCTGCTTCGATAACGGTTTCGGCATTGGGGACCTCATGGGAATCCCCCCGGCTGATCAGCGCAATTCGGGTTCGTGCCGGGAATTTCAGCTCCTTGAGCGGCTTCCCGATCACCTCACTTTTGGCGCTTACCAGCACTTGCTGCAGCTCGATTTTCCCCCGGGCGATTTCCTCCACCACGAGTGAATCAGGATTGCGGATAAATTTGGCCAGCTCAATGGCCGCCAGCCGTTCCGAGCTGAAAATATGGTCGATTTGGAAGTGCCCGCGGAAGTCAAAAAGCCACTCTTCCCGCTGAAGGCCCGGATGAACCCTGCTGATAACCTGCTCGACCCCCATCGATTTAACGATGCTTGCGCTGACCAGATTCACGGTGTTGTCACTCGTCAGTGCCAGGAAAAGTTCACATTCACCAATACCCGCTTCAGCAAGTGTGTTGATGCTCGCACCATCACCCACGACAATTTTCGCTTCAACCTCCCGTTCCAGTTCGGCCGCACGCACGCCGTCGCGCTCAATAACGGACACAATGTGGCCTTGTCGGGACAGATCGATGGCAAGATGTCGCCCGATTTCTCCGGCTCCGACGATGACGATATTCATAATGCGCTGAGGTGATTGTTTGCTTCGATCCGGACGAAGTCGACGGAAATTTCGAGCATGCTAGGAGCGATCCCGATGTTGATCATATGCCGTAATGATGCGCCCGACCACCGGATGGCGCACGACGTCTTCAGCTTTGAATCGGGTGAAGTGAACGCCTTTCACTCCTTGCAAGGCCTGTTCCGCCTCAATCAACCCTGAAGTCCCCTGCTGTTTTAAGTCCACTTGGGAACCGTCGCCGGTCACGATGCAGCGAGACCCCTCACCCAACCTCGTCAGTGTCATGAACATCTGTTCCCGGGTTGTATTTTGCGCTTCATCCAGAATCACGAAGCTTTTTGAAAGCGTCCGTCCGCGCATGTAGGCCAGCGGGGCGATTTCGATACTGCCGTCTTCGAGCCGGCGCTGCCCTTCCTCGAAGCCCAGCATATCGTCGATTGCATCATAAAGTGGACGCAAGTATGGAGCGACCTTCTCCCTCATGTCCCCGGGGAGGAAGCCGAGAGCCTCTCCGGCTTCAACGGCAGGACGCGTGAGGACGATTCGATTGACCTCCTTACTTCGCAAAAGGTGGAGCCCCATTGCCACCGCGAGATAACTTTTTCCCGTTCCCGCAGGGCCGAGCCCAAAGACGACATCGTTCTCGACCATCGCATTCAGGTATTCCAACTGATGGGGATTTCGGGCGACCACAGGCTTTCGTCCCCGCGCGCCGACCAGTCGGACTTTCACCAACTCGGAGACTCCGGTGGCCTCGTCGGAGCCCGCAGCCAGATCTACCGCAGTGCGAAAATCCCGCACGCTCAGTTCCGCTCCATCCCGACGAGCCTCTTCCAGATCACCAAAGACGCGTTGGACATACTGGCATCCTTCCTCGTCCCCTTGTGCTAGAAGCCAACCATCACGGGTCACAATTTTCACCCCCGCTTTGGCTTCCAAATACTTGAGCTCCGTATCCTGATGGCCAAAGAGCGATTGGAGAAAACCTGGAGTCTCATACTCCAGTTTGATTTGATGGGGTTTTGTCACCTCGGTCGACACGCGCGGTCCATACCCTCGCCAGGCGGACTTGACGAGGGGCTTTTTCAGCCGGTCACCGCCACCGGACTGATCGTGGCGGCCTCTTTGCAAACAGGTGCGCAGAAGCAGCCCTTTTCACTTTCACACTGTTCACAACAAATGAACTGCTCGTTACAGGGTTTCCAGGAGCAGTTTCGGTAGCGAATTGAGGTCTTACCGCAGAGTGCGCAGCTCGAGATAATGGTCGCCTCCGGCGTGCGATTCACCGGAACGCTCAAGCGTTGATCAAAAACATAGCATTCACCTTCAAATCCCGCTCCTTTCACCTCCTCGTCCTTACCATAAGTGACAATTCCGCCGTCCAGCTGGTAAACATCCTCCAGGCCTTCTTTTAAAAGGAATCCACTGAATTTCTCACACCGAATCCCTCCGGTGCAGTAGGTGAGGATCTTCTTCCCCTCCAACTCCGAACGGTGATCCCTAATCCACTTGGGAAGATCGCGAAAGCTCGGCACATCCGGAAGAATTGCCCCTTCAAAGCGCCCAATCTCCCATTCGTAATCGTTACGGGCGTCGATCATCACGACGTCATTTTCCTTCATCGCCTCCTTCCACTCCCTTGGCTTGAGGTGGGTCGCCGTCAGGTCCTCGGGAGAAAAATCATCCTCACCCAACCCCAGCGTAACAACCTCATCACGAACCTTGATCGAGAGCTTTGGGAACACATGATCTCCTTCAGGGTCAATTTTCCAGGCGATGCCAGCCATCACCGGGTCGGCGTCGAGAACTCTGCGATACTCTTCGGTGTCCCCCACCAGTCCCGAGACGGTGCCATTGATCCCTTCCTTGGCGATTAAAATACGGCCTTTGAGGTTCAATCGCTGGCAAAGCTGCCGGTGTTCATCGGCATAGCCATCGGGGTCAGCTATGGTGCAATATTTGTAGTAAAGCAGGACTTCGTAGGGAGCGCTCATCGTGTTCGCCATTGTTTTGATCGGATCGGGAGAAAAAATCCAGCGTTTGTGAATCCAGTACAGGGGCTTGCCAAAGAGCCGGAGCTTAGTAGCTTCATTATCGTTATCAAAAAGTCATCCTTCGCAGACCGAATCAAAGCTCTGATTTCATCAGACAATTCCCCTGAAGAGGCGCGCTCTCTTCAGGACGATGCCGCCCATTCGGATCAAACTCCCCCTCCATTCGCGGAACCGATTACCGCTAAAATCGTCGTGCCCGCACCTGCCAGGATTACCGGTCCGGTCGAGTATCTCGCCCCGGATCCTTCTCCGACCAAGATTAAAGTCCCGGCTCCTGCAAAAATCACCGGCCCCGTGGAGTATCTTTCTCCGCAACCTTCAGCGCCGACAATTGTCGTGCCCCGGCCAGTCGAGATTAATCGATCCAAAATCGACTATCTGATACCGGAACCAATTTACCCTCCTCAAAAAATCTCCATCCCTTCACCCGTAAAGATCGACCGATCCCAACTCACCCACATCCCTCTCATGCTGGATTCCGCTCCTCAAAAAATCATCGTTCCCTCCCCTGCCAAGATCACAGGGCCTGTTGTGTATGAAAATTCGTCCTCTGGGCAGGACGAGGCCCCTGTTGATTCCACACCAATGGAACTCCCTAACGATGGAACCCTTCCTCCAGATGACGTAGCCGCTATCGATCTACTCGGGCAAAAGTATCAGGCTTTCAAAAACGAACTCGGGAAAGTCATTATCGGCCAGGAGGATGTGATTGAACAATTGGCAATCTGCCTTTTCGCTCGCGGACACGGTCTCCTCATGGGGGTTCCCGGATTGGCCAAGACTCTTCTCGTCTCTTCGGTCGCCGAGACCATGAACCTCGACTTCAACCGGATTCAGTTCACGCCCGACCTCATGCCGGCCGATATTTCCGGAACCGACATCATTCAGGAGAATGGCGAAGGCGGGAAGCGCCAGTTCGAGTTCGTGAAAGGCCCCGTCTTTTCCAATATCGTGCTCGCCGACGAAATCAACCGCGCACCGGCCAAAACCCAGTCCGCCATGCTCGAGGCGATGCAGGAACGTCATGTCACCGTGCTGGGCCGCACTTACCAGCTCGACGCGCCTTTCTTTGTCCTCGCGACTCAAAACCCTGTTGAACAGGAAGGAACCTATCCGCTCCCCGAAGCCCAGCTTGACCGCTTCATGTTCCTTATCGATGTCGATTACCCAACCGAAGCCGAGGAACGTCGCATCGCTCGCGAGACCACCGGAGTCGACAAGGCGCCTCTCAATCCTCTCCTCACCGGACAGGAAGTGCTCGACTACCAGAGCCTCGTCCGCCGCGTCCCGGTCCCCGATCATATTTACGACTACGCGGTCGAAATCGTCCGCCGCACCCGTCCCGATTCCGAAGAAGCCCCCGAGTGGATCAAGGAATTTGTCGGCTGGGGTGCGGGACCTCGTGCCGTGCAGTACCTTATTTTAGGATGCAAAGCTCGCGCTGCTCTTCGTGGCACTTACATGGCCTCTTTGGAAGACATTGAGGCCGTCGCCCAGCCTGTGCTGAGCCATCGGGTGCTCACCAATTTCTCGGCCGAATCCCAGGGAATGACTTCCAAGAAGATTGTCGCACGCCTCATCGAAGAGATGCGGGACGATGCCTAGTCGGCGTAACCCGACGCGGCCCAGAGTCTCATGAAATACGACTTCCTCGATACTGACGTGCTCGGCCGACTCGGCGCGATCCCGATGGAGTCGCGTTTTCCCATGGTGGGAAATGTCGCGGGCCGTCACCGGTCTCCGCATCGTGGATCGTCGGTCGAATTCGCCGAATACCGCAAGTACGTCCCGGGCGATGACACCCGCCGACTCGACTGGAAAGCCTACGCACGCTCGGACCGATACTACATTAAAGAGTTCGAGGCCGACACCAACCTGCGGGCCTATTTTGTCGTCGACTCCTCCGGTTCGATGAATTTCTCCTCCGGCGAGAACCCTACCAAGATCGACTTCGCCCGCAGAATCGCAGCCACCTTGAGCTACCTCATTGTCAATCAAGGCGACTCCGCCGGACTCTCTTGTTGCAATGATAAGCTGCACCTTGAGATTCCTCCCAGCCGCCGCGCAGCCCAACTGCAGCACATTTTTGAGTCCCTTCAAAATTTGGAACCGAGCGGTGAAACGGGCCTCGTTGACGCCCTCCACCTGATCGCAGAAAAGATTCAACAGCGCGCGCTCGTGGTCATTCTTTCCGACCTCTTCGCTGACACCGATGAGTTCGCCAAAGCTCTCCAGCACCTCCGCTTTCGGAAGCACGACATTGCCGTCTTCCATCTCCTCGACCCCCAGGAGGTCGAATTCCATTTTGAGCGACCTCACCGCTTCATCGATCTGGAGGATGGCACCACCGTCGTCGCTGAGCCAAACCTCATCGTCGATGAGTATCACGAAGCGCTCAACGAATTCCTCATCACCACTGAGCAGAACTGCCACGGCGTCAATGCCGACTACCAGCTCTTGCAAACAAACGCGAACTACGAGGAAATCGTTTCCAACTTCATTACCGGACGTCTCACCAAAAAACGTTAACCCTTACCCTTGAACTTCCTCGCTCCAGCGCTCCTTTGGGGGCTCCTTGCCGCTGCCATACCGGTGGTGATTCACCTCTTGAATCGCCGGCGATTTCGCACCGTGAAGTGGGCGGCAACCACCTTTCTTTTAAAGGCTAGCCGCGAATCACGCGGTAAAAAACGCCTCAAACACATTCTCATTCTCGTCTGCCGCACTCTTGCCGTAGCCGCTCTCATCTTCGCTGTCGCCCGTCCGCTTCTCAGCAACTTTCTTGGTTGGGGTGGTGGTTCGGTGGAAACGGTGGTTCTCGTTCTCGATCGCTCACCCAGCATGGAAGTTCGCAGCGGTGATGGGCAGCCCAGCCAACGTGAAGCCGTCCTCGAACGCATCGGCAACGCCATCAAGACTATGGGCAATCCGCGCCTCGTCCTAATCGATAGCGCCTCTGGCGAAGTTCAAGATGTAGCCTCTCCCGATGTTCTTCCCGATCTCTCATTCACCCAGGCCACCGATACCCAGGCTGACATCCCGCTCCTCATCACGACTGCCATCGACTACCTTCAGGAAACACAGCCCGGCAAAGCCGAAATCTGGGTCGCCTCTGATCTCCAACGAGGTGACTGGAAGGTCAGCGACAGCCGCTGGCAAGCCGTCCAAAGCGGGATCGAAAACCTCCCCACTCAAACCAAGCTTCGCATCCTCGCTGCCGATCAGAAAAAGAAGGAAAATCTCGCTCTTGAGCTGATCTCTTCCCGCCGTATCGAGGACGACCTCTTTCTGGACCTCCGTCTCATTCGAAGCGAAACCACAGGCGAAGCCTCGGTGGCACTCACCTTCTCCCTCAACGGGGCCCGGTCCTCGGAGCGCGTCACCATCAGCGGACAGGAGACCCGATTCCAAAAACGTCTCCCGCTTGGCAACGCCGAAGAAAGCGGTCACGGCTGGGCCGGACTCACCTCCGATAACAACCCTCGCGACAACGCCGTCTTCTTCGCCTACGGACCGCGCGCCAAGGTCACCAGCTATCTCGTCACCGACGAACCAACCAGCGAAGCTGCCAGCTTTCTTCGCCGCGCGGCCTCCCCTCCGGGATTCGATCGCTTCACCTGTGAAGTCATCACCCCGGTCGAAAGCAGTCGTATCGATTGGTCCGTCGCATCCCTCGTCATTTGGCAATCCGCCATCCCCAAAGGAGCCATCGCTTCTCAGCTGATCCAGTTTGTCGAGGGTGGAGGTTCCCTCCTCTTCGCTCCCTCTGAAGTCCCTTCTTCCGAATCAATTTTCGGCCTCTCCTGGGGTGAGGTTCAGCTCGCCCCGGATGAGCAATTCTTCATCGCCGGCCAGTGGGTTCCTGATGACGGCCCTTGGGCACACGGGGTCAATGGCGACCCGCTCCCGGTCAAAGAACTCCGCGCCGTGAAACGTCGAAAAATCGAAGGAGAAGGCGCCATCCTCGCTGAATGGGATGATAAGTCCCCTCTCCTGCTTCGCTATCTGACCGGATCGGGAACTGTGATTTTCATGGGCACTCTCCCCGACGATCGGTGGTCCAATCTCGAATTCACCGCTCTGCACCTCGTCGGAGTCCAGCGCCTGATTCAGAAAGGCAACGACCGGCTTCACTCTGGCTTCCGCGCCCTTGCCGGCAGCGAAAAAGCAGCCATTAAGAACGACGAAATTCGCACCCGCCTCGACACTTTCGAGGACTTTGATCCTGCCCAAGACCACTACCGGGCAGGAGTCTACCGCCTCGGTGAACGCACCGTAGCCGTCAATCGCGACACCGAGGAAGCCTCCCCCGAACGCATCAACGAAGAAACCCTCGACGAAATCCTCGCTGGCACTTCCTACTCGCTCTTCACCGACGATAAATCGGAAGACGACTTCGTCAAAGAAGCCTGGCGCGCGTTTCTCATCGCCGTTCTTCTCTTCCTCATCGCGGAAGCCCTCCTCTGCCTTCAACCCCGCCCATCCGGCAAGCCGGTAAAAGGCTCCACCCAACCCTCCCCTGCCTCGTGAAGCATTTCCACTTCGGCAATCTCCATTTTCAGGCCAGCACGACGATCTTCGTTCTCGTCACCCTCGCCCTCGTGGTGACCGCGGTCCTCTGCCTCGTCGCGGTCAGGCGTTCGGCTCGTCCCAAGCGCACCGGCACCCTGGAAGCACTTCGTTTTTTCTGCGTCCTCTTTGCTTCCGCCATGCTTCTTGGTCCGGAATGGCGCACCGTTCAGTCTTCCGATCTCAAACCCGAGATCGCCATCGTCTGGGATGAGTCCTACTCGATGAGCACCGAGGATGCACGTCTTCCCAAGTCGATGTCAGACACTGAAAAGGTCGTCCGTCGCTCCGAGCTCGTCGATCAAATCCGCGAGACCGAATTTTGGAAATCTTTTGAGTCCGATGACAAGAACCGGGTCACTCTCTCCGCCTTCGGCGCTCCCCCTGAAGGAGATGACGAGACCCTCAACACCATGTCGGGCACCGATATCAATGGAGCGCTCAAAGGAATCCTCGAAGCAGGGCGGAACCTGCGCGCCGTCATTCTTATGGGCGATGGGACGTGGAACCTCGGCAAATCCCCTGTCGATGCAGCTCAACAAATGCGCATCCGCGGCATCCCGCTCTACGCCCTGAGCGCCGGTAGTGCCCAGCGCCTCGCTGATCTCGACCTCGAGTCGGTC
Organism: Verrucomicrobiaceae bacterium; assembly: GCA_051252135.1. Taxonomy (GTDB): domain Bacteria; phylum Verrucomicrobiota; class Verrucomicrobiia; order Verrucomicrobiales; family Akkermansiaceae; genus SW10. The sequence goes on along the minus strand of JBPOGH010000001.1, from coordinate 273,766 downwards.
AACGCACCCACCTACGGAATCGTCGGTGAAAACGTGCAAATCCCCTTCACCATCGAGTCATCACTGGGCCGGGACGTCCGCACCGTCGTCCGCCTTCGAAGCGAAACAGGCAAGGAACGGACAAAGGACATCGTTATCCCCGCCAATGGAACCTATTTTGACTCCATCCTCTGGCGAATCGAAAAAGAGGGCGCTACCAAACTCACCCTTTCGATCCCCTTCGCCAATGATGAATTGGTGGAGGGTAATAACTCCCGTGAATTCGTCATGGCCGGTAAGCCGGAGTCTATTCGCGTCCTCGTCGTTGAATCGCTCCCCCGTTGGGAGTATCGCTTCATCCGCAACGCCCTCTCCCGTGATCCCGGAGTCAAAGTCGACTGCCTCCTTCTTCACCCGCAATTGGGCGCCGGCGACGGTCCCGATTATATCGACGCCTTCCCTGAAGACCTTGAAACCCTGCAAAAATACGATGTCGTATTCATCGGCGATGTCGGCATTGGCGAGGGCGGCCTCACCATCGAGCAAGCCAACCTCGTCAAGGGACTTGTCGAAAATCAGGCCTCCGGAGTCGTCTTCATCCCCGGACCCCGCGGCAAACAATTCGAGCTCGAGCAATCCGAACTCGCTGATCTCATCCCTGTTGTTCTCGATGCTGAGCGCAAGGAGGGCTTTAGCGATCCCACCGCTTCACCCATGCGCCTCACCGGTGAGGGCGAAAAAAGCCTCCTCACCATGCTCGGCGATGATGAGCGTCAAAACGAATCCATCTGGCAGAGCCTCCCGGGATTCTACTGGCATGCTCCCGTCGTGAAGGCCAAAGCCGGGTCGCAAGTCCTCGCCGTCAACGACAACCGTCGCAATTCCTCCGGCCGAATTCCCATCCTCGTCACCTCACGGGCGGGCTCCGGAAAAGTCCTGTATATGGCCATCGACTCAGCATGGCGCTGGCGTCGTGGCGTTGAAGACCTCTACCACTACCGCTTCTGGGGGCAGGTTGCCCGTTGGATGTCCTACCAGCGAAACATGGCCGCAGGCGAACGCGTCCGCGTCTACTTCTCCCCCGAACGCCCCAAGCCCGGCGAATCGGTCTTCCTCACTGCAAACGCCTTTTCAAAAGAAGGCGCCCCGCTCTCTGATGGCGTCGTCCAAATCGACCTCACCGCGCCGGATAGCACCTCGCGCCGACTCGAACTCGTTCAGGAAGACGCCGCTTGGGGAGCCTTCAGTGGGAGCTTCAAGATTGACCAACCCGGCACCTGGAAAGTGAACGCCTTTGTCGAAGACGATGAAGCCGCCGGGATTGAAACCAAGATCATCTCCCAAACCGACCCCATCGAAAAAGCCGGACTCCCCGCCCGCTTCGATGTCCTCGAGGAAATGGCGAAAGTCTCCAAAGGGCGCGTCGTCACCGCCGGTCAACTTGACCAATTGGTCGAGGAAATCAATGCCCTCCCGGAGCCACAGCCGCTCGTCGACTCCATCAAGCTATGGGCCCATTGGCTCGCCCCTACCATCCTAATTGTCCTGCTTTCCATCTTTTGGATGGGTCGAAAATTAAACGGAACTTTCTAGCGGGAAATCACAATACCGCTTGATTTGACTAAAAGGTCAACTAGCGTGCCGCCGTGTCAGCGACCGTCAGCACCCCCATCAAACTTCAAGAAGCCCTCTTTGAACTCATGTGGAGTCAAAGCTATGGTCGGGTCACCATCGATGCCATCTGCGAAAGGGCCGGCGTAAAAAAAGGATCTTTCTATCACGCCTATCCCGATAAAGCCGCCCTTGCTCTGGATTCATTCGAACATCATTGGAACAATCACTCCCGCCCCTGGCTTGACGAGATCTTCTCATCAAGCCAACCCCCACTCTCCAGGATTTCAGCTTGGCTCGCAGGAGGCCTCAACAAGTCCCTCGAGTGCCATAAACTCCACGGCCAAATCCACGGATGTCCTCTTTTCAATGTAGGCTCGGAGCTGTCCACTCTCGAGCCCGCCGTAGCCGATAAAATCGCCGATATCTTGGGTCGCATTCATCGCTACCTCACCACCGCATTACGAGACGCCGTCGCAGAGAATCTTGTCGAGTTGGACGATGCCGCCGAGGTGGCTCGCGACGTCCTGACCTTGGTCGAAGGAGCTCTCACCCAGGCGCGTATCAGTAACGATGCTGCGCCTATTCGTCGCCTCACTTTCAGCGTCAGCCGCCTGATAGGCTCTCCTTTGCCCGAACTTCAAAATTCGACCACTTCATAAAGTCATCATGTCATCTCATTCTTCAAACCGTCGCATCCCTCCTCTCGCTGGCGCCTTCCTGGCTCTCGTGGTAATCGGCATCGCCTGGTGGAGCATCACAGCCCTCTCCCAGGCAAAGCCAACGGATGATGCAGGTCAGGGGGCACCTTCAGGGCCACCCCCTGCTACCGTAATAATGACTCCGGTTGAGAATCGCATCTCGACCCAAACACAACGCATCATCGGCACGCTGCATGCCCGCTCACGCTCTGACATCGCCGCTCTCGAACCAGGCCCCATTCTCAGTATCGAGATCAACGAAGGGGATATCGTGAAAAAGAACGATCTCATAGCCACACTCGATTCCCGACGTCTCAAAGCCCTCCTCGCGGAAGCCCACGCCGAAGTCACAGTGGCCGAAGCACTCGTTCATCAGAAGAAATCCCGAGTCAAACGCTCTTCCATCGATCTCGAGATGAAGGAAAAGTTGTTTGCTCAAAGGGCACTCTCGGAATCCGAGGTGCTCGATGCCAGAAGCGCCAACAACGTGGATCAATCGGTCTACCGGGCCGCCGAAGATTCACTGAAAGCCGCCCGCTCACGTCTCGAACTCCTCAATGTCCGGCTCTCCGATCTCAGCATCCGCGCACCGTTTGATGGACGTGTCGTGAGCCGCCATGTCGAACCCGGCGAATGGGTCGCCGAAGGTGCCCATATTGTCACTCTCACTTCCTCAGGTGAGATCGAAGCCTGGCTCAAGGTCCCCGAGCGATTCGCCACCGCCATCCAGGGGCAAAAAATTCCCGTCACGGTGACTGCCACCGGGCAAGTAATCACCTCCTCTTCTCTGACGATCATTCCCGAGGCTGAAGAATCGACCCGCACTCTGCAGGTCGTGCTCACCCTCCCCAATCCCGAGGGTGCCTTGCTTCCCGGGCTCTCGGTCAGCGCAGAACTTCCCGTAACCAGCAGCGAGAAACGACTCGCGGTCCCCATCAATGCCGTCGTTCAGGGATATGCCGGCCCCGGAGTTTTTGTCGCCACTGAATCAGAGGGGTCCCCTCTCCCTATTGCGCGTCGCCTGCCGGTCGAAGTCCTCTTTCAAGATGCCGGGTTTGTTTACCTGAAGTCGGATGATCTGAATGCTGGGGACCGCGTCATCGTTGAAGGCAACGAGCGACTCTTCCCGTCCCAACCGCTCCTGATTTCCGAGCGCAAGTAAACCCCTTTCCCCGTCGCTAGTTCCATGTCCAATCGAGGCCTTATCGGCACCGCCATCTCACAGCCCATCTCCGTCGCGGTCGGCACCCTGCTCGCCGTCTTTGCCGGAATTCTTGCCGTCACGGTCGTCCCCATTCGGATGACGCCCGAGGTCTCCTCGGTGGTTGTCTCGGTGACTACGAATTGGGAGTCGGCTTCTGCCGATGAAATTGAATCCGATGTCATCGAAGAGCAGGAAAAGGTTCTCGGTGAGGTGACCGGACTCGTTTCCCTCACCTCCACCAGCGCAAATGGACAAGGTTCGATCCGGATGGAATTTGAAACAGGCACCGATATCGAAAGCGCAACGGCCGACGTCCTTCAAAAACTGGATGAGGTCCCCGGTTACCCCGGCGGCGTGCTGCAGCCGAGAGTCGAGCCGGTCGATATCGAATCTGTTGATTACATCGCTTGGATTGGTCTCTCCTCAAGCGATCCCGATTTCCCCGCTGAGACGCTGAACGATCTCATGGAGCGCCGCATCCGCCCCCGTTTCGAGCGCATTGACGGGATTTCACAAGTGGGCGTTCGCGGTTCTGTCCAATCGGAACTCCATATTGTTGTCGATCCCACCGCCATGGCGCAACGGGGAATCACCTTCGCCGCGCTTCACCAAACCATCACAGCCGCCAATGCCAACTTCTCGGGTGGTAAACTGGCCGACGGAAAGCGGGATATCCGAATTCGCGCCACCGGCCGATTCCAGAGCCCGACCGAAATCGAGGAAATGATCGTCCGTCGCGATTCCGACGGCGTAATCTATCTGCGCGATATCGCCGAGGTCCGGGAGGCCTACAAGGAGCCCACATCCTGGGTCCGCGCCCGTGGCATTCAGATGCCCTTTTTCAACTTCCAGCTCAGCCGGGGGGCAAACCTTCTCCAAACAATGGAAGCGCTGCGCCAGGAGGTCAGGGATCTTAACAGCCCAACCGGTCTCCTTGCCCAAGAGGCCAGGGATCTCGGACTCAACGGCACCCTCGAATTGGTGCAAACTTATGATTCCACGACTTATGTCGAGGATGCCATCCAGCTCGTAAGGAGCAACATCCTCGTGGGAGCCGTCCTCGCAACCTTGACACTCCTCTTCTTCCTGCGCTCGTTGCGAACGGTTGGGATTATCGCCCTCGCGATCCCCGTTTCGGTGATCGCCTCCCTTGTTGTCCTCGTCGCTCTGGGACGTTCGATTAATATCATATCCTTGGCAGGCCTGGCCTTCGCCGTGGGAATGGTCGTCGATAACGCAATCGTCGTGATTGAGAACATTTATCGTCACCTCGAGTTTGGCAAAACGCCTTCCCGGGCAGCGCTTGATGGCACCAAAGAAGTGGCCGGTGCGGTCTTGGCGTCCACGCTGACCACTCTCATCGTGTTTGCTCCTATTCTGATGATTCAGGAAACGGCCGGGCAACTTTTCCGAGACATCGCATTGGCTATCATGGTCTCGGTCGGTCTATCGATGATCGTGTCGCTAACTCTCATCCCCACCGCCGCCGCGAGGCTGCTCAAGCCACCCGGAAAAGAGGGGGCAAGCGCCTTTGATCGCATCTTTGGAGGGCGCTTCTTCCACTTGATAGGCACTCCATTGCGCCCCGTCGCCCGATTATTCAATCGCCTGCCCGAGATCATCGGAGGCACGGTCGGATGGCTGATTTCGAGCAGCTTGAAGCGTCTCGCAGTGGTCGGCGTCTTTTTGCTCATCACCATATTTGGAGTGAAAATCCTCTTGCCTCCACTCGACTACCTCCCCAGCGGAAACCGGAATGTCATCTTTGGCCTCCTCTTCCCTGCCCCCAGTTACAATCTCGATGCCCTGTCCGAAACGGGCAGGCGCATGGAGGCTACCGTGGCACCCGCTTGGGAAGCTACCGGTGACAAATTCCTTGTCGAAAAAGTGATCCGGGGAACCGACCGCGATCCTGCTCAGGACGAACGCACCCCGGTCCCGCGCGGATATGGACAACCGGGTGAAGTGCTGCCTCCACCCCTGGATCACTATTTTCTCGTCTCCTTTGAGGGGCGGATGTTTCAGGTCGCCATCTCTCAGGACAAAAAGCGGGTCGTCGACGCCATCCCTCTGCTCAACGCAGCGACATCCGGCGCGGCGGCACCGGATACGATCGCTTTCGCGTTCCAAATGCCTCTCTTCCGCGTCGCGGGAACCACCGGTTCCGCAATCAAGGTTGACGTAAAGGGGAGCGATCTGGACGCCGTGGCAAAATCCGCACAAAGCCTCTTCATGGCATTCATGCAGGGCTTCGGTCCCCAAGGTGTGCAGCCCAATCCTCCAAATTTCTCCCAGCCACTCGAAGAGCTTCGAATCGTTCCGAATGATGAACGCCTTCGCGAATTGGGCATGACCCGCACCGACCTCGGGCTAGCGGTGCAAGCCGCCGGTGAAGGCATTCTCCTCTTCCGTGACTATGAAAAAAACGGTGAGCTCAAGGATATGAAGATTATCACCGCCGGAGCCCTCGATGATCTTCCTTACGAAGCGCTCCTCGCCACTCCGGTCGCCACTCCGGCCGGCGATATCGTCGACCTCCGTTCCATCGCTTCACTCAAGCGTGCCCTGGGCCCTGAGCAAATCAGGCATGTTGACCGACTTCGTGCCGTGACCCTGGAAGTCACCGCACCTCGCACCATGGCTCTGGAGGACGCCATCACCATGGTCGATTCCATCATCAAAGAGCAACAGGCCCAGGGCGCGATCGCCCCCGGAGTGCAGGTCGAAATTGCCGGTTCCTCCGATGCACTTGCCGAGATCAAGGAAGCCCTTTTGGGAGACGGAAGTTTGGGAGGACTCTTCACCAGCTCGCTCTTTCTCGCACTCTTCGTGGTTTACCTGCTGATGGTCGTTCTTTTCCAAAGTTGGTCCTACCCCTTGGTGATTATCCTTTCCGTTCCCCTTGCCACTGTGGGTGGTCTTCTTGGTCTCTTTCTCGTTCACAAATCGTCGGTCTCGGATCCCTACATGCCGGTGCAAAACATGGACGTCCTCACCATTCTTGGTTTCGTCATTCTTGCCGGCGTAGTGGTCAATAACGCGATTCTCATCGTGCACCAGACCATCAATTTCATGAATGAGGATCCCGATCGCGATGCCAATGAGGCCATTCGGGAATCGGTGAGATCTCGCGTGCGCCCCATCTTGATGTCCACCCTGACCTCCGTGGGAGGAATGCTCCCCTTGGTCCTTCTTCCCGGTTCGGGTTCCGAACTTTATCGGGGCCTCGGTGCCGTGGTCGTTGGGGGCCTCGCGGTCTCCACCATCTTCACCATGTTCCTCGTGCCTGCCGTGCTCTCGCTCGTCTTTTCTTTCAACAAACGGAAGTTCGCCTAATCCCAAGCCATGAAACCATCTCTTGTCATTGCAATCACCTCGAGTCTCTTCTGGTTGGCTTCCTGTTCCGTGGGTCCCGATTACCAAGCACCCAAAACCGATTTGCCTGCCAACTTCAAAGCAGTCGGACTAAATGCTCCCCCGCTCCCTGGTAATTGGTGGAACTCGTTCTTCGATCCCACCCTCACCGGACTTCTTAAAAAGACCGAATCCGCCAATCCCGAAGCCCGTGCCGCGCTCGCTCGCCTCGATCAAGCGCGCGCCCTCCTGGGCCTCAGCCGCAGCGACCTCATCCCTACCGTGAAGGGTGAAGCTCTGGTGACCCGACAACAGGACACCACTCGCGACATCTTCCCCGTTCCGGCCGATCCCTACTCACGATATCGTTCAGCCCTGAATCTCACTTACGAGATCGATTTCTGGGGCCGCGTCCGACGCAGTGTCGAACAACAAAAAGCTCTCAGCCAAGCCGCCGCCGCCGACTACCTCGTCGCCCTTCTTTCCACAAAAGCCGAGGTCGCCCGCGACTACCTCGCTCTCCGTCACCTCGATGAGGAAATCGCCCTCTTCAACGACACTGTCGAACTACGAAAGCAGAACGAAGAGCTCGTTCAAGCCCGGGTAAATGCCGGAGACACCACCTCCATCGATTCAGCTCGCGCAGAAAGCCAGACCGAGACCGCCCGCGCCGAGCTCCACCGGCTCAATCAGAGACGCACTGAATTGGAAAATGCCATCGCTGTCCTCATCGGGCAGAACCCGTCCTCATTCACTCTCGCCCGGTCCGCACCACCGCGCACCCCCATCGTTCCCTCCGGAGTGCCTGCCGATCTCCTGCGCCGCCGTCCGGATGTCGCCGCCACCGAGCGTCGTCTCGCTGCCGCCTCGGAGGAAATTGGCATCACTCTTGCCAACTACCTTCCAAAAATCAACCTCACCGCCAGCGCGGGATTTGCTTCCCTAAGTTCTTCCGACCTCTTCGACAAAGGAAGCCGACTCTGGCTCATTAGCCCGGATGCCAGTTTCCCCATCGTCACCTTCGGTCGGAAGGAACGATCCAGGGAGATCGCCACCGCAAAGTATCACGAGGCCCTCGAAAACCACCGCCTCTCGGTCCTGAACGCCTTCCGCGATGTCGAAAACGCCCTTTCCGGCATCGATAATCTCGATCGCGCCCTCGCCGCCCAAGCGAAGTCCGCTGCCGCCGCCAAAGAAGCCTCCCGGCTCACCCGCCTCCGCTTCGATGCCGGACTCATCTCCTTCTTCGAGGTCATCGATGCCCAACGCCAGTCACTTCAAGAACAACGGAGCCTCTCCCAAACTCGCGCGGCCCGACACCAAGCCACCGTCCAGCTGATCCAGGCCCTCGGTGGCAGTTGGAAATAGCTAACTCATATCCAGGCAGGTCAGCAATCCATCCGCATCCCGGATGAAAAGACGCCCATCATGGAGCACTGGCGGCGCCCAGGTCCGCTTCCCGTATCCCTCGTATTTCGCCAGTTCCTCATAACCGGCACTGTCTGCCTTGATCACAATCACCGTGCCATCATGAGTCAGCAAAATGAGCTTCCCGTTCGAAAGAATCACGGAGCCCTTCAGGTCAGGCTGCGACCAAACCGTTTTTCCGGTCCTCGCATCCACACACCGAAAAAACCCCTGAATTTTCTTCTTATGCACCGGACCATCAAAGCCATACAGATGCCCCTCATGCAGCACCGGTGGCTGAATGTGATTTTGAAATTCCTTGTTCACCCAGATCGGCTCGACCGCATCCGCTTCCGGATCAAATAACGCCGCCCCCTCACCCCACCACGAGGACAGGTAGAGCTTCCCGTCAATCACCTGCGGATCAGCCGAGTTCTCCCCGTAGCGCGTCGCCCAATCCCTCTTCCAAAGCACCTTCCCGTCACTTTGCGAAACCAGGCGCATCGCCTTCTCCCCAAAGATCGCCACCGCATCCTTTCCGCGACACCTCATCGGCACCGCTGCCGCGTAACCACAAGAGCTCGAAGGCGAATTCCAAATCATTGCGCCCGTTTCCCTATCCAAAGCCACCCCGTGCTCGTTCGCATTAAGAATCACCCGATCCTCCAAAATGAGCGGTGCCGAGGAAAATCCCCACGTTGGCATCGGCGCTTCCGCCACCTTGGCCAAATCAGTCGTCCAGCGGGCCTTCCCTGTCGCCTTATCAAGACACGAAACCAACCCCTGCTTGCTGAAAACGTAGAGCCACTTCCCCTCAATCACCGGAGGCGCATTCGGCCCCCCGGGATTGTATTTCGGGACCAAATCCTGCGGATACTTCTCCGTCCAAATCTCCTTCCCTGTCTCAAGATCAAGACTCTGGATCAAATCCTCTCCCTCTGCGTTCCCCAGTGTGTAAACCCTCCCTTCACTCACCGCGCACCCGGAGTATCCCAAATGAACCTTCGCTTCCCAAAGCTTCTTCGGCTCCTTGATTGACCACCGGGTCTCGTGATCGTAGTTCCCGTTCCGCAGCGGTCCGCGCCAGACGCTCCACTCGGGAGTTTCCGCAAAAATCGGGATAATTAAAAGGATGGCGACCGCTACTCTGATCATGGATACGATTCTTTTACGAAACGAAAAAGGGAGAAGCGAGAGCACAAATCACCTGCAAAGGCCCTCCAGTTCCTCATTGTCAGACTTCTCCCTCCTGTTCATTCTCCCGCCACGTCGCATGTCACATCTGCCATCCATTTTCGCTCTCCTGGGCTCTCTCTCTCTCGTTTCTTGCGCAAAAAAGGAAACGCCTGTCGAGGAACCCAAGCCCGCCCCGGTCACCGCCGCTCCCGAGCCATCGCTCCCCGAACCCACCGGACCGGTCATTGAGCCACTCGATTTCGCTGATCCCAACACCACTCAAAAGCTCATCACTGCCGAGGAAACGAAGACCGTTGTCAGCACTCCCAAGAGAACGCAATCCGATCAGGATGCCGAAGACTCCGTGATCAACGTCCCTCCGCCTCTTCCCGAAGCCACTCTCCCCGAGCCAGCGTCCAACTAGCCTCAATGTCCGCAATCTCTCCGCCGAAGAACTTTAAGCCCGAACCCTACCAGTTTCACGAAATCGTGGATCTGGAGATCGTCTCTCTCTCAAATCTCGGAGCAGGCATCGCCAAGCCCGGTGAATGGGTCGTCTTCGTCCCCTTCACCCTCCCCGGCGAAAAAGTCCGCGCCCGCGTCTGGCGTAATGATTCCAACTGCTCACACGCCGACCTCGTCGAAGTCGTCGAGCCCTCACCCGACCGCGTCGTGCCGCAATGCGCCCTCTTTGCCAATTGCGGAGGCTGCCAATACCAGCATCTTTCCTACGATAAACAACTCGAGTGGAAAACCCGCCAGGTTGCCGAACTCCTCACCCACATGGTCGGCATCGAGGCCCCCGTTGAGCCCACCATTCCCTCCCCGAAAGAGTGGGGCTACCGCTCAAAAATCACCCCCCACTTCCAAAAACCCCACCCAAACAAGCCCAATCCCATCGGCTTCCTCCAGCACAACCGACGCTCCATCATTGTCGATGTCACCCGCTGCCTCATCGCCATGGATGAGATCAATGCCGACCTCCCCCGCGCTCGCAAGGAGGTCCGCGATAACGCCAGTTCCTACAAAAAGGGCTCCACTCTCCTCATGCGCGCCACCAACGGCAAGGTCGAAACCAATCACCGCAACCCCGTCTCGGAAAAGGTCGGTGATCTCACTTTCAATTTCCTCGCGGGCGACTTCTTCCAGAACAACCCCTTCATTCTCGAGACCTTCACTTCCTACGCCGCCGAACAAGCCAGCGGCCCGGGTCAACGCTTCCTCCTCGATGCCTACTGTGGCTCCGGACTCTTCGCCCTCACTCTCGCGAAGGATTTTGAAAAGGTCGTCGGCATCGAAGTCTCGGAAACCTCGGCCGACTGGGCCCGCCGCAATGCCAGGACCAATGGCATCGAAAACGCCGAGTTCATCGCCGCCTCCGCCGAGCAACTTTTCTCCGGCATTCCCTTCAAGGCCAAGGAGACCTCCGTCATCATCGACCCGCCACGAAAAGGCTGCAGCGAGGACTTCCTCAAGCAACTCTTCCACTACGGCCCCAGCAAGGTCGTTTATATCTCCTGCAATCCTTCCACTCAGATGCGGGATCTCAAAAGTTTCCTCGAAAAAGGATATCAAATCGACCGCATCCAGCCCTTCGATCTCTTCCCGCAGACCCGCCACCTCGAGTGCGTCATCACGCTGAGCAGATAAGATGAATCCCGACGACTTCGCCCATCTCCGGAACCGCTTCCAGTATCGGCCCGATATCGATGGCCTGAGAGCGCTCGCCGTCATTCCCGTCCTCTTCTTCCACGCCGGACTCGGCTTCCCCGGTGGCTACGTGGGCGTCGATATCTTCTTCGTCATCTCCGGCTACCTCATCACCAGCCTCATCATCCGCGAGATGATCAAGGGCGAATTCACCCTCAGGAATTTTTGGGAACGCCGCGTCCGCCGCATCTTCCCGCCCGCCGTCTTCGTCACTATCGTCACCGTCATCGCCGGGGCCTGGATTCTCCTGCCCGAGGCCTACGCTGCCATCGGCAAGGCCGCCATCGCCCAGGTCACCATGGTGGCCAATTTCTACTTCTGGCAACAGGACGGCTACTTCGCCGGGCCCTCCGATCTCGAGCCCCTCCTTCACATGTGGTCGCTCGCGGTCGAGGAGCAATTCTACTTCCTCTTCCCCTTCCTCCTCATTGCTCTCGTCAAACGCGGGGAACGCACCACCCGCCTCGTCCTTTGGACCATCTTCATCGTCTCCCTCGTCTGGAGCTTCTACGGCGTGGAGCATTTTAAAAAGGCAACCTTCTACCTCCTTCCCGCCCGAGCCTGGGAGCTCCTCATCGGCTCCCTCCTCGCCATCCTCCCGCTTCCCAAGCTCGGCTCTGTCACCTCCCGCACCGCCGCCGCCTTCATCGGCCTGGCTCTCATCATCTACTCCATCGCGACTTACAGTCTCGCCACTCCCTTCCCCGGACTCGCCGCCATCCCCCCCTGCCTCGGTGCCGCTCTTCTCATCTACGCGCACGAGACCGGACCCACCGCCATCGGCCGCCTCCTCTCGCTCTCCCCCATCGTCTTCATCGGGAAAATCTCCTTCTCCCTCTACCTCTGGCACTGGCCCCTCCTCGTTTACGGACGCCACCTCTCCATCCATGAAATGAGCCTCGAGGTCCGCTGGGGCATCGTCATCGCCTCCTTCATCCTCGCCATCCTCTCCTGGCTCTTCATCGAAACCCCCTTCCGCAAAAAACGCTGGGGCGCCCAACAACCCCAGCTCTTCCGCTTCTTCGGTTGGTCCACTCTCGTCCTCGCCCTTCTCTTCACCGGTCTCTACAAAGCCGATGGCATCCCCGCACGCTTCCAGGGCGACAACGCCCGCTTCGCCGAAGCCTCCATGGAAATCTCGCTCGCCAAGGACATCGACGAAGCCTTCACCGACTTCCCCATCCTCCTTCCCGCCTCCGACCAAAAACCGCTCCCCTTCCTCGTCTGGGGTGACAGCCACGCCCGCGGCATGATCAGCATGTTCCAGGAAATCGCGGAGTCCGAGGGCATCAATGGCTACTACGCCTGCCGCTCCAGCACCCCGCCCCTCCTCGATGTCAACTGCCTCCCCGATGACGACTCACTCGCCCCGCACAACGACATGGTCCTCGCCGCCATCGAGACCCATGGCATCAAAAAAGCCTTCCTCATCGGCCGCTGGACTTTCTACTACAAGCGCGGCACCGACTCCCGCCAAGCCCCGCTCAGCGACCGCGACACCTACGGTCGCCCCGGTCCCGATGTCTTTCGCGACTCCCTCACTAAGACCGTAAAAACCCTCCGCGATCGCGGCATCGAGGTCGTCATCATGAAGCAAGCCCCCCTTCAGTTCCGCAGCCCCCCGGCCGCCCTCTGGATGGCCCACCGCTTCGGCTACAATCCCGATGAAGCCGGCGTCACCATCGCCGAACACCTTGAACACCAAAAGGACGTCAACGCCATCATCGACTCCCTCGCCCAACCCGGCGTCATCATCCTCGACCCGCTCCCCATCTTGACCGTCGGCGAGCATACCAGAGTCCAACAAGACGGCCGCATCTTCTACTTCGACGAGAACCACCTCTCCAAAGAAGGAGTCCGCGCCCTCGCCCCCCTCTTCCGCCCCCACCTCCGCTCCTTCTAGCGGTACTTCTATTTTTTGTAGCGGCGGTCGATGACCGTCGGCCTCCCCAAAAGCAGGGACCCTTTCTCCGAAAGGTCCGGCGTCGATCACTCGCGCGCCTCCAGCTCCCCCGGGATCCCAACGCCCACGCGCGACCGAAGCACTGAAAAACTCAGGCGTCGTGTCCTAAAACCAACGAAACTCCTTTAAAAAATGATCGTATTGATAAATCTCTGGGATATAAAGAGAACCTCATCTTTGATATCTCTCGCGACAACATCCACCCGAGATCATGAAGCTCTTCCTCATCCTCACCGTCCTCCTCGCCAACACCCTCCACGCTGCCGATCTCAGCGACCTCACTTGGACGACCATCAATGGCGAAATCGTCTCCATCACTGACTGCAAGGAGGACGCAACAGGTCTCCTCAACATCCCCGCCACCATCGCCGGGAAACCGGTCACCTCCATCGGTGATGAGGCCTTCCGGGACTGCTTGGACCTGACTGGCATTACCATTCCCAACAGTGTCACCTCATTCGGTAATTATGCCTTCAGGAATTGCAAGGGCCTCACCAGCATCACCATCCCTGAGGGCTTCACCTCCCTCGCAGGTGGCGGATTTGCAGCCTTCCATGGCTGCAGCGGCCTCACCAGCGTCACCATCCCTGATAGCGTCACCTCCATTGAATCCACCAGCTTCTATGGCTGCAGTGGCCTCACCAGCATCACTATCCCTGACAGCGTCACCTCCATTGGTAGCTACGCCTTCTATAACTGCACGGGACTCACCAGCGTCACCATGCCCAATAGCCTCATCTCCATTGGAGGAAATGCCTTCGCCTACTGCACAAGCCTCAGCAGCCTCACCATCCCTGATGGGGTCACGACCATTGGCGTGGAGGCCTTCCTCTACTGCTGGGACCTCCCTGGCAGCATCATCATTCCCAACGGGGTTACGACTATTGAACACCGCACCTTTGCTTACTGCCTCAGGCTAACCAGCGTCACCATTCCTGACAGTGTCACCTCCATTGGGGGGGCCGCCTTCCTTAGATGCTCAGGCCTCACCAGCATCACCATTCCTGACAGCGTCACCTCCATTAGGTTGGGTGCCTTCTCCGATTGCACGGGCCTTACCAGCGTCACCATCCCTGACAGCATTACCGCTATTGAAGATCAAACATTCCTTGGATGCACAGGCCTCACTAGCATCACCATTCCTGGCAGCGTCACCTCCATTGGGGAACACACCTTCTACTTCTGCCGTAATCTTTCTGAGATTCTCTTTGATGGAGGAGCCCCTACTGTTGGTTCTAATGCCTTTAAGAACACCGCTCTATCAGACGCCCATGTCTGGTCGGAACACCTCTCTTCCTACGGGGGAAACGGCGCCACCTGGAATGGCCTGACCATAACCACCCGTGACATTGCTCTCCGCCATCTGACTTGGGCAATCACCAATGATGAAGTGACCATCACGACCTGTGAGACCTCCGCAACAGGCCCTCTCTACATCCCCACAACCATTGATGGCAAACCAGTCACCTCCATCGCGGATGACGCCTTCCGGGACTGCACGGACCTCACCACCCTCTCCATCCCCGGCAATGTCACCTCCATCGGGAACACCGCCTTCTTCGGTTGCTCCAATCTTTCTGTGATCCTCTTTGATGCGGAACCACCCACTGTTGGGTCAAATGCCTTTGATTCCACCGCCCTATCAGAGGCCCGCGTTTGGCCGGAACACCTCTCTTCCTACGGGGGGAACGGCGCAATCTGGAATGGCCTCACCGTCACCCCTCGCGATACCACCCCCAAGATCAACTCTCTTTCCTTCGACAGTACAACCACAACTATCGGGATCACTGGAGCCCCAAACACCAGTTACCGCTGCAAAAGCTCTTCCGATCTCTCCAGCTTCACGATCACTCCCACTTCGCCCGCCACCATCACTCTGGACTCCAGTGGAAGGGCCGCCTTCAGCGTCGATACAACAACGCCAAAAGGCTTCTTCCTCATCGAAGAAGCCCCGTAGCCTGCACCTTCCTTGACACCTGCTTGAAGAATGTTCTAATGAACATGTTTTGAGCGCCGCCCAAATCAACAAGCTCCGCCAACAGCTGCAGGAACAATTCCCTGCCGCCCACCGGACCTTGCCCGCCTCCGAAGAATCCCCCTTCGATCCCGCCGCGCTCACCTTCGCCCCCGGCACTCTCCACGAGTTCGTCTCGTCCCATCCCGGCTCGGGCATCTCCCTCCTCCTCTCCCGTCTCCTCGATGAGGAACACGACCTCCCGCTCGCCCTCATCGATGGCCGCGATTCCTTCGATCCCGCCTCCTACGGATCCACAAAATGCCGACGTCTCTTCTGGATCCGATGCCGCGAAACGATGCAAGCCATCCAATCCGCCGACCTCCTCCTCCGCGATGGCAACCTCCCCCTTGTCCTCCTCGACCTCCATCTCACTTCCGAGCGCGAACTCAAACGTATCCCCAACGCCATCTGGCACCGCTTCCGCACCGAAGCCCGCGATTCCGGCTCCACCCTCCTCGCCCTCACGCCACGACCCTGCCTCCCCTCACCCCACGGCCGCGTCACTCTCGATTCCCGCTTCTCCCTCAACCACCTCGAACTCCAAAAACCCCAGCTTCAAACCCAAGCCACCGACCTCCGGCAGCACCATCTTTCCTGACCGATGTTCGCCGCCTTCCATCTCCCCGCCCTCCCGCTCACCTGCCTCCTCGCCCGGGCTCAGGTCGATCCCTCCCGTCCCTCCGCCCTCCTTTCCGGCTCCAATCACGAAAAATCATCCCTCCTCCAGCTCAACCAACCCGCTCTCCTCGCCGGCATCACCCCCGGCATGAGCACCATCCGCGGACTCGCCCGCTGTCCCGATCTCACCCTCTACGAGCCCGACCCCGCCGCCGAGTCCTCCGCCCAAGCCGAAGCTCTTCTCCTCATCGATTCCCTCACTCCCGACTACGAGCGCACCCGCCCCGACACCTTCCTCCTCGATCTCTCCACCCTCCTCATTTCCTCCCGCGAAGACTGGCTCGCCCTTTCCCTCGAACAAGCCCACGACCAACTCGGCCTCCCCCTCCAGCTCGCCCTCGCCGACACCCCGGACCTCGCCCATCTCGCCTCCCTCTCTCCCCAAACCTCATCCACTCTCACCTACTCCCCCCGCTCAAACATCACCCTCCAGCCCGAAGCGCCTTCACCCACCATCCTCACTCTCGACGAACTCCTCCACTGCCAGGCCTTCCCGCTCCCCGAGTCCGGAATCCTCAATCTCTGGGGGCTGAAAACTCTCCACGATCTCGCCGCCCTCCCGCGCCAAGGTCTCGCCGAACGCCTCGGCCCCGATCTCGCCCGCCTCCACGACATCCTCACCGGCAAGCACCACCGCCAACTCCGCCTCCATCGCCCCCGCCAACATTTCCAGGCCTCCCATCACTTCGAGCCCCCCGTCGAAGGTCTCGATCCCGTCCTCTTCATCGCCCGCCGCCTCTTCCAAACCCTCTGCCAACGCCTCGCCGGCCACCAACGCGCCGCCGAAACCATCCACCTCGCACTCTCATTCGATAACGGAGCCGCCCACTCCCGCAGCCTCACCCAATCCGAGCCCACCCTCGATCCCGACATCCTCCTCCGCTCCCTCCACACCCATCTCGATAGCTTCACCGCCCCGGCCCCGCTCACCGAATTCCACCTCAAACTCACTCCCACCCTCCCACGCCACGCCCAGCATCAACTCTTCCAACGCGGCCTCAAGGACCCGCACCAATTCGCCGACACCCTCAAACGCCTCAACACCCTCATCGGCCCCGACCAACTCGGTATCCCACTCCCCGGCGACAGCCACCGCCCCGACCATTTTTCGCTCCACCCCCTGACCCCCGATCTCCAGAAACTCCCCGAATCCCCAACCATCGCCCCCCGCTCCCGACTCCCCCTCAAACGCCAACGCCCCCCCATCCCGCTCAACGTCGCCTCCGAAAAACGAGGCCGCCACCTCCACCCCCTCGCCCTCCTCAATGGACCCTACCAAGGCACCGTCCAGGAATCCCGTGGCCCCTTTCCCCTCTCCGGCTCTTGGTGGGAATCTCCCTGGCAGCTCAGCGAGTGGGATGTCGCCCTCCCCAAAAACCTCCTCCTCCAGCTCACCTTCACCCCGCCCCACGATTGGCACCTCACCGGAATCTATGGTTAAAAAATGGAACTCCTCGCCAAATCCTCCTTCTCCTTTCTCCACGGAGCGAGCTCCCCCGAAGCCCTCGTCACCCGAGCCGCCGAACTCGGACACAAGGTCATCGCCATCCCCGACCACCTCGGCTTCTACGGCTCGGCCCGCGCCCATCACACCGCCAAAAAACTCGGCATCCGCGCCATCGTCGGCGCCACCCTCACCCATTGGACCCCAACCGGCGGTCCGACTTATTCACAGTTACCCTTGCTTGTTCACAATCGCCCCGGCTATCAAACCCTCTCCCGACTCCTCACCACCCACCACTGCGCTCCCGAAGAATCCCTCTCCGACTCACTTTTCAACTGCGGACTCCACGCCATCCTCACCCCCGAATCCCTCCCGTGCCTCACTCGCAAAAATCTCTTCCAAGCCGCCACCTCTCTCCAGCGAATCTTCGGCCCCGGAAACGTCTCGATTGCTCTTTTCCAACACCATCGACGAGGCGAACAACATGTGAATAACTTGTTAAGAGACCTCGGGGAACATCTCAAGATCCCCCTCCTCGCCACCAACGCCCCGCTCTACGCCCACCGCCGGGACCGTCTTCTCACCGATGCCTTCACCTGCCTTCGCGAACATTCCACGCTCGATGACGCCGGACGAAGCCTCGAAAAGAACGCCGAACGCTTCCTGAAGTCACCCACAGCAATTCACAAGTTATTCACAGGTTATTCACATTCCGTCAAGAACGCCTACGATCTCGCCGAGCGCTGCGAGTTCGGCCTCGAAAACCTGGGCTACAAGTTCCCCTCCTACCGTGAGAAAGATACTCACAGGTTATTCACATCGGCTGAAGAGTGTGAATTACTGCGAACAACCACTTCAGAAGGCTTAAAATCAAGAGGTTTTCTAAAGCGTAAAAAACACACACAACAAATTGAAAATGAATTACAAATGATCTCAAAATTGGGATTTTCTGGATATTTCCTCATCGTCTGGGATTTGGTCCAATTCGCCCGCTCCCAGGGCATCCTTTGCCAAGGCCGGGGCTCCGCCGCCAACTCCCTCGTCTGCTACGCATTGGGAATAACTAACGTCGATCCCGTCGCAGGCGGTCTCCTTTTCGAGCGCTTCCTCTCCGAAAATCGTCGTTCCTGGCCGGATATTGACATCGACTTTCCCTCCGGCGATCGCCGCGAATCGGTCATTCAATACGTCTACCGGAAGCACGCCCCGCGCGGCGCAGCCATGACCGCCAATGTCATCACCTACCGTCCCCGCTCCGCCTTCCGGGAAATGTCGAAGGTCCTCGGCTTCCCGGAATCGATCGCCAATCGCTTCTCAGACCTCTGCTCCTCACCCAAAGTTCACGACGATTCCAATGTGAATAACTCTGCCGAGCTCTCAATGTCGAACTACTACCCGCGCGACCGCGTCATGGAGCTCGCCGACACCATCGAGCGCTCCGGCGTCCCCTCTTCCCACCCCCGTTTCGAGCCCCTTCTCTACCTCTACCACTCCATCCTCCACTCCCCTCGACATCTCGGCCAACACTCCGGAGGGATGATCATCTGTGATGGCGGACTCGATCACATCGTCCCCCTCCAACCCGCCACCATGCCGGGCCGCACCGTGGTCCAGTGGGACAAGGACGATTGTGAAGAACTCGGCATCGTCAAAGTCG
Organism: Verrucomicrobiaceae bacterium; assembly: GCA_051252135.1. Lineage (GTDB taxonomy): Bacteria > Verrucomicrobiota > Verrucomicrobiia > Verrucomicrobiales > Akkermansiaceae > SW10. The sequence goes on along the minus strand of JBPOGH010000001.1, from coordinate 254,865 downwards.
ACCTCCTCGGCCTCGGAATGCTCGCCGCCATGGAGGACGCCATTCACCTCTGCGAGCGCCGCGGCCGCCCCGTCGACCTCGCCCAAATCCCCAAGGACGATCCCGCCACTTACGATCTCCTCTGCCGAGCCGACACCGTCGGCACCTTCCAGGTCGAATCCCGTGCCCAAATGGCCACCCTCCCCATCATGCAGCCCAAGTGCTTTTACGATGTCGCTGTCGAGGTCGCCATCATCCGCCCCGGCCCCATTGTTGGCGACCTCGTTCACCCTTACCTCAACCGCCGCACCGGACGCGAACCCATCGATTACATCCACCCGCTCTTCGAGCCCATCCTCAAGCGCACCCTCGGCGTCCCGCTCTTTCAGGAGCAGGTTCTTCGCATGGCCATGGAAATCGCCGACTTCACCGGCACCGAAGCCGACGAGCTCCGCCGCGCGATGACCTTCAAGCGCTCCGACGAACGCATGCAGCTCGTCACCGAAAAACTCCGCGCCCGCATGACCGAAAAGAACGTCGCTTCCGAAGTTCAGGAAAAGGTCATCCACTCCATCGGCTCCTTCGCCCTCTACGGCTTCCCCGAATCCCACGCCATCTCCTTCGCCCTCATCGCCTACGCCTCCTGCTGGATGAAGGTCCACCGTGCCCCCGAGTTCTACTGCGGACTCATCAACAATCAGCCGATGGGCTTCTACTCTGTCAACACCCTCATCCAGGACGCCCGACGCCACGGCGTCCGCTCCAAGCCCGTCTGCGTCATTTACTCCCAGGAGGAAACCAGTGTCATCAACGACCACACCCTCCGTCTCGGCCTCCACCGCATCAAAGGACTCCAACAAGGCACCATCGAGCAACTCCTCCACCAACGCGCCCTTCAGCAATTCAGCTCCCTCCCCGATTTCCTCCATCGCGTCAAACCCAACAAAAAAGAACGCCGACTCCTCGCAGCCGCCGGCGCCCTCAACGAACTCCCCGAAGTCACCCACCGCCGCGATGCCCTCTGGCGCGCCGAGCGCCTCCCGCAAGACGACCTCTTCGCCTCCCTCGAGCCACCTCACGAACCCGAAGTCCTCGCCATGATGACGCCCGCCGAACGCCTCCACACCGACATCGCAATCCAAGGCCACAGCGTCGGCCCGCACCCCATGCGTCTTTGGCGAAAAGACCACGGCCAAGGCTTTTCCCACTCCGCCGATCTCCAGCGCCTCCACCACGGCACCCCTGTCACCATCGCCGGCCTCGTCATCTGCCGGCAACGCCCCGGCACCGCAAAAGGTCATTGCTTCATCTCTCTCGAAGATGAATACGGCATCGCCAACCTCTTCGTCCCCCGCAAGACCTTCCACGCCTACCGCCTCACGATCACCACCGAATCCTTCCTCATGATCCAGGGCCACGTCCAGATCAGCGAAGGCAAGCAACCCACGATCTACAGCACGCACCTGGCCCCTCTCGACCAAGCGCCAACAAGCCTATCCAGCGGGTCCCACGACTTCCACTGAAGCCGCGAGATTACATTTCCAGCATCAACCGATGCGGATTCTCGATCCCATCCTTGATCTTCAGCAGGAACGTTACCGCCTCTTTGCCATCCACCAAACGGTGGTCGTAACTCATCGCAAGATACATCATCGGACGAATCACGACCTGACCATTTTCCGCAACCGGACGCTGCTGAATGGTGTGCATCCCCAAAATTCCACTCTGCGGCGGATTCAAAATCGGCGTGCTCAGGAGCGACCCGTAGACCCCACCATTCGAGATCGTAAACACCCCACCCGAAAGGTCGGAGAACTCAATCTTCCCGTCGCGAGCCTTCATCGCGTAATCGATGATATCCTGCTCAATCTGCGCAAAGCTCTTCTTGTCACAATCACGCAGCACCGGAACAACAAGTCCCTTCTCTGTTCCAATCGCCACACCGATATCGAAGAAATGATTCTCAATGATGTCATTCTCATCAATGCGGGCGTTGATCGAAGGCACCTCTTTCAGCGCCTGCACCGTCGCCTTCACGAAAAAGGACATAAACCCAAGCTTCACTCCGTGCTTGGCAATAAAGTCTTCCTGCACCTGCTTGCGAAGCCCCATGATCGCCGACATGTCGACTTCGTTAAAGGTCGAGAGAATCGCCGCCGTTTGCTGGGCATTCACCAGGTGCTGCGCAATCTTGCGACGCAACGGAGACATCTTCTTCCGCGTAACACGACCTTCCTCGGCAGGCTCTGCTTTCGGTGCCGGTTTGGCCACAGGCGCCGGGGCAGGTGCCGGAGCGGAAACCGTCTCGGATTTCACTTCCACCTGAGCTTCGGCAGCCTTCGGAGCAGGCACCTCATCAGAGACCGTAATCGATCCAAGAATAGCGCCGATTTCCACTTCGGCGCCGGCAGCCACATCAATCTTGATCGTGCCGGAAGCCTCCGCCTCAAGCTCTGAAGACACCTTGTCCGTATCAAGGGTCACGAGAACATCACCCTTGCTCACAAAGGCTCCGTCCTTCACCGCCCATTCCGCCACTGTGGCTGAAGTGATCGACTCCCCCGCAGCAGGAACCTTAATGGAAACAATTTCTCCCGAGGCCGAATTCGGAGCTGCCGCAGGAGCCGAAGCAGGAGCGGACTCCTCAGGTGCCGAGGGCGACGAATCACTCGCACCCTCATTGACCGGAGCAACGCCAACCTCACCCTCTGCGATCAAACCGATCACGGTTCCGATCGCCACTTCTTCACCCTCTTGAACAGAGATCGAAAGAGTGCCGGCCACTTCGGCTTCCAGCTCGTTGGACACCTTATCGGTTTCGAGTGTCACCAGGACATCTCCTTTTTGAACGGACTCGCCGTCACCCTTGTGCCAGGTGGCGACAAGAGCGGAGGTGACGGATTCACCAACGGGCGGGATTTTGATTTCGTGCGACATCGGAATTGGAAAAATCGGTTAGACTGAAAAAGCTTTGCTCACGAGCGACTTCTGCTCGCGTTTATGGACCGCTTTGGATCCGGTGGAAGGACTTGAGGCGCGTTCGCGACCGGAGTAACGCACACGGGATCGCGTGAGACGCTCAAGTCGAGGCTGCATAAAGGACCAGGCTCCCATGTTGAGAGGCTCTTCTTGGCACCAGATGAACTTCTTGGCCGAGCGATACGGGCTGATCGCCATCTTGATGGCATCCGTGTGAAGAGGATAAAGTTGCTCCACCCTGATGATCGCGGCGTCCTTGATTCCATGCTCGTCGCGATAAGCCAAAAGGTCGTAGTAGACCTTGCCACTACAAAAGATGACGCGGCTCACGCGCTCCGGCTTGGAGAATTCAAAGTGATCGGGAATGATCTCCTGGAAGGAAGTCTCATCGAGGAAATCCTCCACGTGGGAAACCGCCAACGGATTGGTAAGAAGGCTCTTTGGAGTCATCAGCACCAGAGGCTTCCGCGTTTCGGAATGCTTCTGGCGTCGCAATGCGTGGAAATACTGGGCAGGCGTCGTGAAGTTCCCCACGATCATGTTTTTCTCGGCACAGAGCTGTAAAAAGCGCTCAAGACGCGCGCTCGAATGCTCCGGTCCCATCCCCTCGTATCCGTGCGGAAGCAGCATCACCAAAGAACTCGGTGTCTGCCACTTGGATTCCGCCGACGAAATAAATTGGTCGATAATCACCTGCGCCCCATTCGCAAAATCGCCGAACTGAGCCTCCCAGAGGATCAACATGTTCGGGCAACCGAGGGAATAACCATAATCAAACCCAAGCACTGCCGTTTCGGAAAGGAGTGAATTGTAGACGCAAAAACGTTCCTGGGTGTCACTGAGTTCACGCAACGGCACGTATCGCTCACGCGTCTCATAATCATAAAACACCGCGTGACGATGAGAGAAGGTCCCGCGACGACAATCCTGACCGGAAAGACGGACCGGAAAGCCCTCCAGAAGAAGGGACCCAAAGGCCAGCGATTCCGCAAAAGCCCAATCAAATGGCCCTCCGTTTTCCAGCGCTTCAATACGCCGCGGAATGAAGCGCTTCGCCAGTGTTGGATGCAGTGAAAAATGATCGGGTATCGTCGTCAGAGTTTTGCCGATATGCTGCAAACTGGCCAGATCGACTCCAGTGGAGACCGTGTCAAAACTGAACTCGGGTTGCGCTTCCGCCGTGGACCCTGTGAAGACCGTAATATCCCCCTCTTTCTCATGCTTCCGCATGTCTGCGAGCCCGGCTTCGAGCTCATTCCAAATCCCGTCGTGAACCTTTTGCCCCTCGTCATCCGTGATCACTCCGGCATCGACCAATTCCTTGCGATAGAGGTGGCCCGCTGTTTTTCGACTGGCGAGCTTGCGGTAAATGTGGGGCTGGGTAAACGCTGCCTGATCGGTTTCGTTGTGACCCTGTCGACGGTAACAATACATGTCGATCACGACATCACTCCCCCAGACCTGACGGAATTCGAGGGCGAATTGAGCGGCCCAGATCAGCTCTTCAGGCCGCTCTCCATTCACATGAAGAATCGGGGCTTCGATCATTTTGGCAACATCGGTCGCATAGGGCGACGAGCGGGCATCCTCGGGCATTGTCGTAAACCCAATTTGGTTGTTCACGATCAGGTGAATGGTCCCGCCAGTGCGGTAACCTTCCAGCTGGGACAGGTTGAGCACCTCGGCTACCGGACCTTGCCCCGCAAAGGCGGCATCTCCATGAATCAAGATGGGCAATACAACCTTGCGGTTTGTCTGCGCCCCATCATCACCAATCATCCGCTGACGCGCCCGTGCCTTTCCTTCGACAACCGGATTGACCGCTTCCAGGTGACTCGGGTTGGCTGCAAGACTCACCCGGACCTCACCACCGGGAACCTTCCGCATCTTTTCGTAGCCAAGGTGATACTTTACGTCTCCGTCACCGGCCACCAAATCAGGGACATAATTGGGAGTGAACTCATAAAGCAGCGTGGAAATCGATTTGCCAACGAAATGAGCCAGCACATTGAGACGACCCCGGTGGGCCATCCCCATTTCGATCTCTTTGACCCCCTTTTCCGGACATCCTTCCAGTATCCGGTTGAGGAGAACCAAAAGGCCTTCCCCTCCCTCCAGTGAAAATCGCTTCTCTCCCAAGAACTTCTTCCCCAAAAAGCTCTCGAACAACTCCCCCTCAAGAAGCCATTTCAGAGCCTTGAGCTGTTCGTCTTTGGTGATCTCCTCACGGTGCACACGGTTTTCAATCCGTTGCCGAATCCAGTGACGCACCTCCGTTTGGTGAATGTGCATGAACTCAAACCCAATCTTGCTTGAATAGGTGTCCATCAGGGCGGCGTGAAGATCACGCAGCTTCATCGGTGAACCGTCGCGGAAAAACTGGGTCTGGGCCTGTCGGTCAAGATCGGACTCGGAGAACCCAAATGCCGCGAGCTCCAGACGTGGATTGATCTTCCCGGACTTGTCCAGTGGATTGATGTGGGCCTGGGTGTGGCCGAGGGTCCGGTAGTTGTAAACGAGGCTGACCACTTTCCCCCGAAACAATAATTGCTCCTCGGAAATAGGCTGATCCGCTGACGCTGTTGGGCTGGTGCCTCCCGGGCCACCCTTCTTCGGCTGGGTTGATCCAAGCTCAAAGCCTTCGAAAAATGCGGCCCAAACTTCCTCTACAGAGGTGGGATCATCGTTCCACTGGGCATACTTTTCGTCGAGGAGTGACGCGTTTAGCCGGGGTGAGATTTGCGAAGGCATGGAATTTGTCTAAATTTATCTGAAAATGTAAGCGCGTTTCTGACTTGGAGAGCAGTTGCTATGCCGTTAGTTAGTAGGCACACCTCCGCGAGTCAACAGCTCAGCACCTGATCCTAATTCTATTTTTGCACCGCATGATCGAGATTGTTAATCTCAGTAAACGCTACGGAAGCCATTTGGCCGTCAATGAGATTTCATTTGAAGTCCAGCGCGGCGAAGTCGTCGGCTTCCTCGGACCCAATGGCGCAGGGAAAAGCACGACCCTGAAAATGCTCACCGGATACCTCCCCCCCACCTCGGGAGCCGCCCGGATTGCAGGCTTGGACATTTTCCGCGAATCCCTCGAAGTCCGGCGCAAAATTGGCTACATGCCCGAAAATGTCCCGCTTTACACGGAAATGCGGGTAAAGGAGTACCTTCGCTTCCGGGGTGCGCTTCGTGGTTTGGCGGGCGCAACCCTCCGACGCCGGACTGGCGAGGTCATGGATACCTGCGGCCTCACCCATGTCCGGCGCAAGATGATCAAGACCCTGTCAAAAGGCTACCGACAGCGTGTCGGCCTCGCCGATGCCCTCATCCATGAGCCGGAGCTCCTCATTCTGGACGAACCCACCAACGGTCTCGACCCGAACCAGATTCGAGCCATCCGCCGCTTGATTCAACAATTGGGTGAAAACCACACCATCCTGCTCTCGACTCACATCCTCAGCGAGGTCGAAATGACCTGCAATAAGGTCGTCATCATCGACGAAGGCAAAGTGAAAGCCGCCGACACCCCCGGAAACCTTGTCTCCTCCATGCGCCGCGCCGGCCGCATCAGCCTTGAACTCAAGATCGCCCCCGAGGTCGGAGAGGTCGCCTTTGCACAACTCGATAGCGTCACCAAGGTCACCAGCGAACCCCTTCAAGAGGGATGGACAAGATTCTCGGTCTTCGTCGCTCCCAATACCGACACCCGAATCCGCCTCGCCCAGTTGGCCGCCGAGAAACAATGGCCCCTCCGCTCGCTGGCCCGACGGAATGCCAACCTCGAAGAAGTCTTCGTCGAACTTACCCGAAAAGATTAATTCCATGCGCACCTTCCGAATCCTCTTTTTTAAAGAGCTCAAAGGCTACTTCTTCTCCCCCTTCGGGTGGTTAATTTGTGGTTTTGCAGCGCTCATGCAGGCACTCTCACTCACGAGCACCATGAAGGGCTTCATGGACTCAGCGAGTCATGAAAGTCTGATCTATGCCACCTTTCAGGCCCCTACTTTTTGGTTCTATTTCCTCTTTCTCTTTCCCGTGCTCACCATGCGCTTGTTTTCCGAGGAAATGCGATCCGGGACCATCGAAGGACTCCTCACCGCTCCCGTGAAAACCTGGCAAGTGATTCTTTCCAAGTTCTCCGCAGCTTACGTCACCTATCTCATCCTTTGGATTCCCGGATTCTTCCACTTTAAACTCTTCACCATCATCACCGATGTCCCTCCTCCTTTCTCTCCAGGTGAACTTTACGGAGCCATGGTCATCTTGGCCCTGATGGGAGCGCTTTTCGTATCCTTCGGATGCTTGGCCTCCTGCCTGACCTCCAGCCAGATCATCGCAGGAGTGATTTGCGTTTGTGTTCTTCTGGTCCATTACCTCCTTGGAATGGTCACCTTCTTTTATGGTGATCAGATGGACGCCGCTCCCTTGTTCAACTTCATCTCATCCCGGAACCATCTGGCCACCTTCTCGCGAGGACTCATCGATAGCAGAGCCATCGTCTATTACCTGACCATGACGGGCTTCGTCCTCTTCCTGACCCACCACCTCCTCGACTATCGACGCTGGAAATCCTGACCCATGGCCAAAGAACCTGAAACCATCGTCTCTGAAATGGCGCCCCCACCGACTCCGGTGACGCGCCTCGGCATTCGTCTTCGCGTTTTGCTCCAACTCCTGCTTGCCTTCGTTATTCTGGTGAGCGCGTTCTATCTCGGAATCCTCTACTACAAACAAAAGGATCTCACGCAGCATTCCGATTTCACGGTATCCGAGCAAACCGTAAACCTTCTGGAGTCCTCCGCTCTTCAGGATCGCGAAGAACCGGTGAAGATCATTGCCGCTTTGCGTAAGACTTCACCCCATTACGAGCGTCTTCGGATCCTCATCGAGGAATATGGAAGGCTCGCCAAAGGGAAAATCGTGATCGACCACCTCGACCCCATCAGGGATCAGGACCGCGCTCTTGAGGTCGCCAACAACTACAGTGATCTCCTCGCCGACCAATTGTTTAGCGATGACCTCTTCATCATCGATGCCCGGGGATCGGCAGTCACCAACGAATCCACCTCCCTCCGGGATCGACGAATTCAAGCGATTAACTCCGGCCTCCGTTACGTCCGGGTGGAGGACATGCTGGTGAAACGCACCGATGACAAAAAGCAGCGCAGGATCATCGGATATCAGGACGAGGACATGCTCACCTCCTACCTGCAATCAGCAATCGAGGGGCTTCCCCGCGTGATGTATCTCCTCAGTGATAAAAGCGACATCGAAGCCGGTGATGCCTCCTCGCCCGGGCACATGCTCACGGAAACACTCGGCCGGCTGAACGTCATTCTCGCTCCCATTCGGATCAGTGAAATCGAATCAATCCCTCAAAATGCCGAGGGCGTTGTGATCGCCGGGCCTCAATACGACCTGTCCCGCAAAGAGCTTGAAATTCTCGAGGAATACTGGAAGCGAAAAAGCTCCTCTCTCCTGTTCTATCTCAACCCTTCGGCCAAGGTTCCCAATCTCACCTCTTTCCTCCGCCGCCATGGAGTCACTCCCCGCAATGACCGGATTCTCAAGGTGAGAAATGGCCGCACCGACAGCCAGGTGCAGGCAATTTTTTCTGAAAATGCCGAAGTCAACCGGGTCACAGTCAGCCTCGAAGGAAAACCCACCCGTTTCGAGGGGCGCGTTTCCAGCCTCGAGGTAAGGGAAGATGCCGAGGATCTCGTTACGCAGGGAATTCAATGCTTCTCCGTTATTGAGGCCGCTCCGGGCTTTTGGGGAGAAGTGGATTTCACCGAGCCGCAACCCACCTTCGATGATGCCTCCGACCACCCCGGACCACTTTTCATCGGAGCCGCCGTGATCAAGGGGAATGCCAATGTCGATCGATCCACCGAGACGATCGGGAAAATGATCATCCTCTCAACTTCCGACTTTCTTCACCCCGACCGCATGTCGGCCGCACAGCTCGACTTTGTAAAAAATACCACTCACTGGCTGCTTGGTCGGGAGGAGCTCATGGGAATCGGACCCCGGGGTCTGGAACGGCGCAAGCTCAATCTCATCCCCTCCGAGGCAACTTGGCTTCAAAATATCGCCGTCTTCTTCATCCCGACCGGATTCTTGCTAGCCGCCCTCTTCGTTTGGAACGCCCGACGGGCTTAGGATTTCATCATTCGAATGCGTCATCTTACTTCCATCTTTCTCGCGCTCCTCGCTCTCGGGCTTGGGACTCTCGTGCTCGTGCAAACCTACCAGGGAAGCCTCGCCAGCATCTTCGGTGCGCCGGCGCGGGGTGAAGGTGACCGGGTGTATCAGTTCAGCCCCAACTCGGTCGGTCGGATCGAGATCAACAATCACGACGGCACCCGGGCCATCATCGAAAAGAAAGGCGGCGCCTGGGTCATGGAGGAACCTTGGGAGGACATCTCCGACCCCACCGTGGTCCAAGCTCTCCTTTCCTTCGCCAGCAACCTCATCATTGAAGATGTGATTGATCGGGATGAGGTCGAGGACCCCGCCGAGTTTGGTCTGAGTGGTCAAAAAATCGAGGTTCAGTTGTTCGATCGAGGCGGAAGCCATCTCTGCCATTTTAATATTGGGCGCTACACCGCTTGGCGCACCCTCGAGGTCGATGACGACGAAGGACCCCACAGTGTTGGTGAGGAGAAAGGTGTCAGCAGCTACCCCACGGTGATCATTTGGCCTGCCGAAAGGGAACAGCGGGACTACTTTTATGTCTGTGGTGATCGCGCCAATCCTGCGTTGCGTAAAGTAGGCATTCGGACGCTTTTCGACGGCGGACTCAAGCTCTTCCGAAACCACGGCGTTTTCTATCGACCGCCTCACTTTGCTGCCGAAATTTCATTCAAAAACAAAGATTCGGAAATCGTTCTTAAACGAGATCATCAGGGTGAAAGTGGCACCTGGAGGGTTTCCACACCCTTTGATTTGGCCGCCAACAGTGATGCGGTGGCATCCCTGATCGCTGGCCTCTCTACCCTTCGGGCAACCGCTATTCTCGATAAGGATAGCGAGGCACTCCCTAAGCCGCTTCCCGAGAACCTCGCCGAAACCATTCAACTCAAGTTCTTCCTTCCCGATGGGAGCGTATCGCTGCCCACCACCGTCTACATTTACCCTCCCAAAGAGGAAGGTGACCTGGTCACGTCTGCGATTATCGGCACCGCAGAAGACCAAACCAGACCCGCTATTTTGAAGCTGCCGCGTGCCGATCTCGCCAAACTCCCCAGACATGTAAATGAGCTCCGGAGTCGCACCCTCACGTCCCTTCAAGTTGCCCAGGTTAAGAGCCTCAAGATAGACGGTCACCAGGGGAATACCCTCGGACTTTCGCTAGAATTCGATCCCCATGAGCGTGCCAAACGCTGGCACGCCAATGTGGGTGAATATCAGGGGGCCGCAAATGAAGAGCAGGTGAAGCTCCTTTTTGAAGCGCTCTTTGTCGATGAAATCGTGAGCTTTAGCGATGATGCCGCAACCGACCTCTCGGCTTACGGTCTTGATAAACCGCTTAGAAAAATTGACCTGCAACTGACCGATGGTTCCAAGGCCGGATTCCTGATCGGTGAATCGATGCGTGATCACTTCTATGTCCAAAACCTTGCCGATGGAAGAATTGCCGAGGTTTCACCCACCGCTTTCCAACTACTGGCAGAAGGAAAACCCTCACCGGAAATCACCCCTCTCCTGAAAGCCCAGCCCGACGCCCGACCACCCGTCGAGGATCTCGCTCTCTACGGATTGGATAAGGGTAAAACAATCTCTCTGAAGGCCGGCACGGAGAATGTTTCTCTCAAGCTGGGTTCAAGCCCACGCCTTCACTTTTACAGCTCTCGGGAAGGCGCTCCCAGAGTCACCGAGATCTCACCCCAGATCATCAATAAGATCACCATGAGGGACTACCACTGGAGGTCGCCTCAAATCTGGAACATTGACCCCTTTGAGATTCGTGGGCTCGTCATTCAACGCAGCGGACAACCCCCAATCCAACTCAGCTACAACTTCTTCAGCCAATCCTGGAAAGCCCGATTGGACGGGCAGGACATCACACCAAGGCTCAACATCAACAAAGCCAATCGCCTTCTTGAAAAGCTCTCGGAAGTGAAGGTCCATCGCTGGCTCGGCCCGGTCGCTCCTGCGGCATCCAACCAATTGGAAAACCCCAACCTCACGATCTCCGTGATGGTCGAAGAGGTGGACGACTCCGGCAAGCCGACCTCGCTCACCCCCAATATCCTCAAAATCGCCCAAGTGGTGCGCGGCTCGGAAAACCGTTTCTTTTACGGGAGCCTCTCGGCTGACAACTCCTTCTTCCTTCTCGATCTCGCCACCGTTCGGAGCCTCGCGGTGAATCTGATTGAGTAAATGGTCAATCAGCAAGTTCCTTGCGAATCACCATTGAATTCCGGCCGCTATTTCGCAGCAATTCTTGGCGACTTTCCGGAATCGTAGCCACATCCACCGGTTCATATCCCAACTGCTCAACGAAGTAATCGACTGCTCGATTACTCAGCGCAAAGACCCAGGGAAACCCCAATTCCTTCGCCCGCTTTTCCGCGGCTCTGACCAGCAATTTGCCATAGCCTTCGGCACCATGGTTTTGTTTCACATAGAGGCAGGCCACTTCGGCACATCCTTCGGGATAAGGATGCAGCGCCACACAACCGACGACGTTGTCATCCACTGTCAGGACCTGAAACTCCGTGATCGATTTTTCAATCTCTTCATACGAGCGGGGCACCAAATGCGCATCGCGAATCGATCGTCCGATCATCGCCAAAAGCTCCGGAATATCTTCCTGCCCCAAGGCACGGACACTCAGGTAATCATCCGAGTGCACCATGACCCCCACCCCTTCGTTCGAAAACAGCTCGTCCATCAAAACCCCCTGTCGCGTTTCATCAAGCAAATGCACGCGCGGAATCCCCTTGGCGCAGGCTGCCGCAGCCGCGTTGAATAGGTCTTTCGTTTTGCCGCTCCAGGTTGATGCCTGCTCTCTGGAAACTGCGTGGAGCCTCACCCCGTCTTCCCGAATTGCCTTGGGAACAAAAGTGATCAATTTTGCAGCCCCCACTTCGCTGGCTATCCGGACAATCTGTTCATCCAACTCCCCCGCCCCCGGCATTTCAAGAAGGGCCAACTGCCCCCTTCCCAGGACAGCCAAAATTCGCTCGGCATCCGGTGTATCCACTGATTGCCACTTCAGTTCGCCATCCACAAAACGATGGGCAATTTCCGCTTCACCACTTCCGGTGGAGACGACCACCAGACGGACTCCCACTTGCTGAAGGGCAATTAAATCAAGAAGGGCCTCGGCCAGCGCCAACTCGGGCATCCGGGCGGCGTTGATAACCAGCACAAAGACCTTTCCCCTGAAGGAAGGAACATACTGTAGAACAGCCCGGACATCACTTTGCACGGCGGGAGACTGCCAGACCCTTAACTGTTCCGCAAGCGAACGAAGCCTCCCCGTAATAATCCGCAAAGAAGACCCGTAACCGCGAACCAATCGCCCCATTTCGAATAGAGGGTGACCTCGCCATCCTTGGGGATTTGCACCGAAGCAAGTAGTGCCCCCCGATGGAAATGGCTCCCGTCTTCATCTAACAGAAGCCGCTCTTCCCGGGTCTCCGGATCAACCGTGCTCCCTGTCACCGAGATCACTCCCGTCACCCCCCGGTTCGCACACCGCACCATGGGCCGTCGCAACTCAATGGCTCTGAAGATGGAATTTTGAAAGTGCTGCATCGCGCCCTCACTTTCGTGGAACCATCCGTCATTGGTGACGTTGATGATCAGCTGCGGACCGGGGCGGACAAACCTTCTGGCGAGACGCGGAACTGTGTCTTCAAAGCACACCGAAGGAATGATTCCAACCTGTTCCCCGCCCATCTCCACCTCCATCGGCAAAAGAACCTTACCGGGTGTAAGTCCGCCCCCGAACTCCACTCCGGTCGTATTCTTGTAAATATCCCGGAGAAATTGAATATCGGGGATGGCCTCTCCAAAGTAGACCAAATGGTGCTTTTGATAAGTCTGCCGTCCCTCTCCGTCATCAATCATGATCGAGTTGTAGACCTTGGCATCCGCCGAAGCAGGATTCCCATCGACCTCAGTGATCCCCGTAACGAGAGCAAACTCACCCAAGCCTTTCGCGTAATCCAAAAAACTCTCCATCGGTGCCCCGGCGCGCGGGACTCCGTCGTCCCCGATGAAAAACCATTCCGGGAGGCAGGCCTCGGGCCAAACCACCAGATCGGGGCGCCTCACCGATATCGGCACCCCCTCACCCGCCTCCTGAAGAGCCATCACAACTTCCTCATCGGCCTCCTCAAGCCCTTTTTCGGTCAATTCGACAAAGCCTGAAATGATCCGCTGCGGCTCCCACGATACTTGCCCGGCCACTTGCGGAATATTTTGCTGAATGAGAAGCGCCCGCCCTTCCACCATTTCCTGATTGGTCACCGACGTCAGCCGAACCGTCCCAATTGTAAACGCCGTCATGATCACCAGGAGCGCTGTCGCAAAATCCCAATGAAGCAGCTTCACTCCGCCATCCCGCCCTTGAAGGTAAAATCGCCGGGCCACCTGCACCACCACCGCGCTGAAAAACACCGGCAGGAAGGAAAGGCCGATCACACCCACAAATTCGGCGTTTTGAGCGAGCACCAGACTATCGAAAAACGCCGTTCCCAACCCGTTCCAACCGAACCCTGTCAACATCCACCCGCGGATCCATTCCATCCCGCACCAGAACCCGCCAAGAAGGGCCGCCACTCCCAGACTGCGTCCCATCTCACGAAAACGATCGCGGACTCCCTTCGGAGTTTTAACCGATTTACGCCAAGGATTTCCTGCCACTGCCGCGAACGCTCCGAAGCATCCGAAGTAAACCGAAAAGTAAACGGCCATCGTCACCGCCCCAAGACTCGTAACTGTGAAAATCCACTTCAAGTTAACGAACCAAAAACCCAGCCCGCTCAAATAGGCGAGCCCGAATCCGGCACGTCGGGGCTTCTCGGGGCCTACGGTCCACAACAATGGAAGCAGCACCCACATCCACCCCCAAACGATCCAACTTTGGTTAAAGGGCGCAAAGCAAAGCGCGAGCGCGGCACCACTCGCGAGTGCCAGGATTGGTCTGATCAATCGCCGCATCACCCCATTCGCTCGTAGGCATCTTTCTCTACAACGCTCCACAATGATTCCAGCGAAGCCAGAACCGCAGCCTTGCTTCCCGCGACATCTTCCGTAGGCGCCGACTCCCCAAAAATGTAATACTTGATTTTGGGCTCGGTTCCCGACGGGCGCACCGCAAAACGGCGTCCGTCAGCCAACTCAACAAATAACATATCGGCGGCTGGAATCTCATCACCCTCTTCATCGTAGAAGCCCCCCTTGGCGTAATCCTTCACACTGACACAAGCGGAACCGTCAATCTCGGAAGGTGGATTTTCGCTGTAAGACTTCACCAAAGCGGCAATCTTCGCTGCTCCCGCACTTCCCTCCATCACCAATGATTTTCCAATCTCAAGGTGAACTCCGTATTCCGCCCAGACCTGATCACGCAGCCCCGAAATGGTGGTCCCCTCGCTCATGGCATAAGCCGCCAATTCGGCGAACATCACCGCTGATGCATTACCATCCTTATCGCGGACAAAATCGGAGCCGAGATATCCGTAGCTTTCCTCGCCACCAAAGACAAAGAATTTGGAATATTCCAGACGAAGCTTCCGGCTCTCGTCCTCGCTCAGGCTGCGATAATCCCCCTTCTTCTCAGCGGGAATGGCAGCCTCGTATTTCGCAAGTTTCTCACCGATGTATTTAAAGCCCGTCAAGGTGTTCACCACACTGATTCCATACTGGGCGGCCACCTTGCTCTGAAGTTCGGTGGTCACCAAGGTTTTCACCAGAACAGCACGACTCCGGTTGCTCTCTGTGAGCCATCCCAGATCAAACATCGTCTTGATCCGATACCATCCAATCAATGACCCGATCTGGTTTCCGGTAAGCAACTCCATCTCCCCCGCCTCATTCCGCACCGCCACGCCCATGCGATCGCAATCGGGATCGGTCCCGATTAACGCATCAGCCCCTTCTTTCTCGGCGAGATCGATCGCCATCGCCAACGCGGAAGCGTTCTCCGGATTGGGTGATTCAACGGTCGGAAAACGCCCGTCATGAGAATCCTGCTCCTCCACCGTAAGCACCTCGAATCCCAACTCCCGCAACATGGGGACGATAATCACACCTCCGGTGCCATGCAGGTTGGTGTAGACCACTTTCGCCTTCCGCCCTTCAAGAAGCGACGGTTGAAGCAAGACGCTCCTGAGTCGGTCCATATAGGTTCGGTCCATCTCGGAGCCCAATACAGTCAACTCCCCCTGCTCGGCTTCGGGTTTGGCCTGATAATCCTCGCTGGTGAGCGCATTGACTTCCGCGATGATCCCGCTCGCAGCAGGCTCTACGATCTGCGATCCCTCCGAAAAGTAAGCCTTGAATCCGTTGTCGTGCGAAGGGTTATGGCTTGCCGTTAAAACAACACCCGCATCGGCCCTAAGCTCCCGAATCGCAAAGGAGATTTGCGGTGTGGCCCGTGGTCCTTCAAAAAGGTAGGCGTCCACCCCGAGATCGGTGCAAACCTTCGCACACGTCTCTGCAAAATCCCTCGAAAAGTGCCGGGTGTCATGACCAATCACAATGGAAGGGCGCCCCTCTCCGTTATAAGATTTCAAGAGGTAGGTCACCATTCCGAGCATTGCCCTCTTTAGGTTAAAGAAGTTCATCGTTGCCGTGCCCACGCAGGGATGTTCGGGTCGTTCCAGCGGACCACCGGCCCCTTGCTCGGCGCTCGTAACAATCCGTCCCACTGTCCGGCCACGCAACCCTCCTGTTCCGAAGGCAAGCGTCTTAAAAAAGCGGTCATCAAGCTCCTGCCAGGCACCCTGCTCAACAAGTTCAACAATAGCGCTTTCTCCAACCGGAGAACCGGTCCCCGCCAGGAAAAGGTCGATATTCTTCCGTGAGGCTGCAGAGATATCGCCGTTGGTGACGGCCTGATCGAGTAAGGATTTCCATTCGCTCATTGCTCGGGCAATGGTAGAAGAACCGCGATCAATGTCCACACTTCGCCTGTCCAAATCCATCGATTCTGCGCTCCGTCTCCGCAAAACACTACTCACGCCAAACACGGACCTTGTTCGCTTAATCGACGGAGACGGTGACGATTTGACAGGAGTCTATCTCGATTCGCTTAACGGTCACTGGCTGGTCTCAACCCAACAGGAAAATCTGGACAGTTCTCTCGAAAGCGAACTCCTCGGGAGAATGCCGCGCTCGCTCTATTGGAAGAAGCTCCATCAACACCAAAAAGAATCCCCCCTACATCTGGGAGGCGAAAATGCCCCTGAGTTCTTTGTTGGCGTGGAAAACGGGCTCAAATCACGCCTTTCCTTCCAGTCCGGATACTCTCAGGGATTGTTTCTGGACCAACGTGACAATCGCCTTGCGATCCGCGATCTCATGGCCCCGGGCAAGACCCTCCTGAACACCTTCGGCTACACCGGCTTTTTCTCGGTGGCCGCTGCTGCTGCCGGAGCCACCACCAGCACGCTCGACCTCTCCCAAGTCTACCTTGATTGGGCCAGGGAGAACTTCCGGCTCAATGACATGGATCCCGCCGATCACTATTTTTGCAAGGGTGACACGTTTCACTGGTTGAAACGCTTTGCCAAACAAGGTCGCCGATTTGACGCTATCGTCCTCGATCCCCCCACCTTCTCCCGTGACGACAAAGGAAAGGTGTTTCGGGTCGAAAAAGACTACCCCTCGCTTTTCCAACTTGCTCTCGCCTGTCTTGCACCGGGAGGGACCATCCTCGGTTGCCATAATTATCGAGGCATGACCTCCGGGGAATTTGAAAAACAACTTCGCCCCTTCATCCCCCGGAATTCGAGAGTTCATTCGGCCAAAATGCCCCCGGACTTCACGGAGTCACCCTATTTAAAATCACTTTGGGTCACCCTTTCCTAACTGTCAGCTTGATCCGCGCTCCGGGGAGTTCAAAGTTGATCGCAGATGAGATTCCCCACCACGACCGCGTGCGTCGAAACACTTGAGCCAGGACTAGATACCATCCTCGACCCCGCCGACGGTTCCGTTGTCATCAGCGTTCAGTTGTGGGTTGAGACCGGATCCATGCACGAATCCGCTCTGGCGGGCACTGGAATCTCCCACCTTCTCGAGCACATGGTCTTCAAGGGGACCGATCGCTTTACCGGTGAAGCCTTATCTCAGGAAGTGCAGGCAGCAGGCGGCCAATGGAATGCCTACACCACCTTTGATCGCACTGTCTATTACATCGACGGCCCTGCGGAATCCCTCGACCTGTTCATCTCGGCATTGGTCGAAATGGTTTTTCGCCCGTCTTTCCCCGAGGACGAGTTTGAGAAAGAAAAAGAGGTCATCCGCCGTGAGATAGCGATGGGATTGGACGATCCTGATTCAGTCAATCATCAGCTTCTGTTCAGGACCGCTTATCAAAAAGACTGCCGTCGGCACCCCGTGATCGGGTATCGGGATCTCTTTGATTCCATCACCTACGATCAGATGGTGACCTACCATCATGCCCGATACCGCCCGGAGAAATCCTTCTTGGTCATCTCCGGTGGCTTTGAGGCTGCTGCCGCAAAAAAAATCATCACCCGCGAACTCGCCAAGGGCCTCAGGCCTTTCGCGGATTTCCCTGTCTATCTTACCGACGAACCCAAACAACTCGGTGCGCGCGCAGCGCAAAAATCCTTTGCCATCCCTGCAACCCATCTCTCGTTGAGCTGGCAGGCACCCGCTTCTTCGCACCCCGATGCTGCCGCCCTTGATCTCCTTTCTGTGGTTCTCGGTGGTGGACGCTCCGCTCCACTCTTCCGCGAAATCAGAGAAAAGCAGGAATTGGCTTATTCCATTGGAGCCTACTCCTGGCTTCCGGCTCAGGGGCCGGGACTCTTCTGCGTTTATGCCGAGGCTGAACACGACAAGATCGACGATCTTATTGCTGCCATTCACAAACAAATTGGCCAGCTGTCCGCCCGAAACCTCGACCATGAACTCAAACGCGCGCTCAGACAGACCGCCTCCCAGCAGTTCAAAATTCTAGCTACTGCCTCCGGCCGAGCCTCCGACCTCGCTTCCAATTGGAATGAGACCCGCAACCTCGATCATACCCGCGATTTCATTGATCACCTCGCCAAGGTGACCTCCGCCGACCTTCACCGCGTCATCGGTCGTTACCTCGTTCCTGATCTACTAACGACAACGATGCTCGTCCCCGAGGAAGTCGCCACCCAAGATGCCGAGACTCGGGATGTCCTGAAGCCCGACGCGCTTACCGAACACACTCTCTCCAATGGAGTTCGGGTCATCCTTCAACGGGATCCGAGGATTCCTGTCGTGTATGGAAATGTCGCGCTCCTCGCAGGGTGCCTATCCGAGACTCCTGAGAAGGCTGGTCTCAATCGACTCCTCTCCACCCTCCTTCTTCAGGGAACTGCCTCCCGGTCCGCTTTGGAGATTGCCGAAAGCCTCGAGGACCTCGGTGCCTCGATCCGCCCTTCCGCCGGAAATAATAGCCTCACCATTTCCAGCTATTGTCTGAAGGATGACCTGACCCCGGTCTTAAACACCCTCGGTGAAATCCTCCGCGAACCCGCCTTCCCCACCGACGCCCTTGAGAGGGAAAAGGCATCCCTTGTCACACGACTCAAAGAGGCTCTGGAGGACCCGGCCAGCCTCGCCTTCCGGGAATTGCGGCACCAACTCTGGGCGGGCAAGGGCTACGGCATTCCGTCTTCCGGCACGGTCGAAAGTCTCACCGCCCTCAACCGGAACGACATCTTGGCCCACCACGTCGCTTCCTTCGGTGCTCAAAATTTGGTTTGCGCCTTCTTCGGAGATATCGACCCCGAAACCACCCTAAAGCTCCTTGAGTCCACTCTCGGGAGCCTTCCTGCTGCTTCCCCTCCATCCAAAAGGGACCCCGTCCCGACCACCAGCGGAGAATACCAGCTACAACTCGATAAGGAGCAAGCCGTCATCGCCATCGGTTACCCCGGGCTCTCCGCGACCGACCCCGATCGCTTTGCCCTTGAGTTGATACACAGCTATTGCAGTGACATGGCTGGCCCCCTTTTCACCCGCATCCGTGAGGAGCTGGGGCTTGCCTACTTTGTCAGCTCTTCCATGTTTATGGGAGTTAATGACGGGCTCCTCGCGTTCTACTTGGGCACAGCCCCGGATCAACTGGAACTCGCTCGCACCGAGCTCATGGGTCAAATTAACGAGATTGCCGGAAAAGGCATCCCCGAAGAAACCTTGATCCGGGTCAAGGCCAACGCGAGAGCCGCCCAAGCCCTTCAGAACCAAAGTGCGAAGAGTCGGGTTTCAATGGCTGCTCTCGATGTCCTCCTCGGCCACCCCGCCGATCACCATCTTGAGCAAGATCATCTGATGGATGCCGTTACGGGGGATGACATCCGCCGGGTTGCCGCCCGATTACTGGCAGACGACCATGCCACGATTGTCACGGTCTCCCCTTGAGCAACGATTCACTTTTCCCTAGCGTCCATCCATGAGTGAACCAGAGTTTGAAGCGCCCGACCCCAGGTTCTCGGCCTTCGTCTTTTATCAAACCCAAGCCGGGGTCATGTTTCTTGGGCAGGTCGAGAATCCTGCCACCGGAAAAACCGAGACAGACCTCAAGAAAGCAGCCAACGTCATCGACAACCTCGAAATGCTTCGTGAGAAGACAAAAGGAAATCTTAACGACTCCGAAAAAAAACTCCTTAAAATCGCGCTCGAAAAACTCCGCGAATTCTACCTCGCCGCCTCCGAATCATGAACACCTTTAATATATCTAACATCGCGGTCGGCACCGGTCGCCCCTTCTTCATTCTTGGACCTTGCGGGCTTGAGGATGAGGAATTTGCATGGCGCATGGCGCGGGCTCTAAAGGAGATCACCGACCGACTCGGCGTCCCGTTCATCTTCAAGGCATCCTACGATAAAGCCAATCGGACCTCCGTCGATTCCTACCGTGGTCCGGGAGTCGAGGAAGGCTGCCGAATCTTGGGCGAGATTGGTAAGGACCTGGGTGTTCCGGTGACCACTGACATTCACACCCCTGCAGAAGCAACTTACGCGGGGAAGCACATCGATTTCCTGCAGATCCCCGCCTTTCTTTGCCGTCAGACCGACCTTCTCGAGGCAGCAGCCAAGACCGGTCGACCGGTAAATGTAAAAAAAGGTCAGTTCCTTGCCCCTTGGGATATCGATCCCATCATCGGCAAACTAAAAGCATTCGGCTGCGAACAGTTCACCATCACCGAACGAGGAACCACCTTCGGTTATAATAATCTGGTCGCCGACATGCGCTCACTTCCTTGGATTCGCGAACAGGGCGTCCCGGTGATTTTCGACGCCACCCATTCGGTCCAGCGTCCTGGCGGTCTGGGCGGCACCACGGGTGGCGATGGTGTTCTGGCACCCGTCCTTGCACGCTGCGCTGTGGCGGCAGGAGTCGACGGTGTCTTCATGGAAGTGCACGAAAATCCTGCAGATGCACTCTCTGACGGACCAAATCAAATCCCTCTCGACCAAATAGAGGGCGTTCTGAAAACCCTGGTCGCCGTCCATCAGGCCGCTCAGTCAGCATAGATGATGAAAAGGCAGATTGGCTTGTTACTTCTCTCCATTGGGATCACCGCGTCTGCCGATGAGGCTCCCCCCTTGGACCCGAGGAACGAGAACGCCATGTCTCGCCTTCCCATCGGAGCGACCCTTTCCGGAGTCTCCATCCCCAGATTCGATGAACAGAAGCGAAGAGCATCTCTTCTCACTGCGAAAGTGATGGTAGTGGAGAGTGCCGCACAACTGAAGGGCGAAGACCTTGTTCTGCGCGTCTTTGACCGCGATCAACAGATCAGTGGAACCGCATCGATGGATTTTGCAACCTACCTTGTGGAGAAGGAGCAAATTGTAGCAGATGGAGAGCTTCTGATTAAGTCCACCAAAGACGAGTTCATTGCCCGGGGACAAGGCGGCATCCTCACTCTGAACTCCCGGCAGGGCTTGCTCCTTGGTCCGGCGGCTACTATGTTTCTCAATCCTGATAAAAAACGGCAAGCGATGAACTCCCCGAAAACCCTTCTTCCTTTTCTTGCCGGCATCCAGCTTCTTGTGGCCGCTCCTCCGGTGGCAATCCCCGTCGAAGAGCTGATCGAATTCGAACGTCAGGCCGCTCCCCGGATCGTTCCGCCATTTGAATCCTCGCGAGCCATGGCCGCCGCCGCAAAAAAAGAGCAGGACCTTCTCACCAGATTAACAGCTTTTCTTGGTGCCATCGGACAATCCCAACTTCTATCCCAACAGGAAGCTGCCCCGGATGTGGCCGAACCGGCAATTCCATTTGAGGACCTGTTTATCCCAAACAAAGATCGTATTGTGATCGAAGCAAGTCGGGGGATCTACTTTGACGGAGAAAACCAGGAAGTCGTCTACATGGGCCGAATCTCCTTAAAGGGAAAAGGCATGACCATGACTTGCACTGATGGAATGAAGGCCCTCTTCGACCCTCCAAAGGAAGAGGCCAAGCCCAAAGAGGATGACAACGCAGACGACAATCCCTTTGGCGGATTTAAAGGGTTGGGAGAGCTAAGCCAGTTCTCTGCCAACGGAAATATTGAAATCAAAGGAAAAGGCAAGAAAGGAGAACCTATCCTCGTTCGAGGTGAGCGTGCAGTCTACGACGCTAAAAAAGAGCAGTTGATCATTCGCGGTGACGCCCTTTCCCTTCGTTTGGGAGGAGCGGGTGCTCGCTCAAAAGACAAGAATGCCTACCTCGTTATTAAGCTTCTTGGAGGAAATAACATCAGTGCCCAAACCGAAGGAAATTGGCTCTTTGGACTCCCTGGCAAACTCAATCGATAGGCCCCAATGAGCGAAATCCAAGAGCCACTCCTACAGGTCGAGGGCCTCCAAAAAACCTACAGCGGCCGCAGGGTCGTCGATGAAGTCAGGCTGACCGTCAATCCCGGAGAGATCGTAGGACTTCTCGGGCCCAATGGTGCCGGAAAAACCACCACTTTCTACATGATAGCGG
Organism: Verrucomicrobiaceae bacterium; assembly: GCA_051252135.1. Classification (GTDB taxonomy): domain Bacteria; phylum Verrucomicrobiota; class Verrucomicrobiia; order Verrucomicrobiales; family Akkermansiaceae; genus SW10. The sequence continues at coordinate 232,736 of JBPOGH010000001.1, read as the reverse complement.
GATTGATTCCGCCCGATCATGGACGCGTGAACTTTGCCGGCAAAACAATCACCCGCTATCCCATGCACAAAAGGGCCCGGCTCGGCATGGGTTATCTCCCGCAGGAAGAATCAATCTTCCGCAAGTTGAGTGTCGAGGACAACCTCCTGGCGGTTCTGGAAACTCGTCGCAAATTGTCTCGCAGCGAACGCAAGCAACGCGCCGATAATCTTCTGGAGCGCTTTGGGATCAATCATGTTCGAAAATCCCTGGCGATGACTCTTTCGGGCGGTGAAAAACGCCGACTCTCATTGGCTCGCTGCCTTTGCACCGAACCCCGACTCCTCATGCTGGACGAGCCCTTTGTGGGAATCGACCCCATTGCGGTTCAGGAGATTCACAAAATCATCCGCCAACTCCGCGATGAGGACGGCCTCTCCATCCTCATCACCGATCACCAGGTCCGTGAGACACTTGAAATTGTCGATCGCGCGTCACTCCTTGTTGATGGTCAGGTAATGCTGGAAGGTTCTTCCCAGGAACTGGTCCAGGATGAAAGAGCGCGCATGCTCTACTTTGGCGAGAGCTTTCGTTTTTAGGTTTACTCGGTGATCTTGATCACTTGCTCCCCTGGGGCATAGTAGGGTCCCCGATCCCGTGATCTTGATTCCAAATACTCGAGATTTGTCATGAGTGACTCGGACTCCAACTCATATTGCCTGCGCTTTCTGAGTAACTTCTTTTCCGCATCCAGAGCCTCTGCGTGCTCCGCCTCAACCTCCTTCAGTTTTTGATACTCCGGAGCAATAGGTACAATGATGGCCACCGAGAGAGCTAACACGAAAACTGCCAGCACAACACCGGTAGCCTTCCCGAAAAGCCCACGCTTCCGACCATCTCTGGAAAACTCAGGGTCGCGACCCGAATTGACCCGTTGTTTCCGACTCCGTGCCATGTCTGATCAAAGGATAACAAGAAACATAGGTCGAAGCCACGACAAAAGTTAACTTTGCTTGATCTTCACCAATCACAAAAAACCGCAGGAGGTTGCCCTCCTGCGGTCGCTTAAAATCCTGCTCAGGAATATTTAGACGCTGACCCGCATCTTGCCACCGAAGACCGCGTCACTGCCAAGCGCTTCCTCAATTCGCAGAAGCTGGTTGTACTTCGCAATCCGGTCGGAACGGCTCATGGAACCGGTCTTGATCTGACCCGCATTGGTAGCAACCGCGAGGTGAGCAATCGTGCTGTCCTCGGTCTCACCAGAACGGTGGGAAATCACAGCGGTGTAGCTATTTTCCTTTGCCAACTCAACGGCATCGAAGGTTTCGGTAAGGGAGCCGATTTGGTTCACCTTAACCAGAATCGAGTTCGCAACACCCAAATCAATTCCCTTGGAAAGGAAATCAACGTTGGTCACGAAGAGATCGTCACCAACAAGTTGCGTATTGTGGCCAATGGCATCAGTGAGCGACTTCCAGCCGTCCCAATCGTTCTCATCACATCCGTCCTCAATGGAGAGGATGGGATACTTGCCGCGGAGGTCCTTGTAAAATGCCACCATGTCATCCGAGCTACGGACTGAACCGTCGGACTTATGGAACACATAAGCACCCTTTTCGCGATCGAAGAACTCTGAAGAAGCAACGTCGAGCGCAAAGGCGATATCCTCACCCACCTTGTATCCGGCCTTTTCAATGGCGAGACAAATGGTGTCGAGTGCGTCCTCCGTACTATCGAGCTTCGGCGCGAAACCACCCTCGTCACCGACGGCGGTAGAAAGGCCGCGGTCATGAAGAACGGACTTGAGTGAGTGGAAAATCTCAGCGCCATATCGAAGGGACTCGCGGAAAGTCGGAGCACCTACCGGCATGATCATGAACTCCTGGAAATCGATCGGAGCATCAGAGTGCGATCCACCATTGATGATATTCATCATGGGGACTGGAAGAACTTTGGCATTAGGACCGCCGAGGTACTTGTAAACAGGGAGATTTACGCCGGCGGCAGCCGCACGAGCAACAGCCATGGAAACTCCAAGAATCGCGTTAGCACCAAGCTCGGCCTTATTCTTGGTCCCATCAAGTGCAAGCATCGCACCGTCGATGGATGCTTGGTCGGTTGCATTTGAGCCTAGAAGTGCAGGTGCAATCTTGTCATTGATGTTGGCAACAGCACCGAGGACACCTTTGCCAAGGTAGCGTGACTTGTCGCCATCGCGAAGCTCCCAAGCTTCGTGCTCACCAGTGGATGCACCACTTGGAACTGCCGCGCGCCCAAAGGCACCGCCGGCAAGGGTTACGTCGACTTCGACTGTTGGATTGCCGCGGGAATCGATGATTTCGCGACCGCGGATGGACTGGATGGTGGTATCTGACATGTAGTTCGTTATGTTAGAGAGGAAAAATTAGAGACTGGAGATCGACTTAACCGTGACCTTCATTTTCTCTTCGGTATCGGGATCGGGAACTTGAGCGGACTCCCCCACTCCTTTTCCAAGGAGGGCCTGCCCCATGACGGAGAGGTAAGAAAGAACAGACTCTTCGGGATTGGCATCCCAGGCACCCAACATCGTGTATTCGATGTCACCTCTGCCTTCGACCGACAATACAACTTTGGTCCCGATGTTTACCGAATTGGTATCGGCACCCTTGAAATCTGTTGGACGGGCGCGCTCGAGGTCACGCTCAAGATCATTCTTTCTGGTATTGAGAACCACCTGCATCTGCTTCGCAGCATGATACTCAAAGTTCTCGCGGAGGTCTCCGTGCGCCCGGGCAACCGAAATTTCCTTCACATTGGCAGGAATCCGATTGTTGACGAGATCCTCGTACTCGGCTTTGCGACGATCGAGGCTTTCCCAGGAAACGAGGAGCGTGTCATCTTGCTTCGTCGTCGATTCGCCGGTCACCATATCCTGAGTGGATGGAACGGCTTTAATCACTCGGGCCATTAACGACTTCCTGTCAAGGTCCGGAAAGGCCGGGCTGGCAAGAAGCTTCCGTGCAAAATTGCGCACATCGTTGACTTCCAGAGTAGACAGGAGATCCCCGACCAACTCCTTATCATCGAGGAGAAGGTTGGCGAGGCGACCGGCCTTTCTCGGGCCATCGTCCAATGAATCCTGTTCAAGGACAGTCAAAATGACCGAGCCAACCGAACCATCAAAGACGGGCTCAGCCGCTTTCTTGCGCTCCCGACTGATCCAAGCCAGCGCGTCGGCCCCCAAGGCATGACGGGAAAGCGAAATCTTGATGTGCTCGTAAAATTTTTCCGTTTCCTCCTTCTCAACAAGAAGTTTGGCAATTTCAGAAACTCCACGGGATGAAATACGATCAAAAACCCGCAAAATATTGCTTACCCAATCTTTATCAAAAGCCTGTGGGAACGCCTCAAGAATACGCTTAAGACGGGCTGCTGCCACCTGCCCCAGATCATCGGAAAGCGTACCTTCCGCCACTTGAAGCACCTCCGCAATGGTAGGAGCTCCTTCGCCGACCCGATCCTTCGACTCGGTCTCATCGGAAAGCTCGTCACGAAGCGCTGCCAGCTCAAGCGCTTGCGCGGGCGACAATTTGACCAGCTTCAGAATTGCGTCGTTCACGATCTCGTAAACCTTTTCAAGCAACCCATCACCAGCAGCAATCAATGGAGCTTCACGCTGAATAGTCTCCAGTGCCTTAACTCTAGCTTTTGGACTACGGGCTTGTTCAAGCTCCTCAACAAGCGCCTCACCGGGGCTCGCTGACTCATCGCGGAGCACCAGGTAATCGGTGCGCTTGGTGGGAACCGAGACACGCTTGCTCTCGCGAAGCTGCTTCTTGGTCTTCTCCCACCATTTCTTGTAAATTTCTTCATCAATGACACTTCCCATCAACTCAGCATCGAGTTGATCAAGGGTCATTCTACCCTCTCTGGATTGCAGGGTGAGGCACACCAACTCGACAGCGTTATTCTCGGCCAGTCCTTTCAACTCCCCGATTTGGCTCACTTTTTGAGCTCGCAGATCGTCATCTTCAAGTGCCTCGGTCTTTTCCAACGCCAACTTCAGCCCCATTTCCTTCCCTGGTGCCTTTGCGAAATCGATGACCACTTTGCCCGTGAAAAGGTCCCATTCTTTCACCAACCCCCCTCCGAAACCTTTGTGCATCCGGTATTTCCCCGGTGCAATTTCAGAAAGTTTTTCTCCAACGGCCTCACTAATTCGGCCCGCTTCCACTAACTTCGCCACATCCGGATGCATGGCGCTAGCCTGTGGGCCGAATTAGCAAATAGCAAGAACTGATAAGCGAAACCTGCACCCTAACCTTTCAACACCCCGCGTCAACGTGATTCGCTGCCTTTTGGAGGGGTTGAACGCACTCTTTTGGACTTCTCCTGTCGTTTCTGGTGGGAGTGGGAAGCCAGCGCCTGCCTGAGAATAAGGACGGCTCCCTGCCACCTTGGCTCCACCTCGGCATCAGCCCCGGCACCGTCTATGATCCCTGAAAACAACTTCGTGTCCTTTTGCGATACCGTAAGGTGAAGACCCGAATCCGTTTCTTTGAGAATGTAGTGAACCCCGGCATCAGTCATTTCAGCAACTTCTTCCGTCTTGGCACGATGCCACCCCCAGCCCCTACCATGTTTGGCGCCGTGATGACTGCCATTGCATGGAGGCCGGACCCCCAGAGTGACGTCGAGATTTCTCTCTTTCCCCTCCCGAAATGCCGTAAATTTAACAACCGCACCCGGCTCCTTCATTTTCAGTAAAGTCACAAATTGGCTGACATTGATCAGTATCTGATCATCAAGCTTCCACAAAATGTCTCCCTTTTCCCCTCCTGATGAAGCAATCGGGCTGCCCGGAATCACTCCTGCAATCACAAGCCCTCCGTAGCCTCCCATTACAGCAGGTCTCTCCACTTCCCCTTTCAAATGATCAATCCGCGCACCCAACCACGGCAACCCTTTGTCAGGCGCCGCAGAGAGACCGGAAATGCAAAGCACCCCGACCAACAGATGAAACAGAATGATTCTCATGGGATCAAAATTGATCAGTAGCAATATCGACAGGTTGCCGGGTCGTCACGCGCACAGTAACCAACTTCCCTGAATCACGATGCAATACCGTCTCTTCGGAAACATCAACTTCTGTGCGTCTCTCCAACACCTCCCCCGAGTCTGAGACAAAAATCTGCGACTCCGGATCCACCTGACTCCAGGAACGCTCACCGAGCACTTCAAAGGCTGGAGGAAAAAAATCAGCTCCTTGTGATTGGCTACCCGCCACGGATCCACCCTCCTCATGACCCAACCACCATCCTGAAAAAATCCCGACACCCAACATAATCGCTGCAGCCGCCCCCATGATTCTCCAAGGGACTCCAATAAGGGAATGAGATCCTCCCGTTGCGACACGTGAGAGATCATCGATCTGAGCCTCGCACCGGGACAACCCCTCGTCACTGAGGCCCCTAGGAGTGAGCTCAGATAAGCGTGATTCCAGTTCTATCAGTTCTTTATCCATGACTCGATGTTTTCAGGTGATTTAGCTTCTTCTTAAGTTGCTCAAGGGCATAGCGATAACGGGAGGCCGCCGTATTGTTGGAAAGCGTCAAGACTTCGGCGATCTCCGCAAAAGTGAGCCCCCCCCATATTTTCAAGGTGAGGACTTCCCGAAGTTTCTCGGGGAGTGCGCCTACCGCTGAACGCAGGATCTCCGCTTCCTCATTCTCCTCCGCGGGAGTATCCAGCCAGAGGTCTTCACCGGTTTGAAACTGAATAATCTTCTCGTCCCGCCTTTGTCGCCTCCCGGTCTTTCTTCCGTGATCCATTCCCAAAAATCGCATCACTGAAAATGCGAGAGGAAGATCGGGAGCACGATGATCGCGCTCCTCCTGATAATCCCACAGCTTTACGAGAGTGTCTTGAAGAATGTCTTCAGCTTCTTGCTGGTTGCCGCATCGTTGACGCGCATAAGCCAGAAGTCTGGGGGCGTTTTCACCCAGCCATTCTTTCCACTCTTTGCCACGACGATCCTTGGAAGACATCTTTCTTACCTAGGAAAATACCTCAACCAGTGTTTTTTGTCTGCAAAAAGGGCGGAAAAGGCGAATTTGCTCCGATTTGACCCTCGTGATGGTTGGCCGAGAGGGATGGTGGTCGGTACTGGATTTGAACCAGTGACATCTTGCGTGTGAAGCAAGCGCTCTACCACTGAGCTAACCGACCCTACGTTACCCTGAATGGCTTAAACTCAAAAGCCCCCTGGAGGGGGGCTTTTTGAGCTTACCAGTCAGATGGTGCGCGAGGGGGGAATCGAACCCCCACGTCCTAAACGGACACTAGATCCTTAGTCTAGCGCGTCTACCAATTCCGCCACCCGCGCTTCACGATCTGACGGGGGAGCGTTTATGTCCCCCCCTACCTCTTGGCAAGACTTGTTTGAAAAAAAATTAAGGTTGAGGGATGACGATCCGCTTTGTGTAGGGATAGCTGTTCTCCGTCAGAAATTTAGCCTTCTGCTCAACATCATTGAAAGTCCTTGTCCGTAAGGTTCTCATGCCGGTATCAGAAAGAACGGTGATCCCCAGATCAACCGAAACCACCCGACCGTCGGAATATCGCGGAGTCGAATTATCTGTCCGGATTCCATCTCCCGTGATGCTGAACTGACTCACGGCATTGGCTCCGGTTCCGGAAGACATCACGGGAACACGGACAGTGACTTTTTCATCACTTTCATCCACATACTCTACGTTGAAAATCACGCTGATTTGGTAGATGTTCTCGCACATGAAATTGCGTTGCTCTGTCCGGCCGGCAGAGGCAGCACTGTAGGCCTGCTCCAAATCTTCAGCTGCGAGAAGCCCCTGGAAAGCTTGATCCGGATTGATCAGATTTCGGTAGAGAACGAATGTCGAATAACGCTCATCCTGATCATCGAAAATCGGGTCGCGGAACTCCAGATGATATCCCACGGCTGAGATGTCTCCACCTTCGTCATCACCGTTAACACCCAGATTACCATCGTATCGATCTGTTGCCGAGGTCAGGAAAACAAGCGTTGCCGCGTTGGGGCTCGGTTGTCCCACTGGACCGATCTCGGTCGTTTCGCTGGTGACATACAACCACTCGTAATTGTTGTTCTTACGCACCACCAAGGACTCCAAATCCTTCCCGAGGGCATCGAGCATGATTTTCGCCTGGTGCGATGCCCGAATTTCATTTCTGGCTGCACGCCACGCGTCGAGAGCACTTCCGGTAATAACGACAACCAGGGAAACCAGAATCACGGTGATTGCCATGGCCACCAACAGCTCGACCAAGGTGAAGCCTTTCCTAAATTGGTTCTTTGAGAGAATTTTCATTTCGCAGCGGGATATCAATTGGCTTATCGCAGAAGGCCGAGGTTTCTCCGGAAAATCGGACGGGTGAAGTTTTCAGGGTCAAACGGCCCTGTCACGTAAGCAAATGACCGGGTTGGAAGGGTGAAAAATTGAGCTTCCACCAAAATACTGGCACTCGGAAACTCCGAAGAGGTGGTCGTGAAATCCCCATCCCCTGAAAAGGGATCGACGATTGTTCCCTCTTCCTCGGCCACTTGAAGCGCTTCGTCCTTGAAGATCAATTGGGTGAGCTTCACAAAAAACACACGCCCTACGATTGCTTCGAAATCCTCCTCCAGCAGCGGATCGTTGATGCGGCGAACCATTGACTGAATCAAATAGTCCTCGCCAGCTACCCCATTAACATCATCTTCTGGCTGGAATGAGCCATCATCCCGCGTCTCGGCAGGGTCAGCCCGGTAGTTGTAGATCAGAATGGTATTACCCTGTTCATGGGAACGGGAAATCCACTCAAAGGCTTTTTCAAAAGAGTCCTTGTACTGCTTTGTCTGGACACCGGGACGCAGGTTCGAAAGCTCCTGCTCCAGAGACGCCTGCAATCGGCTGGCTTCTTGCGCTGAGAGAGTTTTACGGATCGCGGTTGCCGCAGGACCAAACACCGCCAGGAATCCCGTGATAAGAACAACCAGGATACCCAGTGCGATGACGGATTCTGCCAGGGTGAATCCGCGTTTTACTGATTTCTGCTTAATTGGAGTCATGTTCATTGCTTATTGGACGGTACTCATTTCTTCGATTCGGGCCAGATCGGCAATCCGCGAGGTGCCACCGCTTCTCCAGAGGATGAAGCCGCCGATGTTGCGTGTCTTTCCAAGGATGGGGCGCTCGGAGCCCCGTGGGCGAGGTCCGCTTTCAACAATAAAGGATGCTCCGGGAGTCGTGCAGAGTCCTTGTGAGTTAAACTCGTAATAGTAACACTCGGCCGTGTCTGCTTCGTCCCTGGAAAGCTGATGCTGCTCCCTGGCAATCTCGGAACCTCCTTCAATTTGAGTGCGGCTGAGCTCCGGGCTATAGAAAACCTGATCGGGTAAGGTACTGGGTTGCCCGGCCAGCGTCCACGAATTCTCAGGTTCTCCGGTGACCGGATCAACCTTCTTGTATACCACTTGGAGGAGGCGGCGATACCTGCGGCGCGATTCTTCGACACTATCGTCCAATTCCGAATGAATGACGACCCGCGCAGAGGTCCCGTTGCTTCGGGCCAGACGTTGAGCTTGCGCAAACACCCCTTCAGCAACGGCCAGTCCGGACGTGACTCCCTGGGATTCGCCCATCCGTTGGATACCAACAGAGGCAACCGAAAGCAAAATGGCGATGATCGCCATTACGGTTAACAGTTCCACCAGACTGAAACCTGCCGAAGATTGTCTATTCCGCGTTCTCATACTCACCATGTGTTAAGAATTAATCGCCTCTTGGGAAGCATTCATCAAGAAAAAAAATGTAGTTACACTGTAAATCCAACTCTCCCTACCGATCAAAACGCCCCTTCTGTGGACCGGAAATCCATTTCCAGGCCGACTCAACCATCGTTTTCACATCTTTGTGACTGGCTTCCCAACCCAAGAGGTCTTTGGCCATTTTAGGATCTGCAACCAGTCTTGCCGCATCTCCCGCGCGTCGCGGCCCGTAAACCACCGGAACCTTTTTCCCTGTCACCTCTTCGGCGACATCAATAATCTCTTTAACCGAAATACCGACCCCGGTACCCAGATTGCATTGGATGCTCTCTCCCCCGCCAACCAAGTGCCTTACAGCGGCAAGGTGGGCTGAAGCCAGATCCTCCACGTGAATGTAGTCACGGATACACGTCCCATCCTCGGTCGGATAATCGGTGCCAAACACACTGATGTTTTCCAATTCACCGGTAATGGCCATTAGTACCAAGGGGATGAGGTGACTCTCGGGTCGATGATCTTCACCAATCTTCCCATCAAGAGAGCCCCCGCTCGCATTGAAATACCGAAGCGAGGCGCTTTTCAGTCCGAAGGCAACGTCACAATCTGACAATATCCATTCCACCATCAATTTGCTCCGTCCGTAGGGACTCACCGGATCCTGCGGATGATCCTCGGTAAGTGGAAGTTTCTGTGGCTCCCCGTAAGTCGCACAGGTCGAGGAGAATACGAAAGCCTTGCAGCCGAACTTTTCCATGACCTCAAGGAGGATCACCGGTTCGCCTGTATTGTTCCGGTAGAATTTTAGCGGCGAGGTAACCGATTCACCAACATAGGTATAGGCCGCAAAATGAATCACCGCCTTAAAACCGTACTTTTCAAAAAGCCCCTCCAACAATTCGCGGTTACCGACGTCCCCAATGACAAGCTCAACATCATCATCAACAATGGCATCGCGGTGCCCATATACCAAATTGTCCAGGACGATGACTTTGTATCCTTCTGCTTGAAGTAAACGAACGGTGTGGGAGCCGATATATCCTGCTCCTCCGGTGACCAAAACTGTCTGTTGTGCCATAAAACGGCTTGAGTCAATCAGGCCGGCTAAACAGCGTCAACTGTCAGGCTCCCCTCTTTTGCAGCCCGCTCTTCCCTGAGCTCTTCCAGCGTTACCAATCGAGGCAAAAGCCGCCCCACAAGTAAAATACCCACCAAGCCTCCCGAGAAATGGACGAGATGACCGATTGCGAAAATCTCCTTCCCCACAGCACTGATCACCCATTCTCCGACAATCCCGAACAGAGGAATTTCCAATCTCGGATCCATCAGAAAAAGCAAAGCACTGGCAATCAAAAAACCCTTGCCAATATTTCGGCCCGACACCGGTAGGAGCATCATCTTCGAATCCGGATGAATCACGGTTACCGCCAAAAACATTCCCATCACCCCGCCGGAAGCCCCCACGAGGAGATCATTTCCCAAACCGGGGATAAGTGCCTGACTCAATAGGTGGGCAAGCCCGCTGATGAGGCTGCAAGCCGCAAATAAGATCACGACGCGCGATGGCCGAAGCACGTGCCCAATCCGCGCACTTGTGTAGAAAAACAACGCGGCATTCACCAGCACATGGGACCAATCTCCGTGCAAAAAACTATGGGTTAGAATTTGTCCAAATCTACCCGACTGAATTCCAGGCCACGATAACCCCCACTCCAAATAAAGATCACGAAGCCCCTCCGCCTCAGATGTCACACCACCGGTTGCCACCACCAGAACGTGTGCCAGAATAAGAATCAGGCTCCCCACCGTTGGAACATTCCAACCGGGCCGGGTTAACATGACCCATCTTCTTTTTTGCTCAATAGCGTTCACCGCTTGCATCTTTACCATGAGACCCCCGACCGGGCAAATTGCTCATTTTTTCTCCAATTCTTGACAGTCCGGTCTCCGGAACGACGATGTGTCCCGCCGTCCATGCACTCTTTTCAATACACTTCAGGTTCGCTCCATTGCGAGGATGTCTCCCTTCAGTCTCTCGCCGAAGAACACGGAACTCCGCTCTACGTCTACTCGGCCAACACCTTTCGGGAACACTACCGGAAGCTTGACCTTGCTCTCGATGGTCTTGATCACGAAATAGCCTACGCCGTAAAGGCCAACTCCAACCTCTCGATCCTGCGCGTTCTCGCCGAAATGGGGTCTGGATTCGATATCGTCTCCGGGGGGGAACTCTACCGGGTCATCAAAGCAGGTGGAGATCCCGGCAAATGCACTTTCGCAGGTGTCGGGAAAACGCGCAGCGAAATCGAATACGCCCTCAACAACGGAATCTACTCCCTCAACGTGGAATCCGAGGAAGAAGCGGTGTTCATCAATCAGGTCGCAGGTGAACTCGGAGTGATCGCCCCCATCGCTTTCCGCGTGAATCCAAACGTTGACGCGAAGACCCACAAATACATTTCCACCGGCAAATCGGAGAACAAATTCGGCATCGACTTCGCCCTCATCGAAGACGCATACGCACGTGCTTCAACGTTACCCAACGTGAAGCTTCGCGGCCTTCAGATGCACATCGGATCGCAACTCACCTCTGTCTCCCCGTTTCACGAAGCGGTTGGGAAAGTAGCTCCCCTTGCGTCCAAGTTGAAAGATCGTTACGGGATCGAATTTTTCTCCATCGGCGGAGGAATTGGCATTGTCTATGACCCTGCCCTTGCTTCCGGCGATCCTGGCTGGTGGGAAAACCACGACCCCGGGACCCGCCCTCTCACCCCAACAGAATACGCGACAAGCATCGTCCCTGTCCTCAAAGACCTGGGGCTCAAAATCCTCCTCGAACCAGGACGTTTCATTGCAGGAAACGCCGGAGTTCTTGTTACACGCTGCCTCTACGAAAAAAAGGGGTCCGCCAAGACCTTCAAGATCGTCGATTCAGGAATGCATCAACTGATCCGCCCCGCGCTCTATGAAGGGTATCACGAGATCAACCCGATTACCGAATCCTCCGGCGAAGCGCAGGTGGTGGACGTCGTGGGGCCCATTTGCGAAACGGGAGACTTCTTTTGTCAGGATCGTGCCGTGGCCCCTTTTGGTCCCGGTGACCTGATCGCTCTAATGTCAGCAGGTGCTTATGGGTTCACCATGGCCTCGACTTACAATACCCACCCGCTGCCCGCTGAAGTCCTCGTCGATGGATCGCAAAGCAAGTTGATCCGTCGCCGTCAAACGGTAGAGGAGCTGGTTGCCCCCGAGGAGCTATAGCCCCCGTTACAGAAAAATGTTTTCGTCGCGCAACCTCTTCTCATCCTTTGGGTTCAATTTACTGATCGATGGGTGAAGGAGATGCAGACGCAGCAAACGACGAAGACGTCGCATTGATGTACCGAATCGCCTCCGGCGATGAGGACGCTTTCCGCAAGCTGGTGGAGAAACACCAGCGCGCGGTGATCGGCACCATAGGCAAAATGACCCACTTCTGCGCTGATACCGAAGACCTCTCCCAACAGGTCTTCATTCGAATCTGGAAGTCGTCCCGGAAATATAAGCCCACCGCAAAATTCACCACCTTCCTCTTCACCATCACAAGGAACCTTGTCTTCAATCACACCCGGAAGAAAAGCAGGCAAAAGGAGCACTCATTGGAAGAGCAAGAACAGGACTGGCATCAACAACTTGCCGACCTTACGCCCGCCGGACAACCGGACCAATCCCTGGAACAAGATGAATTACGAGAGGTGGTGGATCGGGCTATTTCCAGTCTCCCCGAAAAGCAACGGCTCGCAGTAGTCCTTCGACGCTACGAAAAAATGCCCTACGAGGAAATTGCCGAAGTTCTCGAGCTTTCCGTTCCAGCAGTGAAAAGCCAACTCTTCCGCGCTCGCACGACCCTCAGGGAAATGCTTCAAAGCTACTTGGACGATTGATTACCCGTCAGCTTACTCCAAGGCACTCTCCCGTATTCGATTTTTTGCATTTCACAGGCTTCTACGATCTCCTCATTTTTAGAGTCAAGGGTTGCCGCAAGGTCCATTAGATATCGCGCCAATAGTCGATTTTGATCTCCCGGTTGATTTTCCAGTTTGCGGGCCCGCTCAAATATCAACCCGGAAAGAGTCAGGGCTCCGTACTCAGGTTCCTGAAACGCGGGTAGCTTCCCCTCCTTCAACCTTCGTTGCAGATGGAGACCCTGCTTGTTTCCACGCGATAGATGCAGCGCCAACGCGATCACTCGCTTGGCCAAAGCCAACGAGCCCGGAGAAGCTTTCTCCCGCAACACCTCATTTGACGCGTATATCACAAGATTGGATGCATACTCATCCCGCTCCTGCCGAATCATCCCCAACGAGTCGTCAAACACCGAATCAAGCACCAATGGAGCCTCGAATCGAAAGTCCATCTCATCCTGTCCCATTCCCATCAAGGCGGTGATAAATAGGAGGCATGCTTGCCGGATCACGTTCATCACCGCTATTCTTCCTGCCATGCCGCCGAACGCAAGGGACAATAAATCGAACCTCCGGCGGAGGATGCGCCAGGTCTTGGATCAGCTCCCCGCTCACACCCGAACCACTTCTTCGGCCGCCATTTGCGAGACCATCGCCCCCATGCTCACAGGCACTGTGGCTCTCTTTTACCCGACCCCCAGGGAACCAGACCTCACCGCGCTGCTCGATTTTTGTCCTGCCGTAACCTTTTGCTTCCCCCGGGTTCTCGGTGAAGGAAAAATGGAGTTTCAACCGGTTAACGATCTTTCCGTTCTCCGCCCCGGAGCGTTCGGCATCCCCGAACCGTCCGGAATTCCGGCCATCTCCCCCTCCCAACTCTCCACTATTATTTGCCCGGGAGTTGCCTTTACCAAAGACGGCTTACGGTTGGGACAAGGTGGCGGATATTACGACCGCTTCCTCATCCAGGCTCCGGACTCCCGGAAAATCGGAACCTGCTTTTCCTGCCAGATTGTCTCGGAACTCAGCACCGCTCCTCACGATCAAAAAATGCATCGCGTGATCTCTTTCTAAATCACGGGAGGCTCCAATTCAAAAGGCGGAATCGTCACCCGCACCCCCAATCCTTTTGAATCCCTTCCGAAAAATCCACCTGTCACCGAGGTCCGGCAACCTATCACGTGGTAGCTGTTGTAGGAAAATTTGGATCCGGAATGAATCACCGGAGTCTCACCTACGACCCCCTCGCCCTCAACGACGATCGTGTCCCCGTTACTCTCGCGGAGAATCCACTTTCTCCCCAAAATGGTAACCGTCTCCGGAGAATTGTTAATGATGGAAATGAAATATACAAAAGGATGGGGACGCTCCGGCGGAGCCTCAAGGTGAGGCACATGGACCACCTCCTCAACCTCTACCGAGAGACCTGGTAATTCAAAATACCCCTTTGACACAGGCTGTATGCTACCGCCGCCTTGTCATCGTGCAAGTCGATCTCGCAAGTCAGGAGAATTGAGTTTAAACTCTCCTCATGAATATGCCCATTGCACTCACCATCGCCGGTTCCGATTCCTCGGGGGGAGCTGGCTTGCAAGCTGATCTGAAAACATTTTCTTCTTTCGGGGTTCACGGTCTGAATGCCGTCACCTGCGTCGTTGCAGAAACCCCGCGGGTTGTCAGCGAGATCCACCCGATCCCTCCGGTCATCCTCCAACAACAAATCAGCCTCCTTCTGGAATCTTACCCTGTCGCGGCAATCAAAACAGGGATGCTTTTTTCCAAACCCCACATCGTTGCCGTCTGCGAGATCTTATCTCAATACGATATTCCGATCATCGTCGACCCCGTCATGGTCGCCTCGACAGGAGACCCGCTACTCGAGGATTCCGCATTATCGGCCATTGTCGACCGCTTGCTACCCATGGCACACATCATCACCCCAAACCTGCCCGAGGCCTCCATCCTTCTTGGGCGGCCGGTTCTCTCACATCGGGATCAGGAAAAGGCAGCTCTGGACCTGGCCAACAAATTTTCCTGCTCATGTTATCTCAAAGGAGGCCACTTTGAAAATACCACAGACCACCGTGATCTCCTCGTGCATGATGGTGCCATCGAACCCTTCATCGCCCCCCACCTTGACATCCCCATGACCCATGGAACCGGATGCACGCTTTCCGCGGCCCTGTGCGCCGGCATTGCCTATGGACACTCCATTTCGGAAGCAGCCGCTCAAGCCCATTCCTTCACCCATCGTGCCATCAAAGACTCAAAGGTTTGGAATCAAGGGACTGAGGACGAAATATGGCATCTGGACCAAGATCAATCGTCTTAAAAATTGCCAAGGACATTCGCAAATCGTTGACTGACCCCAGATGAAGCTTCCGATCATTCTTTTCTCACTCTCTCTTGGCCTCCTGAGTGCCAAAAAGCCCAACATTGTCTTCATCTTCTCCGATGATCACGCCCCTCATGCCATAGGCGCCTATGAGGGGTGGCTCAAAAGCGTCAACCCCACTCCCAATATCGACAAGCTGGCCAAGCAGGGCATGCTTTTCAAAAACAGCTTTTGCACCAATTCCATCTGCGGCCCCAGCAGGGCCGTGATCCTTACCGGGAAACACAGCCATAAAAATGGCTTCATGAACAATGGGAACAAGTTCGACGGCGACCAACAGACCTTCCCGAAGATTCTCCAAAAGAACGGCTATCGCACCGCCATCTTCGGAAAGTGGCACCTCAAATCCGAGCCCCAGGGATTCGACGCCTGGAAGGTGCTCCCGGGCCAAGGCGACTATTACAACCCTGACGTCCTGACCCCGGACGGTCGCGAGAGATTGGAAGGCCATTGCACTGATGTCGTGACCGATCTCGCCGTTGATTGGCTCAAGCAACAGGTAAAAGACGATCAACCCTTCATGCTCATGTGCCAACACAAGGCACCCCACCGCAATTGGATGCCCGCCCTTCGTCATCTCGATCTCTACGACGACATCGACATCCCCGAGCCTGCCACCCTTTTCGATAAATGGGAGGACAACGCCTCCCCCGCCCGGTGGCAGGAACTCGAGATCGACGGACATATGCACCTCAACTACGACCTCTTCTACGACCTCACCCTCAAAACTCCTCTCAAAGGGAAAGAAGGCGCGGATCGTTCCGCTGCCAAAAATCTCCATCGAATGACTCCCACCCAGCTCTCTGTTTGGAACTCCCACTGGGACCCAAAGAACGATGCTGTCCGCGAGCTCAAACCCACAGGAAAAGACCTCGTCCGATGGAAATACCAACGCTACGCCAAAAATTACCTTCGTTGCGTCAAAGGAGTCGATGAGTCCGTCGGCGCAATCATGGAGAATCTCGAGGACCTCGGCATTGCTGATAACACCATCGTCATCTACTCCTCTGATCAGGGCTTCTACATTGGCGATCACGGTTGGTTCGATAAGCGCTGGATGTATGAGGAGTCTTTAAAAATGCCCTTTATCGTTAAGTGGCCCGGAGTCGCAAAGCCCGGCACCGTCAACGAGGACATGGTGCAGAATCTTGACTATGCCCCCACCTTCCTCGAAGCCACCGGTTCCCCAATTCCTGCTGACTTGCAGGGCAAATCACTTGTTCCCCTCCTGCGCGGAGAATCCCCTGAATGGCGCGACTCCATTTACTACCACTATTACGAGTATCCCAGCGTCCACATGATCCCAATGCATAACGGCATCCGCACCGAACGATATAAGCTGATCCATTTTTACAACTTCGATGAGTGGGAACTCTATGACTTGGAAAAAGATCCCGATGAGCTGAAAAACATCTACAATTACAGCGGAAACGCTGACCTTATCTCCGGTCTCAAATCCCGGTTAAATGGCTTGATTGAGAAATACGAGGATAACTCTATCACGCCAAAATACAGCGACGAAAAGATCAAGAATTTCCGCACCAAGCAGTTCCGCGTCCCCGACAAGCTCTGACAATTGGCGATCGCTTGATTGAAACCGGATTCGGGACCTTGGCCCGCAATCCGGTTTTTGTTTTCGCTCGTACGCGAATTTCTTTGCATCCCCAATCCCGACGCGGGTATTTTCTAGGGGTCGCCACCGGTTGACTTATCTATGAACAAACCCTCTCGCCGGACATTTCTGGCATCCGCTCTCATTGCCGTCTCCGGCCTTCTTGGCTTCCAGGTCGGAAAAACCACCGTAGATCCGTCCACCTCCCCTTCGGAGGATTCCCGCCCCCTGATCGGTATCGCCAGCGTAAACAGCGAAAATTACATCCGCGCCGTCCGTGACGCCGGAGGAATCCCCGTGATTCTTCCCAATACGGATGGCAACACTGACCGGATTGCCGACTACTTGGACCGCCTTGACGGACTCCTCCTCCCCGGAGGCCCCGATATTCCGCCATCCGAATACGGAGAAGAACCACACGAGACCGTAAAGATTCTCGATGATGCCCGCTTCCATTTCGAAAAGGCCCTGAGCAGTGCCTGGATCAACCAAAGCGACAAGCCCTTGCTCGGCATCTGCCTGGGTAGCCAGTGGATCAACGTGGCTAGCGGAGGCTCCCTCGTTCAGGACATCCCGACAACATTCGGGGTCAACCATCGGGACACGACCCACAACGTCACCCTCGAGTCGGATTCGCGTCTTTTTGGTATTCTGGGCTCCTCCGAGTTTGAAGTGAACTCCCTCCACCACCAAGCCGTGAAAGACTTGGGAAATGGTCTCCGCATTGTCGCGCGCAGCCCTGAGGGAATCGTTGAAGCAACAGAAACCACGGACCCCGACCGCTTCCTCATCGGTGTTCAATGGCACCCTGAAAAACTTCTCCCCGGAGACGAACGCCAAGCAAAACTACTCAAAGCCTTCATCGAGGCCGCAGCTGCCCGGAAGAACCACTAGCCCCGGATCGTCCGGATCACCTTGCCGGACTTCACAACCATGTTGACTCGCTCATCGTTCAAGGTCTTCGAGACAGCAAGTCGCTCACCCTCCTTGACGATCACACGAGGAATCAAACCACGATTCTCAGCCAATCTTTCCGCATCTTCTCCCGTCATCCCAATAAAATCACGGTCGGCAAGGACTTCCTTCGGAGCTTTGGCAGGAACCGGTTTGGGAAAGAGGGCATCTTTCACTGTGATGGGCACAATTCGCCCAATGGCAATCTTGTTGCTCTTGGATCGGTTCGACTTCTCGTTGAGCCAGTAGGCAATGGGCCGCCCCTCCTCATCAATCGAGAACCACATATCTCCCGAGCCCACTCCAGACACACCCTTTGGTCTCGTGTCGTTTGCCCGTCTTCCGCTTGAAGAGTCCACAATCCTCACCTTCACCCGACCGTCGGCATCAAGAACCGGTTGACTGGCAACCATGACAACGTGACCGGTGTTGTATCCCTCCTTAATGGTCAACTTCCGCCAAGCGACAATATCTCCCGGCTTCGCATCCATAATGCGATTCACCTTCTGCCATCCGGGCTTCCTGCCGTCTTCCGCCACCATAAAAGTCTCGTAAAATGTGACTGCAAGTGGCCTGACCTTCCAGGGCGCCTTGCTCCCCCTGACCGTCAGGTAAGACTCGGGAAAATGATGCCTGAGAAGATGGCTGATCAATCCTGAACAATTGCACCGAAAAACCCCTTTCTCCGGATCGACCACTGTTTTCGACTGGTAGTGGGTATCTTTTAAATCAACGAGAATTTCGTTCATTTTCTCCGCAAAAACATGACTCCGGTCAGCAACTGTCTTGCCTGATACTCCTTGGAGAATCAATAGCTGGAGGACTAGGAACCCTGCAATTTTAGTCGTTGTGATCTTCTTCATCTTGGTCGGAGCTTGTCCGATTTTCTCACCCTATTACGTCTCGATCTTACACTGTTTTATCATTCCTAAATAATTTTTCTTCAAATTCTTCAGGTCCCTCGATCTGTTTCCAGGAATTTTGGTCCCCGCTGGACACATTCGCCCCTAATTATTCGTATCAATTGACCCTCTACTATGCTTAACTAAAGGCGGATGGCTACTCTCGATCTCCCGCAGGAACAATTTTTCGAGTTTCTTCTCACCGAGAAGAATGCCTCCAAACGTACTCTCGATAATTACTCTCTCGCCCTCCGCAAATTTCAAGACTGGCTTGGTGACCGCTTCACCTCTTGGCGGGATCTTACTGCAGATCACTTTCGCGCCTACCTTTTTGAATTGCTTAAGCAAGACTTGGCACGGGCGACAATCAGACTCCGTTTCGCGGCATATCGATCCTTCTACAAGTTCCTCGTTCATCGTCACGGCTATCCCAAGAGCCCCGTCGCCGAGGTCGAACTTCCCAAAGCCGACAAACCGCTTCCGGTGGTGTTGACTCTATCCCAAATCGAAGAACTCCTCGCACTCCCTCTCAAGATCGAACCTGAAAAACAGGCCCCCGATTGGTTACCCCGGCGCGATGCCGCCATTCTTGAACTCTTCTATTCCACCGGACTCCGCCTTTCCGAACTGGCCGCCCTCGATGTAGATGATATCGATTACTCATCGGAGACCGTGCGTGTCATGGGTAAAGGGGCCAAAGAACGCCTTGTTCCCATCGGCTCGTATGCCATGAAAGCCATCCAGTCATATCGGAGCATTGCCAGCATTCATGAAGGCCCCCTCTTTCTATCCAAGCTGCGCAAACGTCTCTCTACGCGATCGATCAATAGCGTCCTTAAAAAATACCTCTCACATTCCTCGATCGCCTTCAATGTCACCCCGCACAAATTACGGCACTCATTCGCCACCCATCTCCTCGATCATGGTGCCGATCTACGTTCCGTCCAGTCGCTCCTCGGACACGCCTCTCTCTCGACTACCCAAATCTACACGCACGTTACCAAGGAGCGCCTCCGCTCGGCCTACGATGAGGCGCATCCCAGGGCGAAATAGTTGACAGCCGCGAATCGGCGAATATCCCTTTCCGCGACGCCATGTTCTTCGCCCGTGCCCTTTGCATTCTCGCCATCGTCGTCCTCAGTGGACTCGATCAGGCCGCCGTGCAAACGTATGCATGGGCATCAATGTTAAATGACCGTGCTCCAAACATGGGCCTGACTGAAGCGCTCAACTCGACATTTTCCGGAGATCAGCCTTGTGAAGTCTGCTGCGCTCTCGCTGAACTCACCGAGAAAGAACAGGAAAACGCCCCTGCCGAACGGCAGGCCGATCAACTTCCCAAGCTCTATTCTCCCAATGCCAATTCCTCCTCCTTTTCGCTATCGCAGCCACAGTGCCTGTCCTATCTGAGATTGAAACCTTGGCTTGCTCCCCTGCCCTTCATTTTTGTGGTTCCGACTCCGCCGCCGGAGATTGCTTAAGAGACCCCCACTCCGTCTGACTGCAGCTTCAGACCGACTCCTTGTCATGCTCCCTTATCGGGAAACATGCGTCCTTTTCTCTTAACCAATTTCTCAAAATGAATTTCAAAACACTATTTATCTCTCTAACCGCAATCTCCGCCTCTCAGGCCGGAGTTCTCCCCGTTTCATCGAACCACCATCACGGAGCCTGCCTTTGCGATCGCCCCGATCTCTACGCACCCATTGGAGTCATGGGCGATCACCTTCATGCCCGGGGTCACCTGATGGTCTCCGCTCGCTCCATGTTCATGAGCATGGAGCAGAGCTACCTCGGCTCAAATACGATCACTGACACGCAAGCTCAGGGCCTAGGCTACATGATCGTTCCTACCGACATGGACATGCAGATGCACATGCTGGGCATGATGTATGCTCCCTCGGACAAACTGACCTTCATGGCCATGATCAACTACGTGGAACTTTCCATGAACCACAGCTATGGGCCGGGACTCGCCAATCAATTCAAAACAGAATCCTCGGGTTGGGGTGATGCCTCACTCACGGCTCTGTTTGGCATTTGGCAGGATGGGCACTCCGGTCTTCACGGAGGATTGGGACTCTTGTTGCCCACTGCTGACACTAAAGAAACCGGATTCATTCCTCCCGCAGGCGGAGTCCGCCGGCTTCCCTACCCCATGCAACTGGGATCTGGAAGCTGGGGAATTGCCCCGTCCCTCACCTACACCGGTCACTTTGATGACTGGTCATATGGCATACAGGGATCGGCGAAGCTTCTCATCGATGAGAACGATCAGGGCTACCGCCTTGGGAATCGATTCGAAGCGACGTCCTGGATCGCCAAACCACTCACCGGAAATTTTTCGACCTCACTGAGAGCGACTTTTTCTGATTGGGGTGACATCCACGGCACAGACGCTTTCATTGCCGGACCTGTTCCCACGGCCAATCCAAGCCTTCGCGCGGGCTCAAAATTTGACCTCTCGGCCGGACTCAACTTCCTGACCTCCTCCGCTGATTTGCGGGCGGGACTCGAGATTGGAAAAACCCTCTGGCAGGATTTGAACGGCCCCCAACTCGGTTCTGATTACTGGGTAACCCTTGGAGTCCAGCTATCCTGGTAACCTACCACGCCGGACCCACATCCCATTGCTCCATGAGCTCTTGGGGGCATTCATCCAAAAAACGGCTGGGCCGCTGGATGATGTCTCCCGAGTAGCTCTTGGGATTAATTTGCGGATAGGTCATGTAGAGCTCATCTTTCGCCCTCGTAATCGCGACGTAGAAAAGACGGCGCTCCTCCTCCAGCATATCTTCGTCATCGGCTTCGAGAACTCTTCCATTCGGGAACATTCCGTCCGTAAGCCAGATCAAAAAGACCACCTTCCATTCGAGCCCCTTGGCCTGGTGAATACTCGAAAGCGTCAACTTCTCACCATCGGGCTCCTCCTTCTTCCCTGATGGATCACCATCAACCGAACTCATCAGCGAAAGTTGACCTAAAAGTTCCACGATATCCTCGAAACCATCTGAGTAGAGAATGAGCTGCTCAATGTCTTGGCGGCGGTTCTCGTAGTTATCGAAGCTATTCCGCATGTAGTCATCGTAAACACCCTCAAGAATACTGGTGAGCATCTGTTCGGGGCGGGCAAATCCCTCGGGCGTTATCAGCTCGTCCAGCGTATAACCGAGTTGCTCCCACTCTTTGGCAGACTTCGCCGGAACCTTGAAGGTTTGAAACACGGTTGAAAACTTGGCCGGTGGATCTTCTTCGCGATGCAATCCCGTCTTAACCCACGCCGACCACATTTTATCCGCGGTCACCGCTCCGATTCCCGGCATCAGAAGGGCGAATCGCTTGAAGCTCACCTCATCCCTCCGGTTGACCACAAAGCGTAAAAATGCCGCCACATCCTTAATGTGGACTTGCTCAAAAAATCGCAACCCACTCGTGATCTCGAAAGGAATCCCTCTCGAGGTCAGCTCCATTTGAATCTCAAGACTCTGATAGTGCGCACGATACAGAACCGCCATTTCCTCCAGCTCGACCCCCTCATCACGTAGCTCTAAAACCCGTTGGGCAATGAAGTTGGCTTGGGACCTGGGATCTTCCAAAGGAACGATCGCCGGAGTCATCCGCCCCCCCTCGCGAGCGGCGTTGAGCGTTTTGGTGAACTGCTTCCTGTTCACCCGGATCGCGGCATTGGACAGATCCAGCACCTCGGGAACCGAACGGTAATTGGTCTCAATTTTATAAATCTTGGCGTCTTCGTAACGCTCCGGAAACGAAAGAATGTGATCCATGTCGGCACCCCGCCACGAATAAATCGACTGCGCATCATCCCCCACCACCATCACTGACAACTGGGGCCTTGCGAGAATATCAATGAGCTCGCTCTGAACGTGATTCGTGTCCTGATACTCATCCACCAAAAGATACCGGAATCGCTTCTGATAAAGGCCGCAAATCTCCTCGTTCTCCTGGAGCAGCTTGAGTGGCAACAGCAAAAGATCGTCGAAATCCACCGAGTTTACCTCAAGTTTCTTCTCACGATAACGATCGCATACTTTTGAAATCTCTTCCGCCCATTCCTCAAAGTAAGGATAACGAACTTCAAGAATGTCCTCCAGAGTAGACCCGGTATTCTCAATCAGGGAAAAGATCGTGATGAGCACGTCAGCCTTGGGGAAACGTCTCTGCTTGGTGTCAATTTCGCACTCCGCAATCACAGTGCCGACAAGCGACTTCTGATCATCGCGATCCATGATGGAAAATGACCTTGTCAACCCCACCTCTTCCGCATGACGGCGCAGAATACGATTCCCCACCGAGTGGAATGTCCCGCTCCACAAATCACTCAGGTCACGGGGAACAAGCTCCTTTACCCGCTCCATCATCTCTCGTGCCGCCTTATTCGTAAACGTCAGCAGTAACAGATTCTTGGGATCCACTCCCTGATCCAACAGATAAGCCACCCGATACGTCAGCGTCCGGGTCTTCCCCGACCCGGCACCAGCGATCACCAACGCCGGTCCCGGAGGTGAACTCACCGCCGCATATTGCTGCGGATTGAGCTCTGCCTCATAATCGATTCCCGAGTCCCCGCCGCGACTTTCTTTCTTGAGGTGATACTGCTTGGCCATTCGCTTCCAGACTACTGTGAACGGGTATGCTCAAGGAAACGCCGGTATTCCTCCTTAACCTTGGGCATCAGAAGATACATCGCGATCACATTGGGAATCGACATCGCGAAAATCATCCCATCGGAAAAATTGATCACGCTCCCCACACTCACAGCCGAACCCACAATGATGAAGAAACAGAAAATCAGCTTATAAATGATTTCAGCCTTCTTACTCCGCCCAAACAAATGGGCCCATGCCTGAAGACCATAGTAGGACCACGAGATCATCGTCGAAAACGCGAAGAGAATCACCGCAATGGCGAGAATGAAAGGAAACCAGCTGATCGTCTGCTCAAAGGCAGCAGACGTAACACCAACCCCTTGAAGACTCGCGTCAGCATAGGTTCCGGACATGATAATCACCAGAGCTGTTGTCGTGCACACCAATACCGTATCCAGGAAGGGCTCAAGCAACGCCACAATCCCTTCACTCGCGGGATGGCTCGTTTTCGCCGCTGAGTGCGCAATTGGAGCGGAGCCGATTCCTGCCTCATTTGAAAACGCGGCCCTCTTGATTCCCTGAATGAGCACCCCGATCAAGCCGCCACCAACCGCTGCCTCACTGAAGGCCCCCTTAAAAATCAGGGAAAACGCCTCACCCAGATGAGAAATGTTTCCAAGAATCACCACGATCCCGGCGATCATATAAATACCACACATGAACGGGACCACTTTTGCAGTCGTCGTGGCAATGCTCTTGATACCTCCAATGATCACCAGCCCCACGACAATCGCCAGAACAACACCAAACACCCACCGGTAGTCGGCAAAGAAAGAGGATTCGCCCCCTGTAACCCCAATGAGCTGCTGGCAAGCCTGGTTCGCCTGATACATGTTACCCCCTCCGAATGACCCGCCAATGCACATGATCGAGAAGAAGATCGCCAGAACAACTCCTACCGGCTTCATTCCCAATTCACCCAACCCTTTGGTGAGATACTGCATCGGACCACCATAGACCTTTCCGTTCTCAATTTGGCGATACTTCACCCCAAGGGTGCATTCGCAAAATTTTGAGGCCATTCCCAAAAATCCCATCAAGACCATCCAAAAAGTCGCACCCGGGCCACCAATACTGATCGCAGTGGCCACACCGGCAATATTTCCAAGGCCCACCGTTCCGGAAACGGCAGCAGAAAGAGCCTGAAAATGCGTAATTTCCCCAGGGTCGTCATCCTTGCTGTACTTCCCTCTCACCGTATCAAAGGCGAGTCGCCACGAACGGAAGTTGAGAAATTTAAAGTAAACCGTCAGGACGATTGCCGCGATCCCCAACCAAGCCAAAACCCACGGCATCTTCACCGCATTCCCCTCGTCATCGGTCGCTACCGGGATGGAGTAAAAAACCGTCCTGTCTACAAAGTCAGAGACCGGTTGAAACCGGGCGCTAATATTCCCATCCAACTCCTCCCAGAATCCGGGTTCCTTCTTCTCCTCAACTGGGGTGGCGGAAGTATCGTCCGCAAGTGCGGGGTGAATCAGAAAGAGGGTAAAACAGCCGAGTAGACAAAGAACCTTACGCATGATTGTTGGGAGGCTAGCGGATCCCCTTGGGTCGACAAGCTTGATAATCCACCCCGTCCCCACAAAAAAGCGGCAGTCGCTGACTGCCGCTTTAAAAATCTGATCCGATTGAATTTCTACACCGTCATCACTTCCTTTTCCTTGGAAGCCAGAAGCTCGTCCACCTCTTTGATGAACCGATCGGTCAAGCCTTGCACGTCCGATTCGTAGTCCCGTTGCCCGTCTTCAGTCACCGTGTTGTCGGCTTTCATCTTCTTTCCCAGATCCATTCCGTCCTTTCGGGCGCCCCGAATGCTGACACGGCCCTCTTCAGCCATTGCCTTGACACTCTTGACCAGCTCCACGCGCCGCTCCTCGGAAAGCTCGGGAATCGGGAGGCGAAGCTTGGTCCCTTCGTTCACCGGATTGAGCCCCAGTTTGCTTTCGCGAATCGCTCTGTCGATATCCCCCGTCGTCGAAGGGTCAAAGGGCTGCACCACCAGCATCCTTGGCTCCGGTGTCGTGATTACGGCAAGCCCTTTGAGCTTCATGACACTTCCGTAGCTGGGCACATTGACATCCAGATTCTCTACCAGAGCCGGTGAGGCTTTTCCGGTCCGAATCGAGGTGAATTCCTGACTGGTGTGATCAACGGCCTTCTTCATGGCCTGTTCGACATTTTTGAGTGCTTCTGCGGGTTCCATAGTTCGAGTTTTTGAAAATGTGATTAGCGATGTACGATTGTCCCGATCTCCCCACCATTGAGCGCGATCTCAATATTTCCTTTCTTCTCAAGGTCGAAGACGATGATCGGGATGTTGTTATCCAGGCAAAGGCTGAATGCCGTCGAGTCCATGACTTGAAGCCCCTTGGACAAGCATTCGGAGAATGGAAGTGATTCATAGCGAACCGCATCGGGATTCTTCTTGGGATCCGAGTCATAGACACCGTCAACCATCGTCGCTTTAAAAATGACGTCGGCATTCATCTCACTGGCACGGAGAGCGGACGTCGTATCTGTCGAAAAGAAAGGACTACCGGTTCCCGCTGCAAAAATCACCACCGCTCCCGAAGAGAGCTGCCTGACCGCCTTGCGTCGAATAAATGGCTCCGCCACATTCTTCATCTCAATCGCCGACTGCACGATGCAGCGAACCCCTTCCGCCTCCAAGGCAGCTTGAAGCGCCAATGCATTCATCACCGTCGCCATCATCCCGACATAATCCGCAGTTGCCCGGTCCATACCCCGGGCGCTGGCGCTCGCCCCCCTCCAGAAATTTCCACCACCCACAACGATCCCCAACTCGACCCCGGATTTGGCTTTTGCTGAAGCAATCTCGCTCGCAATGCGCTCAACAATCTCGGGGGAAATATTATCTTTGCTTCCCGCTTCACGAAGAGCTTCTCCGGAAAGTTTGAGAATCACGCGTTTAAAGTCTCGAATCGATGCCAGGTCGCTCATGTTTTGCTAGAACTGATTCAATCAGGCCATCTTGGGACCGCAATGGTAAAACGGACCTTCTGATCATTTACCAACCGTGAAGGTGCCGGACAGATTTTTCAAAGCGGCATTTTTTTCCCCGAGACCATTGATTTGGATGCGAATCGTCTCCTTGGATTTAGCCTCCAGATAATACCGGTTCAATGTCTCTTTGATCGCCCTGATAGCCAATTCCAACACCGTCCGAACCGGGAGATCAATCTCCTCAGACATCTTCAATTCGCTCAAATCAAAGTTACAGGTAAGCCCCTTTTCACTCATTTCCGATTCCAGCTTAATACCACTGAGAATCAAGAGGTTCACCTCCTTCACCGAATAACTCTCCGGTCCCGGAAATCGATGGGGCGCTGCGATCGCCGTGATCAACGCCTCTGGCATCGCCCCAACCACCACCGCTGGAAAGCTCGATATTTTTGCCTGAATCGCCTCCCCCTGATGATCTTGGCTCACGTCGGTTCCGTGAAGGGACTGGGCTTGAAAAATCTCGTGGAGTTCGTGGGTGATTGCTTCGGATTGACACAGAAAAGCAAATAGGAAGAGGGCGATTTTCATGAGTTGGAGGACCTACTTAAAGCCTTCCAGGAGTGCCGAGGCCTTCCCTCTCGCAAGAGAAGATGCGGCCATGCGACTTTTCCCGTCTGGTTGAACCAATTGAAGCATGAGCGAGCCCGATCCGCACGCGATTTCAATCGCCCCATCAACTTCTCCCAAGTAGCTTCCCGGTTCTCCCACCCCCGATAAAACCTTGGTGGGAGGAAAAATTTTCAGTCTCTTCCCATCCAAAGTGGTGAAAGTTCCGGGCCAAGGATCATACGCTCGAACAAGCCGCTCCAATTCCACCGCAGGAAGACCCCAGTCGATTCTCCCGTCCTCTCGGTTCAATTTTGGAACATAGGTGTGAGAATCCTCGTCCTGCTCCTCACCGGGAACTTCACCCTGACTTAAAAGAGTGAGAGCCTCCATCAGCACGGTCGGAGCCGCTTTGGCCAGACGATCGTGAAGCTCCCCTCCCGTTTCCATTTCGCCGATCTCAAATGCTCGCTGAAGAATCACATTGCCCGCATCAAGCGCCTTGACCACATGAATCACACTCCATCCGGTCATTCGGTCGCCCTCCTTTAGCGGCCCCTGAATACAGGATGCTCCACGATATTTGGGTAGCAAAGAGGCATGCAAATTGATGATCGCACGCTCAGGAATCTCAATGAGTTTCTGGGGCAAAATCTGACCGTAAGCCATCACCACTATCACCTCGGGAGCCCAGTCCCTGATTTGCTGCAAGGCATTGGGATCCCGAACCTTTTCAGGTTGAATGACCGGAATTCCAGCCCCCTGCGCAATCGATTTGACCTTCGGAGCCGTAAGGACCTGCTTCCTGCCCACCGGTCGATCCGGCTGAGTCACCAGACCAACGACCTCATGAGAGGAATCCACCACTGCCTTCAATGATGATTCGGCGATCTCGCCCGTGGCCATGAAAACTATACGCATCACTAAATGGTAACTGCTGCGATCTCTTGATAGGCTTCCAAACTCTGGAGTCTTCCCAAAATCGCGTAAAGCACCCTTGCCGGAGATTGCGTCGCATCAATGTCAAACCGCCTCCCATCATCATAATAATCCAGGATGGGCTTGGTGAGCTCCTCGTAATTTTGAATCCTGTTTTGAATCACTGTCTCGCTCGCATCATCAAGTCGATGCTCTTTCAGCGCACGCTTCCGCATCCTGCGCGCCAGCTCATCCCGATCGGGGCAGCTAAGGTGAAAGACCTGATGGATTTCAACATGCTTCTCCAACATCTTGGTTTGCTCAAGATTACGGGGAATCCCATCAAGGACCAAAATGTCGATATCCGGCTTGTAGACCCTCGTCGAAACCAAACTCTTCATGTGGGTTGCCCACAGTTTGACCGTAAGCTCATCGGGCACCAATTCTCCACGCTTTGAATATTCCACAAATTGGCGTCCCAGCTCGCTCCGTGTATCTAGTTGGCGGAAAACATCACCACTCGCATAGTGAAAAAAACGGGGGATCTGCCCTAAAATTGCTCCTTGTGTACCCTTGCCAGCCCCCGGCGCGCCGAGGATCAATACCGCTGGTTTTCGCTGTTTGCTCATTGGTGGGGCGGAGTCTCGTTCAAGAACTCTCATCCCACAATGCCAAATCACGCAAGGTTTCGTTCGTAAAAGCTCACCCAAACCCAATAAATTAAAACCGGAGCCAGAAGCACCAGATCAACCCACAAACGCCGGGCGTTTTGATCCAATTGGTGGCGATTCCGGTTCAAAATATAAATACCGGCCGCTCCGATCATCACGGCGTAAAAGAAAGGCTTGTTGAACGAGTCTCCGCGCGAAGAAAAGAACATGGACACCGCTGCCAGGAGGAGACAAGCCGTGCTGATTACCGCGCTGGCATCTTCCCCGTCTTCACCATCGAGCTCCCAGAAGTCGATTGCCGTCATGTTGATAATGCAGAGACCTGCAAACATGAGCACCTCCGGTGAAAACACCATCTGCTGAAACACCACTACCGGCGAGTAGGCGTGCACCCCGGCAGCCACTCCGTAGGAAAAGGTGAGTCCCGCCAAAGCATTCTTCATCAACCCGGTGTGTTGCTCGACGTTCTGGTAAATCGCCATCAGAAAATACAGCCCCACCAACAAGAGCACAAATAGCCCATACATGAGGACGAGCTGTGAAAGCACCATCAACGATGCAAAAATGCACCACACCAACGCGGTCCCAATGGCAGTCAGAAAATACCATCGATATTTCCGGTGGAAATAATGCCGTCGCTCCAAAGCCGCACGTGGTCTGGACTTTCTTGAGTCCACAAGGCGGTCAATCGAGTAAACCGCCCATACTGCAAGCGCCAGAGTCAGCACCAGTGCGCCCGGGAGACTCACTACCCCCCACGCTTTCGCAAACATCCAAAACCACGCAACAGCGACCAGCGGAGCATCCAAGCTCAGGAGGTTGGGCCAAAGCCACCAGGGCGCGCGATCGCGGTTCATTCGTTAAGCGCTCCGAAATTCCGCGCGTACGCTGGAAAATGCAAGTCCCAGCTCTTAATTCTTTGTTTCTTCAAGCTTCCCCACAAATGGCGGAATCGGACAACCAATGGCGTCAGCAATGGATCGAAGCATCTCTGCCTCCTTCTCATTCAAATCCCCGTCAGCTGCCGCCGCGCGACCGCAAGCCATCAACAACTCTTTCTTCACCACGGGCGAAGCCTGGTCGAACCGATCAAGAACCACACCCAATTCATCAAGAGAAGTGGCGGGCTCAAGCGTCCGGGCGTCATGCTTCCAGTCTTTGGTTGCCAGGCTATAGGCCGCTTGCCCCTCAACCCCATCCCCGGCCCCAAGCTCCGCAATCGTCGACACCAGAAGATTGGCTTCCTTCGAAAGTTGAGACAGCTTGGTATATCGAATTTTCCCGAATCCCCGTCGCTCAAAGTGACTGATGAGATGGCGTTCCACCACACGCTGAAGCATGAATTCGAAAAGATCCACCCGCCCGTCACTGACAATCAACCATTGGGTGATCTTCAAAAATCGTTCATACTCCAGCTGACTCATTCCCCTTAGTGACGGGATCGCCATGTCAATAAGTGCGATCTTTCGTGCCGAATGCAGGAGTTTCACCTCATCCTGCCATCCCAAGGCCAGACGGGCCGCATCGTCTCCCGCGGTCTTTCTCAGAAAACTCTCTTCCCCGGCGCGCAGTTCGTCATCCTCGGCCAGGAGGAGGCCGAAAATGAGCGCTTGGGCCTCCTCACGGTCATGCACCACTGCCTCCCACCGGTCAGCCAACTCCTCACGCATCGATTGTCCCGCCCCAGCCTGCCGACGGTGGTCTTGGCCCATCTCCTCCACAGCACTCATCCCAATCACCGGACCTAAAATCCCCCCCCTCTTCCTCGGCTTGCCATGATCCACATGCCCTTCGGCCACCGGTGGTAGATTTGATTCCTCAAATTTACCGTCCCAACTTTCCTCGATCGTTTTGATCCGCACCTCAAGCGGCGGGTGTGTAGCCAGACCAAAGCTAAAAAGTCCCCCATCGCTGAAGAATAGATGACTCGCCTCGCTGGCCTTCGCCGTCTTGATCTTGTTCCCACCAGCCAAGCCTCCGATCTTTTTCAAGGCTCCCGCAATCCCGCTGGGGTTTCGTGTGAATTGCACCGCGGAGGCATCGGCCAAAAACTCCCGCTGCCTCGAAATGCCGGCCTGAATCAATCGACCAAAAAACACCCCAATGGATCCGATCACGATCAATCCCAGCCCAATCAGGAAAAGAGCCAACATGATCCCGTTTCCATCCTTGTTTCGACGACTCGAGAAGCTCTGAAAGCGAAGCATCTCCACCATCCCCCGACCAATGATCGAAAGAACCACCAGCCCAAACACCAACCCAATCAATCGCATATTCAAGCGCATATCTCCATTGAGAATATGGCTGAACTCGTGCGCCACCACCCCCTCCAACTCCTCGCGCGAAAGCCTCTGGAGTGTCCCGCGGGTTACCCCGATCACCGCATTCGACGGCTCGGTTCCCGCCGCAAAGGCATTGATCCCCTCTTCATCGTCCATCAGGTATACCTGAGGAACCGGCATCCCTGATGCAATGGCCATTTCCTCAACCACGTTGAGCAACTGCTTCTCCTTAAAATCCGTTGTCCCGGGCATCAACAATCGTCCGCCGAGGTCTTTCGCCACCACCGAACCACCTGCACTCAACTGCATCGACTTGAAACCGCTCGAAGCCAAAATCACACCTCCCGTCAGTGCTGATGACACCAGGAGGATGCCGACGATGTCCCCCCCGGCCTCCCGACCAAGGAGAAGGAAAATTAGCGCGTCTACCGCCAGGATGACTCCGATAACCGATAGACCAAACCAGACAAGTAACCACTTGGTTCGGCGGCGTGCCTGATCCTGGGCTTCAAAGAAGTCCATCGCTTAAAACTTCACCTGAACTGCTTCTCGCTCGGATTCGTCAGATACCTCAAAGAGCACTGCTGCGCCAAAGTTGAACATTCCGGCAACCACATTGCTTGGGAAGGCTTCCCGCTTGTTGTTATAGGTCATCACCGAGTCGTTGTAGCCTTGGCGGGCGTAAGCCACCTTGTTCTCGGTGCTGGTCAATTCCTCGCTCAACTGCTTCATATTTTCGTTTCCCTTGAGATCCGGATAGGCCTCGGAGAGAGCAAAAAGACGGCCCAAAACCGACCCCAGGCCCCCTTCTGCCTGGGCCAGCTTTTCCATCGACCCCGCATTGTCCGGACTCACATTGTTGCGCGCGGATTCAGCGGCATTCCTTGCCTGAATCACCGCCTCCAACGTTTCCCTCTCGTGGGAAAGGTATGCTTTGGCCGTCTCGACCAGATTGGGAATCAGGTCATGCCGACGCTTGAGCTGCACATCAATCTGGGCAAACGCATTCCGGTAACGGTTCCGTAGCTTCACCAGACCGTTGTACTGACCCACGAAAAAGAAAGCGACAATGACCGCCAGCCCGATCAGGGCCAGCACACCAATTCCGAGTCCTCCCAGGACCGAGGCAAAAATAAGTTCCATAACGAGGAACATCTTCAGCCATTCCCTTTCTTCCTTCCACTACAAAATACCGGAAGAATTCTCACCACACAGCGCCTCCTCTTTCCTGACGTCCTCAGTCGAAAAGTCGATCTCTCCCCAAAATCCGGACCCGTTGGACACCGGGATTCCCCACCTGACCCCCTCCACTCTAGATCAGCGATTAGCCGGGAGAAGGGCTCAGTGAGCCTCCTTTTTCTCACCGTCGTGCTTCTCTCCCTCGGCGTGATCCCCGTCATCTTTGGGGGCATGCTTGAAAAGCTCCTCCGTGCCGGGCTTACCGGGCTTGGACTCCCAGTCGTGACGCTCACAAGAACTCAATCCAAGAACAACGAGGGCAAAAACGAAGGCAAAGTGTTTCATCAAGGAGCCTCCTTAGGTCACTCCCGCTCAAATGACAATCCCGATCTCCCCATGTCACCCTCCTTTTTTACGGAACTCCTACCTGGAGGGTTTTAAAAGACCTCGACCCACCAATTCTCCCACCAGATTCTTCACTCCGACTTCCAAATCCCCGGGACGCGAGACTCCGATCATTTTCGCGAGCGACTTCAGCACACTGCGCGCCGTTCGGCCTTGCCCTAATTCCTCCAACAAAAAGAGAAGTGGCTCGTCAATATGGCCATCGTACATGATCCGGCCCGGACTAATTAATCGCAGAACCTCAACCTCCCAGCCTTCCGGTTTAAGGACCGAGACCACTTCCTTCCTAACCCCACAAATTGCCTCAAATCGCGCGTCCAAAATCCCCCCCTCATTATCTCCCTCCTTCAACCAAGCCTGATTCTCAAACACTCGCCGCATTTCCTCCGCAGTATCAGGCCCCAGCTGTTCCAGCTCCCGTGATTCGGACAGAAACCATTCCCGGCCGATTTCACATTTTCTCACTAGGACAAATCCGGAGGAAACTCCCACACTGCCACGGGCACGAAGATACTCCACCCACCGTTCAATCTCTGCCGCTCGTTTTTCAGACGAATTGAAGCGGATGTCCTGTCGAATCCAATGTTCGGCATACGAGGCCGGGTCATGTCTCTTCACTTCAAAGAGCAACACCTCAAGCCCTTGGCCTGGAATCAGTGACCGGGGTATCTCGTCCCAATGTTCTTCATCTCCAAACTGCCAGTTTAACAGCACACACCCCACTCCTCCCGGATTAAGATGATCGCCAATCTGACCCAAAATCACTCCCAGTGGCTCCTCCTCCGATGGGGTATCCAGCGCCATCGAACCGCCACCCGGAGATTGCACAAAGGGAGGGTTCGATACGATGAGATCAAAGGTCTCCCCGTTCACAGGGTCAAACCAAGGCCCCCTCCTCCAATCGACCTCCACCCCCGCAAGCCGTTCATTGAAGCGCGCCACCTCAAGACATCGTTCACTCAAATCGGTCGCTACGACCTCCGCACCACTCCCCCTCTCCATCAACGCAAGCCATCCCCCGCCGCAGCACAAGTCCAACACCCGCTGTCTGGGAAAGTTGGGAATCAGCCGCCGCAACATCCGTGTGGTGGGAGCCACCCCCATCACAAACTCTGTCGAAATTTCGTCGTCCCGTTCACCCAGAACCCTCGGGAAATCTTCTCCCACATAACACTCATCAACCGGACGAATCCTGAGCTTCGAGGCAACCGTTCCTCCGGTTGACACCAACAACCCCAGCTCCCGAATCGATTGATAACTCCTTGGGAGACTTTGTCGCACCTCTGATTCCGAAACACCTTCCCCCGCCAAAAACAAACGGCTCAGAACCTCTTGCTCCTGACTCTTTGGACGAATCTTCGCAATCTCCAGCGACGCCCCGCTGCTTAATCCAAGCAGCTCAATTGAATACCCCCCCGCTTTCAAGTCATCCAGAAAGGCTTCCGGATTCCACTCATCGAGATCATTAAACGTGATAGACGTCATTCCAACACCGAGCGAACCTGGTAGAACCCTTTTAAACCACCGGTTCCGACCTCCCATGCCGTATCAAAATCGGCAGCCGTGATACGCTCGATGAATTTGAATGGCTCGCCAAGATCCGACGTGAAATAGACATCGTAAACCGTCCCGGGCTTCGTTTCCCATTCAAGGCGGAACTTTGAAGGATCCTTCGATGAAGGTCGCCCCCTTGTTTCAAATAAAGATCGTGCCGACTTGGGGTTTAACCCAAGTTTAAATTCCTGATAATTGGTAAGGCCATCCTTGTCTGAATCCAAACCGGAATCATTCACGGCAGGATCGAACCCGTGGAATCTTTCGTAGTCGTCAGTCATTCCATCCCCATCGGAATCCAAATCTCCACCAAGATCAGCCACTTTCGGTGAGTCCTCACCATCGGCTGAAGGATAACTGAAAAGGATCGTGCGAAACGCCAAGGTCACTTCCTCCAAATGACCTTCCCCCTTTTCCAATACCTCCTGAGAAACCCCGGCGATCACCACATCCCGCAGCTTGAGCACCGCAAAATTTCGGACTTCACCCTCCTTACCGTCTTCGATCAGCACAATCTCGGCCTGCCGAATGTATTTTCCGGTCGAGATTGCCGTCAATATCAGAGGTGTAGCGGCATCGATTCGCTTCATCACCCTGATGGCACCGCCCCCCTTACCTGCCACAATTCCATCGAAACCCAATGATTCGGCCTTAATCCACCCCTCAAACCCCTCAGCCCTGGCTTCCCCCTTGATGTCGCCCAATTTCAGGTAGAATTGTGCCGCTTGAACCGACGGTATAGGCACAATCGCCACCATCAGGATAAGCGCTTTAAAATAGCTTCGCAGTTTCATCGGACAATCGTGGTTCACTCGGGCCAGCCGATTTTATCTGGGCACTGTGGAAAGCGTTGGGGTCTTGATGACCTCAATCACCTTTCCGCCGGCATCCCGCACATTGTAGGTCCATTCAACCTCCGTGTATCCAAGTGTCACCTCATCAACCGGGCGATCGTCTCCGCCATCACCGGTGGTTCGATAGCTGTCGATCACGACCTTGGTGAACTCAATCTTCAGGAAAGTGTTTTCCGTCCCATCGCTCCCCGTCCTTGTAACGTATAGGGTGGCGTTCTTAAGAACCGCACCGGTCGCGCAGGAGAGCATCAGGTTGGGCGACGCCTTTTCCATGGGAAGAGCCACCACAACATTCTTAAAGGCAGCGGCCCCGTTCGGCCCACTCCGGTCAATCTCGATCTTGTAATACTCGATCTTGATAAACCCATCGCCACCTGGAGAGGTCGCCTCCCCATCAACACCGTCAAATTTAATATAGGCCGCAGCCTCCAAATCCGACCCAACCAACGAAGCAGCCACCGGAACGGTCAGGGCCAGAGATTTTGATAATTTCGATATTTCCCTCATTCCCCCCTAATAGAGAAGTCCGCACAAAGAGTCAATCTACATCGTAAACTAGTTTCACCTAATTCCGCCCTCTCCCCCTAGAACTCACCCTTAAACGAGCAACGGGCCGTCGGAGTTTCGTAAATCACGATCTCACAGAGGCCGGCCAGATCCTTTTCCAGTTTGCGCCAGAACCAGGCTGCCATAATCTCAATTGTGGGGCTCTCCAATCCCTCAATGTCATTCAAGTAAGAGTGATCCATCATATCCAGCAATGGCTTCATGGCCTCGGAAATACATTTGTGGTCATACACCCACCCGATAGCCGGATTCACCTCACCCTCCACATGGATTTCCACCTTAAAGCTGTGGCCATGCATTTGTCGGCATTTGTGGTCACCGGGAAGACTCGGAAGAGTATGAGCGGCTTCAAAACGGAAGTCTTTGATGATTCGGGCACGCATAATTGAAGGTCTTGGCTGCGAGGATAGGCTTGTCTCTCCTCTCGTCCATCGCCAAGTTCACCACAAATCAATGGCCAACCGAATCGACACCACCTTTGCCCGCCTCCGTAAGTCCTCTCAAAAGGCTTTCGTTGCCTATGTCTGTGGCGGCGACCCTGACTTCGACCGATCCCTCGAGATCCTTTTCGCTCTTGCAGATGCGGGCGCGGATATTATCGAACTCGGAGTCCCGTTCTCGGATCCCATGGCTGACGGCATTGTTAACCAAATGGCCGCCGACAGAGCCCTGAAGTCCGGCATGAACACCCACCGCATTCTCGATCTGATCCGCGCATTCAGGGAAACCCATGAAACTCCCCTCGTTCTCTTCACCTACCTCAACCCAATTTACGCCTACGGATACCAGAAATTCCATCACGATGCCGCTGCAGCCGGCGCCGATGGCATCCTGCTCCTCGATCTCCCTCCCTCCGAGGCCAAAGGAAATGTTGATTTCTCCGGGGATCAGGAACTACACCACATTCACCTCATCGCCCCGACCACTCCCCCGAATCGCCAGAAATCACTCGCCCAATCCTCCCAAGGTTTTATCTACGCCCTCTCCCGCACCGGAGTCACGGGAGGCCATTCCGCGCCTTCGGAATCGATTGGAGAACTGGTCTCCAGCATCAGCGCCCACACCGATACTCCAATCTGCGTGGGCTTCGGTATCAGCAATCCCGAACACGCCGCGATGGTCGCTTCCAAGGCCGACGGAGTCATCGTCGGTTCCGCGATCGTCAAGACTGTCGAAATGAATGCCAACGAGACCGATGTCGCCCGGCGCCTTCGCGAGTTCGTCACCCCGTTGATTGAAGCCACTCACAACGCTTGATTCTCCTTGCGAAAGTCCAATTCGAACACGATCAATCTCCCATGAATCTCTCTTTCACCAAAATGAACGGAGCTGGCAATGACTTCGTCGTCATTGACAATCGCTCCCTCGATATTTCGCTTTCCCGCGATCAAATTGAAAAACTTTGTGACCGCCACCGGGGCGTCGGTGCCGACGGCCTCCTTGCCGTTGAACCCGCAGAAAAAGGCGCTGACGTGAAGTTTCGCTATTACAATGCCGATGGCGGCGAAGCCGAAATGTGTGGCAACGGTGCCCGCTGTTTTGGTCGATTCACCTCCCGCCTCCTCGGAGGCGACCGCACCGATCTCACCTTCGAGACGATCGCTGGTACTCTACGTGCCGAAATCATCGGTGAAAACGTCCGCATCGAAATGTCGGAGCCATTCGGGCTGGAGCTCAACTCCCCGGTTCAAATCGATTCTCTTGGTGTCCCCGTTCACAATCTCAATACCGGAGTCCCCCACGCCGTCGCTTTCGTTCAAGACGTCGAATCCACCGACATCGTCGGAAATGGCGCCGCCATCCGCTACCACGACCACTATCAACCCAAGGGCACGAATGCCAACTTCGCCCAAGCATTGAAGCCTAACCACCTTCTCGTTCGCACCTATGAGCGCGGAGTCGAAGGCGAAACCCTTGCCTGCGGCACGGGAATCACGGCCTGCGCATTGATCCATCACCTCCTCACTGGTGCCCCCTCGCCCATCTACATCACCGTCCGGGGTGGGGATGACATTGAGATCGCCTTTGATCCCCTCGATGACCAACGGTTTGCGAACATCACCATGACGGGCCCCGCAGACTTCGTTTTTGACGGTCTCATCACCATCTAGTCCCAACCCCACCAAGAGATTACCCTTTCCTACTCATGAAAGGTATGGTTTCCTAAATCAACCAATTTCCCATGGACCTCGATTTCGCAGATACCCCGTTTGATACCAAGTTTATCAAGCCTCATGAAATCGAGGAGATCTTCGAGGACCCCTTTTCGATCCGCCTCATCCCGGATACCGACCGTGAAGACGGAGAAACCCGCTTCTACCTCTTGGGCCGAACCATCGGCAATCGATCCCTCTTCCTTTGTTTTTGGACCGATGGAAAACGCGCTCGCGTCATCGGCGCCCGTGAAATGAGCGAAGACGAATCCGCCTATTACGACCGCAAACTCGCTGAAATCAAATAACCATTCACCAGACGATGAACACCATATCCTCCTGGAGCGAAGTCCCCGAATTTGATTCAGACGAAGATGAAGCCGAATTCTGGAGCAAGCACGGCCTCAACCCGCGCCTCATTAACGCCTCCATCCACGCCCCGGACTCCCGCGAGTCCACCACCATTACCCTGCGCTTTGATCCTCGCATGCTCTCGCGCATCAAACGTATCGCTCGCTCGCGTTTCCTCAACTACCAGTCGATGATGAAGCAATGGCTCTCCGAGCGAATGGAAGACGAAATGCGTCGCAGCGAACCGGGCGATTCCGACAAATAAGGTCCGTCCATGCCCCGATTCCCCGACAGAATCCGCACATGCGGTTTTTGGACCTGCTGTCTCATCCTGTGGTTCATCGTCCTCAACCTGCTCTCTCACGGAGACAAATTTCATCCCTCGACCAATTTCTTCTTCGGGTTCGAATTTGCTCACATCGATAAGGTTGTTCACTTTGGCTACTTCTTTGGGGGAGGAGGACTTTTTTCGGCCGCCCTATACTTCAGAAAAGATCGGCTCCCATGGACAAAGATCATCCTCGTCGTGGCTGTCATTCTTTCCATCGTCGGAATCTTTGATGAATGGCATCAGTCCTTCTTCGCTAATCGCACTGGCAATGATCCCGGCGATTGGCTCGCGGATACCCTTGGCGGTTTCTTCGGAGCGCTCGTTTTCCGTGCCGTCCATCGTGTTCTGCTTTGACCCGCTGCAGGACTCCGCGCATCCTTCGGCGTGATTTTTGAAGCACGTATCAAGGAACTTCGGGCTGAACTCGACCGCCACAACCGGCTTTACTACCAGGAAGCCGCCCCCGAGATCACCGACACCGAATACGACCGCCTTTTTCGCGAGCTCGAGGACCTCGAGAAAGCAAACCCTGAATTTGCCGACCCCAACTCACCCACCCAACGCGTTGGCGGCACTCCCCTCGACTCGTTCACCACCCGTCCCCACCTTCAACCGATGTTATCCATTGATGACATCTTCGAAAAAGACGAAGTGCGCGACTTCCACAACCGCCTCCACAAAACTCTCGGCCCCGATCCCATCGCACTCACCGTGGAACCAAAAATCGACGGTGTTGCCTGCTCGTTGGTCTACCGGAATGGTAATCTCGAATATGCACTCACTCGCGGTGATGGCAGATCGGGAGATGACATCACCAACAATGTCCGCACCATTCGCTCGATCCCCCTCACCCTTTCGGGCCCCAATGTCCCGCCACTTCTCGAAGTTCGCGGCGAAATCTTCATGCCCGCGGAAGGCTTCGCCAAGCTCAATGAACAACGCGACGAAGAAGGGCTCCCCTCTTTCGTAAATCCTCGTAACGCCACTGCCGGTTCTCTCAAGCTTCTCGACTCAAAAGAGGTCGCCAAACGCCCACTTGATTTTCTGGCTCACGGACTGGGTGCCCACGAAGGAGCCAATCTCGATTCAGAAACCGACTACCATATCCTCCTCGACTCCTTCTCCATCCGGCGGAATACCCCAATTTGGACCGCTACCAATTTGGAGGAATTATACTCCGCCATCGAGGAACTCGACAAAAAACGGCACTCCCTCCCCTACGGAACTGACGGCGCTGTCATCAAGGTCAGCGATTTTCCGCAACGCGAACAGCTTGGCTTCACTTCCCGTGCACCCCGCTGGGCAGCCGCCTTCAAATTCCCTCCCGAGCAAAAAGAAACCCTCCTCAAAGACATTACCATTCAGGTCGGACGCACCGGAGTGCTCACCCCAGTCGCCGAACTGGATCCTGTCTTCGTCTCAGGAACCACTGTTTCGCGCGCAACCCTCCACAACCAGGAGGAAATTGAGCGAAAGGACGTCCGAATCGGCGATACCGTAGTCGTTGAAAAAGCGGGCGAAATCATTCCTTCTGTCGTCCAGGTGGTTCTCGCCAAGCGTCCAGCTTCCGCCACTCCCTACCACCTTCCCTCCGCCCTCAACCACCAATGCCCTTCCTGCCATGGCCCCATCGAGAGCGAAGAAGGCTTCGTCGCCTGGCGATGCACCAATTTCGCCTGCCCTGCTCAGGCAGTCACCCGCATCACTCATTTCGCCCAACGGAAAGCGCTCGACCTCGATGGCTTGGGTGAATCGGTCGCCATCAAGCTCGTCGAAAGCGGACTGGCCTCCTCTCCCCTCGATCTCTTCACCCTTCAGGAAGAGGAGCTAGCCAATCTCATGCTCGATCCCGCGCGCTCCAAATCAGGGGAAACCACCTCAAAAGAAAGACGCTTCGGCGAGAAAAGGGCAGTCACCCTGCTCAAGTCCCTTGATCGTGCTCGCGAGCAAATGCCACTTCACCGCTGGCTCTTTGCCATGGGCATCTCCCACATCGGGGAATCAGGGGCCCGGGAACTCTCACGTCTCCATCAAAAACTTTCCGACCTCCCGGATTCCCAAATCATCGCCGATCTCGCCGGCCTCCCCGAATTCGAAGAGCTTTCCAAATCAAAACGCAAAAAGGAAAACCACCCTCGTCTCGCCGAATTCCAGATCGAAGACAGCCTGGGACCCGTCTCGGCAAAGAGCCTCCTCAATTTTTTCCAGTCAGAAGCTGGAAAATCAGTGATCACCCGACTCAACGAACTCGCCATCGATCCGATCTCCGAGAATTTCGCCCCAGTTCCGGTCTCCACCCCCAGTCCGGATCATCCTTTCGTTGGACTCACCTTTGTTCTCACAGGCTCACTCTCCGCCCCTCGTCCGGAGTTCAAAAAACGCATCGAAGCACTTGGAGGTAAAGTGAGCGGATCGATTTCGGCAAAAACCAATTACCTTCTCGCCGGTGAAGGAGGTGGTTCCAAACGCACCAAAGCCGAATCTCTCAACGTCACCATTCTCGACGAACAGGACTTTCAGGCACTTATTGACGGGAACCCGTAATCTGAAATTCCTTCTCGAAAGGGATTCCGCCTTCACAAAACGTCGTGAAACCATCGCCTCACTTGGTGCGATGATCGTGATAATCGACCTCAGGCCCATAGTTAACTTCGGGATTTCGTCGGTCCCCCAACCTCAAGCCGGCCATCCGGATTGAGAAAAATTGGGGGGGCGACAATGGGGCGACCTACCCATCTACCGGGCAAATCGCTCAGAAAAGACCTCGTCGCGACTACTCTTAAGATAATTACTCCGCCGGATTACCCATCCTTCGGGGCATTCAAGACTCCTATAAAGCCATATTTTGAATGTTTATAAGGGTCGATGTATTTTTAAAATTAGGCCTAGTTCTTAATAATCCGAAACATCAACAGGACCAAACAGTCTCCTGAACTCTATATAAAATAAAGGGTTGAGCGAAATCAAATGCCTGCTGACTTTCTTGAAAATTGGACGTTCTCCACAACACCCTGCTTTTTTTTGACAAAAAAATGAACGTAACGAAGAGTCAGTTGTCGAGCGGGACCCCCCCTTCGCAAAACAACCCCCCCAATAATATCAAATGAAAAATATCCTCAGTGCA
This sequence comes from Verrucomicrobiaceae bacterium, assembly GCA_051252135.1. Taxonomy (GTDB): domain Bacteria; phylum Verrucomicrobiota; class Verrucomicrobiia; order Verrucomicrobiales; family Akkermansiaceae; genus SW10. The sequence continues at coordinate 191,533 of JBPOGH010000001.1, read as the reverse complement.
TCCGCACTCACCCTCACGATCATTGGATCAGCCGCAGCTCAGACCACACAGTCGGGATGCTTCACCATCAATAGCCTTTCGGTTCTGGATAGCCCTGGCAATCCCCTCCCGGGATCTTCCGGCTCCGGCACCTTCGAAGGCACCTACGATGGAGTCACCTGGGATCCTGACAGCGAACTCTCCGGAAACCCTTCCGGCTCGTTCGCCATCACCACTGCGTGGAACCAAGCTGATGTCAACTGGACCGTCGCCAATGGCGCCATTCAGTTCAACACAAACAACAATCCTTCCGCCCTCCTCTTCGGAAATCCCGTCATCACCACCGATGACCCCAACTGCAAAGTTGAAAAGGCCACCTTCACTGTAAGCGTTTGCTTGGATGAAGAAGGTGTTAAGGCGGCTGCCGCAATCGAGGAAAAGGCTGGCGAAAGATTCGGAATGTATCTTCAGGCCGGTGACACCAAGTCTCCTTATGCTCTTAAGAAGGATGACAAAGGGAACTACGTCTTTGATGCGACCGACGTCCTCGTGCGTGATGAGAAAAGTGGCGCCTCGGGTCTTCCTGAGAACCTTCAGTATCTCTACTCTCTTGATGGTGGCTCCACCTTCGAGAGGAGTGAGCAGATCACCTACGATACCCACCTGAGTCTCGGTGCTTGCATCATCTGCACCGTCCCCGAGCCATCAGCCGCCTCTATGAGCATTCTTGCTCTTGGTGCACTTGTGACCCGTCGCAAGCGTTAACTATAATTCTAACCGTTTTTTCTGCTGCTCGACCCTTGCAGTGAAAAGGCCTGTCGCTCACGCGGCAGGCCTTTTCTAGTGGCGCCTTTTGAGCCGCCGACCTAACCTCCCCACGTGTTCGAGTTTACCCTTTTCCGCATCCCCGTCCGGATCGAACCTTGGTTCTGGCTAACCGGTTTTCTTCTTGGAGGCGGTTTCCGCATGAACAGCCGCGAAGACTTTATCCAAGCCCTCCTCTGGATGCTGGTTCTCCTGTTCTCGATCCTCATCCATGAATTCGGACATGCGCTCACCGCCCGTAAATTCTCAGGTCGACAGCCCCACATCCGGCTTTGGGCAATGGGTGGCCTCGCATACCCCAATGCCTCCCTGACAAAAAAACAGACCCTATACATGGTTCTCGCGGGCCCCGGTGCCGGGTTGACCTTCTTCCTTTGCATTATTCTCTACTGTGTTGCCCGATATGGCCTAGTCGATGGTCTCGACGTCATCATCTTCATCGTCACCAGATCCCAGGACCTCCTTCTCGGAAGTGGCGCCGCTTTCTTCGACATGCACAATGTCACCTTCGCCCTTCTTCGGGGTCTTATCATGTTCAATTTCTGGTGGAGCCTGGTCAACCTGCTGCCTGTCTACCCGCTCGACGGTGGCCAAGCCTACGCCACCTTCCAACCATCACTACTGAAAGTGTACAAAGTCGGCCTCTACACCGGAATTGTGACCGCCCTCATCGGATTTCTGATCTTCAATTCATTTTTTGTGGCAATCCTCTTCGGTTTCCTCGCATTCCAGAATTACCAACGGATTCAGCAAATCAATGGAAGCGGCGGTCCTTCCTGGCGTTAAAGAAAAGCGCCACTGATAAGACGGACACCTGCCAGCACCGCAAACCCCACCACCATCCACTCAAAAACCCGCTGTGAAATAAACTGAAGCAGGTGGCGACCAAAAAAGGTTCCCATCAGAATCAGTGGCACCAGTTTGAGATTGAGAAGCAACGTCTCCGATGTCGTAAAACTCAAGCCCCCCATGAAGGGCAATTTGATGATGTTGATTAGGAGGAAGAATCGGGCTCCGATCCCAATGAGCTCCATTTTGGGAACCCGTTTGGAGATCAGATAAAGCTGAAACACCGGCCCCGCTGCGTTCGCAATCATTGTCGCCACTCCGGCGCCAACACCAGCCCCCATCCCAAATCCCCCGGAATTTGCCATCTTTTCAAACCCATTCGGATTAAAACGCCGCGCCAACTGAAGAATCACCATGATCAGAATAATCCCGCCAATGGTGGGCTTGGCGTGCTCCTCCGGCAGCCAATCAAGAATGAAGTATCCCGCGATCATTCCAATCAGCGCGGGCGGAAGCAAACGCCAGACCGGCGCCCAGGAGGCATATTTTCGGAACATCGGATAAACACTCACATCCGCAACCACCAACATAGGGAGCAACACCCCTACCGAGGCCTTCCCGAATAACTCAGCCATGATGAAGACGGGAATCAATCCGATCCCGGAAAACCCCGCTTTTCCCAGCCCGACACAAAGCGCGGCAAGTCCCACCAATATCCATGCCGTCCAACCGTCAATCACAGGCCTGTTCTGCGGGTAAACCAAAGAGAACACAAGCCCACTTCCCTTTCAGGTTATTCGTGCAATTCACAAAAATCGTGGTTCTCTTCCGGTGTGAGCAAGCTTGATCCCAATGCGATTCGACCTGACTTCCCCATATTGGCCGCCAAGGTCCACGGGCAACCTCTGGTCTATCTCGATAACGCAGCCACTTCCCAGAAACCTGTCCAAGTCCTTGATGCCTCAAGGCACTATTACGAGACCCTCAATTCCAACATTCATCGCGGGGTCCACCATCTCGCCCAGCAAGCAACCGGTGCGCACGAGAACGCACGTTTGACAATTGCCCGCCATCTTAATGCCTCCCGCCCCGAAGAAATCATCTTCACCTCCGGCACCACGGATTCGGTCAATCTCGTGGCCTCGTCCCTTGGTCGCTCGGATAAATTCTCTTCAGGGGACGAAATCATCATTTCCGGACTGGAGCACCACTCGAACACCGTGCCTTGGCAGATGCTTTGTGAACGACTGGGAATGACTCTCAAAGTGATTCCTGTCACTGATTCCGGGACCCTCGACCTTGAGGCCTACGATGCCCTTCTCAATGAGCGGACCAAACTGGTGGCGGTCAACCATGTCTCAAACGCCTTTGGCACGGTGAATGATGTTATTCACATTTGTTCACAGGCTCAGAAGGCAGGCGCTCTCACCTTTATCGATGGAGCGCAATCGATACCCCACCAATCAGTTGATATTCAGTCAATTAATTGTGATTTTTACGCATTTTCAGGACACAAGGTTTACGGGCCCACTGGAGTGGGGATCCTCTTTGGACGCCATGAACTCCTTGAAGAATTGCCACCCTGGCGAGGTGGTGGCGAAATGATCAAGGAGGTGACTTTCGAGAAAACCACTTACAACGATCCCCCCTTCAAATTTGAGGCCGGAACCCCGAATATTGAAGGGGGAATCGCACTGGCCGCTGCCTTTGACTATGTGAATAACTTGGGAATAGATCGAATAGCGACCCATGAAAACACCCTCATTCAGGCCGCCGCGGACATCGTAGGAGGAATGAAGGACGTCACCCTTTACGGTCCATCCAACAGGGCTGGATCACTTTCATTTAATGTCAAAGGAGTCCATCATTACGACCTCGGAACGTTCCTGGACCGCATGGGATTCGCTCTCCGGACCGGACATCATTGCTGCCAACCACTCATGGCACGCTTCGGCATTCAGGGAACCCTCCGCGCGTCCGTTGCGGCCTACAACACCATCGATGAAATCAATTCCTTTGGAGTAGCCCTCGATAAAGCTCTTCGGATGCTACGTTGATTTTATTCGCATCCTCGCCTACCTCTCCGCCGTGACCATTGCAGAAAAACAGCAGGAGCTTCTCGAAGAACTCGATCTCTTTCAGGATTGGACCGAGCGATACGAATACGTCATTGGCCTGGGCAAGAAGCTTCCGCCTATGGATGAGGCTCTCCAAACCCCCGATACCATCATCAAGGGCTGCCAGTCCCAGGTCTGGTTAACAGGAGAATTTCGGGATGGAATAATGCATTTCCTCGCAGATTCAGACTCCGTCATCACCAAAGGAATGATCGCGCTCTTTGTTCGAATCCTCGATCAGGAAACTCCGGAGGCAATCGTTAAAGCCGACCTTTCTTTTATCGATCAGACGGGCTTGAAAGAGCACCTCGCTCCTACGCGGGCCAATGCGCTCACCCTGATGGCTGGGCAAATGAAGAAGCTCGCCTTGCAGAACATCTAGATGCAAAAGTCTGTACATTGCAAGAGGCCGGCTCCGGAGAGCCAACCTCTTGCATTCTGCTGTTCCCCCAACAGAAATTTGGGGCCTTTTGGTGTGGAGAATGGCAACCAACCGTTAACCACTCCAATCGGCTAAAGATGATGTGTCTTAGTTGGATTTGCTCGCGCAGCAGCTCTTTTGACATCCTTTCGCACACTTGCTGGAAGCGGAAGAATTACACCCGTCTTTCGAACAGCACGAGCTGCTGGTGACGGTGGATGAACAGGAAGCCAGCGCAAAAGCTGCAGCTGAGACGAAAACAAACATTACTTTTTTCATAAGCGAACTACTGATGACACCTGCTCAGGTATCCCTCAAGGAGAATAATCCACCGTGCCTACATGAGGACAAGCGCCAGAGCGATTATCATTAGAAATGACCCCGCCATTTGCCTGCCACGGAATCTGACATCGGCCTTCTTTCCAATCATCAGCAGAAAGAGCACCGCCATCAATCCGCGGGAAGCGTAGAAAACATTACTCAAAGCAGGTTGTCTATATTCACTGAAGGCAATGTTCACACAGAGTGCCTGCACACCCAGCGCCAACCCCGCTCCCAACACGATAAGCGCCACACCTGGCTTTGTCGCAACGAATCTCAATGACTCCCTTCTTCGGAACACGAATCCCAAGGAGATCACACCGCTTGTCCCCATCATGAGACACAACCACCGCTCGCCTCCGATATCTTGAGCCTGCCAACCGGTCAAAAAATCGTTCATTCCAAAAAAGAGGCAAGCTACCAATGTCAGCCACACAGTTTTGCGGTGAATCCTCCATCCTTCGGCACTTCCCCCGGCCACCAGAAACACGGAAACCACCGAAAGAATGACCCCCGCAATGAGACCCGTGGTCCCGGACTCCAGCCCAACCAAAATCGAAAACAATGCAACGATCAGCACCTTCACCCCCAATGCGGATGAATGAACCGCCAAGTCACCCGATTTCACCGATTGGATCGAAAACCACTGCCCCAGAAAAAAGAGGCCTCCATTGCCAATCGCCAACCAATCCTTGCCGCTGATCTTGAACTCCATCTCCGGCCGGAGGTAGGCGAAAAATATCAGAGCCGTGATCAGATTGGCGATCCCAACAATCAGGCCCAGCCTAACACCTGCGACCGAACCCCGCTGAATGCACCACCCAAGCAACGGGTGAAGTGCCGCACCAATTAACGGGAGCCCAATTGCCCCCGAAAGAAGCAATCCCATCTACTCGGGAAGTTCAACCGGAGAGATTTTATCTTCCGAAGGGAAATCCTTGGGCCACGCCACGGTCACTTCCTCGCCAGCGGCCCATTCCGCTCCACGCTGAAGAGTGGTATAGAATCCCTTGCAAAGCATCGAATAGTCCGCATGACCCAACGTCGTGTGAAAAACGCGTCCCTGATTGTAATCAAGCGCCATCAGCATCGGCTCATCACGCTTGGTCTTCTCACTGGGAGCCGTCGCCAGAATCGTCATATTCTTCGCAGGCCCGCGGAGCATGTCGTAGAGCTCATCTTTTGTGTGAAGCCATTTCTCAGGCATCCCCTTGGTCACAGGGTGATCCGCAGCCCGATTCGTCACCACAAACTCATGCTGTGGCCCGTGATTTCCTCCCTTACCTTTCGATTCGTCACGGACCAGATCGTCCCCCTTAAAATAGACGTAAGGCCCAGATTTCTCATTCCGCCCTCCCCAGCCACCCAGACCAATCATCTCATTATATTCAGGCCAGAGACCAAACGCATTGTCAGCGGCATGGACGACAACGAACCCGCCGCCATTTTTAACATACTTCACAAACCCGTCGCGTACTTCACCGGGCCACATTTGCCCGTTGTAGTTCGAAACAACCACATCATATTTTGCAAATTCCGGTCTCCACTTGGCCCATTCCGCCTCGCTGCCCTTTTTCCCTGGGCTCGTTGATACGTCGACTGTGAATCGCCCGCTCGATTCAAAAGCATGCTTCATGACCGGAGTCGTCGATTGCCAATTGTGGTTATTTTGCCCATCCAGAATAAGAACCTTCAGTTTCCCCTGGTCAGAAGGGGTTTCCGTCTTGGCGAAACTCATCCAGGCAAAGCTGAGAAGAGCCAGAATTGTAAATCCGAGTGTGATGCGGTTTTTCATAAGTCAGATGTGAACTGCCCTAGCTTAAGTTGCCAAGACTAAAAGATTCCTTACAACGCAATTCACGCTATTTCTCTTTCATGAAATCGGTCGTCGAGTTGCTCCAATCCTTGATCCGGATCCCTTCGGTCAACCCCGATGGTGACCCCGGCAGCTCCCCGGGAGGAGAAGCCGCAATGGCTGATTTCCTCGCCGATTACCTGAAACCCCTTGGTTACCAGTGTGAATTGGAAGAAATAGAATCAGGCCGTCCCAACTTGATTGCCCGTGCACCGGGTAGCGACTCCCGGCCCCGCATTCTCCTTGGACCGCATCTCGATACCGTGAGTATCACTGGCATGACCATCGACCCATTCGCCGCCGAAATTCGCGAAGGAAAAATATGGGGCCGGGGCGCTTCTGACACCAAGGGCCCAATGGCGGCCATGCTTTGGGGGATCAAACAGAACGCACACCGCCTCGCGGACATGGATATTGGGATCGATTTTGTCGGCTTCATGGGCGAGGAATCCAGCCAACCGGGATCCCGCCATTTTGCGAAAAATCACGCGTCGGACTACGAGTTCGCCATCATCGGCGAACCCACATCATTGGAGGCCGTCTACTGCACCAAGGGCTGTCTGTGGGCCACCCTCGAATCCAAAGGCCAAGCCACTCACGCCTCCCAACCACATCTCGGTGAAAATGCCATTCTCGCCCTCACCGGCACGCTTCACCGCCTCATGCAAGAGTTCGCCCCCCGGCTTGCTGAATTCACTCACCCCATTCTCGGAGGCGGCACGGTCAATATCGGCACTATCCAAGGTGGCAGCCGGACCAATATCGTTCCCGACTCAGCCTCCGCCACCTTGGATTTCCGCACCGTCCCGGAGATGCTTGTCGAAAAAACAGCCACTCAGCACCTTGCTGACTTTCTCGAAGGATCGGGTGTCACCCTTGCCGATGCCTCCGAATTCCCACCCATGGACATGGTCCCGAATCATCCTTGGCTTCAACGGCTCGCTACAATTCACCCGCAACTCAAGCTCTCCGGAGCTCCTTGGTTCTCTGATGCCGCGCACCTCTCGGCTGCCGGTCTCCCCTCCATCTGCATTGGCCCGGGTTCCATTGACCAGGCCCATACCGCGGACGAGTTCATCTCGATCGCCGACCTCGAAGCCGGAGCCGATTGGTTCACTCGTCTTCTGGCCGACCTTTGAGACCTCGATACCCAAAACCGAAAAGCCCCAAGGCGACCAGGCACATCAGGGTCAACGCGTTCCAGTAGGCCACCCAGCCCGGGGCTCCCGGGGCGTCCACCAGAGTCGAGTGAAGATATTTCACCACGAGCACTCCAAGCACCCCGCCCAGACCTGAGCTCACAAAGCTCATGAGGGCCTGGGCCTGACCACGCATTCCCGGCTCCACCCGCCGATCAATAAACACCCGTCCGGCCTCCACGAAAAAGGTCCACGAAATCCCATGCAGCATCACCCCTAAAATCACCCAGCCAATTTGACCAAAGTGATCCCCCACCCCGCAAAGGGCATAACGGGCCAAGCCGAAAAAGATCGCCACAAACAAAATCCACTTCACCCGAAACCGGGCAATTACGAAGCCCATACTCAGCATCGCAAATGTTTCCACCACTTGCGCAACCGCCATCGTCCCGCTCACCGCCGTCACCCCCATCTCGCGGAGCATCATCGGCGTATGGATATAAAGCGAAGCCAATGGAATATGAAAAATGAAGGCCGTCACAAAGTAGACCAATTGATCCCGATCTCTCAGAATCTTCACCGCTCCAAACCCCAGCGCATCGCCCAGCGATTTCGCCGCTCCCTTTGGAATCACCACCGGCATCAAGAAACAACAAACCCCGGCCACCACCCGTAGCCCCGACGCAATCTGGCCCGTCGCCGGAGAAAAATCGATCTCTGCAAAACTCACGATCCCTCCCGCAATCATCCAACCCAAAGTCCCCCAGACCCGATAAAGCCCAAAGGTTTTCTTCGGATCATCAAGCCCGGCCAAGGCAATCGTTATCAGCAAGGACCACGCCGGAGCACTGATGAAGGCGTTGATCGCAAAGAAGGTGATGAACCATCCTCCTCCCCACCCTTTCTCAATCGCATAGAACGCCAGAAACAAAAAGACCGCACCGCTGATCATCACAATCCCCAAAACCTTCTGGGCCTGAAATCTCTGATCCACCTGGGCCCCAAGGATCATTGGCGTCACCATCCCCATCACACTGGGGAGTAAAAATGCCACCTCGGTCCACTCACCCAGACCGTAACTATCCAGCACATTACTCAGGGCCGGAAACCAAAAACCCGGTGCCCCTGCGAGCAAAAAAAAGACCACCGCTACCCAGTACCGGTGTCCTATCCACGATGCTCGCTGACTCACAAAATTAATGCTTTTTCCCCCACGAATCCCGCAGAGTCACGATTCGATTAAACACGGGCTTCGCAGGATCATGATCCTCGCTGTCCGCGCAGAAATACCCAAGGCGTTCGAACTGGCAACGCTCGCCAGGCTCCATCGACGCAAGACCCGGCTCAACCTTCGCCCCCTGAAGCACCACCAGGCTCTCAGGATTGAGCGCCGCAAGGAAACCTCCCTCGGCACTATCCGGCACCTCCTCCGAGAAAAGTCGGTCATACAAGCGCACTTCGGCATCCACAGCTTCCTTCACCGGAACCCAATGAATTGCCGTTCGGCACTGCACTCCTTCCGGAGCAGGCTGCCCGATCGTATCAGGAATGAACTCACAGTGAATCTCGGTCACCTTCCCGTCGGCATCCACTACATGGCCCTGATGTTGAATGATGTAAGCGCCACGCAAACGCACCGCTCCACCCGGCTTCAATCGGAAGAATTTCTTGGGCGCATCAATCAGAAAGTCATCCCGCTCGATCCAGATTTCCCGGCCAAAACTCAACTCCCGCTCACCGTCCTCCTCATTCTCGGGATTATTGGGGATGGTTACCAGTTCGCCTCCATCCTCCGGGTAGTTCGTAACGACGACCTTCACCGGATCAAGCACCGCCATCTTCCGCAAGGCAACCTTGTTCAGGTAGTCCCTAATCTCAAACTCCAGCAGCGAAAGATCGGTCAGAGAATTCTGCTTCGTCAGCCCCACCCGCTTCACAAAGAGGCGAATCGCCTCCGGCGGATACCCACGCCTTCTCATTCCGCTCAACGTCGACATCCTCGGATCATCCCAACCCGATACATGCCCTTCTTCCACCAGCTGGATAAACTTCCGCTTACTCATCACGGTGTAGCCGATGTTTAACCGCGCAAATTCAATCTGCCGGGGCTTCGAATCCGTCGGACAGTGATACACCACCCAGTCGTAAAGAGGCCGATGGTTCTCAAACTCCAGCGAACAGAGAGAATGCGTGATGTGCTCCTTCGCATCCTCGAGTGGATGGGCAAAGTCATACATCGGATAAATGCACCAGGCATCGCCCGTCTTGTGATGCGTCGCATGAAGCACCCGATAAAGAACCGGGTCCCGCATGTTCATATTCCCCGATGCCATATCGATCGAGGCCCTCAACACGGCGCCACCATCCTTGAATCCCCCGTCGCGCATCTTCTTAAAAAGCTCCAGATTCTCCTCAACCGATCGCGATCGATGAGGCGACTCCTTCCCGGGCACCGTTACCGTCCCGCGCTGCTCCCGAATTTCCTCCGGAGTCTGCGTATCGACATATGCCAGCCCCTTCCCAATCAAAGCCACCGCGCACTCGTAAAAATACTCAAAGTAGTCACTCGCAAAATAGAGATGCTCGCCCCAGTCGTATCCGAGCCACGCGATATCCTTCTTGATCGACTCCACGTACTCCGTGTCCTCCTTCACCGGATTCGTATCATCGAATCTCAAATGGCACCGCCCGCCAATCTCCGCATATTCCTCAGCGATACCAAAGCTCACCCCAATTGCCTTGGCGTGCCCAATATGCAGATAACCATTCGGCTCCGGCGGAAACCGCGTAATCGGTGCCGTATGCTTCCCTCTTTCCAAATCGCCCGCGATGATCGCGCGGATAAAGTCTTTTTTCTCCTCACTCATGAGTTTGCTAGTTCGCGCAACAACGCGCGGCTCATTTCAATACCCTTCTCGAAGTTCTCAACCGAGAAGTTTTCATTCGGCGCGTGAATTTGGCAGTCAGGCAACGCCAGTCCCAACATGAGCGAATCCGCTCCCAAAATCTCCTTCATATCCTGAATGATCGGGATGCTTCCACCCTCCCTGATCAAAACCGGCTCTTTCCCAAAACTCTCCTTCAACGCCCGCTGCGCCGCCTTCCCAAAGATCGAGTGCGGATCGTTATGATAAGCCTTCCCCGAGTGACCCTTCTCAATTTCCACCCTCACCCCCTTCGGAGTGTGTTGCTTCAGATGGGCAATCACCTGCTCCTGCACCTTGTCCGGGCACTGCCCCGGCACCAGACGACACGAGAGCTTAAACATCGCCTCCGCAGGAAGCACCGTCTTCGATCCCTCACCCTGATAGCCCGAACCAAAACCGTTCACCTCGATCGTCGGACGCGCCCAAAGTCGCTCTGCCATCGTGTAACCCGGCTCGCCAAATGCCTCTGGCGATCCCGTCACTGCCAAAAAGTCGGCATCTGTCGCCCCGGGAACCTGCGCCCACATCTTCCTTTCCCACTCCTCCAGCGGAATGACCTCATCGTAAAATCCCGCCACCGCAACCTTCCCGTCATTCTCATGAAGGCTCGCCACCATCCGCGCCGCCGCCGATGCCGGATTGGCCACACATCCACCATAAACCCCCGAGTGCAAATCACCCGATGGGCCCTTCACCTTCACCTCCAGGCAGGTAATCCCCCTCAAACCGTAACCCAGCGTAGGCACTCCCGGAGCCACCATCCCCGTATCGGACACCGCAATAATATCGCAAGCCAGGTCGTCTTTATGTTTCTCAAGAAATGGCACCAAATTCGGCGACCCGATCTCCTCTTCTCCCTCAATCAAAAAAATCACATTCAACGGCAGGCCACCATCATCTCTGATCGTCCGCTCCGCCCCCAATAGATGCACAAAATGCTGTCCCTTGTTATCCGCACCACCCCGACCCCAAATCTTCCCGTCCCTGATCTCCGGCTCAAAAGGAGGCGAGTCCCAAAGTTCAACCGGATCCACCGGCTGCACATCGTAGTGACCGTATACCAGCACCGTCCGTCTCCCCGCAACGTGCTCATTCCGCGCCACCACAATTGGATGCTTCGCCGTCTCATGAAGCTCCGTCGCCAGCCCCATCTCCTCAAACTGCCCCTTCAGCCACTCCGCATTCGCCCGCACATCTCCTGCGTGGGTCGAATCTGTCGAAATGCTCGGGAAGCGCAGATGCTCAAAAAGTCGCTCAAGCTCAGGTGTCATGACTGATGGATGGCTTGCCCCCACAAGACTCGCAAGTCGCAAATCACTCCTCGGGCAATTCAACCTTCCCCACCCCCATTTTCTCACGCTCTTCCCTCACCACTGACAATGCGTCATAGAGCGCCAGCAACGCCAAAAAGAAGCACAAAAAGACGCAGCCTCCCCACCAAATCAACATCAACCAAATCGACGCCCCCAAAAAATCCGCCAATGGCCAGTTTCCCACCACAAACACCGCCAGAATCGCCATCAACACCCCGGCAATCAACTTCCGCCGCCGTGCCCGCTCCCGAAGCGTCACCTGCGCAATCGCCAAAGATAACGTAACGAGACTGGGTTGTGAACTCATTGGAAGACAATACAGGTGAATGACCGATCGGACAAAAAAGAAAACCCACCCGGCCGAAGCAGAGTGGGTTTTGAAATTAAGATCGAATAGCCTGACTCTACTTCTCCTCTGCAGGAGCATCGGCATCTGCTGCCGGAGCATCTGCTTTCTTCGCTGGAGCAGCGGCCTTCTTGGCAGCGGCCTTTTTGGTCGCCTTCTTGGCAGCCTTTTTGGTCGCTTTCTTGGCAGCAGCCTTCTTGGTTGCTTTCTTGGCGGCCTTCTTGGCAGGAGCCTTCTCAGCCTTGGGGGCGGACTTCTTCACGGCAGCGCTGGTGCGCGCCTGATTCTTCTTCCGCTTGAGGTAATCCTTCCTGCGACGGCGCTTGACTTTGGTTTTTGTTTGCTGGCCCATAGATTTGGTGAGGAGGGCTTAGTGCCGTATTGGCAGTTGATCAAGTGAAAAGGTTCCCTTCCATAGGCTTGATCTTAGCGCCCGGCTACTCTTCTCTCTGCCCATGCCAGGTCTCATCATCAAGCCCCGCTCCCGCGTCTTCCACGGCCACGACTGGGTTTACGCCTCTGAAATCCAGAAAACCTTCGGAAATCCGGAGCCTGGAGACGTCATTAGTCTCAAGGATTTCAAGGACCGCCCCCTGGGATCAGCCATTTACAACCCCGATTCCCAGATCGTGGCCCGTCGCTTCTCAAGGCGCACCCAAAAACTCGATTTGGAATTTTTCACCCGTCGCATCGGACAGGCCATCGCCTACCGGGAATCACTCGACACCGAATTCTCCCTCTGCCGCCTCGTCTGGAGCGAGTCCGACGGACTCCCGGGAATCATTCTGGATCGCTACGGCGACCACCTCGTCCTCCAGACGACTACTCTCGCAATGGATCAACGAAAGGATCTGATCGTGACCGCCATTGTGGAACTCCTCTCACCAACCTCCGTAACTTTAAGGAACGACTCCTCAATGCGGAAAGCGGAAGGCCTCGAACCCGAAATCCGAATGATGCACGGAGAACAGCCAGCTCCTTTCACCGTGGAGCACGGGGGTTCCACCTTTGAAATCGATCCGGCCAACGGACAAAAAACCGGGCTCTATCTCGATATCATGGATTCCTACGCCCGAGTCGCAAAGCATGCCCGGGGCAAGAAAGTCCTCGATGTTTTCTGCAACCAGGGGGGATTTGCTCTCGCCTGCGCCAAAGCCGGCGCCGAATCCGTCCTTGCCGTCGACATTTCCGCAGATGCCACGGCTGCCACCGCCCGTAATGCGGAACTTTCCGGCGTTGAAATCGAAACAGTCACCTCCAACGCCTTTGATTTCCTCCGTAAGCATGAGGAAAAATACGACCTCATCATCCTCGACCCTCCATCCTTCACCCGTAATAAAAAGTCGGTCAATGATGCCATGCGGGGCTACAAGGAGATCCAGCTTCGCGCGCTTGGCCTTCTCAATCCCAGCGGCATCCTCGCCACCTTCTGCTGCTCTCACCACGCCAGCCGGGAGCTCTTCCTTGGCAGCGTCCAAAGTGCGGCCGTCGATGGGAAGCGCACCCTCCGCCTGATCGATTCGCACACCCAGCGCCTTGATCATCCCATCATTGCCACCCTTCCGGAAACGGAGTATCTTAAAGGGTTCACCCTCCAACTCGCACCCAATCGATAAATGTCCCAGCGCTTTTCTCTCATCCTCGGAATCTCCATTGCTATCGTTGCTGCGGCTTACTTCTGGTGGCGAGGACAGGCCGAACAGCAAATCAACAGCCGGATCGACCTCTTTGTCGAAACCGTTGAATTCGAAAAACTCTCCCTCGACAACCGGGACAAGCGTCACTCCGCTTTCGCGGAACTTTTCACTCAAAACGTTGCCGTTGCCGTGCCTGCGCCCGTCGAATCCGGTGATTACTCCCGAAGAGACCTCACCCAAAAACTCGATGAATTCCATCAATGGATCACCTATTTCAAAATTACCGAAATGGATCGCTCGATTGTCATCGACGGCGACTCGGCAAGCGCTCTAGTCAGCGCCGACTTCCGCATCGCCATGGGCCCCAACTGGAAAGAAGACCGTTCCGGTTCCCTTGAGCTTCACTTTATCAATGACGACGGCTGGCGCATCCATGGCCTTACCGTGCTCGCCGAGTAACCCGTTTTCCCCATGCGGAAATCTCTCCTCTTCGCCATTTTTTCTCTCTCCGCTTCAGCAGAAGGGCTTCTCGATCATTTTCCCACGCTCCTCACCATCGCCGGAAAAGGGGATCTCGAGAACGGCAATGTCGCCGACCCCAATTTTTGGATCCCCACCTACGAAGGAGCCTCTCCCCTTTCCGTAGAACTCTCAAACCCCCATGACGCCGGAACCGACTTTTGGGGAAACGTCTACATCGTCGACAAGGAATCTCACAGCATCCTGAGAGTCGACCCTGATGGCGCAGCCATTCATACCGTCGCAGGCACCCATACCGAAGGAAACGGAACTGATTCCCCAGCCAACCCGCTTACCGTCGCCCTCAACAACCCCAATGGCCTTCACGTCCTGGCTCACGGCACGGTCTACATTCTCGATACCGGAAATCAGAAAATCCGAAAGGTCGATCAGTCGGGAATCTGCGCCACCGTGATTCACTACCCCGCCGGATTCGGTGCGGGGCGTGGATTATGGGTAAGCGAGGATGAAAAAACGATCTACTTCTGCGGTGAATACATCGGGGGAGGTCTTCAAAAAGTCATGCGCTACACCAGCCAGGACGGCTTGGTTGAGTTCACCCGCCTTCCCGCCGGTCAAAATGGGCTGGGCAACCTCGATGTCGCCCCGGACCGAAGCGTGGGAATCACAAGTGCCGGGGACAACCGCGTCTACCGCGTCCGCAACCCCGGCGCCACCCCCACCGTCATCGCCGGCACAGGATTCACCGGAGACGGCCCCGGAGTCGACGGAACCGCAGCGCTCGACGCACATCTTGATCGGGTTCGCGGCATCGCCTTCCTTCCCGACGGTTCCTACTTTCTCGCCACTCAAAAAGGAGGCGACATCTGGTGGGTCGACCTTTCCGGAAACATCCACCGTCTTCTCTCAGGCTCAGGCAGCGGAAATATTCGCAACCCTGCTCCAATCCCGAGAAACCCCTCAATCGATCAAATCTCAGAACCCCGATCAATTCATCTCGCCTCAAACGGAGACCTCATCATCACCTGCAACGACGAAGGGATCATCCGCTCCATAAAAACCAGCAAAAATCCGCTGGCCCCCGCACTCAGCCTGGCACGTGATTCCAGCGGCTTTCTCCAGCTCGCCTTCAAGGGTGGCTACCAGGGGCAGTTTCTCCTTCAGGGATCAGACGATCTCAGAGCCCAATCTTGGGAAGATCTCACCGTCCTCACCACAGAAGCGCCTACGACACAACGCCTGCTCGTTCCTGACAATCAGGACCGCCGCTTCTGGAGACTCCTAGCCCCTCGGGCCGGCGGATACCCTTAAGCCTCGGACCAGGAACCGAACTTCCTAAATTTTTCGTAACGCTGGGTCCTGAGTTCCTCCACCGAAAGCTTCTTGAGCTCTTCGATTTGACGAACCACCTCGCTGCGCAGCGCAGCAGCCGCAGCTTCAGCATCATGATGGGCTCCTCCGCGAACCTCGGGAATTACACCATCAATCAAGCCCAACTCCATCAAATCGGGAGCGGCAATCTTCATCGCCTCAGCGGCCTCGGGAGCATGCTTCCGGTGTTTCCAAAGAATGGCAGCACAACCTTCGGGACTGATCACCGAATAGTAGGCGTTTTCCATCATCAGAACCCGATCCGCGACCCCGATGCCCAGTGCTCCTCCCGATCCACCTTCTCCCAGAACCACGGAAATCACAGGAACTTTGAGTAACATCATCTCGCGCAAATTACGCGCGATCGCTTCCGCAATATTTCGCTCCTCTGCTCCAATTCCCGGGAAGGCGCCGGGGGTATCAATCAGCGCCACAATGGGTAAGGAAAATTTCTCGGCCAGCTCCATCAATCGCAACGCCTTCCGATACCCTTCAGGATGAGCCGAGCCGAAATTACGCTTGAGATTTTCTTTAAGATCCCGCCCCTTCTGATGACCCAGCACCACGCAACGCTGCCCTCCAATTGTCCCAAACCCTCCGGGCATGGAATGGTCGTCACCAATGATCCGATCACCGTGAAGTTCGGTGAAATGATCGAAGGCTTTGGCCACGTAATCTAGCATAAAGGGACGTTTGGAATGTCTGGCAATCTGGACACGCTGCCACGAAGTGAGATTATCGTAGATACGCCGCCGCGTATCCACCAGTTTTGTCTCAATTGCCGAGATTTCGCCACTAAGATCAATATCTTGGGATGAGGATTTCTCCCGAAGTCTCAGAAGCTCACCTTCCAGTTCGGCGATCGGTTTCTCAAATTCCAACAGTTCCATAAATTTTCTCTGCGCTAAGGCTATCAGTTCCGACGCCGAATTTCCACTTCATTCCCAACCCGAATCAACATTGCCAATTCCTCCATATCGGAATTGGAAAGAAAAATCCCGCTACCGGGATCCTCCTCGTCAGCCTCGGGCACTGGCCGCAATTGGATGATCCGACCTCCCAACTTGAAAGTAAGCACCTTTGTCCCATTCCGATACTTCGAATGTATCGGCTGGTAGGACCGTCCTCGATCTTCACCCACCTTACCGCTAATCTTCGAATACTGGGACCTGGATCCCGATCCCGGCACATCGGCTCTTATAATGGGATAATCCTTCGTAAATACGTGCTCCTTTTTTTCAGCATCCCGCTCAAATAATTCCACCCTCTCCCGCTCCAGGTCGATCACCAGCTTGAAATCGAGAGACATTACGATCAATTCGTCCCCCGGGTGCAGCGTATTGGTATCAAGAAGGCCGTTGAGGAACATCATGCAGTCAAGGGTGGTATCGTGCTGATTGGCAATTCTGAGGAACGAATCCCCTGACTTAACCACATGCACTTCCTTGTTGTTCATGTTGCTCACCGAAAGGACGCGATCGAGATTGATCTCACCAAGTATTCGTCTCGCTTCGGGGCCGAATTCAGAATCCGCATGAAGATTCTGGATAAACAGGAGCTTCTCCCGTGCGTCGTCGAGTCGCTCCATCGCAATCAACTCCACTGCCCGGTTGAACTCCCTCTCTCCTCTCTTAAAGGTAGAGTCCTCGGTCTCATCAATCAGCTTATCAAGTCGCTCTTCGCTGGCTCCGGCAGGCTGCGCGAAGTCCTTGCGGAACTCCTTTAAAAAAATCACCAATCCGCCAAGAACCGCCAACACCGCGAGGGCTGCGAACACCTTGATGACCGTAAGAATACCCTTCATAAATAATCTGGGACCGCCTACATCAGCCCTCTGCGGCGGAAATCAAAACGGTTGATGTCAGCTGATTTCATAATCATTTCCAACGTAAATTTCATCACTCCCACTTCCCACGCGTCATCGACACTCTCAATGATCGCCAAAGATGGATTCCCGGTCCTCCTCACTTCTGCAAGAGCTCGCTCCTTCACCGCTTCAAGGTGATCATGGACCACCTCTTCTGCAATTTCACTTCTCTTGAACTGAAACCCATACTGCAGGAATCCAAGGTCAACGCCTTGCTCCTTCATGTGCTCGATGACGCGAAGAACCGCAGGATCGAACCCCTCCAGCTCGATGTCCGACATCATGGAAGGCTTCACAATTTGAGGCTTTTGAGCCTCCACCCCACCACGGCGCACTTTGACCACGTTCACCGAATCCATTTGCTCACTCAAAATCTCGAACTCAAATTTGGTGGTTCCAAATGTATCGATCCGACGGTCAGGTTCGTGGAGGACGCGGGTGGTCTCCATTGCGTATTGAAAATCGTCGGGGGTCGGCATTAGAAGGGGCTAAAGGAGTATCACCCAATATCCGGGGACTGGCCAATGAAAAGGGCAGGACCCGAAGGACCTGCCACTATTCAAAAATAATTCAGCGTGAAACTAGCTGGCTGCCTTTTCGACATGCACAATGATGTCTCCAACGGTAGCGAGCTTTTCAGCGTCTTCGTCGGGGACCTCAATGTCGAATTCTTCCTCCACAGCCATGACCAGCTCGACTGCGTCGAGTGAGTCGGCTCCGAGATCTTCGATCAACTTGGCCTCAGGCTTAACCTGATCTGCGCTCACACCGAGCTGCTCAACGATGATTTCTGTGACTTTTTCTTGGATGTTATCTGCCATTGCTTTTGTTGGAACTGTCTTGGGATTAATGCCGTCCTGTCTAATTGGCAATCCCTAAAATTTAATCTCTCTCCGTCTTCTCCCCTTCCGTGGAGTTCTTTTCACCGTCATCGCCCTCAGATTCTTCGCTTTCACGAGCATCCCCGTCCTCCACCTCATCATCTTCTTCCACTACCAATTCGATCAACTCTCCCTGGAAATTGGCAAGTATCCTCTGGAAAAGCGCCTCTGCCGGGGCTCCATCCTCTTCCTTGAACTGCCCGTAAATCATGCCATCGACTTTCGCCTTTTTCAAAGCTCCGGACTCATCCTTGTAAGTGATCGTCGCAAGCCCCTTGGTCTCCCACTTCCGCTTGTCGATTTCTGTCATTTGAACATATGGTATCCGACTTCCACTTGGATCGTAGTAGGCCTTGTCATCAGCTACCATCCGTCGACCCTTCGTCCTGATGAGGAAAAACAACGCGATCGCCGTCAGCGCAAGACACACCATTGCCGCGATCAATTGCTCCTTAATCTTGTATGCCGGCTTGGGATCCTCCTCGAGATCGATTTGCTGGGGCCATCCGCGTTCCCCGCTGTATTCCTTCCAAAGACCTTCGTCACTCTTCTTCTTCATCTCAGCCTTGTTGGCTAGAATCGCCGGCCACTTGGCCTCAAAATCGGTTCCTTCGGGATAAATCGACAGATCGTCACCAAAAGGAATCTTCTGCTCGGAAGCAAACGCCTCCCAGTCGTTCCGGTGCTCCTCTACCGTCCATGCCCTTCCGGCAGCGTTAAAAGCCTGATAATGAGCAATTACGAGATTCTTTTGCGGATAACCAACCTTCCAGTCATATAAAAAATAAGCACCGAATCCACCAAACATCACAAGCATCAAGAGCGCCCGCCAGATGAACCATTTTGTGACTTTACAGACAATTGGAGAGGTTTCCGTCATTTGCAGCGCTAGAAAAGCTTCCCTCCGCACAAAAGGCAAGCACTCCGCAACAGCTTTCAACAACCAATCCCGTTTTCCCTTGCTTCCACGGCCAATCTGAAGGCTTCACCGTCCCCATATCTCATGACCGAAAACTTCACACACCGGCGTCGCCCCGGAGATGGAGACCATGTTGCTTGCCAAAATTGATACTCTGCCCCATTTGTGAATACCGTCACTTTGGACACCCCCACCACCCCGGAGCGATTCCGCGCCGATCGGGTACAAATACGCGCTTTCTCGGAATCTTCGATCTTTTGAAGAACCTGATCCCGCCACTCCCGGGCCGCGTGATAAGAACGCCTCGGCCCCCCGAAAACACGGTCCCCAAAATACTTTCCATACTTTACCCCCCGGCGCTGGAGACGAACCTGCCACCCATGGGTGCTGGCACCCGGAAGATCGATCCGGGCCAGCGCGTAGTTGTCAGTTGGAGCGTCCATCCTTCCCTAAATTGGGAAGAACATCCCACCCTGTCAAATATTCCGGGTCCCAACCGTCGCTAAAACCACGGCAAATGCCACTACCTGCCGGGTCCGGGGCCACGCCCACCACCATTCAGAATTCGTTCTTTTGCTCCCTCGCTGAGGGCATCGGTGGACTCGATGTAGCTTTGAGCGGCATCCTTGTCCTCGTTCATCCACTGAAATGCCGACATCCCCAGGGTCCGGTCCCGTGTCCGGTCATCGGAGATCGTTTCAGCAAGAATTACTGATTCACGTGCACTACCCGTTTGATTGCTGAAGACATAAGACTGCACCGCCTCATCCCGAACAGGACCACCCTCCTGCTCATTAATCCATGTCACCGCGGCTTTACTATCAGTGCTCGCCCATTCGCGAATCACATCACCTACCGCTTTGCGCTGCGCATCTTCATTTCCATTTTTCATCACCCACCCCATGGCATCTGTTGGACTCTCTTTTGCCATTTCGCGGGCCACATTCTCCATCGCATCTGACCGGGCATCCCCTTCAGGGAGGGACAATGTTTTTTGCGCCGCAAGTGACGTGTTGGTAGACGCCAAAGATTTCAATGCGCTTCCTGTCGCACGATCCCGTTCATCTGCTGGAAGAGTTGCCAACCAGGATTCGGTAGCCGCCCAATCCTTTTTTGCCCACTCTCCCGCAATTGACGCATAGGCGCGGGATCTGCCGGCCTCATCCACCTCGTTAATCATAGAAGCAGCTTTTGCCGGATCGGTCTTAGCCAACTCGGTAAGAACTCCGGAAACAGCCTGCCCCGCATCGCGGCCTTCCAGGCTCTTGGCCCAGGTAAGCGCTGAATCAGGATCCTGCTTCGCCCATTCTGCAGCAACCACACCGGCACCGGACTGCCCGCCTCCCGGACCACGTCCCATCATCCCCATCATGGCAAACTCCCGCTTATTCGACTCGTAGTATGAAGCCGCACCTGCAGGGTCGGAGGCCGCCCAACTTTGAAGAACTGTCGGCTTCACAAAATTTCCCGCAAATCCCATCTTCGTATTCGCATGGGCCATCGCATCATATGGAGAAACTTCCGCCCACGCTGCAAACAAAAGGTATGCTGCCAGAATCCGCTCGGAAAAAGGTAACTCATCCAACTTTTCCGCCTCCACCGCAAACTGCGACGGATCCAGATCCGAGTACAACTCGATGAGGGACTGAATCCGTGCCGTTTGTCCGGGAAGTGCCGCTATATCCTCATAGCTCCGTGTGTTACTAGCGGATGACTTGTCGCGCGACGTAGCCGAACGATCCCGGTCACCGATCCGGAGGGAGGCTTCCCTTTCTACTTCCTTTGAAACTTCCTCGGAATTATTTCCAGCCAGATATCCTACGGCACCTCCGGTGAGGAGGCAGGCCACTGCGATCATAAGTGTGTTCTTCATTCGATTGCTTCAAGTCTTAGCCGGATATAATCCACCCGCGATGAGAAAGTTTCTCAACGCGGGTGAAAAATAGATTTTTTTGCAGTCTTGGGTTAGTTGAAACCGAACGCATCTCGGCCCGGAACCTGATAATCCCTGCTTTGCCGCTCCAGCTTGCTCTGCTCCTCCACCGTCAGACGGGCAAACGGAATCGCCTCAAGACGTGCCTGGGGAATCTTGTCGCCCGAAGCCTCGCAAATCCCGTAAGTCCCAAGTTCCAGTCGCTGAAGCGCACTTTCAATTTCGTTCACCGCATCCGCCTCCTTCGACAGAAGGTTCAGGGCAAAATCGCGATCGTATGAGTCGGTTCCGGCATCGGCCTGGTGCATTCCACTCCCGGTAGCCTCCGAACCTTCGGCTGGATTCTTGATGGTGTCTTTCTGCATCCCATACATCATATCCATGATCTCATCGCGCAAGCTCATGAGATTCTTCTGCTGTTTCTTTTGAAAAACCGTCAGCTTTGCAACCTTCTCAGGCTTGACATACGCACGTTTAACCACCGGAGGTTCAATGATTTCCTCCTCCTTTTTCTTTGCCGGAGTACGACGTGTCACCTTCTTCGCTGCCTTCTTAACAGATACCTTTACGGCTGCCTTTTTTGCCGGAGCTTTGACTGCGGCCTTCTTAGCAGAGGCTTTTTTCGCTGGTTTTGAAGACGCCTTCTTCACGACCGACTTCTTGGCAGGAGCTTTTTTTGCCGGTTTTGAAGAAGCTTTCTTAACAGCCTGTTTCTTGGGCGCAGCCTTCTTCGCGGCCTTTTTAGTGGCTTTCTTGGCTACTTTTTTCGCTGCTTTCTTCGCTACCTTTTTCTTGGCAGGAACCTTCTTAACGGCCTTTTTGGCTGCTTTTTTTGCAGCTTTCTTGACCACCTTTTTAGGAGCAGTTTTCTTCACAGCGGCCTTTTTAACAGCCTTCTTGGCAACTTTCTTTTTTGCAGCTTTTTTAGCCATAGGAAATTATCGGAATCGGATTTAGCCATTCCGGAATCAGTTGGGTAACCGTCTGGACAGGAATAAGGGCGGCATTGGTTAGTCACTTTGATGTCATGGCGCAAGCGGATTTTCCGAATTGGAGTGCAGCACGCTCTTGAATTCTGGGAAACGCCCCCTAATCTCCTGCCTCCCACATGGATCTTTCCTCGATACTCGAATCCCTCCTGATTGCCTCGGAAGCCCCGCTTTCATCTGCAGAGCTCGCCCGACTTGTCCGGGCCCGGGCCGCTGAACTGTCCGATGATTCGATCACTGAAGACACCGGAGTTCCCAGTGATGATAAAAATCCCGAAAGTGATCTCGATATCCCACTCCTTGCCAAGACAACCGAAGATGATGTGGTCAAATCCATCGCCGAACTCAATCGCAACTACGAGATAACCGGACGGTCCTTCAATATCTCCGACCGCGCCAAAGGATGGAAAATCCAAACAATCTCCGATTACGGCGGCTTTGTCAGTCAACTTTTCCCCGGGCGCAAACCCGAGCGCCTCAGCGCTCCCGCCATGGAGACCCTTGCCGTCATCGCATACCGTCAACCGGTTACCAAGGCTGCCATCGAGGCCGTTCGCGGAGTTTCCTGTGACGGCATGCTTCAAAAATTGCTGGATCGCGAACTGGTCAAAATCGAAGGACGTGCCGATCTGCCGGGCCGCCCCCTCCTCTATGCCACCACGGATCTCTTTCTCGAACACTTTGGCATCACCGGGATCAACGATCTCCCAAATATCGGAGAACTTCGTCAAATCCAACTCCCCCAAGGTGAGCCCGAGGAGACACCACAAACCGATCCCGAAACCCAGCTCGCTTTGAGTGCCGTTGAAAAATCAAGTGAAGACAACCAGGCGGATGCTCCCGCAGAGGAAGACTTCGCCTCGCCGGCCCCGTCCGAGAAAGAATAATCACCCACCAAAATTTTCATGCCTCTCGACGACATTCGCAAAGAGATCGATACCATCGATACCCAGCTCCTTGAGCTCCTTTCCCAAAGAGCCGACCTCGTTCACGAAGTCGGGGTGATAAAAAAGAAAGAGGGCCTTCAAATATACGCTCCTGAAAGAGAACATGCGCTTCTGGAAGCCCTCTCCAAAAAGAACAAGGGCCGCCTCCCCGATAAATCAATTCATGCCATTTATCGCGAAATCATGTCAGCCGCTCTCGCCCTTGAAGACGACCTGAAAATTGCCTATCTCGGCCCCGAGGGTACCTGGACCCATCAGGCCGCTATCAAGAAATTCGGACATTCGGTGGAGTATCACGCCCTTCCCAACTTCGCCGAAGTCTTTGATCACGTGACTCGCAGACACGCCACCTACGGCGTAGTCCCTATCGAGAACTCTACCGAAGGGGCCGTTTCACACACTCTTGATCTTTTCGTCGAATCCCCCCTCCGAATCTGCGCCCAAATTCTTCTCCGCATCGAGAATGGGCTAATGGCCGCCATTCCTCGCGAGGAAATCAAAACCCTCTACTCCCATCCTCAGGTATTCGGTCAGTGCCGCACCTGGATTCTTCAAAACTTTCCGGATGCCGACCTCGTGGAAGTCTCGTCGACAACCAAAGCAGCCCAACTCGCCCAAAAGAACAGGGCGGATGGTGCGGCAGCGCTCGGGGGAGCCTTGGCCGCCGAACTAAACGGCCTGAAATTGCTCGAAACTTCCATTCAGGATCGGGCCACCAATACCACCCGATTCCTCGTAATCGGTGAAGAAACCTGCCCCCCCACAGGCAACGATCGGACTTCGATTCTTTTTTCGGTTCACGATCGCCCCGGCTCGCTGGTCAAAGCCCTCCAGGCCTTTGACTCGTTCGAGATCAACATGTCCAAGATCGAATCCCGCCCCTCCAAACAAAAGGATTGGGAATACATCTTTTACGTCGATTTTGCAGGGCATTGCGACGACGAGGCGGTCCAAAAGGCCCTTGCCGATCTTGAGACCCACTGCTCGGTTGTCAAAATTCTGGGTTCCTACCCGGACATCCAACTCTAGCCCAAATCGAGTGCTCGGGCGAGAGCTCCGATGATCACATCACCCTCTTCGATCCCCACTGATAACCGCAGCAAGTTGGGCGAAACACCACAGGCTTCAGCCCAGTCGAGCTCGAAGTAGTGCGCCAGCATCGTGTAGGGACACGCCAGCGTAAAATCTGTTCCCAGGCTGGGCCCCTTGCAAAGCTCCAAAGCATCATATACGCGAGGCATCTTTCGGGGTTGCTTTAGGGTAAAGGAAACCAGCCCCCCGTACCCTCCGCTATCGCGCCGGACACTTTGATATTCATGGGGAGTCACAATTTTTGGATACCAAACCCGACCGACCGCCGGGTGCTCGGCCAAATAATCGGCCACCATCTCGCCGTTCTGATTGGAACGTCGGACGCGAGCCTCAAAATCCTTCATATTCGAAATAAGTGCCTGACAATCTCCCTTGTAGAGCAGTGATCCGCCTTGCGTCTCGGTATTCAAAAACTCACGAAACTCCTTCGCCCACGGTGAATCCTCTTTGATCGTGACCAATCCGGCCATCACATCACCCTTCCCGCTCACCCACTTCGTCAGGCTCGTCGTCACCAGATCGGCATATTGCAGAACATCCACATTGATGCAGCTTGCTACCGTATCATCAACCACAAGTGGAACCCCTCCCCGTTGGCAGGCTTCGGCTACCCTCGGCAGATTGACTGTTCGCAGCAAAGGATTACTGGGAATTTCGCAGAAAACCGCCGCAAACTCACCCTCCTGAATTCTTCGAACCGCAGCATCAAAATCCTCACCCTCAGTTTCATAAAGAAAAACGGCGCCATTTCCAAATTTCTCCTGAATCTTAAGACCGTCCACATAAGGAAACTCAAGCTGTAAGGTCTTTTTACTTGGGAACAGGTTGATGACCGCCCGGAATGCTCCGAAAATGGCACTCATCCCGCTCTCAAACACAAAATGATCATCCAGCGCCGCTCCAGTGCTCTCCGCGAGCTGTTGACGCAAGATCACACTTGAGACCCCCTCCACTTCACGCTCGTTCAGCAAATCGTCTGCCTGGCGGCTGCTGATCACCTCGCCGGTGTGCCTCCAATACTCCATCGCCACTCCAATCGCATCTTCAGGAACGATCAGCGCCTGCAAGCCATCCTCGTAACTCGCAATCCTCGTTGCCACATTGATCCGTCGCTCAACATATCGTTGGGCCCGTTGCGCCGCCCCTTTGGTCGGAAATACGATCGCTCGCTTCCCACTTTCGGCGACTTCATCCGTTGCCTTTGCAAAAAGCCGTTTCACCATTGGGTTAAGGAAAAAACGGGGATAACCGGTCTCCAACTTGGTGATCACCTTTTCCCGCCCCTCCTCATACCCGATCACAGAGTCCCACGTTGGTAGTGAAACTGCCACCGCATGAGGAGAATCCGGAAGCGGATGCCCGAGAGAGCGTTGATTCCAAAGAGGCTTTTTGAGCAAATCTTGCACGGCGGGATTAGTGTCTCGCCCGGCGATATTTTACAAGTCCGGTATTCTTGATATTTGCGTTGACACCCCGTAACCGTCTCACTAGGTTCCCCGCCCCTTCAGTTTGCTCAGCCTTCAACCCGTGCAACCTAAGGAATTTTCAGCAAATGAAAACGTTCTCTGCCAAACCAGCCGACGTCGAACGCAAGTGGCACGTCATCGATGCCAAGGATCAAATCCTTGGAAATGTAGCCGTGGAAGCTGCCCGCCTTCTTCGTGGAAAGCATAAGCCTATCTTTACTCCTCACATTGATACCGGTGACTTCGTCGTCGTGATCAACGCCGCAGACGTTCGTTTCTCCGGCACCAAGGAGAACCATAAAATCTACGCCCGTCACTCCGGTTACATCGGCGGACAGACCATTGAGACTCCTTCCAAGCTTCGTAAGCGTCGCCCGGAATACATCGTCGAATGGGCCGTCAAAGGCATGGTTCCTCGCAACAGACTGGGCAACGCTCAGCTTTCCAAGTTGAAAGTTTATGCCGGCGCCGAGCATCCCCACGAGGCCCAAAATCCTCAGCCAGTCGAACTTTAATATTTTACCTTTTTCCCAATGAGCGAAATCTACTCTGCAACAGGTCGTCGTAAAACTGCCGTCGGCCGTGTTACCATGACCCCCGGTTCTGGCAATATCACCATCAACGGCGAGCCATTTGAAGAAGCACTCCCCACCCTGATCCTTCAGGGAACCATTCTGGAGCCCCTTCAAGTCGTCAACCTTCGTAACAAGTTTGACATCACCGCCTCTACCCGTGGTGGTGGCCTCAACGGTCAAGCCGATGCCATCAAGCTTGGTATCGCCCGCGCTCTTCTGAAATTCGACGCCGAACTTCGTCCTGCTTTGAAGGCTGCAGGCCTCCTCCGCCGCGATCCTCGCGCCAAGGAACGTAAGAAGCCCGGCCAGCCTGGAGCCCGCAAGCGCTTCCAGTTCTCGAAACGCTAATCGGCACTTGCCACTTTTTCAAACAGCCGCGATTCCTTCTGGGTCGCGGCTGTTTTTCTTTCTACATTTTCCCCATGAAATTGATCTCCTGGAACGTCAACGGACTCCGCGCCGTTCTAAAGAAAAACTTCACCGATTTCGTCCTCGAACATGACCCCGATTTCCTTTGCCTTCAGGAGACCAAAGCCCGCCCAGAACAAGTCGATCTCCCACTGGAACTGGGCCACTACAGAACCTATTGGAATTCCGCAGATAAGGCGGGATACTCGGGAACCGCCGTATTCTGCAAGACGGAGCCGCTGAATGTCCGCCTCGGAATTGGGATTGATGAGCACGACCGGGAAGGTCGGGTGATCACTCTGGAGTATGATTCCCACTTCATCGTCACCGTCTACACCCCCAATGCACAAAACGGGTTGAAGCGACTTCCCTATCGAATGAACTGGGATACCGCTTTCCGATCATTTCTAAAATCCCTCGAAACCGAGGGAAAACCCGTTCTCGTTAGTGGAGACCTCAACGTTGCTCATCAGGAGATTGATCTCGCGCGTCCCAAGACCAACCGTTTCAGCGCAGGATTCAGCGACGAAGAAAGGGCGGGATTTTCGGAACTTGTCGAAGCGGGCTTCATCGACACCTTCCGTCACTTTTACCCCGACAAAACCGAAGCCTACTCCTGGTGGAGCTATCGCGGGGGAGCTCGCGCACGCAATGTCGGCTGGAGAATCGACTACTGGTGCGTCTCTCAAGATCTTCTCCCGAAGCTCCAGAGCGCCCAAATCAATGACGATGTCCTGGGCTCGGACCACTGCCCTGTCACTCTCGAAATAGACCTCTAAAGAGGCAAATGATCGTAGCTTCGACCTGCCTTTCCTTCACGCCAGTGCATGAAGGCACTGTTCACTACCGCAATCCCTCCAGGCGTAGGATAATCGCCGGTAAAATACCAATCGCCCGAGGGCCCATCGATCGCACCAAGAAGCTTCTCAACGGTTAGATAGATAACCTCTACCTCACCATGCCAGTCGATGTCTTCAGGATACACAATCCTGGAAATCTCCTTTGAAATCTCCTCGGCACTGAAAGGAGAATACAACTTTTTAACTGCATTTTGACGTTCATTGGCCGGCTTCGCCATCTCCTTCAGGCAATCCTGATAGACCTCCTCGATCAACGCATTCTGATCGGTCTTCTCAAGAAGGTTGATCGTCGCCTGAAAAGCGATAAATTTACCCATTTCAGACATGTCGATCCCATAGCAATCGGGGTAACGAATCTGCGGAGCGGTAGAACAAATTACGATTTTATCCGGGTTGGTTCTGGCTAAAATTTTGAGAATTGACTGCTTCAACGTCGTCCCTCTAACGATCGAATCATCCAGAACCACCAAAGTGTCCCCGTCCTTCACCACCCCATACGAAATATCGTAGACGTGGGAAACCAGCTGATTACGCCCACTCTCTTGGGAAATAAACGTCCGAAGCTTGATGTCCTTGTGGGCAATCTTTTCGCCGATTGGCCAACTCTTCATAATGAGATCATCGAGTGTCTTTTCACTCAACTCACCCCTTCCGGCAGCCTCCATGATTGCCGACTTCACCTCTTTCCTCCGATGTAATCTCAGGCCATCCATGAGACCGTAATACGCGGTCTCAGCCGTATTCGGCACAAAGGAGAAAACCGCATGCTCGAAGTCACATTTGATCGAATCGACGATCTGTTCGACCAACGCCGCTCCCATCGCCTTTCGTTCCTTGTAAATGGTAGGATCGTTCCCCCTCGAAAAGTAGATCTTTTCAAACGAACAAGGGGTATAGTCGCATTTGGGCGCGAAGCGTTCGCTGCCGGTCTCACCACTGTGTTTCACCGTCATCACCGTCCCCGGCTCCAGCGCCTTCACCTCGTCCTGGGCGGCCTCAAACACCGTCATCAACGGTACACGCTCCGACGCAAAAGCAATAAACTCATCTGTCTCCAGATAATGACAAGGACGAATCCCGTGGGGATCCCGCATCACAAACAAATCTCCGTTTCCGACCACCCCGGTGATGCAATATCCACCATCCCAACCCTCTGCGGACTCCGATACAATATGCCCCGTGTTTAGACGCTCTGAAATCAGAGCAGCCGTTTGATCCCCCGGCACACCTTGATCACGCAGCTCATGATAAATATCGGTATGAGCCTCATCGAGGTGAAATCCAATTTCCTCCAATACGGTCTGCGTGTCGGTGCCGAGCACCGGATGCTGACCACGGTCCATCATCCGTTGATTCAACTGCCCGGTGTTGGTCATGTTGAAATTCCCCATCACCATCAGGGTTCTTGTCGGCCAGTTGCTCCGCCGCAAATACGGATGGCAGGAACCCGAATCAAACTCCCCCGAAGTTCCATAGCGCAAATGGCCCACGTAGGTATCACCCGCAAAGTCAAACTTACTCCTCAACTCTTCCGGATCATCTGGATTAATTAGCCCCTTGCGGCGCATCTTCTCCAAATCCTTAAGCTCGGTTCGAAAGAGCTTGGCCAACGAGTCTTTCTTCGAATCCCGCCGACGAAAAATATACGGCTGCCCTGCCGGCATCCCAATCTTGTGGCAACCAATCCCGACACCATCCTGACCGCGATTATGTTGCTTCTCCATCAGGAGAAACAATTTGTTAAAACCCCACAGCGCCGAGCCGTAGCGGTCTTGGAAATACGCGAGAGGCTTTTTGAGCCGAACTACCGCGATACCGCATTCGTGTTTCAGAGGGTCACTCATGGAGAAATTATCAGGATCGAACGTTTACCGTGATGCCATCTCCCTCACGGACCTCGCCGATGACGAAACCTCCGGGACCCGCCTCGCAGGCCGCATCAACTTGGTCGGCAGGCACGATAGCAACCCAGCCCACCCCCATATTGAAGGTATGAAAACGATCCTCGGGATCGGTATGGGCCAATAGCTTCTGAATCGGATCATTCTCCCAATAAGGAATCTCCAAATCCCCGCCCAATCCCCGGAAAAGGCGCTCAAGGTTCTCGGGAAGACCACCGCCGGTGATGTGTGCAAACGCCCTCACGTCCACCTTCTTTTCACGCAGTCCATTGACCGCATCGTGATAAAGCCGGGTAGGTGCCAGCATCGCCCTCACTTCTTCATCCGAAAACTCATCACCGTGCTCCGCAAAGAGCCGCCGCACCAAACTCCAGCCATTTGCGTGGAACCCGTCCGAAGCGTAGCCGACGAAAACGTCGCCTTTCTGCACCGTTGTAGGATCAATCATCTGGCTTTTTTCAACCGCTCCGATGCAGAAACCGGAAAGCTCCACCACATCAGGAGGAACGATCCCCGGCATTTCAGCCGTTTCGCCACCAGCCAGAATACAGCCGCAATCCTCAAGATAATCACACATTCCCGAAATCAATTTTTTGATCCGCGGCGGGTCCAATTTCGCTATACCAATGTAATCCAGGAACAACAATGGATCTCCTCCGGTCGTAATGATGTCATTCACCGACATCGCGATCAGGTCCTTGCCTGCCTCGGCCTCCATTCCATGCTCCAGAAGGAGTTCGACTTTGGTCCCGACACCGTCGCAACCGGTCACAATGACCGGTTCCTTATAATCGCTCAGATCAAAGGCGGCGGCAAAAAGGCCAAACGCGTTGTAGAGTTGGCGCTGTTTTTGAGTTCGCGCGACATCCGACTTGATATCGCCGACCAGCGCGGCAGCGGCTCGGGTGTCGACACCCGCATCTTGGTAAGTGACCTTGCTCGCCATAGGTGAGGACTTGGTTTTAGCTCCCCACCTCTTCCCGTCACGCCTTTTCCCTCCCATTTTGCCTAATCGTGAATAATACAGGGGTCAGCGACGTTAATGAAGTAAGTTAATTATGACGAGAATCCTCACCTTTTTACTCCTCTGCGCACTTCCTGCGTTTGCTTGGCAGAAGGAAGTTAACATTCCCGGCGACGGTGCGCTACGCAAGATTCAACCCACACATCTCTCCTACGAGCTGTCTTGGGACGGAAAACTGAAAGCCGGGACAATGGATGTCATCTTCGGCAAGAAGGATCCCAAATATCCCAAACACTTCATCGCCCAAGGATACGGTGGAAGCACCGGTTGGGCTCACGCTCTCTTTCCTTTTCAATTCAACTACATTGGTTTCCTAAATCCCAAAACCTTGCGGCCCATCATGTTCGTTGGCTCTGAAAAAGAGCGCGATAAGCTAACCAAGCAACAATATCGCTTCACCTCCAAAAACGTCTCCGGAAGTGAAACGAAGACCAAAAATGGCCAATCAAACACCGTCAGGGAAACCTTCGACTACCCCAACTCGTTGGACCTCTTCAGCGGCCTCCTCCAAATTCGAAGCCTCCCTCTAAACAATGGCGAAAAAATCGTCATGCCCTTTCATCCTGTCGCATCCCCTTACCTCGCACGCGTCAAAGTCCTCGGTCGCGAGACTCACCTCGGCCGCAAGTGCATCAAGCTCGACATTTCGATGGAGAAAATCGGAGACGATATGAAACTCAAGGAATACAAGAAGCTCAAATCCGCCACCGTTTGGCTCAGTGATGACGTTCATCGAATTCCCATCGAAATCAGCGCCAAGGTTTACGTGGGGAGCGTCCGTGTCATCCTCACCAAACAGGAGCTCCTCTAGTTGCCCACATTCCTCATTCTTTCTCTCGCCGCACTATTGAATGAGTGAGAGCCTTTCGCAATGAAGTGTGCTCGATTTATCACCTTGATTTTTCTTCTCAGTCCTTTCGCTGGTTTCGCTGATAAAACAAAGCCGAACATCGTCTATATCATGCTCGATGAATGGGGCTACTTCGAATGGAGTGGCGCCGGTCATCATATTCATAAAACCCCGAATATCGACCGGCTTGCCGCAGAAGGAGTGCGTTTCACCCGGATGCTTGCCGGCGCTCCGGTTTGCGCCCCCACCCGTAGCACCCTCATGACCGGTCAACACACCGGCCACACCACCGTTCGTGCCAATGGCGGTACCGAACCACTCCGTGATGAGGACTTCACGATCGCAGAGATGCTCAAGGTCGCGGGTTACGCCACCGGAGGCTTCGGAAAGTGGGGCCTCGGAGACCGCGGCACTACCGGCGCGGCCGAACAACAGGGCTTCGATCAATTCTTTGGCTACTACCACCAGGTTCACGCCCACACCTATTATCCCAATTATCTTGTCCATAACGGGGACAAAATCCCCCTTCCCGGTAACTCCGGTCATCCCTTCAAAGGGGAGACCTTTGCCCAGTCGTTGATTCACGAAAAGGCTCAGGAATTTATCAGAGAACACGCCGGGAAAGAGCCTTTTTTCGCCTACCTCCCCTACACCATTCCACACGCTTACTATGGCATCCCGGAAGACGACCCTTCATACCTCAAGTTTAAAGGTAACGACTGGAAGGCACCCCAACACCACAAGGGAAAAGTCGCTCCACCCGATGAAGCCCAACGTTATGCCGCCTTTGTAGACATGGCTGATCGGCAAATCGGCGATATCTTAAAACTCCTCAAGAACCTTGGGGTGGACGACAACACCATCGTATTCCTCTGCGGCGACAATGGGGCCAACACCAAGGTCTTCTTGGACAAAAAACACCCCAACGGCTTTTTCAAACCCAATACCAACCCAGCTAGCGGAGAAGTCTTCCGTGGTGGAAAAGGCAATCTCAATGAAGGTGGACTCCGTGTCCCCTTCATGGTCCGCTGGCCTGGGATGATCGCTCCGGGAACCACCTCAGATCACCTCGGCTACTTCCCTGATGTCATGCCCACCTTGGCCAATATCTCCGGGAGCTCCCTACCTCCAAATATTGATGGCATCTCATTCCTTCCTGCCCTCCTTGGTAAAGGAGAACAAGAAGAACATGATTTCCTCTACTGGGAATTCGGGAAGAAAATCGCGATCCGCAAAGACCACTGGAAGCTCATTGCCAATAAGGATCGGAGCAATCCCGAGCTTTTTGATTTATCAAAGGACATCACCGAGTCGATCAACGTCGCCAAAGCCTATCCGGACATTCTAAAGGAACTCATCTCCTTAGCCAAAGATGCCAGTTCCCCAGACCTTACCGGAAGAGTCATCGATCCAACCCTTGGCTTCAAAGGACACGCCGCAAGGTGATCCACTCCCATTGAAACACCTCTCCGGGAACGATACGTCAATCTTCTCGAATTCGGATTGGGAACCACTCCCCGGGAGACCCAATCAAATCCCCTCGTTACAGTAGCAATAGAATTGCTTGAAGTCGGGGGAGCGACACAGCCCTACCAGACCCTCACCTTCGAACGTATCACCAATACAACGCTTCAATTTGCTCTTAAGGAATCGGACGACCTTAAGAACTGGAAAACCCGTCCTTTGATTCGAGTCAGGTCGACCTGAAATCACGGCGCCCAGACAGAAACCCTCACCATTCGAGATCGCCAGTCAATGTGGGAGAACTCCACGAAGGGCCCCAGGTTTCTCCGCCTTTGGGTCTCAGAGTGACCCACCCCCTCAGCCCGCTCCATCCTCGGAAAGGAAGAAGGCTGGACAGCCTGACTATCGCAAATCCGACACCATCCGGCTCCAAATCTCCATTCCTTAAAAGGCGAAAGCCCTAATCCATGGTGGAATTAGGGCTTTCATATGGCTCCTGCGCTTGGGATCGAACCAAGGACCTAGTGATTAACAGTCACCCGCTCTACCGCTGAGCTACGCAGGATTCTAATGGAATAATGTTACCCCTTGCGAGGCGGGCGGAAAATGCAACGATCGCTCGCTCATGACAAGGGAAAAAGCAGAGGAAATTTCACTTTTTTCCTCCACCTCCCGCCTTCCATCATTTGGCAGGGTTTTGTTAGTCTCCTCAAGATGACA
Source organism: Verrucomicrobiaceae bacterium (assembly GCA_051252135.1). GTDB lineage: Bacteria > Verrucomicrobiota > Verrucomicrobiia > Verrucomicrobiales > Akkermansiaceae > SW10. The sequence continues at coordinate 158,117 of JBPOGH010000001.1, read as the reverse complement.
GAAGCCGAAGCGCTCATTGCCCTGAATCAGCTCCCTAAAATTGGACCGGTAAAAACCGGAAGGCTGGTCGATGCCTGTGGTTCGGCAATGATGGTGCTCAAATCACCGCTTTCTGTGTTGCAGACAATTCCTGGAATTGGCCCCGAATCGGCAAAGCTCATTGTCGATTGGGAATCTCATGCCGACCCTACCGCAGAGATCAATCTGGCTAGGGAACGGGACATTAAGATCCTCACTCGCGATGATATCGAGTACCCGAAGCGACTCCTCGAGTCACATGATGCTCCAGTCATCCTCTATGTTTGGGGTGACTTAAAACCACGCGACGATCACGGCATCGCCATCGTAGGATCTCGCAGAGCCACCCACTATGGTAAGGAGTCAGCCAGAAAATTCGCGTTCCAACTGGCTCAGGCTGGAGTCACGATCACCTCGGGCCTCGCCCGGGGGATCGACACTTGTGCCCACGAAGGAGCCTTGGCTGCCAAGGGTCGCACCATCGCAGTGATTGGTTCGGGATTAATGCAGCTCTACCCACCTGAAAATCTTGGCCTCGCGGAAAAGATCGCCGCCGGTCATGGAGCCGTCGTTTCCGAGTTCCCCCTTCAAATGCCTCCCGATAAAAAAACCTTTCCACAACGCAACCGTATTGTCGCCCACTGGACCGATGGCACCCTGGTCGTCGAGTGCCCCTCCCGCTCCGGATCATTGATCACAGCCAATTTGGCCAACGAAGCGGGACGACAAGTCTATGCCGTTCCCGGCCCCATCGACCGCCCGACATCCGGAGGTTGCCATGACTTGATTCGCGAAGGTGCGACACTGGTCACCGATGGCTCCCAGATTTTGGAAGACTTCCAATACCTCAACCTCAATGAGTCACCCGAAGAAGCAACAACGCCACCTCCCGAAGTCAACGAAGAGGAGAGTAAAATCCTGACCGCTTTAGGCAGGGATGAACACGGGGTTGATGACTTGGTCGAAGCAACCGGACTCCCGATCGCCACCGTTTCCATCTCACTCATGAAGATGGAACTTCGCGCCTTAATCACCGCCCTGCCAGGTCAACGATACAGACGAAAAACAAGGTTCAGTGACTAAGGAATCTACGAATCCAGCTTCATTGCTGCTCTCTGGGCCGCGGTTTGCGGCTTCCCTTTGAGCTTCTCGACGTCCGAAGTCAGACGCATTCCTACGGGCTTCGAAACTCCAAACTCTTCCATCGTCACCCCATACATCACATCGGCACGCTCCATTGTGCGCTTGGAGTGGGTCACAATAATGAACTGGCTTTGGTCAATGAACGTGTCCAGCACCTTGAGGAAGCGACCAATGTTTGATTCGTCCAATGGGGCGTCCAGCTCATCAAGAACGCAGAAGGGACTCGGCTTCACCATGTAGATTGAGAAAAGCAATGCCACCGCCGTCATCGAACGTTCACCACCCGACATCAGCGAAATGGATTGCAGCTTCTTCCCGGGAGGCTTGGCAATCACCTCAATGCCACATTCAAGGGGATTATCGACATCTTGAAGAATCAAGTCCGCGGTCGCTTTCTCCCCAAAGAGCTTTTTAAACATCGATTTGAAGTTGGTCGCAACTGCATTGAAGGTCTCTGCGAAGAGACGCTCGGACTCGGTATTGATACGATCAATAATCTCCAAAAGTTGGGTCTTCGAGTTCACCAAATCATCGTGCTGGTTTTTGGTAAACGTGTGACGTTCTTCCAGCTCGTCGTATTCCTCAATGGCATCGAGATTAACCGGCCCCATGGAGTCGAGCCGACGCTTCAAATCAGCTACGATCGCTTCCACAAACTCCCAATCCGGTCCCTCTTCGGACACTGGAAGCTGAACCTCCTCTTCATCCCCTTGTTCATCACTCACCTCTTCGTTTTGGGCCTGGGCCTCATCAGAATCGGGGTCTTCAAAAACAATGTTACGCCCACCTCGCTTCTCGGCTTTCTTTCGCTCTGCGATACAGGTAAGCAAAGAATGACTGTCCGGGCGGAAAGCCTTCAGTTCGATTTGGTGACGCTCAAGGACCGCATTCTCAAGGTTTTCCAGCCGGAGATCCAACTTGGTAGCCGACACCTCTTCTTTCCCGATTTGATTTCCTACCCGGGACTGCTTTTGGCGAATTTCCGTGAGCTGGGATTCGGCTTCTTCGATCAACTCCTTCAGCTTTGCCCTGGAGTCATCTGCCTCACTCAACTCCTTGGAAACAGTTTCCACTTCGACCCGGTAACCCTCGACCTCTTTAATCAAAGTCTCATTTTCCCCATCTCCCCTTCCAATCCGCTCACGGGAGGCCTTGATCTCCTGCTCACGGCGATTATTTAGCTCCGTCAATTCATTAATCCGCGAAGTCATCGGATGCTGCTCACGGGCCGCAGAATCGCGTGCCTGCTTCTCAACCGCCAAAGCAGTGCGGGCTTCGTTGAGCTCTTCTTGCGCGGACTTTTCACGATCCATCACCTCATCAACCTTTCGCTGCAGCTGCCGACTGTCGTTTTCCAGAGCCGTGAGTCTCTCGCGGGCACGAGCCAATTCGTTCTCCAGAGCTGATCGGCTGTCGGAAGCGGTCTTTTCACGACCACCAAGCTCCTCACGCTCCCATTCGTTATTGCCCACCTTGGTGGCTAGGCTTTCAGCCTCCCTTTTGGCAAGGGACAACTGTCCTACGAGAGTTGACTCCTCCACCTTATGACGCTGCAGTTTGTCCTTGGCTGCCTCAACTTCCTCACGCAGCTCTTTCACACGTGCTTCCAGGTCTTCGATCTTCTGCTTCGCATTAACCTCCGCTACCTCCAGTTCCTGAGTCTCAACTTCAAGAGCCAACACTTCATTTTGACGAACAAGGAGCGAGTCCTTTTGACCACCCGAACTACCGCCCCGGAGAACCCCTTCGGCACTGAGCACTTCTCCTGAAGTCGTAACAAAGGTGAGCTCCGGATAACTTCCTCGGAGTTTTCCTGCAACAACCCGATCGGGAACCACTAGAACCTTCGAGAGAAGGTGCTCCATCAAGCCAATCAGATTGCCATCGACAGTCACGATATCGAGAGCCCAGGCAAGTGCACCTTCCGGAAGAGCCTCCATCTGGGTCCCCAGTGAAGCCGGGAGATAACTTTCAGGAAGCAAGGCCGCCTCCCCCTTCTTTCCCTCGATCAACCGGTCGATGATTTCATTGGCCAACTCATCATCCCGCACAATGACAGCCTGCAAGTGGTGACCCAACGCAGCTTCAATCGCAAGTGCATGCTCATCGGGGACCTTGAGATGAGAGCCCAAAACTCCTTTCACTCCCGGCTTAATTAAGTCGGGCTCACCGAGTCCGTTGATCACTGCCTGGGTCCCCTTTTGAAGGCCCTCTCCACTGGCTATGAGTTGTCTCAGAACGTCAAGTCGGGAACTCTTCTTGGCAAGGTCACGATGAATTTCGGAAGCCGCGGTTCGAGCTGCATCAAGTGACCCTCGAACCGATTGGAATTCGCGCTCCGCACGTTCTCGAGCCCCCTCAAGGTCAGGAACCCGTTTTTGATGCTCTTCCAATTGCTTGGTAATTTGATCTCGTTCTGCAATCGCTTTCGAGTTCTCCCCCCGGAGACGAACAGCCTCTTCTTCAAGCTGCTTCATCCGTTCCCGGTTCCCTTCCATTTGCGAGAGGGCACTCTCGATCTTGGCTTGAGAAGAAGCGATAATGTTCTGGGTGGCGTTCGCTTCGGCTCGCGCTTTACGCAGATTGTTTTCGATCGCCTGCCGCTCCTGAACTAACTGCGCAGAGCTTTGCTGGCGCTCCTTGAAATGATTCTCCTGTTGTTGAATCCGCTGCTCAAGCTCCACCAGCGCAAGCTGACTCTTATCAAGATTTTCTTTCTGCTCAGCCAGCCGATCCGCCGTCTCTGCAATTTCCTTCTCGTTTTTCGCAAGACGATCCGAAAGTTCGGACTTCCGTTCGTTATTGAACGCCATGCGGTTCTCGGCAGCCTGAATCGCATTTTTCTTATCAGACAATCGCTGACGCAATCCCGAAAGTTTGGAATCCAACGCCTGTGCCAAGTCTCGGGCGTCAACCACCGCCTTCTCACGCCCAGGCATCTGGGATTCAATCCTCCCCCTCTCCCGCTCAAGTGAGGTCAGAGAGACGGTTAACTCTTCGCGCTCCGCATTAAGCTGAACGAACTCACGATGACTCAGGTGAGTGTCAAGAATCCCAACATCCTTCGAGAGCGCCTGATAGCGACGGGCTTTCGAAACCTGCCGCTTGAGGGAATTCATGCGACGTTCCTGCTCTGCCAACACGTCAGACACCCGCAAAAGATTCCCTTCGGTATACTCAAGCTTACGCAGAGCTTCACGCTTCTCCTTCTTGGACTTCGTGATCCCGGCCGCTTCCTCAAAAACCTGACGACGATCTTCCGGCTTGGCTGAAAGCAGCATGTCGATCTTTCCCTGCTCCATAATCGAGTAGGATGAACGACCAATCCCCGTGTCCATAAAGAGTTCGGAAATATCCCGCAACCGGCACATCGTCCCATTGATCAGGTAGTCGGATTTTCCATCACGATAGACCCGCCGGGTAATCGATACCTCGTTGCGATCCGTCTTCAATACCTCCTCGCAGTTCGCAAGAGTCAAAGTCACTTCAGCCATTCCCAGTGGCTTTCGCTTCTCAGCACCGTTGAAAATAACGTCTGCCATTTCTCCTCCACGCAAAGCTTTGGCCGATGTCTCTCCAAGTACCCACCGAATGGCATCGACCACATTGGATTTCCCACAACCATTCGGCCCGACAATTCCGGTCACACCTTCGTGGAACTCAAAATAGGTTTTGTCGGCGAACGATTTGAAACCATGGATGTGGAGGGATTTGAGATACATAGTCGTCTGGGGCTGAAATGAGCTCGGAAAGGACCTCCCGAGTCCAATTAAGCTAGAACGACACTGTAATCTCCGCAAGATGACTTGAACGAAAATGCAATATGTTGTGCCTTCCTCAAAAAAAGACACCCTATATTGTGCTCGCTGGCGTTTTGGCAATCCAAACTAACCCGCAAATGGATGGGACGGCAGCCCCCTAACTCCCAGACCGGTAATCTTAAACAGTCGCCCCGCATCCTCCTCAACCACGCTCTTGTGAATGCCCGTGGTCACATATAGCTCATCGAGATTCTCCCCACCAAACGCACAGGCCGTCGTCTCAAGACATGGCAAATCAATGCGGCGGATTTCTTCTCCCGACTTAGGGTCAAAGCAGATCACACAGGCACCATGGCAAAAAGCGATCCAAAGGTGACCATTTTCATCAATGGCCATCCCGTCGGGAGATGAGTCCAAATCAGCTGTCGAAATCACTTCAGCCGGATTTGAAAGAATTCCGTCCTCATAATCGAACCGAAGCACCGCTTTCCTTGGAGTATCAATATAGAAAACCTCTCCCCCTCCTGCGCTCCACACAATGCCATTTGAATTGGTAACCGGCCCGAAGGCCTCCGTCACCTCGCCAGATGCTGACAATCTGTAGAGTTTTGCGTCCCCCTCTTTCTTCACCAGGCTAATGGAACCTGCGAACAAATAACCATCAGGCGAACATTTCCCGTCATTGAACCGATTATTCTGCTTTTCCGGCTCCGGATCAGCAATCGCGGTGATCCGCCCATCTTTGGGATCAAGAAACGAAAAGCCGTTATCACCTGCGATCACCAAACCTCCCTGACTTCGGGGAACCACTGTCCCGACCCTTTCCCCAACATCCCAAAACTTCTCCGCCTCACTTGCTGGATCAACGGAAATGACCCGGTGCCCCTCAATATCGACATACCAAAGCTTTCCTTCCCACCAAATAGGACCTTCTCCCCATTTCGAAACCTGTTGCCCGACCCGTGTAATGTTCATGAACAAAGACAAGATTGTCCCGTAGGCCTTGTCGAGACTCCAGTTTGAAAGTAGTGATATTAAGGAATGGACGAATGTTTAGGATCCCCGTATAGTTACGCCATCCAAAACTTGACTTTTAGCTCATTCACTGGCACTCCGCAGGAGCTGTCGAGGGAAATACTGTCTATTTCCCATCCCGTCAGCATCCTTGTCTAACAAACTCCTGCCATTATGACTTCAGACTTTTCTTCATGGGCCTATTTTGGCCTCTATACCGCTGTTCTGATCGGCCTTGGAGGCTACGGCTTTCACCGTCTCACCATTCTTTTCCTTTATTGGAAGTATGGTAACAATCGTCCGATTCCTGAGCGGAACTTCGACGAACTTCCACTCGTCACCATCCAACTTCCTGTCTTCAACGAAATGCATGTGGTCGACCGTTTGCTCGACTCGGTCGCCGCACTCGACTACCCGCAAGATAAGATTCAAATTCAGGTTTTGGATGACTCCACCGATGAGACCGTTGAAATCTCCCGGGCTGGAGTAGAACGACTCAAAGCAAAGGGTTTTGACGCCGAATGCATTCATCGCACCGACCGAACCGGTTACAAAGCGGGAGCCCTCGAAAACGGAATGAAGACCTGCAAGGGCGAATACATCCTCATCCTCGATGCGGATTTCGTTCCCAATCCTGATCTTCTTCAGGAAACCATCCACCATTTCACCAACGACAAGATTGCCCTCGTTCAGACACGCTGGGGACATCTCAACCGGAACTACAACGCCCTCACCCGCGTCCAGGCACTCTTCCTTGATGGACACCTTGAGCTTGAGCAAACCGCACGAAACCGCTCCGGACGTTTTTTCACCTTCAACGGCACGGGTGGTATCTGGCGTAAATCGGCAATCGATGACGCTGGTGGCTGGGAACACGACACCCTCACCGAGGACATGGACTTGAGCTATCGTGCACAGCTTAAAGGATGGAAATTTATTTTCCTCAAAGAAGTGGAAACGCCAGCTGAACTCCCGGTCGACATGGCGGGATTCAAAAACCAACAACATCGTTGGACCAAGGGTTCCATCCAGTGCTGTAAAAAATGCCTTCCCTCCATTTGGAAAAGTGATTTCCCTCTCGCTGTTAAGCTCGAGGCCACCGCACACCTCACCTCGAATTTTGCCTATCTGCTTCTTATCGCACTTTGCTTTCTCATTTACCCCAAAAATGAATGGGGCCCGGATCTTGGAATCAAAGGTCGCCTCCTGCTTGATCTCCCGATCTTCTTCTTCGCATCCTGCTCGGTCGTAATTTTCTACGCCGTTGCCCAACGCGCCCTCCTTCCCCACCGGTGGTTGCGAGAGGTGGCCTACCTCCCGCTTCTGCTCGCTCTCGGTATTGGAATGGCTGTCAACAACGCCAAGGCGGTGATCGAGGCCATCGTTGGCCACGAAACCGGCTTCGTCCGGACTCCAAAATACGGAATCGAAGGCCAGAAGAAAGTGGAGATTAAAAAGAGCCGATACAAAGCGCTTAAGAGCCTCACTCCCGTTTTCGAACTCCTGTTTGGATTCTTCTTCTCCTACATCGTTCTTGAAGCGGCATGGACAGGCAACTGGCCATCCGCAATTCTCCTCCTTCCGTTCCCTGTCGGATTTTTCTACACCTCCATTAACTCCCTCAAGCAGATGGTTGGTGTTGGACAACTCCTCCCTGCATTTCTTAAAAAAGACTAAGTTCTCTCGGAAACCATGCCCAACCTTCGCCATCTCGCACTCCTGATTCTTGCTCCCCTGAGCATCCTGACCATTTCATGTGGTTCGAGATACGACGACCGCAATCAGATGGTCGTGAGTGTCAGAGATCAGAAAATGCTCTTGGTGAAAGATGGCAAGCCGGTCAAAGCCTACCCCGTTTCCACCTCCAAATTTGGTCTCGGCACCCAGCGCGGATCGCGCCGCACCCCTCTTGGAAAACTCGAGGTTGCCAAGAAGATTGGGGGAGGCGCCCCTTCCGGAGCCGTATTTAAAAGCCGCCGTCGGACCGGGGAGGTAATCCGCCCCGACGCTCCAGGAAGAGACCCTATTGTCACTCGTATTCTCTGGCTAAGAGGGAAGGAAAGCCACAATCGGAATACTCTGGGACGTTGCATCTACATTCACGGCACTCCCGAGGAACGAAACATCGGCCGTCCCGCATCCTACGGATGTATCCGAATGAAATCCCGGCACGTTATCGACCTCTACCGACGCGTAGGAGTTGGGGCACAGGTTAAGATTATTCGTGGCTCACTTGACACCACTTCGGCTGGTCGAAAATACTACGCCAAAACCGGTGGCCCCACACGTGCAACTGCCACACGTTGGTGATCGACTTCCCGCTTAACTTTGCTTTGGTTGCGGAGTGCTCCTTGACCTAGATTCCGACACTCTGCGCGAACTGTCCCCGGCGGACCGCCTAAAACTACTTAAGACCAAGGTTGGCCTGGCTCAAGAGAGGCTTCACAAGTCTCATCTCGCAGGCGAACCCGGCATCGAAAACGCCGGACATCGTTCCGGAATGCTCGATGAACTCGTGACCGCAATCTATGAGATGATCGTCTCGGATTCGGCACCTCCGCTCGCCCTCGTCGCCAATGGTGGATACGGGCGCGGTTTGATGAATCCCGGATCGGATGTCGATCTCCTCTTCCTCCTGCCCACTCCATCCCATAAATTGTCGAAGGAGGCTGAAGCCGCGATTCAAGGAATCCAAATGCTCATCTGGGACCTGGGGTTTAAATTTCTCCCTTCCACCCGATCCTCCGCGGAATGCATCACCGAAGCGCGAAAGGAGCCCATCACCAGAACCGCCCTTTTGGATTCCCGATTCATCGCTGGCGATAAGGAACTCTATAAAAAATTTCGCCAGCGCTTCCGCAAGGAATGCATTGAAAAAGATCGCGCTGATTTCTTTGAGGAACGTCTTCGGGACGTTCGCGATCGACACGCCAAGTGGTCGCATACGGTCTTCCTGCAGGAACCCAATATCAAGGAAAGCCCCGGCACGCTGCGCGACTACCACAACCTCGATTGGATTATTGATGCCGAGGCCGGCACCCGGTCCATGACCGAATTGATCAAACGAAAGATTCTTACCCGAATTGCACGAAGAGAGCTAAAAGATGCATTCTACTTCATGCACCGGGTCAGAAATGCACTGCACTATCATGACAAGGGAAACGACATCCTGACCCTCCGGTACCAGGGAGTTCTTGCTGATGAATTCGAATACCCCCAAGCCTCAATCCTCAGACGAATTGAAGCGTTCATGCGGGATTATTACCAACACGCCCGGGCCATTCACAATCACACCAAATCAATCTTCGAGATTTTCGAAATCAAGCACGAGGAAAAGCCATCCGGCTTCCGCTTTCTCCCTTTCGGGAAGAAGAAACCCAAAACGATCCTCCTTGAAGACTACAAGATCCGGAATGGGAGACTCCTTCCCAAAAGAAAAACAATTTTTGAAGAGAACCCCAACCGCCTTCTCCGACTTTTCGTTTACTGCCAGCAGCACCATGTCCGCCCTTCTCCGGGATTGCGGAAGCTCATCAAAGCGAACTGGGAGAAAATAGATCGCTCCTTCCGAATTCGGACTGAAAACCGCGATGCCTTCCGGGAAATTCTCGAAAGGAAAGGTCAAGTTGCGAGAACCCTCCGCCTGATGCATCGCTGCGGGGTTTTGGGACGATACCTTCCGGAATTTGGAGCCTTGGATTGTCTCGTTCAACACGAGTTCTTCCACCGATACACCGCTGATGAACACACCCTCCGCTGCATCGACCAACTTGATGCACTCTTCGAAAGCGAAAACAAGCGCCTCGAGCTCTACCGCGACATTTTCTTGAAGCATCCCGATCCCTACGCCCTTTACGTTGCTTTGATTCTGCATGACACCGGTAGAGCCGAAAATGTTCGCGAGCACATCGACGGGTCGTCAATCCTCGCTGCCCGACTTTGCAAACGCCTTCAGATCACAGGCGGTCGTAGGGCCTTGATTATGTTCCTGGTTGACCACCATCTGACCCTATGGCGCTTTGCTACCAAAAAGAATATTGATGATCCCGAGGTGATCGCGGAATTCGCCAGCCTGATGCGGGACAAACACCGTCTCGACACTCTGCTTCTTTTCACTTTCGCGGATTCAAATGGCACCAATGAGGAAGCGTGGTCCCCATGGAAAGAAACCCTTATCCTTCAACTTTACCGGAACACCCGTGACTACCTCAACGAAGGCAAAACGGCCGGAAAGCAGGAAATCGAAGAGGAAATTCAAGAGGTCTATGCCGAGGTTAAAGCGTCATTAAAGGAAAAATACCACCCCCTCTTCGAAGAACATTTTCAGCTCATGCCGCGTCGTTATTTTCGATACCGCAGCAAACGCAGCATCAACAAACACATCGTTGCCCTGTGGCAATATATCGACCGGAAACAACGACGCCCAGATACGGGATTCGAATGCGCCGTCCAGTGGATTGAGCGTCCAAAATTCGGCTACACGGAAATGATTGTGGCCACTCATGACTTTCCGCGCCTTCTCGAAAAACTCTGTTGCGTGCTTGCTGCACACCAAATGAATATCCTATCCGCCGATGTCTACACTCGTCCGGATGGCGTCGTTCTCGACCTTTTCCGAATTTGTGATGCTGATTATAAAGCAGTCGAAAACCGTGATCTTCAAAAAGCCGTGGTCAAAACCCTCTACCAAATCGGCAATGCGGAGGAATACGATCCGGCCGATTACATCAAAAAGAAGGTCAACTACTTGAAGACCGAAGCCGAACAAGTCGTCCAATTCCCTACCAGAGCCTGGATCAGCAACGAATTGGACCCCCATTTTACCGTGATAGAGCTTCAGGCACTCGATCGGATTGGCCTTCTTCATGATGTCTTCCGTACCGTGAATGAACATGGTCTCCGGACTGTTCACAGTCGCATCTGCACGGAAAAAGGAGCAGCTCTCGATTCCATTTTCGTGAGCACTCTCGATGGTAAGAAATTGACCGACGAAAATGCCATGCTCCGGCTTGAAGGTGATCTTTGCAGTCTGCTTACCTGCGCCCCCTCAGCTTGTCTTTCCCCTTCCAAGAGTCGATTGGATCATTCATAGTCCTTGTTTATGAAGCTTCTTCTGCTCCTCGCACTCCTCATCACTCCACTACTCGCAAAGGACCCTATCGAAGGTGAATGGATCAAGAGCGATGGCACTGCTCGCATCAAAATGTGGCTTGATGACAACAAACAGCTTCAAGGCATGATCACTTGGGTCAAAGACAAGAATCGCACCCATGACACCAACAATCCTAATCCAGCCTTACGGAAACGGCGACTCAGAGGGCTCCGCGTCATCTCCGGATTCACCAAAGCTGGCACCAAGTTCACCGGTGGCACAGTTTACGATTCAGCGTCTGGTAAAATCTACAAGGGCAAGATTTGGAACGACGGCGATGACAAGATCGTGATGCGTGCATTTGTGGGCATTTCACTCCTTGGCAAAAGCGCAGAGTGGAATAGATACAAGAAGAAGTGATTTCCTCTCAAATTAAGGTAGAACTCATTCATGCCAAGTTCCCTCTCTCTTGTTCAGAATGATTCCTGGCTCGAACCTGTTGCCCCCGTTGTGGAAGGTCGGCACCAACGTTACCTCGACGTCCTTCAACAAATCGAATCCAACGCAGGGACACTTCTGGATCACGCTGCCGGACATCATTATTTCGGGCTTCATCGTGATGATAATGGCTGGACCATTAGAGAATGGGCTCCCGCAGCCCATGACGTCTTCCTTGTCGGCGATTTCAACGACTGGAATAACACTTCTCATCCTCTTGTAAAAGACGAACAAGGAGTCTGGATCCTGTCTCTCCCCGCAGAGTCTTTGGCTCATGAACAACGCTACAAGCTACACATTCACGGGGCGGATGGATCATGGCTCCACCGTATCCCCGCCTATGCCTCAAGAGTTGTTCAGGATGATCGGACGAAAGACTTTTCCGCTCAGGTATGGTCCCCGGAGAACACCTATCAATGGCAACATGACTTCACCTATGATCGCTCAACTGTGCGAATCTACGAAGCCCATGTTGGAATTGCAGGTGAGGAAGGGCGAGTTCATTCATATCGTGAATTTGCCGATAACACGCTGCCTCGAATTGCAAAACAAGGATACAATGTGATCCAGCTCATGGCCATCGCCGAGCACCCCTACTACGGCTCTTTCGGTTACCACGTCTCCAGCTTCTTCGCCCCCTCATCACGTTTTGGAACCCCGGAGGAACTCAAGTATCTAATCGATACCGCTCATGGCTTGGGTATCGCGGTCCTGATTGATATCGTTCATTCCCACTCTGTGAAGAACACCGCTGAGGGGCTCAGCAGATTCGATGGCTCCGATGGCCTCTACTTTCATGGCGATGCCCGTGGAGAGCATCCTCAGTGGGATTCCAAGGTCTTTGACTATGGTCGTGATGAAGTGCGCCAATTTCTCCTTTCCAACCTGCGCTACTGGCTTGAAGTCTTTCGCTTCGACGGATTCCGCTTCGATGGCGTGACCTCAATGCTTTATTGGCACAGAGGCACTGAAGCCTTTGGCAGTCACCATTCCTATTTTGGACCCGCTGTTGATGACGACGCCATCCTTTACCTCAAACTCGCCACCAAACTCATCCACACGCTCCGGCCGGACGCCATAGTGGTAGCCGAAGACATGAGCGGCATGCCCGGGCTCTGCCGGCCAATCGATGAAGGTGGACAAGGTTTCACCCACCGACTTTCGATGGGTCTTCCTGACTACTGGATCAAGCTTCTCAAACACACCCCGGATGAACACTGGAACATGGATGAACTGTGGGATGTGCTTACCAACCGAAAATACGGAGAAGCCAACATTGCCTATGCCGAATCCCACGATCAGGCACTTGTCGGAGACAAAACTCTCGCTTTCCACCTCATGGATGAAGAGATGTATTGGCACATGGGACGGGACACCGAAAGCCTCGGTATTGATCGCGGCATCGCCCTCCACAAAATAATCAGACTCCTGACACTCTCTTTTGGCGGCGAAGGGTGGCTCAATTTTATTGGCAACGAATTCGGCCATCCTGAATGGCTCGATTTTCCACGCGAGGGCAATGGCTGGTCCTACCACTACTGTCGCAGACAGTGGTCACTCGCCGATAACCCGGCTCTTCGTTACAGTGATCTCAACGAGTTCGACAGGGCCCTTCAGTCCTTCGCTGGAGCCCATGACATCATGGGTGAGGCACATCTCGAGCTCTTGTTCATTCACAACGACTGGAAAATCATTGTCGCACGACGGGGTCCCTACCTCTGTGCCTTTAATCTAAACCCATACCGGTCTTTCCCTGATCTTGAAATCCCGGTATGGGAAAGCGGGGAATACAAAGTTCTTCTTGATACCGAGCGTCCACAATTTGGAGGACATGACCGTATCGACCCCAAGGTGACCTATCTCGCTCACGAGCGGCAAATACGCCTCTACCTCCCAACCCGCACGGGCTTGATCTTGCAAAAGAAGTGACTCGCGCCATCTTTTCCACATGCCGGAAGTCACGCGGGACACCCTAGTCAATACCCTCGAGGAAATCGCCCTCCTACTCGAACTGAAGGGAGAAAACCCCTTTAAGACACGAGCCTACCGAAATGGCGCGGAGACCGTGCAAAACTTCGATGGAGACATCGTAGCCCTTGCTGTCGCAAATGACCTCAAAGGGATTAAAGGGATCGGTGATGCCCTCCAACAAAAACTGCACGAGCTATCCTCTACCGGTTCACTTGAATACTTCGAAAACCTTCGCTCCGAATTTCCAAGCACCTTGTTCGACCTCTTTGAAATCCAGGGATTGGGACCCAAGAAAATTAAAGCCGTCTACGATCAACTTGGAGTCGACTCCATTGATGCTCTAAAAATTGCCTGCAAGGACGGATCGGTGGCAAACCTCAAAGGCTTTGGCGCCAAAACCGCCGATAAGATACTCGGAGCCATCGCCAATCGGGAAAAATTCGCCGACCGCTTTCGCCTCGGAGACGTTGCCCCCCTCGCGGAAACTTTTCTTGAACGACTCAAGGACCATCCGAAAGTCAACCGCGCAGCCATCGCTGGCTCCTATCGACGATCCAAAGAAACCCTCCACGATCTTGATTTTCTTGTCTCCACCGCGGAGCCTGCCGAACTCACTTCATTCTTCGCAACCATGCCTGAAGTTCACGAGGTCATTGTTCGGGGGGACACCAAGACTTCGATCCGACTGGAAAACGGCCTGCAATGCGATCTCCGCGCTGTCAGCAACGCCCACTTCCCCTTTGCTCTTCAATACTTTACGGGCAGCAAGGAGCATAATGTTGCACTACGCTCTCGAGCACTGAAGCAAGGCCTATCGCTCAACGAATACGATTTCACCGGCGAAGGCCCCATCCCCGAAGTTCACGAAGAGCGCGATATTTACCGCGCCCTCGGACTTGGATTCGTTCCCCCGGAACTTCGGGAAAACCGGGGTGAAATCGAACAAGCCGACTCGGGAACCCTTCCGAATCTCGTCTCCCTCGACAACCTCCGGGGCACCTTCCACAACCATACCACCGCTTCCGATGGGAAAAACACCCTTCTTGAAATGGCTGAAGCAGCTCAAGATCACGGGCTCCGGTATCTCGGTATCGCGGACCACTCCAAGGCCTCATTTCAAGCCAACGGACTTAATGAACAACGTCTGCGTGATCAGATCTCTGAAATCAAAAGACTCAACGATGGTTTCACGGACTTTGCCCTCCTCTCAGGATCTGAAGTCGACATCCTTAAAGACGGATCACTTGACTTTGATGACGACCTTCTCGGAGAGCTCGACTACTCCGTTGCCTCGGTGCACAACGTTTTCACCCTGAGCGAGGACGATATGACCAAGCGCCTGATTCGCGCTATGGAAAACGAACATGTCACCATGCTCGGCCACCTCACCGGACGCCTCCTCCTCAAACGTGATCCATATGCGGTGAATATCGAAAAAATCATCGATTGTGCGGCGGAGACCCGCACCGTGATTGAACTCAACTGCAATCCTTGGCGTCTTGATATGGATTGGCGTTGGTGGCGCAGCGCCCGGGATAAGGGGGTTCTTTGCTCCATCAATCCTGACGCACACGCAACGGATCAATTTCAGTTTCTCGCATTTGGAGTCCGACTTGCCCGCAAAGGCTGGTTGGAGCGGGATCACATCGTGAACTGCAAAACACTCTCTGAAATCCGCGACTGGCTTGCTTTACCCAAATCAAAGCGATGAATCTCGACGTAAGAGACCTCGGCAAAGACCGGGATTTTGATTTAATCTGGCAGCATCAGGAGAAACTCGTCGCACAACGCAGGTCCGGAGAAATAGGAGACACCCTCCTTCTTCTTGAGCATCAACCGGTTTATACGATCGGACGCACTCGTGACCAGAGCAGCCTCGGAGTCACAGCCCATCTTCCTCACCCGGTCGTTGAAATCAATCGAGGCGGAGAAGGAACCTACCACGGCCCCGGACAACTCACCGGATATGCTATTTTGGATCTAACCCATTATCGTAAGGACCTCCACCTGCACCTTAGAAATCTTGAGGAAGGAATCATTCTAACCCTGCGCCATTTTGGAGTCGCCGGACAACGCCGTCCCGGTCTCACTGGAGTTTGGGTCGAAGACCGAAAGATTGCCTCTCTGGGAGTTGGAGTCCGAGCTTGGGTCACGCTCCACGGAATGGCCCTTAATGTGAACCGTTCATGCCTTCAGCCCTTTGAACACATCACTCCCTGTGGGCTCGGCGGTGTCTCCATGACCAGCATCGAAAGCGAAGCCGATCAACCCATCGAGATCGACAAAGTCAAAACAGTCTTTGCGGGGAACTACCTAAAAGTTCTTGAAGCCCACTATCAGGCCGAAGGCTGATTGGTCGATGGTGGCTGGGAAACGATCCGCTGCACTGCAGGAGAGTGGGCCACATGCCCAACCGGGGGCGTCGGACTGGTTGCCTTCCAATGCCAGATGATTGGCACCTCAATATCCGGATGAATACTATGCTGAACCGGGCAGCTGAGTGCGGCACTCTGAAAGATTCGCCGCTCGGGATGATCCTCGGAAAGAGGCATGAAAATCTGAATCACAAGCTTGTCAATTCGCCGGGGCAAATCTTCTGACATGTGCTTTTCCACGGTCACTCGCATCCCGCCTAACTCAACCCCCTTCGCTTTCCCCGCAATCCCCATCACTGTCGCCATGCATGTCCCAAGACCGGTCGCAATTAGGTCCGTAGGCGAAAACGACTGCCCCCTTCCCTGGTTATCGACCGGGGCATCGGTATCAAATTTCGCCCCGGAAGGAGCATGAGTCGCCCCGCAGCGAAGCTGCCCCGCATAGTCAATCCGTATCTCCACCATTTCCGTTCGCGTTAATTGCAGTTTCTTTTTGGTCCTGTTCTTCTTCTTTTGCAAGCACGACTCGAAATCCGTAAGTTTCCCCACGGTTCGCGGGTGCGACAAAATCCCTGAATCTCAACTCCAGATGTTGCTTGTCATACCCCTTCCAATCAGCTCCCCGAAGCACCCCGTATAATGCGCCATCGTCCCCTTCCTTATAGTTGTCGTTGACCCACTCTTTAACGTTGCCGGCAACATCGTAGAAACCTTTTTCATTTGGTGGAAAGGAGCCAACCGGAGAGGCTTTGGGCATCCCATCAACATAGTCGTTGATCACGTTCGCCATTCCTATGCCCTCATTCGAGGCTGCCGATTGATCCGCAAAATTCCCGGTCTTTTCAGGTGGAGGCCAAATATCCACCCCCCAGGAGTAGATCCCTCCATTCGCCTGATCATTGTCCCGTTGAATCGGTTGAGCCATTGTCTCCTCAAGACCGGCCATCTCGGACCATTCGAGATCAGTAAGCAGTCGATAGCGATGTTGCGTCTGGATATTTTCCGTCGCTCGCTCCACTTCAGTCAGCCAATCACAGAATTCCCGCGCTTCGGCACGCGTCATCCCGACAGCTGGATGATTCACCGACTCCGCCCGGAAAGCGCCGGGCATTGTCCGCCCCTTCGCTTTTAAGAATGCCTCGTAGTCGCCCAACCTGGTTTCCCATACACTCACCATCAGGTCCTCTCCCAATGGTGCGAACCGCATCCCCAGACTATTGTTCCAGTCTCGCGCTCCCGCGCCAAATACCACGCCTCTTTTATCCTCCTTAAGCTCCACCACAATTGATTGATGCGCCCGATCATTGAGCACCAGCCTTCCACTTTCAGCCTGATATCCTTCCAGCTCGATCGTGTAATTCACCAATCCGGGAAGGATCACAAAATCAGTCAACTGCGTCTCCCCAATCCACTCTCCCTCGATATAAATGGAGGCCCCTTTGGGTGTGGAATCAAACGATAAGGTCGCATAAGGAATCACCTGCACGAAGCATCGAAAAGGGCGCCAGCCTTTTTCCACCGCGTCCGGCGGAAGTTTATTTTCCGCATAACTCCGGTCATACCTCGACCTGATTTCCCGGTTCTCCTCCAATTCGATGTCCGAATACAAGGCAAGGAATCCTTCCTCCAAACACTTTCCCGTTAACCAAGCTGCATAATTCTGAGCCGATTCGTTCGATACCGCGACGAGACGTATCGGCACTCCTGCTTCTGTGGAATCAAATACAATTGCCTGATCTTTCACCTGCTGACTCTCTGCAAATACCGACCATAGGGATTCGGTTATATGGGTTACCGAAAGATGGTCCTCCCCTCTTGGCAAATACTCCATCCCCAGTGCATCATTCCACCTTTCACCTTCTATCGGCGGAGCGAATCTCGTTAATTCGACCTCAATCAACATGCTTCCGGTCCCATCATCCACCACCGTCTTTTCAACAACGGCATCACGATAACCCTTTCTCTTCAAAATTAGCTTCAATTGATCACCCACTGCAATGTTCTGCAGCCGATGTGGCGTCGATTCCAGCCACGTTCCGTTCGGGTCATACACATCCACTCCCGATAAGACCGTCTGCTCATTATCAACACTTTGAACCCTTACCGAAACGTATCGGATTGGAAGTGGTTCCCGATTCCCTTCGATCACCGTTCGGCCCCACGTGTATTCCAACCAGGTTTGGCCCACTGCCAGAACCAGAATCATCACCAAAGCGGAAAAAACCCCTGCCATCGGCGAGATCTGCCGTGGAGCTCGCTTCCCTTTTTGTAACAAGTGCAGCGCTTGCGCGAATTGAGCGGCCGTCTTGATTGTCCGCTTTTCAATTCGTGGCTCGCATACGTCACAAATCAACTGATTGAGCCGAATCCACTTCTTCCGCGACTTCTCCGGAGGCCCCTCATCAGGTAATTCCGGAAAGTCCAAACGATCCATCCCCGTCGCCATCTCATAAAGGACCTTACCCAAACTGTACAAGTCCGCTCCCTCCGATCCCGGTCCCTCGGGAGGCACAAATCCCTCAGTTCCCACAAACGTACGCTGATCCGTCGTCGCTACCAAACCGATGTCAGCCAATTTGGGTTTGCCATCTACAAAAATGACATTCGAAGGCTTTACATCGCGGTGTGTCAACCCCTGGGCATGAAGCCGGCTCAAGGCATCCGCCAGCAAACGCCCTGTCTCAATGCAAAAGTCGGTGTCCAACGGAGTTCCGTTGGCTAATTTCATATCAGTCCGCAAGGTTCGCGGCTCATACTCCACCGGATTGAATTCGTCAGAGTAGGCATCATCACCCAACTCCATCACATAATAGTAAAATGGAGATGCTCCATCACTTCGGCCAACATGAAGCACATGCACCAAACCCGCATGATCCCGCGAAAGTGGCTCGAACTTCAAGATACCCTCAAACTCCCGTTCAAACGTCCGCTCGTCGGAAAAATCCTCCCGATAAACCAATTTAACCGCACGCATCGCACCCGTCACACCACGGGCCAGCCAAACCTCCCCATAGGATCCCCCCCCCACCTTCCGGAGGACTTCATGATCCGGAATCAGAGGATCGGGCCTAATCTTCTTCTCCATCTTTGTTGAGCTTCGACAATTCTTTCTTCAGCACCGAGCCAACCCGGTGCTTGGCAAGATAGACTTGTGCCATGCTCACGCCAAGGTGGTCTTGCACTTTTTTGGCATCCCACTGCTTGATCACGTAGTAATCGAAAATTTGATACTGCTTGGGCGAAACCTGCGCCTTCACTTTCGTGAGCGCCATATCCGCCACACTTTTCTTCCACTCGACGTCCCACATCCGCTCCAACAGGTCTCCCTTTGGGTCCTCAAACCGGTCGATTACTGCCGTCTTCCTCTCGTCGTCCCACCCGCCGCCCGGCATCGCTGTATCCTTTTTCCTTTTCCGAAACTGATCATTGATTCGCCAGCGCGTCATATTCATCAGCCATGTCTTGAAAGACCCCTGCTTGGGGTCGTAGAGATTCTTTTTACTCTGCTTCGCGATCGACAGAATCGTCTCTTGAACCGTGTCAAACGCCTCATCCTGCCGAAGACCGGACTTGATCGCCACCGAGTAAATCAGCTTCCAATACGTCTTGTAAAATTCATCCCACGTCCGCTGATCCTCCCAGTTTTCAAGCCGCGCAATCATGCTCTTGCGAGTTTTCGCATAGCCGCTTGTGAGATCAACGTCCCCATCCTTGGACTTCTTGCCCGCCTTTTTTGCCGCTTTCTTCGCCATCCTGTGAAGAACCTATAACACACGCTGCAAGCAATGTCTTTCGCCAGATACCAAAAAAATCATTCTTTTCTGACGGTTTGGAGAACTTAAGGAGGCACGATTTTATTGCCCCCGAGTGCAGCCCGCCTTTATGCTGACGCTTCACCCTTATTCCTTTTCATCATTCTCTTCACCCTTGCGGATTTTTGAAAAGCTAACTCAACCGATGCTGCGACTATGTCCACTTCTCCGTTGAATCCGGCCCAACACGTCGAGAGGATACGTGAGATCATTATGGGCCGTGACCTTAATCAGGTCCACGGCAGGCTTGAGCGTATCGAGAGCGGAATGGCTGGCTCCGGCCCGTCCCTGTCTTCTGCCGCCGTTTCAGACATGCAACAGAAGATCGCATCCCTGCATGAGGAATGCCACGGGCTGCGACTCGAGCTACATCAGGAAAAAATCATGCGCAAACAACAGCTTGCCATGATTGATCAGCACCTTAGCCAGCTTGCAAACCATCCGGAAGTCTCAGGAAACACCAGGGATGCCGAGGACTTGGCTTCTGAAATGGCCGCTCGCATCGACGCGCGATTCCGGGAAATACTAACCCATTTACAGAGCGAACTTCTGCAATGGAAGGGCCAGCTTGATCGCGACGTCCAGGCACTCCGGGATGTGAAAATCGACCGCAAGGAACTGATGAGCCGCTTTGCCAGAATGGCAAGCGCGGCAATGGAAGATGAAGACGGTCCGTCGCCCAAAGACGGATACCTCCTATAGCAAGCAGAGATATGAGCGACACTTCCATCCCCGGACTCGATAAACTGGAGCGCAGAACTCCGCTCCCAAGTCTTGCCGAACTTCTCGGAGATTCCAAACTTCCTCCTGCCAGTCTCGACCTTCCCCCACTTCAGGATCTGGAGCCAGCCTTGGCTCAACTCCCCAAATTTCAGGCTCATTCTCCCACCAGACCCCGTCCGGAAACCCTCGCCCCCATCCCCAGCGTAAGCGACCTGGTCGCACGCGTCGCACGAAGCATGGAGGAATCACCAGCACCGATGCCCTCCCCGTCCGGTGTCATCCTCAGCACCGAGGAAGAAGCATCACTCCCCGAGATTCCAGTTAAAGCGAAACCCGTTGCTCAGGGGACATCCAGACGACCGGGGTCCGTCGATACCTCCTACCCCATCCCCTCTCCCTTTGAACCCAAGGAAAAGGACCTCGTCCTCCCCGGTGAAAACGACACCGAGGCAGCATCGAACCCTCCTGAGGCATCCGGCACAGCAGAGGAACCTGAAACATTCACACAGAGCACCACCGATGAAGACCTCATCGAAGCCATGCTTCCAATCGTGGAATCGTCTCTCGAAAAGGCCCTCTATGCCCCCAAAACAGGCCTGCATACCTATCTGGAGCCCATGCTCCGGAGCACCGTTCGACGGGCCATTGCCGAGCAAATGCTCACCGCCCATCATTTCGGGCAAATCAGTTTCACCGATCGCATGAGCTGGCGCATGAAGGCTTTCTTCACCAGCCAGACCTACGATGACATCATTTTCGAGCAAACTCACCGTTACCGGGTCGAGGAGGTGTTCCTGATGCGCTACGACACCCACTCCCTCATCAGCTACGCGAGCCATGATCCCTCCCGCCACGCCAACCCCAGAAAGATACGCTACGACGTGAGCAAGCTCATGGGCGAATTGAAGGATCAGGACGGGAATCTCAAAAAGAACTTCGACCTGCCTGACAAACGCCTCGCCCTAATCCGTAGCGGGCGGCACTGCTTCATGGTCGCCGTCATCCGGGGCCGGGCGAATGCTTTGGTCCGCGCAGATCTTGATTATACCCTTGAGCAGATCGAACAGCGCTTCGAAAAGCGCCTCCGACCCGAAGGACACCACTTCGTCCACGTCCTGCAACCCATCCTCGAAGGTTGCCTCCTCATTCAATCTCCGCCCAGCCCAAGCTAGGAGAAGACGTCCGACACCAGCGCCTCCAGTTGCGCTCTGTCCACTTCGTCAAAATGTCCCAGATCTTCCGAATCAATATCGAGAACCGCGATTAGATCGCCCTTCCGATCTCTCACCGGCACCACGATCTCGCTATTCGATCGTGAATCGCAAGCAATATGCCCCGGAAACTCATGCACATTGGCAACTACCTGAGTCTCTCCACTCAAAGCCGCCTCCCCGCAGACCCCCTTCCCAAAAGGAATCCTCAAACACCCCACCGTACCTTGATATGGGCCGATCACCAGAGTGTCACCCACCACCCGATAGAACCCCGTCCAAAAAAATCTCTCCATCTCGTGGCTTAAGATACAGGAGACCGAAGCCATCTTTGCAATCACATCGTCCTCGCCCGAACAAAGGGCGATAATGCGCTCCCGGCAGACTTTGTAAGCCTCTAACTTGTTATTTGCCACGCCCGCGACGCTATTTCGAAAAGTCAGTCATGACAAACTCCCAATCATCCCTACACTTAACGCCGTGAGTTATCAGGTCTTTGCACGCAAGTATCGTCCCCGCACCTTCTCCGACATTTTGGGGCAGGATCACGTCGTTCACACTCTCCGAAATGCCATTGCGCAAGAGCGCCTCGCCCATGCCTATCTTTTCGTAGGACCCCGCGGCACTGGTAAAACCTCCACCGCCCGTATTCTTTCCAAAGCCCTTAATTGCCCTGGTGGACCAAAAATCGACTTCGATCCGGATGATCCCATTTGCATCGAAATTGCCGAGGGCCGCGCACTTGATGTCCTCGAAATCGACGGAGCCTCAAACAACGGAGTCGAACAAGTCCGCGAACTTCGCGAAACCGTTAAGTTTGCCCCTGCATCGGGCCGCTTCAAAATTTACTACATCGACGAAGTTCACATGCTCACCAATGCGGCCTTCAACGCCCTTCTCAAAACCCTTGAGGAACCACCCGAGCACGTAAAGTTCATCTTCGCCACCACCGAGCCGAATAAAATTCTCCCCACCATTATTTCGCGTTGCCAGCGCTTTGACCTTCGCCCGATTCCCACGGAAATCATCGCCTCCCATCTTCAGCATATTGCCAGTGAAGAAGCCGTAAAATTGGACGACTCGGCCGCTTGGGCCATTGCCAAGGGTGCTGACGGCGGCATGCGCGACGCCCAATCCATGATGGACCAACTTGTCGCTTTCTGTGGAAACGAAATCACAGAAGCAAACGTCCTCGATGTGTTCGGCTTCACCTCCCGGGAAACCGTTGCCGGACTTCTCCATGGCCTCCTCACCAAGGACGCCGCAAAGGCTCTCAACATCATCCACGAACAATTCGAATCAGGAAAAGACCTCTCCCAACTCCTGGGCGAAGTCGTCGCAACCATTCGCGCCCTTGTCGTCTCCAAGCTCGATGCCGAATCCACCCGCGAAGGATTCCCGGAGGCCCTTTGGGCGGACCTCTCCTCTGCCGCGGCTCCATTTCCCGCAGATCGCTTGCTCGCCCTCATCGACACCTTTGCAGAAGCCGAAAGCCGAATGAAGTGGGCCTCCAACAAACGACTCCACCTCGAAATCGCCGCCCTCAAAGCGATTCAAAATCTTCAGGAAATCCGGCTCAGCGACGTCATCAAAGCGCTTGGAAATGCCGGCCCTCTTCCCGAAGCGACCCCACTTGCCCCACCTCCCTCCACTGCTCCCGCAGAACCCACTGCTCCTGCCACCCCGGCCGAAGCTCCATCCGGTCCCACCACTTCCCAACGCGCCAAAGCTGAAGAGACTCCCGCTGTTGGAATCGACGCCCTGATTGCCGCGGCCCCCGAGGTTCCGGTCATGCCTGATCCCGAACCGGTCAAACTCAATCCCGAACCGGAAGCAGCCCGGATACCCTCAGAGGACACTCCCGCTGAAGAGCCTGAAAACGACTTCCATGACGATCCTCTAATCAAGGAGGCACTCGAAGTCTTCAAAGGTCGCCTCATCTCCTGATCCGCTTGCACTACGATGATCTACCGCCGTCCATGGCATCCCGTATCGCTCACGCTTTTGGGCCTGTCATTGGCACTGCACCTCTTTACCGTCATCCTCTACGTCCGTCTTCCCGACCGCTTCGCGGCCTACACTGTGTTTCCAATATGGGTTTGGGGAATTATTGGCATTCTTTTAAGCGCCATCGCCTTCGTCTCCTTCCGGGGCCGCATGTCCTTGGTCGTCACCGTCATTTGGGCCTTCACCGTCCTCGTTTTTGCTGACGAATCAAAATCATTGGGTCGCCTCGCTCAGCCGGAGCTCAAAAGAGGAAAGCCCGAGCCCCACGCCCGCGGACGGGTCCTTCGCGTCGCCACTCTCAACTGCGCCAAACGAAAAGACCCCAGGGAAGCGGTCGCTGATTTCCATCCCGACATCATTTTTCTTCAGGAAATCCCTCATACCTATCGCCTGAAAAAACTCATTGATGAACTTTATGACGGCCATGGCGACTACCGCTACAATGCCACCAAAGCCTGCGCCGTCGTCGTAAACGGAAAAATTGAATTCGAAGTCCCCGTCCCCAACTACCGTGGTCAGGCCCTCACCGCCAAACTAGCCTCCGGCGAAAGCATTCAGCTCCTCAATGTCCACTTGCAGGGCGCAGCCACCAACCTCCGCCTTTGGGACAGGCACGCCTGGCAGACCCATCGAACCAACCGGGAACGTCGCCAAATGGAAATGGCCTATTTCATGGAGCTCCTCCGGCAAAAGACGCCCTATCCGGGAATTCCCACCCTCATAGGAGGTGACTTCAACGCACCCGCAAATGACGCTGTCTACAAGCTCCTGGGCAACGACTTCACCGACGCCTTCAGTGAAGTCGGCACCGGCTGGGGAAACACCTTTCACCGGTCCCTCCCCCTCCTCCGGATCGACCACCTTTTCTCATCCAAGATGCTCGTTCCGATCCGGGCCAAGGCCGTCCGACTCGAAGGCTCCGATCACCGAATGGTGATCGCAGACTACGTCTTCAGATAAACGACCTATTTGTCAGTCACCGCACCTTCACTGGCACTCGTCGTAAGCTTGGCGAATTTCGCCAACACTCCACGCGTGTAATGGGGAGCCGGCTGAACCCACTTGGCACGACGCTCAGCAAGCTCCTCCTCCGAAAGATCAGCACTGATCTGATTGCTTTCCGCATCGATCGTGATCGTGTCACCCTCTTCCAAAAGTCCAATAGGTCCACCGTCGTATGCTTCCGGTGTGATGTGCCCCACTACGAACCCGTGGCTCCCGCCGGAGAATCGGCCGTCGGTAATCAGCGCCACTTTATCGCCCAATCCGCGGCCCATGACCGCGGCCGTTGGCCCCAGCATTTCACGCATTCCGGGACCACCCTTGGGTCCTTCACGACGAATGACAATGACATCACCGGCTTCAATCGAACCTTTCAAAATCGCGGTCATCCCCGCCTCCTCGGACTCAAAAACACGGGCCCGTCCGGTAAAGCTCATCCCCTCTTTTCCTGAAATCTTGGCCACCGAACCTCCAGGCGCGATGTTTCCATAAAGAATACGCAGGTGACTGTCCTTCTTGATCGGATTGTCGAGCGAGCGAATCACATCCTGACCCTCCGGGTACTCAATAGTCGAATTCGCCAGATTCTCCGCAACCGTTTTCCCGGTCACCGTCATGCAATCACCATGCAGGAGCCCCCCTTCAAGGAGCATCTTCATCAACGGGATGGTCCCGCCAATTTTCACCAACACAGCCATCACATATTTTCCTGATGGCTTGAGATCAGCCAACACCGGAACTCGTTTTCCGATCTCGGTAAAGTCGTCGATACTCAACTCCACATCAGCAGAATGCGCCATCGCCAAAAGGTGCAACACCGCGTTGGTCGAACCTCCCAGGGCAATCACCACCGTGATCGCATTCTCAAAGGCCTTCCGTGTCATAATATCACGGGGCTTGATGTCATGCTTGAGCAAATGAAGCACCGCTGCGCCTGCATCAAAACTATCACGCTTCTTGTCATCGCTGATCGCTGCCTGCGCCGAACTGTTGGGCAAACTCATTCCCAAAGCTTCAATCGCACTCGCCATCGTATTGGCCGTATACATGCCTCCACATGAACCGGGACCGGGAATGGCAGTCTCCTCGACCATCTGAAGCTCCTCATCGGAATACTCGCCACTGGCGTGCTTACCCACAGCTTCAAAAACCGAAACAATATCCAAATCCTTATCCTCCCCCTTCAAGGTCGCGCATCCGGGAAGAATTGTTCCTCCGTATACAAATACCGAAGGCCGGTTCATCCGGGCCATCGCCATCACACAGCCCGGCATATTCTTATCACAACCACCGATCGCCACGTAGCCATCCATCCCTTCACAACCCACCACGGTCTCAATCGAATCTGCAATCACCTCACGGCTCACAAGAGAATACTTCATCCCTTCTGTCCCCATTGAAATCCCATCCGAAATGGTGATCGTATTAAAAATCACCGCCTTGCCCCCCGCGGCATCCGCACCCTTCGCCGATTCCTTGGCAAGCGCATCAATGTGGAAGTTGCACGGCGTCACTTGGCTCCAGGTCGAAGCAACCCCGATCTTTGGCTTACTGAAGTCAGCTTTTTCAAAACCTACCGGGTAGAGCATCGCTCTGCTGGGAGCCCGGTCCGGGCCGTCAAGCACCTGGGAAGAGAACTTCCGCATATCTGGATTGTCGCACATCGCGGATGACATTTCAGGTCTCGCGATGATTTTCAAGCGCCAACTCTTGCCATAGTGCCACAGGTGCGCTACCGCTCCCCACGTTATGCCAAGCCGAGTTCTGGTTTCCGACCCCATTTCCGACAAGGGAGTTGAGCTTCTCAACGCCCATCCCGACATCACCGCCGACTTCAAAGTGGGCCTTTCTCCCGAGGAGTTGATCTCCATTATTGGAGAATATGATGCTCTCGTCGTTCGCTCCCAAACCAAGGTAACCCCCGAGGTATTGGCCGCCGCCACCAAATTGAAGGCCATCGGCCGCGCTGGAGTCGGAGTCGATAACATCGACCGCGAAGCCGCCAGCGCCCACGGAGTGATCGTCATGAACACACCCACGGGCAACACCATTTCCACTGCCGAGCATGCCTTCACTCTCATGTGCTCGACCGCTCGCAATATCGCTCTTGGCCATGCGGGTGTTATTTCCGGTGACTTCAAGGCTGCCCGCAAGGCCTACCAGGGCATCGAGCTTAATGGCAAGACTCTCGCCGTGATCGGCATGGGACGGATCGGCAGCGAGTTTGCCAAGCGCGCTCAAGCCTTCAACATGAAGATCGTCGCCTATGACCCGTTCCTCACCCAGTCACGCGCTGACGAAATGAAGGTCACTCTGGCAGCGACTCCGGATGAAGCCCTCACCGGCGCGGACGTCGTCACCCTTCACGTCCCGCTTACCGACGACACCCACCACATTCTGAATGCCGGGCGTCTCGACCTGATGAATCAAGGCGCACTCGTCATCAACTGTGCCCGTGGAGGTCTCATTGACGAAGTGGCCCTGAAAGCCGCCATCGACAAAGGTCACATTGCAGGATGCGGACTCGACGTCTTCGAAGATGAGCCCCCCTCTGCCGATCACCCTCTTTTTGAGCTCAAGAAGCACATCGCCTTCACCCCACACTTGGGCGCGTCCACCAATGAAGCCCAGGAGAACGTAGGCATTCAGGTCGCCGAGCAAATTCGTGATTTCTGCGCCACTGGCGAAATTCGCAATGCCATCAACATGCCCTCGCTCGATGCCGCAGCTCTCGCAGAGCTTGGTTCCTATTTGGACATCGCCAAGGCCCTCGGCAAGATGCTTGCCAAGCTCGGTCCCGCAAATCCCGATTCGCTCCGCGTCTCCTATCACGGCCCACTCGCGAAGAAGGACACCGCCCTGGTTTCACGCAGCGTCCTGACTTCGTTCCTCGAAAGCGCTCGCAGCGACGGCCAGGTCAATATCGTCAACGCCCCGGCAGTTGCCAAGGAAATGGGCCTCGACCTCGTGGAATCCACCATCAACGCCGCCACCGAGTATAATGAGCTTCTCATCGCAGAACTCAGCAAGGACGGAGAGAAATATCGCGTTTCCGGCACCGTAGTCGGGAAATCTCCGCGCATAGTCGAAATCAACAAACTTTACGTCGATACCAATATCGCGGGCGACTTCTTAATCGTCCTCAACGATGATCGCCCCGGCATCGTCGGTGCAATCGGCACCACACTTGGAAATGCCAACGCCAACATTGCCAACCTTTCCCTCGCACGAAACGCGAAGGACAAGACGGCACTCACCGTAATCGAACTCGATGCCCCCCTTCCCAAGGATGTCATGGATTCCATCAGAAAAACTCCGGGAGTTCTCAACGCCACCGGAGTGACTCTCTAGTTGAGTCCGTTTATTCCACCACTTCCCAATAAAAGATGCCGCTCCTTTGAGTGGCATCTTTTTTTTTTCGCACTGGGAGTCAGTGACAAAAAGAAACCCGGTAGGCACAAGCCAACCGGGTTTCCAAGTTGTTCGATTAAGAATTTCGACTAGCGCTTGCGACGCACCACGAACCCGAGGGCTCCAAGAACACCAAGAAGTGCGGTCGAAGGCTCGGGCACTGCCGTGATCTTAAGGGTGACATAGCCACTGGCAGAAGCTGGAGTAGAGGCAAACTCTACGCCACCCACTGTTCCAATATCAGCGAATGCATCCGCATCAACCGTCAAATAGATTGGATTGGTGCCAGCATACTGTGAATGGAAGCCTGTGTGAACAAAACCACTTCCGCTGTTGGAGGACTGCTGGCCAAGAATGGTGGCGCCGTCTGGTCCGGTTGGATCGTAATCCCCCGGTCCGTCACCAACATTGGCTGCGAGGTTCAACACGCTGCTGGTTCCAGCGGAAACATCATCGAAAATGGGATTGAATGAACCATCGAGGAGATTGAGGCCGGCAGAGCTGACATCAAGTTCGCCGCCGAATGACGCGTTAACTGTTGCCGCCTGACTTCCGTCATTATCAACGATCATTTGACCGCCACCGACAGCAAGATGGTAGCACCATTCGACACTGATAATGTCGGAAGCATTCCCGTTGTATGCATTGAAGGCGAGGACGTCTGTGAAAGACAGCACGCTCGGACCAAAGGATTTTGTCTGAACGAAGGTCTGCTGGGCGGATGCCAAGGCAGTCGTGCAAGCGAACGAGGTAAGGATAAGTGTTTTCTTCATTTGTAAGGGTGTTTGTGAACAACACTGCTTAATACCCCCAATGACCCAAAACCGGCAACGTTTTTAAGAAACGGATGTAGAAACCAAAAAGAGCACATGAAAATCACAAAATTGAGATGTTTTATGCATCCGAACCATCAATCATTTTAAGAACTCTAGGATCACTTCCGCCGAGCCAAGTGAAATCCCCGGAATCTCCGCAATCTTCGCCGGCGTCGCCTTCTTCAACCGTTCAACCGACCCAAACTTCTTCAATAACGCCTTCTTCTTCGAATCCGAAACACCGGGACAATCATCGAGAAGACTTTCTTTCACCCGCTTCCGTAGCAAAATTTCATTATACCCGTTCGCAAACCGATGGGCCTCATCCCTAATTCGCTGCATCAATTTCAGTGCACCACGGTCATGGGGTATGTTAATCGGCTCACTCTCCCCCGGCTGAAATATTTCTTCCCGCTGTTTCGCCAACCCGACAATCGGCAAATCGTAGAGTCCCAATCGTTGCAATTCCGCCACGGCAACACTGAGTTGCCCTTTCCCGCCATCAACAATCACCAAATCAGGAAGCGTGATCGGACTCTTCCCTTCCTCTGCCAAACGCCGCACCACCTCCCTGGGCGATTCCTGACTCTCCTCCGCCACATCGGGGTTTTCCGTCATGTTTTCCTTCAGAATCCTCCCATACCGGCGTCTCACCACCTCTGCCATGCTTGCAAAATCATCCTGCCCTTCAACCGTTTTGATCCGATAGCGCCGATAATTCTGATTGTCTGGCAAGCCATCTCTGAATCGCACCATCGAAGCCACAATGTGCGTATTCGAAATGTTGGAAATATCGAAGCACTCCATCACTTCCGGCGGGCCATCCAATCCCAACCAGTCTCCCAACTCCGCCACATCTTCGAGTGGCTTCACCGTTGTAGGCACTCCTCTTCCACGACTAAATTGGCGGGTTGGAGTCAGCGAGCGCTTCAGATTATCGATCACGTCCCGCATTTTCGCAGCCTTTTCAAAATCGAGCCGTTCGGCCGCCCGGTGCATCTCTTCCTCCAGCACCTTGAAACGCTCCCGCTTCCCTTTCCCGCTCAGAATCTCACAAGCCTCCTCAATTCTCTCCAGATAAGCATCTCGATCAATCTTCCCAACACAGGGCGCGCTGCAATTTCGAATAATATCCGCATTACAATGCTTGTAATCCGATTCTCCCGGGATTCGGGGACGGCAGCTCCGCAGGCCAAATTCGCGATTCAGCCAAGTGACCGTTCCCCGTAAAGCCCCGGAATGGGCAAAGGGCCCGAAATAACGCGCCCCATCACTCTTCTTCAGCCTTGTAGTCACAAATTTCGGCCACGGATCATCCAGGTTGACCTTCACCAACAAAAACCTCTTATCATCACGAAAACTCACATTGTAACGCGGCCGATACTGCTTGATCAGCTTCCCCTCCAGCAGGAGAGCTTCCTGCTCGTTACGGACCTCATGAATCTCAAAGTCACATATTGAATCAATCAACGCACGCGTCTTCCGATCCGCCCGTTTCTTCCCCGATGGCATAAAATACGAGCTCAGGCGTTTCCTCAGATCCCGCGCCTTCCCCACATAGATAATCGAGCCCAAGCGGTCCTTCATCAGATAGATCCCGGGCTGATGGGAGACCTGAGATAGTCGGGCTCGAAGCTCGGGAAGATGCGACATTGGAAGGAAGATTGGCGAGACGTAAGACGTAAACGGCTACGCTCCATGGTGCAACTGATCATTTGCTCACGCTTGCACCTCGGAAAACTCCGGTTAGTATCCCCCCGTCTTCCATGAACGTCCGCCTTCTTTCCTTTCTCTTTTTTGCAATCATTCCTTCCCTCGCAATGGGGGATGAGGTTGCCCCCCACGAGGATCTCACCCTGATTGGACTCCTCTCAAAAGGAGGCTACACCATGATTGCCCTCGGAATCCTTTCCGTTTTCACCCTCGTTCTCGTGCTCCTCTACTTCCTCACCATGCGTCGCAGCACCATCGTGACAAATAAGTTCATGAACAATGCGGAAGCCATGATCCGTAAACGCGATTACCTCGGCCTCGTAGACTACTGCAAGCGCCGCAGTGAAGCCGTGGCACGTGTCACCCACAAAACCCTCGATTTCCTCACCAAGAACCCCAACGCAACCAGCACCGACATACGCGAAGTCGCTGAAGCCGAGGGAACCCGCCAGGGCGGCGTCATGACCCAACGGGTCAGCTACCTGGCCGATATCGGAGGAATCGCCCCGATGATCGGACTACTCGGAACCGTCATCGGAATGATCAAATCCTTCATCGAACTTGCCGAAGGAAAGAACGAGGGCCTCAAACAACTCCAGCTTGCCGAGGGGATCTGGGAAGCCCTCATCACCACCGCCGTCGGCCTTGTCATCAGCATCTTTGCCCTCGCCTTCTATTCCTACTTCCGCGGAAGGGTTCAGCGCCACCTGGCCGAACTCGAAGCAGCAGGAACGCACATCCTCGCCCTCGTTGGCGGTCAAATGAGACCCGCCCATCGTGGGGGTCACGAAAGCCAGCCCATCCATGAGGATTACGCCGCCAAGCCCGCACCACCGGCAATGCGCTCATAATTCTCCCTACCTTTCTTGACCCATGCGCATTCGCGACGTCGCTCCACCACCGGCCAGCTTCCAGCTTGCGCCGATGATCGACATCGTCTTTCTCCTTCTGATCTTCTTCCTCGTGACCCATCAAATCACCGAACAGGAAAAAGACAGCCAGGTCGCCGTCCCCACCTCTACCGAAGGCGCTCAAAAAGCCCGTGTGGCCAACGAGATTGTCATCAACATCCGAAAGGACGGCGTGGTCACCATCAGCGGAGAGGAATACACCAAAGCCGAACTCCGGGCCAAACTCGAAAAGATCGTCGAAGCCTCGGAGCTTGCAAACCAGGGTGGAGCGGACCAGCAACCGGTCCGCCTGCGGGGCGATGCCGAGACCTCCTACCAAACCCTCATGGAGGTGATGGACGAAGTCCTGAAGGCCGGAATCTGGAACATCCGTTTCGCCAGCCGGGAGGCTCCTTGATTCCGGAAAGAATTCCGTCCACCGTGTCGCTTATCCTCCAACCCGATGCCGCATGAAGCTTCCCTTTATCGCACTCCTCCTGATGCTGTCTCAATTCCTGACAGCCCAGGATCCTGCGCCCCTCCCCCCGGAAGTGGAGCCCCCCCAACCCCTCGCGGCAAAGCCCTCCCGGGATATCTTCGATCTCGCCACGCTTTACTACAACAGCGCCACTGAAGCAAAAGAGGAGCGTAAAAAAACCCAGAACTATCGCCTTGCCGCTTCCAAGTTCGACCGATTCATCCGCGCCTTCCCCAACGATGAGAAAGCTCCTGACGCCTGGTATTTCCTCGCCCTCACTTACCGTCAGATTGGCGAACCAAAGGCCAGCCGCACCTGCTTCGAAGTCCTTGCCACCCGCTGGACCGAAGGGAAATTTGTAGCCGGCGCCGCTCTCCACCTTGCCTCGGATGACTATGAGACCAAGGAATGGAAAAGCGCTGCCACCTGGTTTGCAACCCTCGCTCGCACCACCGACAAGAACAAGGTGCGTCACGAAGCCCTCTACCGCCGCTTCCTTTGCTACAACCACCTCAACGAAAAGACCCAATTGCGCCCGGCTCTCGATGCCATCCTCAAGGACAAGGGCAATCCATACCACGAGACCGCCAAGCTCGCCCTCGCCCGCCTGTATCAACAGGACAATGACAACCAGCGCGCATTCCCCCTTTTCGCCGAACTTGCCGGCTCCAGCGACCCCGCCGTCTCATCTGACGCCACCTTGCAGGCCGCCCTCTGCGCCCAGAAGGAGAAGGATCAAAAGGCCTCGCTCCTTTGGTTCAAAAAAGCCTTTGAGCACCCCGGCCTCAAGGAATGGCGTGGCCAGACCCAGTTCACCCTGATGAATCTCCACTATCAGGTGAAGTCCTACGCCGAGGTCGTCGCCCTCTTCGAAAAAGGAAGCTTCAATCTCGATGCCCAACCCCACCTCCAGCGCCTCATCATGGCGTCAAAATCCTACGAAGCACTCGGGAAAAACGATCAGGTCCTGAAGCTCTACGAGGAAATCTCCCGCCTCGCTCCCTCCAGTGACACCGGATTTCAAGCCGCATACCGAATCCTGGTGCGTGATCACGATACCAACGCAAAGAACTTCGCCCAACAGGCCGAAAAGTTTCTCAACACCTACTCCGAAAAAAGACAGGAAGACAAAAGACTTCAATCTGCCCGACTCCTGCTGGCCCAACACTACTTCGAAAAGAAAGACCACAACCGGGCTCTTCAGCACTATCAATCCCTCAATCTTGCTCTGGTCGATTCAAGCAATCACTTCGCCATTCACTACAACACGATCAAGTGCCACCTTGCTCTTGATCAGGACGACGAATCACTCAAAGCCATCGCCGCTTTCGAAAAAAACTACCCCAAAAGCGATCAGCTCATCCAACTCCGACTCGAACGCGCCGAACTGCTCTCAAAGCTCAACCGCGAAGACGAAGCTCTCGCCGACTACGAAGCTGTCCTCGCCTCTACAAAAGACACCCAGCTTCAAGCCCTCATCCTTCAACGCCTCAGTGCCATCTATCAAGAAAAGGAGGACTACGCCAAGCTCGTCGCCACCCAAAAACGCATCCTCATGCTTCCGGGTATCACCCCCAAGCTGGAAGCCGGTGCACACTTCTGGATGGGATGGGATGATTTCCGCCGCAAGGATTACAAGAGCGCCGCATCACAGCTTTCCGTCGCTCGCGAAAAACTCCCTGAAGAGTTTGCCGCTAAAGTGGGCCCGCTCCTCGTCCGTTGCGCCTTTCAGGCCGGCGACCTCCCTACCCTCGAAAAGGAAATCTCCGCCCTGAAAAAAGCGGACCCAAAGGCCACTCCACCTCGCCCCATCGTCCGCTGGCTGGGAGCCACCCTCGCCAAGGATGGCGAATACAAACGGGCGTGGCCCTTCCTTCATGAGGCCCTTGCTGCAGCACAAGAAAAGGAGCCCCTGATCTGGAAACTCTTCGGTGAGACCGCCCTCGCCACCGGACACCCCGCCGATGCCCTGCGCGCAGCCAACGAGCGCTTGCAGCTCGAAACCCACCCCTTCCGCAAAGCCGAATCACTCTATCAGAAGGCCCTCGCCCACACCGACCTCAAACAGTTCAACGACGCCCGTCAAGCCACCGGCGACGCCCTCGATCTCCATCCCAAGGGAGAGCTCGATCTCGACCTCCGACTCCTCGCCGGTGACATCGACATGGCCGAGAAAAAGCCCCAGGAAGCGCTCCGGCACTACGTTATCGTCGAAAGCCTCTACGCCAAAGAAAAGGATCGTAAAATTTCCGCCACCGAAAAGGTCATCGCCGCCCTGCAGGCCATCGCCACTCCCGAGGCAAAGGAAAAGCTCCCCGAATATCAGGAAGCTCTTCGCAAATTGAAACAGTAGCTTCTACTCCTTGTCGAACGTCCCCTTCTGATCCACCACGATCGTATCCTCCGCCTCCAGCTTGAACTGTTGGTGCTCCTTCTTCCGAAGATCAAACTTCCACGCCTTCTTCCCCCGGGTCACAAAAATTCTCTTTTTGGTCCCGAACATATCGAGGTCTCCCGCCGCCTGAATCGCCTGCAACAAGGTCATTCCCGAACGAAACGGAACCGGCCCCGCCCGCTTCACCCGACCTCCCACACTCACCAGAGATCGGTCTTTCGCCACCTCCACATTGCTCTTCACCGTGATCGTTGGGCGCACGTAAATTCCGGCACTTTTGTAGACCTCTTCAATGGCGCGCGCCAGTTGCTCATTCTCCAGCCCCTGGGCGTTAATCATGACATCTGCCAGCGGCACCTTGATTCGGCCATCCTTTCCCACCGGATATTCTCCATCTATCGTACTCTGCTCCTCCGCAGGCACCCCCTTCACAGAAACAATAAGAAGATCCCCTGGACGAATCGCAGCAGAGAGGGTGCAAGTGAGGGCGGCAAGAGCGTAGATAATTTGTCTGATTTGGATCATAAGAGGCAGTATCGTTTCGCAATATGGGAACCCTCCGCGCCCCTTCTGTTCAAATTTAAGGATGTTCTTTGTCTCTTCGCGCGTTCAATATTTTCTTATGTTTCGACATGCAGCCCGCATCTTCCTCATGCTCACCTGCGTTCCCCTGCTCGTCCACTGCTCCACCTCACTTGCTGTGCCCGAATCCGTCCGACTCGACCAAAAATCCCTCCACTCCTTTGACGGAGACCTCCTTCCTTACACCAAATGGCTGCCCAAGGAAGAGCCCGAATTGATCGTCATTGGCGTCCACGGCATTTCAGGTGCGGCCTCCGACTATCGCCCCCTCGCCGACCATCTCCTCACAAGCCTGCCTCGCACCGCCGTCTATGCCGCAGAAACGAGAGGTCAGGGAAATGACCCCGTCGTTGCTCGCCGCGGCCACATCCGCAAGCGCTCCGATTGGTTCCGTGACCTCTACAGCTTCACCTCACTCATCAGGGAGAAGCACCCCAATGCCAGGATCGTTTGGTGTGGCGAAAGCATGGGCTCCCTCATCGTCCTCCATGCCTACGCCGCCGCACCTGATCGCACCCAACTCTGCGACGCCATGATCCTCTCCTCTCCCATTGTCGACATCCGCGGCGACTTCCCGCTTTGGAAAGAAAAAGCCGCGCACATTCTCGCTGCCATCTTCCCCACCATGCGCGTCTCTCTGGAAACCCTCTCGGGAAAGGACGATGTCAATGTCACCAAGGAATCCGTTCACCAGGAACAAGCCGAGCAAAATTCCTACCATATCGAACGCCACACCCTTCGCCTTCTCTCCACCCTTGGAGACATGATCCGCAAATCCGGAGAAGCCTCACAAACCATCGACATCCCCCTGCTCCTCCTTCATGGAGGAAAAGACGTCTTCTCCGATCCCAAAGATGTCGAAGCGTTCGCGGCCTCCCTTCCCAATCCGGAAAAAACCACACGCAAATTCTACCCCGAAAGCTTCCACCTCCTCTTCTTCGATCACGAGAGCGACCGCGTCATTGGCGACGTTTCCAACTGGCTCAAAAAGCAATAAATCACATCCGGAAAAGGCCGCCCTTTTTCCCACCGAGCACCACTGCTCCGATGATCGCAATCGCCAAAAACGCCATTGCCCACACCCCCAGCGCGGCCGCCAGCTCGTAGCCATTCCCCAGTGTTCCCAGCAGTGAATAGATTGCCTTGGTGATCGGGAAATGCTCGGCCTGCTGCGCGAGAATGAGACTGTCACTCACCTCCAGCATCGCAAAGGCGAACGCCAAAATACCACCTGCAATCAGATTCGCCCCCAGCAAAGGAAGCGACACCCGCCTCAAGGTTCGCAGCGGCGTCGCTCCGAGCGACTGCGCCGCTTCCTCAAGCGCAATGTTGCTCTGTTGCAATCCGGCTACCGCAGACCGCACAACGTACGGAAGTCTTCGTACCGCATAGGCAATGATCAGCAGCCAGGTCGGATCGTCCGCCGCCCCCACCAGAAAGTGGAATGCCCGACCCTCCTGGGATAAGGCCAAATAACCGAAGGCCAACACCAACCCCGGCACCGCCAGGGGCAGCATCACCAGCGCATCAAGAATTGCCCGACCCTTGATCGAACTCCGCACAATCACCCATGCGATCGCCACCCCGAGAATCAAATCCACCAGAGTCGAGCCACTGGCATAAAGCAGGCTGTTCTGAATCGATGGCACCACCAGAGGATGCCCGAGAGCTTCCCGATAATGGTCCATGGTCCAAGCCTCGGGCAGAATCGTGGCATACCAATCCTGAGCCATCGAAAGAATCACCACCCCGAGATGCGGCAGTGATGAAATAAAGAAGACCGCAAAGAAAAACAACGCACAGGCCCAGGAGCCCACCCCCTTCAGCTGAATCTCGTTGGAGCGTCCTTTCGGTCTCGGCGCGGTCCCCAGCTTGGAACGACCCAACACCGCTTTCGAAATCAGGAATACCGCCGTCGAAACCACCAACATGATCGCCACCAGCGCATAGGGAAACGGATTCGACCCCAAATCCTTAATCCCGTCATAAACCTGCACCGGAGCCACCCGGGCGTAATCAAACACCAGAGGCACTCCCAACTCGGTGAATGACCAAATGAAAACAATCGCCCCACCCGCAAAGATCCCCGGCATACACAGTGGCAACGTAATCCTCCACAACCGCCTCCACGGCGGACAGCCAAGATTCTGCGCCGCCTGCTCCATCGCCGGATCGATGTTCGACAATGACGCCGCCACATTCATGTAAAGAATCGGATAAAGGTGGAGCGCGTTCATAATCACGATCCCCATAAACCGGCTCTCCCCCAACCAATCAATGGGCGCCCCCACATCGATCACGCCCAAATGCACCAACACCGCATTGAGCGCTCCCTGATGCCCCAGAATCTGCTTCACCCCCACCGCGCCCACAAACGGTGGCAACACCAGCGGAATCAGAATAAGCGACGACAACGTCTTCTTAAACGCAAAGCCATATCGATGCCCCAGAAGCGCCAATGGAAAGGCAATCAGCAAGCTGGCCAAGGTGCTCGTTATTCCAAGCATGAAGGCGTTCCACAATCCCTCCACATAAACCGGATTCTTGAAAACCTCCCTTACAAATCCAAAGGTGAACCCCTCGCCCTCCGCATAGAACGCCTCCTTCAGCACCATGACTGCCGGATACAGAAAAAAGACCGCGAAGAAGAGACTCACCGCGATGGTTAGGGTGTAGGCAATCTTCTTGTTCATTTCAGTGATTCTTTCGCAAGACGCTCGGCCTTTTCATAATTCTCCCGGAAATGCTTCCCGAGCCGATTGGCCAGACGAACAGCCTCCACCTTATCTCCCGATTTTAAAATCGGACGAATCTCGGTCGCTGTCAGCTCGTAGCTCACCGGACTCACGTCAAAAAACACCTTTGTCGCCTCTTCCGGAAAGTCCGCCTCAATCAAGGCCGCCCACGCCGACTTCATCTCCTCATGGGTATCAATCGACATCACCCGGATAATATTCCTTAGGGGCGTGAAAAGATGACCCGTCAGCGAAGAGTCATAGAAGAAACGGTCCGCCAACTCATAGGGCCGGGCGTCCCGATCCACCATCAGGGCAAGATACTCTTCCGTGTAAAGATCACGTCGAATTGGCAGACGCCGCAGTGCCCGAAACCGCGGCCCCATTTCCCCACCAGGCCTGGCATTCCAAAGCATTTGCCCTTTCTTGCTCAGGAGAAAACGCACGAAGTCCTGGGCCAACTCCCGATGCGGAGCTCCTTTCAAAATTGCCACCGGATCCACACTGATCGACGTCCCTCCTTCGGGTGTCGTGAATTGCAACCGCGACGACCCGTCATCCTTCTTGAGCATCTCATTGTAGGTTCTCCCGTAAAAGTCGATCGACATCCCCGCCACCGCATCACCCTGGGCCACGTCCCGCGGCGGCTTCGACGAGCTATCGGTAAAATACTTCGCATTCGCCGTGATTCGCTGAATCAAATTCAGCCCCTCGATCCACCCCTTCGCTGCCGCCTCCTCCCGGCTTAAACCGTTGACCAATTCCTCGTGAATCTGCTGCTGGATCAACATCTCAAAAGCCTTCGCCACCGAACCGCTTTTGGTTGGATCCGCCAGGGCCACCCCTTTTTGATAGGCCGGATCGCCCAAATCTTCCCACTGGACCGGAGCATCAATCCCTCTCCGTTTCAGACTATCGGAATTGTAACAAATCCCGAAGGACGACAGACACACTCCCACCCAATCATGATCGGAGCCATAGTACTTCTCGCCACCCAAAGTCTGGGGAATTGCCTCCTCTCCAAAAAGTCCCGGCTGGTCTTCAAAAATATCCAACACCTGAAATCGTCCCAGTTTCGCCTGCGCTGAAAAGTCATACTCTCCACCGCCAAAAAAGAGATCAATTCCCACCCCTTCGCTCCCCCGCTCTTCCGCCGCCTCATAGGCGCCATCCAACACCCGCTTGATCTCGCTCGTCCCCCCCGGTGTTCGCCAATTCACATAAACCGTTTCTCCGGTCTCCTCCTCATACCACTTCGAAAATGCCTCCCCGAACTCACGGCGGATCATCTCATTGTGCGGCGTAATTATTTCAAGTCGCCGGTCCGCTGAATCTGCACCCTCCGCAACAGAGTCACGTAAAATCAATGGCGTCGCCACTACAATCCCCAGCGGGACAAAAACTCCGAGATACTTTTTCCAGGCTCCCTTCATACCCTTAGTCTTTGAGGACAATGATGTCCTGTTCACTCGCAAAAAGCCCGATCTCCGCTTCGCCCGGTTCACGGATAAGATGGGGATTCATCTCGGTCACCTGCACCAATGTCCCATCAGCCAGCTCCACCGCATACTGGATCAAATTCCCCAAATAAGTCCGCTCCCGAATCTTCCCTCTCAACGTCGCTCCGGCCACATCGCCCAAGGTCAGGGCCTCGGGACGGATCGACACCAACACATCCTCACCCTGTTTTGGTGTCCATTCCGGCACCGTAATTCGTCCTCGTAGCACTCCGCTGGCCGTCTCCACCTCGCCATCAGCGCTTCCGCCTATCCCCTTGATCAAATTGGTCTCACCGATAAATCCCGCCACGTAGGAGCAGTTCGGATTCCGGTAAATCTCTTCCGGTGGGCCAACCTGCACAATATTCCCCAGATCCATCACCGCCATCCGGTCTGCCATCGATAGCGCTTCCGCCTGATCGTGCGTCACATAGACTCCGGTGAGGTCATTCTCCTTGGTAATCCGCCGAATTTCCGAGCGCATCTCCAACCGCAGTTGGGCATCCAGGTTGGAAAGAGGCTCATCCAGCAAAAGACACTTCGGCTTCACCACCAGCGCCCGCGCAAGCGACACCCGTTGCTGCTGACCTCCCGACATCTGGTCAATCCCCCTCGGCCCATACCCCTCCAGCTTCACCATCGAGAGCGCTTCTTCAACCCGCCTCTGAATCTCATCCTTCGGCACCTTCCTCTCCTCCAGTCCAAAAGCAATATTCTGCCCCACCGTC
This sequence comes from Verrucomicrobiaceae bacterium, assembly GCA_051252135.1. GTDB lineage: Bacteria > Verrucomicrobiota > Verrucomicrobiia > Verrucomicrobiales > Akkermansiaceae > SW10. The sequence continues at coordinate 118,244 of JBPOGH010000001.1, read as the reverse complement.
ATGTGCGGCCACAGGGCATAACTTTGGAAAACCATCGCCGCCTCACGCTTGTGCGGAGGCAAGTTCGTCACATTCCGGTCACCAAAATGAATCTCGCCCTCCGTCGGTGACTCCAGCCCCGCGATGCACCGAAGCAAGGTCGTCTTCCCGCACCCGCTTCCACCTAACAGGAAAAACAACTCCCCCGGCTCAATCTCCAAAGAAACCTGATTGAGTGCCGTCACTTCTCCGAAGCACTTGGTCACCCTCTTTGCCTTAATTGCCTCCATACGGGTCAATGCTTGATTCTCAGGAGAAAAAGGCAAGCTCACGAATGCGAGTTTTCCATTGGCCAAGCGTCCTCGACTGTGGATAGTATCCTCCACAACCTACAAATCGCTTCATGCCACGCGTTAGCATCACGATCCCCGGAAAAAACTCCCAGCCCTACCGTTTCAAGCTCGACCGCACCAAGGTCACCATTGGGCGGAGCAACGATAACGACATCGTTATCGACGACCCTTCCGTTTCAGGGACCCACTGCACCATGGAACGCGTCTCCGGTGGCTACATCCTCCGCGACCGCAAATCCACCAACGGGATCTCACTCGATGAAGACGAAATGGAAATCATCGACCTTCGAAATGGCGACGACGTCAAAGTAGGAGACGTCCAATTCGAATACACTCTCAGCGACGATGAACTCGATGAGCTCGACGACGAAAAGTTTGAAGCTCACGAGAAGAAAAAAGAAGCCGCACCGGCCGCTCCCCCGGCAGGACGCAAGCTTCGCCAAGCACCCGCTTCCGCTTCCCCGGGCCCACTTGCCCCCCACCCCATGCTCACCTCCTCCAATACGGGCGGAGGCATGCTGGGTTTTGGAACCTTCGTTCTGGGTGTGCTCGCCCTTCTGGCCGGACTCAACAACGGCTACGTCTCCAAGCAGGAAAAAATCGGTCGCAAAGGAGAAATCTCCCTCTTCACCGACATCAAGGACGGCAAGCCGGCCGCTCCTCCGGTTGAAGACGAGCCCGCAGATGCGGAATAAAGGAATCAGGCCTTGGTCTGCCCCTCACCTCTGACCCGATATTGATACGAGGTCAACTCACGCAGACCCATCGGTCCGCGCGCATGAAGTTTGTCGGTCGAAATCCCAATCTCGGCCCCGAAACCGAACTCCTCCCCGTCGCTGAAACGAGTCGACACATTGTGGAAAAGACAGGCCGAATCAATCTCGCGTAGAAACCTCTCCGCAGCCTCCCGGTTCTCCGTCACGATCGTCTCGGTATGCTGGGAACTGTATTCGTTGATATGGGCAATTGCCGCGTCCAATGAAGGCACCACCTTCACTGCCAAAATGTAGTCCAGATATTCCGTGCTCCAATCCTCCTCACTCGCAGGAACCACGGGAATCACCGCCTGCGTCGCTTCATCTCCACGAAGCTCCACATTCTTCTCTCCCAGCGCCGCCGCGACCTTCGGCAAAAACTCATCCGCGATCGCTTCGTCGACCAACAGCGTCTCCAGCGCATTGCACACGCTCGGCTTCTGCGTCTTGGAATCCACCACAATCTTCACCGCCATTTCCTGATCCGCTTCGGGATGAATGTAAGCATGGCAAATCCCATCGTAATGCTTGATCACCGGCATCCGTGCCAGTGACACCACCGTTTCAATCAGCCCCTTTCCTCCCCGGGGAATAATGAGGTCGAGATACTTGTCCATCCCTGCCATCACCGCCACGCTTTCACGATCCGTAAAAGGAATCAGCTGAATCGCCCCTGCCGGCAAACCGGCATTCTCACCACCCGATTGAAGAGCCTTCGCCAAAGCACGATTCGAATGAATCGCTTCCGAGCCTCCTCTCAAAATGGTCGCATTCCCCGACTTCAGACAAAGCACCGCTGCATCGCTCGTCACATTCGGGCGGCTCTCATAAATAATCCCGATCACTCCAATCGGCACCCGCACCTGCTGAATCCGGATCCCATTCGGCCGACTCCATTCTCCCAATTCCTCTCCCACCGGATCGGGCAGCGTCGCTACCTTCTCCACTCCGGCCGCCACCGCTTCCAGCCGAACCTCATCAAGCCGAAGCCGATCCAGCATCGCCGTGGTCAGCCCCCGCTCTTCTCCAGCCGCGATATCAAGCTTGTTGGCTTCCAATATTTCCGCTTCCGCCGAACGAATCCCGGCCGCCATCGCCCGAAGAATCTCATTCTTTTTCTCCTCGGAAAGAATTGCCAAGGCATGCGCCGCCGCACGCGCCTTCTTCCCCATCCCGTAAATCTCATCGCGGATCTCTTCGCTCGTCATCTTGCGCAGAGACATAACCGAGAACCTCGGGTTCGCAAAGGGAATCAATCGCAAAGAATACTTCCCCTACGTCGATGGCAAAAACCGCGTCCCCCGCCCACCACCGTTCACCAGCTCCAGCAACTGCTCGGGCTTACGTCCGTTGGCAATCATCACCGCCGTCCCGTTCCTGGTCGCATAAGAAACCGCTTTCAGCTTGGAAGCCATCCCTCCGATCGAAAACTTACCGCTCTCATCCCGGGCAAAATCCAGCACTTCCTCGACATTGTTGACCACCTCAATGATTTCTTCGCCCTCCGGTGGCAGCAAGCCATCCACCGTCGTAAACAGAATCAACTGCTTTGCTCCGATCAACTCGGCCACCTTCGCCGAAAGCATATCGTTATCCCCCACCCGAAGCTCCTCAATCGCCACCGAGTCATTCTCGTTGATGATCGGAACAATCTGTCCATGTGCAAGTAGCCGCTGGATCGTCGCCGAAATCCGGTCCCGGTTATTTTCGAAATCCGGCCCCGTCAAAAGAAGCTGGGCCACATTCAAATCAAACTGCTGAAAGAGCGTCTCGTAGCGCTGCATCAGCCGCGCCTGTCCCACCGCAGCCGCCGCCTGCCGACTCTCCACATCCGCCGGATACGAGGTCAATCCCAAGGCCGAAACTCCGGCTCCCACCGCTCCGGAAGATACCATGATGCACGAATGCCCTGCCGCCTGCAGCGCCGCCACCGCAGTGACCAGCTTCACCAGCGACGACCCGTCGAGTGTCCCGTTCTCACGCGTGAGAACTCCGGTCCCGATTTTAATGACAATTGGAGCACTCATAAAAACTACATCCGTTCAGGCACTTCGATCCCCAAAAGGTCGAGTCCATCCTTAATCACCCTGGAAGTCAGATCACACAGAATCAATCGACTCTCCCGCACTTCCCCTTCCGACTTCAACACCGGACAAGCTTCAAAGAACGAGTGAAACGATCTCGCCAACTCCAAAAGATAGGTCGCCAGTAGATTCGGGCGATAGTCATCAAGCACTGTCCGCACATTGTCGCCAAAACGCGTCAGCATCCGCACGAGATGAATTTCCGCCGCCTCCGTGATCACCAGATTCTCCGCACTCAGCTTCTCAAATTCCCCCTCTTCCAGTTTCCGGAAGATCGAACGCGCCCGCACATAGCTGTAGAATAGATACGGTGCCGTATCCCCTTCAAGTGCCACCATTTTATCCAAATCAAAAACGTAATCCGACATCCGGTGGTGCGCCAATTCGGTGAACTTCACCGAGTTCACCCCGATCAATTCCGCCAACTCATCCTTCTCCTCGTCGGTCTCAAGATGACTCTTTTCACCCACCACCAGACGCGCGGCCTTCACCGCATCATCCAGCACATCCGCCAGCTGGGGCAAATCACCCGCCCGTGTCTTAAGAGGCTTGCCGTCTTTCCCGAGAATCGTCCCAAAAGCCACGTGCTCCAGCTCCAGCTGATCGTATCCCAACCGACGTGACACCTCAAAAAGCTGCTTGAAATGCCCGCCCTGCCGGAAGTCCACCACATACCACACTTTGTCCGCCTTCCACTCCTGCGCTCGAAACTCCACCGTCGCGATATCAGTCGTCGCGTAGTTGAACGCCCCGTCCCCCTTCCGCACGATCATCGGAAAATCCTGCCACTCGCCATCCCGGTTGATCTTAAAAGGATCCGTCTTCGGCTTCCCCGACTCATCGGAAAACACACACAGCGCCCCGTCATTCTCGCGGGCCAATCCCTCAGCTTCCAGCTTCTCTACCAATGGAGCCAGCGCATCATTGTAGGCACTCTCACCCAACCAGTGATCGAAGGAAACTCCGAGCCGATCGTAAATCTTGTTCAATCCCTTCTTCGAAAGCTCCAGGCACCGTTCCCAAATCGCCCGATTCTCCGCATCCCCCTGCTGCAGCAACACAAGCTCCTGACGGCAGGCATCTTTGACCGCATCATCCTCCTTGCACGCCTCACTCGCCGACCGATAAAGCCGCAACAATTCCTGCAAGGGAGCCGACTCCAAAGCCTCTTCATCAACGCCCTTCTTCCACGCCCATGTCACCATGCCGAATTGCGTTCCCCAGTCCCCGATATGGTTGTCCTTGATCACCTTGTGACCCAGCCTCGATGCCACCCGGCCCAGGCACTCGCCAATGATCGTCGACCGGATATGCCCAATGTGCATCGGCTTCGCCACGTTGGGGGCCGAAAAATCCACCACGATCGTCTCAGGATTCTCAACCGTGGAGACCGCATGATTCGCATCACCCCACTGCTCTTTCGCCTGGGCCGCCCAAGTCGCCGGAGTCAGCGTGAAATTCAAAAAACCCGGACCCGCAATGCTCACCTCCGCAAGTTCACCCACCTCCAGCTTCTCCATCAATGACGTCGCCAAATCACGCGGATTCATTCCCGCAGGCTTCGCCAGCATCATCGCTACCGTGCTTTGATAATCACCATAACGAAGATCGTCCGCCGTCTTCACCTGAATACGCGAAGCATCAGGCACATTGATTCCGGCCTCTGCCAATGCGCTTAGCAGTTTTACGGTAAGTTGTTCTGGAATGGTCATTGTCAGGGGGAAAGAAGTGAGCCACTTGCAAAAATGGCAGAAATTTGATGCTCCGTCGTCGCCGCTTGAAGCTCCTCACGGCATTCGCATTGCGCAAAAATCTTCGCCAGCTCGGATAAAGTTTGCAGATGCTGGGCCGCCTGCCCCTCCGGAGCGAGTAACAGCACCACACTGTGTGCCGGCGCATTGTCAGGTGATTCAAAATCCGCCCCTTCCTTGGAACGCCCAAACACCGCCACCATCTCATCAATCCCGGTCACCCGCGCATGCGGCACCGCCACTCCGGAACCCAATCCGGTTCCCACTTGAAGCTCACGCTCCACCACCGCCTCCACAAAACGATCCCGATCATCAGCGAATACCCGCCCGGTTTTCACCAAATGATCGACCATTTCTCCGATGACATCCTCGTGCTCGATATTCTTGAGCTCGAGAATCACACACTCGGCTGGGATGAGGAGGTGAAGGTTCATAACTGAATTTCCGCCTACGCACGCGTATCGGAAGGCTGGCCTTAGTTCAGGGACCCGAAAGATTCAAGTGGAATTCCCGCACGCGTCCGGGCTTGACCCGGCTTCCTCTTCCTGCGGAAACTCCTTCCGATGCGCCTTCTCCTCGCTCTTTCCTCCCTCGCCCTATTCCTCGCCTCGTGCGCCAGCTCCCCCACCGCAGGTGGAGGAAATCTCGGAAACCACCCCGATCCCGCCACCCGTCGGGCCGAAATCGCCAATGAACCCCGTGGAGATTTCTACTACGGCCGACGCTACTACGTCCAAAAGACCCGCTTCTGGGGCTACCTTCGCAAACCGGGACAGTCCGCTAAAAATTCACAACTCGTGATTTTTAACGAATCTAAGAAGTTAAACCCCGATCGCCTCCCCGAAGACGGGCCCTTCGGACGTCGCTACGGCTTCGACCAGAACTACGAATACAAGATCTACGGATACTACAGCGGCCGAAAGCTCTACGAGCCCAACAGCAACCAATTCCTCCCCGAGTTTGTCCTTACCAACTACGAACTGCTCCACAAAGATCCCGGCTGGCTCTTCTCACCTGCCGATGTCTACTCCCCAACACGGGTCACTCTTCTCCCGTAACCGGATTTCTCAGGACTTTGTGAAAAAAATCACAAACTCCTTGCGACTCCCGTAGTTTGGGAGTTCTATCCCCCAGCGCACCATGAGCGAGACCACTACTTACGAGGCTCCCGATTCCGCTGCCATTGCAGCAAAAGCCGTCGATGACTACCGCTCCGAGACCGATGATGTCCTCGGAGAAAAGATGGTCCTGAATATGGGACCTTCCCATCCGGCGACCCACGGCGTCCTCCGCCTTGTCCTTGAACTGGACGGCGAAATCATCGAAAAAGCCGAACCTCACATCGGATATCTGCACCGCGGCGACGAAAAAATCGCCGAGAACATGCACTACAACCAGTTCGTCCCCTACACCGACCGACTGGACTACCTCGCCCCGCTCGCAAATAACATCGCTTACGCCTGCGCCGTCGAAAAACTCATGGGCTGGGAGCTCCCTCCCCGTGGCCAGGCCCTTCGCGTCCTTTGCTGTGAACTCGCCCGTATCTCCTCCCACATGCTGGGAGTCGGCGTCTGCGCCATGGATGTCGGCGCCATGACCGTCTTCCTCTACACCTTCACCGAGCGGGAAAAAATCTACAACTTCTGCGAGCAAATCACCGGAGCTCGCTTCACCACTTCCTACACCAGGGTTGGCGGCCAAATTCGTGACCTCCCCAAGGGCCTCGACGACGACATCCGCCAGTTCCTCGACGAGTGTGAAAAAACCATCGCGGAAATCTCCGGCCTCCTCGATAAAAACAAAATCTACCTCGAGCGCATGTGCGACGTCGGCGTTATCAGCCGTGAGGATGCCATCAGCTACGGCATGACCGGCCCCAACCTCCGCGCCTGCGGAGTCGATCGCGACCTGCGCAAAGATAGCCCTTACCTCGGCTACGAAAAATATGAGTTCGACGTTCCCGTCGGCGAAAATGGCGATTGCTACGACCGCTACCTCGTCCGCATGGAGGAAATGAGACAGTCCATTAAGATCGTCCGCCAGGTCCTCGACACCATGCCTGAAGGCGAGATCAACTACATCGACCCCAAATCCGTCCTCCCCAACAAGGAACGCGTCCTCATGAGCATGGAGGAACTCATCCACCACTTCATCGTCTCCACCCAGGGCATCGAAGCCCCCGTGGGCGAAGTCTACTTTGCCGCTGAAAACCCCAAAGGCGAACTCGGCTTCTACATCTGCTCCAAAGGCGGAGGAGTCCCCTACCGCCTCAAAATTCGCGCCCCATCCTTCGTCAACCTCGGCATCTGTGCCGATCTCCTCAAAGGCCACATGGTTTCCGACATCCCCGCCATCCTGGGCTCCCTCGACTTCGTCATGGGAGAATGTGACCGCTGATTCTTTCCACTTCCAATTACGACCATTTTTTCTCCGGTGAACTCCAGAATTGAAGTCCCACAGCCTCGGAAAATCGACCGAAGCCAACTCGCCTATCTCACGCCCACTCGCGACATCCCGATGCCTCGTGCCATCGATCGTGCCGCCCTGGTCTATGAATCCGGCCTCGCCTCGGACACCATCATTGTGCCCAAGCCTGCGGCAATCGACCGCAATGCCGTCGCCTACCTCGTTCCCGAACTCACCGTTCTCGAGAAAAACGTCGCCTCACCCAAAACGCCCGGCGAAAAATTCTTCCCCAAATTTGAGATCACCCCCGAACTCGAACAGGAAGCCGCCAAGCGCATCGCCCAGTATCCTGCCGAAGAACGCCGCTCCGCCGTCCTCCCCCTTCTCCACGCCGTCCAGCATAAATTCGGCTTCATCAGCCCCGAGTCCATCGACTGGGTGGCCAAGCAAATCAACGTCGAACCCATCAAGGTCGTCGAGGTCGTCACCTTCTACCCGGGGTTCCGTCAAAAGGCTCCCGGCAAACTCCACGTCCGCGTTTGCCGCACCCTCTCTTGCGCCATGGGCGGCTCCTACGAGCTCATGGACAAGCTCTGTGAAATCACCGGAATCGACCGCTCCGGCGCCGATGGCCACAAAGACCCCATTTCAGTTTCTCCCTGCGGAAACTTCTCTGTCGAGTACGCCGAGTGCCTCGCCTCCTGCGGCACCGCCCCCGTCTGCCTCGTCAACGACGACTTCCACGAGGGAGTCAGTGCCGATAAAGCCGCCCGGCTCCTCGAAAGCTACCAACAATCCTAATTTTTCCCGACCATGAGCGAAGTCACCTACCTGCCGGGCAAAGAGCCCCACGCAAACGAGCACCGCCTCATCTTTAAGAATGTCGACCGCGAAGGCTGGAACACCTCCATCGATCGATACCTTGCAGATGGCGGCTACGAGATGCTCAAAAAAGGTCTCCAAATGGAACCCCGGGCCGTCATTGACGAAGTCAAAACATCCGGCCTCCGCGGTCGCGGCGGTGCCGGATTCCCAACCGGCGTAAAATGGGGCTTCATCCCCCCCAACAACACCAAGCCGGTCTATCTCATCTGCAACTGCGATGAATCTGAGCCCGGGACCTTCAAGGACCGCTACATCGTCCACCAGGATCCCCACCAACTCATCGAAGGCATGGTCATCTCCGCCTTCGCCGTCGGAGCACACATCGCCTACATCTACATTCGCGAGGAATTCCCTGAAGCCGCCATCACCCTCGAGCGCGCCATCGCCGAAGCCCGCGAAAAAGGGTTCCTCGGCCAAAACATCCAGGGCTCCGGATTCGACCTCGAAATCTACGTCCATCGCGGCGCCGCCGCCTACATTTGCGGCGAGGAAACCGGACTCATCGAGTCCCTCGAGGGCAAACGCCCCTACCCACGAATCAAGCCACCGTATTTCCCGGCTGCCATGGGCCTCTACATGTGCCCCACCATCGTGAACAACGTGGAATCCCTTTGCCACGTCGTCCACATCCTCCGCATGGGCGGTGAAGAATACGTCAAGCTCGGCACCCCGCGCAACTCCGGCACCCGCATCCTCTGCGTTTCCGGCGATGTCAAAAACCCCGGTTACTTCGAAGTTCAGGTCGGCAAAGTCACCTTCCGCGAACTCCTCCACGACATGTGTGGCGGACCAAAGGACGGCCGCGAATTCAAAGCCGTTATCCCCGGAGGCTCATCCTCGAAAATCCTCCGTTGCAACGAATCCTTCACCATTGGCCGGGGCGACGACGCCAAGGAACTCGAGTTCTGGGACCTCCCCCTCGACTTCGACACCCTCGCAGCAGCCGGTTCCATGGCTGGTTCGGGCGGAGTCATCGTCATGGATGACTCCCGCAAGATGTCTTGGGTTCTCAACAACATCACCCACTTCTACGCTCACGAATCCTGCGGCCAATGCACCCCGTGCCGTGAGGGCTCCACCTGGATGCGCAAGATTTCCGACCGCATTGCCAATGGCACGGCCACCCCGACCGACGTCCAAACGCTCGAGGACGTGGCCTACCAGATCGATGGCAAAACAATCTGCGCCTTCGGAGAAGCCTCCGCCTGGCCTGTCGAAGCCATGATCGACAAGTATCGTGACGAACTTCTCGCCGAGACCTCGGAAGACAACAACTTCAAGTCAGCCGAACGCCAGGAACAGGAAAAATTCCTCAGCCCGGCCCAGTAAGCGCCCGGGGTCAAAATGACCTCAGGATAACGCCTCCTGCAAACGGATCAACCTCTCCATCGCCTCCCCTTCATCAATGAGGGCGGAGGCTTTTTCAATCGCCTGCTCCAAATTATCGGCGAGCCCGGCACAAGTGATGGCAGCTGCCGCATTTAGGATCACAATATCCCTCTTCGGCCCATGCTCTTTCCCATTTAGAATATTCTTTAGAATACTCGCATTTTCTGCCGCGTCACCACCTTGAAGCTGAGACACTTCAGCGATCTCCAATCCAAAATCGGAAGGGTGGATTTCCTCATCAATCTGGGATTGGAATCGCCCCGACTTACAAATTCGCGTCGCCCCCATCAAACTCACTTCATCCACCCCGCGCCCATCCTGGGTCGTTCCGTGAACCACCCAGGCGCTGTCTCTTCCCATCCGCTGCAAAATCTCGGCAAAAATCGGACACAGCTCGGAATCCATCACCCCAATCAGCTGGCACTCCGGCTCCGCCGGATTGAGTAACGGCCCAATCAAGTTGAAGATCGTCCTAATCCCCTCTTTCGCCAACTCGGCACGGACAGGAGCAACCGCCTTAAACGCCGGATGATACAAAGGAGCAAAGAGGAAACCAACACCCGCCTTTTCCAAACACTCTCCCACTTTTTCAGACGGCACATCCACCGGAATCCCCAACTCACTCAAAACATCCGAACTCCCGCTCTTCGACGTCACCCCTCGGTTTCCATGTTTAATCACCGTCGCTCCCGCTGCAGCCACCACGAACATGCTCGTCGTCGACACATTGAACAGATCCAGCTTGTCTCCACCCGTTCCACAAACATCGATCGTTGGACCATCAAACTGCTTCCCCAAAAAATCCGGACGCACCGCGCGCTCCAGGAACACTGACACAAATTCCGCGATTTCCGCCGCAGTCTCCCCCTTGGCCGCCAGCGCTTTGAGCAAAGTTTTTTTCTTCTCCTTGTCCGCCGATTCATCAAGAAGGAAGTCAGCCGAAACCGCAACCTCGCGCGCTTCAAGTTCTTCCCGATTCTGCAAATGGTGAATGATTGCGTCCATGGCCCAACCTAACATAAGGAGGTGAAATCGGGCGAGGTTTTTAGGTAGGGAATCAGTTCATTAATAGCATCGCACAATCGAAAAAAATTCGTTAGACTCTCGCGTCACCCTTATGAAAATTTTCACCCTGCTTCTGGGGTTGGCACCGCTTCTGTGTGCCCACCCCATTGAGTTCCATAATGACCCCTTCCGCCAACTCGACGAGGTTTGGCCCACCCCTACCGAGACGCGATTGGCCTCCGGAGCGCCCGGCCCAAAATACTGGCAGCAGCGCGCCGACTACGACCTAAAGATCGAACTCGACGAAAAAAAAGATCTTCTAACAGGAAGTGGACGCGTCGTTTACCACAACAAATCTCCCCACACCCTGACCTATCTCTGGGTTCAGCTTGACCGCAACCGTTTCAACCGGAATTCCCTCGGGCACCAAAGCGCCGAAGCACCGGAGTTCAAAGGGATGAGCTTTCGACAGCTTGATCAAACTCTGGCCACTGAGAAATATGACGGCGGCTTCAAAATCGACAGCCTCGTCGACGATCGGGGCGCCGCTCTCAAACATCGCATCGTTGATACCATGATGCGCATCGACCTCCCCTCACCGCTCAAACCGGGAAAGAACTTTAGCTACCGCATGGCGTGGCACTACAAGCTCAACAACGCCGGGAACTCCTGGGGACGCTCATCGTTCGAGAAATACAAGGACGGCAACAAAGTATTCGAAATCGCCCAGTGGTTCCCCCGCCTCGCCGCCTACACCGACCATCGCGGATGGCAGAATAAAGCCTTTCAAGGACGCGGCGAGTTCGCCCTCGAATTTGGAGATTACAAGGTCGCAATCACCGTTCCGGATGACCATGTCGTGACCGCAACCGGTGAACTCCGGAATCCCGATGCCTGCCTCAAGAAGGAATGGAAGGAACGGCTAAAGGAAGCCGGGAACGCTAAAAAACCGATGTTCATCATCACTCCGGAAGAAGCCGGGGAAAACGAAAAGTCCAAGCCTTCCGGCACCAAGACCTGGGTCTTCGAAGCCAAAAATGTGCGCGACTTCGCTTGGGCTACCTCCCGTAAATTCATCTGGGATGCCGTCAAACACCGCCTCCCTAACAGCAACAAGCCGGTCTGGGCCATGTCCTTCTACCCCAATGAAGGCGAACCGCTGTGGAGCCAATACTCCACCCACGCCATCATCCACACCCTCAACGTCTACTCCAAGTTCACCTTCGATTACCCCTACCCCGTTGCCATCTCGGTCAACGGCCCAGTCTACGGCATGGAATACCCCATGATCTGCTTCAACGGCCCCCAACCGGAAGACGATGGAACCTACACGGAATCGACCAAAAACGGACTGATCTCGGTCATCATCCATGAAGTCGGTCACAACTGGTTCCCCATGATCGTCAACTCCGACGAACGCCAATGGAGCTGGATGGACGAAGGACTCAACACCTTCCTCCAAATGCTCACCGAACAGGAATGGCGGGAAGATTACCCCTCCCGCGCCGACCCGCGTAAAATCACCGGATACATGAAAAGCGCCAACCAGCGCCCCATCATGACCAATTCCGAGTCCATCCTTCAATTCGGTGCCAATGCCTACGCCAAGCCCGCCGTCGGGCTCTCCATCCTCCGGGAAACCATCATGGGCCGGGAGATCTTCGACGACGCCTTTCAGGAATTCAGCAAACGCTGGATGTTCAAACGCCCCGAACCTTCCGACTTCTTCCGCACCATGGAGGACGCCGCCGGCATCGACCTCGATTGGTTCTGGCACAGCTGGTTTTACACCACCAGACACGTCGATCTCGCCGTCACCGACATCACCCGCTACCAACTCTCCGACGGAAATCCCAAGACCGCCACCAAGGACAAGAAAGAAGAAGATCGTCAATACAAGGAAGACAGTGTCACCAGCCGCAGAAACAAGGGAATCCCCAAATACGTTGAAGCAAACAAGGAGCTCCGCGACTTCTACGACAAACTGGATCGTTTCGAGCTCACCAAGGAAGATCGCGACGCCTTCAAAAAGAAAATCGCCGATCTCAAACCCTCGGAGCGGGCCCTCCTGAAGTCGAAGAAGGAATTCCAGGTGGTCACCTTCGAGAATCTTGGTGGCGTCATCATGCCCATCCTCGTTGAACTCGAGTTTAAGGGAGGCAAAACACAGTCCCTCAGCCTGCCCGCCGAAATCTGGAAAAAAAATCACCGCAAGGTGAAACGACTCTTCATCACCAAATCCCCCATTATCAGCGTCACCGTAGACCCCGGGAACCGGACCGCCGATATCAGAACCCGGAACAACACCTGGCCACCCAAGGTGAACGAGACCGATTTCACCCCCACTCCCAAGAAGGAGGAATCCAATCCCATGCGTGAAGCTCGTGAAAAAAAGGAGCGGAAAAAGGAGAATGATTCAAAAAAAGACAAATAATTCACCACATCCGCCTCCAACTAAATCGAATGACTTGCAACCCCGCTGGCATGGCTTCAAACTGATCCCACTATGAGCGAAGCTTTTGCAGACACCGACCCCTCAACTCCTTTTTCCGAAGTCCCTGCCGCCAAGGCTGCGGCCAACGATCTCCGTGCCGCCGCAGGAGGCGGTGCCACAAAGACCATTTCTCCCACCGAGGAGAAGGCCCGCCAACTTAAGGAAGCTGCCGTTGAAAAGGCTACCAAACTTAGGGATTTCGCGGGAGAAAAGGCCACCCAGATTCGTGAAGTCGCCGGCGACCGTGCCAACCACTTCAAGGACACTGCCGAGGAGGCCGCCATCCAGTTCAAGGGAGTCGCCAGCGAGCAGTGGCAGGACACCCGGATCAAGGCCCGTGAGCTTCATGTCTCAATGGAAGATTCCGTTCGCGCCAACCCTACCAAGGCAGTTCTGATTGCCGCAGGCGTCGGATTCCTCGCCGGCCTCATCATCCGCCGGTAATTCCCGCGGTCACCCTCATGCCATTCCGCAAATCACCAACTTCATCCGACGGTTCCACACCCGGTTTGAAGGACGAACTCTCGTCCCTCCTACGGACATCGGCCGCCTATTTGCAGGCACGTACCGAACTGGCCGCCATTGAAGGACGTGAGGCTGGGGGCATATTGGCAAAGAGACTTGTAAGACTCCTTCTCGCGGCTTTCTTCCTCTGCATCTTTTATCTCCTTCTTCTGGGAAGTGTCGTCGCCCTTTTGGGGCACCTCCTCTCAAGTAATTATCAGGGAGTGCTGGCCGGATGGATCGGCGCCGCTATGATCACAGCCGTCTTCCACTTCATCATCGGCTTAATTTTTTGGAACAAGTTCCGCCGGGAACAGGGCCGTCAGCTATTTCAATTCACCCGTGCCGAGTGGCAAAAGGATCAACAATGGATCAATCAGAGTCAGAACGGCGAAAAATAGAGCTCAGCCATTTGCTTGAAGCTCGTCGCCACGATGTCAGCGCCGCCAGGGATTCCTTCGGCCGCGAGCTGAGCCTGTCCACCCAGCTGAAACGCTCCGTAAGGGAACACCCTGGAGCCTGGTTCGCCGGTTCTTTCGGTTCCGCGGCTCTCCTCGGACTCCTCCTTTCCCGTTCCGGAAAATCGTCCACCAAACGCAGAGGGCCGATTGGCCTTCTCTTCGGCCTTGGATTCGCTTTAGCCAAGCCCGCGCTCCTAAAATGGGGCCTGGAACGGCTGAAGTTCGAGGCAAACCAATACCTTCATCAGCGAGGCCAAAACTTCAAGCTTGGCGAACCGAAGCAACTGTGATTTTTCTAGTAGAACACCTCATCCCGCACGCGAAACCATCGCCCTAATCGCAACACCCAAATTTTATGTCCGGCCACTCAGTCCTAGCCCACGTCGACGAATACCTCCAAATTGGAATCGAATACGAATGCTCGGATATCCACCTTCCCGCAGGCTACCCGCCCGCATGGCGCCGTTTTGGGTCTCTGGACCCCATTTGGAACGATCACGCCCCCCTCACCGCTGAAGATACGGAGAGACTGGCCAGATCCTTTCTGGATGACTCTCGCTGGGAACACCTGCAAAAGGTTGGGGACATCGATTTCGCCTACGCCAACGAAACCGGTCGTTTCCGGGCCTCTGTCATCAAGCAGCGTCTTGGTTATGAAATCGTCTTTCGGATCATCTCGACCAGCATTCGCACCATGGAAGAACTCCAACTTCCCATCGATAGCTTGGTTCCCCTCACCCGCTACCAGAACGGGCTCCTCCTGGTCACCGGCTCCGTGGGCTCCGGTAAATCCACGACCCTCGCGTCCCTGGTGGACTTCATCAACAAAGACCGTGAGGACCACATCTTGACTCTTGAGGACCCCATTGAGTACGTCTTCCCGTCCAAAGGCTGCCACGTGAACCAACGCGAAGTTCACACCCACACCCAGTCCTTTCCAAAGGCCCTCCGGGGTGCTCTTCGGGAAGACCCCGATGTCATCATGGTCGGAGAAATGCGAGACTTGGAAACAATCTCCCTCGCACTCACCGCTGCTGAGACCGGTCACCTCGTCCTCGCCACCCTGCACACCGGCAACGCACCCCGCACCCTCGACCGGGTCCTCGACGTATTCCCCGTCGACCAACGCTCGCAAATCCGGATCATGGTCTCCGAATCTCTTCGGGGCATCATCTCCCAGCAACTCGTCCCCAAGGCGGATGGCACCGGGCGGGTTCTCGCCCTTGAACTCCTCGTCAACACCCCGGCAGTCGCCGCCACCATTCGGGATGGTAAAACCTTCATGCTTCCCGGAATCATGCAGACCGGTAAAAATGTCGGCATGATTACCATGGATGAATCCCTGCGTAATCTCTACGTTAAAGGTCAAATCACCCAAGAGGAGACCCTCTACCGCTGCGAAGACAAGGCACAAATGAAGTCCTTCTTTCAGTCCTAATTAATCGCACCCGCACACACCTTCAACATCCTTCCGACATGGCTGAAATCGATCGTCTTTTCCAATATCTCGTCTCCTCCGGTGGCTCGGACCTTCACCTCTCCGAAGGATCGCCTCCCAAAATCCGTGTCCATGGCGCGGTCTCCCAAATTCCCGATGAACCGGTTCTCGAGGGCGAATCCTTCAAGAACCTCCTCGCCGAAATCTGTGAACCGGACGCCTTCGAACGGTACCTGAAAGAAGGTGACCTCGACTTCGCCTACGAAATGGACGAAGACTCCCGTTTCCGCTGTAACTACCTCCAGCAGCAACTTGGCCTCGGGGCCGTCTTCCGCCTCATTCCTACCGAAATCGCCAGCATCGAAGACCTCAACCTTCCTCCTGTCATCAAGGAGTTCGGACACATGCGCTCCGGACTTGTCCTTGTCACCGGACCCACCGGGTCCGGAAAATCAACCTCTCTTGCTGCCCTGCTCGATTACATCAACCGGAACTTTAACCGGCACATCATCACCATTGAGGAACCGATCGAATTCGTTCACACCAGCAAGAAGTCCATCATCACCCAGCGTGAGGTCCCCATCCAGACTCCCACCTTCTCGGATGGACTGCGCGCCTGTCTCCGTGAAGATGCCGACATCGTTCTCGTTGGAGAAATGCGGGACCTCGAGACCATCTCCCTCGCCCTGACCGCGGCGGAAACCGGCCTCCTCGTCTTCGGAACCCTGCACACCAACAATGCCCGTAAGACCGTCGACCGGATCATTGACGTCTTCCCGGCCGACCAGCAATCACAGGTTCGCACCATGCTCGCGGCCTCTCTAAAAGGCGTGGTGGCCCAACTTCTCTGCAAACGCTCCGACAAACCCGGTCGAACTGCCGTGAACGAAATCATGTTCGCCACCCCCGCTGTCGCGGCAATTATCCGGGAAGGTGCCACCCAGAAACTCTTTGACGTCATCATTGGCGGTAAAGCACAAGGAATGCAGTTCATGGACGAAGCCATTTGGGAGAAACTCCAAAGTGGCATGATTTCCCCACAGGAAGCTTACATGAAGGCCATCGACAAAACTCGCTTCAAAGCCTTCCTCCCGGAAGAAGATAAGGCTCTTGCCGTTGCTTCCGGCGACAACCCATTGGAACACTAAAAAAGTGCGCCAATCGTCGCCCATCAACCCAACCCCCGAAAATATTAAGGAAAAGTAGACTGTTCACCCATCTTCATTGACTAGGAAAGAGTTCACCCCTACTCTGACCAAAACCCTCCGAAGACCAACATGTCTCAAAACCCCATAGAATTTTCCTGTCCAACGTGTCAGACGGCACTTCGTGTTCCTGCGGAAATGGCAGGCGTCAGCGGGCCATGCCCCACCTGCCAGCAGACCATCGTCGCTCCACACCCTGCCCCTACCCAAGTTTCCGCGGCCATGCCCATGGCTCCTCCGGTCCAGCCCCCCTTGCCCGGTCTTGCCCCCATCTCCTCGGCTCCTCCTCAAGGAAACCCAACGCCTCAGGGAAACCCAACGCCTCAAGGGGCCGGATTCCCTCAATCTTCCCAGCAACAACCAGCCCAATCAGGCAACGCCCTTCCCCCGTCTCGCGCACCGGGTGAGCGCCCACATCAGCAGGTTGCCGCCACCGAAGCAAACCCACGGGCCCTCTCCGGAGGCTACGGAAGTCCGGCTCCCCAAGCATCCGAGATACAACAATCAGGCGGCGCCCGGGAAGCCTCCCCGATCACACCGCGACAAAAACGGCGAATTTGGCCGGCCATTGTATTTCCCCTCCTTTTCCTCGCCCTATCCGGTGCCGCAATTTGGCTCATTCTTGATTTGATGGGGATTCTAAAGCCCAAAGAGGAACCCCCGGCCGAACCGGAATTGACCGTCAACCAGTCCATTGTCGGAGATACCACCCCTCCTTCTCCCGTCCCACCGGTAACAGACCCTCCGTCTCCGTCTCCTCAGACTGTTGAGCCTCAACCGGAAGCCACACTTCCACCACCGGTCACCCCTCCACCAATACCGGTGCCTGATAACACGGAGGCCGATAAACCCATCGAGCACGACCCGCGTGATACAACCCGACCCGGTGAAGTCTCAACCGATCTTCCCGACCTCGCTTCGGTTAAAAAAAAACTCCCGACACAGAGGATAATTCTCTGAGCGAAAAAGAGCAGGAGCAGAAAAACGCTGCGTTCATCATTGAGGCGGGTGAAGTACTCAAAAGATTCCTGTCAGCCAAAACGCTGGAAGAGCGCCTCCCTTACATGACCAAGTCGGAGCGATCACAGGAAGAACTCGCGAACGGCTCCCTCTCCAAGCCGCTGCCCAAAATCCTCTTCATTAGGCCGGAAAAAATCTGGCAACCAGCCAAGGCCAGAACCCGGGAATCCTATCATTCGGTCGTTTTCCGGGGCGAGAATGATGACGAACGTAACCGCATCATCTTCGTCCGGCTGATCTCATTCAGCGACGAAGAAGCCCCCAGAGTGCAAACCGATCCCTTTCTCGATATTTACGACAACGTCCCCGGCCAATTGGCAGAAAAACCATTCAAAGGACCAAAGACCGTCCGTACCATCATCGAAGCAACCGCTTATTGCTTCGAGGACAACATCCCCAATGACGGAAATAAGGCGACCGTTACCTTTCTCCCGAATGTCGCCAAATCCAGCACCCCGCTGGGAAAAGCCTTTGTCAGATCGGACTCCGAGATCTTCCAAAGAATCCGCACCCATCTCCCTCCTAAGTTCAACGGCCCCGTTACCCTGACCCTCGAATGGAACTTCACCGAGGATCCCAAACAGCCATTCCTGGAAATCGCCCTCCTCAACGGTCTTGAGTGGACCCTCTAGTCCTACCCGCAGCCGCCAGAGCCTTCCAGCCCCCATAGAGGACATAGACCTCGAATCCCAGCGATTGCGCATGGGAATTGCGCAGATGCGTCGCAATCGCCTCACTTGAGCCACAGCCCTCCTCGTTGCAATAGATGACCACCTTTTCAAAAGGTGTCCCGTCACCAAACACCGCCATCATAAACCCGGCATCGAGTTCATCAAAATTCTCTTCGTTGTCGTCGGTAAGCAGAATCGCTCCCTCCATTCCGTTCCTCTCCCAGAGATGACGGGGACGGGCATCGACCCAAAGAAAGGAACCCTTCTCCCATTCATTCACCGTTTCGAGACACACCTGCCCGGGCTTCAACAACTCTTCCGTGCACGGAATACTCCGATCCGGCGGGCCCACAACTTTCCAGGTAATCGCCGCCGCAATGACGGAGAGCGCCCCCACTCCAAGAGCCCCTATCACCATCCTCTTCATTTCCGGGGAGCTTTCACTACCACAAATATCTGATGCTTGGAATGACGGGGAATCGGACAATCCGTCTGCAGACGAATGATTCCCATTCCCGGAGTCTCCGTGCTTCCCGGCTTCACTCTCAACTCATACTCCCGGCCCTCTTTGATCGTTTTCACCTCGTAGGGAAAACCCTCGTTCGTTCCCGAGTGCCCAGTGAGATGAATGGGCTCGTCATTCTGAACTTTGATCGAAAAAACCTTCTCTTCCAATGCCCCGCCAACTTCCCACGTATGGGTGGATGGTTCGATCGCAACAAGAACCGGAATATGCACCTTCACCATCAGATGAACCAATTCGTCAACCCCACGCAATTTTAACGCAATCGGCTTCTCCACCGTCCCTTTAAAACTTCCCAGCTTAAAATAACCCACCACTTTTCCTTTCTCTCCAACATCCCAGTGAAGCTTCGTTGAGCGGTCGGGATTCAACGGAAAAATTTTGGCGCTCAGGCAGGAACAATACGCATCGTATTCCACGATCGTCACCGGCTCCCCCTTAATCTCGAAAGGAAACTCGACCTTGACCTGCAAGGCGTCCGGCTCCGCTTCCACAGAGACAAGTTGGGTCTCGAAGACCATTTCAGCCCGCAATAATCCGCAGGCCGTCAAAAATAGAATCAAATGCTTCATCAATCAGTCAGTTCCAGGAGCGTTACCTTAAGGATCAATCGTCCCCCCCGCCACTCGGGTCCAAGCAGGTAAAGAGGTTTGTTTTTCACCAAAACCGGGTTGGTCGTGAAAAGCTTACGCTTGGACTGCCAATATTCCATCACCATTTGAATCTGGTCCTTACCGTCACGGTTGAGTGGCTCGAAACTCACCAACACCTCCTTGGATGGCCGAAGTGGGGTTGCCCAGCTTTCATATCCCCGGAGAATTTGGGGGATTTCCGTCCCCAAAGACCGATAATGCTCAAATCCCAACTCCTTGATTGATTTGATCGAAGCCACATCTTTCTTGCTGACCGCCTTCCCCTGGGGACCCACCCGTTCAGGATCCCCGTTGGTGGCGTAGAGCATCTCCACACTAATCGAGCCAATGATCTCTTTTCCGGGATCTTCGGCGAGGCTCAGACCTGGAAACAGGAATAGCAGCAGAATGGCGATTGTTTTCATATTTTAGTGAAATTGATCAGCTTCAAAACGTCTGTAACTCACAGGCAACGCAGCAGTGGAATCGGCAAAGGCCGCATTATCGTTAATCGCATTCAGCCCACTGACCACAATCGCCGACACATGACCATCCGAGTCCGAAATCACTTCGGCATTCAACGACTCTTCCGCAAAATAAACCGAAGGCAGATCGTTGGTTGTTCGTTGGGAGACCATTTGACCGTCCTGCACCGGAGAGCTCAACCGCTGACCGGCCAGAAATGCCAAAACCAGCGACAACGCACCTGCTGGCAACCATGCCCATTGAATGCTGGCCCACCAATTTTTGGCCTTCTCTTTGGGTTGGTTGGAGGCCACTTCCAATTCGATCTTTCGCATCAATCTGGAATTGAAAAAATCGGGGTAAGGTGGCTCCACCGAAACCGGCAGAGAATCCTGCATTGTTTGTTTCAGGTTCCTCATCGTCTCGACTTCTCCCTGCAATTCAGGCTTC
The DNA here is from genome assembly GCA_051252135.1 of Verrucomicrobiaceae bacterium. Classification (GTDB taxonomy): domain Bacteria; phylum Verrucomicrobiota; class Verrucomicrobiia; order Verrucomicrobiales; family Akkermansiaceae; genus SW10. Next base: position 97,774 of record JBPOGH010000001.1, on the reverse strand, counting down.
GCGGCGAGCAAGATTTTCAATTGCTCACTCTCATCCTTGGCCAAAGTGCCATCGACACTTTTCACGAGAAGTTCTTCAATAATTTCCTTTTTCATCAGTCAACAGGGTTTGGAGTTTCTTTCGGGCGTAATAGAGACGGCTCATCACCGTCCCCAAGGAACACCCCATGGCCTTCGCAATTTCCTTGTAATCAAATCCCTGCACCTCGCGGAGCAGGATGGTTTCCCGATGTTCGGGAGAAAGTGTTTCCAGAGCACCATTGATTCGGGCTCCAAGTTCGGAATTGGCAAGCGCCTCATCAGGTCGCGCCGCTTGATCGGGTGTCGTTGTGGAACCCACTGCCACCGCACTCTCTGACAAAATTGAATCATCAAGCTCCCCCGCCGAATCGATTTTTCGTTTCCGCAGCCAGTCATACACCACATTGTGGGTAATTCGGTACAACCAGGTCGAGAACTTGGCCCGGGCCTCAAACTTCGGCAGAGCTTTCCACACCTTGAGAAAGACCTCTTGCGAGAGGTCCCAGGCGTCTGCTTCGTTTTTAATCATGTTCTGAACCATGGCGTATACCTTTCCACGATGACGGGTCACAAGTGACTCAAACGCGCGGGTATCCCCCGATTGGCAGGCCTTGATCAGATCATGATCGGAAGGTTCCCCCTCCGATGCTCCTGCGTCGGTGGACACCCCAACGGGCGCCATCAACAAGTTGGACGTGATCCTTCGAAAAAAATTCATCAAGCGATGCTGAAAATTAGCTGAACTGATTGGGACTGACGACTTTAAAAGGGACGATTTGCCTCCCGGTTCTCTCCTTTCAAGGCAATTCGCAAATACCAACACCCTGCATTCTCACGTAACGCCACCAATCCAAGCCCCACCAATTCACGAATTTCAGTCAAATGATCCTCAAAATCGGCCAGGCGCTCCCAGGTTGCCCGGGCGGCCAAATTAAGCCTGACTCGCTCCAGTTGATCGATATTCTCCTTCCTTTCCGGCACCCAAGCTCCCAATTCCAGCCAAATCCTCCTCAGCAGCATCGACCCGGATAAAATCACCAATTTTAGCGTCCCATCCGCATGCGAACTCCACCCCGCCCCACCCGGATGGGCAATCCGGGAACCCGGATCGACTTGAAAATCCGGAAGTTGCTTCCGCCAATCATGGGGACGGGTTCTCTTAAGATAAATAATCCCTCCCGCGAAAAATACCGCAGGCGACAACAAACTCAAAATCATCCCTCCGGTGCCCACCTCTTGAAAACCGGTGGAGTAACCCGGCAACGAGAAAATCGACCAGATGAATAAAACCCACACCCCATAGATTGCCACCCCACCCACCAAAGCGACCAGAGCCCTTCCACAGCAACTGGCGTTGTGGAGCCGGACCAAGCGGGTCGTCACCTTCATGAATGTCCAACGGATAATCCCTTTGGGAGATTAGACTGGATTACGGTAAAATGGATTGAGGACTTTCAGGAGCTCCAGCCAGCGATTTGTCCGAAGAGTTTCGGGTGCGAGCACGGACAAAGTCTTCCCGCTCGACCGAAATTCAATCTCCCGGCTCCTCCCCCACAACTCCCCGTCCAGCTCCACCGGCACCTCGCAATCACAGCTCACCTTCAATCCCGCCGCCTGAATATACTCTACCGATGCTCCCGGTGAGATCGGATCAATCCCACCCTTGGCAATCCCACGCAAGGAATCCCATACAAACTGGTAACCCGCCTCCTTGAAAAGCACCACATCGAGAAGCTGATCGGCATTATTCGCATCCCGAAAAAGCGGAAAGTGCCCTCCGTAAAGCGAGCCATTGCCTACCAACAGACAAACTCCTTCAAATTTCCGGCCGTCGGCACACTCCACCTTCACCACCGGCGGCGTCGCACCCAACACCCGTACCGCCGATAGAAGATAAGCCAACGGCCCCAGGCGCTTTTTGCTCTCCCAGGTCGTCTCTTCAATCACCTGCGCATCAAACCCAACCCCCGCCATTTGCACAAAGGACGCACCATTCATTGTGAACAAATCCACAACCTTACGATGCCCCGCATCGATCACTCCCAGCGCATTCACCAAGCGATCAAAAGGAATCCCCATCTCTCTCGCAAAAACATTCATCGTTCCCGTCGGAAAAACCCCCAAGGTCGTCTCTGTTCCCGCCAAACCTTCAATCACCGCGTTCAAGGTCCCGTCACCCCCGGCCGCGACGACCACTTTTTCGCCTTCACGCGCAAACCTCGCGGCCAGCTCGATCGCCTCCTCCCGACTCCGTGTGGCGTAAATGACAAAGCGGGTGGCATTGGCCATCAGGAATTGCAGCGCACGACGACCCTTCTCACTCTTCGCTCTTGGGTTCAGAATAAGGGGGTATCTGGGAAGGTCGTCCACTGGCTCAATCATCCGTTTCCGCCACAAGAAAAACCCATTTTTTCCAAATGAGCGAGGACCTTCGAAAGCGGCAAGCCCACAATATTGTCATAATCACCCTCAATACTCTCAATCAACCAATCTCCGTGATCTTGAATCGCGTATCCCCCCGCCTTGTCCAGGACGTCCACCCGCTCCAAATAGTTTTCGATCACCTCGTCGGAATAATCGCGAAATTTAACATAGGAAACCTCAATGAACTCTTCGATCTGCTCACCATGTTGAAAAACCACCCCGGTGATCACCTCTTGGGTCTTCCCCCGATACCTCCGCAGATTTTCAGCGGCTTCCATCAGTGATCCGGGCTTTCCAAACACCGTTTCTCCCAACGCCACCACGGTGTCTGATGCCAACACAATCGCATCAGGAAAATCAACCGCCACCGCGCGAGCCTTGATCCGCGCGTTCTCAAGACTCAGCTCGCGGGCTGGCAGCGCTCCTGCCGGAAGTTCCTCAACCTCGGGAAGAACAATCTCAAAGATCACTCCTGCCTTCTTGAGCAGCTCTCTCCGTCGGGGCGATCCGGAGGCCAGAATCAACCCCGGCGGTCCTGCCAGCTCATCAATTGAATTGATCACGGATGAGTCTCGGAAACGATACGTTCAACCGGCCCACTCTCCACTTCCCCAAAAAGCACCTCCCGATTTTCAATTGCGACATAGGCCCCGCCTCCACCGATCAAAAGAAATCCCAGCAGTGCCACGATCCGCAAGCCCGTCCGTCGACCGCCCTCTTCTTGCTCAACAGGCCGCGATTGCACCGCGGGTTGAGCCATAAATTTACGATTTCCCTGCGTCCCGTCCGATGGCTGTAAACGGACAACGCCCGAGCGCTGGAATGGTTGGGCCCGTGCGGTCCCAGATGAGCCCTCTGATTTTGGTCGTTCTTGCTGAGCCACCGTGGTGGCAAAATTTCGGGCCGCCCAACGATCATCTGCCGGACGCTCGACATTCGCGGCAGGCTCCTCCTGTTGCAGCACAGGCTGTGGGGGAACCACTTCAACCCGACTGGGAATCGGAGGCAAGGCCTGCGCCTTCTGCGGCGTCGTAATCCTCGCTCCACAAAATGGACAAGGCCCGCTCAACGAAACAGGGCTCTCGGGCACCCGCACCGTCCCAAAGCATTGACTGCATTGGATCAAGTCTTCCCTGGGAGGCAAAACAGCTGACGGAATCGGTTTCAACGGGACAATTCTGCCCCATTTTGTTCAAAAGTCAATAATATCAGACATCGGCAATTATCACCATGCCCCATCAATCAGGAAAGCTCACCTACTCTCCCATCACCACCGCATTCGCCGCCGCGTAGTGCTGGGCATGGGTCAGACTCACTTTCACTTCGGTCACTCCTCGGGAATCCGCAAATTCACGGGCCGATCCCGTCAGCAAAACTTCAGGCTCGCCCGACTCCAGTCGCACAATCTCCATATCAAGCCAACCAATCGTTTTTCCAATTCCGGTGCCGAGCGCTTTCGAAATCGCCTCTTTCGCCGCAAATCGCGCCGCATAATGAATCTCGGGACGCTTCTGCCGATCGCAGTATTCCCGCTCCGCCTCCGTGAAGATCCGCTGCACGAAACGATCCCCGAATTCATCCCAGGACGACCGCACCCGATCCACTTCGACCACGTCAATCCCGATCCCGATCAGCTTCACTCGCCACCTCCCGGATAGGCCGCCATCAGGAGCTTCATCTCCGAGACCGCCTTGCGCAAACCCACAAAGATCGCCCGCGCAATCAACGCATGACCCACGTTCAACTCGGTGAGGTTTTTTACGGAAAAAACATCGTTAATATTCTCATAATGAACGCCGTGCCCTGCATTCACCTGCAATCCCAGCTCGGCACCCAAATCAGCTCCCTGTTGAAGCCTTGTGAGTTCCTGTGAATAACTTTCACCCCGGGCCAGAGCGAACGCGCCCGTGTGCAACTCGATCATTTCCGCCCCCAATTTCGCCGCCGCAATGATCTGCTCAGGCTCCGGATCGATGAACAAGCTCACCTTGATTCCCGCCTCTTGAAGAGTCGAAATCGTCCCCTGCAGCGCATCAAAATTTCCCGTCACATCCAGCCCACCCTCCGTGGTCACCTCTTCCCTGCTCTCCGGAACGAGGCATACGAAGTCCGGCTTCAATTCACACGCGAAGGCCAACATCGCCTCCGTATTCGCCATTTCCAAATTCAGCGGCAGATCGATCTCTTTCCGGATTAGCCAGGCATCCTCCACCTGCATGTGTCGCCGATCCTCGCGCACGTGGATCGTAATCGAGTCCGCCCCACCCGCCTGCGCCTCCCGCGCCGCTTCCAGCACACTCGGCTCTACGATGGGAGCATCTCCATTCAATGCATAACGGGCCTGCCGAAGCGTGGCCACATGGTCGATATTAACGCCCAGCAATAAGCTCATGGTCCGAGTGTAAGGCCAAACGCCCCTATTTCTAGTGCTTAAAATGACGATGTCCCGTGAAGACCATCGCAAGACCAGCCGCATCAGCAGCTGCAATCACTTCCTCATCCCGAATCGAGCCACCCGGTTGAATGCACGCCGTTGCCCCCGCTTCAATCGCGGCATCAAGTCCGTCCGCGAACGGAAACAGTCCGTCTGAAGCAATCACGCTCCCTTTGAGAGAAAGTCCGGCCTCTTTGGCCTTCCAAACCGCAATCCGGGAGGAATCCACCCGGCTCATCTGGCCGGCGCCAATGCCGAGCGTCCGGTCCGAGGAGCTGAAGACGATCGCGTTCGACTTCACATGCTTCACCACCCGCCACGCAAAGCGCATCGCAAGCATCTCCTTTTCTGTCGGAGGACGCTTGGTCACCACCTTGGTCTCCAAATCATCAAGACCCATCACGGTGTGATCCTTATCCATCACCATCAATCCACCTGGCGAAGAACGCACCACCGGAGCCTTGCGATACTTCTCGTAACCCTCTTCAAGCTTCATCAGACGAAGGTTCTTCTTCTTCTGAAGGATCGCGCGGGCCTCAGGCTCGTAGTCGGGTGCAATGATCACGTCGGTAAAAATTCCGGAAATGATCCGCGCCAACCCCTCGGTCAGCGGACGGTTCGTCACGATCACTCCGCCAAAGGGCGCCTGACGATCGGTCTCAAAGGCCTTTTCCCACGCCACCCGGAGATCATCATCATCCTGCCCCACCCCGCACGGGTTGGTGTGCTTCAGAATCGCCACGGTCGGACGACGGTAATCCAAAATCAAATCCGCCGCCGCCTCGACATCCAAAATGTTCGTGTAGCTCAGCTCTTTCCCCTGCAGCTGCGTAAAACACTCCCCAAACGCTCCATAAAGACGCGATTTCTGGTGTGGGTTGTCCCCGTAGCGCAGATCGCGGTCGAGCGGAAGATTCACCGAAAAACTACAAGCCGTTCCCTGATCGCACTTCCCGAGGAAGTTCGAAATGGCGCCGTCATACTCCGAAGTCCGCCGAAACACCTTGATCGCCAGCTCCTCGCGCAACCGCAGGGAAGTATCGCCACTGTGCTCCTCCATCTCTTCCAGCACCCGACCATAATCACCCGGATCGGTCACCACCGTCACTGCCGCGTAATTCTTGGAAGCACTGCGCAGCATCGAAGGACCGCCAATGTCGATATTCTCAATCGCCTCTTCCAGCGTCACTCCCTCTTTCTCAACCGTCTGCTCAAAAGGATAAAGATTCACCACCACCAAATCGATCGTGGGAATGTTGTGCTTCTTCCCCTGGGCAATATGGGAATCACTGTCACGACGCTGGAGGAGTCCTCCGTGCACCTTCGGGTGAAGAGTCTTCAGCCGACCTTCAAAAAGCTCAGGTGCTCCCGTGTATTCCGCCACATCTTGCACCGGAAGCCCGGCCTCCCGAAGTGCCGCAGCTGTGCCCCCGGTAGAAAGGAGCTCCACCCCATAGTCCTCATGAAGGGACTTTGCAAAATCAACCAAACCGGATTTGTCGGAAACAGACAGAAGCGCGCGTGCGATAGCCATAATCGTGATGTATTGGGCCATGAAACGACCCGCCCGAGGGCTAAGCCACCAGCCCCACCGGAGCAAGACGAATGTTCCTCAGCTCTCCCCATTGTGAATAAGTCACCCTTTCCCACCTCAATCCTTGGTTCCAGTTTTTACCGTCAATCTCAAACTCCTTCACTCCCCAGCTTTCCACCTCCTTTATTCCCTCTCCAAACGCCTCCGAACTCGCCCCAAAAGCAACTCTCTGCTTTCCTCCGGAAGATCCATAGATTCGAACATTTCGATGGCTCGAGAAGACGATTCATGGTCTCTGTGAAAATAGCGAGAGGGGTGAAAGTTATTCGACCGATTGAAACTTTCTAAAACCTTACCCCGTTGATCCTTTTCAGGAAACGCACCAACGAGTTCACTCAACACCAACGGGAGATCACTCTCACTGTGCTGAGACCGTAGCTGTAGCCGGAGTATCGAGCTTACGAAATGGCCGACATTGGACTCGTCACCCAAGCGAGCTTTCCCCTTCGCCCAATTCACCGCTCCCCTTGGATCAGACAAATACCAATTCGCAGCTGGAACCCCCAAAGGAACAACATCCGTCTCGAAGCGCAGGTCGAGTCCCTTGGATTCTGCCTTCTCCAAGGATTTCGAATATCTGGAATAAGCAAGCGGAGCCTCCTCAACCCACCAACGTTCTGCAGCTGCCACATCTTCTTGAAGCCATCTCCCCATCAATAGGTTATGAGTCGCTGAAACACTTGTTGTATTCTTGGCATTTGAACCACTCGAATAACGTTTCAAAATCTCAGCCCAATCATACTGCCCCCCATCTTCCTTCACCACTTGAGATGCCATTAAATCTTGCCGATCGTCGTTTCCGACCTCAAAAAATTCTTCCAGAGCCAGCCTCGGATAATCTTGAACAAATCGCCCAAAAACATCGCCAATAATTTCATAGTCGACACGAGCAAACTGCCCGTAGCCGCCGAATTCCTCAGCGTGCTTCTTAAAAACCTCCCAAGCTTTTTTCGAACTTTTCTCGCCTCTGAAAATCCCCACATAAGCCATATCTCCAAGTGGCCGATAGGGATGAACGGTCAAGTCTCTCGGTGGACCATCGGGTTCAGCAAACGGATCATCCTGAATCCCAACATCGTGGAAAGTATGAATTCCAAGCAGATTCTCGAGAGCACTTTCAAAATCTCGACTCCCCCACTGCGCAAACACTCCCTTCATTAATCCCGACCCATCACCAACATCATCCGAGGACAAGACATACTTCGCTACCGCCTCAACCTGAGCATCACTCCAATCCTTCGAGTGCTTGAATCCCAACTTAAAATTTATCTCCGTATCTCCAGAGTAATCAAACAGCTCCCTGTTCTCCTCCCACCAACGCTCCGCCGCCTCGTCCAACTCCGAGAGCAACCGTTGAGCCTCCGAATTGCTTACATCGGCATCCAATTCATCAAACGCCGATCGATCTGAAACTCTCTTCGCCTCTGCTGCTTCCTCATCCTTCCCATCAGCGCCCTCAAGCCAGCCACTCCTCTCAAACAAACCCCAGAGAGCCAACAACACCATGAGTGCGCCAATAATGGCTGAGATGGAATTCCGAGAGTTCACGATTCCCTTATTTCTACCTCACGAATCACCCAATTGCGATTCGATATCTCAAACTCCTGTCCAAAGTGAGAAATGGTGCGCGCGAGAGGAATCGAACCTCCACGTCCTTGCGGACACATGAACCTGAATCATGCGCGTCTACCAATTCCGCCACGCGCGCAGCGCCGCGAAGAAATCACCCCGCCCCGCTCATTGCAATTGTTTTTGTCCCCCTTTTGAAAATCTTCTCTCCTCCCTCCTTCCAGGCCCATCCCCCAAGCTCCTAAAAAAGCTCACCCGCTCGTTGCTCGCTAGCTCGTCGCTCCCAGCCACTCCACATCACAGGCCCACCCGCAACGCCTCAAAATAAACCACCCACCATTTCCACCCGCCAAACAACCAAGTCACCGCACCTAAGGCCAAGAACGGTCCATACGGCAGCGGTTTCCCAAAACCCACTCGCGCCACAATCGCCGCCACAATCGCGTAAATCGAACTCGCAAAGATCGTAAAGAGCACCGCCTGCCACCCCAAAAACGCCCCAATCATTCCCAACAAGTGCGGATCGCCGTTCCCCATCGCCTCACGCGGAATCACCACTTGCTCCGCTTTCCCTTCCAGCGATTTCAATGCCTCCATCTCCCATCGCTCACTCCCCACGGTGAAGAAATCACGATGCAGAATCAGCTCCTTCCCCGCCACCCGCTGCCCGTCCACCTTGAACGAATGCCCCGTCACAATCAGCTCATCTGAGTCCCGAAAAAACAACTCGTCCCACGAGTGCGGATCCTCCTCCAGCATGAAATGAATCTGCGGATCATCCCCATGCCCTTCCACCACGCTCCACGGCAGCGGCTTGTCAAAAACATGCTTCTTCCGCCCAAAGGCCATCTTCCCCAGAAGCACCACCAACCAAAGCGTCCCAAATCCCGCCACCCAGCCCAGCACCGCCGCATCCATCCCTCCGGGTAAATAACGACTCCACTGGGTCCCCAGAAAACTCAAAAGATCACTCGAAAAGAATGCTCCCACCACCGCAATCACCGACCCCGCACCCGTCCACGTAATCGGAATCACCTGATGCTCCGCGTCGATAAACGACACCGTCACCAAAATCGTCAGCATCACGATCGCCAAAATCGCCCCACCCATCGGAAACACCGTCCAGCACGCAAAAAACAGCGCCCCCGTCAGCACCTCCACCAACAGATACCGCACCGCGATCGGTGCCCCGCAGCTCTTGCACTTCCCCCGCTGAATCAGCCACGTGATCACCGGAATATTCTGCCACGCCGGCAGCTGGGTCTTGCAATGCGGACAAAACGACCGTTTCGGCTCATTCACCGAAAGCCCCCGCGGCAGCCGATAGATCGCCACATTCAAGAACGACCCCACACACAGCCCCATGAGAAGAATCCCAAGTCCCATCACCTCGTTTTGCCATACCTGAAGCACCCCGAAAACCTACCCGCCACCCCGGAAAAATCGACCTCCAATATTCCCCTCACAATTCCCTCTTCACCTTTTACCAATCAAAGTTAGCCTCCCCCCGTGAGCGATCACCCTCAAGCCGATCTCGCCCTCCGCACTGCCACCGTGCTGCGCGATGCCGGACACACCGTCTTCTACGCAGGAGGCGCGGTGCGTGACCGCCTGCTCGGACGCGTTCCCAAGGATTACGATCTCGCCACTTCCGCCACCCCAAAGGAAGTCCAGGCCCTCTTCCCCCGAAGCGATGCCGTCGGCGAGCACTTCGGCGTCATCCTCGTAAAAGAAAATCGCAACGCCATCGAGGTCGCCACTTTCCGGTCCGATGGCGTCTATCAGGACGGCCGCCACCCCGACTCCGTCGTCTTCTCCACCCCCGAGGAAGACGCCCAACGCCGGGACTTCACCATGAACGGCCTCTTCGAAGACCCCTTCACCGGTGAGATCATCGACTTCGTCGGCGGCCGCGCTGACCTCGAAGCCGGCATCCTCCGCGCCATCGGCGTCCCCCGCGACCGCTTCCAGGAGGACGCCCTCCGCCTCCTCCGCGCCGTCCGCTTCGCCACCGAGACCGGAGTCGAGATCGAAGAAATCACCCTCGCCGCCCTCAGCGAGAACGCCCACCTCCTCGAGAAAATTTCCCCCGAGCGCATCCGCGACGAGTTCTCCCGCATCATCCACGCCAAGGACCGCGCCCGCGGACTCGACCTCCTCGTCGATACCGGCATGGCCAAGGTCTTCTTCCCCGAACTCCTCGACCTCATCGGCTGTGAACAACCTCCTCAGTGGCATCCCGAGGGCGACGTCTACGTCCACACCCGCATCGCCCTCTCTCTCCTCAACGAAGCCCCGCTCAATCTCTGCCTCGCCGTCCTCCTCCACGACATCGGAAAGCCCGCCACCCAAACCTGGGACGAGGAACAGGAACGCCACCGCTTCAACGGCCACGATAAAGTCGGAGCCGAAATGGCTGAGGTCATCCTCAAGCGCCTCCGCTACTCCAATAAAGTAATCGACGAGGTCGCCTTCATGGTCTCGCGCCACATGCGCTTCATGCACGTCCAGGACATGCGCGTCGCCAAGCTCAAGCGCTTCATGTCGGCCGACACCTTCCCCCTCGAGATCGAACTCCACCGGGTCGATTGCGACAGCAGCAATGGCTTCCGCGACAACTACGACTTCCTCCTCCTCAAAAAGGAAGAATTCGCCAATCAACCCCTCATCCCCAAGCCCCTCCTCAACGGACGTGAGCTCATGGATGAGATTGGACTTCCCCCCGGCCCCCAAATCGGCGAAATCCTCCGCGCCGTCCAAACCGAACAACTGGAAGGCCGACTTTCTGACAAAGACCAAGCCCTCGCCTTCGTAAGAGCACTACCACCAATTTCATGAGCATTCCCACCGAACACGACGACCCCATCAACGCCCAGATCCTCAGCGTCTCCGAGGACCTGGTTTCCGGATTCCAAAACGATCCCTTCTCCATCATCGCCCAAGAATCCGGCGTCCCGCTCGAAACCGTCCTCAAGCGCATCAGCGCCATGGTCGAAGCTGGAGTCATCCGCCGTGTCCGCCAAACCCTCCTCTCCACCAAGCTCGCCCACGGCGCCCTCGTCGCCTGGAAACTCCCCGAGGAAAAACTCAACGACGCCTTCGACTTCATGGCCAAAGAAGATCCCTTCTCCGGCCACGTCGTCATCCGCTCCACCGATGGCCAAATCTCCGGCTCCGGTTACCGCCTCTGGACCACCCTCAAGGTCCCCCAAGGCGAATCCCTCGAAGAGCACGGCAACGTCCTCAAGCGCATCGTCGGCGCGGACGAATTCATCCTCATGCCCGCCAATGGCGTCTTCGCCCTCGGAGTCGGCCACGTCCGCCGTAAAGGCCTCGAGCCCGGCGCTAAAATCGACGCCCCGGCGGAAATGATGACCACCACCGTTGTCGAGCTCGACGACGAGGAATGGACCGTCCTCCTCGCCCTCAAGGAAGAACTCGAGCCCCACGAAATCGTCCAAAACTGCTGGGACGCCCGCGCCGAAAAAGCCGGAGTCTCCCTCAAACGGTTCTGCGAGGTCGCCAAGCAACTCGACGAGAAAAAAGTCATCGGCCGCTTCTCCACCTTCCTCGAGCACGTTAAACCATCCGAGACCGGCACCCGCGTCACCCGCTTCAACGGACTCTTCCACTGGGCCGTCCCCAAAGGACGTGAACAGGAAGCCGGCGGCGAGGTCGGTCGTCACCACTGCATGACCCACGCCTACTGGCGCGAAGGCGGCCCCCAATTCGGAAACGTCAACATCATGGGAGTCGTCCACGGCACCGAAAAACCCAAAGTCCTCGAGCACAAAGCCGCCATCGACAAACACCTCGAATCCATCGGCATCCCCGTCTCCTACACCAACGTCTTCTGGGGCGGCCGTTCCGAAATCAAACCCTCGGAAATCTCCCCCGTCGTCTACAAAGAGTGGCACGAAAAACACGGAGTCTAGTCACACAACTCCCGCACCGCCGACTCAATATCGCGATACCGGAACTCATACCCCCCATCGACCAGCACCTGCGGAACCACCCGCTGGCTCGCCAGCAGCCCCTCCTCCGCAAAGTCACCCAAAGCCAGCTTCAGCGCAAACGCCGGAGCCGCAAAAAAGGTCGGACGCTTCATCACGCGTCCCACCACCTTGGTGAACTCCCCGTTCGTCACACTCTCTGGCGCCACCAAATTCACCGGCCCTTCAATCCCGTTCTCGATACAGAAGACAATCGAGCCAATCTCATCCGCCAGATGAATCCAAGGAAACCACTGCGCTCCTGAGCCCAGCTTCCCACCCACACCGAGGCCAAAGATTTTCGACATCTTCTCCCACGCGCCTCCGCCCTTCCCCAGCACCACTCCCGTCCTCAAAAGGCACACTTTCTCAGGCCCTGCCGCAGCCTCTTCCCATTCCTCACAAAGCCGCGCCAAATAATTCTCCGCCGCCGGCTCACTCTCCGGCAGCAACTCATTCCCGCGATCCCCGTAGTATCCCACAGCCGACGCATTCACCAAATGCCCGCACCCCTGCTCCTCCATCGCCTTCACCAGATTCTGCGTCAAGCTCACCCGGCTCTCGTAAAACAACCTCTTCCGCTCCTCCGTCCACCGCTGATCAATCGACTCCCCCGCCAAATTCACCACCACATCCACCTCACTCAGATTAATCTCACCCCTTCCATCCCACCGCCGCCAGCGGACCTCATCGTCCTCCCTCGCCGACCGCGAATACCCCACCACCTCCATTCCCTTCTCCAAAAGAACAGGCACAAGGTGTCGTCCCAACCAGCCCGAAGCTCCAATGATCCCAATCGTTTTTGCCATATCTTTCAGAAGGGTAAACCATCCCCGTTACTTTGCCAGTGGGAGTCAGAGGAAATGCTATCGACACCATTTTTACCCGCCATTAGCTTTCTCTCTGTTCTATGCGCGGACTTCTGCTCTTCCCCCTCCTGCTGACCCTCTCCCTCTCAGCTCAGGATAACTCCCCACGTGGAGCCCTCCTCCCTCTCCCCGGCTCCGTCACTCCACCGGAAGAATCCATCGAATCAGCCGATCCCTTTTCCTCCCTCCCTCAGTTCATCGAAACCGGACCCAACACCCGGACCGAGATCGACTACATCAACGATAAGATCACCGTCCGCTTCCTTGGGGATGTCTCGATCAAGGGCGACAACGGCATGCAGGCCTACGCCAACCGCATCACCCTCGATGTCGAAGAACAAACCGCCTACCTCAGCGGAAACGTCAGCATCTATCAGGGCGGCCTCGTCTACCGTGGCGAATCCGCCGTCTACCACCACAAGACGCGCAAGATCGACACCCAAAAACTCCGCGCCGGCATGGAGCCCCTCCTTCTCGAAGCAGGCCAGTTCCGCTCCGTCCCTCACCGCGATGGCGTCGCGTTCATCGGCGAAAACGCCGGCATCACCACCCACGACGCCGAAAATCCCGATTGGTGGCTTCGCGCCGATAAAACCACCATCTTCCCAGGCGATCGCGTTGTCTTTAAAAACCTCAAACTCAAAGCCGGTGATCGCACCCTCTTCTGGCTCCCCTACCTTTCCCAGCCTCTCAATGCCGAGCTCGGCTACCACTTCCTTCCTGGTGGCCGCTCCAACCTCGGTCTCTTCCTTCAAAACCGCTACGGCGTCATGCTCGGCGGCGAGGTCGACCCCGTCACCGGTGCCAACGAATCCGCATGGCTCCTCTCCCACTGGCACGCCGATATCTACTCACGCCGCGGCCTCGGACTCGGCGTCAGCCTCTTCGATACCAGAGTCGACCCACAGGATGATTTTGGCTGGCTAAAATTCTACTACATGAACGATCTCGACCCCTCCTTGAGTCGTTCGGGGGTTCCCCGCCCCTTCGTCAATGAAGACCGTTTCCGCGCCGAGCTCGCCCACCGCCTCACCCTGCTCAAGACTCCCTTCTCCACTTATGCGGCCCACGCAAATCTCACCTGGCTCAGCGACGCCTACTACCTCGAGGACCTCGACCCCAGCCTCTACAACATCAACCCCGCCCCGGATAACACCTTGGGTATCTCCCGCCGCACCGGAAGCAGCTACGCCCTCCTCAATTCCCGCGTCCGCCCCAATTCATACTACCAATCCGATACCCGCTTTGAGTTCTCCTACGATTGGATCAAGCAACCCTTCCTTGACTCAAACGTCCTTTACGAAAGCCAAACCTCTCTTGGGCTATACCGCGAATACCTCGCTGATTTTGACCGCGATACCCTCGCCGCCCAAGCCGCACTCCTCCCCTTGCTCCACCCGGACCGCGCTAGAATTGCCAATCTCCTCGACGACCGCGGATTTGCCCGCTTCCACTCCTACCACGAGTGGTCACGCCCCTCCAAAATCGGACACCTGACCATCACTCCCAAGGTCGGCGGCGGATATACCAGCTACGGCTCGGTCGAAGGGCCCGGTAACTCAACCGACCGCAGCCACCTCTTCGCCGGTGTCGACTTCTCAACCAAGCTCACCAAAGCTTACCCCGATTGGATCGACGAGGATTGGGGCCTCGATGGAGCCCTCCACGTCCTCGAGCCCTACGCCACCCTCTCGGTCCTCTCCACCAACGAGCTCGACCCCTCCTTCGATCGCATCGACCGCCTCACCGCCACCACCCGCCCCCAATTGCTCGGCGTCGGACGCTTCACCGCCATCGATGACCTCGCCAATTGGTCCATTATGCGCCTCGGCATGCGCAACCGCATCATGACCCATCGAAATGAAGGGAATCACGATTGGCTCACCGTCGACACCTACTTCAACACCTTCTTCCAGGACCCAGAGTTCAATCGCGACTTCTCAAACCTCTACAACGAAATCCGCTGGCACCCCCTCCCTTGGTTCGCCCTCGAGCTCGACACCCAGGTCCCCCTCTTCAACCGCTCGAACTTTACCGAGGTCGCCACCACCGCCACCGTCATGCCGAACGATCGCCTTGAGGTCTCGGTCCGCCACCGCTTGTTAAAAGATCACCCCATTCTGCGGGACTCCAACCGCATGGAACTCGAGTTCTACGCCCGCCTCAACGAATACTGGGGCATCGGCACCCGCCACCGCTGGGAGGTCGAGGACAGCACGCTCGAACTCCAGCAATACAATATCTACTACGATTTCGACTCCTGGGTTGGCTCGGTCGGACTCTTCCAACGGGAAAATCGCATCGATAACGAATACGGAATCATGTTCAGTTTCGCCCTGAAAGAATTCCCCAGCATGTCCTTGCCAATCCGTGTCGGTGCAGAATAGTCACCCCATGACTTCACTCTCTCCCGAAGCCGTCCTCGACTCACTCCGCTGGCGCTACGCCACCAAAGTCTTCGACAAGGAACGCAACATTCCCTCCGAAGCATGGTCCGCCATCGAGGACTCCCTCGTCCTCACCCCTTCCTCATTCGGTCTCCAGCCCTGGCACTTCGTCGTCATCACCGATCAATCGGTCAAAGAGCAACTCCTTCCCCACTCCTGGAATCAAACCCAGGTCACCGAGTGCTCCCACTTCGTCGTCCTCGCCGCCCGCCAATCAGCAGGCGACCCCGAAATCCAGGAGTGGATCGATCAACTCGGTAAAGTCCGTCAGGTCGGCGCCGATTCCCTCAGCGGTTACCAGCAGATGATGTCCGGATTCATGGGCGCCATGTCACAGGACCAAATCCAGCACTGGGCCAAACTCCAGACCTACATCGCCCTCGGTCAACTCATGACCACCGCCGCCGTCACCGGAATTGACGCCTGCCCCATGGAAGGATTCAACCCCGCCGAATACGACCGCATCCTCGACCTGCCCGAAAAAGGCTACACCGCTTCCGTCGCTTGCGCGCTCGGCTACCGCTCGCCCGACGACAAATACGCCGAACTCCCCAAGGTCCGCTTCGAAAAGGAAGCTCTACTGACCCGGTGGTGACAACACCTGCTTCAGCTCGGGGTGATTCACCACGAACTGATCCTTGATCGCATTAAAGAGCGCTCCGGACAGCCGGTTGAGATCATCCATCTCCTTGCGGATTCCACTGATTCCAACCCGCATGGTCTCGGTATCCTTGGAAAGGTCCACAAAGGAACGTTCGCGAAGCTGCTCTACCGCAGAGTCCTCATTGGCCAGTCCCCACCGATCAACCAACTTTTCGTTCAGCACAACCGCCCTTAAAACCCCGTCTTGCTCTCCAATCTCAGCCCATTCGTCTACCCAGGCCTGCCGTTGTTCCACTTGGGGAAACGGAGTCAGCGGATAAGCCACCCACCTTTCCATCGGTTTGTTCATTTTGGTCCAAAAAATACCAAAACCTGCTCCCCCAACTAAGAGAATGAGGACGATCGCACCAACGGCCAACAAGCGATTGTTCATACATCCGTTTATACCGAGCCGATCTTCAGCACGCACGAACAATTTTGGATTCTTTAAGGGATGCATCCCACGCTCTCTCCCCACCCCCACTCTCCCCACCTTGACACCCGCCAATTCTCTGCCACCCTTCCGTCACATTCAAGACAGGGGTGTTTCTTCGCCAAAACGAAGATCCTGAGATCATACCCTCACCACTGGAACCGCTCTGCGGAACCAGGAGTCAGACCAAAATCTTTCTCACGCCTGTCGCGCTTAACCCGAAGCCGACAGGCTTTTTCATTTCAACAAAAGACCATCATCATGATCTCTCCAGACGAAAACGGCATCACGCCTGAAAACTCCAAGCAACGTTCCGACTACACCGGTAACTTCATCGAGGACATCGACAACTCCGAGGAACTCGCCGCCATGGAGAAGGATCCCACCATCTTTCCGAATTCCACCCGCGTCTACGTCAACGGCCAAATCCACCCGGACATCCGCGTCCCCATGCGCGAGATCCGCCTCTCCAATACCGAGCACCCCAACGGCCGCATCGAGGAAAACCCGCCCATCCGCGTCTACGATTGCTCCGGCCCCTGGGGCGACCCCGCGTTCAAGGGCAACGTCCGCGAAGGCGTCCCAGCCCTCCGTCGCGACTGGATCCTCGCCCGCAATGATGTCGAGGAATACGACGGCCGCGAGATCAAGGCCATCGACAACGGCTACCTCTCCGAAGCACACGCCGAAAAATACAACGAAAACAAGGCCGCCAAAAACAAGCTCAAGGAATACCCCGGCCTCAAGCGTAAACCCCTCAAGTCCACCGGCAAGCCCGTCACCCAAAAGTGGTATGCCGACCAGGGCATCATCACCCCCGAGATGGAATACATCGCCATCCGCGAAAACAACGGACGCCTCGAGGAATTCAAAACCATCCACGACCGCTACCCCACTCTCGACGAGCTCCCCGATGACGCCTCGGATCAAATCAAAGAGTTCATCCGTCAAAAGAACTCCACTCCCGAGGGCTACGAAATGCCACGTCCCAGCGATATCGACCCCATGAAGCAGGTCTCTCGCAACGTGATGAACCACCAGCACCCCGGCCAAACCTACGGGGCCGAAATCCCCAAGCTCATCACCGCCGAGTTCGTCCGCTCCGAGGTCGCCCGCGGCCGCGCCATCATCCCCGCAAACATCAATCACCCGGAAAACGAGCCCATGATCATCGGGCGCAACTTCCTCGTGAAGATCAACGCCAACATCGGCAACTCGGCCGTCGCTTCCACCATCGATGAGGAAGTCGAAAAAATGCAGTGGGCCACCAAGTGGGGCGCCGACACCGTCATGGACCTTTCCACCGGAAAAAACATCCACGCCACCCGTGAGTGGATCATCCGCAACTCACCCGTCCCCATCGGAACCGTCCCCATCTACCAGGCCCTCGAAAAGGTGAACGGCCAAATCGAGCAACTCACTTGGGAACTCTTCCGCGACACCCTCATCGAACAGGCCGAGCAAGGTGTCGACTACTTCACCATCCACGCCGCCGTCCTCAAAGCCTTCGTCCCGCACACCGCCCGTCGCATGACCGGCATCGTCTCCCGTGGTGGCTCCATCATGGCCAAGTGGGCTCTCCATCACAATAAGGAGAACTTCCTCTACACGCACTGGGATGACATCTGCGACATCTGCGCCGCCTACGATGTCTCCTTCTCCATCGGTGACGGCCTCCGTCCCGGCTCCATCGCGGACGCTAACGATTACGCCCAGCTCGCCGAGCTCGAAGTGCAGGGTGAACTCACCACCCGCGCCTGGGCCAAGAGCTGCCAGGTCATGAACGAAGGCCCCGGCCACGTCCCCATGCAACTCATCGAGGAGAACATGCAAAAGCAGATCGAATGGTGCCACGAAGCCCCCTTCTACACCCTCGGGCCACTCACCACCGATATCGCTCCCGGCTACGATCACATCACCTCCGGCATCGGAGCTGCCAACATCGGCTGGTACGGCTGCGCCATGCTCTGCTACGTCACTCCCAAAGAGCACCTCGGCTTACCAAACCGGGACGACGTCCGCGAGGGCGTGATCACCTACAAGATCGCCGCCCATGCTGCCGATCTCGCCAAAGGTCACCCCGCCGCCCAGGAACGCGATAACGCCATCTCCAAAGCCCGCTTCGAATTCCGCTGGCGCGACCAATTCGCCCTCGGACTCGATCCCGCCCGTGCCATCGACTTCCACGACGAAACCCTCCCTGCAGAGGGCGCCAAGACCGCCCACTTCTGCTCCATGTGCGGACCGACCTTCTGCTCCATGAAGATCACCGCCGATGTCCGCAAATACGCCGAGGAAAACGGCTACACCGGCGACGACATGAAAGCCGAGGAACTCGTCGAAGCCTAATCAGGATTCTCCCCCCTCTTCCCAAAGAGAGCCCTAACCGGCTCTCTTTTTTTTGCTCTCAACGCTCATCCCAGCGATACCCCACGCCCCGCACCGCTACCAAAGGGCCCACGTTCCGCTCCCCCAGTTTCTTCCGCAGCGTCTTCACACAGCGGTCCACACTCCGCACCGTCACCAACAAGCCGTGACCCCACACCGCTCCCAGAAGCTGATCGCGCGTCATCGCCCGACCCGCATTCTGAAGAAACACCACCAGCAAATCAAATTCCTTGGGTGTCAACGCAATCACCTCCCCACCGATTTTGAGCACCCGTCCCGTTCGATCCAAATGACACCCTTCCCCGAAATTAAAATCCGTCTTCCCGTCATCCACCCGACGCATCAGCACCTTCACCCGCGCATCCAGCTCCCGTAACGAAAACGGCTTCACCAAATAATCATCCGCCCCCGTCTCCAGTCCGTGCACCACATCATCTACCTGCCCCTTCGCCGTCAGCATCAAAATCGGCGTCTCGATCTTCTCCCGCCTCAATGATCGGCAAATCTCGTAGCCATCCACCTTCGGCAACATCAAATCTAACAGAATAATGTCAATCCGCTCCTCAAACGCCAACCGCAACCCCTCTTCCCCGTCCCGCGCCAACAACACCTCCCAGTTCAGCCCCAAAAAATGATCCCGCAGTCCCACTCCCAGCGTCGCATCATCCTCCACGATCAACATCCTCATCGCTGACCTCCCTTCTTCAAAAACACCCGAAACTCGCTCCCGTTCCCCACTTCGCTCTCCACCTCCACCCGTCCCTCCATCGCATCCACCAACCGCTTCACAATCGATAAGCCCAGCCCCAAACCATCCTGCGACCGCGAAAGCTTCTTCTCAACCCGATAAAACTGCCGAAACACCTTCTTCAGCTCGCCCGCCGACAAGCCCACCCCTTCGTCCTTCACCGAAAACCCAACCTCATCCCCCTCCTCAAACACCCGCACCTCCACCTTCTTCGCCCCCTCGGAATACTTCCACGCGTTCTCGATCAAGTTCCGCACCACCGTCGTCACCGCTGCCTCATCAGCCAACACCACCGCCCCCGTATCACCCGATAATTCAAACACCCCGTCCCCGTGCTGCTGCCGGAAATCGTCCACCATCGGCTCCACCACTTCCATCAACGAAAACGACCGCAGCTGCAGCTCCAGCACCCCTCGCTCCAAGCGCGAAAACGTCAAAAACTCCTCCGCCAAATTCCCCAGCCGCAGGTTCTCCCTCAACGCCATCTCCAAATACTCCTCGTTAAACGTCTCCCCCTCCAACATCGACTCCAGCACCACCCGCTGCCCCGCCAGGGGCGTCCGCAACTCGTGCGCCACCGAGGCCGCCAGATCGGTCCGCGCCCGCGCCGACTGAAGCTCATTCCTCCCAAACCAAATCGCCAACCACACCACTCCCAGAGTCGAGATCACCGTTGAAATACCGACGACGTAAATCATTTTCTCCCCGGTCTCCTCGGCTTGCGACACCAATGCGGCTCCATCCGTGAAACTGACATAAGGCCAGACTTTCAATCCCGCCACTCTTACAAAATTACGCTGCTCCGGCTCCATCTCACTCAACTCCACCCCCTCACTTTCAAAAACACTCTCCAGCTGATCTTTCGTGAAGAAAAAGGCCATCCCATCCACCACGAGCTTCTCCAGCTTGATGTCCAAATCCTCCACTTCCCCCTCCATCGCCCGAATCCGCTCGGCAATTTTCAGCCGCCCCAGTTCCGGCGTGGGCTCCCGTTCCTCCAGCGCACGAATCAGAAGAAGTCGAAATCCGGGACTCATCCTCTCTCCGGAATCACCATAGTTCCACACTCCCTCCCGAAGGAGATCGACCGCCCCAAACCTGGCCCCCTCGGCACGGGCGATCCGTAACAAGAGCGACCCCAACCGATCCCGCCCCTCACTGACCTCGCCCCATTCGAGTTGATCTCGAAACGTTTCCAAATCAACACTCGTCCCGATCTCCACCCCCTCGGGCCACGCCAGAACTCCGGTCTCGCCTTCCTTATTGGCTCGATCGCCACTCCAGACTCCGGCCAATCGATCGCTCAGGACCGCTTCCTTGAACCACTCTTCGGTAAGATCAGACGTCGTAACCGCCCTCCCGTAGAAACGCTCCACAATCTCCCTAAGATGCCGCTCTTCCGCACGAAGCGCCTGGGCCTGCGCCACTTCCACGTCGCTCTTCACCAGCCTCTGCATCACCACCACCCACCCCACGATCATCCCCATCAACATGAGGCCAAAGATCATCTGGTAGAATTGGAGTTCCCGCTTTGCTGTCATCACCTGATTGGTTGCGCATCTACCCTACCACCGGAACGTCTCTACAATTTCCTTCGCCCGCGCCATCGCCCGCTCTTCATCCGGCTTCGCATAATCCAACCGAAAGCTCAGCGCCAATTCCTCCCCCACCGCATGCACCTGATACTCTCTCGTTACCAGGCTCCCCTTCTTCGATTCAATCTTCATCGCCACCGCATCCACCCCATCGATCTCGATCGTCTCCCAATCCCCCTTCACCTCGAACTCGTCATAATTCTTCGCAAATCCCTCGTGCAGCACCGCCGCATACTCCCTTGATCCTCCTTGGGCCTTCGGCAAAAGGTGACTCTTCTTGTTGATCTCCAGAAGACCGTCGTGACCGGCGAAGTCACTCGCCCAAACTTGCAGGCGGTAAACTTCATCCTTCGACATCTCCGGCGAATAAAACATCGCTCCCGGGATCGAAAACGACGCTCCCAAAGGCTTCGATTCAAAATGGTGCGGCACATCAAGCTTCCACTCCTCACTGCTCGCCAGATCAATCGTCACCGGCCCCACATCCATCCGGATCAATTCCCGATTCGGTCCGGTCGAAATATAAAAGTCCTGCTTGATGCTCGATTCCACCTTCACACACTGAAAGGTCCCCGCTCCCACCGTCACCTCTTCATGTCCCACCACCTCCAGATCGAAGGGAATGGGCGTCGCTCCGGCATGAGCCGATAGAATGATCGTCTTCTGCTTCGTCCCCACCTCTTGATTGAGCGTCCGAATCACTTGAATCATCTGCTCATTCTCAAAAACCGGAATCCGCGCATCCTTCGATGCCGCATGATCATATTCATCCGTCCTCTCACCCGTATCGCCATTCGAAAAGATCGCTTTCCCGCCTTCCTTGAAGTCGATCTTCACCTCCCCCATCATCCCGATGAACCAGCGGCTCCGCAACGGAAGGTGCCCCTTCGTCGTGAACTCCGTCCGACTCAGACTCTTCCCTCCCGCATTCCGCACCGCGATCGATTCCCAAATCTCTTCCGGCTCGGTCGAAACCCTCCTCTGCGCGATCAGGAAATCCCCGATCTTGTCACCGGTCGGCATCTTGATTTCATAATGAAAAACCCGCCCGTCACGCCAGGGAGTCCCTGTAAATTCCGTCACCACCGGCGCAAGTCCTTCCCCTTTCACCACCCACTTGTTGTCCGGCGGAAACTCGTCCCGTAGCGCCTGCAGCTGCACCTGCATTCTCTCCTCATTCCCCATCGCCGCATAACACTCGGCCAATCGATAACGCGCCTCCGCCGCCAACCGATGGGACCTCGCCGCCTCTTTCAACACCGCCTTGTATTCGCTGATCGCGGCCTCCAGGTCACCCTCCGCCGTTTGCAACTGCACCCCTTGCTCCAGGCGCTCCGCCACCGTCTGCGCTGACGCCCACCCCAGCAATCCCAACAAGGGAACAATTTTCAGTAGATTCTTGGTCTTCATAACAGAAACAGTTCTATCGCTCAAAAATGACCCTTTCGTGACCCTTCAGCGCTTTTTTGGTAACCCCCGGCGTCGCCACACACTCGCCAGAAGACTCCCGATCATACAGTGGTAAAATGCCGAAATCGCACACGGCGCCGCCGCCAACATCGTGAAATGCGCCTTCGCCAATTCCGATCCCAATCCCGAATTCTGCATCCCCACTTCAATCGAAAACGTCCGGCACTCCTTCTCCTCCAGCCCAAACAACCGTCCCCAGAGATACCCCAGCCCAAAACCACACGCATGCACCAGAAACACCGCCGGTAGGAGCGTGCTCCAATAGGTAAGAATACTCTCCTTCGTGGCCCCCACCACCGCCGCCACGATCAGGACAATCACCAACACCGAAACCAACGGAGACACTTCCTTCACCTTCGCCACCTTCTCCCCGCAACTCGAGTTCAACACCAACCCCGCCAAGATCGGCAGCAGCACAATCACCACCATCGAGACCACCATCCCCAGCGCATCCACCTTCATCTCCAACCCTTGGGCCGCATAAACCTTGGTCAGAAACGGCGTCAACCCCACCGCCAGCAGCGTCGAGCACATCGTCATCATCACACTCAACGCCAGATTCCCCCGCGCCAAATAGGTCACCACATTCGAGGCCGTCCCTCCCGGACAACAACTCACCAAAATAATCCCCAGCTTGAACTGATCCGGCAGTGCAAACAGCATCGCAATCCCCCAACCCACCATCGGCATGATCAAAAACTGCGCCGCCACCCCAAGCCCCACCCACTTCGGCATCCGCAGCACTTCCCTAAAATCCGCAAAGGTCAGCGTCATCCCCATCCCCAGCATAATCACCCCCAACCCCACCGGAATCCACTTCAACTCCGTCCCCGGAATCATCCCCAGAAACCAGATGAAGTGCCCCGGATAAAACCACGCCCACGCCGTCCCCAACACCGTCCACAACCAAAACAGATTCACCAAGCGCGCCAACATCCCCGCCACTATCCGAAACATCCCCGCCCTTGGACATGCAAATCTCGTACTTTGCCTTCTCCCCAAAAAAGGCCACATTCCCGCCATGAAATACCTCCTCACCCTCTTCCTCGCCCTCCAGGCCACCGCTTCCGATTGGCCCCAGTGGCGCGGCCCCACCATGGATAACCACGCCGCCGCCGATGCCGCCCCCGTCACCGAGTGGTCCCCTGACAAAAATGTCCTCTGGAAGACCGACCTCCCCGGCCTCGGCCACTCCACCCCCATCGTCGTCGGTGCCCAAATCTTCCTCACCACCGGCGACACCGAAAAAGGCACCCAGTCTCTCATTTCCATCAATCGCGCCTCCGGTAAAATCCAATGGACCAAGGCTCTCGCCACTGGCGGCCTCCCTCCCAAAATCCACCGCGAAAACTCCCACGCTTCCTCCTCTCCCGCCTGGGATGGCCGGCACGTCATCACCACCTTTTATAACAACGGGCAAATCCTCGTCTCCGCCGTCTCACCCGCCGGTGACCTCGTCTGGAGCAAGACCGTCGGCTCCTACCACTCAGGCTACCCCTTCGGCTACGGAGCCTCACCCCTCATCTACAAAGGAACCGTCATTGTCGTTTCCGATCAGGAAAAGGAAGGCTACCTCGTCGCCCTCGACTCCCAAACCGGAGAGGAGAAATGGCGCACTCCACGGAACCCCGGTGACAACTGGGCCTCTCCCATCATCGCCCGCACCAGCGGAAAAGATCAGCTCATCATCGCCGGACAACTCAAGATTCACAGTTATGATCCTTCCAACGGCAAACTCCTCTGGGAAGCCCCCCACATCTCCCAGGCCACCTGCGGCACCGCCGTCTGGACTGACGATGCCGTCTTCGCCAGCGGCGGATTTCCCAAAAACGAAACCAAGGGCGTGAAGTCCGATGGCTCCGGCCAAAAACTCTGGAGCAACAACGAACGCGCCTACGAGCAATCCATGCTCGCCCACGGAGGATACATCTACTCCGTCACCGACCAGGGATTCGCCCACTGTTGGCGTGCTTCCGATGGCGAGGAAATGTGGAAAGAACGCCTCGGCCGCGGCGGCGTCATGGCCTCCCCCGCCTTCGCCAATGGCCACATCTACGCTCCCATCAAGAACGGCACCACCACCGTCTTCAAAGCCACCCACGAAGGATTTCAGAAAGTCGCCGTAAACAAGCTCGGCGATGACACCTACGCCTCCCCCGTCCTCGTCGATAAGGAGCTCTTCCTCCGCGTCGGCTTCTCAGGCGAAGACGGCCGCCGCGAAGTCCTCTACAGTCTCGGAAAATAATGCCTTGCGCTCCCGCCCGCATCATCGAATCTCACCACATGCACGAAGAAGTCAGCCTCACCCGCGAAGTCGAAGCCATCCAGATCCCCTCCGGAGATTCCATCACGCTTCCCGCCGGCACCCCTGTCGTCATCACCCAAACCCTCGGCGGCACCTACACCGTCGCCACCTCCGCTGGCCTCGCCCGGATTTCCTCTACCGATACCGACGCCCTTGGAGTCGATCCCGAAGCTGAAAAAGCCCAGCAAGAAGAGCGGGAATCCATCAAGGATCTCCCCCTCGAAGAGCAGGTCTGGCACCAGATGAAGCAAGTCTTCGACCCCGAAATCCCCGTCGACATCGTCAACCTCGGCCTCGTCTACGACTGCCAACTCGTCAAGGCGGAAGACGGCGAGGGCACCGACGTCAAAGTCAAAATGACCCTCACCGCTCCCGGCTGCGGCATGGGACCCGTCATCGCGGCCGATGCCCAGGCCCGCATCATGACCCTCCCCGAGATCAACAATGCCGACGTCGAACTCGTCTGGGACCCCGCCTGGAATCAGGACATGATCTCCGAAGAAGGCAAAATGAAGCTCGGCATGATGTAAGGCCCCCGGCCCTACTTCTCCACCCGACTCACCAGCGTCCCCTTGTGGAGCATCGTCTCGATCCGCTCCCCCTTCTCCAGATTCGCCGGATCATGGATGATCTCGCCGTCCGGCCCAAACGTGATTGAAAAACCACGCTCCAGCGTCGACCCCGGCCCATATGCATGCACGAGGGACTCGAGCTTGGAAACTTTGTCCTCACGTCCCTTCAGTGCATCCTCCATCACCCGTTCCAAAGCATCTCGTTTCGTCTTCAATCTCTCCCCACGCGCCTTAAGCATCTCGAGAGGGTGAAAATACTTCCAGTTCGCCTCAAAGTCGGAAACGACTGCTTCCTTCTCTCTTAAAATCGCCTCCACTCCGCGATCCAAATCCTTTTCCGCCTCATCCAAACGCTGCATCGGATCACGCAGCAGTCGCTCCGGTGATTGCCCCAGCGACCCCCGTTCCAGATAACTCAGACGCTCCCCAAAACGCTCCACCCGGTCCTGCACCAGCCGGTCAATTCGCGAATGCTGACGCCGCAGTTTTTCCACCAACTCCCCCTGGTCCGGAACCACCAGCTCCGCCGCCGCACTCGGAGTCGGAGCCCTCAAATCAGCCACAAAGTCCGCGATCGTAAAGTCGATCTCGTGCCCCACCGCACTGATCACCGGCACCTCCGACGCCGCAATCGCTCGCGCCACCACTTCCTCGTTAAAATTCCAAAGATCCTCCAACGATCCCCCGCCTCGCCCCACAATAATCACCTCCGGTTGCGGCAGCCCTTCCGCCTCCGCATTCCCTGCCCGCCGAATCGCCCGCGCCACGCCCCGCTCCGCGCCCTTCCCCTGCACCGCCGCCGGAAAAAGAACCACCGTCAGCCACGGTGCACGCCGTCCCAGCACGTTCAGCATATCCTGATACGCCGCCCCCGTCGGTGAAGTCACCACCCCCACCACTTTCGGAAAAAACGGCAGCTTCTTCTTCCTCTCCGCGGCAAAAAGTCCCTCCCCATCGAGCTTCCGCTTCAGTTCTTCAAATTTCGCCTGCAGATTCCCCACTCCCACCGCCGCCGCCTTCCGCACAATCAACTGGGTGCTCCCCCGCGCTTCATAAAAGCTCGTCTCCCCAAAAATCTTCACCTTCGCCCCATCCTCCACAAACTCCGATCCCTCCCGCCGCCGCGCCCCAAACATCGCACAGGAAATCTGCGCACTCTCGTCCTTCAGCGTAAAATACCAATGTCCGCTCGACTGCTTCCGCAGATTACTCACCTCACCCTCCACCCACACCTCACCCACCTCGATCTCCAGCAGATTGCGGATCCGCCGCGCCAGCTGGGTCACCGAAATCGCGTCAATCCCACTCACTCCGTCTCACCTACGTTTTCAGCCAACTCCGCAAAAACCAACTCCCCGCCGCTCGTCTTCAAGGTGCTGATCACCACCACCTCCTGGGTCGTCCCGATCCTCGAAACCGCGTGGTTCACCACAATCATCGTCCCGTCCGACATATAACCCACCCCCTGATGATCATCCTTCCCGGTTCGCACCAGCGCCAGACGCACCTTCTCTCCCACCACTACCGCAGGCCGAAGTGAATCCGCCAAATCATTCAAATTGATCACTCCCGCTCCCTGCAAATGCGCCACCTTCGTCAAATTCTCATCCGTCGTCACAATCCGCGCCCCCAGCAGCTTCGCCGTCTGCACCAGTCGTCCCTGAAGCGACTCATCCTCCGCCACCCCGCTGGCATCGTGAATCGAAATCGGAATCCCCGGATTGTCCTGCATCTCCTGCAAGACCTCCAGCCCACGCTGTCCCCGCTGACGCTTCCCCGGAGAAGGTGAGTTCGCCATCACCTGCAACTCATCCAGCACAAACTGCGGCACAATCAGACGACCCGTGAAAAAACCCGCAATCATCAATCCGCCCACCCGGCCATCCACAATCACCTCCGCATCCAGCAACAAGGGCTGCCCCGATGCCGCATCCTGCCGGAAACGAACATAAGGAATGATGAACGAAAAATCCTCCTGGCTGCTTCTCAGCGCCAGCGTCGCCCCGATGAATCCCAAACTCGCGTAGATCGCCACATTCAATGCCAGCGCCAGCGTTTCACCCAGATCACCCGGTTCCTCTCCAAAAGGCGTCACCGCTTCCTGCACCAGAGTCCCAATCCCCACCCGGTTCAACAAAAACGCGCAGAACAAGCCCACCGCCAACCCAAAGGTCGCCGTCGAAAACCCCCGCAGCGTAAACCCCTTCATCAATGCTTCCACAAAGATAAAGAATGCCGCCAGAAACAACCCACCCGCCAAACCCATCCAGAGCTCGATCAACGGCGAACTCAGCGCAATCCCCAACCCGGCCAGCTCACAGAGGACGAGATAAAGCAAGCGGGCTACATTGACCGACGGAGGAGAAGGTTTCATTTGATAACTCTGGTTCTAACCACCAACTCCCCACGGTGCAAGCTAACCCCCTTCTTCAGGCCACCTGATCGTCCCAATCCCCTCTTCCCCGTTCGGCACACTATCCCCGATATCCTTGGTCGTGATGTAGAGCATGAACGAAATCAGCACCAGAGCGAAGCCGGTCTGAACCACCTCCAAAATACGACCTTGCACCGGCCTCCCCGTCACCATCTCGCCCACCGCCATCACAATGTGCCCGCCATCAAGCACCGGAAACGGCAGCATGTTGAGAATCGCCAGGTTCACATTGAAAAAGACAAAGAACCACAACACCCGCAACCACCCTTGGTCGGTCTGCAGAAGCTGAAACTTCGTCTTCGCAATCCCGATCGGACCCGCAAGCTGATCCACCCCCACGTTCGACGATGGCGAACTCACCGATTTGATCGTGATCCACATCGCCTTCATCGAGTCCCCAATCTGCTTCACGGGAGCCGGATAGGTCAACTGGGTCGACAGGCCCGCTTTCGGGTCCCACAAAATCCCCACTTTGGGCTCATCAAACCCCTTACCCTTCTCCGCAATGGGCAGGAGCGGCTTCACCGCCATTTCCAGCGTCTCATCGCCTCTCTTCACCGTAAAGACACTCTCCTGATACTCATTCTCCTTCAGCAACTGGCTCACATGGAGCGTTCCAAAAATCTCAACCCCGTCAACCGCCACCACCTCATCACCCACCTTCAGGCCCGCACGCTCCGCAGGACTCTGATTCTCCCCCTTGATCAATCCACCCACAATCGCCGGACCCGCCCCGGACATCCCCACACTGGGAAGCCCGCGCCGCCGAAACCATGACGTCTCGGCAATCTCAAATTCCGAAACCACGTCGATCACCTTCCCGTCCCTCTCGATCTCAAAAGACACACTGTCGCCCTCGGTCAGCATGATCCGTTCACGGATCGCCTCAAAATCACCCGCAAACCAAATCACCGGCTCTCCATTCACCTTGAGAATCTTATCCCCCGCCTGAATCCCCGCCTTATCGGCAGGACCATCAGGCACCACCCCGCCCACCACCGTGGTCTCAATCGCATCAAGCGGCTTCCCTACGGTCCACACCAACAGCGCTCCCGTAAGAGCCAGCAGAATGCTGAAAAGTGGCCCCGCAAAGGCCACAATGATTTTATCCAGCGGCGAAATCTTCGGAAGTTCCTCCTCATCACGATTTCCACCCTCAATCGACTCCATCGGCGCCATCTGCGGCAAGGCCACAAATCCACCAAAAGGCAACCAACCCAAGCCATACTGCACCCCGTTGATCTCCTTCTTCCAAATCGGCTTTCCAAACCACACCTGAAAACGATCCACCTTCACCCCACGCCATTTGGCAGCAAGGAAATGACCCAGCTCGTGAACGAAAATGATCACGTTGAAAAGCATGACCACAATGAAGATCAGCAGCGCGGAATAGAAAAAATCAGCCATAGAAAGTCGAAGTGCCGGAACCTACCCCACCTCTTCCCTCACCGCCAGCGCGATCATCCCCCTTTTTCCACCTCCCAACCCGCTCCTCCAATCGCTCAAAACACCTTGGATACAAATTGGTTTTCGGCCGATTCCGGGCTCTGCACCGATCAACCGGCCTCACCACCATGATTCCATCGACCCTCTCATCTCCTGCTGCGATCGCGATCGTGGAGCCCTCCGGCGCAATCACGGGTCCACCCTCATGCACCAGCCATTCCCTTTCACTCCCCGACTAATCGCCTGACCCCTGATTTCACTTTGGACACCGCTGAATCTGATGCCTACAAGGGTGGGTTGGGGGTAGAAAATCGTTCTGCGTCAGCCAGACCCAAATTGCCCGGGAAGTGAACCGCTCAATCACTTCCTGATCTACTTCAACCACTAACCGCTCTCTCGAGCCCCTAACACTTCCTACCGGCAGACCGCATCATTCAAACCATGGAGATCGAAAAT
Source organism: Verrucomicrobiaceae bacterium (assembly GCA_051252135.1). Taxonomy (GTDB): domain Bacteria; phylum Verrucomicrobiota; class Verrucomicrobiia; order Verrucomicrobiales; family Akkermansiaceae; genus SW10. The sequence goes on along the minus strand of JBPOGH010000001.1, from coordinate 67,936 downwards.
ATTCAAAAATTGGAAAAAGCCACCGCATTCGGGCGCAAGGAAATGTTCCGCATCGGCTCCGCCCTACTTTTCATCGTCGGTATCATGTTATTCTCTTCGAGCATTCGCCCGGATGGTCAACCGGTCAGCATCGAACTGGTAATCGCCGCCATGATCGGTGGCTACATGGCCATGAATATCGGGGCCAATGATGTCGCCAACAACGTCGGTCCCGCCGTCGGCTCCAAAGCCCTAAGCCTGACCGGAGCGATCATTATTGCCGCCATCTTCGAAGCAGCGGGAGCACTCATTGCCGGAGGAGGTGTCGTCAGCACCATCAAAAAAGGAATCATCGATCCGTCCCTCATTCCAAATGCCGATGTCTTCATCTGGCTCATGATGGCAGCCCTGCTGGCCGGGGCGCTTTGGCTGAATATCGCCACCGCCCTCGGAGCCCCGGTTTCCACCACCCATGCCATCGTCGGAGGCGTTCTCGGCGCAGGCATCGCTGCGGGAGGATTTGGAATCGCCAATTGGGATCAGATGAAGCTCATCGCTGCCAGTTGGGTCATTTCTCCGGTCATCGGAGGTATCATCGCCGCCGCCTTCCTCTACTGGATCAAGCACAGCATCACCTACAAGGAAGACATGATCACCGCGGCTCAACGGATCTTGCCCATCCTCGTCGCTATCATGGTTCTCGCCTTCAGCACCTACCTGATCATGAAGGGGCTCAAGCAAATCGTCAAAGTGGACATTCTTACGGCCTCCGGAATTGGACTGACCCTAGCCGTGTTCACCTATTTCATGGCGAAGTCACTGACCCGAAAACACTCGGCCTCAATGGACAACGAAAAAAAGAGCATCAACCGCCTCTTCACCCTGCCCCTGATATTTGCCGCCGCCTTATTGAGTTTTGCCCATGGGGCCAATGATGTCGCCAACGCCGTCGGTCCGCTTGCCGCAATCGCCGACACTATCACCAGCCACGGGGTCGCCTCCAAAGCTCCCATCCCCTTCTGGGTCATGGCCATCGGTGCATTGGGAATTGTCCTCGGGCTGGCCCTCTTTGGTCCGAAGTTGATCCGCACCGTCGGAAGTGAGATCACCGAACTCGACCAGATGAGAGCGTTTTGCATCGCAATGGCAGCCGCAATCACCGTCATCATCGCCTCCCAACTCGGCTTGCCGGTAAGCTCAACCCATATCGCCGTGGGCGGAGTCTTTGGAGTCGGATTCCTACGGGAGTTTCTCAAGGCCAGCTACGCAAAGACCATTGATGAAATTGAACAACATCACTCCGGAAAAAATCATGCCGAAGTGGAAGCGTTTATGACAAAATTCAAAAACGGATCGATCAAAGACAAACGTCAGATGCTCGCCCAAGTCAAAGAGCACACCACCAAGGTGGAATTCACCAAGCGCGAACGCAAAGGACTTAAGAAGGTCTACCGGCAGGAATTGGTGAAGCGTTCAGCACTGCTCAAAATCGCTGCCGCCTGGGTCATCACGGTCCCCGCTTCGGGAATCATGGCCGCTCTCCTGTTCTACGCCATCCGCAGCATGATGCTTCCGGGCTAGGTTGCGAAGCAAACAGTCACCCCTCACAGCCCCACCCCATCAGAGCAGCCCCTTGAACCGCTCATAGGCCTCATCCCACTTCTCAGGAGCTTCGGGCTCAAACCGTTTCGTCTCAAAGGAATCCCGGATCATCGCCCGTCCCTCCTCGAAGGTCGAAAGCTCCCCGCACGCCACCATTTGCATCATCAGATTCCCCGCCGCCGTCGCCTCGTAAGGCCCCACCACCACCGGGCGATTGATGCTGTTGGCGATGCTTTGGTTGAGCATCTCGTCCTGCCCCCCTCCTCCAATGATGTGGAGAATCTCCACCTGATGCCCGATCAGCTCTTCAAGCCGACCCAGCGTAAATCGCACCTTCATCGCCAAGCTGTCCGCAATCAGCCGCACAATCTCAGCCGGACCATCCGGCACGTGCTGACCGGTCTCCCGGCAAAAATCACGAATCATCTGCGGCATGTTCGCCCGTCGCCCAAAGCGCTCGCTGTCAGGATCCACAAATGAAGTCAACGGCTCCACTTCACGCGACATCCCTGCCAAATCCGCGTAGCTCAAATCCCGCCCCTGCTCATTCCAGATTCGCCGGCATTCCTGCACCAGCCACAATCCGTTGATATTCTTCAGCAGACGAATCGTGTCAAAAACACCCACCTCGTTCGTGAAATTGTATTCGTGCACCAACGGCGTCATCACCGGCTTGTCCAGCTCAACACCCAGCAGCGACCACGTCCCCGAACTCAAATAAGCAAACCGCGTTCCCGCGTCCGCAGGCACCGCCGCCACCGCCGAAGCCGTATCGTGGCTTCCCACCGTCACCACCTCCGTCGCTTCGCCAATTCCGGTCGCCTCCCGAATCCCGGGAAGCACTCCGCCCAGACTCTCGCCGGCTGCGATGAGCTCCGGAGTCACTTCCAGCGGCACCTCGACCGCGCCAAAGAGCTTCTTCGACCAATCCTTCTCGACCGGATTGTAGAACTGCGTCGTGCTCGCGTTCGTCCGCTCGCAATACGCCTTACCGGTCAGGCGATGGTTGATCAGGTCCGGTATCAGTAAAAATTGCTCCGCGTCTTTCAACCGGCTTTCCCCGTCCTTCGCCTCCACCGCCAATTGGAAAAGGGTGTTGATCTCCATGAATTGAAGCCCCGTCTCTTCAAAAACCTCTGCCTCACTCACTTGCGAAAACACCTTCTCCATCGCCCCACTCGTCCGCTCATCCCGATAATGCCGGGGGCCTCCCAAAAGCTGCCCGTCCTTGTCGAGCAAGCCGTAATCCACCCCCCAGGTATCCACCCCGATTGACCGGATCATCTCCGCGGAATACGTCTCCACCGACCTTTTCAGCCCCTCAATAATCCCCTCCCACAAGCTCTCAAAATCCCAATAGAGCCCGCCATTCTTTTCAAAAGGTTTGTTCTCAAAACGGTTGATCTCCTCAAGGCTGAGCTTATCGCCTTGCAACACCCCGGCAATAACCCGACCACTGCCGGCACCCAGATCAACAGCGAGATAGACAGACTTGGAATCAGGCATGCTCTAAAGAAGATTGAGGTCGGCCATCGCCTTCCCGTGAATATCAAGATAGCGATCTCTTGCCGAAGCCTCTTTGAGGTCCTCATCCCAATTGGGAATCATCTCACTCATGCGCGCCTTCGCCTCGTCAGACTCCAGCAAGTCTGGAAGGCAACGCTGGATGCACTCCAACATCACCTGGGTCGACACCGAAGCTCCCGGTGATGCCCCCAAAAGGGCCGAAATACTCTTGTCCGCGCTCGTAAGGACCTCCGTGCCGTAGTGCACGATTCCCGGCTCCTCTCCGGGCTCTTGCTTGATCGCCTGCACCCGGATTCCCGCATCAATCACCTCCCAATCCTCTTCCTTCGCGTCCGGATAGAAATTGTAAAGCTCCTCCATCCGCGACGCCTTCGACTGGATGCCCTGCTGCACGAGATATTTCACCAGATCCACATTGTGGAAACCCACCCGCATCAACGACAAAATATTGCTGGGCCGAACCGAAAACGGCAAATCGGTATGACTCCCCCCATTGTGAAGGAACTTCCCCGTCCACGCTGCGAACGGCCCAAACAAAAGGTAACGCTCGCCATCGATCACCCGGGTATCCAGATGAGGAACTGCCATCGTCGGCGCCGCTCCCAAAGCCTGCCCGTAAACCTTGGCGGTGTGCTTTGCCACCACTTCCGGATTCCTCGTAATCATCCACTGGCCACCAATCGGGAAACCGCCATAGCCTTTCACTTCCGGAATACCCGATTTCTGGAGCAACGGAAGTGACCCACCACCGGCTCCAATAAAGACAAAGCCGGCTTCAATCTGGCGTTTCTCACCGGTCGCTTCTTCACGAACGGTCACCAACCAGCCCTTGCCCTTCTTGTTGAGATCAACAACCCGATGACCGAAGTGAGCCTCACAGCCCTCTTGCTGATCCAGCCACTCACAGAAATTTCGGGAAATCTCGCCGAAGTTCACATCAGTCCCTCCGTCCATGAAGGTCGCCGCAATCGGCTGATCGGGATCACGCCCCTCCACCAAAAGCGGAGCCCAGGACTTGATCTCATCCCGGTCCGTCGAGTGCTTCATGGGCTCAAAGAAATGATGCCCCTTCAACCCCTCGAAGCGCGCCTTCAGGTAAGGCAACTGCTCTTCGGTGTGAACAAGTGAGATGTGCGGAAGCGGATTCACGCACTCCCTCGTATCCTTGATAATCCCTTTGCGTGCGGCATGCGCCCAGAACTGAAGCGAATGCTCAAAATCCTCAAACACCGAGATCGCCTTGGAAACATTGACACTCCCATCCGCCTCCTGATGAGGAGTGTAGGAAAGCTCGCAGATTCCGGCATGCCCGGTGCCCGCGTTGTTCCAGCCATTCGACGCCTCCTGCGCAGGCTTGTCGGTCACTTCGATCAATTGAATCGAGAGGCCCGGCTGCAGCTCCTTGAGCATGACCCCGAGAGTCGAGGACATGATTCCGGAACCAATAAGGAGAACGTCGGTTTTCATCGTTGGTGAATACTAACGAAGGAACGCTTCATGGAGACCGCCGTCAACTGCCAGAATCTGTCCGGTCGTTTTCGATGAGGCTTCGCTCAACATAAACAGAATTCCGTTGGCCTGATCACGCGGGGTGATCGGTGCCTTCGTCAAGGTCCGGTCCGCGTAAAACTGCGCAAGCTTGTCGCGAAGATCTTCCGTTTCCTCATCATCGCTAAACGCGATGTCATATTTCGTCAGCGAAGCGATCACCCGATCACGGGGGAACATCGCACTTCCGGCCACCACGGTAGCGGGCGCCACTCCGTTCACCCGAACAAGCGGAGAAAGCTCTATCGCAAGCTCACGCAGCAAATGGTTCGCCGCCGCCTTCGAGGTGTCGTAGGCAACACTTCCCTTCTTGGAGACCACCGCATTCGCACTGGTCGTCACAACCATCGAACCTCGGAGTCCCTGCTCGTTCCAAATCTTGGCAGCCTCATCAGCCACAAAATACGGCCCGGCCACGTTGATTCCAAAAGTCAGCCCCCACTTGTCGTCAGGGATGTGACCCGTGCGATCGGGTGGAACAAAGATTCCCGCCGTCACCGCGATGTGGTCGAAACCACCGTAAGCATAAACAACCTCCGCAAGCATCGCCTTGATCGACTCACGGTCGGTCACGTTACAAGCCAAGCCAATTGCGTTTCCACAACCCGAAATCCCCGTGCCAGCCACTCCGATTCCCTGACCCACTTTCGCGATCAGCTCGTCAGCAGTTGCTTGTGCGCTCTCCTGATTCAGATCGGCACACACCACGTGCGCCCCCTGATCAATCATAAGATTTGCCATTTCCTTGCCGATTCCACTTCCGGCGCCCACCACGATCACCACTTTACGCGCAAACTCGCGCTCAGGTGGCATCCGCTGCAACTTGGCTTCTTCAAGAGCCCAGTATTCGATATCAAAAGCCTCTTTCTGGGGAAGGCCGATGTATTCGTCGATCGCTTCCGCACCACGCATCACCGAGATCGCACAGTTGTAAAACTCAGCCGTCACCCGTGACTCACTCTTGTTCTTACCAAAAGCCACCATCCCGATACCCGGGATCAACACCACCGTCGGATTCGGATCGCGCATCGCTGGCGAATGCGTCTCCTTGTTCGCCTCGTAGTAACTTGCGTAATCCGCACGATACTTCTCAAGACCGGCCGTCAGCTTCGTCCGCAGAACATCAAGCCCCTCGGTCTCAGGATTCCAATCAACATAAAGCGGCTTGATCTTCGTCCGCAGGAAGTGATCCGGGCAGGACGTCCCCAGCTCGGCAAGACGTGGAGCCGCGTTGCTGTTCACAAATTCAAGAACCGCATCGGTCGTTTCGATCGTCGCCACAAAGCGATTCTGCTGACTCACCTGACCGCGAAGCCACGGGACAATCTCGCTCACAAGTTCCTTCTGCTGCTCTTCGCCCAGCTTGCCGAACTTCTGACCTTCAAAGGTGTCCGCCCCCTTGTCACGCTCTTCGATGTAGCGGCCTGCACGCTCGATCAACTCAAGTGTCAGCTCGTAACACTCCTTGTCGTCGTTCGCCCAGTTAATCAGCCCGTGCTGCCCCATGTTGATTCCCTTGGCATTGGGATTCTCCTCACAGACTTTCTGGAAAAGAAGTCCCAAATCAAATCCCGGACGCTGCCAGGAAGTGTAGACAATCTCGTCACCAAAAATCTCCTTCGTGATCGCTTCCGAGTTCTTCGTCGCGCACAGAGCGATGAAGGAGTTCGGGTGCATGTGGTCGACATGCTTGTAAGGAATGAAGGAGTGCAACGGCGTATCAATCGATGAAGCCCGTGGATTCAGATTGAAGGTCGTGTGACGATACATCCCCACCATGTCGTCTTCGATCTGTGTCTTCACTCCATTCGGAGTCGTCTCGTTGTAAATCTTCTGCAAGGCAATCAGCTTGTCCTGATAGAGGGACGAAAAGTTCTCTACCGTGGACGTCCGAAGATCTCCACCCGATCCCTTCACCCAAAGAATCTCAACTTCTTCCCCGCTGAGAGGATCGGTTTCATTCGCTTTGGAAGAGGTGTTTCCTCCTCCGGTGTTCGTGATGCGCTGATCGGCACCCAGGATATTGGAACGATAGGCAAGACGCTCAACGGCGCTCATCCCTGCTACCTGGGCATCATCCCAGCCATAGTTGACGTGTCTGTATTCAGTTGGTGAAAAGGACATAAAAAAGGTGTGTTGAAATTGGTAATTGAAAAATTCGAATCAGGCATATCCGCCCCCGGAAACGATCCCGAGCTCCTTGCGGCGGGATGCTCGCTCCCTGGAAATATCGTCGAGGTATCCGCTCTCGCGGAAGGCCGTCAACGGGTCCTCCGCAAGTCCTCGTCCGCGACGCCACTCGCCAATCGCTCCGGTGACATCCGTCCCAAAGGCCTTCTTGAGAATACGTTCGGCATCCACGATCTCACCCCGCTCCTGATGACGCGAAAGTTGATCGTGATCCACCAGCGACGCCTTGACATAAAGCTCCTGCGCCGCCGTCACCGTCTCGATCATCGCTTCCATCTTGGGCTTCAGGTTGTGCGACTGATCCACCATATACTCCACCGAGGGATACTTGCCGCCTTGTGATGCCGCAAAGCCATGAATCTCGCTGAAAATCCGAAAAATCTGATACGGATCAATCGAGCCCAGAGTCAAATCATCGTCCGCATAACGCCGGTCGTTGAAGTGGAACCCTCCCAGCATGTCCTCATCCAGAAGCCAGGCCACAATCTGCTCGATATTCTGCGCCTGATAATGATGGCCCGTATCAACCAACACCTTCGCCTGTGGCCCCATCTTCTTCGCGTAAATGTAGGACATCCCCCAATCCGCAATGTCAGTATGGTAAAAGGCCGGCTCGAAGGGCTTATACTCCACCAGGAACAATTGATCCTCCGCAAGATGCTTGTGGAACTCACCCAACGCATTCTCGAGGCGTCTCTTGCGATCACGGATCGAGTCTTGTCCCGGATAGTTCGTCCCGTCCGCCAACCAGAGCGAGACCGCACGACTGCCCACTTCCTGCCCCCTCTTGATCGAGTCGATCACATGATCCGATGCCTGCTTCCGAATCTCCGCATCAGCGTTGCAAAGACTTCCCAGCTTATACTGTTGATCTTGAAAAAGATTGGGGTTCATCGATCCCAAACGCACTCCATGACTCTTGGCCAATTCCACAATTTCCGCCGAATCCTGCCCTTCTTGAAAATCCCACAACGCATGCGTCGCCACCTGCGGACAGCACCCGGTCAACTTGTTCACCTCACCCGCATCCGACAGCTTGTCTCCCAGATCAATCGCAGCCCCATCCTGCATAAATTTCCCAAAACGAGTGCCGGTATCAGCGAAACCCCACGACGGCAACTCGATTTCAAAATGATCAAGGGCTCGGGAAATGCGCTGATGAAAATCGTCGGACATATGTCAAAAGTCAGTTAGGATGGGTGGCAAATCGAGCATTCTCTTTCTCGATCCCTGCTGCAGGAAAAAAAGAGGACACACACCCAACTGTCAAACTTAAAACGTTTCTTGTGACGCAAAGTGTGCATAATCGTCCCCACCATGCAAAAGGTCGCCTTCAAAATGCAACTCAAGCCAGGCCACGAAGAAGAATATCACCGTCGCCACAACCGGATCTGGCCGGAACTCGCAGCTGAACTCACCCAAGCCGGAATCTCCGATTACTCAATCTTCCTCGACCCCGAAACCCTCACTCTCTTCGCCGTCCAATGCCTCAGTGACCACCACACCGCTGATCAACTCCCCAACTCCCCCACCGTCAAAAAATGGTGGCGCCACATGGCCGACCTCATGGAAACCCATCCCGACAACTCCCCGGTCACCACTTCCCTCAAAATGGTATTTCATCAGGAGTGATCAAAAGGACTGAATCTCCCCCCTAACACAAAAAGGTCCCCGCTCCACTGCGGGAGAAAATCAACGTGGAGGCCCAACCGACTCCCGCTTGATGAATCGCGTCGGAAAATCAGCCCTCTGGGGGGCCAATACCTCATCACTGTCAATCCGCGCCATCAGGAACTCAATCGCCTTCGCCACCATCTCTTCATGAGGCTGGGCAATAGTCGAAAGAGACACCACCAACTGCTCCGCCAGCGGAATTCCATCAATCCCAACCACCGAAACATCCTCGGGAACCTTCAATCCCAAATCCTTGGCCGCACGCATCACCCCAATCGCCGCAAGATCATTGAGACCGACAATCGCGGTCGGCCGGTTCTCTTTGCTCAACAATGCATGGCCCAGATCACGGGCCTCCTTGAGAGTCGGACCGGAATCCACAACCTCCAATTCCGAGTCGCCATACTCATCAATCAACTCCCGGAAAAGAGCCGGCCGTTTCCCTACCCGCTGACCACCGGACTTGGCCGCCAAAAAGGCAAATTTACGATGGCCCAACCCGTGAAGAATCGAAGCCGCCTCACGCAGCCCGGGACCGAAATTCGGCGTCACCATATCAAGCCCCATCTCATCCGGACCGGGCATCGCCAGCGCCACAATCGGAAATCCCGCTTTCGTCTGACTCTCCAAAAATTCCCGGTGTTCCTCAATATCACTCACAAACGCAACCACCCCATCGACATTGCGATGCACAAAATCCTCCAAAAGCTTCTTCTCACGCTGCAAGTCCGTCCGCCAGTTCTCGATCAACAGATCATAACCACGACTCTCAATCTGATTACCAAACACTTCCGAGAAATGCGTGTAATAAGGATTCTCCAAATCCGCGATCAAAAGACCAATCGTCTTAAAACATCCGGCCTGTAATGCCACTGCTGCACGGTTGGGCCGGTAACCCAACTCCTTGGCCGCCGCAAACACCCGCTCCTCGGTTTCTTTCGAAGCCCATGAGTTGGGTCGACGATTCAATATCGTCGATGCTGTATTCACCGCAACTCCCGCTTTTTCTGCGACATCCTTGAGTCTGACTTTACCGACTGCCATCTCGGGAAGTGTTAGACAACCACACCCTATTCTGCAACTGGATTAACTTCTTTCGGAAGAAGCGTTTCTTGTTTGAGGTTGACGCACCTGCATCAATTCCTATTGTTCCCCAACTTCGGGAAAGGTTATTCCCACACACACTATGGCTGACGAAGAAAACCACGCAAACAACGAGTACGAACGCACCCCGGTGCCGGAAAACGCCCGTAAAGGTCCGGGTAAATTTTGGGGCATGTATTCCGGCGAACACGCCGCGGGGACCGAGTTCATGATCGGTCCGCTCTTCCTTCTCAATGGCGTCACCCTTCAAAATATCTTCCTCGGTCTCCTCTTGGGCAACCTTCTCGCCGTCTTCAGTTGGCGCTTCGTCTGCGCCCCCATTGCGACCAAGGCCCGCATGACCCTTTACTTCCACCTCGAAAAAATCGCCGGAAACAAACTGGTCAAATTCTACAACCTCGCGAACGGCATCCTCTTCTGCTTCCTCGCCGGAGCCATGATCACCGTCTCGGCAACCGCGGTCGGCATCCCCTTCAACATCGAAATGCCTGCCTTCGAAGCCGTCTACCCGAACAGCGCCGCTTTCATCATCATCGTCCTTGCCGTCGGAGCCGTCATCGCCCTCGTCGCCGCGCGCGGATACGACATGGTCGCCCGCTTCGCAAACGTCGCCTCCCCCTGGATGGTCCTCGTCTTCCTCGCCTGCGGATTCGTCGCCCTCAAGCAAATCGGTGCCGACAACTGGGAAGGACTCAACGCCGTCTGGACCCAATCCATCAACATTGCCCAGGACAGCAACGCAACCGAGCCCATGGGCTTCTGGTCGGTCGCCCTCTTCGCCTGGTTCTGTAACTCCGCCATGCACATCGGAATGGCTGACCTCTCCGTTTTCCGCTACGCCAAAAATGCCAACGCCGGTTGGGCCGCAGCAGGCGGCATGTTCGTCGGTCACTACATGGCCTGGATTTCCGCCGCCTTCATGCTCGCCGCTCAGATCAAAATGAGCGGAGACACCAGCCCAAACCCCGGCATCATGGCCGCCAATGTCGCCGGCCTCGCCGGCATCGTCTGTGTCGTTGTCGCCGGCTGGACCACCGCCAACCCCACCATCTACCGCGCCGGTCTCGCCTTCCAGGCCATGATCCCCGGATCATCCCGCACCACGATGACGCTCGTCGCAGGAACGGTCGCAACCATCGCCGGTCTCTTCCCCGCATTCGCCTTCAAACTCCTCGATTTTGTCGGCTTCTACGGAACCGTCCTCGCTCCCATGGGTGCTGTCATCTTCGCCGATTGGTATTTCGCCCGGCGCGCCGGATTCACCCAGTTCGCCGCTGAAAAAAGCGGCATCGGTCTCAATCCCGCAGTCCTCCTCGCTTGGCTCATCCCGGTTGCCTTTGCGACCTATCTCATCAAGATTGTCGGAGTCAGCTCATGGTTCTGCATCCTTCCCTGCTGGATCGCCACCGCCATCCTCCATATCGTCTTCAGTAAAACCCTGCTTAAGAAAAGCGCCTAACCTCCACCTCATATCGTCATGAAATTCTTACCGATTATCGCTCTTCTGGGTCTCGCACTCACCATCATCCCGCCACTCCTCCATCTCCTCTCCGACCTCTCGGAGAAATCAACCTTCACCATGATGGCGATTGGAATGGTCGTTTGGTATGTCGCAGCCACCCCGTGGCTCGCCTTCCAAAAGGAGGAACTCGATACCTCCACCCAAGACCAAATTTAATCCATCCCGGTCTTTCTCAAGCACACCCATCTTGGGTGTGCTTCCTTATCCCCACCTACTTTCATCGTTTCCTATGAAATCCCTGTTCCTCTCCGCCATCCTCGCGTCCTCCCTCCACGCACACCAAGTCACCAATCTCCAGGTTGAACACCGCGTCAACCCCGTCGGCCTCGACGACGCCCAGCCCCGCTTCTCCTGGGCCATGGCTACCGATGAGCAAGGAGCCTCACAATCCGCTTACCAAATCATCGCCTACGCCGATGACTCCATTTTCTGGGATTCGGAAAAAGTCGCCTCTAACAAAAGTTTCGTCGTCTACCCTGGCGACTCCGTCCCTTCCAACTCTCTCATTTCCTGGAAGGCCCGCACTTGGGACCAAAACGACCAGCCCTCCGAGTGGTCCGCGACCCAGACCTTCACCACCTCCTTCATCAACGCCAAGCCTACCGCCCATTGGATCTCCTTCAAGGACACCTCGAAACTCCACGACAACCGCAACGAGCTCTACCTCCCCTCCGCCCGCTACTACCGCACCACCTTCAAAAATCGTAAAAAAATTAAGCGCGCCGTCGCCTACGCCTCCGCTCTCGGCATCTACGAGCTCGAGCTTAATGGCAAGAAAGTCGGCGACACCTACTTTGCCCCCGGCTGGACCAACTACGCAAAGCGCGCCTACTACAACACCTACGATATCACCGACCAACTCAAGGAAGGAAAAAATGCCCTCGGAGCCATCGTCGCAGACGGCTGGTATGCCGGATACATCGCCTACGGAAAATTCGTCGGCTATGGCCCCCACAAAACCGGACGAAACACCTACGGTAAAACCCCCGCCCTCATGGTGGAAATCCATTTCACCTTCGAAGATGGCACGACTGATAAGATCAGCACCAACCCCACTTGGAAAGTCACCACCGGCCCCGAGTTCGAAGCCGATTTCCTCATGGGCGAAGCCTACGATGCCCGCAAGGAACTCGCCGGCTGGTCCACTCCCGGATACGATGACTCCGCTTGGGAGCCCGCCATTCTGGCCAAGGACAACGGCTCCACCAAAGCCATCTTCATCGACCGCTTCGTGAAGGAAGAACGCGAGTTCGGCTTCGTCAAACCTCCCGTCCTCGAAGCCTACCCCGCCCAACCTGTCCGTATCATCGAGGAACTCTCCGCCAAGTCCGTCACCGAGCACGCCCCCGGCGTCTACATCTTCGACCTCGGCCAAAACATCGCCGGCAACATCCGTCTGAAGGTCAAAGGCGAAGCCGGACAGAAAATCACTCTCCGCTTCGGCGAAATGCTCCACCCCGACGGACGCCTCATGACCGAGAACCTCCGTGCTGCCCGTTCAACCGACACCTACATTCTCAAAGGTGACCCCAACGGCGAAACATGGACCCCTCGCTTCACCTTCCACGGATTCCAGTTCGTCGAAGTACGAGGAATCTCCGAAAAACCCGATCTCTCCATGATCACCGGACTCGTTCTCCACTCGGACACTCCCCTCGCCTCCGGCTTTGAATCATCCGATCCCGTCGTGAACAAAATCTTCCTCAACGCCGTCTGGACCCAACGCGGCAACTGGATCGACCTCCCCACCGATTGCCCGCAGCGTGACGAGCGCATGGGCTGGACCGGCGACGCTCAAATCTACGCCGCCACCGCCGCCTACCACGCCGATGTCGCCGCCTTCTTCAAGAAATGGCTCCGCGAACTCGAAGACTCCATGACCCCCGAGGGCTACTACCCCTCCTACGCCCCCTATCCCTTCGGACACGGCGGTGCCATCCACGCCACCGCCTGGTCCGATGCCGGAGTCATCGTCCCCCATGCCATTTGGAAGGCCACCGGCGACACCGACTTCTTCACCAAGCACTGGCCCGCCATGACCCGCTTCATGAACGCCCGCCACAAGAATGACCCCAAGCTCCAAGGCACCGCGTTCGGAGCACCTTGGGGCGACTGGCTCAATCTCGACGACCCCACCCCGCACGAATACATCGACCTCTGCTACTTCACCCTCATCTCGGAACAAATGGCGGAAATGGCGGCCGCCCAGGGACTCAATACCGAAGCCGACCACTACCGCGATTGGGCCAACACCCTTCGCCAAAACTTCCGCAAGACCTACCTGAACAATGACGGCACCCTCAAGCTCACCTCCCAGACCTCCTACGTCCTTGCTCTCGATTGCGGAATCCTCACCGACCCTGCCGAGCGCAAGAAAACAGGCTCCATCCTAGCCGGACTCCTCGCCAAAGGAGCTAATGAAAAAAACACCGGCATGACCACCGGCTTCCTCGGCACCAAGCCTCTCCTCCCCATGCTCACCGCCACCGGTCAACACGACGCCGCAATGAAACTCATCCAGTCTCGCCTCTACCCATCATGGGGATACGAGGTAAAGAACGGAGCCACCACCATCTGGGAACGCTGGAATTCCTACACCGAGGAATACGGCTTCGGCGGAGCCGACGGCACACTGAACGCCGCCATGAACTCCTTCTCCCACTACGCCTTCGGTGCCGTCACCGGATGGATGATGTCCACCCTCGCCGGGATCGAGCCCGACTCCCCCGGCTACTCCACCATCAAACTCCACCCGCACTTCCCCAGCCCGGATGCTTACAAAGCCGACCCCAACACCATTTCCTGGGTCAAAGCTCATCACGACTCACCCCAGGGGCGCATCTCCATTCATTGGAAAAAACAGGACGACGGCTCCCTCCTCTACGAGGCCACCATCCCTCCCAACACCACCGCCACCCTCATCCTCCCAACCAAGTCTCCCTTCACCAACAAGACCCCCGAAAACCAGACCCACCAACTCACTTCGGGGAGCCATGCCTTTACCGTGAAAAACTAGCCCCTCCTCATGTCCCGCCTCTTTCCATCCCTCGCGGTCCTTATCATCGCACCGGCCTCCGCCCTCGATCAGAACAACAACGGCATCAGCGATGTTTGGGAATCCCTCCACCCTTCGGCAGCCGCCGCGCCATTCGATGACTTCGATGCCGACGGCTGCCTGAACCACGACGAAGGACGCGCCTTCACCGATCCCAACGACGCCAACTCTTCATTCAAAGCCAACGTCGACCGCCAAACCAACTCCACTGACATCACCTTCCCCGGTGAGCCTTGGATGCGTGACCTCACCCAGACGTCTCCGGACCTCCTCAACTGGACCCGCCAGTCCGCCCCCGTCCTTTCTGATGGCTCGGACACCACCGTCACCATCCCTTTTGATGCCGGAAAAAACTTCGTCCGACGCATCCGTCACGAAGCCCTCAATTCCGACACCGACTCACTCACCAACAAAGAGGAAGCCCTCCTCGGAACCGACCCTCTCAAGTGGGATACCGACGGAGATAAGGTCGCCGACGACATCGAGTTCCTCCAGGGCACCGACCCACTCACCTCGGTCGATTCGGATGGCGACACCATCCCCGACCACTTCGAACAATGGTGCCTCAATCACAGCGATACCGACGCCTTCACCAACCTGACCCACATTTCTCGCACCACCGATTTCGATGGCGACACCGTCACCGACGGACAGGAATTCTCTCTCGGCACCTCACCCGTCATCCCCGTAAAAAACATCCTCTTCTTCATCACCGAGGACCAAAGCCTCCACCTCGGCCTCTACGACTCCAACCCCGTCGGAGGCTTCACCGGTGACAGCCCCAACCCGGAGGACAACACCACCCGCGGGCTCGACACCCCGCACATCGATGCCCTCGGCACCGGAGGCGTCGTCTTCGATCGCGCCTTCTGCCTCTCCCCCGTTTGCTCGCCATCCAAGATGGCCCTCTACACCGGCACCTTCCCCCACACCAACAGCGCCCACCGGAATGTCTTCAACTACGGAGTCGACTTCCCGCTCCCCTCCGGTTCTGACCCCTCCAACACCACCCTCGGTGGCGTCCATGAGGATCTTCCCACTCTCATCGAGGTCCTCCGCGATCGCGGTTGGTACACCGCGGTCTCCTCCAAGTCGCACGTCCAGCCCGTCCGCAAATTCCCCTACCACGAAGGACACCCCAACCTGGGAACACCCGCCGCTGCCACCACCGCGATGAACGATGTCATCACCCGGGCCGGCAACCGCCCCTTCTTCTTCTGGGCAAATGTCGGCTCTCCCCACCTCCCCTTCAAAGCCGTTCCCAATGCCAACGGCGTCTGGGATCCATCGGGAGGCCTCACCGGCGATGGCGGAGTCACCAATATCGACGCCAACGCCATCGACGTCCCGAACTGCTACCCCGACGTCCCCGGTGTTCGTCAGGATATCGCCGACTACCTCGGTTCCATTAAGGTCATCGACGGCATCGTCCAGGCCTGCGTCGACACCCTCGCAAATCGCGGCATCGATGGCGAAACACTCATCATTTTCACTTCCGATCATGGCATTGGCCTCCACCGCGCCAAGCAGTCGATCTACTCCACCGGACTCCAGATTCCACTACTCGTCGCAGGCCCCGGAGTCAGCGGAAACCGCCGCATCACCGAACCCGTCAGCCATCTCGACATCGCCCCAACGCTCACCGACTACATCGGAATGCCCCGGCTCCCGGGCCACCTCGGCAAATCCCTTCGCCCCATCTTCGAAGGCACTCAAAATGACATCCCGGATCGCGATACCATGCTCACCGCCTGCCATCGCTACTACGATGCCCGAGCCGTCACCGATGGCCGCTACTACTACGTTCGTAACATCTCCAAACCCTCCGGCACCCTTGCCAACCCCGCCCTCGCCCTCAATACCGACCAATATCAGGGCGGCTCTCCCTGGTTCAACCGCACCTACGATGCCACCCTCGCCGCCACGGGAACCCTCGGCCGCGAACTCCTTCTCCAATCCGTCACCGGAAAAAACTCCAGCGGCGACCCCCTCCCCGATGAAGAGCTCTTCGATCTCGATGCCGACCTCTGGTGCACCAACAATCTCATCAACGATCCCTCTCTCGCCCCCATCATCGCCAACCTCCGCCACGAACTCAGCGAATGGCGCACCCTCACCGAGGATTACAACTCCGACCCCTCGGAACTTTCCCGCCGCACCCAGCAATACCACTCCCCTGTCTCCCCACCCACCGGCACCCCCACCGATTCCTTCGATGGCAAATCCCGCGCCCTCAACGCCGACCCCGACTGGACTCTCGCCATCGCCGGAAATGGCGGAGCTGACTTCACCTTCGCCAGCGATCAGGCCTCCGCCCCCGCTGGCCCACTCACTCTCGGCTCCTACGATCTCATCTCTCTCGATTCGGAAACCTCCTTCACCGCCTCCGTAAAAACCGGCTTCAATGGAAACGGCGTCGCCTCCGGTCTCGCCTTCGGCATCGTTCCTGATGGTGGCAGCTCTTCCTTCTGGCAGTTCATGCTCGCCGATGGCCGCAGCACCCCCGGCGGCACCGGAAAGGACGTCCGCCTCGTCCGCGTCACCCAAGGTTCCGCCTCCTCCACCCTCATCGCCGAAAACTCCCTCGCCGACTACTCCGCCAACGGAGACCTCTACACCCTCCAGATCTCCGGCACTCAAGGCTCCTCCCTCGTTGACCTCCGCATCTTCACTCCCGCCGGCGTCCTCTACTACGAGAACCTCGCCTTCGATCTCGGCACCAACATCCCCCTCAACAGCCGCTTCGGCCTCACCACCTGGTCCTCCGGCAGCTCCATCTTCGATGACTTCCGCGTCGAAACCTCCGCCCCGGCACAATGATCTTCGACTTCGAATCCACCGGCAATCTCGACGACGAGGCCACCCGCACCTTCGGAAATGGCGACGCTGACTTCACCTTCGTCACCGATCCCTTCGGCGATGCTTCGGAGACGCTGCTAGGCCCCTCTGATCGATAGAAAATCTCAAAACCCGGTCCCACGGTCCGGGGTTTTTTCTCACCTTCTTTGATACCGGAAAAAGAAACGTTTCTTCTTGATAGATCCCTCTCCAGTTAAGGTATATTTTCACCCAGCCCCAAGAGCTCCCTCTCCCATGAAATTCTTCTCTCTCGCATTCGCCGCTCTCCTCACCTCCCAGCTATGCGGATCCGAAGAGGAGAAGCCAAACATCATCCTCATCTACACTGATGACCACGGCTGGCCTGACATCGGCCCCGCCGGCATCTACCACGATCTCAAAACCCCGCACCTCGACGCCCTCGCCGCCTCCGGCATCCGCGCCACCAACGGCTACTCCTCCGCCCCCCAGTGCATCCCCTCCCGTGCCGGACTCCTCGCCGGACGTTACCAAAATCGCTTCAACGTCGAAGCAAATGGCAAAGACCTTTCCGGCTTCGATGCCGAACTCACCATCGCCGAACGCCTCAAAAAAGTCGGCTACACCACCGCCCAAATCGGCAAGTGGCACCTCGGCCCCGGCAACGCCATCGACCAACACGGCTTCGATTACTTCTACAACAAAAACCGCGACGCACCGTGTCCCGCAAACGTCGACCGCGAAGGAAACAAAATCCCCGTCCGCAATCTCCCTCAAACCAGCTACCACCTCGATGACTGCTCGGACATGGCCCGCACCCTCATCCGCAAGCACAAGGACGACCCCTTCTTCATCTACCTCGCCTACCGTGCCCCCCACGTCCCCCTCGACGCTCCCAAAAAATACCTCGACCGCTTCCCCGGCGAAATGCCCCAGCGCCGCCGCCAGGCCCTCGCCATGATCTCCGCCATGGATGACGGAGTCGGTGCCATCGTCGCCGAACTGAAAGCACATAACCTCACCGAAAAAACCCTCATCTTTTACATCGGCGATAACGGAGCCCCACTCAAGATCCACAAGATCGACGCCCCCGGCGGAGGCCCCGGCTGGGATGGCTCTCTCAACAAACCCATGAATGGCGAAAAGGGCATGCTTGCCGAAGGCGGCATCCGCGTTCCCTTCCTCATTTCCTGGCCCGGCACCCTTCCCGCCAACACCGTCTACCACCAGCCCATCATCGCTCTCGATGCCACCGCCACCACCGCCCATCTCGCCGGTGCCGACCACTCCGGATTCGATGGCCTCAACCTCATCCCTCATCTCAAAGCAAACACCCTCCCCGAGCGCACCCTCTTCTGGCGCTGGATCGACCAGGCCGCCATCCGTGATGGAAAATGGAAACTCCTCCGCGGTGGTGATCGCCAATATCTCTTCGACCTCGACACCGACCCCGGCGAGTCAAACAACCTCTTCGACAAGCACCCGGACATCGTCGAACGCCTCCACACCCAACTCTCCACCTGGTCTTCCGACCTCACCCCCGCCGGACTCCCCTCCGGTAAAATGTCCGCCACTTGGGACCGATATTTCGACTTCTACCTCGATGGCAAAGACGTCCCGAAACCAACCGCCAAAAAGGAAAAAGCACACCCCCAATCCAACGCCACGATCCGAAATGGCTCCCACGAACTGAAGGACGGATCCCTCCACATCACCCCCCTCCCCGCCTCCAAACAAGCCCCTTTCCTCGTCAAAAATCAACTCAACCTCAACGGCCCTTTCACCGCTACCGTCAACATCCGCGCCTCTCAGGGCGGCCCCCTCGGCATCTCCTGGCGCACCAGTGAACAAAAGGATTTCTTCTCCGGTAAAGAAACCACCACCCAACTCGCCGCCTCCACGGAATGGCAAACTCTCACTCTTGAAGTTCCCGCCAAATCAACGACCGTTCACCTGCGCCTTCTCCTCCCCAACCACCCCGTCCAAATCGGCACCATCACTCTCAAGGACGCCACCAACACCATCACCTGGACTCCCGGCAAAAACTAACCTCTAGTCCGCCAAAAAAAACTCCGCGTCTCTGCGTGAGCCTCCTCCCACAACCAAAGCCCTCTCAAATCTCATGTTCAGATCTCAAATCTCAAATCTCCTCTTCGCCCTCTTCCTTCAGAGTTCATCTTCACTGTTCGCTGCTCAAAGTTCCTCCACGCCCAACGTCGTCTTCATCCTCGCAGATGACCTCGGCTGGGCCGACACCACCCTCTACGGCCACACCAAACTCTACCGGACTCCCAACATCGAGCGGCTCGCCAAGCGCGGCATGACCTTCACCCGCGCCTACTCCGCCAGCCCCCTCTGCTCGCCCACCCGCTCCAGTATCCTCACCGGGCTCAATCCCGCCCGCACCGGACTCACCACGCCGAACTGCCACATCGGAACGCCCATTCTCACCGCAACCGAGGGCACCACTTCAGCCCCCAAAAACAAAGCCATCCAACCCAATCCCGTCAACCGACTCGACACCAGGTATTACACCCTCGGCGAGTCCTTCAAGGACGCGGGCTACGCCACCGCCCACTTCGGCAAATGGCACCTCGGCGCCGAACCCCACTCGCCTCTCAAAAACGGCTTCGACATTGACATCCCCCACTGGCACGGCCCCGGACCCGCCGGAAATTTCGTCGCCCCCTGGCGCTACCCCGACTTCGATCCCAACCACCCCAAGGAGCACATCGAGGACCGCATGGCCGAAGAAGCCGTCGCCTTCATGGAGAAGAACAAGGACAAACCCTTCCTCCTCAACTACTGGATGTTCTCCGTCCACGCCCCTTTCGATGCCAAAGAAGAAGTCATCGAAAAATACCGGCCCCTCATCGACCCCAACGACCCCCAGCGCAGCCCCACCTACGCCGCCATGGTCGAAGCCATGGATGACGCCATCGGCACCCTCATCGACGCCCTCGACCGACTCAAACTCACCGACAACACCATCATCGTCTTCTTCTCCGATAACGGAGGAAACATGTACAACGAAGTCGATGGCACCACCCCCACCAGCAACTTCCCTCTTCGCGGAGGAAAAGCCTCCATGTTCGAAGGCGGCGTCCGCGTCCCCATGATCGTCGCCTGGCCCGGTCACATTCAGCCCGAGACCCGCAGCGACGCCCTCGTCCAGTCCACCGACTTCTTCCCCACCTTCCTCGACCTCCTTCCCCTCAAAAAAGAAGAAGGTCAGGAATTCGATGGCGTCAGCCTCGCTCCCGCCCTCCGTGGCGAACCCTTCTCCCGCGAAGCCATCTTCACTTACTTCCCTCACGACCCTCCCGTCCCCGACTGGATCCCACCCTCCATCTCCGTCCACCACGAGCACTGGAAACTCATTCGCGAATTCTTCCAGGGCGAAGACGGAGCCCACCGCTACCGCCTCTTTAACCTCAAGGAAGACATCGGCGAAAAGAACAACCTCGCCTCCCAAAACCCCGAAGTCGTCCAAAAGCTCGACGCCCTCATCACCCACTTCCTCACCGCGACCAACGCCGTCCAACCCGTCCCCAACCCCAAATTCGACCCTGCAAAATACCAACCCGAACTCGAAGGAAAAAACCGCGTCCGCCAACCCAAAGCCGCCACTCCCAATAAAGGCGCCGCAAAAGACGACGCCTTCGATCCCACCCTCAAGGGATGGAAAGCACGCAACAGTCAAACCGCCATCAAGGACGGCATCCTCACCATCAAAGGCACCGCCCCCGACCCCTTCCTCGGAATCGGCGTCACCCAACACAAAGGCCCCTCAAAAATCACCCTCCGCATCCTCGCCCCCAAAGGCGGAAACGGCAAAGTCTCCTGGTCCAACGGCAAACCACCAATCGGCTCAACACCCTTCACCCTCGAAGCCGGAAAATGGAACGACCTCTCCATCGATCTCCCCGCCACCGGCAGCCTCGGCATCCTTCGTATCCACCTCCCCGCCACCGGACAGACCGTCAGGATCGACTCCATTTCCATCAGCTCCCAAGGGCCAGCCAAGACCCAAAACTGGAAGTTCTAAGCAAACTACTTCATCTCCTTGATGAAGCGATCGGACTCCGCAATCGATCGTTCCATATCGCGGATCAACCGCGCCACATCCACCTTCACCCGCGTCACTTGCGTCTCCAGTGCCGCGATCGCTTTCGCATTCAGATTGTGCTTCAAAAAGAGCGTCTGATCGCGAAATTTCGCCAACACCGGGTCCAACTTCGACTCCGCATTCCGCATCGCCGTCAGCAGCTCTTTGTAGCGCACTTGGGCCGCCGCATACTTCTCCCGTGAAGCCGCCGCCAACTGCGGATCGGAATACTCCTTAATCTCCTTTCCCCACTCCTTGAAAAGAGCCTTCCCCGTCGCGGCCACCTTGTCGTTCCGCTCCCGCACCTCATCGGCACGATCCACCGACTTCTCGTAAGCCTTTTCAATCTTCCGGTACATCTTTTCAAGATCGCCCCCCTTGTAATTCGACACCGCGATGAATTCATCAAGCGCCGAGGAAAACTGCTCCTTCGCCTCAATCTGCGATCCCTTCGCCTTCTTCACCCGATCCACCAAAATATGACGCTTCTCATACCCCAGCTTATCCATCGCCGCATAATAAGCGGTCGAGCAGGAGACCATCACAAGTAGGGCGAGACAAAACGGAACAAGGGGGAGTTTCTTCACCCCTCCTTTTACCAACCAGCCGCCTCCCCGCAAGCCAGAGCTTCCCTTTCTCCTTCCGCCCCCGCTCCTCCCCGTTATCCTCAAATCATGATCGGCGACGACTTCCAGCACCTCCTCAAAGAACGCCACCGCGATGATCTCATTGTCATCCCCCGGCAGATCATCACACTCTTCGCCGCCTCCCTCGCCCTCTTCTGCCTCGGACTCGGCTTTGCCATCGGCTCCTTCCTCGCCAACCCTTCATGGGGCACCTGGACCCTCGGCGTCTGCGTCGCCCTCGCTCTCTACCTCGGCCGCCGCATCAACCGCCTCGAAGCCGCCTCCCTCGGGAAATACCGTAAGGGTTAGTTCCGTTTCCGATACTCCCTCGGCGACATCCCGATCAACTCGGAGAACTTCTTCGAGAACGCCGCGTGGTCATAAAAACCCACCCGCAGCGCAATCTCCGTCACCGTGAGCTGGGTCTTCACCAGAAGCTCACACGCCTCCAGAATCCGGAGCCGACCAATGTATTGCTGGGGCGTCGTCTTAAACGTCTCCTGAAACCGTCGCTGCAACTTCCTCACCGACATCCCCACCTGCTTCGCCAAATCCGGCAACACCACCTTCCGGTCATAATTCTCCTTCAGAAATTCCGTCACCGGCAACAGATCAAGATACGGCTGCAAGTGCGCCCTCGCCCCCTCAAAACTTCGCACCATCCCGCACAGCCCCGCCACTTCACCATTCACATCAAAAAGCGGAATCTTATCCGTGATGAACCACTCCGGCTCACCAAGACGATTCGGAAACAACTCCACAATCTCCACCAAGGCCTCCCCGCTCTCAATCACCCGCCGATCGTCCTCAAGGTACTTCGTCGCCAACTCCACCGGAAAAATTTCCCGATCCTGGCGACCCACCATTTCCTCTTCGGTCGCAAAACCGCATCGCTCGATAAATGCCCGGTTCCCCGCCATCAACCGCATTTCCTTGTCCTTGGCAAAGTACAAGGTGTCCGGAAGGTAATCGAACAAATACGACACCTGCCCCGGCCGTAAACCTCGCACCCACTCATCGCGAATCATGTCGCAATCATACACAAAATTTTCGCTCTCCCCCTAGTATTTTCATCCGGAAAATGATTCTCTCACCCATCATGTCAGAAAAACCAGTGCGCATCGCCATCGTCGGCCTCGGCTTCGGAGCCGAATTCGTCCCCATCTATCAACGCCACCCCGGCGCCGAAATGGCTGCCATCTGCCAACGCACCGAGTCCTCGCTCAACGAGATCGGCGATAAATACGGCATCTCAAAACGCTACACCAGCTACGAGGACCTCCTCGCCGATCCCGATATCGACGCCGTCCACATCAACTCTCCCATCCCCAATCACGCCGAGCAAACCATCGCCGCCCTCAAGGCCGGAAAGCACGTCGCCTGCACCGTCCCCATGGCCACTTCCGTCGAGGACTGCAAAGCCATTGTCGAACTTTGCGCCTCCACCGGCCTCAAATACATGATGATGGAAACCGTCGTCTACGCCCGCGAGTTCCTCTTCATGAAAGAGCTCTACGACAACGGCGAACTCGGCAAACTCCAGTTCCTCAAAGCCTCCCACCAGCAGGATATGGATGGCTGGCCCGGCTACTGGCCCGGCCTCCCCCCCATGCACTACGCCACCCACTGCGTCGGCCCCCTTCTCGGCCTCGGCCGCCATCAGGCGGAGTACGTCTCCTGCTTCGCCTCCGGAACCATCCGCGAGGAAATGCACGACTGCTACGGCTCTCCTTATGCCGTCGAAAGCTGCCATGTGAAGTTCAAGGACTCCGATCTCTCCGGACTCGTCTACCGTTCTCTCTTCGATGTCGCCCGCCAATACCGCGAGTCTATGGAGGTCTACGGCAGCGAAAAATCCGTCGAGTGGCCCCTCATCGAGGGCGAGGAACTCGTCGTCCACACAGCCAAGAAACCCGAGCCCGAGATTCCCGAAAAAGTCACCTGCCCGGACTACGCCCACCTCCTCCCCGAGGAGATCGCCCCCTTCACCACCGGTGGCGTCTATGGCGGCGAAGAAGGAGAAGACCACCTCAGCTTCACCCAGGGCGCCGGCCACGGCGGCTCCCACCCGCACCTCGTCCACCAGTTCGTCGAACTCCTCCACGGCCGCGGCGAGGGCTACCCCAACGACGTCCAATCCGCCAACATCACCTGCACCGGAATCCTCGCCCACGAGTCCGCCCAACAAGGCGGTGCCCTCATCAAACTCCCCGAGTTCACCATCCAATAAGGGAGCCGGGGCTTCCAGCCCCGCCCTCCCCTTTTGTAGCGGCGGTCTATGACCGTCGCAAACATCCCCCTCCCTCCTTCCCAAAGTCCCTCTTTCCCAAATGAAACACCTTCTCCTCCTCTTCCCACTCGCCCTCATCGCGCTCCTCTCCCTCGCGCAAACCACCCCGGAACAAACGGTTGAAAAAGAAGGCCCCATCAGAATCCTCTTCCTCGGTCACGACCGCGAAGTCCACAATTCCAACGAATACTACCCCATCATTTCCAAGGCCCTCGGCCGGGATGGTATCTACTTCGACTACACCACCTCAGTTGAAGAAGCCCTCGGAGACATCTCCTACCTCAGTCAATTCGATGGCATCCTTCTCTACGCCAACCACGACACCATCGAACCGCACCAATTCAAAAACCTCGTCAAATTTGTCGAAGACGGCGGCGGCTTCATCCCCGTCCACTCCGCCTCCTTCTGCTTCCGAAACGAACCCGGCTTCGTGAAACTCGTCGGTGCTCAGTTCAAGCACCACAAGGGTAAGGAATTCACCCCCACCATCACCAAGCCCGACCACCCTGCCATGAAGGGCCTCGAGTCATTCCACGCCTGGGATGAAACCTACGTCCACTCCATGCACGGATCGGATCGCGACATCCTCATGGTCCGCAAGCCGGAGGGAGACGACAACATCACCACCCCCGAACCCTGGACCTGGACCCGCACACAAGGCCAGGGCCGCGTCTTCTACACCGCCTCCGGACACGACCAACGCGTCTGGACCCAGCCCAATTTCCACCAGCTCCTCAAGTCCGGCATCCTCTGGGCCGTCGGCGATAAGCGCAAAGCCTCCTACGAGACCTTCCTCGCCTCCCGCCCCCCTCTCACCTACGAGACCCGCGATAACATCCCCAACTACGAAAAACGCCCCAAGCCACTTCAGTATCAACACCCCCTCACTCCCGCCGACAGCCTCAAATACACCCAGGTCCCCATCGGCTGGAAGCTCGAGCTCTTCGCCGCCGAACCCCAAATCGTCAACCCCATCAGCCTCGCATGGGATGAAAAAGGCCGCCTCTGGGCTGCCGAAACCGTCGATTACCCGAACGAAATCAAAGCCGAACGCGTCGGCGACGATAAGATTAAAATCCTCGAGGACACCGATGGCGACGGCCTCTGCGACAAGGTCACCGTCTTTGCCGACGGACTCAACATCCCTACCTCTCTCACCTTCGCAAACGGCGGAGTCTACGTCCACCACGCCGCTGAAACTCTTTTCCTAAAAGACACCGATGGCGACGACAAAGCCGACGTCCGCGAGGTCGTCCTCACCGGCTGGGGCACCGGCGACACCCACGCCGGCCCCTCTAATCTCCGCTACGGTCTCGATAACCAACTCTACGGCACCGTCGGATACTCCGCCTACAATCACGACGGCAAAAAATTCGGCATGGGCGTCTACCGCTTTCAAAAGGACGGCTCCCATCTCGAGTTCCTCCACCAGTTCAACAACAACACTTGGGGCCTCGGCTTCAATCCCGCCGGTGACACCTTCGGCTCCACCGCCAATAACAACCCCAGTTTCTTCGGCGGCATCCCCGCCACCATCCTGCCCGGCGGACGCGGACTCAGCGCCGACATCATCGCCTCTTCACCCACCTTCCACCCCATCACCCCGAACATCCGCCAGGTCGATGTCTTCGGTGGCTACACCGCCGCCGCCGGACACGCCTTCGCCAACTCCGAAAACTTCCCGACCTCATGGCAGGGCAACACCGCCTTCGTCTGCGGCCCCACCGGAAATCTCCTCGGAAAATTCCAAACCTCGCCCAAAGGCGCCGGCTATCACGCCAAAAACGACTTCGCCCTCATCGCCTCCGCCGACGAATGGTTCTCCCCCGTCGCCGCCGAGGTCGGCCCCGATGGCAACCTCTGGATCTCCGATTGGTACAACTTCATCATCCAGCACAACCCCACCCCCAACGCCGGACGCGGGGGCTACGATGCCCAAAACGGAAAGGGCAACGCCCACATCAATCCCAACCGCGACCGCCAGCACGGCCGCATCTACCGACTCATCTGGGATAAGGCCCCCAAATCCACCATCACCTCACTCCACGGAGCATCCACCGAAAACCTCGTAGCCGCCCTCGGCCACCACAATCAATTCTGGCGCCTCACCGCCCAACGCCTTCTCGTCGATCAAAAGCAAACCTCCGCCACTGAATCGCTCAAAAAAATGGTCGCCCAACCCGGCATCGGATCCACCCACGCCCTCTGGACCCTCCATGGCCTCGGACAACTCGATCCCGAAACCCACCGCACGGCCCTCCTCTCCACCGACCCCATCCTCCGGCGTAACGCCACTCGCGCCCTCTCTCTTGATGAAAACGGAAGCAGCCTCCTCTTCCAGTCCGGCGTCATCAACGACCCCAATCTCACCACCCGCCTCGCCGCCTTCGTCGCCATCGCTCAATTCCCCACCACCGATGCGCTCACCAACGCCATCACCACGCTGGGAAAAAATGACGAAAACCGCGCCGACCCTCTCCTCAAGGAAGCCCTCGGAGCCGCTGCCAAAAAACACGGCATCTCCATCGCCTCTGACCTCAACTTCCTCCCCGCCGAAGAAAACCTCCTCGCCAACGCCACCTGGAAGCCCGTCATCTACAATGGCCGGGGCGCAACACACACCCAAACCGATGGCATCCTAAAAATCCAATCGCCCCAGCTCATCGACACCTCGTGGACCAGCGAGGTCACCGTCAAACAAAACACCCGCTACCGTCTCAGTGCCGAAATCAAAACCATCGGAATCCGTGGCAACGGAAGTGGAGCACTCCTCAACATCCACCAACTCCAAAATCCCCGCGTTGCCACCAAGGCTCTTCAGAAGCGAAACGATTGGACCGAAGTCTCCGTCGACTTCGATTCCCAAAACCACAAATCCCTCGCCGTCAACGCCCTCTTCGGCGGCTGGGGCCAATCCACAGGCACCGCCTTCTACAAAAACCTCCGCCTCTCCGAGCTCATCCCCGCCCCCTCGGAAGATCACAATGACGAAGTCCAACCCGGCGACGCCGTCCAAGGAAAAGACCTCTTCCTCCATCACGAGGTTGCCGCCTGCAGCCGCTGCCACATCGTCGGCGGAGAAGGCGGCATCGTCGGCCCCGCCCTCGATGGCATCGCCACCCGCAAAACAGCCGACTACATCCGCGCCTCCGTCCTCGACCCCAACGCCGACATCGCCGAAGGCTACCCCCTCCCCGCCTCCCCCATGCCCCCCATGGGCCTCATCCTCAAGCCCCAGGAAATCGAAGACATCCTCGCCTACCTCGCCACCCTAAAATAACCCCTCCCCATTCCCCATTCCCCATTCCCCATTCTTAATTCTTAATTCCTAATTCCTCCTCCCGCCCCAAAGGAGCAAAATAACGAAGCCCGGGGCACCGCCCTGGGTTACTCGCCTGTCCACAACCCCAAGCCCTGTAGGGCGACACAACCTCACGCAGGCCAATAGATCTCCACTCTCCCACGACCAACCCTCACCCATTCCCTGCTAAATCCCCCGCTCCCCCCACGTAACCTCTCCATGCCCCTCCTGCGCGCCCTGCTCTTTCTCCTCGCCTCCCACCTCTCCGCCCAAGAATCCACCCCTCTCCAACGCCCGCCCAAGGAGCTCCTCACCATCGAGAACCCCACCCTCCGCATCGGCATCGACAAGGCCATGGGCGCTTCCATCACCCACCTTTCCTGGTCCGAGAACGACCATAAAAACACCATCAACTCCACCGACCCCGGCCGCCTCATCCAGCAATCCTACTACGCCGGAAAACGTCTCGACCGCCAGGCCGACGGCCAACACAAAGCCTGGAGCCCCTGGAGCTGGAACCCCATTCAAGGCGGAGGCGTCGGCTCCTGGGCCCGCGTCACCACCTTCACCAAGGACATAAAGGCCAACACCCTCTTCGCCGAAACCGTCCCCAAGCTCTGGGACATGCATGATGAGGAAGCCGAAGCCCTCATGCGCCAATGGACCGCCTTCGAGCCCGACATGCCCAATGTCGTCGTCGTCAAAAACGAACTCGTCTGCTCCCGCCAGCCAAACGACCGCTGGGGCCCCGCCCACCGCAGCCCCCAGGAAGTCCCCGCCTGCTACTTCACCCGAAATTTCGACACCTTCAAAACCTACCAGGGCGACGGCAACTGGCAGACCGTCACCCAACCCATCGGACCACCCTGGGGCGTCACCACCTCCCCCCGCAACGCCATGGCCGCCTTCTCCGCCAACGGCCAGGGCATCGCCATCTTCAGCCCCGATGCCAAATCATGGAACTTCGGCCCCCATGGCGCCGGCAAAACCCAGGACCCCGCCGCCGGCCCCTGCACCCACATCGCCCCCGTCGCCTTCGTCAACCTCGGCCCCCAATCTACCCTTTCCTACCGCTACTGGCTCATCGTCGGCACCCAAGATGAAATCACCACCCGCCTCGACGAACTCTGGAAAAAATACCGCAGCGAAAAGATCAGCCTCACAAACCCCAAATAGGCTCTTTCCTTCCAACTCTCTCCCTTTCCGCTAAATCTTCCCCTCACATGAAACGCATCCTCCTCCTCACCCTCGCGCTCATCAACCCCGGCTTCGCGGACACCGCCAAGCGCCCCAACATCCTCTTCCTCTTCGCCGATGACCTCGGCCGCTACGCCTCCGCCTACCGCTCAAAAGACACCCCTTCCGTCAACGACCTCCTCTCTACTCCCACCTTCGACAAGCTCGCGAGCGAAGGAGCCCTCGCCACCAACGCCTTCGTCTCCGCCCCCTCCTGCTCCCCCTGCCGCGCCGCCCTCATCTCAGGCCGCCACTTCTTCACCAACGGCTCCTGCTCCCAGCTCCACCACCGCTGGCACGGCCCCGACGAAACCGACCCCTGGAACAACATCAAAGGCTACGCCAAACTCCTCGAAGAGTCCGGCTACCACATCGGCCTCACCCATAAAAACCACGTCAAAGGCGAAACCTTCGGCCCCTCCTTCAACAAAGCCGGACGCAGGGTCAACGGCTTCTCCCAAAACGTCTCAGCCGCCAAAAACATCGACGCCGCCAAAGAGCGACTCTACCGGGAATGCCGCGCCAACTTCCAATCCTTCCTCGCTGCCCGCAAGGAAGGCCAACCCTTCCTCTACCACTTCCACCCCACCAACACCCACCGCAAGTGGATCAAGGGATCCGGCAAAAAACTCTGGAACCTCGACCCCGACCAACTGAAAGTAAAACTCCCGCCCTTCCTCCCCGACGTCCCCGTCATCCGCGAGGACATGGCCGACTACCTCGGCGAAACCATGGCCTTCGATGAATGCTGCCGCGTCCTCATTGAAGAGCTCAAAAAGACCGGCGAATACGACAACACCCTCATCGTCATCTCGGGCGACCACGGAGCACCCGGCTTCCCTCGCGGAAAAACCAATTGCTACGATTTCGGAGCCCGCGTCCTCTTCGCCGCCCGCTGGCCCGACCACATCAAGCCCGCCCAGGTCATCGAAAAGCCCATCTCCCTCATCGACCTCGCCCCCACCTTCCTTGCAGCCGGCGGCCTTCAAAAAGCCGATTCCATGCACGGCGAAAACCTCCTCCCCGCACTCAAGTCAGGCGACCACTCCAACCTCCGCTCCTGGGCCCTCATCGGCCGCGAGGTCCACGTCGAGTCCGCCCGCGCCCTCGAACTTCCCTATCCCATGCGCGCCATCCGCACCGCCGACCACCTCTACATCGTCAACTTCAAGGCCGAGCGCGAAGCCATGGGCGACCTCCTTAAACTCGCCGAAAACGAACCCCTCACCTTCGACCAACTCGCCAACAACACTCGCGTCACTTACGCCGATGTCGACGCCGGCCCCACCAAAGCCTTCTTCGTCCAAAACCGCAACAACCCGAAATACCAACTCCACTGGAATCTCGGCTTCGGCCCCCGTCCCACCGAGGAACTCTACGACCTCAAAAACGACCCCCACCAAATGAAGAACCTCGCCCGCGATCCCCACCTCGAAGCCACCCGCTCAGCCCTCCGCGCCCAACTCTTCGCCGAGCTCACCACCCACCACGACCCCCGCCTCCACGGCGACCAATTCGACTTCCCGCCCTACTGCAAGATCGGCCTCCCCAAAGCCAAAAAATAAACCCCGGCACACCCGCCTCCCCGCCCTCCCTTCCCAAAGAGCTGAAAGCTCGACAGATCAAAGCCCATGGCTTCAGCCATAGGTTCCCCCATCACCGGAAAACAGCGACCTACAGGGTCGCGAGAACCGCACGCCCCTCCCTTGATCCCCGCCCCCCCCGATTCAATCTCACCCACCCAATCCCGCCCGCAAACGAACGACCTGTAATCGCCGATAAATTCAAAAATCACTCAGCAACAAGCTTTGCTATTCGCCCTATTTTTTAGGAATCACCATCTGCCACTTGCCCTTACTGGTTTTCACCTCCCCCTTGACCGTAAGACGCATCCACTCGCCAAGTTCATCAGCATGAATTCTCGTTCCTTCCTTCACAAAAAAGGGCTTTCCCTTAAAAGTGATACTCTTGCCATCAGGACCAATTGTTGCTGAATCAGCTGCGAAAATCACGCCATCGTCAGCAAGGAACACAACCCCCTCGGAAATCTCATTCCCGTCTTTAACGCCAGCTAACAGCACCCCTTTAATTGGGCCATCAATCCTCTCTCCCCTGGGAGCAGCTGACGCAAAGCTCGAAAGGAATATCGCCAGAATGATAGAGGTAATGTGCTTCATGGTCTTATAATTTTTAACAAATGATAGGAATCGCTCAGACTTACGAACCATAAATACGATACTCCGATTTTCCTTTAACAAGCTCCCGCCACACTACAAATCCTCAATACCCACTGTCAACATCCATCCCTTCAATGCAGCTGCGGCTCCTTCATGACCAATGATCGCAAACCCTCCAACGAAGCCTCCGCGCCCCCCGAGCATCGCTGTCGGCATCCCAAAGAGCGGAAAGCTCATCACAACAAAGCCCATGGCTTCAGCCATGGGATCCCCCATCGCCAAAACACAGCGACCTGAAGGGTCGCGAGAATCACACGCCCCTCCCTTGACCCCCGCCCCCCGATTCAATCTCACCTCCACCACCTTCTTCACCGATTCCCAAACCAAAACCCCACTCACTCTTTCTTTAACAGCTTGGCAACCGCATGTTGCCGATGAGCCAAAGCCCGATCCAGCGGCCTCTCTTTCCTACGATCCAAAGCCTCTACGTTAGCACCATACTTCAGCAAAACCCGAACGGTTTTGATATCCCCGTTGGTGCAAGCTTCATGCAGCGGGGTCCGACCATTTCGATCTCGTGCCTCAACAAGCGTTGGACGACGCGTGAGAATTTCTTCGACCAGATCGGCATCATACCCATACGCCGCTCGAAACAATCGAAGCTGATCCACATCCGTCGACACCACAAGATCATCAACCGCGCCATGCTCCACCAACAACCGGCAAATCTCTCGATGCCTCCGCTGCCCCGCAAAATGAATCGGATTGCCGTCCCCTTCGGTAACCCCCGCGCCATTCTCGACCAAAATCTCAACCGCTTCCAAATGCCCCCGGTAGGCCGCATAAACGATGGGTGTCCACTCCCCCTTCTCCGTCGGCCCATGAACATCGGCCCCGTAATCAAGTAACACCTGCACCACCTCAGCCTGACCCCGACTCGCCGCAACGTGAAGAGGCGTGAGGTCTTTTGCATTTCTTGCTGAAATCAGTTCAGGATCCGCTTCAAGGAGCTCCCGAACCCTCACAACATCACCGTGAAACGTTGGAGCAAAGATGGGCGGAGCTTTCATCGCAGAACACAGCCCCGCAAACCTGGGTACGGGCACGTCGCCCAATTCAACCCTTCGCAGGTATTGGAGATAGTAAAAATCACCCAAACCACCTGTCAACATCCAAGCCCCAAACCCTCAAACACCACCAATCAATACTAAGACTCCCACAAAAGGCACCGTATCCTAACCCACCCCCATGAAACGACTCCTCTTCCTCCTCCCCACCGTCGTCTTCGCCAAACCCTTCCAAATCCAAATCGTCGACCGCGAGAACAACTGGCCCGTCCCCCTCGTCCAACTCACCACCACCCACAACCTCACCTTCGTCACCGACAACGCCGGACTCATTGCCATCGATGCCCCCGATCTCCTCGACCGCGAAACCTGGTTCACCCTCACCAGCGATGGCTACCAACTCCCCGCCGATGGCTTCGGCTACCGCGGCTTCCGCATCACACCCACCACCGACGGCACACATCAAATCAAAGTCGACCGCACCATCATCGCCAAACGCCTCGGCCGCCTCACCGGTGCCGGCCTCTTCGCCGAAAGCCAAAAACTCGGCCAACACCTCGACTGGAAAGAAAGCGGCATCTTCGGCTGCGATAGCATCCAAACCACCCTCCATCGCGGGAAAAAATTCTGGGCTTGGGGCGACTCCAATCTCGCCCCCTACCCCCTCGGCATCTTCCACATGACCAGCGCCACCACCGCGCCCTCTCCCCTCAAATCCCTCGAGCCTCCCCTCAAACTCCCCCTCCACTACTTCCGCGCCCCCGATGGCACCCCCCGCCCTGTCGCCCAACTCCCCGGCGATGGCCCCACCTGGCTCGGCGGCTACCTCTCTCTCCCCGACAAAAACGACACCCCCCACCTCGTCGCCACCTTCGCCAAGATCCGAAACTTCCTCGACGTCTACCAACTCGGCCTCTGCCACTGGAACGAAGACACCCAAAACTTCGAAACCCTCAAAGTCCTCTGGGATCACCATCCCGACTTACCCAAACCTCCGCCCGCACCAAACGGCCACCCCGTCATCCACACCCACCCCGATGGCCAAAGGTGGGCCTACTTCGGCGATCCCTTCCCCACCCTCCGCGTCCCCGCCACCTTCGAAGCCTGGCAAGACCCCGCCCAATGGGAACACCTCACCCCCCAGCAAAAAGTAACCACCACCGACGGCTCAACCATCAAACCCCACCGCGGTTCCATCGTCTGGAATTCCTACCGCAAAAAATGGCTCACTGTCTTCACCCAACTCCACGGAAACCCCTCCCCCCTCGGCCAGCTCTGGTATGCCGAAGCCTCCCAACCCACCGGCCCCTGGGGCCCCGCCATCAAGATCCTCAGCCACGCCACCTACACCTTCTACAACCCCCGCATCCACCCCGACCTCTCACCCGCCAACAGCCCCGTCCTCATCTTCGAGGGCACCTACACCACCTTCTTCTCCAAATCCCCCGTCAAAACCCCGCGCTACGACTACAACCAAATCCTCTATCGCCTCGATCTGGACGACCCCGCCCTCTCCCCCGCCACTCAACCAAAATAGCCCCCGCTTCCTGAAAAAAGTGCCGCTCGTCAGTCTCCTCATCACCGCCGCGGAACCCAAGAAACCTCCTCAAAACCCACTCCCTCCCTAACCATCACCTACCCACTCGGCTCTTTCACCCCGTACCTATCAAATCAGCCCCCTCACCCTCCTCTCTAAAACCCACATCCACCTCCCGCTGGAATCGAACTCTCCTCTGAGCGCATAATAAATTTCTCGTTGACGGCTGACACCCAACACTCTTCCTCAGGCGATACATTCCCTCGCTTCAGCGTAAAAATCATTCTCTCACTCTCTCCAAAACTCCCAGCTATGCAGAATAACCTTCTCCCTGCCATCGTTATCGCTCTCACCTCGGCGATCTCCCTGCTGCACGCCGACGACACCCGCCCCGCCAAGCCCAACATCGTCCTCCTCTTCACCGACGACCTCGGCTGGCAGGACGTCAAATGCTACGACATCGACGACCCCTCACCCTACGAAACCCCCAACATCGACGCTCTCGCAAAAAAAGGCGTCATGTTCTGGCAGGCCTACTCCCCCGCACCCACCTGCGCCCCCTCGCGCTGCGCCATCGTCAGCGGAAACCACCCCGCCCGCGCTCAAAAAACACACGTCGTAGGTGGAGCGCCTCCCACCCCCCTCAGCAAAAACAGCCGCATGATGGACCCATGGTATAGCGGAAGAATCCCTGCCGATGAATTCACCATCACCCGTGCATTGAAAAAGAACGGCTACACCACCGGCCACTCCGGGAAATGGCACATGGCCATCGATCACCACGCCTTCCCGCAGCCCAAAGACATGGGCTTTGACTACAGCGAAGCCAGCCGCGGCGCGCGCACCGGCATGAAAGATCGCCTCGCGGAATTCGCCACCACTGCCGAGGACGACCCCTACCGCCTCGATGAAAATGGCTTCCCCCGTCACCAGACCAACGAGGACGCACTCACCTTCGTAAAGGAGAACAAAGGCGACCCTTTCTTCCTCTTCTATGCCACCTGGCTCGTCCATTCACCCATTCAGACCCGCTCCGAAGCCCTCCTCAATAAATACACCGGGCGCATGGGAACCGATCCCCAAAGCCCACCGAAGAAAGAAACCCCCGGTCAAAAAAATCCCTTCTACGGCTCCATGGTCGAGGAACTCGACTACTACCTCGGCACCGTCATCACCTACCTCGAAACCACCGAGGACCCACGCTGGCCCGGTCACAAGCTCAGCGAAAACACCTACCTCATTTTCACCTCCGATAACGGCGGCATGGAAGGCGGCCCAAAAGAGCGCTACACCGATAACAATCCGCTCGATCGCGGAAAAATCTCCGCCAAAGAAGGCGGCACCCGCGTCCCCCTCATCATCACCGGCCCCGGTATCCCCGCCGGCGTCCAGACCGAGGTCATGGCCAACGGACTCGATTTCTACCCCACCATTCTCGCCATGACCGGCACCCCCCGCCCCGAAGACAAACAACTCGACGGCCTCAACCTCCTTCCCCTCCTCACCGAAAACCCACGCGACCCCAAGCTCGTCAAGAACCCCGATGGCTCCCCACGCGACACCATGATGTGGCACTTCCCCCACGGCGGCGCACTTGAAAGCACCATCCGCATCGGCGATTTCAAGCTCATCCGGAACTACGACCACCTCCTCAATCCCGAATCTCCCGAGCTCGAACTCTTCCGCCTCTACGAAACCAGCGGCGATGAGCAGAAGCGCGTCGACTTTGAGGAAGCCAAAAACATCGCCGCAGCCCACCCCGAAAAAACCGCCGCCATGAACCAACGTCTCACCGAAATCCTCGAAGAGATGAAGGCCAGCTACCCCTACTACAATCCCGCCACCGGAGCCGCCTTACCCAACAAAGAAAAGGTCCCCACCGTGCTCACTCACCTCCGCACCGACCAAACCGTCGAGTTCACCTACCAGGAAAACGGAGCCAAAGTCGCCCGCGCCGACCTCATCTATACCCTCAATGGCGGCGAGCGCTACGAGGAATGGTTCCGCACCTCAGCCAGTCTCAAGGACAACAACAAGGTCACTGCAGAACTCCCCAAAGGAACCACCCATTTCTACCTCAACCTCATCGACGAAAACAACTTCCTCCGCAGCTACCCCGAGGTCGTCGGCAAAAAGCGAACCAAATCCTACTACGAAGCAGCCATCGCGGTCGCCGACCATAAACAGACCGAAGCTCCCAAGAAAAAGGCGAAAACAAAAGGAGATCGCAACGCCCCCTTCGATAAATGGGACACCAACAAGGACGACATTCTCACCCTCGAAGAATACCTCGCCGGACAAAAAGGCAAGAACCTCGAGACCCGCTTCAAAAACTTCGACAAAGACAACGACGGCAAAGTCACCCGCCACGAATACGTCGTCCTCTCCGCTCGATAACGGAGAATCAGGCATCACTTCGATTGAAAAAAAGCACTCAAAGGTGCAGTATCGGCGTGACCTCGCATCTTTAAAAATCCATCTTCCCTCATCTACCATGTCTCCCCATTCCATCCTCGCAACCACCCTTCTCTTAGGGGTTTCACACGCCGCCAACATCACCTGGGGCCCGGCAACCAACGTCTCGACCGGAATCGGAAATTCATCCGATGTCTCCAATAACGGCACCCTGGTCGAAGCCTATAATGCCGTCGCAAACGATCAAATCACCGGAGCCGCTCCCATCACCGTCAACGGCGTCACCTTCACACCCACCACCAGCCTGCTCGACGCAGACCCTAAAAATGGCGGCGCCAATGATTTCTCCAGCATCACCAATGCCGGCGACGCCGCTTACGATGACATCCTCAGCACCCTCGAATATGGCGGAGGCACCGACCTCGTTTCCCTCACTCTCGGTGATGGCGATGGCGACACCTCCGTCAACGGCGCCGGACTGCTCACCATCGGCACCACTTACGAAATCCAAGTCTGGTATGTCGACACCCGCTCCTCTCAAGACGCCCGTGAAACCCCCGTCGGCGATGGCAACGGAAACAAAGTCACCCTCAATGACCAGTTCGCGATCGGCACGTTCACTGCGGACGCCACCACCCAGACCATCACCCTCGAATCACCCAACTTTGGGCAGGCTCACATCACCGCCTACCAAATCCGCGAAGCCTTCAGCGGCCCACCGCCCGCACCCGTGGTGCCCGCAAATCTCACCATCAGCCCCGGAAACAATAGCGTCTTCCTTGACTGGGATGACTACGGCCAACCCGGCTTCCTCGAGTTCCGCATCTCCCGCGCCACCACCATGGGCGGCCCTTACACCCAAATCGGAACCTCCTTCAACAGTGACTTCATCGACAGCACCGCCGTCAATGACACCACCTACTACTACACCGTCACTTCCGTAAACTCCGACAACCTTGAGTCCGCCCCAAGCGCAGAAGTCGAAGGCATCCCCGTCTTCACTCCCGAGCCACCCAACTTCCTCTTCATCATCGCCGATGACATGGACACCTACGCCCTCAACGCCTACCGCATTTCCGAGGCCGCTGAAAAGGACAGCTCCAATCAGCCCTATCCCATCAGCACCCCCAACCTCGATCGCCTTGCCGCCGAGGGCATGCTCTTTCACCAGGCCCGCATCATGGGTTCATGGACC
Source organism: Verrucomicrobiaceae bacterium (assembly GCA_051252135.1). Classification (GTDB taxonomy): domain Bacteria; phylum Verrucomicrobiota; class Verrucomicrobiia; order Verrucomicrobiales; family Akkermansiaceae; genus SW10. The sequence continues at coordinate 30,966 of JBPOGH010000001.1, read as the reverse complement.
GCCGCCGTCTGCACCGGAACTCGCTCCACCATCATGACGGGCAGAAACACCTGGGCTTCCCAAACCGACCATGCGGGGTCCGGCGATCCCGCCAACACCTTCCCCGGCATCTTCAATTCCGGAGCCCGATCAGGCCAAAGCCCCCTCCCACACGCCACATACCGAACCTGCAAGAACGGCAACAGCTACGGCATCGCAAACAACGCCTTCACCATCCGAAATGATGCCACCAAACGGGGAAACACCGACGGAAGCGGCAGCGAATGGCACGGCGACCGCAGCCTCGACCACATCGAGCACTGGCGCACCAATCACCGCCCCGCCGGAAAACCCTTCCTCATGTATCTCGGCTTTTCCCACCCGCACGATGAGCGAAATGCCCGCCCTGACCTCGCGACTCTTTACAACTGTGTGAACACTCGCGCACCCGAGACCCTGGCGCTCGATTTGCTAGCCCCACCACTTCCGATCAACCATCTCCCCATCAACGAAGCCGATGGCACCCCTGCAAATTTCCCCTTCCATCCCTTCAATAACGGCCACCTCAGCGTCCGTGACGAAATCACCGCTCCGGGAATTTTGCAGTATCGCACCGAGGCCGTCGTCCGCAACGAGATCGGCCGGAACTTCGCCTGCGTCGATTGGATCGATCAACAACTCGGCCGCGTCTTCGACAAACTCGAAGACCCGGATGGCGACGGTGACACATCCGATAGCGTCCTCGATAATACCTACATCGTCTTCACCTCGGACCACGGCATCGCCATCGGCCGCCACGGCCTTCAGGGAAAACAAAACCTCTACGAGCACACCTGGAAAGTCCCCTACATCGTCCGCGGCCCCGGCATCGCCGCCGGCAGCGAGACCGACGCCCTCGTCTACCTCCACGATAGCTTCCCCACTTTCTGCGATCTCGCTGGAATCGACCTCCCCGGCACCATCGATGAAGACGACGGTCAAAGTTTCAAAGCCGTCCTCGAAGGCACCGCCAACACCGCCCGCAGCGAACTCTACGGGCTCTACGCCGGCGGCAGTAAGCCCGGTATGCGCTCTGTCACCAACGGACGCTTTAAGCTCATCAAATACGACGTCGACAGCAACGCCACCCAGGTCGTCCAGATGTTCGATCTCGAAACCAACCCCTACGAACTCCTCCCCGAGCACGGCACCGCCAACATCGCCTACGATCCAGCCTACGCCGCGATCCGCCAACACCTCGAGGAACTCCTCATGAAGCAACGTGTCCTCAACGACGACGACGATGCCTTCCTCGGCGACCGCACCCTGCTCCGCTTCGAGGGTGGATTCACCGACCGTCTCCCTTTTGAAAACCACGGCACTGCCACCAGCGGAACCGGAGGCGCGCTCCCCGTGTTCTCCAACGACACCCCGTCCCCGACCGATTTCGTCATCGGAGAAACAAACACCCTCTCCCTCGACTTTGAACAAGACCTCCAACATCACGTTCAAGTCCCTGACGCTCGCGAGCTCGACTTCGGAAACGCCCCCTTCACCATCGAAGCCTGGGTCAAACTCGAGACCATGCCATCCGGTGACAACATCGACAGCGCCATGCCCTTGGTCATGAAAAAAGTCATCGGCGCCAATGACTCCGACCTCGACTACCTCTTCCTCGCCACCGCCGGAAACTACGGAGACGCCACCACCTTTAACCGACTCGCCCTCCATCTCGGTTCCGGTCTCGTCGTATCCTCCCTCGCCATCCCCGACACCAACTGGCACCACATCAGCGTCGCGCTTGACCCCGTCACTGACACCGTCCGCTTCACCCTTGGCGACCAGGTCGACACTCAAAGCACCACCCTTACCGGCAGCGCCAACAATGGGCCTCTCACCATCGGTTCCCACTTCAACAGCGCCGGAAATATCGACAGCTCCTTCGATGGCCTCATCGATGAACTCAGCATCACCGATGGCTTCCTCAGCCTCTCCGAACTCCAGCCACTCAGCGTCGTCGCTCCCGCCGAGCCCTTTGAAATCAAATCCACTCAATTCACCACCAGCGCCGACACCCTCAGCCTCACCTTTGAGTCAAACGACACCCGTCTCTACAACATCCAGCGCTCCAACACCCTCGAACCCGGCAGCTGGATCGACGTCCAAACCTTCGTTCCCGGAGCCACTGGAGAGACTCAAACAACGGTCACCGATCTCCCGATCGACCCCAACGCCCCAAAAGAGTTCTTCCGCGTCTCCACGAAGCTCGGGCTCTAAACCACGATTGCCACCTTTTTCTACTTGTCTAATTTCATGCAGATGCCTTTATACTACTAACACTCAGTCAACACCTGACAATTCGACTTCAAGACACAATGTACAAAATCTTCAGCTTTCATCTTCTCTTCGCCACTGCTGGAATCCTAAGTTCCGGAAGCCTTGGGGCAGCCAGCCTTACCGTTACAGACTCGATCGGGATCCACGGAGACGCCATCACCACGACGATCAGCGGCACTCAAACCACCTCAAATGTGGTGAGAACGAACGGTGATGGCACCGTAAACAACACTGTCTCGATCTACGATACGGCCAGCGAGAATCCCGGAGTGGTATTTGATAATCAAACCACCGTGACTTATGAACTGGGAATCAGAGAAAGAACCAACTCTGGCCAACTGAATAGAGAGTGGCGCAGCTTCATGCAATTTGATGTGTCCGGCCTTTCTGCCGCAGAGCTAGCCGATCCAAATTTCACGGCGACATTCACCGTCGACTATGTTGGAGCCCTCAATAACCTCCAGTCTGGCTTTAATGTAGGATTGGGACAAGTCACCACTGCCGCTTGGGATTCAACCACAAACCTTCCGACCTTTGCTTATTCCACTTCCGCTACCGATTTAGGCAACCTTGTCACGGATGTAGCCTCGAATACGAGTGCATCTCCAGGGATCACGCTTGACATCACCCCACTGGTTAAAGGTTGGGCAAATGGCTCTATTGATAATTTTGGTCTCACCTTCACAGGAAACTCCGTTAGTAACGCTGCTTATTTCGAGAATGCCACCATCGAGACAGTTCCAGAGCCCTCCTCCCTGGCGCTCCTTGGCTTGGCTGGCGGACTTCTGGTCACACGCCGTCGTTCGAAGTAGTTCTCCCGGTGATCTCATTTCACTTCTTGAAGAAGCACACCTTCAGGTGTGCTTTTTTAATACCATCCCTTCCCGGATTATGAAAAAGCGATTCCTCACAATCTCGCTGGTAGCACTGCCCCTCCTCCAAGCCGCTTCGCTACCCAACATCATCCTCATCATGGCTGATGATATGGGTTTCGCCGACCCCTCTTACGTGAGCCAAAATGTCCTCAAAGCAGATGGAACCCCGCACCCTGACCAAGGCTGGATCAGCACTCCGGTCATGGATGACATGGCGGCCAACGGGCTCGTCTTCAATCGTTTCTATTCCGCCTCCGCCCAGTGCTCCCCAACCCGCGCAAGCTGCCTCACCGGGCGAAACCCCATTCGCGTGGGCATCCCCCTCGCAAATAGCGGAAGAATCGGAGCCGATGAGACCCCGCTCTCCACCATTTTAGCAGCCAAAGGCTACCGCACCGGCCACTTCGGAAAATGGCATATGGGAACGATGACCACGCTCCGCGATGATTCAAACCGAGGGGCCAATGGAAACCTCAGCGAATACGCTCCGCCCTGGTTTTTTAGCTACGACACCTGCTTCGCCACCGAGGCCAAGGTGCCGACCTATCACCCCTACCGGATCACCAACAACAGCGCAGCATTGCCCACCTCTTTCGCTGACAATAATTTCTACGGCACCCGCTACTGGAGAACACCTTTGGGAGACCCTTTAACGGCAGCCGAAGGCACCATGGTCACGGTGAATGAAGTGAATAATACCTCTGATGGCGACGACTCAAAACTCGTCACCAACGAAGCGATCAATTTTATCACGAGTGCGGTGAACGAAGACAAACCCTTCTTCTGCGTGATCTGGTATCACACCCCTCACAAACCGGTGATGGACCCGGATGGGGTCACAGCAAGAGATAGCAACGATGCCCTCAAAGATTCAATCGAAGACATGGACACGGCCATCGGTAACCTTCGCACCGCCCTGGATTCCGCCGGGGCCAGAGGCAACACCATGATCTGGCTCACCAGTGACAATGGTCCTGAAGACGGCATCGATTCTCCCAATGAAACCGATCCTTCACGATCCTTCCGCAGTGGATCACTCCGCGAGCGGAAAAGAAGTCTCTACGAAGGCGGCATTCGGGTGCCCGGCATCCTCGAATGGCCGGATGTCATCACCAGCAGCCGAACCACTGATTTCGTCTCTTCCACCAGCGATTATTATCCAACCATCCTCGACTATCTTGACCTCGCCGCAGAAACACAACTTCCACTGGACGGAGTCTCCCTCCGTCCCGTGATCGAAGGAACGGCCACTGTGCGATCGGCCCCCATTGGCTTCATTCACGATGGCGACGAAGCTTACATCGCCCAAAACTATAAAATCACCCGCCCGGAAAACACGTGGGAACTCTGGGACATGACCGTCCCTGATCATCAAAAAGAAACCGCCGCTCTCGCGACTCAAGACAACATCGCCTCCCAGCCCCAAGCGATTCAAGACATCTACCATGAACTCGTCAGCGGCTTCGATGCTTGGGAAGCCACCGCCAATGCCGACACCTCATTTGTCGACTCCACCGTCCCGACCACGACCCTTTCCACCGCGACCACTTCATCTGACACCTCCTTCACCTTCACCGCCACCTTTGGTCAACCCATGACCGGACTCTCCACCACAGACTTCAGTGCCGCGGGCGCGCTGATCTCCAACCTCACCGGCTCAGGAACAACTTACACTCTCACCGCCATTCCCGATCGTTCCTCGGATATCGTCATTCGTCTTCCACAGGGAGCCGCCTTTGGCACCGATGGCACCCCCAACGCCACCTCCAACACACTCAACATCACCGTTCCAAACCAACTCACGATCGCAAGCGGAGACTGCATCACCGGAACCTTTGATGGCACGAGCTTTGCGACCATCGACGCCACCGGCCTCACGCCTGCCAATGGCAGCAACAACCTCGATAAATTCAGCACCGTGGAAGGAGCCCCTTACACCACAACCCTCTACGTCCGAGGCTCCAACAATAATGACAACCGTAAGGTCAGAGCCTTTCTGAAATTTGATCTCGCGGCGATGGCCGGGTTTTCCGAAATCTCAAGAGCCACTCTCACCTTCAATGCCTACTCTCTCAACAACACTCAGGGAGCCAATAACCTTCAAGCGGGTGCCTCTTCGGTCGATGGCCTCACTGCCCCGAGCTTCACCGCTCCGATCATTGGCAGCTACGTAGCTGGAGGAAATGTAGCCGACAACACAGGCCTCTTGGACATCAATGAATACTCCTTCGATGTGACCAATATCGTTCAAACTTGGCTGGATGGCAGCGTCACAAACAACGGCTTCTTCATCACCTTGGAGGATATCACCAACAATAACGGTATCGGAATCGATCTCAGTGCTGGAAATCTACCTACCTTGGAAGTGTGTGATGCCATCCCCTTAAAACTGATCAATTCTCTCAATATAATTGAAGGTCATGAAATCACCACACGGCTCCTCTATCAAGGATCGCTCGGGGTCCCCTACCACCTCTACGGCAGTAATGACCTCAATACTTGGACACTCTTGGAAACAAGGAACCCAACCTCGTCACTGGGGATTTTCACGCACGAATCGGACGACGAGAAGCTATTCTACCGTATTGGGAAAAATACCGAATAATCGGAAGGCCAAAGGAGATCACAACACCCCCTCCGATCGCTGGGACACTGGCACGGACGAGAACCTCACCCTCGAAGAATTCCCTGCAGGACAAAGAGGAAACCACCTCGAGACCCGCTTCAAAAACTTCGACAAAGGCAACGACGGCAAAGTCATCCGCCACCAATACCTCGCCCTCTCAGCACGATAGCAGACGGCTAGGTCTGTCTGACAGATCACTTCTATTGAAAGAAGCACTCTAAGGTGCAGTATCGACGTGATCAATCCACTTGGAATGATCACACTTTCCAACTCTTCAATGAACCGCTTGCTCCCCACTCTCTTCTTCGTGCTCACCCTCTTGGGAGCACCACTTTCTCAAGCCGCCGAAAAACCACACGCCGTCATCGTCGTCGGCACCCATCACTACTCGCCCCACAAATCGATGCCCCGGTTCGCCTCCGAGCTGGAGCGCCTCGGCTTCGACACCACCGTCGTCAATCCAGACTGGGATCCCGAAAAAGACAAGCGCGGCCTCCCCGGTCTCGAAGCTCTGCAAGACGCCGATGTCGGCATCTTTTTCGTTCGCTTTCTCAAACTGGAAGACGAGCAACTCGCCCACATCACGAAGTTCATCGAAAGCGGCAAACCCCTCGTCTGCTTCCGCACCAGCACCCACGCCTTCAACTACCCAAAAGATCACCCCAAGCAGGACCTCAACATCGCCTTCGGCCGCGAATCCTTCGGAACCCCTTACCTCATCCACCTCCAGGGCCAAACCCAAGTCTCACCCATTCAAGGTAAAGAAAAACACCCCATCCTCACCGGAATCGATGCCACCGAATGGCGCTCTCCCGGAACCCTCTACCTCACGAACCTCGAAAAAGGAGCCACCCCGCTCCTCCAGGGAACCGGCAGCCCCAATCGCACCGGCGTCCGCACCACCCCCTTCGGTACCTTCGATCTCAAAAAGAACATGACCGACACCATCGCCTGGACCTGGACCAACCAATGGGGCGGCCGCGTCTTCGGCACCTCCCTCGGCCACACCGGCGACTTCGCCATCCCCGAATCCATGCGCGTCATGGTCAACGGCGTCTTCTGGGCCGCCGGTCAGCCCGTCCCTTCTGCGGAAACCACGATCCAAACCCTCGGAAAATCCGCCCCAAAGAAAGCCCAAGCCGCTCCCAAGAATCCCACCATCCTCTTCTACGGCAACTCCATGATCGAGCGCCTCCTCGAGCACGGCGAACTCGAAGCCCGCCTCCAGATCGCGAATCCCAAAGCGGGCCTCAAAATCCGCAGCCTCGCCTGGACGGGCGATGAAGTCGGCAACCGCCTCCGCCTCGAAGGCTACGCCAAGCACATGAAAAACCTCATCGCCGAGTGGCCCGCCGACACCCTCGTCCTCGGCTACGGCTTCTACGAATCATTCGCTGGAGCAGATGGCCTCGAGGAATTCCAAAGCCACTACCGCACCCACCTCGACCAACTCGCCCTCAGCCACCCCGGCGCCAAGCTCGTCCTCCTCTCACCCATCGCCAGCGAAGGCGCTTCCGCAACCCGCAATGCCGACATCCGGCTCTACTCCGAAGCGATCCAAAAACTCGCCGCCGACGTCGACGCCCAGTTCATCGATCTCTTCACCCTCACCCACGATGCCTACGCCCGCCAAGAAGCCCCGCTCACCACCGCCGGCATTCACTTAAATGCTTCCGGAAACAGCATCGTCGCCCAAGCCATCGCCAAAGCCCTCGCTCGCACTTCAAAGATCGATCCAAAGCACCTCCGCGAGGTCACCCTCGCCGCCGCCGCAAAACACCAGCGCGTCGCCGAAGTCGTCCGCCCCAAGAATGCCGTCGTCTACTTCGGCGTCCGCGCCCGCCCTCAGGAATATGCCGATGAAATGCCGCGCTACCACAAGATGATCGAGCTCACCGAATCCATCGTCCACCAGCTCGCCGCCAACCCTAAGAAAACCTTCGCAGAATTCCCCGCGCCATCTCTCCCTCCCATGCCCGAGGGCAAAGGCAAACGTGCTAAAAATGGAAACGGCGTCATCAAACCCATCTCCAAAGCCATCTCCGAATTCGAAGTCCACCAGGACTACGAGCTCAGCCTCTTCGCCTCCGAAGAAGAATTCCCCGAGCTCCGAAACCCCGTCCAGATCGCCTTCGATGCCAAAGGCCGCCTCTGGGTCGTCACCATGCCTTCCTTCCCGCACACCGTCCCCGGCCTCACCCCGCCCGACAAAATCCTCATCCTCGAAGACACCGATAACGACGGCAAAGCCGACAAAGCCACCACCTACATGGAAGGCCTCGATGCCCTCGATGGCGTCGCCTTCCACCGCAATGGCGTGATCATTTCCGAGCAACCCCGCCTCTGGCTCACTAAGGTCAGCGATGGCAACGACCTCCTCAACAGCCAGTCCGAACTCCTCCGCGGAATCGATGTCACCGACTCCCACCACGGCGGCATGATCGCCACCGATCCGATGGGCGATCTCATCTTCTCCGATGGCGTCTTCCACCGCTCCCAGCTCGAAACTCCCCACGGAGTTCATCGCGGCATCGACGCCACCACCTACAGCCTCAATCTCGACACCGGAAAAATTTCCACCCTCTGGCAACACACCACCCCCAACCCCTGGAACATCACCTTTGACCGCTGGGGAAACACTTTCCAAAACTACGGCGACGGCGGCCTCTACGATGGCACCGCCCTCCCATGGACGCCCCTCGGCTCCTACCACCCCTATAAATACGGCTTCGTCTGCGGCTACGGAAAAGGCTCCGGCGCCGCTATCGTCTCCAGCCCGAATTTCCCCGACGCCTACGATCAAGGCGTCGTCACCGGCTCCCTCCTCGGCCGCTACGCCGTCACCCTCACCGGCTTCAACTACGACGACGGCATGGTCAAAGCAAAGGACCCCATCACCCTCGTCTCCTCGCCCAATGCCGCCTTCCGCCCCGCCGACCTCGAATTCGGCATGGACGGCGCGCTCTACGTCTCCGACTTCTGCAGCCCCATCATCGGCCACGCCCAGCACCCCATGCGCGATCCGGGTTGGGATCACGACTACGGCCGCATCTGGAAAATTGTCCACAAAGCAAAACCCCTCGTCACCAAATTCCCCACCATCGAAGGCGCTCCTCTCACCGACCTTTGCCAGCTCCTCACCCACGACCAGGACCTCGTCCGAAAGCACACCCGCATCGAACTCCGCAAACACGGAGCCGAAGCCATCAAAGCCGTCGATCAATGGATCACTTCCTTCGACCGCAACGATCCAAACTTCGACCAAGCCGCCCTCGAAGCCAGCTTCGTCCTCGGCGGACTCGGCGAAGTCCGCCCCGCACTCCTCGACGCCCTCGCCCAATCAAAGTCCTTCCACCATCGAGTCGCCGTCACTCACCTCATCGTAAAACAAGCCACCCATCTCACCGACCTCACCGCCCGCCTCACCGCCCTCGCCAACGACCCGCACCCCCGTGTCCTCGTCGCCGTCATCAATGCCATTTCACAACTCCGACCCACCCTTCCCGAGCTCGACCAAGTCCTCGCCCTCATCCCCGGCAATCACGAAATCGTCAGGCAAACTCTCCAAATCCTCGAGCAAGGAACGGAGCCCGTCAAAGGCCGCAGCGTCCCTGTCCTCGATGTCGACCCCGCCGCCGAACTCACCCACTGGCTCCAATACGAACCCGGCGGCTTCGGCGAGCCCATCGTCCACACCTCCAAAAAGCGCTCAGGTGGCGGCATTAACCTCTACCGCACCTTCGTCGAATCCGAGATCGCCCAATCCGCGATCCTCGGAATCAATTCCAAGACGCTCGACGTCACCATCAACGGCTCCCTTAAGTTTAGCCAAAACTCCTTCTGGAGCGGCGACCAGCAAATCCAGATCGACCTCGTCCCCGGGCTCAACGTCATCGAAATTGAGCTCACCAAAGGACGCATGAATCGCGGCAAAGGCCTCCCGCCCGTCTTCCTCTACGACGCCGTCGGCCGCGCCCTCACCAAAGCGACCCACGTCAAAGACACCCCATCTCTCGAAAAATTCGCCGCCCAACACGCCGCTAAACTCAAGGAAGAAGGCGTCACCCTCCGCGTCACCGCCGCCCCCGGCCTCCAATTCGCGCCCAAGACCCTCCGCGCCGAACCCGGAGCCAAAGTCCGCCTCATCTTCGAAAACCCGGACATCATGCAGCACAACTTCCTCCTCCTAAAACCCGGCAGCGCCGCCGAGATCGGAGCCCTCGCCGATCAAATGGCCGCTCAGCCCGGAGCGATGGAAAATCACTTCATCCCCAACTCCGACAAGGTCCTCGTCCACTCAAAACTCCTCGGTCCCAACTCCGAAGAAGAGATCATCTTCAACGTCCCAGAGGAACCCGGCGACTACCCCTACATCTGCACCTTCCCCGGCCACTGGCAGGTCATGCAAGGCGTCCTCACCGTCGCCACATCACAACCTACCTCGCCGCCCAAATCAGCCATCAAAAACATCGGCGACGACGTCACCTTCGAAACCACTCCCAATCCCACCGGATTCAAAACCCTCATCCCTCCCAAACCCCCAAGCGGCAAGGTCGTCGCAAACACAAAAACAAACAACGACCCCCTCAGCACCCTCACCGATGGCAAGCTCGCCTCCGGCTTCGGACCCATCTTCGCCAACGGCATCAAGGACGGCGCTTACAAAATGGACCTCGGCAAGCCCCAGCCCGTCACCGCCATCACCAGCTGGGCCCACCAGATGAAAGGCAAGCGCGGCGCTCAAACCGTCGCCCTCTTCGGTAGCAATCACCCCACCGATCCCGGCTGGAACCTCGGCGACACCTCCCGCTTCACCTCCCTCGGCACCCTCAGCACCAAGGGCCAAAAACTCGAAAGCTTCACCGCTCTCTCGCTCCGCGCAAAAAAGGAAGCCACCCTCGGCACCTTCCGTTGGATCATCTGGCAAGCCTCCCCGATCTCTCCGAGCCACGAAAACACCGCCTTCCAGGAACTCGCCGTCGAGCTCGGTAAATAGGGAGACCACCAAGACGATCACCATGAATATCAAAGCCTGTCTCATCCCGCTTGCAGGACTTTTCTCATGCGCAACCACGATCGCAGCACCCGCTGAAAATGGCCGCCCTGAAAAGCCCAACATCATCCTCCTTCTCACCGATGACCTCGGTTGGCAGGACGTCAAGTGTTACGATCTCGATGAGGAAAGCCCGATGGAAACTCCTCACATCGATGCCTTGGCCAAAAAGGGCGTCCAGTTCTGGCAAGGCTACGCACCCTGTCCCACCTGTGCTCCGACCCGTTGCGCCGTCATGAGTGGCACCCACGCGGCCCGCGCCCAGAAGACCCATGTCGTCGGCGGCGCGCCCCCGGCTCCCTATGGTAAAAATTGGCGCATGATTTCCCCCTGGTATAGCGGCCGCATGCCGGTCGAGACCTACAGCATCGCCTCCGCCCTACGCGACGCTGGCTACGCCACCGGCCACTGTGGAAAATGGCACATTGCCATCGATCACTACGCCTACCCTCAGCCTAAAGACCACGGCTTCACCTGGACCAGAAGCAACCTCGGTGTCACCCGCAGGATGAAACCTCACCGCCTCACCGGCTTCTCGACTACCGAAAAAGACGATCCCTACCGCCAAGACGAAAACGGCTACACCACCCACCAAAACAGCCTCGACGCCCTCGAGTTCGTCAGCACTCACAAAGAAAATCCCTTCTTCCTCTTCTACTGCACTTGGCTCGTCCACACCCCCATCCACACCCGCAACGAACGACTCCTCGACAAATACTGCAAAAAACTCGGCGTCGAGAAACCGGTCGGAAAGCCCGTCGGCTGGGATATCCCCGGTCAAAACAACCCCTTCTACTGCGCCATGGTCGAGGAACTCGACTACTACATTGGCCAGCTCACGCAGTATCTCGAAAAGACCGAGGACCCCCGCTGGCCCGGCCACAAACTCGTCGAAAATACCTATGTCATCTTCACCTCCGACAACGGAGGAATGGAAAGCATGCCCGGTGAAATCATCACCGACAATTACCCCCTCGACCGAGGAAAAATCTCCCTCATGGAAGGCGGCACCCGCGTCCCTCTCATCATCACCGGCCCCGACGTCCCACAGGGTGTGCAGTCCCAAGTCATGGTCAACGGACTCGACTTCTATCCTACCCTCCTTTCCTGGGCGGGTGCCAAAGGGAAAGAGGGCCAAGCGCAAGACGGCCTCGACCTCACCGATCTCCTCGCCAAAGACCCAACCGATCCCACCCTCGTCAAAGAAGCCAACGGCAAGCCACGCGACACCATGGTCTGGCACTTCCCAAACAGCGCCGCCTTGGAAAGCTCCATCCGCATCGGCGACTACAAGCTCCTCGAAAACTACGACCACATCGGAAACAAGAAGAACGAGCAATACGAACTCTATCGCCTCTACGATCGCTCAAAGGGACTCGGCACCCGAGTCGACATCGAGGAATCAAAAAACCTCGCTCCTGAAATGCCCGGTAAAGTCAAAGAAATGGCTGCCCGCCTGCACGAATCCCTCACCGAGATGGAAGCGAGCACGCCTTACTACAGCCCTTACTTTGTGGGAAAAATCCCACACAAAGAAAAAGCCCCCGTGGCACTCAAAGCCAACCAAAGCGGAAACATCGCCCAGCTCAGCTATCAAGAAAAGGGAGCCAAAGTCGTCCGGGCCGATCTCATCTACACCCTCAATGCGGGACACAAAGACGAGGAATGGTTCCGCCAACAAGCCAACATCAACCAGGAAGGAAAAGTCGTCACCGCCAAACTCCCCAAGGGCACCACCCACTACTTTATCAACCTGATTGACGAAAACCACTACCTCGTCTCCCACCCAAGAATCGACGACGTCCGCACCCGTGGCAAAAAAGCTCCCAGCGAATACGCCATCCCCGTCAAAGCCAACTAGCGAGACATGTTCAGCATTCAATCAAAACTCCTCATCTCAGCACTCTGCCTCTGTGCAGGTGCCCTCACCCCGGTGACCGCCACTGGAACCAAGCCGAATGTCATCCTCATCATGACCGATGACCAGGGCTACGGCGACCTTGCCTGCCACGGAAATCCCCTCGTAAAAACTCCCCACCTCGACAAGCTCTACGCCGAGTCCATCCGCCTCACCGATTTCCACGTCAGCTCCTTCTGCACCCCCACGCGCGCCGCCCTCATGACCGCGCACCACCCCGCCCGCACCGGAGCTTATCGCACCAGTTCCGGGCGCACGATGCTGCACACTGACGAAAAAACCATCGCCAATGTCTTCTCAGAAAACGGCTACCGCACCGGCATGGTCGGCAAATGGCATCTCGGCGACAACGCACCCCATCGACCCCAAGATCGCGGCTTCCAGGACGTGGTCTGGCACCGCTGCGGCGGAGTCGGCCAAGCCTCCGATCACTGGGGCAACACCTACTTCGATGACACCTACGAGCGGAACGGAAAATTCGAAAAGTTCGAAGGCTACTGCACCGATGTTTGGTTCGCCGAGTCCATCCGCTTTGTCGAAGAGAACAAAGAAAAACCCTTCTTCCTCTACATCGCCCCCAATGCCCCGCACGGCCCCTACCGCGTCGACAAAAAATGGAGTGATCCCTATCGCAAAGATATCAAATGGCGAGGCGGCCCCGAGTTCTATGGCATGGTCGAAAACATCGATCACAACGTCGGTCTCCTCCGCTCAAAGATTGATGCACTCGGCCTCTCCGGGAACACCATCTTCATCTACATGACCGACAACGGCACTGCCAACGGCGCAACCTTTAAGAGCCTCACTAGCGAAGCCCAACTCGGTTACAATGCCGGAATGCGTGGCAAAAAATCCTCCATCTACGAAGGAGGACACCGCGTCCCTTTCTTCCTCCACTGGCCAAAAGGAATGCTCACTGGCGGCCGTGACGTCTCGGCCATCTCAGCACACATCGACGTTCTCCCAACCCTCGCTGAGCTTTGCGAGATCCCCGTCCCAGACTCACACCAGCCCGATGGCATCTCCTTCGCAAGCCTCTTGCGTGACCCAAAATCCGCACCCCATCGCGATCATCACATCATTCAATATCAAGGTGGCCCCGGTTTCAGCAAGCCCGCTACCAAGTGGGAATATTCCTGCGTTCTCAAGGACAACTGGCGCCTCATCAATGGCGAAGAACTCTACGATTTGAAAACTGACCCCGCTCAGAAAAATGACATCTCGAGCAAGCACCCTTCCGTCGTCACCGAACTCCGTGCGCTCTACCCGCCTTTCTGGGAATCCGTCTCGCCACGCATGACTCCGGTCTCCATCGACCTCGGAAACCGCGCCGAAAACCCCACCGTCCTCTGCTCGCAAGACTGGTATATGCCCAAAGGAAACCCGCCTTGGAATTTCAACTCCATCAAGAGACTCCCTCGCATCACCGGCCCCTGGCACGTCGATGTTAAGATGGCAGGCCGTTATAAGTTCACCCTGCGCCAATATCCAAAGATCGCAAACAAGCCCCTCATCGCTGAGCGAGCCAAAGTCACCATCGCCGGAAAGACCGCTGAGTCAAAAGTCGAACCCAACAGCAAAGGAGTCGTCTTTGAAATGGACCTCCCCGCCGGAAAAACTGAGCTTCTAACCTACCTCTACGACAGTTCGGGAAAAGCAGGCGGCGCCTACTTCACTGAAGTAGAACTCCTCTCAAAATAAATCGTCATGCGACTCATCGTCACACTCCTCTTTGCCGCTGCAGCGCTCCTGCCCGCCGCAACTAAGCCCAACATCCTTTTCATCCTCACCGATGACCAGGGCTACGGCGACCTCGCCAGCCACGGCCACCCCCTTCTCAAAACGCCGCACCTCGACAAACTCGCCGCCGAAAGCGTCCGCTTCGACAACTTCTACGTCAGCCCCTCCTGTTCGCCCACCCGCGCCGCCCTCCTGACCGGGATGCACGAGTTCCGCAACGGCGTCACGCACACCATCCAACCCCGCGAGCAGCTCTCACAGTCCGCCACCATCCTCCCGCAACTCCTCAACACCGCAGGCTACCGCAGCGGCTTCATCGGCAAATGGCACCTCGGCAATGGCAAAGGTCACACCCCCGCAGACCGGGGCTTCGATTGGACCTCAACCAACCAAAAAGGCCCCCGCAACCACTTCGACCCACTCATGATTCGGAATGGAAAACGGAAGCAGCACAAAGGCTACCGTGAAGACGTCTTCTTCGACGAAGCGATGGCCTTCATCGATGAAACAAAAGACCAGCCCTTCTTCTGCTACCTCGCCACCTACTCGCCCCACACCCCCTTGGCCGCTCCCGAAAAAAACCTCGCCAACTACAAGGACAAGGTCAGCGAAAAGCACGCCGCCTACCTCGGCATGATCGAGAACATCGACGACAACGTCGGCCGCATCCTCACGTTCCTCAAAGAGCGCGACCTCGAGAAAAACACCATCGTCATCTTCATGAACGACAACGGCGTCACCGAAGGCCTTGACCTCTACAACGCCGGCATGCGCGGCAGCAAGTGCACCATCTGGGAAGGCGGCTCACGCGCCATGTCCTTCTGGCGCTTACCCGGCCAATGGCCCGCTCACAAAGTCGACAAGCTCACCGCCCACCTCGACGTCCTCCCCACCTTGTGCGACTACGCCGGAGCCAAACTCCCCACTGACCTCCAACAAAAATTAGAAGGCTTCAGCCTCCGCCCCCTCCTCGAATCCGCCACCCCCAAGCCGTGGCACGACGACCGCATCCTCTACCAACACGTCGCCCGCTGGCCCAGCGGCCTCGCCGCCTCCCACAAGTATGCCATGGCCGGAGTCCGCCAAGGAAACCACCTCCTCCTCCGCAGCCACTCCTGCGGAAACACCGATTGCCACCAAGCCTACTCCAGCCAATGCCTCACCCTGGAACTCATCAAAAAAGGCACCCGAAAAATCACCTACACCGAGGACAATGCCCAGTTCCACTGGGGTGTCAGCGCACCCGACCAATGGTCCCTCTTCAACAGTAAAAAAGACCCCGCGTGCAAGAACGACCTCTCCGCTCAAATGCCGGACCTCGTCAAAGAACTCTCCACCGCCTACGACCATTGGTGGGACACCACCTACCCCGAAATGATCGCCGCCGGAGGCGATAAAGGAACGCCCCTCAAGCGCGGCACCCGGACCAGATCAAAAAAATCAAATAAGTAGAGCCGATGAAACGATCCCTCTTCCTTCTCACCGCGGTCAGCCTTTCACTTCTCAGCGCCTCGGAGAAGCCACCAAACGTCGTCCTCATCTTCGCCGACGACCTCGGCTACGGCGACCTCGGCTGCTACGGTGCCACCAAACTCAAAACCCCCAACATCGATAAGCTCGCCGCCGAGGGCCGAAAGTTCACCGACGCCCACTCGGCTTCCGCCGTTTGCACCCCGTCCCGCTACGGCCTCCTCACCGGCGAATATCCCTTCCGCGGTGCCAACGGCAAAGGCATCTGGGGCCCTGCTCCCATCACCTCGCCTCTGCTCATCCCAACCGAAACTCTCACCATCGCCGATGTCTTCAAAAACAGCGGCTACGACACCGCCGTCTTTGGCAAATGGCACCTCGGATTCGGCGAAGGCGCTAACAAGTGGAACGCACCCCTCCGACCCGGACCGCAAGACCTCGGGTTCGACTACTACTTCGGCATGCCCGTCGTGAACAGCGCACCGCCTTACGTTTACGTTGAAAACGACCGCATCGTCGGCAGCGATCCCGACGACCCCATCAAGCTCCTCGGCAGAGATGCCAGGAAAGACCAAATCACGCCCATCACCCCGATCAAGCCCGAAGAATCTCAGCGCAGCCGCAACCAGTTCGGCGGTGCCAAAAAAGCTCACGCACTTTTCAACGACTACGAAGTCGGCACCAAGCTCACTGAAAAAGCCACCGGGTGGATCAAAGACCGAAAAGAAAAACCCTTCTTCTGCTACTTCGCCACCACCAACGTTCACCATCCCTTCACTCCCGCCAAGCGCTTCCAGGGTAGCAGCGAAAGCGGCGTCTATGGCGACTTCGTCCATGAGCTCGATTGGATCGTCGGAGAGGTCGTGAAGACTCTCGAAGAAAAAGGCCTGACCGACAACACCCTCATCATTTTCACCAGTGACAACGGTGGCATGTTCAATCTCGGAGGCCGCGCTGCTGCCGAATTGGGACATCGCATCAATGGCGACCTTCTCGGCTCCAAGTTTGGCATCTGGGAAGGGGGACACCGCGTCCCCTTCATCGCCAAGTGGCCCGGGGAAATCGAAGCCGGTTCCGTCTCCGACCAACTCACCATCAGTGTCGACCTCCTCTCCACCTTCGCCGCTCTCACCGGTCAGAAATTGGAAAACCCCAAGGACAGCATCAACATGCTCCCCGCCCTCACCGGGAATCCGGCAGAGCCACTCCGTAGCGAGATGTTCATCACCCCCAGCAAGCCTTCACACATGTCCTACCGGAAGGGGAAGTGGATGTACATCCCCGCCAAAAGCGACGGCGGATTTAGCGGCTCAAAGCCCGGCCAACATGCCTGGGGCGGCCCTGCCGTAGCCAAACTCGTCCACACTCCCAACAGCGACATCGAGGATGGAAAACTCAAAAAAAACGCCTCTCCCGCCCAACTCTACGATCTGGAAGCCGACCCGAACCAAACCAAAAATCTCTACCTCGAGCATCCCGAAATCGTGAAGGAAATGGCGGCAGTATTAAACCAAGTTCGCCCCAAGCAGGCCGCTCCTCATAAGCCCCAACCCAAGAAAACTCGCCCGATCAAAGCCAACACCAAGCACGACGAATTTAAACCACTTGGAAAACTCCGCTTCACCTTCGAGTCAGGGGAACTCGACGGCTGGACCGTGATCAACGGCGCAGCCGGACGTCTCATCTCCGACCACGCCGCCCTTACCCAGCACAAAGCACGTCCCTTCAATCAAGAAGGGAAATTCCACCTCTCGACCATCGATACGGGTGAAGGCTTCAGTGACAAACAGCAAGTCACCTTCCAGTCGCCCGCCTTCGTAATCCAAGGCGACCGCGCCAGCTTCCTCGCTTCCGGCGGTTTTGATAAAGAATCCCTCTACGTCGGACTCGTCGACGCCGAAACAAAAGAGGTCCTATTGAAAGCCGGCGGAACTCGCGGCCCTCAGATGAAGCGCACGACTTGGGACCTCAGTAAGCTGAAGGGCAAAACAGTCCACCTACAAGTCGTCGACAAAAACACCGGGGGCTGGGGCCATCTCACCTTCGATGACTTTTCAGTCGAAGGGAAGCTGCTCATTGACCAAAAATAACGATTATG
This sequence comes from Verrucomicrobiaceae bacterium, assembly GCA_051252135.1. Taxonomy (GTDB): domain Bacteria; phylum Verrucomicrobiota; class Verrucomicrobiia; order Verrucomicrobiales; family Akkermansiaceae; genus SW10. The sequence goes on along the minus strand of JBPOGH010000001.1, from coordinate 12,891 downwards.
AAAAAGGCTCTTTTCATCCTACCACTTCTATTTGGCCCGATCTTTCTTCGCGCCGATACGACGCCGAAACCAAACTTCGTCATCTTTGTCGCCGATGACATGGGCTGGGGAGACTCCGCCACCTACGGCCATCCCCTGATCAAGACGCCCAATCTCGACAAGCTCGCCTCCCAAGGCGTGAAGTTCACCCAGTGCTACTCCGCCTGCGGCGTCTGCTCGCCCTCACGCTCCGCCATCCTCACCGGCCGCACCCCCTACCGCAATGGCGTCTGGCGTCACCTCTCCGGAAATCACCCCGCACACCTCCGCGCCAGCGAGATCACTTATCCCGAACTCCTCAAAGGAATCGGCTACGAGACCTGCCACGTCGGAAAATGGCACCTCCTCTCCAAGCCGCAGTTCAACACTCCCGAATTCCCGCAACCCGGCGACCACGGCTACGACTACTGGATGTATTCCCAAAACAACGCCATCCCCAGCCACAAAAACCCCAACAACTTCGTCCGCAACGGCAAGCCCGTCGGCGAGATGAAAGGCTACTCCGCCCAAATCGTCGCCACCGAAGCGATTCACTGGTTGGAAAACGTTCACGACCCCAAAAAGCCCTTCGCCCTCTCCGTCTGGGTCCACGAACCGCATTCACCCATCGCCACCGATCCCAAGTTCTCCGAACTCTACCCCGGCCACAAAAACAGCAAATACATGGGCAACATCACCCAGCTCGATACCGCCCTCGGCCAGGTCATGGACGCCCTCGATAAGGCCGGAGTCGCCGACAACACCTTCCTCTTCTTCACCTCGGACAATGGCCCCGTTCCCGGTTTCGGAGGTTCCTCGGGAGGCCTGCGCGGCAATAAGCGCAGCAGCCACGAAGGCGGCATTCGCGTCCCCGGCGTCGCCCGCTGGCCCGCCCGCATCAAGCCCGGAACCGTCAGTGACATCCCCGTCATCGGCACCGACCTCTTCTCCACCATCCTCAGCATTGTCGACATCCCCCTCCCCGCCGACCGCACCATTGATGGCGTCAACCTCCTCCCTGCCGCCGACGGAAAACCACTCACCCGAAACGTCCCCCTCTTCTGGCGCACCCATGTCTCCCAAGCCGATAACCGCTCCGCTCTCCGCCTCGGCGATTGGAAAATCGTCAGCAACGACACCATGGACAAGTTCATGCTCTTCAACATCCAAAAGGACTGGAAAGAAGAAAACGATCTCGCCAACTCCATGCCCGAAAAACTCGAAGAGATGAAAAAAGCACTCTATAAAGTCTGGCAGGACATCGAAGCCGAAGGCCCCAAAAAATGGTGGCTCAATGAACGACAGAAACCGTCCAAAGGCTCCAAACTGAATTACTAAAATCTCACCAACCACTCAAATTTCCTACAATGAAAAGACAACTTCTCACGAAACTCACCCTCCTCGGCACCGCATCCATGCTGGTTCCTGCATCCGCCCAAGAACCCATCAACCTTTCTGCTCCCCAAGCTGCCCAGCAGGAAAACAATGAGGACAAGGCCGCAAAACGACGCGCTGCCAGAAGTAAGAAAAAAGCCCCGGAAAAAAAAGCTCTCCCAAAAGGCGTTCTTCCTCCCATGAATCCGGAGAGCGTTCCCTTCGTCTCAAAGCCAGCCCCTGACAAACTCACTATTCAAGAGGGCAACAGCATCGTCATCATCGGTTCCGGCATGGCCTCGCGCATGAACCACTTCCCTCATCTCGAAACCGAGATTCAACTCCGCTTCCCCGATCAAAAACTCGCGATCCGCAACATGGGCGATGAAGGAAACACACCCGGCTTTCGCCCCCACCCCGGTCGAAATCAGGACCAGCAATATGCCTTCCCCGGAGCCAAAGAGCTCCTGCCTACCGAGCTGCAAGCGGCCTCAAAACCCGGCGGTCATTTCGAGACCCCCGACCAATGGCTCACTCGCCTCAAGGCGGACACCATCGTCGCCTTCTTCGGCTACAACTCGTCCTTCGCCGGACCCGACGATCTCGACCGCTACAAAGCGGAACTCGAAGCCTTCGTCCGCCACACTCTTTCCCGGAAGTATAATGGCAAATCGATCCCCCAGCTTGCCCTGGTCTCACCCACCGCTGTGCAAGACCTCTCGGATGAATTCAGCGTCCCCGATGGCTCAAACATCAACCAGAATCTCGCCCTCTACACCAACGCCACCAAGGAGGTCGCCGCAGCCAATGGCGCACTCTTCGTCGATGCCTTCACCCCATCGCAAGGCTGGACCGGGGCACTCACCATTGACGGAGCCCTACTCAATGATGCCGGTAATAAAAAACTGGCTCCCGTGGTCGCCGACGGACTTTTTGGTAAAGCCCCGGTCGATGAGAGCAAGCGCCAAGCCGTCCACGCCGCCGTGGTGGAGAAGAACTTCACTTGGCTCAACGACTTTAAAATGCCGAATGGCGTTCACGCCTTTGGCCGACGCTACAATCCCTACGGCCCCGACAACTACCCCTTCGAGATCAAAAAGTCTCGTCAGATGACCGCCGTTCGCGACCAGGCGATCTGGGCCACTCTGGCCGGAAAAGATTTCGATCTCGCCGCCGCCGATGCCAAAACGCTCGAACTCCCCCCGGTTCAAACCAACTACAAGCCCGGTAAAAAAACCGGCACCGATGGTTACATTTCCGGAGAACAAGCCCAGACCCAACTCGAGATGGCCGAAGGCTACAAGATCGATCTCTTCGCTTCTGAGAAGACCTTCCCCGATCTCAAGAACCCCGTGCAGATTGCTTTCGATAACAAAGGCCGCCTTTGGGTCGCCACCATGGAAAGCTACCCGCACTACCGCATCGGCGATGCCCGACCAAAGGACAAGCTCCTCATCCTGGAAGACACCGATAACGATGGCGTCGCCGACAAGCAAACCGTCTTCGCCGATGACCTCCACATCCCCATCGGGTTCGAAATTTCACACGATGGTGTCTACGTCTCCCAAAGCGGAAGCCTCATTCACCTTCAAGACACGGACGGAGATGACAAATATGATGTCTCTGAATTGCTCCTAAGCGGCTTCGATGATCACGACACCCACCACGCCATTTCCGCTTTCTGCGCTGACCCCAGCGGAGCCATCGTGATGTGCGAGGGACTCTTCTTGCAGTCCAACACCGAGAGCGTCTATGGACCTGAGCGAGGAACCAACGGTGGCTTCTGGCGCTACAGCCCACAGCGGAAGCACATCCTCCGCTACGGTCAGTTCCACATCCCTAACCCTTGGGGCGTCGCCTTTGATGACTACGGACAAGACTTCTTCCTCCACACCTCCGGTCCTAAAATGAGCTGGATGCTTCCCGGAACAGTTAATGCTCGTTACGGTGCCAACTTCCAGGCTCCCGACCTGCTCACCAGCAATCAGGTTCGCCCCACCTCCGGCATCGAGATTGTCTCCAGCCGTCATTTCCCGGACGAAGCCCAAGGCGATATTCTCATCAATAACAACATCGGATTCCTCGGCGCAAAGCAGCACCAACTCATCGAAGACGGAACCGGCTTCACCACGAAATACGTGCAGGACCTCTACTCGTCGAAGGATCTCAACTTCCGCCCTGTCGATCTCGAGTTCGCGCCGGACGGATCACTCTACGTCGCCGACTGGCAGAACGCCCTCATCGGCCACATGCAGCACAGCGCGCGTGACCCACTCCGCGACCACAAGCACGGCCGCATCTACCGCGTCACTTATCCGTCTCGCCCCTTGGTGAAGCCCGCAAAGGTTGACGGAGCATCCATCGATGAGCTCCTCGCAAACCTCACCCTCCCCGAGTACCGCACCCGCTACCGCACTCGTCGCGAACTCCGAGAGCGCGACGCTTCCGAAGTCTCAAAGGCCGCCGCCGCCTGGGCCTCCGGGCAAAGCGACGATCGGCACAAACTCGAAGCCCTCTGGGTCACTTGGGGAGCGGATCAAATCGATCCCACCCTTCTTGAGGAACTCCTCAACTCAAAGGACCACCGCGTTCGTTCCGCCGCCGTGCGGGTCGCCCGTTTCAATGAGCATAAGCTGCCCAATCTGACCGGGCTTCTTTCCAAAGCAGCTGACGACGACCACGGCCGCGTCCGCCTCGAAGCCATCGCCGCCGCCTCTTACCTGCCAGCAGACCAAGGAGTCGCTGTTCTCGCAATCGCCGAGGCCAAAGGCATCGACGACCACTCAAAGCAAAGCTTCGAGTTCGCCAAAGACGTCTTCTCAGGAAAGGCCGTCAAAGCCGAAGTCGGCCCGAAGATCAACGCCCCCAAGCACCTCGCAAAAGGAGACGCCGCACGCTTCGTCAAAGGAGCCGAGATTTACGCCCGTGAAGCTCATTGCTCCACCTGCCACCAACCGGACGGCAAAGGTCTCCCCGACGCCGGATTCCCACCGGTCGCCGGCACCAAGTGGTCGCAAGGCGATCCCGATCGCCTCATCAAGCTCACCTTGAACGGCCTCATGGGCCCCATCGAGGTCGCTGGAAAGGAATACCCCGGCCACGTTCCGATGACTGCCTTCGGCGGCCTCCTCGACGACGATGAAATCTCCTCGGTCCTCACCTTCGTCCGGAATTCCTTCGGAAACAAGGCCTCCCCAATCCGCCCCGGACAGGTGAAGAAAGTCCGCGAGGAAATTAAAGAAAAGGTAGGCCTCTACACCCCCGAAGAACTACTTAAAGAACACCCCTTAAAGTAAATCCCCCACTTCAATAGGTGGTGGATTCAAGCATCATTCTATGATCCGGGCGGCTGTATTGGCATCCGCCCGGATTTGCCCTCGCACTGGAACAATAACGAAGATCATAACAATGAGGAAATTGAGGATACTCTGTGTCGCGGCGCATGTGATGAACATGCTTGCGCTTCAAGCGGACACCACCGTGACCATTGAATCGCTGTTGAAAGACATGGTCGACCGCGATGCCGTAGGTCGCTTTCCATCGCCGGATTTCCGGCTCAAGCAAGATAGTAGCTATAACCGTGCCTCCGTTTCCCCGGATGACGAAAAGGGTTGGTTCGAAAATGCTGATTTCAATGTCGGTGAAAAGCAACAGGGCAGGTATATCCGTATTGAGGAAAATGAAGGCCGTCAGGAATGGGTCCTCATGGAATCGGATACACCGGGCGTCATCACCCGCTCTTGGTGGCCAATCAACTATTTGGATGAAGACACCGTGATCCGCTTCTATTTGGACGGAGAGACAACGCCTGCGCTGGAGGGACACCCGCTGACGCTCTTTCAAGGCAAGGGATTAATCCCCTATCCGCTAGCCCACTCTTCTCATTTGTCGGCCGTCAACTTCTTCCCGATTCCTTACGCCGGGAGCTGTAAGGTCACTCTCTCCAAGATGCCATTCTTCTTCATTTTCACCTATCGTGAGTATGCCGAAGGAACTCAGGTGAAGAGCTTCACCATGGACGATTTCGAGGCGGCAAAAGCGCTGACCCGGAAAACATGTCAGACCTTGTTGAACCCCACCCCGTCCCGTGCCGGCAATCCCACAGGCTTCAGCGCGACCTTGGCGAACAAAGAGGAAAAGTCACTCGATCTTCCCTCCGGTGTCGGAGCGGTGCGCGAACTTTCCGTGAAGTTGGGTGACTATGCCAATCCTGAGGTGACCCGCACCGTTGTGCTCAAGATGGAGTTCGACGGCAAGGAAACGGTCTGGTGCCCGATCGGAGATTTCTTCGGTTCCGGCATCGGCCTGAATCCCTTCCAGGGGTGGTATCGCACCGTGGCCCAAGACGGTGTGATGACCTGCCGTTGGGTCATGCCATACCGGACGGGGGGCAAGGTGTCGTTGGTGAATCTCGGCGAAGAGCCGGTCGACCTTGAGCTGAAAGTAAAAACAGGTGACTGGAGCTGGGATGATCGTTCGATGCTTTTCCATGCCATGTGGCGGGGGCAATATCCTACCCCGACGCGGCCGCGATCCGACTGGAACTACGTGACTACGAAGGGGCGCGGTGTCTATGTGGGCGACACCCTGACAGTCATGAACCCGGTTGAAAAATGGTGGGGTGAAGGAGATGCCAAAATTTGGGTCGACGGTGAGGACTTCCCCTCAATCTTTGGCACCGGAACCGAGGACTATTACGGCTACGCCTGGGGTGGCAAGATGACCGATTTTTACGAGCACCCCTTTCATGCTCAGGTCTTCTCGCACAAGTATAACAAGCTCAACCGAAAGCCCAAAGCGATCATCGGCAAGAGGAATACTCAGGGATACAACACCGAAACCCGCACCCGCGCTCTCGACACGATGCCGTTTGCTCAATCGATCCAAGTGGATATGGAAATATGGGCCTTTGCCGAGCAGCCCATGGGTTACCAGGTGGGGACGTATTGGTATGCCGATCCCGGGACCACCTCGAACCGTAAGCCGGAACCCGAGGAGATACTCAATGTCCCGCCTTTACCGGACATGTCGGCGACGGACTCAGCTCAAAAGCCTGCAAAGCCAAACGACATTAAAAACGCCATCGATTTTGAGCTAAAGATGGTCACGTCAAAATCCGGCAAGATCAGAGAGAAAGAACAAGGTTTGAAGCAATACAAAGGAGTTTGGAACGAGAGTGACCACATCCTTTTCCGAGATGCCCGGATCGAAGATCATGTCGAGTTGCGCATTCCTGCACCAAGCCCCGCACTCCAGAAAATTGCGCTACATGCCACCAGGAGTTTCGATTTCGGCACGGTCCGGGTAACTGTAAACGGTGAGGCAGCAGGCGGTGATCTTGATCTTTACGCAAACAAACCCATCCCATCCGGGGCGGTATCGCTGGGCACCTTCGCACCGGTGGACAACTCCTTTCTCATCCGCATCGAAGTGGTCGGGAAGAACCCGCAAAGCAAGGGAGCCCTCTTTGGTCTCGATTGTGTCTCGTTGGTTGAGGCCGAATAGCCGTGAATAATTCTACTAACCTCATGCCCACCTTTGCAGGACTCGCCTCTGCAATGCTCCCACCCCTTCCAAATTGAATCCCACTCCCGATCCCTCCTCATGAAAATCCTCACCTTCTTCCTCTCTCTCACCGTGGCTCTTCAAGCCGCCCCGCTCGAGAACTCCCGCCCCAACATCGTCTTCGTCCTCACCGATGACCAGGGCATGGGCGACCTTTCCTGCATGGGCAACACCATCCTCAAAACGCCCAACCTCGACGCCTTCTACCAGAAGTCCACCCGCTTCACCCAATTTCAGGTCAACCCCACCTGCACCCCCACCCGCGCCGCCCTCATGAGCGGACGCGAGCCCTTCGCCGTCGGCGTTTCCCACACCATCCTCTGCCGCGAGCGACTCGCCCTCGATGTCGTCACCTTCCCCCAAGCCATCCAAAAAGCCGGATACAAAAACGGCATCTTCGGCAAATGGCACCTCGGCGACGAAGGCGAAGAATACCTTCCCAATAACCGCGGCTTCGACGAAGTCTTCATCCACGGCGCCGGCGGCCTCGGCCAGGAAGTCTTCGGCGATTTCATCGGAAACAAAGATGCCAAATATTTCGACAACCTCATCCTCCACAACGACACCGTCGTCAAAACCAAAGGCTTCTGCACCGACGTCTTCTTCCAGGCCGCCCTCGGCTGGATGAAGGAACAAATCGACGCCAAGCAACCCTACTTTTCCTACATCTCTCTCAACGCACCCCACGGTCCGTTCTACGCACCCGAGGAAAACATCAAGCGCTTCACAGACCTCGGCCTCGATGGCAAAGCCGCCGCCCGCTACGGCATGATCGAAAACATCGACACCAATTTCGGCCTCCTCATGAAGAAGCTCGAAGAGTGGAATCAACTCGAAAACACCCTCGTCATCTTCATGACCGACAACGGCATGTCCATGGGCCGCTTCAAAATGAACGGCAAACCCCAAACCGCCTTCAATGCCAACATGAAGGGCACCAAAAACTCCCTCTGGGAAGGCGGCACCCGCGTCCCCTCCTTCTGGTATCTCAAGGGAAAAACCCAAGATGGCACCGACATCCCCGCTCTCGCCGCCGACATCGATTTCTACCGCACCTTCTGCGCCCTCACCGGCGCTAAAGTCCCCGAGAGCAAACTCCCTCCCGGCGGCCGCTCCCTCCTCCCCCTCCTCGAAAACCCCAAAGCGGATTGGCCCGACCGCTCTCTCTTCTTCAATAAAGGACGCTGGGGAAGCAAAGGACTCACCAAAGAAAAAGCGAAATTCGCTTCCGCCGTCCGCACCCAAAAATGGCGCCTCGTCCACAACGAACTCCTCTACGACGTCAACAACGACCTCATGCAGGAAAACGACCTCGCCGCCAAGCACCCCGACCTCGTCGCAAAGCTCCAAAAGGAATACGAAGCCTGGTGGCAATCCGTCCAAGCCCCCCTCGCCATCAACGAGGGCCTCGAAACCCCCAAGCAAGGCGACTACTTCCTCCAAATCCTCCAAGCCAAACAGCTCAAGGAAAAAGGCATCCCCAATTGGACACCTGCCAATACATACAAATAGCACCGGCCAAGAGCAGCCTCAACGAGGCAACAATCCTGCGCAGCGACGGCCTTGCCAATTGTCCCCCCAATCACGAGCACCGAAAGTACGGTCCAAACTCACCGCTTCAGCTCGAGACGCGAAATCTTGACTTGGCGAACCACGGAGCTATTCTCACATGTAAATTTACTGTTATCAGATGATCAAAGCCAATTCCATCAAGCCTCTCTCCGATTTCGTTCGGAACACCAAGGCGCATATTGCAGCCCTCAAGGAAACAGGTGGTCCTGAGCTACTCACTGTCAATGGTGAGGCCGCCGTCGTCGTTCAGGATGCCGCTTCATATGAGGAAATGGCGGCCTTGGCTGAACAAGCGCGCCAAGACTCACGTCTCCAGGAAGCGATGAAGTATTTCCGTGAAGGCGGAAAAGGTATCCCGGCCGGAGACGTCTTCGCCAAACTTGACGCAAAATTCCTTTAGGGCGTGGAGGAATACGAAATCGTCTTTTCTCCCACCGCCTTGGAAGACCTTGAGTCCACCTTGACGTGGTTGGCTGGAGAAGCTCCCGAAAAAGTTGCTGAGTGGTATGAGGCAATCAAAACCCACATCGAAACCTTGAGACAACTTCCCGAAGCCCACCCACTGGCTCCAGAAAACGGCCTCTGGGGAAATGAGGAACTCCGCCAACTCCTCTTTCAAGCCTTCCCCTCAAAATATCGCATCATCTTCTCGGTGAACAAAAAGACCGTCCAAATTCTGAGCATCCGCCATGGTTCACGAAGGTTCTTGTATGAGGAGTAGCACTTTTACTGACAACCCGTCTTACCGACATTGAACCCGAGGCTAAACAGGCTTCCTGGACCCCAATTCATCCCATTCCAAGCAGCCTCAACAAGGCAACAATCCTCAGCCCGGGGAACAGCCCCCTGACACCCAAACCTCCCTCAAAGCCGATGAAATCAATCTTCAAGCTCCCCGCCCTCCTCGCTCTCGCCTTCCTCTCACCCCTCCTCCTCAGCGCCGACCCCGTCCAAGAGCCTCCCGCACCCGAGAAAGCGAAAAAACAAAACCGCCCCAGCTACCTCGAAACCGGCGGCGAACGAAAACTCGACCTCACCTACAAAACCGTCGGGAAAAAAGAGCTCAAGCTCGACCTCTACTACCCCACCGCCAACAAGGCCGACAAGGCCCCCCTCCTCATCTACACCCACGGCGGAGGCTGGGCCGCCGGCAGTCGTGCCGGAGCCGCCAAGGGCTCCTTCGCCGCCGTCTTCAAACCCCTCCTCGCAGAAGGCTTCGCCGTCGCCTCGGTCGAGTATCGCCTCGCTCGCAACGGCAGCCTCATGCGCAACTGCGTCATCGATTCCAAGGACGCCCTCCGCTACCTCGTCAAAAACTCCTCCTCTCTCGGCCTCGACCCCAATCAACTCTTCGTCTTCGGCGACTCCGCCGGCGGGCACCTCGCCCAAATGCTCCTCCTCACGCCACCCGACACCCTCATCGGCGATCCCAACCTCGCCAAAGTCTCCTACCAAGTCACCGCCGGACTCTCCTGGTATGGCCCTTGCGACTTCGTCGATATCAACCTCTTCAATCACGACGACCGACCCAATTTCCGCAACCGCTTCGCCCCTCGCATCCTCGGCGATGCCCATTTGTCCGATGATAAAAAGCAACACCTCTACCGCGAAATGAGCCCCGTCACCTATCTCAAAAAGGACAGCCCTCCTCTCCTCATGATTCAGGGCGACAAGGACACCACCATCCCCGTCAAACACGCCCACCGCATGGCCAAGGAAGCGAAAAAACTCAACGCCCCCGTCAAAATCCTCATCGTCAAAAACGCCGGACACAATTGGCGAAAAGTCGACGCCGACATCGCCCCCACCCGCGCCGAAATCATCCGCGCCACCATCGACTTCTTCACCAGTCACCTCCCTAAAAATTAGAACCCCTTACCTCCGGCGCCCGTCATGAAACACCTCCTCCTCAGCCTCCTCGTACTCATCCCCGCGAGCGCCGCCGACTTCTACCTTTCACCCAGCGGCAACGACTCCGCCCCCGGAACCAAAGAAGCCCCCTTCGCCACGCTCGAGCGCGCCCGCGATGCCGTCCGCGAGCTAAAAACAACATCCGACAAGGACATCACCGTCCAAATCCGTGGCGGCAACTACCGCCTCTCCCAAACCGTCGTCTTCAGCCTCAAGGACTCCTCCGAAAACGCCACCATCACCTACGAGGCCTTCCCCGGCGAAACACCCGTCTTCAGCTCCGACCTCGACCTCACCAGCTGGAAAAAACTCGAGACCCCACCTCCCTTCCTCCCCCAATCCGCCCACGGAAAAGTCTGGGTCGCCGACCTCCCCCAAGCCGCCCCAAAACGCTTCTACACCCTCTACGACTCCCAGGGCCTCCTCCCCCGCGCCCGCTCCGCCGGCTTCATCCCCCTCGAATCAAAAGCCACCTCCCGCGTTCAGCTCGCCTACCCCGATGGCACCATGCGCGCCTGGCCCAACCTCGATGACGTCGAACTTGTCGTCCGCCCCAACCACGCCTGGATCGTCAACATCCTCCCGCTCAAATCCATCGCCCCCAAAAAGCAAATCGCCACCACCTCGGTCGCCGCCACTTACGCGATGACCCCGCTCCATTTCCTTCCCAAAACAACTTCCGCCTGGGTCGAAAACGTCATCGATGCCCTCGACCAACCCGGCGAGTGGGTCCTCAACACCCAGGAAAGAAAAGTCTACCTCTGGCCCCGAGCCGACGGCCCCCCAAAGGACATCCGCATCCCCCGTCTCAAGGAATACCTCCTCGTCGAAGGCCAACACGATCTCCAGGGCCCCACCGACCAACCCGTCCGCAATCTCCGCTTCCGCGGCCTCACCTTCACCCGCGGCGAAGCCGACCGCATGGCCTCCTCCGACAAAGGCCTCCAGCACGACTGGCAATTCCACGACAAAGCCAACGCCCTCCTCCGCCTCCGGGGCACCGAAAACTGCGCCGTCGAAAACTGCCACTTCCTCCACAGCGGCGGCACCGCCATCCGCCTCGACCTCCACAGCCAAAAAAACCGCATCCACTCCAATCACATCGAGCACCTCGGCGGCACCGGCATCCTCCTCTGCGGCTACGGCCCCGGCACCAAGGACCTCAGCCATCACAACCTCATCGAGAACAACCACATCCATCACCCCGGCCAAATCCACGCCCACTCGCCCGCCATCTTCCTCTGGCAAAGCGGCGAAAACCGCGTCGCCCACAACCTCATCCACCACACCCCCTACTCCGGCATCATCATCTCCGGCGTCATCACCAAGTTCTTTTCCAAAAACGGAAACGCCCGCGAGCTCTCGCGCACCATCCGACGCCACGAAACCGGCCCCACCAAAAACGCCACCCTCGAGAAAATCCGCCCCTTCCTCCACAGCCACGACAACCTCATCGAATCCAACGAAATCCACCACGCCATGCAGCAGCTCAACGATGGCAATGGCATCTACATCCGCGGCGCCGGCGCCGGAAATATCATCCGCCGCAACTACATCCACGACCTCCTCGCCCCCACCGTGATGCAGTCATCCATCCGCACCGATGGCGGTCAGCGCGACACCCTCATCACCGAAAACCTCATCTACCGCTGCGTCGCCCAAGGCATGCAGATCAAGCTCAACAACCGCTGCATCAATAACATCATCGCCGACATCCGCCCCGGCACCCACAAGGGCGAAGAACGCGCCCCCATGTTCCTCAAGCTCTACGAGGGCCCCCTCACCGGCGGAGCCTACCAGCGCAACATCTTCTACCAACCCGGCAAGGAGATCGTCTTCTACCAGGAAACAAAAAACTTCCGCACCCCCTCCGGAGCCTTCGCCAAAGACGCCGACACCGATCACAACATCTACTTCTGCGCCGGCAACCCCGACCTCGGCAAAACCTTCCTCGCCCAAAAACAAGCCGAAGGCGTCGACCAAAACAGCCTCGCCCAAGACCCCCTCTTCATCGACCCCCAAAACGGCGACTTCCGCCTCCACCCCAACTCCCCCGCCCACCAACTCGGTATCAAGCCCCTCGACCTCTCAAAAGTGGGCCCCGGTAACGGGCGCCAATATCGAGCACGAACCGAAACGCAGTGAAGATAGCCACCGGCAATCTGCAATCCTCCAAGCAGAACCCAAGTCTTCAAATGAGTTCATGCCTTCTTTCCCCGCTCCCCATCCATCCCCCGCACCTTCAGAGTTCAAATCTCATTGTTCACTGCTCAAAGTTCATTCCCCACTCCCCGCACCTTCAGCGTTCAAATCTCACTGTTCACTGCTCAAAGTTCTTTCCCCGCTCCCCCCACCTTCAGCGTTCAAATCTCACTGTTCACTGCTCAAAGTTCATTCCCCACTCCCCGCACCTTCAGCGTTCAAATCTCACTGTTCACTGCTCAAAGTTCT